>JAFUFB010000013.1 GCA_017470145.1 Clostridia bacterium | reverse complement strand
GACAAAAAATGCAAGCCTGAAAATACAAAAAAGTGGCTCAAACAGCCATATATTGGGGTAAAAATCCCGTTTTCTACATGATCTGGATTCCTGTTCAGACGAAGTCGGCAAATTTCCTACCTAAATTCCGTGGAAGTTGTGGTATAGTCAGAAGAAACCCGGGCTGCAGTTTGCCGGTGGCAATTGGCAGGAGTTTGTGCAGCAGCTCGAAAAGGAAAAGCAGGAAGAACGAGAGAAAAACGCAGAGTTTCTGTCTGTCGTGGATCTGCCACCGGATCGGTATGAATCCCTGTTCCCGGATAAGGACGGCATCCTGCCGATCACGGACGATGAGTATTTCGGCGACGACATTGTGACGATGTTTGTGGAGTGGGTTAAGAAAGCTTTCGGCGAAGAAATGCTGGAGGAAAACCTGAAGTACATCGCCAGCGCCCTCTATCTCAATGGCAGCGGCTCTGCCCGCGATCTGATCCGACAGTATTTCCTCAACGACTTCTATAAGGATCACCTGAAAATCTATCAGAAGCGCCCTATTTACTGGATGTTCGATTCTGGCAAGAAGAATGGATTCAAGTGCCTGGTTTATATGCATCGCTGGGCAAAGGATACGGTCGCTCGTGTTCGCACCGACTATGTGCATGAGATGCAGAGTCGTTACCGTACAGCCATCGAGGAACTGACCAGACGGGTGGATAATGCCAACGGTTCTGAGCGTGTCCGCCTGCAGAAACAGCTGACCAAGATCCAGGGGCAGGATGCAGAACTGCTAAAGTACGAGGAAAAGGTGCACCATCTGGCGGATCAGATGATTTCCATTGATCTGGACGACGGTGTGAAACACAACTATGCCATCTTTGAAGATGTACTTGCTTCAATCAAATAAAATGCTGGATGAAACACCATTGCTCTGACATGGGGAGGAATGAAAATGACTGAGAATGAATCCATGGTAGATACTAGGGAAACCATAAAAGAGAAGCTTCGTCAGTGCTTTGATGGGAAAATTGTCCGGAAAGATCTTACAAAGAAGATCAAAGAAGGTGCGAATGTTCCGGTCTATGTTCTTGAGTTTCTGCTAGGCCAGTACTGTTCTTCTGATGATGAAGCCATTATTGAGCGTGGTGTTCAGAATGTAAAGCATATTCTGGCAGACAACTTCGTACGTCCGGATGAGGCGCAGAAGATTCTTTCCATGCTCCGTCAGAAGGGAAGCTATACGGTCATCGATAAAATCACGGTTCAGCTGGATGTCAGAAAAGATACCTATATGGCAGAATTTTCAAATCTCGGGCTGAAAGGGTTACCTATCAGTGAAGAATATCCTGAGAAGTTTGACAGGCTGCTCTGTGGCGGTATCTGGTGTATTGTACAGTTGGAATATGATTATAACGAAGAAGAGAAGCACGATTCACCTATCAAGATCCGGAAATTGACACCCATTCAAATGCCCCATGTGGACATTGATGAACTGAAATCAGGGCGAAAAGCCTTCACAAAGGATGAATGGATGGATGTTCTTCTGCGATCTATCGGAATGGAACCAGATTCGCTGAAGTCTCGCGAGAAATGGCTACTGTTAGCCCGTATGATTCCGCTTGTGGAGAACAATTTTAACCTCTGTGAACTCGGACCCCGATCAACTGGTAAGAGTCATCTGTATAAGGAAATCTCGCCAAACAGTATCCTGGTTTCAGGCGGACAAACGACAGTGGCTAACCTGTTTTATAACATGGCACGTAAGCAGGTTGGTCTGGTAGGTTTGTGGGATGTCGTGGCCTTCGATGAAGTTGCCGGTATTAATTTTAAGGATAAAGATGGCATCCAGATCATGAAAGACTACATGGCATCCGGTTCTTTTGCTCGTGGCAAAGAGGAAAAAGCTGCGTCCGCTTCTATGGTTTTTGTCGGAAACATCAATCAAAGCGTGGATGTGCTGCTCAAAACCAGTAGTCTGTTTGACCCGTTCCCACCAGAAATGGGCACCGACACAGCTTTCCTGGATCGTATGCATTGCTATATTCCTGGTTGGGAAATCCCGAAGTTTAGGCCGGAGCACTTTACCAATGACTGGGGCTTTATCACGGACTATCTGGCTGAGTTCCTGAGGGAGTTACGTAAGGAACAGTTTGGTGATGCACTGGATCAGTATTTCCATCTGGGCCGCAACCTGAATCAGCGCGACACCATCGCAGTACGCCGTATGGTTGGTGGTTTCATAAAGCTTCTCTATCCGGACGGTGAGTATACGAAAGAGGAGCTGGAAGAGATTTTGATTCTTGCCCTTGAAATGCGCCGTCGCGTGAAGGAGCAACTGAAGAAACTGGGTGGCATGGAATTTTATGATGTCAACTTCAGCTACATCGATAATGATAACTTTGAGGAGCACTTTGTGTCTGTGCCTGAACAGGGCGGAGGGAAACTGATCCCGGAAGGCATGAGCAATCCTGGACAGATCTATACGGTCAGTCAGGGCAAGAGCGGGATGATCGGGCTATTCCGACTGGAAAGCCAGATGCTGCCGGGTAATGGAAAATTTGACCGAACCGGGATCGGTTCAGAGCGTGATTCCAGAGAAAGCAGCATGACTGCGTTCAACTATCTGAAAGCAAATGGAAACAGGATCAGCGGAGCTATCAGTACCACCACGAAGGACTATATCATCAACTATCAGGATCTTCAGGGGATTGGCATGACCGGGAAGCTGGCACTGCCGTCTCTGATTGCGCTCTGTTCGATTGCGTTGGGGAAACCTGCGCTGAGTTCTCTGGCTGTGATGGGTGAGATCAGTATCAGCGGAACGTTAATGAAGGTGGAAGAACTAGCCAACTCTCTACAGGTGTGTCTGGACAGTGGAGCCAAGAAAGTACTGCTTCCGATTACATCTGCTGCAGATCTCAGCACTGTTCCGGCAGAACTGATTGGCTGCTTTAATTTGATTTTCTATCAGACGCCGGAGGATGCTGTTTATAAGGCTTTGGGCGTGGAATAAACAAGGATGAAACTGTGAAAGGAGGCGAAACTGATGGCAAAGAAACGGAAAAAAAGCAGTTCCTTCGGACTGGGCATTCTGGACGGATTGATTGATCTGGCTGGTGGCGCTGCGATGAATTCAGTGGCAAACCACATGGAAAAGAAATACCATTATTCTGCCAAGGGGAAAATCAATCCTTATCGTGTTTCAGCTATTGGAATCGCTTCCGGACGAATGAAAACGACAAGGCAAATAATGCGAACAGGAGCATATCTTGGAGCGAAGGGTTCTTTCAATGTAACAACCGACCCTCCCGGAAAGGATCCAAACGAGAGAACCTGGTCTGACAGGGAAGATGAATTCATTGTCAGTGATGATCCACTGTTAAACGCCATATCAGATAGCGTTATGAATGACAATCGGTATGCATGGCGGCTTAATTGCGAACCTGGATGGCAATATGGTATTGATCCGGAGGATTACGAAACAAGAGAAGAATATAACGAAGCACTGGAGCTGCAAAAATCTGACATGAACATGGAACAAGAATGTCAGGAAGATTATTTTGAAGATTGGACGGCGATTCCGGAGGAGGCCATTGCTAAAGACATTCACAATTCCACTCATGTCCATTGTCTTGTTTCCAGATTAGATAATGGGAGCACTGAGGATTTTTATTTCGATACTCCAAATATTTCAGTAGGAGATATTGTTGAGATCGAAACAGAAACGGGTACGATAAAGGGCGTCATTGTTCGGATTGTCGATATGCAATAAGGAGAGGGATCAAACATGAACAACACAAATCAGTTTGATTGGGTTGATTTCTACATGGAACTGGCGCAGAAGCTCCTTCAGTATAAATCCAACCGTAAGGCACTCATAGAGAAGGTCAAACAGATCTATGAGATTACTGGTTTCAAAATGCCCACATTGGAGAAAGACAACCAGATCGTGGACATTGATCCTTTTACGGTTTTTGGCCTCTTCAACAAAAAACTGACAGATGCTAATCGGATAACAATCCTTAATTCAGTTGCGGATCTTTTTGGCGTCTCGTCGCCTGTACCGCACTCATTTGACAGCCTCCCTGTGCTCAATCCACAGAACGCAACCTTCTATCCTTTTATTACGGAACGGCAAGAGTCAGATATTGATGAATTGTGGGAGCTGTTTGATGCGGCGTTGGCTTATGCCGGGAGTTCGGCAGCAGATAACCGAACTCGTGTTGCAAAGCATTTTGATGTGGCTGTGAACATCAAGTACAATGGAAACAGCAAGATCACCATGGGTTTGTATTGGATTGCTCCAGATGCATTCTTGAATTTGGATCAGCGCAACACATGGTATATCTATGAGTCTGGCAAAATTCCTCCTGAAATTGTAAAAACGTTGCCTGAAATTGAAGCGAAGATTCCTGCGGAAAAGTATTTTGATATCGTTGAGAAACTAAGGGCGTATCTGCAGAGCGATGCCAGCAGCCTGAAAGATTTTAAGGAACTCAGCTTTGAGGCATGGCGATACTCAGAAGAAGTGAATAAGCAGAATGCTTTAAAGGCCAAAAATCAGCAGGAAACAAAAGGCGCTGCGGTTGCGGATGATGATGTGAAGACCGTTCATTACTGGCTGTATTCACCTGGAGAGAACGCTCATCTGTGGGATGAATGTTATAAAAAAGGAATCATGGCCATTGGCTGGGATGGAATCGGTGATCTGAGTCAGTACTCCTCCAAAACGGAAATGAAGGAAGCCATGAAGGAGCACATTGACCCAAGCAAACCGTACACCATGGCGGCACACGCGACGTGGCAATTCGCCAATGATATCAAACCGGGCGATATCATTTTTGCAAAAAAAGGTCGGAGTATTGTCATAGGACGAGGCGTTGTTCAGTCAGACTATGAATTCGATGATTCTCGCACTGAAGACAAGAATGTGCGAAAGGTTACATGGACTCATAAAGGCGAATGGCCGCATCCCGGCCAGGCTGCCATGAAAACATTAACAGACATCACGCAATACACAGATTATGTGGCGGAGCTTTGCGCTTTGTTTGAAAGCGAAGTAGAAGAGGATGTCGAGGAACAGGTAACGGAGCTTAAACCTTATTCAGCGGAGAAGTTTTTGGAAGAAGTCTATATGGATAAGGAAAGCTATGAAACGTTGGTTGAACTGGTAAAGAGCAAGAAAAATGTTATTCTTCAAGGTGCGCCGGGGGTCGGTAAAACATTCGCGGCAAAACGACTTGCTTATTCCATGATGGGTGTCAAAGATCCCGATCGTGTTATGATGATCCAGTTCCATCAGAGCTATTCCTATGAAGACTTCATCATGGGTTTCAGACCTTCGGAAAAAGGTTTTGAACTAAAACGTGGTGCGTTTTACAACTTCTGCAAAGCTGCCGAGATTGACAGCGACAATGAATATTTTTTCATCATTGACGAGATCAATCGCGGGAATCTCAGCAAGATTTTCGGCGAACTCTTCATGCTGATTGAAGCGGACAAGCGCGGAATTGAGCTTCAGCTTCTGTACTCCGATGAGAAATTCTCCATTCCTGAGAATGTATATATTATCGGCATGATGAATACAGCGGATCGCAGCCTGGCGATGATGGATTATGCGCTGCGCAGAAGGTTTGGCTTCTTCGAGATTAAACCAGGTTTTGAGGCGGACCAGTTCCGTGCGTACAGGATGGGGCTTGGAAGCGAGAAGTTCGATAAACTGATTGCGTGTGTTGAAAGCCTGAATAACGCAATTGTCGCAGATGAATCTCTTGGTGAAGGCTTCTGTATTGGCCATAGCTATTTCTGCAATCTGAAAGAAGTGACAGACCGCGCTCTGAACAGTATCGTGGAATTTGAATTGATTCCACTGCTGAAGGAGTACTGGTTTGACGAACCGTTAAAGGTCAAGGACTGGATTAGCAATCTGAGGAGCGCGATCAAGTGATACCGATTCAGAATGTTTACCACATGCTTGCTTATGCCTTTCAGGTGCTGCATGAGCGGGGCTACAGGGACGTTGCCACAGAGCAATTTGGCAACGTTGCAGAGCTATGCGCTGCCATTCTGGTGAAGGGAACTGCTATCCAGCTAAAAAGAGGATTGAACCGGGAGTATATTGAGAAGAGCGATGCACTCTCAACGCCGCGAGGAAAACTGGAAATATCAGAATCTCTGAAAACCAGGAGCATACAGCGTAAACAGCTGGTCTGTGCATATGACGATTTTTCGGTGAACTCCTATATGAACCGAATTATCAAAACAACCATGGAGTTGCTGCAACATGCTGACATCTCAAGCAGCCGTAAAAAGGAATTGCGAAGAATCCTGGCGTTTTTCAGAGATGTTGAACCTTTGAATGTTCATACGATTGACTGGAATGTACAGTACAACCGGAATAATCAGACCTATCGGATGCTCATTTCGATTTGCTATTTAGTGGTAAAGGGCCTCCTCCAAACGCAATCTGATGGAACAACTCGCCTGATGGATTTCCTGGATGAGCAACGGATGTGCCGCCTGTACGAGAAATTCATTTTGGAGTACTTTCGTAAAGAACACAGAGAAATCTCGGCGAATGCCGCACAGATTCCATGGCAGTTGGACGATGGATTCAGTGATATGCTTCCAATTCTGCAGACGGACATTATGCTGTCCCAACAGGATCGGATTCTGATCATTGATGCCAAATACTATACGCATACGACGCAGGAACGCTTTGATGTCCATACCGTGCATTCCGGCAACCTGAACCAGATATTCACCTATGTGAAGAATAAAGAGGCAGAACTCAGGGAAAAGCCTCATACGGTCTCAGGAATGCTCCTGTATGCCAAGACGGATGAAACGATTTATCCCGACCATGAATATCGGATGAGCGGTAACACCATTGCGGTGCGAACATTGGATCTGAACTGTGAGTTTACACTCATCAGGCAGCAATTGGATGCTATCGTAAAACAGTTTTTCGGCGATCAGGCTGCTTGAGAAAGGATGACATCATGGTTGGCAAATATAAGGTAATCACTCTTTGCGGAAGTACCCGCTTCAAAGACGCTTTTATTGAGACTCAGAAGCGTCTGACTCTGGAAGGGAATATTGTCATCAGCGTTGGGCTATTTGGGCATTCGGGCGATGAAGAGGTCTGGACACCGGGAACCAAGGAAATGCTGGATGATATGCACCGCGCTAAAATTGACATGGCGGATGAAATCTATGTGATTAATCCGGGCGGATACATTGGAAGCAGTACTCGATCTGAGATCGATTATGCTATTGCTTCCGGGAAAAACGTGAATTACCTGGAGGAACCAGAGAAAGGCAAAACACATGGAACTGAACATTGAAGCTCAAAAGCAGGAATTTTTAACAATCTGCAAAGCAAGCATTCAGCGAGAAGGAATAGATGGCTTACTGGATTGGCTATGTAAGGCAGATTTCTTTTCAGCGCCTGCCAGCACCAAATACCATGGCGCTTATCCTGGAGGGCTGTGCCAGCATTCTATTGACGTTTACAAATATGCGAAGAGACTGACGTTCCTTATGCCGGCGCCACCATCCGAAGAGTCCCTGGCGATAGCTACGCTTATGCATGATATCTGCAAGGTTAACCTGTATAAGATGGATAAACGGAACCAGAAGATCAACGGGGAGTGGCAGGAAGTTCCGTACTATGTGATTGATGAAAAATTCCACTTTGGAGGTCACGGTTCCAAGTCGGTGTTTCTTGCACAGCAGTTTATAAAGCTGACCACCGAGGAAGCGGCAGCCATAAACTGCCACATGGGATTCTCTGATGGCAGCGCGACAACAGTCCGAGATGTAAGCAATGCTTACCAGCAGTTCCCGCTGGCATGGATCGTGCATGTTGCGGATGAAGCGGCGACATTTCTGCTGGAACGCTGAAGACTATCAGGAGGTCTGGGATGAGCTCGATTGATATTCGCTCAATTGATATTACAGAGCTGGACACAGATATTATTGTGAATGCTGCGAATGCTGGACTGCAGGCTGGCGGAGGTGTTTGCGGTGCCATTTTCCGCGCTGCGGGATATACGGAGCTGCAGGCGGCATGTGATCAGATTGGACATTGTGATACCGGGTTTGCGGTGATCACACCTGGATTTCGTCTGAAGGCAAAATATGTCGTTCATGCCGTTGGGCCCATATGGCAGGGCGGCACACAGAATGAGCCGCAGATGCTTTACAGTTGCTACCGGGAATCGCTACGATTGGCCAGAAAGCATAACTGTCATTCGATCGGGTTTCCGCTGATTTCTTCAGGGATCTACGGATATCCAAAGGATAAAGCCTGGAGGAAGGCCATTCAGGCTTGTCACGATTTCCTGCAGAAAAACAGTGATTATGAACTCGAGATCATCTTTGCTGTACTGGATGATGAAACCCTGTTCATGGGACGGGATATGCTGCACAGCATCGCTCCAGAAGATGAAAAGGTAATTGTGCTGGAGCGGCCAGAACCAACAGAGAAAACGGTTCTTGCGGTGAAGGCGGATTGGCAGACGGTAGACATGCCGGAAGAGCATGATTCGTTCATCCTGCACAGAATGCTTTCAGAAGCGGATGTGGCCGTTCTCAAAATGGGCAATATTCCACAGGAGATGGAGGACAAGTGGTTCTGGTACTGCGAAGGGAATACGTTATATGCGCATCGGAGCTGGACGGGATACTGCATCTACATTCTGCAGATGAATCCAGGCAAAAAGGAGCATCTGGTTACAGTAAACAGATTTACCGAGCAGTATGGCTGCACAGACACCGCAGGAGACGAAAAGAACCTTAACATGCTGTTGGACTGGTGGACACAGCCAAAGTATGATTATTACCATGAATGGCTCGAAGAGACGTTAATCGCTATTCAGAAACAGAAGCAATTTGATAGCCTGACCATTGAAGGCAGGACTGTTTCGGCGATCTATTTCCATTTGCCAGAGGAGCCATATGGTTTCTTAAGCAACTGGTACATGTCTGATTTTGTGCTGGACGGAATAGAATTCAACTCCAATGAACAGTACATCATGTACAGGAAGGCAAAGCTTCTCGGGGATGATGAGACTGCAGAAGCGATTCTTGCAGCAGACACGCCTGCGGAACAACAGAATCTGGGACAAAATGCGAAAGGCTATAACGATGCTCTCTGGCATGGAATGCGGCAAATGGTTGCAGCACGGGGCCTTTATGCGAAGTTCTCTCAGAATGAAGAACTGAAGAAACAGCTTCTGGAAACAGATGACGCCTTCCTTGTGGAATGTGCATATAAAGACCTGAATTGGGCTTGCGGGTGGCATCTGGATGATGATGAACGCAAGGATATCAGTAAATGGCGGGGGAAGAATCTGCTGGGCTTTGCTTTGATGGAAGTCAGAGAACAGATAAGAGATGCCTAAATGTGTGACAGAGATGGGATGGGCGGTGATGTTGTTATATGCGTGTATGGTGCAGGACAATGGCGGATGGCGATTACGCAAGTGTGAACGTTGCAACTGCTGCATTTGGCTTTAAATCACTAGGCGCTGATATAGAAAAATATGAAAAGATTCATGATGCTTTGCATTGGATTACACGGGATGATATCGTTGTTGATGGTGTGTCGCAATCGAGGATGGTCTTTGAGAAATACGAAGTTATAAAAACCACTACGGATTATCCTGATTCTTTGTTGCCATTTGCAGGAAGAAAAATCTGGTTAGATACTATCGGAAATCTTCGCAAAAACGGTTCACTCGCCTTGTTCGTAAAGCCTGTTCAAGAGAAACAATTTACTGGTAGAGTAATCTTGGCACCGCATGATTGGGCTTCACTCATCAATATCCCATTAAATCAAAAGGTTTATTGCAGTGAACTGATTGATATTCGGAGTGAATATCGTGTTTTTGTACGCAATGATTCAATCCTTGATATCAGACATTACCATGGGGACTATCACTATTATGTGGACACTGAGTTAATAGATGAAGCCGTAGCTTCATTTGCAAAATGGAAAGAACACCCTGCTGCATGTGCTCTTGACTTTGCTGTGACAGATGACCGGCGGACAGTTTTTCTCGAATTGAATGATGGCTATTCGATTGGAGCATATGGTTTAGAGCCGAGCGTTTATGCGAGATTTCTCGCAACTCGATGGGCAGAGCTGATGGATGTGCCTGATCCATATTCAATGGATCAGTTCGTGATTTGAATTGAAATTGATAGTGAGGCGCTAATGAAATATGATGATTTCTTCACGATTGGAAACATCGCCGTCCTAAATCGGAGCACAGGAGATGGTGCTTACGATTTTGATTTCAGAAACAACTTTGAATGTAAATCTGTTGTTTCTGATGTAAACGCTCCTGTTCTTCTGCATATTGGGGCTATTGAGGATTATACAGGTATAGAAGAGGCATTGGAAGAACATGGAATGAAGCTACTTGTTCATCAGGGTGAGCATCTAAGATGTAGTACGATTGAAAAATGGTATCCAATCTTACAAGAAAAGACACCATTCACAAAAGTGTATGAGGAACTCCCCGATGTGACGGAAATACTTAACGATTTTTCATTTCCAGTTTTCATTAAAGGGAATAGGCAAACAAACCGGCACAAACGGTCACAATGCATTATAGAAAATGCTGTTCAATATCTTAATCTGCAGAAAGAATGGAAACGAGACCCTATCCTCTCATGGCAAAAAGTAGCGGTTAGGGAGTTCATACCGTTACAGATAATTGATTCCGAGTCATTTCCAGATCAGGTTCCGATCAGCTATGAGTTTCGTTTTTTTTATTTTGAAGGAAAATGCATGGCATATGGACCTTACTGGAATATAGGGCAACGATATGCCCTGCCAGAAACAGAATTATCTAAAGTGCTCAAGCTGACAGACTGGGCTGCTGAAAAACTTGGAGTCTCATTTCCAGCTATTGACGTTGCGAAAACAGCAGAAGGTGAATGGATTATCATAGAAGTAAATGATGCACAAGAAAGCGGTTATGTTGGTGTAAATCCATTAATTCTCTGGCATAATACTGTTAATGCCATGCAGAATAGAATTTGAAACGGCAGTGAAAAAATGAAACGGCAGACAATTTCCGGGGCATGTCACCCCGGCTTTTTTCATGCCTGCGGAATTTCTGCGGAGAGGGGGCTTTACTTTTTAGGCCTTCATTGAGGGAACGAGATGCCCTCGGAAGGAGTGTAAAGCAGTGAAAAATGATATTCCGGTAAACGAGCGGTATGCGATAACCATTGTGGAGGCAGCCCAATACTACAGCATCGGGATCAAGCGGCTGCGGCAGATGGCGGAGGAGCACCTCGGAGACTTCGCCATTTTCCATGGAAACAAGTATCTGATCATCCGGGAACGGTTCGAAGAATTCCTGTCCAAAACCTCTGCCATCTGATTTCGTTTCTCTGCCAGAAAGTAGTTGACTTTCTTCGGCTTCAGAGCAAGTAATACCATACCTTGAAGAGGAAGGAGGGACAGGATATGCGGCCAGCACTGGAAACGAAGGCAATCCTCAATCCGGGGGAAGCCATACAGTTGTACGGGATGAGCGCCCGGCGATTTCAACGCCTGATTCAGAGCAAAAAGAAACTGCCGTTTCTGGCACTGTACCATAAGCGGAAGCTGATCATCCGTGCAGAGTTTGACAAGTATCTGGACGAACATCCGGAAGAAAAGGAGAGGCTGAAGAAATGTCAGAGAACCAACAAAGAAGACGCGATTCCAAGCGAAGAGTTCTGCGAAGTGGCGAAAGTATCCGGGCTGACGGAAAATACCAGTTCAAATACCTGGTAAACGGGAAACCGAAGTTTGTGTACAGCTGGAAGCTGGAACCGACTGATAAGCTGCCTGCGGGAAAACGCCCCTGTCTTTCCCTTCGGGAGCTGGAAAAGAAGATCGGATACGACCTGGAGCACAGGATGGATCCGACGCAGAAGAAAATGAGCGTGATGGAACTAGTGGAAAAGTATCTTTCCACCAAGACCGGCATGCGGCCCAATACGATGACCAACTACAAATTTGTGAAGAACCTGCTGGAAAAGGAGGATTTCAGCGGATGGAAGATCGGTGACGTGAAGACTTCTGACGCGAAGCTGTTTCTGATCAAACTGCAGAACGATGGGAAGGGGCATAGCACCATCAAGACGGTGCGCGGGGTGCTCCGGCCTGCCTTCCAGATGGCGGTGGACGATGACGCATTGAACAAGAACCCCTTCGGGTTCGCATTAGCAGGAGTGGTGGTGAATGATTCCGTGACAAGAGAAGCGATTACGAAAAAGCAGATGAACAAATTCCTGAAGTTCATCCATGATGACAACTGTTACTGCAAGTACTACGACGTGGTTTACATCCTGTTCCACACCGGGATCCGGATTTCTGAGTTCTGCGGACTGACCATCCGGGATGTTGACCTGAAGAACAGGATTCTCAACATCGATCACCAGCTCCAGCGCACCAGCGACATGAAGTATGTGATTGAGAAGACCAAGACGAACGCAGGCACCCGGAAGCTGCCGATGAATGATGATGTGACAGAGTGCTTCAGGAGGATTCTGAAGGCACGGGAGGCTCCGGAGGTTGAGAAGATCATTGACGGTCACAGCGGATTCTTGTTTCTGGATGACAACGGGATGCCAGAGGTGGCTATGCACTGGGAACACCGCTTCAATCACATGGTGCACCGGTACAACGAGATCTTCCGGGAGCAGATGCCGAACATTACGCCTCACGTATGCCGCCACACTTACTGCAGCCTGCAGGCGAAGGCAGGCATGTACCCGAAGACGCTGCAGTACCTGATGGGCCACAGCGACATCAGCGTGACGATGAACACCTATACCCACCTTGGGCTGGAGGATGCAGTAGAGGAAATGAGCCGGATGCAAGATGTGGAGAACGCCCGGAAGGAGCAGGAAAAGCTGAACGGTAAAACAGACGAAGTGAAGATTTCGAAGAACCAGTTCAGGGCAGGTTAATGGACAGAAGATTTGATCCGGATCCCGGAAAGAGGACAGCGAATTTTACCCCGGCTGACGAGCTCAGTCGGGAATTTTTGTTGCCGGTCGGGGCCGGATATGGTATCCTTGAGCAGGCTCCCCGAGTAGTAAAAAATCAGCGTTTTACTACTTTTCTACTACTTTTGGCTGCCGCGATTTGCCCCGTTTTGCCGCGTTTTGCCGCGCATGAAAAATCACCCAGAAATATATGACCAGATTAGACATCCCCGGAAATGCGGCATAATGCGGCATCTTCGGGCATCAGAAGGCAGGACAAGACAGTGATCAGGATTTTATTTATCTGCCACGGCAACATCTGCCGGAGCGCGGCAGCGGAAATGATTCTGCGGCAGAAGCTGGAGGAACGGCCGGAGGGGGGACGATATCGCGTCGCTTCGGCGGCCGCAACCCGGGAAGAAATCGGGAACGATATTTACCCGCCGATGAAGAAGACCCTGCAGGCTGCGGGCTATATTTGTCACCCTCACGCGGCACGACAGACGACCCGGGCCGATTACAATGCCTGGGATTACATCATCGGCATGGATAGCGAGAACATGATGGACATGCGACGCATTTACGGTGGCGACCCAGAAGGGAAGCTGTCCCTGCTGATGGATTGGGCCGGGGAGGCTGGGCAGGAAATTGATGATCCCTGGTATACGCGGGACTTTCGGGGGACCATCCGCCAGATCGAAGAAGGATGCGAGGGGCTATTGGCATGGCTGCGGGAGCAGGGAAATCGGTCCGGGAGGGAATGAGAATGGACATCACAACGCTAATTGAGCTGTATGATGAGCGGCCTTTAGAGAACGTGCTCGGAGTGGAAGTCGGGCACCCGGAGCGGGTTATCTACATCTGCGCCGAAGGAGAAGGAGATCAGGAGCAAATCCGGAAACAGCTCAGGGATTATTTTGCGCATCGGGGCATCCAGACGAAGATGGGCTTCGTGTATGTGGATATTTATGACACGGAGAAGCTGGCGGAGGCCTTCCGTGGGCTAATTCAACAATATCCGGACAGCGTAATGGACATCACCGGCGGAACGGACGCTGTGCTTTTCGCCGCGGGGCTGGTTTGTGGAGAGATGAACATCCCGGTCATCACCTACAGCCGGCGGATGAATCGGTTCTACAATATCCGGAACGCAGAATTCGCGGAAAAACTGAATTGCGATATCTCCTTCACTGTGGAGGACACCTTCCTGATGGCCGGAGGAACCATGCGCAAGGGAAGAGTCGATAACGCTATTCTGCAGAAATATCTGCCGATGGTGGATCCTTTTTTTGACCTGTATATGAGGCACCGGACATCCTGGGATCATATTGTCATCTGGATGCAGCGAGCATCCGCGGCGGATCGAGAGGGAAACTTTACCCTGCAGGTGGCATCCAGCTACGCCGTGAAGGGGGAGCGGGGCGCCCAATTGGCCGCGCCGGAGGACGCGCTGCGGGAGATGGAAAAGATCGGGCTGATCAGCTCCCTGGAGATCATTCCTGAAGAGAAGGTCCAATTCAAGTTTAAGGATGCGCAAATCCGGGCTTGGCTGCGGGACGTGGGAAGCGTGCTGGAGCTGAAAACATACAAGGCTTGTCTGGATACGGGGCTGTTCGACGATGTACATACCAGCGCGGTGGTGGACTGGGACGCCAGTGAAAAAACGGGCAAGGTCAGCAATGAGCTGGACGTGATGGCTACGAGAGGTATTGTGCCGCTGTTCATCAGCTGTAAGACATGCGCCGTTCGGACGGAAGCCATCAATGAGCTGGCGGTGCTGCGGGATCGATTCGGCGGGAAAATTGCGCAGGCGGCAATCGTCAGCGCGGAACCGGCTGGTTCCGCAGCTCGCCATCGGGCGGCGGATCTGAATATCCAGATGATCGATCTGGAGGACTTGCAGGCAGATCAACTGCGAGAGAGAATCGTAAAGATGATTATGGGATGAGCTGAGGTAAATTTGGCGTGCGGAGATAAGGGAAGAAATAGACTAATTGAGAATGCTCTCCCTATCATCGTGAATGTGAAGCGTGCTTGAGATGGACGGAAGCTTTCCATGGCGAAGTTCAAAGCTTCTGCTAAATAAAAAACGAAAGCGTAGACGAATGATACTTCATTGTGCTATAATCCCCTCGATTCCGGACCTACATTCCGATCATCGGGAAAGCAGATGATCTCGCCATGCATGGGAATGCTGGGTTGAAAAGGTAAAGAGTGGGAATTGGAGAGAGTTTCTCTTCCAGACACTCGAAATGAAAAGGAGGAAACAACGTGAAAAAAGCAAAGCTGATTCTGGATAAGGATTTTGCGATTGGGCAGATCGATAAGCGAATTTATGGCTCCTTTATCGAACATCTGGGCCGCGCGGTTTACGGTGGCATCTACGAACCCGGCCATCCCCTGGCAGATGAGCAGGGCTTTCGGAAAGATGTGATTGACCTGGTGAAGCGGCTGCAGATTCCCGTGGTGCGCTATCCCGGCGGCAACTTTGTTTCCGGGTTCAACTGGGAGGATTCCATTGGCCCTGCGGAAAATCGCCCGAAGCGGCTGGATCTGGCCTGGTTTACGACGGAGACCAATCAGGTGGGTCTCCATGAGTTTGTGGATTGGAGCCGGAAAGCTGGCAGCGAAGTCATGTATGCCGTGAATCTGGGTACTCGGGGCCCGGACGAAGCCCGGAATGTGGTAGAATACGCCAACCATCCAGGCGGCAGCGCCTGGAGCGATCTGCGGATCAAGAACGGCGCAAAGGAGCCCTTCGGCATTAAGCTGTGGTGCTTGGGCAATGAAATGGATGGGCCCTGGCAGATGGGGCACAAGACTGCCTATGAATATGGCCGCGTGGCCAACGAAGCTGCCAAGCTGATGAAATGGGTGGATCCCACCATTGAGACCGTGGCCTGCGGCAGCGCTTCCTCCAATATGCCCACCTTCGGAACCTGGGAATACACCATGCTGGACGAGTGCTACGAAAACGTGGATTATGTGTCCATCCACCGTTATTATGGCAATCCCACCAATGACACCCCTGGATTCCTGGCTCGCAGCATGGATATGGACGAATTTATCCATACGGTGGTGTCGATCTGCGACGCCGTGGGCGGGAAGAAGCACAGCAAAAAGAAGCTGAACCTGAGCTTTGATGAATGGAACGTATGGTACCATTCCAATGAGCAGGATAAAGAGATATGGAAGCGGGAAAAATGGGGTCCCGCCCTGCCACTGCTGGAGGATGTCTATAACTTTGAGGATGCGCTGCTGGTAGGCTCTATGCTGAATACGCTGATCCGCAACAGTGATCGGGTGAAGATTGCCTGCCTGGCGCAGTTAGTGAACGTGATTGCGCCAATTATGACTCGCAATGGCGGCGGTGCCTGGGCCCAGACGATTTACTGGCCGCTGATGCACGCTTCCGTCTATGGCCGGGGTACCGCTCTGCGTCCGGTGTCGGAAAGCCCGGTCTACGATTGCGCAGACTACGAGGGTGTGCCTTATATGGATACCTCAGCGACTCTTTCCGAAGATGGAAGTTTGACCATTTTCGCTGTGAACCGGGATCCGGAGGAGGAACTGGAACTGAGCGCGGATCTGCGGGACTTTGGCGACCTGCGGGTAAAGGAGCATATCCTGCTGCATCATGACGATGTAAAAGCGGTGAACACCGAAGAGCATCCGGATAATGTGGCCCCTGTGGCGGGGGATACAGGCCGGATGGATGGAGGAAAGCTGACGATCACTCTTCCTGCACTGAGTTGGAACGTGATTCGGCTGGAACCGGCACAATAAAATGCAAACGGGCTCCGGGAGAAGCGATGGAGGCTCCCGGAGCTCTTATGATTTATGGCAAGGAGAGAAAATGGTATGGCATTTGAACGGGCGAAGGCCCATCTGGTATCCTATGGGTTCGGAGATCGAATCGTGGTTCCGGAACGCAGCAGCGCCACAGTTGCAGAGGCGGCAGAGGCAATCGGCTGTGAGCCGGGGATGATCGCAAAAACACTTTCCTTTCTGCAGGGGGAGACTCCAGTATTGATCCTTGCGGATGGATTGGCGCGGGTGGATAATCACAAGTACAAGGAAACCTTTGGCTGTAAGGCAAAGATGATCCCTGGCGATCAGGTGGAGCAGCTGATAGGTCATGCGGTGGGTGGCGTATGCCCCTTCGGGATCAACGAAGGGGTGAAGGTGTTTCTGGATGTCAGCCTGAAACAACATGAAGTAGTGTATCCGGCGGTTGGCTCTGACCATAGTGGTGTGCGGCTGACCATAGCTGAATTGGAGCAGTGCAGCGGATATGAGGCCTGGGTGGATATCCGCAAGGATTCAGAATAAGGCACAGAGGATAGGACTGAGGAAGCATGACTGACCAAGAAATAAGACGGATCGCCATGGCGCAATCCGCGGAGGATATCGGATGCAAGGCAGGTGACTTCGTGCTTTCAGAAAACGTCGTCGTTCCTTTCCGCTTAGGACAGGCGGCGAGAAGATACCTGAAGGAGCCCATCACCTGCAACCTTGTATCCTATGGCAACAACATTGTGGCGGCGGCAACAGACGAGGTGGCAGGCATCGTCGAGGAATACATCGGCAAATATGAGTTCTATCACTGCTTCGAAACGCCGAACATGCACTGGCTGAATGACCGCTTGATGGCGAAGGGACACCGAATCTGCTTCATGGCGGAATACTATCTTCCCGCGACAGAGGGGATCCCGGATCTCCCTTGCGGCTACGAAACGCGGCTGCTGACACAGGCGGACTTTGCGGAACTGTACAAGCCGGAGTGGAGCAACGCGCTATGCGAGGATCGGAAGCAGCTGGACGTGCTGGGGGTCGGCGCTTATGATGATGGGAAGCTGGTCGGACTAGCCGCCTGCTCCGCGGACTGCGAGGAGATGTGGCAGATCGGGGTGGACGTGCTGCCAGCATATCGGCGTCAAGGGATCGCCTCCGCCTTGACAAGCAAGCTCGCCAGGGAAATCCTGTCCCGAGGGAAAGTACCCTTTTACTGCTCAGCCTGGTCGAACATTCGGTCAGCGAGAAATGCGATCAAGAGCGGATTCCTTCCGGCCTGGGTGGAGATGACGGCCAAACCGGCGAGAATCGTAGATGAGATGAATCAATAATTAAAGCTCCCTCGCGGAGCGGGGGAGCGAGCAAGAAGCTTGTAAATGGACGAAGCGAAGCAAATAGGAATGCTTTCATGCTGATTTGAACGAATCAGTGCTTCCTGAGTGGTTGTTACTTAAAGGCGGCCAGCAGATAGACCAGGGCGATCAGCAGGCCGATCGCCAGGGTCAGGAGACCAAAGGACATGGAGTGGGAAAGGTAATGATTTGCCTTTTCCACTTCTTTTTTTGTGGAGACCAGCAGGGCCACATGATCCTTCTGGGGAGAGAGCTTATCCCAGGCTTCGCCCAGGGCCAGATCCGTCTTTTCGGAAAGGGACAGCTGATAATCCTGAACCTTCTGAGGGCGGAAAAGGGAATGGCGCAGGGCTAGGGCCAGGGTGTCGGTGGCTTTTTCCAGGCCGCGGGTCAGGAAGGTGACTGCAGTGGGAACCCAGCGCAGCATCAGCGGATTTTCGATGGCTCGATCCAGCCCCCGGGTGCAGGACACGACCCCGCTGGGAATCCAGCGAAGCACCAGGGGATTATCCAGCAGATGGTCACAGGCCTTGGCGAAGCCGGAGCCGACTGCGGGCAGCCACCGGACCACCAGGGGGCGATAGAAACCATCCTCCAGGTCCAGCCAGGCGGGCCAGCGGTTCAGATATTCCCCCTGGTGTACCAGGAAACGATGAATCAAGTAGCACACCAACGCCCCGATGGCCAGGGAAATGGCGGCTCCCTGCAGGTTTTCCAGGGAGAACCAGGCGATGGCGCCAGGATGAGCCGCGCCCCGCAGGAAGGGAATGGCGGCCTCCGCCAGAGGACGGGCGGTGCGATCCGGCAGCATGCCCAGCAGGGGCAGCACCGCCGCGGCCAGCACCAGGGCAGCGCCGGAGGCGGGGGAGAGATAAGTGCGCTTGGCATCCCATTTTTCCTGGAGGGCAGCATTCCGATTCCGGAACCAGAAGAGGCACAGATACAGCTTGGTCATATATGCGGCGGTGAGACCGCCGGAGAACAGGAACAGCTTTTCATACAGTGAATACCAGACCGCGCCGGCGGAGGCCTCCTCCGCGTATTCCAGAATCGCTTCATGAATCAGGGATTTGGAAAGATAACCATTGAACAGGGGCATGCCGATAATGCCCAGATAGCCCAGGAGAAAGCAAAGATGCAGCAGGGGCTTCTTGCGGCCGAAACCCCGAATCTCCGTCAGATTGAGGGAATGGGTATTCATGAACACCGCGCCGGCGCAAAGGAACAGATCCAGCTTGATGAGACTGTGATTCACCATATGCAGGAAGGCGCCGCGGGCGGCCAGGGCGTTTTCATGCCCCAGCAGCACGGCGAAGGCCAGGCCCGTGAGGATAAAGCCGATCTGGGACATGGAGGAGCAGGCCAGGGTGTGCTTCAAATCGGTGGAGAACACCGCCTTGACCGCGCCCAGCACCATGGTAATGCCCGCCAGCATCAGCAGCACATTGCCCCAGACCACATCCGAATGGAACAGCCGAGTGGAGAGGACGATCATGCCGAAGACGCCAGACTTGGTCAGAATGCCGGAAAGCAAGGCCGAGGCGGGAGCCGGGGCCACGGGATGGGCTTTGGGCAGCCAGATATGCAGGGGGAAGACGCCGGCCTTGGCGGCGAAGCCCACAAAGGCCAGGGCGACGGGCCAATAAAGGGCGCTGCGATCCGACAGGGACTCGGCATAGGCCTGGAGGCCGGAGAAGGAAAGGGTGCCCGCCAGACGGTAGAGCCAGAAGAGGCCCATCAGGGTCACCATGCCGCCGAACACCGCCACCGCCAGATAGGTCTGGGCGGCACGCAGGGCCTGGGGCGTTTCCTCCTGGGCGACCCAGGGATAGGAAGCGAAGGACATGATTTCAAAGAAAATGAAGGTGGTATACAGATCCTCCGACAGGAAAACGCCGATGGTGGCCACAAAGGTCAGCAGGGTGAAGAAATAATACCGGCCCTGATGATGATGGCCGCGGAAATAGCGGGGCGTAAACAGCAGGGAGATGGCCCACATAAAGACCCCGATCAGGGCATATATGCCATGAAAGCCTTCCAGGGAGAAGGTCAGGGGGAATCCGCACAAAGGAAAGGAAAATATCATAAGCCTTCGCTCCTTTTAATAAAGCGCTACCGCCGCATCGATCAGGGACCGGACGGGACCGGGCCAGATGCCCAGCAGAACGATGCAGGCGGCCAGCAGGCCCAGGGGAAGCAGCATCCGCCAGGAGGGGTCGGAGACTTCCGGGCGGGAACCGCCGGGCAGGAAAATCATCTGTACTGCTGGCTCCAGCAGATACACCGCGGCCAGCACGGAGGACAGAATGACCGCCGCCGCGCCGATCCAGGCGGGCCATGTACCCAGGGGCACCGCCGCAGTGAGAATGGCCCACTTGGACTGGAAACCGATGAGGGGCGGAATACCCGTCAGGGCCAAGCCGGCCAGGGTGTAGAAGCTCACGGTCCAGGGTAGGGCGCGGCCCATGCCCCGCAGCTGGGGCAGATACTCCGCCTCGGCCCGGACCAGGAAGGCGCCGGCGCAGAAGAAAAGGGAAATCTTCATGAAGCCATGGAACACCAGATGGGTCAGGGCGCCATTCAGCCCCGCCGGGGTCAACAGCGACAGGGAGAAAAGCATATAGGACAGGTGATACACTGTGCTCCAGGCCAGGCGGCGCTTGAGATGGCGCTCCCGCACCGCCATGACCGCGCCGAAGAGGATGGTGAAGGCGGAAAGAAGCAGGACGGCCGTCTGGGCCCAGGAGCCGGCCAGCACCGCCGGTCCGAAACAATCGTAAGTCAGCCGTAGGCAGGCGAACACGCCGGCATTGACCACCGCCACGGCATGCAGCAGGGCGGTGACCGGCGTGGGGGCCACGGAGGCCCGGGGCAGCCAGGGAGACAGGGGAAAAAGAGCGGCTTTGGCGCCAAAGCCCAGGAAGGCGCAAAGGAAGGCGACCCGCAGCAGGGCCAGGTCCGCGGAGGAAAGCCCTTCCAGGTCCAGCAAGCCCCCGGGCGCAAAGCTGCCGGAAGCGCCGAAATGGCCCAGGACCATGAGCCCCACCAGGCCTAGGGCCGCTCCGCCGATGGTATACTTCAGATAGGTCACGCCCGCCCGGAGAGAATCTCCATCCTCCTTATGGGTCACCAGGGGAAGGGTAATCAGGGTCAGGCATTCATAGAACAGATACAGCGTAAACAGATTAGCGGATAGGGCCAGGAGCTGGGTCACAGCATAGGACAGGGTATAGAAGGTGAAGAACCGCGCCTCCCGCTCCTCATGGGCCATGTACTCAAAGGCATAGAGGGCTGCCAGGGGCCAGAGAAAGGCGAGGAGCAGCAGAAAGACGCGATTCACCGCATCCACCCGGAAGGCGATGGAAAACAGGGGTGTCACCTGCAGCAGCGTCCATTCGGCGTTGCCCTTCCTCGTCACGAGAAACAGCAGCACCGAGGTGACCAGAGTCAGGGAAAAGACATAAATATTCCAGGATCGGCGCTGGCGAAGGCGGGGGATCCACAGACATCCCAGCGCGCACAGCAGGGCAGGAAGCAACAGCAACATAGCGATCTGGGCCTCCTTCCCTTTATACAATGGCAGTGGCAATGGACTGGAAGAAGGAAATGAACCGGCCGGGGAACATGCCGCCGAAAACCACCAGCAGGGTCAGCAGCAGCATGGGCACCCACATCAGCGGGCCCACCCGCACGGGGGTGCAGGCGGAGAGATCCGCATCATGGCCGGGGAAGAAGCCCTGAATGGTAATGGTCAGCAAATATGCGGCGGTCAGAATGGCGGAAATCAGCAGCACTGCCGGTCCAATAAAGGAGAAGGCGGAGCCCAGATCCATGGCGCCGGAGGCGATGAACCACTTGCTGACGAAGCCGCCGGTGGGGGGGATGCCGATCAGCCCCAGGGAAACCAGGGTAAAGAGTACCAGCACCAGGGGCATCCGCTTGCCTAGGCCCTTCAGGTCGGAAACATGGGAGAGACCGGTCTTGCTGATGACCACGCCGGCTGTCATGAACAGGGTAATCTTAATGGTGGAATGGAACAGCACATGCAGCAATGCCCCCTGGAAGCCGACGGCGGTCAGGGTGGACAGGCCGAAGAGCACATAGCTGACCTGGGACACGGAGGAATACGCCAGCCGCTTCTTGAACAGATCTTCCTTCAGGGCCAGCATGGAGCCCATGAACACCGTGACCAGGGCCAGGATCATCCAGGCGATCTGCACCCAGGAGCCCCGGAGAACCTCGGCACCGATGCAGTAATAAACCACGCGAATGACGCCCAGGACGCCCATCTTGGTAATGACGCCGGAAAGCACCGCGGAGGCGGGGGCGGGGGCCACGGGATGGGCGGTGGGCAGCCAGCCATGGAGGGGGAACATGCCCGCCTTGGTGCCGAAGCCCAGGATCATGGCGAAGGCCACCCACAGCAGGGCGCTCCGCTGGTCCTCCGCCAGGCGCAAGGAACCGCCGGGGATGAAGGCCAGGGTCTCGCAGACATGGTTCAGATAAAAGATGCCCAGCAGGGCGGCGCTGGCCCCGAAGACGGAATAGATCAGATACTTGATGGCGGCGGCGATGGCCTCCTTGGTGCGGGTATGGAGCACCAGGGGCAGGGTGATGAGGG
The DNA here is from genome assembly GCA_017470145.1 of Clostridia bacterium. Lineage (GTDB taxonomy): Bacteria > Bacillota > Clostridia > Christensenellales > Aristaeellaceae > Aristaeella. Next base: position 143,739 of record JAFUFB010000013.1, on the reverse strand, counting down.
TCATGGCTTCATAGAACAGATAGAAGGTGACCAGATTGCCCGCCATGGTCAGGCCGGACAGCACCCCCTGGGTCGCCAGATAGAAGGCATAGAACCGATGCTCATCCTCTTCATGGTGCATATACTCAAAGGCGAAATAGCCCGCCAGGGGCCACATCAGCGCCACCAGGGCCAGGAAGAAGCGACTGAGGGCGTCCAGGGACAGCTGAATGGGAATGGACGCCGTCAGATGCCAGAGAATCAGGCTCTGTCCGGCCAGCCGCCAGGTGGCATAGGCCATGGCAGCAGAGGACAAAACCAGGAAGAGCCCCGTCCAGCGCCGGGCGGAGGATCTTTCCCGCAGCGCAGGGATGAGTCCGACGCCCAGACCCGCCAGAATGGGCAGAAGCACGGGAATCAACAGAAACAGATTACCTTCCATCGTAAACCTCCATCAAAGGGGATCAAATTATTTGGAACGAATCAGGAGAACTGGGACAGGCCCAGGGTAATAACCTCCAGCAGGGGCTGGGCCAGGAAAAAGGAAGCGAGAATCCCCGCCGCCAGCAGGCCGCAGGCCCCCAGCCCCAGGGGAGAAAGAGTCCCCCGCTTGGAGGAGCCTTCCTGGCCGGGAGACCAAAGGATCAGCATGGTCCGCAGGAAATAGAGCACGTTCAAAAGAGTGCTGAGGGCCAGAACTGCCAGGGTAATGAGGGCCACGGGCGGGCTGTGACGCAGGGCCTCGCCCCCCAGCAGCAGCTTGGATATGAGCCCTCCAGTGAAGGGCAGCCCCACCAGAGAGAAGGCGCCCACGGTCCACAGCGCGCCATATACCGGATGCTTTCGAGCAGCCCCCGCCAGATCCGCAAAGGTATCGCTGCCTCCTGCGGCGCGACGTAGCTCCTCCCCGGAGAGGAAAAGCAGCGCCTTGGAGCAGGAATGGACCAACAGATGGTACACCGCCGCCTGGTAGCCGCCCCCCGCGCCCAGGCCTATGCCCAGGAAGATATAACCAATCTGGGCCACGGAGGACCAGGCGATCATGCGGGTGAAACGGGAGGTGCGGATGGCGGCTAGGGACCCAAAGATCATGCCGGCCCAGGCGAACACCAGCAACAGATGATCCACATGGGAAAGGAGCACCAGATCCCATCCAAAGACCCGGGCATAGACCTTGAGCAGCAGCAGAATGTACCCCTTGGAAACCAGGGAGGATAGAATCGCGTTGGAGGAGGGTACGCCGGAGGAATAAGCGTCTGGCGCCCAGGAGTGGAAGGGAAAGAGAGCGCTCTTAATGGAAAGCCCCACGGTGATCAGGGCGATGATGATGGTCAGGGAGCGATGATATTCCCCGGTGGCGGCCAGGGCCTGCAGGGAGACAAACAGATTCTCCATCAGCAGATGGCCGGTCAGATAATAGAGCAGGACCACCCCCAGCAGGAACAGCCCGGAGCCCACCAGGTTCAGCACCATATAGCGCATGCCCGCAGCCAGGGCCTGGCTGGAATTTTGAAAAACGATGAGGGCGCCGGCGCTGAGGGTCATAATCTCCAGGAAGACATAGCAGGTAAACAGGTCATTGGAATAGGCCTGGGACAGCAGTGCGGCCATCAGCAGCATGCACAGGGAGAGATACTGGGGCTCCCGGGAGGCCTGACGGCCGGAAGACAGGGCCGGGGCGCCGGAAAGCAGGGCGCAGAGCATGACGCCGGGGAAAAGGCAGGCCAGCAGGGCTTCCAGGGCGCCGGCGCGAATCTCATTGCCCCAGGGGGCGGGAAAGTGGCCCATCATAAAGGTAAAGGAAGCGCTGCCGGGCTGTCCCAGGATGGCAAGCAGCAGGGCGCCGCCCGCCAGGCACAGCCCCAGCACCCCCCGGCCCCAGGCTCGGGCGCCCCGGGGCGGCAGCACGGAGCAGACTGCGGCGGACAGCAGGCACAGGATAATGGAGAAGAAGGGAATGTTTTGCCACCAGAGCATCAGTCATTTGCCTCCTCTTCCTCTTCATTGGCTTCCCGGGCTAGCTGGACGATTTCATCCAGATTCAGGGTATGGAAGCGCTGATACAGCCGCACCGTCAGGGACAGCATCACCGCCGTAACGGACACGGAAACCACGATGCCCGTCAGTACCAGACCGGCGGGGATGGGGTTAATGAAGGAGGCGGCGGACAGGGAGCCGGCCGCGTCCTGAATGGGGGCGGTGTGGCCGGCGATATAACCCTCCGAGGCCAGGAACAGGAAGATGGCGGAATCCATAAAGGAAAAGCCGATGATTTTCTTGATCAGATTCCGATTCAGCAGCAGGGTGGTGAGCCCGATGCCAAAGAGAATAATGGCCGCCGCTTCCACCCGGTTCTCCAGGAGTATCTGCAGATTCATTCGTTAGATCTCTCCTTTCTCAAACAGGGCGAAAAAGCCATACATGGTGCAGCAAACCACGAACCCCACGGCGATGTTCAGGGGCAGAATCAACCCGGCGGAAAGAATGGCGCCGGGGGTGCCGGTGGAGATGATGGAGGGCAAATGATTGGCCCCGGTAAAGAAGGAATAGGCCTTGGACAGGGCGTAGAAAGCCAGGGCGAAAAAGGAGATGGCCCGATAGGTCCGGAAGGAGAAGAGATGGCCCATTTTTTCCGATCCATAGGCTTCCCGATACAGGATCAGGGCTGCGCCCATGACTGCCCCGCCGGAGAAACCGCCGCCGGGGCCCAGATGTCCATTCAAAATAATATACAGCCCGTAGAGCAGGATCACCGGGCATAGGGCCCGGGCGCCGGCCCGCAGGATGGGATCCGCGGGGGCCTCCGGGGCCGCGGCCGCCAGGGAACGGTCCGCCTCCCGGGTTTGCAACCCTCGCAGCAGCAGGAGCACGGCGGTGGCCGCGGTAAAGAGCACATTGCTCTCCCCAAGCGTGTCAAAGGCACGGTAATCCAGGATCATGTTGGCCACCAGGTTGGTAGCGCCGCCCTCCTGCAGCCCCTGGGCCAGATAACGCTCCGCCACCTCGTTTTCCACCGGGTTGGTGTCCCGGCCGAAGGCTGGCAGGTCCATGACGCCCCAGAGCAGCACCAGAATGACGCCCACCGCCACCAGGACGGAGAGGGCGCGATAGCCCCCCAGGGACAGGGCATGGGCCTGATTTTCCCGGGTGGAAAAAGCCCGATCCTGCCTGTGAATCCGAGTGTCATGGGCATGCAGATGAGCCGCGTCGAGCCGGGAGGCCTGGGGTGAGGACTCCTCCAGGGAAAGGCTCAGATCCCGATCCAAATCATTTTTCATGAGCGGAATTCTCCTTTCCCTGATCGATGGCCTGAATCTTCTTCAGGGCCAGGAAGAACAGCAGGGAGGAGACCCCCGCGCCCACCGCCGCCTCGGTAATGGCCAGATCGGGGGACTGCAGCAAAATCCAGATCAGCACCATCACCAGGCTTTGGGCCATAAAGATGATGCAGGCCGCCAGCAGATGCTTCGTCCGCACCACCATGATCGCGTTGAGGAGGACGATGATCAGCAGCAGCGTCATTACCATTTCCATCAGCGCTTCGCCTCCTTTTGCGCCTGCCGGGAGCGAACCTCCAGTTGGGCGATGAGATGGGAGGAAACCGGGGAGGCCACCCACAGGAAAACCACCACCAGGATCAGCTTCAGGGAGGTAAAATCCGCCCCTTGGGCCAGAACCAGGCTGCAGACCGCCAGCAGCAGCCCCAGGGTATCATTGACGGCGGCGGCATGCATGCGCTGCAGGGTATCCCGGAAGCGGAAAACGCCCAGCACCCCGGTGCATAACGTAAAGAGAGAAAGGACCATCAGCCCGGTGGCGAGGCCAAAGCGAATGTTATTCCACATGGGCGGCGGCGCCCCCTTTCCGGGTAGATTCCTTTTGCTGGGCCAGGGAAAGGAAAATGCGGGTCAGCACCACCACGGCCAGGCAGCCCAGGAGGCTGAAGATCAGCGCCACGTCCACCAAATAACCTTCCCCCAGCAAAAAGGTCAGGATACAGATGCCGATGGTGACCAGGGTGGTCATCATATTCACCGCCACCAGCCGATCTGCGACTTTGGGTCCACGTACAGCCCGGAAGATGCAGCCGAGAATCAGCAGGGCCAGCACCCCCAGGGCCACCCAGAGCAACCGGGCATAGAAATCCATCATGCCTGGCCTCCTTCCAGCCGGCGCACCCGGCGCAGCATTTCATTGGAATCCAGATCTTGCCCGGAGGCCTGCTCCAGGCAATGCACCTGGAAATGACCCTCCTCAGATTCCACCGTAATGGTGCCGGGGGTCAGGGTAATGGAATCCGCCAGGATGATCCGGCCCATATTCGTTCTTAAAGACGGATCAAAATCCGCCAGGGAGGAGTCGGGTTGGCCGGGGGTCCAGATTCGCCGCATGACGGAAAGGGCGGCAAAAATGACCTCCTTCAATAAATAAAAAAGATAGCTTACCGCCCGGGGAAGAAACCGCAGCCGTCGAAAATCCTCCCCAGGGGTCAGATCCAGCATACGCAAGGAGAGCAGCCAGACGCAGCCCACCGCCAGCAGCCCGATCAGCAGGATTTCGACGGTCACATGGGCGTTGAAAAACACCCACAGCAGATACAATAGCAGAAAAAGCATAAGCGCCTCCTCCAGGGAAAATCAACCCATTATATTCCTTTTTTTTGAAAAAACAAAATTGTTTCAGAATGAAACAAAATATTATTTAAAATGTTGACAATTGAAACAAATTGTGTTACAATTTGAAACGTTGAAGGGAGGAAAGGCCATGGCACAGAGAGGGACGACCGCCGGCAGCGGGAAGTACGCGGACCGGATTAAGGAGGCCAGGAAAGCTGCTGGGCTGAATCAGCAGCAATTGGCGGAGGCTCTGGGCCTGAGCCGGAATACCGTTGCCGGGTGGGAAACGGGGCACAGCCGGCCCGATCTGGACTCCCTTCCCGCGCTGTGTAAGGCGTTGGGGCTGTCCCTGGGCGGGTTCTTCGGGGCCCGCGAAGGGGTGACCCGGGGGGAGCGACAATTGCTGACCGCCTTCCGGTCCCTGGAGGCGGAGGATCAACAGGCCATCCTTTGGCAGGTGGAGGCCCTGGCCGCTGGCCGAGCCGCGAAGCGGAAGGAAAAGCAGGAGCAGGAGGAGAGGCATCTACAGCATCTTCAGCTCCTGCGGGGTCAGGTGGTTGCCCTCTATCGCAGCAATCTTTTCGCCGCTGCTGGGACAGGGTTCCCCCTGGAAGGGGAACAGGGCGAAGCCGTTTGGCTGTGGAAGGATGAAAGCACCGAAAAGGCCAATGAAATCGTGACGGTCAACGGGCACAGCATGGAGCCTACCTTCGACCATGGGGACCAGGTGCTTGTGCAGCACACGGATCGCCTGCGGGAAGGGGAGATTGGCCTCTTCCTGGTGGATGGAGAAGGATACATTAAGGAATACAGAGCAGATGGGCTCTATTCCCACAATTCGGATTACGCGCCTCTGCGGTTCAGCGAGAACAGCGATGTTCGCCTGGTAGGCCGGGTGCTGGGCAAGGTGAAAGCGGAACAGCGGCTGACGGAGGAAGAAAAGCGTTGGTTGGAGGAATCAAAATGACAGAGAATTATGTTTACACCGAAGAGATGAACCGGATGGATCCTCGCCTGATTCATGAAATGAACGCCCGGGTGTTCTTTCAATCCGGGCTGAAAAAGCCCCAGTCCGAGGTGCGCCCCTGGCAATATGTAGAGATGAAATACAGGGACATGGGCCTGGTGCCGCCTTCCTACATTCCGCCACTGGAAACCATGGAGGATGCTGAGATCTGGATGTGCCTGGATGATCGGGTGAACCGTCGGATGCGGATGCGGGAAAGCGGCATCGCGGTTTAAGGTTTGTCCCCTAACAATTTTCGAAAAAACAGAGAAGCAGGAGGAAAAGAAGATGTGGATTACGCGGGATAAGAAAGAGGAAAGACTCAACTATGTAAAGTGCATGGCCTTCGGCTCCGCCTGCATTGCGTTGCTGATGGGGATGATGATTTTACTGTAAGAGAGGACTGATTTCGCCCTTCTTGAGGAGAAATTCGCCCGGAAATTTTCCGGGCTTTTTTGTTGCGCTGAAAAGCTTCTTTCTGTATAATGGTCGAGAGAAAGCGCAAGAGGAAATGGAAGAAGCTGGCATGCGTATACGGATTTTAGAGCTGATCGAGGGAGCGAAGCAGGCCCGGGGATTGACGGTGATCATCGACGTGCTTCGGGCCTTTTCCCTGGAGTGTTATTTGTATGACTTTGGCGCGCAGCTGGTTCGCCCCGTGGGGCGCGTGGAGGAGGGTTTTGCCCTGCGGAAGGCGCATCCGGGGAGCCTGCTGGTCGGCGAGCGACAGGGGAAGATGATCGATGGGTTCGACTTTGGAAACACCCCTGGCGGGATTCCCCCTGAAGCGGTAAAGGATCGGCTGGTTTTTCACACCACCAGCGCCGGCACCCAGGGGGTCGTTCAGGCCACAGGAGCCTCAGAGATCATCTCCGGCAGCCTGGTAAACGCGGCGGCAGTGGCCGCATATATCAAAGCGAAGCAGCCGGAGGAAGTTTCCCTGGTTTGCATGGGCAACGGTGGCGTCCGCCGGGCGGAGGAGGATCTGCTCTGCGCGGAGTATATTCGAAGCCTGCTGGAGGGCCGCCCCCTGGCGGACCTGCGGGAGCGGATTCAGGCCTTACCCACTCATGGCGCGGAGCATTTTTTCAACCCGGAGACCCAGGATGTGTTTCCGGAGCAGGATTTCTGGCTGTGCATGCAGGTGGATCGGTTCCCCTTCGTGCTGCGGATGGAGCGGGACGAGATCGGGCTGCGCAGCGTGCGGGAATTCGTAAGAAATGTGGAGGAATCAATTGATCAAGGATGGGCGTGATCGCTGGCAGTGCGGGCTGGCGGCGCTGGTGGCTGGCTGCCTGATCTGGAGTGGCGGAGGTTGGGCCACAGGGGAATCCCTGGTGATTACCACCGTGACGAAACGAAGTGTGGAACAGACCGAGGTTCCACTTGCGCCAGAAGGAGAGAGAGAGAAGGAGGGGGAAGCCGAAGCTTCAGTAACGGCCATTGTCCTGGCCGAGGCATCGGAGGAACCTGTCGCGTCCATCGATTCCGAAGATCCGGAGGCGGAGTCTCTGACGCTGGAGTTGCGGCCCACCACGCCCGTTAGCTTCACCAATGTGCTTTTTCACTACGTATACCTGGACGCCTATGCCCCAGGAGCGGATCGGCTGGTGTTGCGGATCTACAACCCAGAGGGAAAAGCAGTTTCCTTTCGTACTCGGCGCCATGTGAACAATGGATGGGATCCAAATCGATCCGCAGGATTCGTCATGGCGCGGGGAGTGGACACCTGCGAGGGAATCAACGCCCTGTTTCCCAGCAACAGCGCACCGGGAGTCTGGCGAATGGAGATTACGGCCTACGCGGAGGGAAAAGGAGAAACAACGAGGAGCCTGGAGGTACAGATCACTTCCGCTCTCCCCCTGAAGATGGATCAACTGCCCCAGGTTCGGGAGATGATCCTGGGGGCGGAAGGGGGAGAGGAGGTTTTCGTCGAGGCGGGGAAGATTCGATACATCGCCCAGGACCCGAAGGATAAGCTGTTCGTCAAGGGATACTGGTTCAGCGGCGCCTTCGATCTGCGGCCAGTGGCGAATCAAAAATGTTCCCGGGCGGTTTTCTCTATGGCCCTCAGCTGGCTGGGGATAGATTGCTCTCCCATCCGGATGTCTGAGTTGGTTCGCAGCAAGGAGATAGAATACACCTATGACCGGGTGTGCGAGAAGATTGGTGGGGTACAGCGGCTTTCGGGAGATCTGGAAACCCTTTGGGCGGCTTATCAGGCGGGGGAGGCATCCCCTGTTTCGCTGCATTTTGAGTACGAGGGAGGGATGCATGCTCTGCTGCTGGTGGCCCGGGATGAGGAGGACCCAGAGCTGTTCTATGCCATCACCTCCGGGCAGCGGGTGAATACCTCGGTTTTTCCCGGCGGGCAGGAGCGGGATATGGTTATTCCGATTTTGATCGAAAAGGGAGAGAAGGGAGCGAGGATACAGAGCCCCTTGCTAAAAAGATATCACAAAGGCGTAATAGACCAAATTTGGGCGTGGACGAATGTTAATTAAGGAGGCAAAGCATGCGAAAGACAAAAATCATCTGCACCATTGGCCCGGCTTGCGAGAACGAGGCTACCCTGGAAGCCATGTGCGACGCGGGAATGAACGTGGCCCGGCTGAATTTTTCCCACGGCACCCATGAGGAACACCTGGCTAAGATTGAACTGATCAAGCGGGTTCGGGAAAAGAAAAAGCTGCCCATAGCCATTATGCTGGACACCAAGGGCCCGGAATACCGGATTAAGACCTTCCAGAACGGCAAGATTTTCCTGAAGGACGGGGACACCTTTACCTTGACCACCGACGATATTGAGGGGGATGAGACCCGAGTATCCGTTACCTACACCAAGCTGACGGAGGAGCTGGCGCCGGGAGACACGGTGCTGATCAACAATGGACTGGTGATTCTGAAGGTGACGAAGATTCAAGGAGCGGATGTTATCTGTCAGGTGGTGACCGGCGGGGAGCTGAGCAACCGGAAGAGCATGAATTTCCCGGGAAAGGTGCTGAAGCAGGACTACCTGAGCGAGCAGGATCGAAGCGATATTCTCTTTGGCATCGCTAACGATGTGGACTTTATCGCCGCCAGCTTTGTCTCCTGCCGGGAGGACGTGCAGGCCCTCCGCACCCTGCTGGATGAAAACGGAGGCAAGGATATTGACCTGATCGCCAAGATCGAGAACCGCAAAGGCGTGGAAGAGGTGGAACAGATCTGCGAGGTGGCGGATGGCATCATGGTAGCCCGGGGCGATCTGGGAGTAGAAATCCCCTTCATGGAGGTGCCCGCGGTACAGAAGTATTTGATCAGCCGCTGCCGGCTGCTGGGCAAGCGGGTCATCACCGCCACGGAGATGCTGGAGAGCATGATCCATAATCCACGGCCCACCCGGGCGGAGATTTCCGACGTAGCCAACGCGGTCTATGACGGCTCGTCCGCCATCATGCTTAGCGGAGAAACTGCCGCGGGCAAATATCCTGTCCAGGCGGTGAAGACCATGGCGGAGACGGCGGAGTACACGGAGAGCCACATCGATTACGCGGACTGGTTCCACACCACGAAGTTCAAGATGCGGAACAACCTGGACGCTATCTCCCACGCTACCTGCGCCATGGCGGTGGACGTGGATGCCAAGGCCATTGTGGTGAACTCTATTTCCGGCCGGACGGCCCGCATGGTTTCCCGTTTCCGGGGACCGGTTAACATCCTGGGCACTACCACGGATGAAAAGGCCTGGCGAAAGCTGAACCTGAGCTGGGCGGTAACGCCGGTGCTGAGCGAAGAATACAATAGCATGGACGTCATGTTTTGGCAGGATTTGAAATACGCCAAGGAGCTACTGAACCTGCAGAGCGGGGATAACGTGGTGCTGACGGGGGGCCAGATTCACGGCGAGCCCGGAAACACCAATACAATCAAAGTAGAAAAGGTAAAATAAGAGGCAAGGGCCCCGGAGGGAAACATCCCTTCGCATGTAAATTATTCCAAATTGAAAGGAGACCCCTTGATGAGTTTTGAATTCCAGAAGTTGAAGGATCCGGCCTATTTCCGGGAAAATCGGCTGGAGGCTCATTCTGACCATGTGGCTCTGGACGGGCAGGGCGAAAGCCTGCGCCAGAGCCTGAACGGCGCCTGGTACTTCTTCTATGCCCGGAACGAGGGGCAGGTGATCCCTGGGTTCGAAAGCGCGGAATATGATTGCCGCCCCTGGGCTACCATTCCCGTGCCTGCCCATATCCAGATGGAGGGCTATGGACATCCGCAGTATGCCAATGTGCAGTATCCCTGGGACGGCACCGAGAATATTGACATAGGAGGCATTCCGGAGTTTTTCAACCCCGTAGGGTGCTATGCCCGCTATTTTACTCTGCCGGAAGACTGGGCGGGGGATCGGGTGATCCTCAGCTTCCAGGGGGCGGAAAGCTGCGTGGCTGTATGGCTGAACGGGAAGTACGTGGGCTTCGCCTCCGATAGCTTTACCCCGGATGAATTTGACATCACTCCCTATCTCCGGGCTGGGGAGAACAAGCTGGCCTGCCGGGTGTATCGCTGGGGCATCAGCAGCTGGCTGGAGGATCAGGACTTCATGCGCTTCAGCGGTTTGTTCCGGGACGTCTATCTGCAGAGGATTCCGAAGGCTCATCTGGAGGATTTGCGGGTGATCACCACTCTGGACGAGCATTACCAGGACGCGGTGCTGGAGGTTGAAGTAAAGGCCACGGCCCCCGCGGGCAGCAAAGCGGTGATGGAGCTATGGGATGGGGAGAAGCTTGTTGCGGGAGTTGAGTTTGACCTCCAGGAGGAGAAGACCTCCCTGGCCATCCCGGTGACAAATCCCCGGAAATGGAGCGCGGAAATTCCTTCTCTGTACGACTTACAGATCCGGTTGTTGAATCCTGATGGGGGAATCTCGGAGCAGGTAAGCCAGAAGGTGGGCTTCCGCCGGTTCGAAATGAAGGACGGGCTCATGCTGATCAACGGCCAGCGCATCGTCTTCAAGGGTGCCAACCGGCATGATTTCTGCGCGGAGACGGGCCGGGCGGTGACGCCTGAAAAGATTCGCCGGGATCTGATCACCATGAAGCGGCACAACATTAATGCCATCCGCACCAGCCATTATCCCAACAGCAGCGTGCTGTACGATCTGGCGGACGAGCTGGGGCTGTACATCATTGACGAATGCAACATGGAAACCCATGGAGTCTGGACCCAGATCTATTCCGGAAAGATTCCAGAGGAGGGCAGTCTGCCGGGAAACCGGATGGAATATCTGCCCCTGATGCTGGACCGGGTGCACAGCATGGTGGAGCGGGACAAGAACCATCCCAGCATCATCATTTGGAGCTGCGGCAACGAGAGCTACGGCGGACGGGTGATCTACGAGATGAGCCAGGAATTCCGCCGGATGGACGATACCCGCCTGGTCCATTACGAAGGCGTCTGCCAGGGGAAGGACATGAGCTATAAGGACACCACGGACATGGAAAGCCAGATGTATACCCCCGTGGCGAAAATCAAGGAATGGCTGGCGCAAAACAAGGAAAAGCCCTTCATCCTCTGCGAGTATACTCACAGCATGGGTAACTCCAACGGCGCCATGCACTGGTACACGGAATACGCCTACCAGGAGCCTCGGTATCAGGGTGGATTCATCTGGGATTACATCGACCAGAGCATCCACGTGCGCGATCGGCAGGGGAAGACGGCGTACCTATACGGCGGGGATTACGACGACCGTCCCAACGACGGAGATTTCTCCGGCAACGGCATTTGTTTCGGTAACGGCGATCCGACCCCTAAGATGCAAGAAGTCAAATACAACTACCGCAATATCGAGGCGGAGGTGGATGCTTCCGGTATTCTGATCCGGAACCGGCATCTGTTCCGCAGCACGGCGGATTTCGCTGGCCTGGTGACCCTGGCTCGGGAAGGCGTAGAGATTCAAAAGGTATCCCTGGATACGGACGTGGCGCCTCTGAGCGAAAAGAAGTATCCGTTGCCGATAACGATTCCGGACAAGGCAGGGGAATACACCGTTACCGTCTCCTTCCGGCTGAAGGAGGACACGGAATGGGCCCCGGCGGGGCATGAAATCGCCTGGGGCCAGGGCGTGTGGCGTGTTGAGAGAGCAGAGAAGAAGCAGACCGCCGTCCCGAAGCTGCGGGTAGTGGTGGGAGACCATAACACCGGCGTTTTCGGAGATGGGTTCTCCGCCATGTATTCCATGGAGCACGGTACCCTGATTTCCTACACCGTGTGTGGCCGGGAGATGCTGAAAACGCCGCCACGGCCAGCCCTTTGGAGGGCACCCACCAACAACGATTACGGCAACCGTATGCCCGCCAGATACGCCCAGTGGAAGATCGCCGATCTGTACGCCGCACCCATGAGCGATGGCCAGCTGAAAAAGGAAAAGGGTATCCCTCCGGTGGAGCAGACCGCCGAGGGCGGAGTGACCTTCCGCACCTGGTGGACCCTGCCCACGACGCCGGCAACGGAATGCCAGATGATCATTACCATCCATCCCTGTGGCCGGACGGAGCTGTGGCTGGAATATGAACCGATCCAGGAGCTGGGAGATATGCCCATCTTTGGTATTACCTTCAAGATGGACGCGGATTTCGATCAGGTGAAGTATTATGGCCGCGGCCCGGCGGAATGCTATGTGGACCGGCAGGAAGGGGCCCGGTTGGGAATCTATGAATTCCAGGCGGGAGAGAATCTGACTCCCTACCTGGTGCCCCAGGAGGCGGGGAACCGCACGGATGTCCGATGGGCAGAGGTGACGGATTTCCGGGGCCGGGGGCTGAAGATTCTGGGGGATGGCATGGAATTCAATGCCCTGCCCTGGACCGCGCATGAGATTGAAAACGCCACCCATGGGAATGAGCTGCCCCAGCGGCAGTACACCGTGGTACGGGCAGCCCTGCGCCAGATGGGCGTGGCGGGAGATGACAGCTGGGGCGCCAGAACCCATGAGGAATATCTGATCGACGCCAGCAAGAAACTGACCTTCCGTTGCTGCATCCAGCCGAAAATATAAAAAATGGAATTGTCGCTCCCCCCGCTCCGCGGGGGGAGCTTCTTTAGCTTTTACTAAATTTACACTGCTTTTTTGCGTATTTCTCCGCTCCAGAGAGCAAAAAACAACCCTGAGTGCTTGCTCAGGGTTGTCCTTTTTGAACGAATCACTTCTTCACATATTCCTTCTTCACATAGCCGCTGCCATCATCGAAGGAGATCTTATACCAGTTGCCCTTCTCATCCAGCACGGTGATCTTCGTGCCGGGCTCCAGCTGCGTCACAGTTGCATAGCCCAGGCCTGCATCACGGCGGATGTTGACCTTGCCGCCATTGGGATTGGTGATGGTGGCGGAGAAGGAATTATAGGGCGCCTTGGTGGGCTCAGGGGTTTCACCGGGCTTCGGGGTAGCCGTGACGCCAGGCTTCTTGGAGGAAAGAAATTCATTCTTCACATAGCCGGCGCCCAGCATGGCAGTGGAGGTAATCTTGGACCAGCCCTTTTCCGTGGAAACCAAAGTTACCTCAGAACCTACGGGCAGGGAAATCATGACCGCGTAGCCCTTTTCGCTTGGGCCTCTGCGAACGTTAACGGATTTGCCATTGGCGGAGGTGATATAGCGTACCTTGCCCGTGCTGGGATCCTTGGTGGGCGCAGGGGTCGCATTCGGATCGGGGGTGTTGGTCGGGGCGGGGGCAGTCTTTGTCAGATAAGAATTCATCATCCAGCCGGAAAGCGGATCGGAAATGCGGCTCCAGCTGCCGTTGACCTGCTCTACGGTCACCTCTGTGCCGGGCTCCAGCTCCCCATCCACAGCATAGCCCTTGCCAGCGCCTCGGCGAACATTCACCGTGCGGCCGCTGGGGTTCTTAACATAAGCGGTATAAGGCGTGCCAGCGTTGCCGGACTTTTTTACCACCTTGTCGGAAAGCAGGGATTTTTTGATATAACCGGTCCCAGCGGAGGCGGACACATAGCTCCAGGTGGCGCCGGAGCTGAGCACCTTGACCTTATCACCCTGATACAGCGTCGCCGTTTGACCAAAGGAGGTGGCCGGGCCGGAACGGAGCGCAGAATTATCCTTGGTTACGTATGCGGTAGAGCTAGAAGATGCCTTCAAATATTTCCGCATGACATAGCCTTCCGCGCCATCTGAAAAATGGACATAAGCCCAATTGGTGTCATACTTCTTATAGGAAACGACAGCAAAATCCGCGCGATAAGAATCCTTCACCTTGGAGGTGGCGTCCGGCTTTTCCCGAATCTTTAAGGATGAGGTTCCGCTGACATAATAATAAGTTGCAGCGGAAGCGGACACCAGGGGAAAAACCAGGGTCAACACCAGCAGGAACAGTAACAGAGACCGCTTTTTCATGAAAACAAACCTCCCAATCACCACTCAGGTGAGAATATACCACGCTTATGATACCAAAGGTGGCTCAAAATGTAAATAGTTTTTCAACGAAAGAGAAGAAAATTTTAAGGAATTATTAAGAAAATGTTTCTTTGAAAAGCATTATGTTCTGTGATAGAATACAAAAGTTTTCTAGAGGAAGGATTGACTTTAGCACGCTAATGTGATAGCATAGCAAAGAATCAATTTGGAGGGAGGCGCCTCGGTGGACTGGAACGAGGATGTGATGGACGAGCTGGAGCGAATCGGCTTCCGGCTGCGCGGGCTCTACCAACGAAAGGGCTTTGCTCGATACCGGATGAGCAAATTTGAGGAATACGACCTTTACAGCCGGAACAAGGATTTCCTGCTGAGCGAAGGGGTCATTACCTTTACGGACATCAATGGCCGGCTGCTGGCCTTGAAGCCGGACGTAACGCTGAGTATCGTCAAGAACGTGGGGGATTGCGGCGCCGGGCTGCAGAAGCTGTACTACCACGAGAACGTGTACCGGGTTTCCGCTGGGGCGGATGGCTTCCGGGAGGAGACCCAGGTGGGCGTGGAATGCATGGGCCAGGTGGACGGGAAAGCCATCAGCCAGGTGCTGGAGCTGGCGGCGGAGAGTCTGGCTCTGCTGAGCCCGGACTATATTCTGGAAATCAGCCATCTGGATCTCCTGGGGGCCCTGGTGGACAGCATCGCCACGGATCATGGCATGCGGGAGGCCATGCTGAAATGCGCCGGGGAAAAGAATCAGCACGGCATTCGGGAGCTTTGCCGGCAGGCGGGGCTTCACCCGGGGGCGGAGGAGCCCTTGATCTCCCTGCTGGGGATCTACGGGCCGCCGAAGACCGTGATGCCGAAAATCCGCCGCCTGGCGGAGGAAAACGGATGCGAGGAAGCCGCCCGAGAGCTGGGGGAGGCCGTGGCCTCCTTCGCCGGCGCGGAGGCGGAAAGCCATTTGTGGATCGATTTTTCCGCCACGGGGGATCTGAAGTATTATAATGGCATCGCCTTCAAGGGCTTCCTGCAGGGGATTCCGGATCCCGTGCTCAGCGGCGGGCAGTATGACGCGCTGATGAAGCGGATGCATCGGAAGGATCGGGCCATCGGGTTCGCCGTGTTCCTGCACCGGCTGGATCGGCTGGAAGGAGGCGCGCGGGGATGAGTCAGATGCTGAATGTGGCCCTGCCTAAGGGCAGATTGGGCGAGAAGGTATACGGGCTTTTCGCCCAGGCGGGGTTTGAATGCCCGGCGCTGCTGGAAAACAGCCGGAAGCTGATTTTCGAAAACGAGGCGGCGGGGGTTCGCTATTTCTGGGTCAAGCCCAGCGACGTGGCCATTTACGTGGCTCGGGGCGCGGCGGACATCGGGGTGGCCGGGAAGGATATTCTGCTGGAATATCAGCCGGAGGTTTATGAGCTGCTGGATCTGGGCATTGGCAAATGCCGCATGGCGGTGGCCGCCCCGGAGGGATTCGAGGAAAACCCGGCTCGCACCCTGCGGGTGGCGACGAAGTTCAGCCGCATCGCCCGTGATTATTATGGCAGTAAGGGTCGGGAGATCGATATTATCCACCTGAACGGCAGCATCGAGATCGCCCCGATTTTAGGACTCAGCGATGTGATTGTGGATATCGTGGAAACGGGGACCACCCTGCGGGAGAATCACCTGGAGGTGCGGGAAACCATCGTGCCCATCTCCGCGCGGCTGATCGCCAACAAGAGTGGGTTCAAATTCAAAAGAACCGCCATCGAACGGCTGATGGCGGGATTGGAGGCGCAGGCAAAATGATCCGGATTCTGAAAATGGGCGAGGTGCCCACGGAGGAGATTTTCAATCGCAATATGCCCACGGCCAACGTGGCGGACATCGTGACGGACATCATCGCCCAGGTGCGGGCCCGGGGAGACGCGGCGCTGAAGGAATATACCGCCAAATTCGATGGCGCAGCGCTGGACAGCCTGCTGGTTTCCCCGGAGGAAATGGCGGAGGGCGTGGCCCAAGTAGAGCCCGAATTCCTGCGAGTGCTGGAGGAGGCGGCAGCCAATATCCGGAAATTCCACAGCCGGCAGGTGCGGAACTCCTTCGTCATCAACGATGAAGACGGCATCGTCATGGGCCAGAAGGTGATCCCGGTGGATCGGGCGGGAGTATATGTGCCCGGCGGTACGGCGGCCCTGTCCTCTACGGTATTGATGGACATCATTCCTGCTAAGATCGCGGGGGTGAAGGAGATCGTCATGACCACGCCTCCCGGGAAGGATGGGAAGATCGATCCCTCCATCCTGGCGGCGGCGAAGGTGGCGGGGGCGGACCGCATCGTGAAGGCGGGGGGCGCCCAGGCTATCGCAGCCCTGGCCTATGGCACGGAGAGCGTGCCAAAGGTGGACAAGATCGTGGGCCCGGGGAACGCCTTCGTGGCGGAGGCGAAGCGACAGGTTTATGGCGTGGTGAGCATCGACATGATTGCCGGCCCCAGCGAAATTCTGGTGGTGGCGGATGGAAAGAGCAATCCCCGGCACTTGGCGGCGGACCTGCTGAGCCAGGCGGAGCACGACAAGGTGGCCAGCGCGGTGCTGGTGACGGACAGCGAGGACCTGGCCCTGGCGGTGCAGGCGGAGATTGAACGCCAACTGCCTCTGCTGGAGCGGGAAGAAATCGCCCGGGCATCCATCGAAAACCATGGGAAGATCATTCTGGCGGAGGACCTGCGGGAGGCCATCGAAATCGCCAACGAGATCGCCCCGGAGCATCTGGAGCTGTGCATGGATAACCCCTTCGATTATCTGGACGGGATTCGCCACGCGGGGTCCATTTTCATGGGGCGGAATTGTCCGGAGGCGCTGGGGGATTACCTGGCGGGGCCCAACCATACCCTGCCTACCCAAGGGACGGCCAAGTTCTCCTCCCCCCTAAGCGTGGATGACTTTGTAAAGAAGACCCAGTTCACCTATTTCACCCGGGACGCCCTGAACCGAGTAGCGGCGGACGTGGCGCTGTTCGCCCGGAAGGAGGGGCTGACGGGCCATGCCCGCAGCGCCCTGAGCCGGGGAGAGGAGGAGGCATGAGCCCATATTTTTCCCAACGGTATCAGGACTTAAAAGCCTACACTCCCGGGGAGCAGCCGAAGCAGCGAAAATATATCAAGCTGAACACCAATGAAAGCCCCTTTCCGCCCGCGCCAGGGGTCAGGGAAAAAGTGGCGGAGGAAGTACAGCGGCTGAACCTGTACTCCGACCCGGAGAGCAGCCTCCTGCGGCAAAAGCTGGCGGAGAGGCTGGGGATCGGGGCGGAAAACCTGATCATGACCAATGGCAGCGACGAGGCGCTGAACTATGCCTTCATGGCCTTCTGCGATGAGGAGCGGCCGGCGGTCTTTCCGGACATTACCTATGGATTCTATCCGGTGTTCGCCCGGATCAATCGGCTGCCCTTCCGGGAGATTCCCCTGACGGCGGATTTCCGGATCGATCCTCGGGATTACGACGGGATTCCGGGCACGCTTTTCCTGGCGAATCCCAACGCCCCTACCGGGCTGGCCCTGGATCTCGATGTCATCGAGGACTTGCTGCTGCGCCGGAAGGAGCACATCCTGGTGGTGGATGAGGCCTATGTGGACTTCGGGGGAGAAAGCGCGGTGAAGCTAATCGATAGGTACGAAAATCTGATCGTTACCCGGACCTTCTCCAAATCCCGATCTCTGGCGGGACTGCGGTTGGGCTTTGCCGCGGCGGCTCCGGAGCGGATTCAGGAAATGAAGACCATGCAGTATTCCACCAATCCTTACAACGTGGACCGGCTGGCCCAGGCCGCGGGGATCGCCTGCCTGGAGGCGGACGAATACAATTTAGAAAACGTGAAAAAGGTGTGCGAAACCCGAAGCTGGACCCGGGCCCGGTTGGAGGAGATGGGCTTCGAAATGACGGACAGCCGAACAAATTTCCTCTTCGTCCGGCATCCCGCCTTCCCGGGCTCCCGGCTGCGGGACGCTCTGCGGGAGAAGGGAATCCTGATTCGCTGGTTCGATCAGGAGCGGATTCGGGATTGGAGCCGGATCACCATCGGCGCCCAGGAGGAAATGGAAACCCTGGTTCACGCGGTTCAACAGCTGCTGGAGGAATAAAGATGCGGACAGCGGAAATCATCCGAAAAACAGGAGAGACGGACATCCGGGTCGCCCTGAACCTGGACGGCGCCGGAAAATGTGAAATCGACACCGGAGTGGGCTTTTTGAACCACATGCTGGAGCTTTTCGCCCGCCACGGTCGGTTTGATCTGCAGGTTTCCTGCAAGGGGGACACCTGGGTGGACGACCACCACAGCGTAGAGGATATCGGCATTGCCCTGGGCCAGGCCTTCGACCAGGCCTTGGGAGAGAAGAAGGGCATCCGTCGCTATGGGCAGCGGCTGTTGCCCATGGACGAAACCCTGATCCTCTCGGCGGTGGATCTCAGCGGCCGCAGCTATCTGGGTTACAGCCTGCAGATTCCTACGGAAAAGGTGGGCACCTTTGATACGGAGCTGGGGGAGGAATTCTTTCAGGGGTTTGTTCGCCATGCCCGGTGCACCCTGCACATTCGTCAGCTGGCCGGCGCCAACAGTCATCACATTCTGGAGGGAACCTTCAAAAGCGTGGCCCGGGCCTTGAAGGAAGCGGTGGAGATCGATCCCACCCTGGCCGGGGAAATTCCGTCGACGAAAGGAATGCTATAAAGCCATGACAGCCATTGTGGATTACGGCGTGGGGAATTTGTTTTCCCTGCGCAGCAGCCTAGAAGCCCTGGGGGATGCGCCCAGGATTACCGCTGATCCGGCGGAGATTTTGCAGGCGGATCGGGTGATTCTGCCTGGAGTGGGGGCCTTTGCCGACGCGGCGGAGAAGCTGCGGGCTACGGGATTGGATCTGGTGGTGAAGGATGCCGCCGCTGCGGGGCGCCCGCTGCTGGGCATCTGTCTGGGCATGCAGCTGCTGTTCGAAAAGAGCATGGAATACGGGGAACACTCGGGGCTGGGTCTGCTGGCGGGAACGGTGCGTCCCATTCGGGAGATCCTGACGGAGGCAGGCGCCGACCCGGAGGAGCAGTTGAAAATCCCTCAAATGGGATGGAATGCCCTGCGCTTCCGGCGGGAAAGCCCGCTGATGAAGTATCTACGAGAAGGGGAGTATGTGTACTTCGTCCACTCCTACGCCGCCACGGGCTGCGAGGATTCCCTGATCGCGGATACGGAATACGGGGCTTCCCTGACCGCCTGCGTCGGAAAAGGGAACGTGATGGGCTGTCAGTTCCATCCGGAGAAGAGCGGCCAGACGGGACTGCGAATCCTGCAAGCATTTTGCGAAATGGAGAGGGAATGAGAAAAGATGATCATTTTTCCGGCCATTGACCTCTACGAAGGGAAGGCGGTTCGCCTGCTGAAGGGGGACTACACCCAGATGACAGTGTACAGCGAGCGCCCGGCGGAAGTGGGGCGGCAGTTCGTGGCCCAGGGGGCCACCCACGTGCACCTGGTGGACCTGGAGGGCGCCCGGGAGGGCACCGCTCCCAACCTGAAAACGGTGCTGCAACTCAAAGAAGAAACCGGTCTGTTTTGTGAAATTGGCGGCGGCATCCGGGGAATGGACACGGTTCGGACTTATCTGGACAATGGGCTTGACCGGGTCATCCTGGGCACGGCCGCGGTGCAGGATCCGGACTTTCTGGCGGAGGCCCTGGACCAATACGGCGAGCGCATCGCCGTGGGGGTGGACATCCGGGATGGATATGTTTCCATCCGGGGCTGGACGGAAAACTCCGCCTATCCCTTCCTGGAATTCTGCGAAAAGATGGCTCGGCAGGGGGTGAAAACCCTAATCTGCACCGACATCAGCCGAGACGGGGCTATGCGGGGGACCAATCGGGAGCTGTACCGCCAGCTGAGCCAGGAGCTGAGCCTGCAGATCACCGCCAGCGGCGGCGTATCCACCCTGGAGGATGTGCGGGCCCTGCGGGCGATGAACCTGTATGGCGCCATCATCGGCAAAGCCTGGTACACCGGGGCCATCGACCTGCGGGCGGCCATGAAGGAGGCAGAATGATTACAAAACGGATTATTCCCTGCCTGGATGTAAAGAACGGCCGGGTAGTGAAGGGCGTCAATTTTCAAGGCCTGGGGGACGTGGACAGCCCGGTGCGGCTGGCGAAAATGTACTCCGAGCGAGGGGCGGACGAGCTGGTGTTCTACGATATTACCGCCTCTGCGGAGGGCCGGGCCCTGTTTACAGACATCCTGACGGAAACGGCCCGGCAGGTGTTTATCCCCCTGACGGTGGGGGGCGGCATCAACACCGTGGGGGACTTTGACCGGGTGTTAAAATGCGGGGCAGACAAGGTGTCGGTGAATTCCGGGGCCATTCGCGATCCCTCCCTCATCGGTCAGGCGGCGAAGAAATATGGCGACCAGTGCGTGGTGCTGAGCGTGGACGTGAAACGGGTGGACGGCGTTTTCCGGGTGTTTGCCAAGGGCGGCAGGGAAAACACGGGCCTGGAAGCCCTGGAATGGATTCGCCGGGGCGTGGGAGACGGCGCGGGAGAAGTGGTGGTCAACTCCATCGACACCGACGGCGTAAAGCAGGGCTTTGACCTGGAGATGCTGGAAAAGGTATGCGAAGTGGCGAAGGTGCCCGTCATCGCCAGCGGCGGCGCGGGGAAAATTCAGGATTTTCTGACGCTGTTCCAGTCCATTCCCGGGGTGGACGCCGGGCTGGCCGCTTCCATCTTTCATTTCGGAGAGGTCAGCATCAGCGATTTGAAACAGGCGATGAAAGCGGCGGGCATTCCCGCCAGAGTATAAAAGGAGAAAAGCATGTTAACAATTGAGGATTTGAAATTCGACGAAAAGGGCTTGATTCCCGCTATTGTGGTGGACGCAAAGAGCCGCAAAGTGCTGACCCTGGCTTACATGAACCGGGAGAGCCTGGCTATTTCCCTGGAAAAGGGGCTGACCTGCTTCTGGAGCCGTAGCAGGCAGGAGCTGTGGCTGAAGGGGGAAACCAGCGGGAACTATCAGCACATCGTGTCCATCACCGCTGACTGTGACCGGGACGCCCTGGTGGTGCTGGTGGAAAAGGACGGCCCGGCCTGCCATTTGGGGACGGACAGCTGCTTCAATGATCCCCTGTATATCAGCGAATCCAGGCAGGATTTTACCTATCAGGGGCTGTACGAGCTGCTGCAGGGCCGGAAGGCGGAAAAGAAGGAGGGCTCCTATACCACCTATCTTTTCGAGAAGGGGCTGGATAAGATCCTGAAAAAGGTGGGAGAGGAATCCACGGAGGTGATCATCGCCGCCAAGGACCAGGACAAGAAGGAAACCATTTATGAAATTGCGGACCTGGCCTATCACGTGATGGTGCTGATGGTGGAAGCGGGCATCAGCCTGGAGGAGATTCGGAACGAGCTGGCTGGCCGGCATGTGATCGATCACAAAGTAAAGCAGGAGAAGATGACGGCGAAATGATGGATTTGCATACCCATTCCTCCTTTTCCGACGGCGCCCATTCCCCGGAGGAGATGGTGCAAGAGGCCATCGCCAAAGGCCTGCACCAGTACGGTATTTCTGACCACTCCCACGCGGACTGGGACGAGGTCTGCATGCCGGCAGAAAACATTCCCGCCTATCATCAGGAATTGCGCCGGCTGAAGGAGGCCTATGCCGGGCAAATCGAGATCAAATGCGGGCTGGAGCGGGACTACTACTCCGATGATTTTTCCGAGTATGATTATGTCATTGGGTCGGTGCACGCCATGCGCATGCCGGATGGCTATTATCTGTGCGTGGACTGGATGCCGGAGCGGATGGAGCGGGACTGCGAAACCTATTTCGGCGGGGACTGGTACGCCCTGACGGAAGCCTTTTTCCAGCTGGAGGCGGATGTGGTTCGACAGACGAAATGCGACATCATCGGCCATTTTGACCTGGTGTCAAAATTCAACGAACAGCGGAGATGGTTCGATCCAGCCCATCCCCGATACCGGGCAGCCTGGCAGGGGGCGGCGGAGACGCTGCTGCGTACGGGAAAGACCTTCGAGGTCAACACCGGCGCCATCTCCCGGGGATATCGGACGGACGCCTATCCCGCGAAGGAAATCCGGACTTACCTAAAGGAGCGAGGAGCAAAGCTGATCCTCTCCAGCGATGCCCATCAGAAGGAGAATATCTGTTTCCAGTTTGATCGATTTGCGGCGGAAATCTGATGTTGCCTCCCGGAAACAATCGTGGTATCATTCCCTCCGGAAACGGAGGGAATTTTTCGATGAGCTATCTGTATGAGACTCATATGCATACCTGCCTGTCCAGCGCCTGCGGCGTCAGCACGGGGAAGGAGCATGTGCGCTTTTATAAGGAACGGGGATACGCCGGGATCATTATTACGGATCATTTCTTCGGCGGAAACACCGCCGTGCCCCGGAATCTGCCCTGGGAGGAGCGGATCGATCTGTTCTTCCGGGGATATGAGGACGCCTGGGAGGAAGGGCAGAAGGTGGGGCTGGATGTGTTCTTCGGGCTGGAGCAGAACTTCATCCATGATGAGTTCCTGGTCTATGGGCTAACGAAGGACTACATGAAGGATCATCCAGAGATGGAGCACTGGACCCGCCGGCAGCAGTTGGAGGAGGTTCACCGGGCCGGGGGCGCTGTGATTCAGGCTCATCCCTTCCGCCTGCGGGACTATGTGGATATCATTCGGGTAGGGGAGCTGTTCGCCGATGGCATCGAAGGGGCCAACGCCGGCAACACGCCTCTGGACGACGCACGGGCCCTGGCCTATGGGCAGGCCAAAGGGCTACTGATGACCGCGGGCAGCGATAACCATCATTCCCCGACGGAAAAGCTATTCGGCGTGGAGCTGGAGAATAAGCTCAACGATATTTACGATTATGTAAGTCTGATCCGCCAGGGCGGCCCTATTGGACTGCACGTGCCTAAGGAGAGATGGACCATGCCGGAGGAAGCGATTGATGAGCGGCATCTGGCCTACTGGCTGAATGAGAATGAAGAAGAGGTACTGATGGGCGCTCCTTGGAATTGAAAATGGGGGTATTCAGCATAGTTTAATTTACCGGATGTTCACATATCCCCAGGAAAAGATATGATATAATCATCGCGGCGGGAAATCCGCCGCGAGATTTTTATCTGACATCGAGGATGCGCAAGTGAAAGCCATTTGGAAACGGGAGCTGCAAAGCTATTTTTACACGCCGGTGGGATACGTGTTTCTGGGCGTGTTTTTGCTGATTTCCTCTGTGCTGTTCTTTTTATCCATATTGCGGCAGCACAGCGGGGATCTGCCCACCTTCATCGGGCAGATGAGCTATCTCTGGATGCTGCTGAGTCCGGTGCTGACCATGCGACTGCTGGCGGAGGAGCATCAAAAAAAGACGGATCAGCTGCTGGTGACCAGCCCAGTGAATCAGGTGGGGATCGCAGTAGGGAAATACCTGGCCGCGGTGACCATGCTGGTCATTACCGCTGGAGCCACGCTGCTCTATGTCGCTGTGGTGGCGATCTATGGCAAAATCTATCTCGCCGAGCTGCTGGTGAATTATTTAGGCTTCCTGCTGCAGGGATGCGCCTTCGTGGCGCTGGATCTGTACATCAGCGGATGCGCGGGCACCCCGGTGACCGCCGCGGTCATGGCCTTTGGCGCCAATTTCCTGATCTGGATGATCGATCTGCTGGAGGGCCAGGTCAGCATGGCCTGGCTTTCCGAGTGCATCAATTTCATCAGCCTGTATCATCGAAACGAGCCCTTCCTGATGGGACAATTCAGCTGGGCGGGGGTGCTCTATGAAATCAGCTTCGTACTGATTTTCCTTGGGATGACGGTTCATCATTTGGAAAGAAGGCGGAGAGGATGAAAAAAGACGGAAACAAGGGCCGCCGGTTTTGGCGGAAGCGGGCAGGCACGGGCATGCTCATCCTGCTGATGGCGGCGGTGATCGGGCTGAACATCGGAATCACGGCCCTGGAGAAGAAAAAGGGCTGGCGGGTGGACTATTCCTTCAACGGAATTACGACCCAAAGCGAAACAACCCAGCTCGCGCTTCAGCAGTTGGATAAAGCCGTACATATCTACGCCTTCTTCTCGAAAGGGCAGGAGGATGCTCCGCTGATGGAGCTGCTGGACAGATACGCGGCGGCTTCGGATCAAGTGACCTGGGAGCAGGCGGATCCCAGCCTGAATCCTGCGCTGGTGACTCGCTTTTCCACGGGGACGGAGAGCGTCACTTCCGACAGCCTGATCGTCTATTGCGGGGAAACCAACCGCTGGCGGATTCTCAACCCGACGGACTTCATCAGCCTGAGCATGGACGAGGAAACAGGGACTTACACCTATGCCGGATATACCTATGAGCGAGCGATCACCAGCGCCATCCTTTATGTGACCCGGGAGGAGATTCCCCGGGTAAGCATCCTGCAGGGACATGGCGAACTGGATGGGGAAACCATCAGCGCCTTTGATCGCTTTCTGACGGAAAACCATTATGAGGTCACCTATCAGGACCTCTCCGATGCGGAATATAACCCGGATCCATCGGAGCTGATCATTTTCTTCAGCCCCATGCGGGACTTGACGGAGGTGGAGCTGTCGAAGCTGAACAGCTTTATTGACCAAGGCGGATGTCTGCTGTTTACCTGCGATTACACGGATCCGGTGGAGGAGATGCCGAACTATTTGGCGCTGCTGCGCTCCTATGGGTTCCTGCCCAAGGAAGGGATTGTGATCGCGGATCGGGAGGACACCAATAGCTACTATAATAATATCCGCATCGATCTGATTCCGGAGATGCAGCGGACGGACGTGACCATGGAATTGGTGGCCTCCGGCGCGGATACCGTGCTTTTGCCGGGCAGCCGAGCCTTCGAGACCCCGGGGGAGACGGATCGAAACCTGACGGTGCTTCCCGTGCTAGCAAGTGGGGAAAAGTCCTACCTGAAGAAGCTGAGCGCCAGCATGACTAACGTGGAAAAGGAAGAGGGGGATGAAACTGGTCCCTTTGCTCTGGCGCTGCAGGCGCAGCGGGTGACCTCGGGGGGATATATCAGCCGGGCCTTCATCATCGGCAGCAGCGGCGCGATGACGGAGGAGCAGATTTACGCCATGACGGATGTGCAGCAGCTGATGATTCGCATGGTGGAATATCTGTTAGGGGAGAGCAACACGAATCTGGAGATTATGGCCAGAAACGCTCTTCGTCCAGGAATCAGCGCCCGGGGGAATGGATTGGGCAGCTTGATGGTTACGGTATTGCCCTTGAGCGTGCTACTGGTGGCCTTGGTGGTATTGATCAGAAGAAGGAATTTATAAAAAATGCTGAAGGTGGAAAAGAAGCAAAAGAAAGGGCCCGGGAAAAAGGTCATCTTTGGGGGCTTTTTCCTGCTGCTCCTGGGCAGCGGAATACTGGCCTATATCGCGCTCCAGCCTCAAGAGCCGTTTCCTGTAAGGATAGATACCAGGGGCAGCTTATGGCAAAGGGACCCGGGAGAGATCGAATGGATGAAAATCCAGGTGAAGGGCAGAAATGCCTGGATCGCGGAGCGGAATGAAGCAGGGGAAATGGTGACGCAGGCCGCGGCTACGGAAAGGGAAAACGCTGAGGACTGGGTGCTGGATGAAGTTCTGGGAGACCAAATGCTGGATGCCCTGGCCAACATGGTGTATGAAGAAATTCTGACGGAGGACGCGACGGACTATCAGCAGCGATTGGCGGAATTCGGGCTTGCGGAGCCGGCGCTGATTGCGGAGGTCAGGTATACGGATGGCACAGAGAAAACCATTCGAATTGGAGATAAAAGCGAAATCGCTGATCAGGATCTTCGATTCATGCTGATCGACGGGGATGATCGACTGTTTGCGGTGGCGGGGAGCCTGATGGAAGACCTGACCATCGAGCATGAGGTGCTGCATCCAGTAGTGCAGCCGGAAATCCAGATCAGCCGGTTGGATCGCATCACTGTATGGGATAAAGATGGGAAGAAAATCAATGAGTGGACCCTGGAGGGGCAGATTACAGACGCGGACGCAGCGGGCAACTGGCTGGCCGGGTGGGAAGAGGAGAGGGCTTGGATCACCTATCCGGCGGATCAGGACCAGATGTCCAATTTGAAGAAGAACGCGGGGAACCTCCGGCTTGGCCTGTATGTGGCGGAGGGAACGGAGGAAAACCTGGTCCAATATGGGTTATCCCAGCCGAGATACCGAATCGAAATCCATCTGGCTGCGGGAACCACGGGACAAATTCTGTCAGAAGGGGCCTATGATGTGAAGGATTGGGAAGAGGAATGCCTGACTTTCGACATCGGTTCATCCCGGAATGATATGACGGATTATGCCCTTTATCAGGGAACCATCTATACCATGAATCATTTTACCACCGCCCCCCTGACGGAGACGCGTTCCAAGGATACCACCGCCAGATATCCGGTGTTGGTGGCGCTTGAAAATTTGAGCAGCATGGAAATTCACCACGCGGACGGCACGATCACTTCCTATGAGCTTCAGCGAAGCACCGTTTCCGCAGAGGTGGAAGGGGAGGCGGACCAGGTCGTGATCAGCTGCCGAAAGGATGGGGAAGAAATCCCCTATTCCGTCTTTGAAGCGGCCTATGAAAGATGGCTGGTGATCAATGTCAGCGGTACGCTGCCAGCGGGATGGCAAAAGAAAAGCACGGAAATAAGCTATGCTTTCCGAACACTGGCCGGAAAAACCCATACCGTCGAAATGAGTGATTTTGATGGATTGCACGACGCGGTGACCGTGGATGGTCGAACATTGTACTACTTAATTAAGAACAGCTTTCCAGAGATGCCATAGGGAAACAAAAAACTCCCCATGAAAGGGGAGCGAAAAATTAGGTCAGTTCCTTGTTTTCAGGCGAGAGAATAAGCGGTAATAAAGCGGTCGAAATAAGTCAGGGTGATCTCCTGTCCCTTCTTGAATTCAGGCAGGGGCAGCTCCATATCCCAGTAGAACATCCGCTCCCGGTCCCCATGCTTGTCCGCTTCTCCCAGAAAGATCAGATCTCGATAGGTAACGCCCTCCACCAGGGAAGATTCCTCGTTCAAATGGTCGAAAAGCACCGTCACCTGATGGGAGCGGCCATGCAGGGCGGTATCCATATGGCGCTCATAGGCCCGCAGGGGGCGGATCAAAAGATCATAGTAAAAGATAAGAAGACCGCCGGACAGAATCAGTACCAGGGTGGTAATCAGCTCCGGACGATTCTCCTTATGATTATCGGAAATCAGGAGCAGGGCCAGGACGACCACTGCAACCAGAAAAATGGCCAGAAAGCCAAACCAACGATTTTTAATCTGCTTACGAAGAGCGGTAAGATCCTGCTCCGTATATAAAGCATGCACGAGGAAGACCCCTTTCTTGAAATGAAATCAACGGAGCCATTGTAACAGATGGGAATAGGAATGGCAAGGATCAAAAAGTTAACAAAATTGTTAGATTTTGTTAAAGAAAAGGATTGCATTTCTCCATCGGCTGTGATAAGATTCAGTGGTTAGGCCCGGTCGGCTTTCGGGCGGCTGCATGTGCTTCAAAGAGTATGTGTTCCGAAGGCTGGTCTCTACGTCTCTTTGATGCGCTTTCTGGCCGCGCCTTCCATAAGCGGCTGGGTGGCGTTGTCGTGCGCCTGCTTTCACCAGGCGGCGACAGGTGCTGAGCCTCGATTTCGAGCGGTGGGTTGCCGCGAGGGTTGGGGGCGGCGGATTGAGCCCCTGGGAAGGGGTGCAGTCCAGCGGTCTCTCCGGACAGGGCTTATGGGAGAGGTCGCGATGTTTCCCCATTTGACCACAGGTCAAGAATTTATGGAGGTGTAAGACACACATGGCACGCATTGCAGGCGTTGACCTGCCCAGAGAAAAGCGCGTGGAGATCGGCCTGACCTACATTTATGGCATCGGTCTGACCACGTCGCAGAAGCTGCTGGCGGAAGTCGGCATCAATCCGGACACCCGGGTGAAGGATCTCTCCGAGACTGAAATCAGCAAGCTGCGTGAATACATTGAGCATCACCTGAAGGTGGAAGGCGATCTTCGCCGCGAGGTGTCCCTCAATATCAAGCGCCTGATCGAAATCGGCTGCTACCGTGGCGTTCGTCATCGTCATGGCCTTCCCGTCCGCGGACAGAATACGAAGCAGAACGCTCGTACCCGCAAGGGCCCCAAGAAGACCATTGCCGGAAAGAAGAAGGCTACCAAGTAATTAGATTGAGAACCCGTCCAAAGGATGGGTTACGGAGGGAGAAAAATTCATGGCACCTAAGCAAAAGCTTAAGAAGGTTTCGCGGAAACGCCGTGAGCGCAAACTGGTCGAGCGCGGCGCCGCCCATATTAAGTCTTCTTTCAACAATACCATCGTGACCATTACTGACACCCAGGGCAACGCCCTGAGCTGGGCCAGCGCCGGCGGGCTGGGCTTCCGCGGAAGCAAGAAGAGCACGCCCTTCGCCGCCCAGATGGCTGCGGAAACCGCCGCCAAAGCCGCGATGGAATATGGTCTGAAGACCGTAGAAGTTTACGTCAATGGCCCCGGGTCCGGCCGTGAAGCCGCGATTCGTTCCCTGCAGGCCGCCGGTCTGGACGTGAACATGATTAAGGACGTCACCCCCATTCCGCACAATGGCTGCCGTCCGCCCAAGCGCCGTCGCGTTTAATGTGAAGGAGGACAAGCAAGAATGGCTGTCAATAAGGATCCTATTGCCAAGAAGTGCCGGAGCTTTGACATTTCTCCGGCCGTCATGGGCTATAGCAATAAAAAATCTACCCGCAATCCCGGCGGCAATCGCCGGAAAAAGGTTTCCGAGTACGGCGCACAGCTGAAGGAAAAGCAGAAGGTCAAGTTTGTGTACGGCGTGCAGGAGAAGCAGTTCCACAAGTACTATCTGAAGGCCTCCAACATGAAGGGCATCACCGGTGAAAACATGCTGAAGCTGCTGGAGCTGAGGCTGGACAACGTGGTGTTCCGTCTGGGCCTGGCCAAGACCCGCCGGATGGCTCGCCAGGTGGTGGGTCATGGACACATCCGTGTGAACGGACAGAAGGTGGACATTCCTTCCTATCAGGTGAAGGTGGGCGATGTGATTACCCTGCGTCCCCGCT
Organism: Clostridia bacterium; assembly: GCA_017470145.1. Lineage (GTDB taxonomy): Bacteria > Bacillota > Clostridia > Christensenellales > Aristaeellaceae > Aristaeella. The sequence goes on along the minus strand of JAFUFB010000013.1, from coordinate 114,574 downwards.
CCGCGGAGAGCGAGCTGTTCAAGGGCCTGCGGGAGGGCACGACGACGTTGACTCCCAAGTGGCTGAGCTTTGACGCTCCCAATCTGACCGGCAATGTTGCCGCTCTGCCCACCCGGGAAGATATCGACCTGGAAGTGGCGGAGAACATGATCGTCGAGTACTACAGCCGTTAATGATAAGCGGCTTTGGCCGCCTTATCAGAAAGCAATTGAGGAGGGTACCAATGATCGTTGAAATCGAAAAGGCACGGATTGAATGCGCCGAAGTGGGCCAGAACGGTCAGTATGGCAAGTTTGTCATCGAGCCGCTGGAACGTGGTTTCGGACATACGCTGGGTAACTCCATGCGCCGTGTACTTCTGTCCTCCCTGCCGGGCGTGGCTGTCAGCTCGGTGCACATTGAAGGTGTGCAGCATGAGTTTTCCACCATTCCTGGTGTGAAGGAAGATGTGACGGAGATCATCCTGAACCTGAAGAGCATGGCTTGCCAGATGTTTGCCGAAGGGCCGAAACAGGTAGTCATTGACTTCAAGGGCCCCATGGAACTGACCGCGGGGGACATTAAGACGGATGACGAAGTCGAGATTATAAATAAAGATTTGCATATCGCCACCCTGAACGAGGACGCTCATCTGCAGATGCAATTGACCCTGGAGCGGGGCCGTGGATATGTAAGTGCGGATAAGAATAAGAATCCGAGCATGCCCATCGGCGTGATTCCCATCGACTCCATCTTTACCCCGGTTCGCAAGGTGAACTACACCGTAGAAGATACCCGTGTAGGCCAGATTACGGACTATGACCGACTGACCCTGGAACTGTGGACCAACGGAACCCTGAAGCCGGAAGAGGCCATCAGCGGCGCCGCTAAGATCCTGATGGAGCATCTGGAGCTGTTCGTGGGCCTGACGGATCAGGTCATTCCGGTGAGCCTGGTGCAGCCGGAAGAGGATAAGAAGGACAAGGTTCTGGAGATGACCATCGAGGAACTGGATCTTTCTGTTCGGGCTTATAATTGCCTGAAGCGGGCTGGCATCAACAGCGTCGCCGAGCTGGTTCAGAAGAACGAGGACGACATGATGAAGGTTCGCAATCTTGGCCGCAAGAGCCTGGAGGAAGTACAGCAGAAGCTGGAAGGCCTCGGGCTGGGCCTGCGCCCCATTGAAGAATAATTGTCAGGCGCGAAGGAGTTGTTTCCTGAGCGCATTACCAGAAGGAGGAACATCCCATGGCTAACCAACGTAAGCTGGGTCGCACGGCTGATCAGCGCAAGGCGCTGCTGCGCAACCAGGTGACCAATCTGATCTGGTATGGCCGGATTGAGACCACCGAGAGCAAGGCGAAGGAAGTCCGCCGGATCGCTGATAAGATGATCACGCTGGCTATTCGCGAATGCGACAACACGGTCTCGGCCACCAAGGAGACCCACAACGACAAGGGCCAGCTGATCACCCTGGAAGTACAGAACGACGCTCCCAGCAAGCTGCATGCCCGTCGCATCATGATGGCGTACCTGTACGACCTGAAGGAGCCCAAGAAGGACGACGAGAACAAGGCCGAATACAAGGAACGCACCAAGGACAACAAGCATCCCGTGGTGGAGAAGCTGTTCCGTGAAATTGGGCCCAAGTACAAGGCCCGCAACGCGGAAAAGAACTGCTCCGGCGGATATACCCGGATCTATAAGCTTGGTCCGCGCCGCGGCGACGCTGCCGAAATGGTCGTATTGGAACTGGTGTAAGATCGCCAGAAAAATAATAATTAGGAAACGCACAATCAAGCAAAAGGAATCCCCTCCATCCGCACAATGGAGGGGATTTTTCTTCGGCTCAAAGCAGCTGGAGCAGCGCTTCCCGCTGATTAATCACTTGGCCATCCATGACCTGATTCAAAAGGGAATTCAATCGATCGCCAATTTCCTTCCCCTGGAAGCCCAGGGCTAACAGGTCTTTCCCGTTCACGGCCAGATCCTTCAAGGTAAAGCAGGGGTTCTGGGCCAGGAGCTCGTCCAGAGCGGCGTTCAATTCCTCGCAGTGCTGCCGGGCATGGGCTGGGTTTCGAGTACCTGTGGCGATCCGGTCCGCCTGGTGGATCTGGAACAGGGCCCGAAGATCCTGCTCCCCAAATTGGTTGAGCCGCCGGAGAAGAATTTTACGATCCGTGCTGAGGGGGATGTCATGGGCCTCCACCAGGCGGATGACGCGGTCGGAAAGCGCGCGGTCGAACCGCAGCTTTTCCAGCACCTCTTCGGCTAAGCGAGCAGAATAGGCCTGGTGACCATAATAGTGCCCGACGCCCTGCTCATCCGTCGTCCGGGTGAAGGGTTTGCCGCTGTCGTGCAGGAGCATGGTTAACCGGAGGGCCGGCTCCGGCGGGACATTTTCCACCGCCCGGACGGTATGTTCCCAAACGGTGTACAGATGATGGGGGTTATCCTGCTGATATCCGACGGCGGGTTGGAGGCAGGGGATCAGGTAGACGATCATTTCCGTAAACTCCCGGAGAATTCGGCCCACGCCGGGGCCGCAAAGAAGCTTCACCAGCTCGACCCGAATTCGTTCCGCGGCGACCTTTTCCAGGGTGGGATAGAGCTTCCGAATCGCCTCAGCGGTCTCAGGCGCGATGGAAAAATCCAGCACGGAGGCGAAGCGAAGGGCCCGAAGAATCCGCAGGGCATCCTCCTCAAAACGCTGGGAGGGGTTGCCTACGCAGCGAATTAGATGATCCGACAGGTCCTGCCGGCCTTGAAAAAGGTCGATCAATTCCCCCTGATTGCCGATAGCCATGGCGTTGATGGTGAAATCCCGCCGGGACAGATCCTGATCAATCTGATCCACGAAGGAAACGGAATCTGGATGCCGATGATCCGTATAAGCCCCATCCACCCGATAGGTGGTAATCTCATAGGGAACATGATTCAGCACCACGGTCAGCGTTCCATGCTGCAGCCCGGTTTCCACCACGTGCTCTCCGGCAAAAACCTCCTTCATCTGGGCGGGAAGGGCGGAAGTGCAGATATCCCAATCCTTGGGCGGGACGCCCAGAAGGGTATCGCGAACACAGCCGCCGACGGCGTAAGCGGTGAACCCCGCGGCATGGAGCCGGGAAAGAATCGATTGGACAGGGGACGGCAGAATCATGGTATCCCTCCCAAATATCGTCACGCAGGCGCATAAGACCCGGTCGCGTACGGAAACTGATCCTGGAATGAGTATATCATAATCCCCGGAGAAAAAGAAAGGATAACTTGAATCCAAGGGAAAAGTGCGATAAGATGAGGGCAATACCACCGGAAAGGACGGAAGCCGATGACGGATAGATTATATTACGAGGACGCCTATCTTCTTCAATTCGAGGGGAAGGTGATCGCGCAACGAGAGGAGAAAGGGATCTGGCTGGCATTGGATCGTTCCGCCTTCTATCCCACCTCCGGGGGCCAGCCCTACGATACGGGAGAAATCCGGTGGCCAGGGGGCGCTGTTCAGGTGATGGACGTGGAGGTGGATCAAGAGGGGATCGTCTGGCACCGAGTGACGGACAAAATCCCAGAGGGAGAAACGGTTCAGGGCCGCATCGACGCGGATCGGCGACGGGATCATATGGAGCAGCACGGGGGAGAGCACATGCTGGCTGGCGCCATCTGGGAAAAGCTGGGGGGTACCACCATCGGCCTGCATCTGGGGAAGGAAGATAGCAGCATTGACGTGCAGATGCCGGACGGGCGAACCCATTTGACGGAGGATGAGATCCTGATGCTGGAGGATACGGTGAACGACCGAATCCGGCTGGACACTCCCATCCGATGCTGGTTCCCTTCGGAGGAGGAATTGCGGACTCTTCCGCTGCGAAAGGCCCCTACCGTCACGGAGCATGTTCGCATCGTCGCCATGGGGGATTTTGAGATGGTAGCCTGCGGGGGAACCCATCCCTCCAGCACGGGTAGGATTGGACAGATCAAGATTCTGAGCGCTATCCCCAGCAAAGGGAAAATTCGGGTGACCTTCGTCTGCGGACAGCGGGCGGAGAAGCTGTTTCAGGTGTACATGCGCTTCGCCCATAAAGCGGGAAATGTGCTTAGCTGCCCTGTGGAGAAGCTGGCCTCCAGCGCTGGAGAGCTGAAAGCCAGGCTGGCGGAGGCAGAAAGACAGGTGAACCGATTTGAAACGGAACGCATTCTGAATCGGATATACGAGGCGGAGGAGACGGAGAGCCTGAAGGGAGTCGCGCTAAGCCTCGTGATGATGGATCCGGCAGATAGCAAACCCGTGGCAGAAGCTGTAAGCAAATACATCGCGGAGGATGGCAAGGCGCTGCTGCTGAGCTTTGGGGAAAGGCTGACCTTCGCCCGCAGCCAGGATGTGGACATCGATATGAACGAGCTGATTCGCCGGGTGGCCCGGGGTGGCGGCCGGCCGGAACTGGCCAGCGGAGCGGGCATTTCCACTTGCGCGGAGGTGGCGAAAAAGATTTTGATTACGGAAGGAAAGGGCAAAACATGGCGGAAGAAGAGCTGATCCGGATTCGATGGCATGTGGACAGGGAGAAGGATCCCTGCGAGTATATGCTGGTGAGCCAGCATCCGGATTATCCCGATCTGGTGGTCAGCATCAGCAGCGCCGAGGTGACGGAACGGGTGGCCAAAGCCCGGCTCATGGAGATGATGTACAGCCTGGGGGCGGAGAAGGGAATTCCTGCCCGGCGGTTGCGCTTCAAAATCAACGGAATCGAGGAATGAAATATCTTGCTCAGCGCAGAAGAGCAGAGTGATCCACAAAGGAGCTTTCCTTTCCGCGGCGAATTCCCTATGAAATAGAAGAAAATGAAAGTCAGGGGTGGCAGATTGACGAAAATACGACAATCTGGACTCTTGACTTTTTTGTATTTTCGGTGTAGATTGTATCCAAAGTGCAGCGAAAAAGCATTTTGTTGCACTTTAGAATCGTTGAATGAAGCTCCTTAAAGGAGGATGTTGTGGATGTCTTTGACCTTTCAGCCGATGATGGAGAGCCGCCCGATTCGCGAGATCGCCTACGAGGTATTGAAAAAGGCGATCATTACCGGGGAGATTCCCGCAGGGGAACGCATCGTGGAGACGGATTATGCCGATCGGCTTCATATTTCGCGGACGCCCCTGCGGGAGGCCCTGCGGAAGCTGGAGCGGGATGGGCTGGTGGAATATGTCATGCGCCGGGGCGTGGTGGTTCGCGCCTTTACCATCGAGGATGTGCGGGAGATTTATACCATTCGGAACGCCCTGGAGATGCTGACCCTGCCCAGCATTATTGAAAACGCCACAGCGGAGGACATCGCCTCCCTGCGGGAAAAGCTGGCGGAGATGGACCGGCTGCAGGAGAAGGACGATGTGGAGGGGCTGAGCCCCCTGGCCCGGGAATTCCACTGGCAGCTGACCTCCATCAGCCAGCAGAAGCGAATTCTGCGGGTGATTGAGGGGCAGGACGAATATATCCGCCGCTTCTCCGCCATGTCCATTCATCGGGAGAGCCGCCGGCCTGCGGCCCATCAGGAGCACCATCTGCTGGTGGACTACGTGGAAGCCAAGGATTTGGACAATTTCACGGAGTTGACGCGGAAGCATATTGAGCGCAGCATGGAAAACTGCCTCACCGCCTTGGCAGCGCAAAAACAGAACAGAGAAATCTAATTTCTTCTTGCATTTTATCGCCCGGTATGATAGACTATTCGGGCTACAGACGAGGAGGTTTGTTTGGTATGAGTACAGTGTTATCCATCCTGTTGATTATTGACGCCCTGTTCATGATCGTGACGGTGCTGCTCCAGAGCTCTGATGACGATGGCATGGGCGCGCTGTCCGGCCGCTCCAGCGACAGCTATTTCAGCAAGAGCAAGGCCAAGACGATGGAAGCTCGCCTGGCTTTGGGGACGAAGATTGCCGCGGCGATTTTTGTAGTTCTGAGCCTGCTGGTGCTGCTGATCAAATAAGACAGCCGGTCATAAAAATGCCCTTCGGGGCATTTTTTTAGTTGAGCAGGGGAAATTTGTGAGGTATAATGAGTCGAAGCGAAGAGGATTTTTGCGTTTTAGAGGAGAGAGTAGGCTTTGTTTGAACGCTTTCAGACAATTGAACACGCGCCCATGCGTGAGTATACCACCCTGCGGCTGGGCGGGCCAGCGGACTGGCTGGTGACGCCCCGGTCCACCCGGGAGCTGATTCAGGTTTTATCGGAAGCTCGGGAGGCGGACTTGCCGGTGACCGTCATCGGTCATGGCAGCAATCTGCTGGTGCTGGATGGCGGAATTCGCGGGCTGGTGATTCGCATGGCCCAGGGCCTGCGAGACTGCTTCGTGCAGGGGAAACTCCTGGTGGCGGAGGCGGGAGTCATGATGGGCGCCGCGGCGAACCTGGCGGCGGAGAAGGGCCTCAGCGGGCTGGAGTTTGCCTCCGGCATTCCCGGCACTGTAGGGGGCGGCGTCCTCATGAACGCCGGCGCCTATGGCGGAGAGATGAGCCAGATCGTTCAGGAGGTGACCATTGCCCATCGGGATGGCACCCTGGAAACCAGGGAGAAGGATGCCCTGGCCTTTGGATACCGGGCCAGCGCCCTGCAGGCGGGGGAGGATATCGTCTGCCAGGTGACCATGAGACTAAATACCGGCGATATGGCGGCCATTCGGGAAAAAATGAGCGAGCTGAACCGCCAGCGGAGGGATAAGCAGCCCCTGGATGTGCCCAGCGCCGGCAGCGCCTTTAAGCGGCCGGAAGGGGCCTTCGCCGCGGCGCTGATCGATCAGTGCGGGCTAAAGGGCTATGCCGTGGGCGGTGCCAGGGTCAGCACCAAGCATGCAGGATTTCTGGTGAACACGGGGGACAGCGCCCAGGATTTTTTAGAGCTTATGAAAAGCGTACAGCGCATCGTGGAGGAAAAAACAGGGATTCATTTGGAACCGGAGATCAAAATCATGGGGGAAGACATTAAATAAGTCCAAGGAGGATCATCATTCATGAGGTATTTGATCGTGACGGGGCAAAGCGGCGCAGGGAAAACGGCCTGCGTGCATTTTTTGGAGGATCAGGGCAGCTTCTGCATGGATAACATGCCGCCGATGATGCTGCCTAAACTGGTGGAGGCTTTTTCAGCCGCGCCCATTCGGCAAAGCACGGTGACCATCGCTATGGACGTTCGCAGCGGAGAATTCTTCGACGCGGACGCGGTGGCGGGGATGATCAGTGAATTGAGAAAAATGGGCCATCGGATGGATATCATCTTTTTGGAAGCCAGCGATGAAACCCTGCTGGACAGGTATAAAGAGAGCAGACGGGATCATCCCCTGACTCAGGAAGGCTTGACGTTGATGGAAGCCATCGCGGAGGAGCGGACCCGGCTGCAGCCCCTGCGGGAAACGGCGAATTATGTCATCGATACCACTGGAATGCGCTCTCGGGCCATGGTGTCCTTGCTGAAGAAGACGCTGGGCAAGCTGGACGAGGCGGAGACTCCCTCCATGCGGGCGGAGGTCATGAGCTTTGGATTCAAACGGGGGCTGCCCCGGCAGGCGGATCTGGTGATGGACGTTCGGTTCCTGCCCAACCCCTTTTATATCGAAAGCCTGCGGACTCACAGCGGCTTGGACGCGGATGTGCGGGATTATGTCATGGATAATCCCCTGACTCAGGAATTTGTGGCGCAGTGGAAGAACATGCTGAATTTCCTGATCCCTCATTATCAGGAGGAAGGGAAGCATCGGCTGGTAATCGCCGTGGGATGCACCGGGGGCGCCCATCGCTCCGTGGCCATCGCGGAGGCCATCGGCGAATTTCTACGCCAAAGCGGTATGCCCACGGAGGTTAGCCATCGAGACATGCAGCTGGAGCAGGCCCGGTGGGAAACAACGATGGAGGATTAACCCATGGCCAGGCGAGAAGAAGGGCTTAGCTTTTCCTCCCGGGTGAAGGAGGAGCTGGTTCGACTGCCCCTGGGGAAAAGCTGCTGTCAGCTGAGCGAAATCGGCGCCTTGACCCAGACCTCTGGACATCTGTCCTTCCGGGGACGGGGGCGTATCACGGTTCATTACCGAATGGAGAACACCGGCGCTGCCCGGCGGCTTTTCCAATTGCTGAAAACCCGGATCGGCGTCAGCCCCCTGCTGCATTACACGCAAACGAAGAAGTTAGGGGGAAGGCGGACCTGGGTGCTCACACTGAACGAGGCGGATTCCCGGGTGCTGCTCACCGCCCTGCACATGATCGAGACAGACGAGGAGGGGGAGGTCACCCTGCGGCGCACGGTGCCTCGCCACCCCCTGACCAGACAGTGCTGCCGGCGGGCTTTCCTGCGGGGTGCGTTCTTGGGGGCTGGGACCATGTCGAATCCGGAAAAAGGGTACCATCTGGAATGGAAGTCGGAGGATGACCGGCTGCTGGATACCCTGCAGAAGCTGATCGAGAAAAGCGACTTGCCCTTCCACAGCTATGAGCGCAAGGGGCTGCGGGTGGTTTATCTGAAGGAAGCGGACCAGATCGCGGCCGCGTTAGCCTTGATGGGGGCCTCCGGCAGCGTGCTGAAGATGGAAAATATCCGCGTGCGCAAGCAAACCAGACTGCAGGCCACCCGGGCGGCCAATTGCGACGAGCATAACAGCGAACGGATGCTGGACGCGGCACAAAAGCAGGCGGAAGCCTGCCGAAACATCAGCCTGCAGCAGGGCCTGTTCACGCTGCCGCCGGCCTTGCGGGAGATGGCCCGGGCCCGGATGGAAAACCCGGACATGAGTTTGACGGAATTAGGAGAGATGATGGAACCGAAGCTGAGCAAAAGCGCGGTGAATCATCGCATGAGACGATTGATGGAAATCGCGGAGGGATTGGAGTAAAAAATGCTGCTGGCGGTTGGATACTTTATATGCTTCCAGATTCTGGGGCTCGTAAGCGTTCGATGGCTGCTGCCTCGGCGGCGGCCGTTGGATCGGATTTGGCTGGGCCTGAGCTTCGGGACGCTGGAGATGATGTGGCTGCCCGCCGGCTTCGCCTTCTTCGGAAAATTCGACGCCTGGGCTCATATGCTGGCGCTGGCTGTTGGTGGAGGGATCGCGCTGCTTTGCTGGCTCCTGCGGGATCGACGCTCCCTGCGGGGATGGGATGAAACGGAAAGCGCCCTTTTCCGCCAGATGCTCTGGTTCGTTCTGCCTATGACCATCCTGGGGGGCTATTTGCAGTATACCCACGTGATGCGGGTGGACGATTATGGCAACTGGAACGTGGGGCAAAGCACCTATGGGGATTTACCCATGCATCTCAGCTTCATCACCGGGCTGCTGGGGAAGCATTTTCCCGCGGATTATCCCTTCTATCCGGGGCATCGGCTGAGCTACCCCTTTCTGGCGGACAGCCTGAGCTCCAGCTTCTATCTGATGGGGTGCACCCTGCAGGCAGCGACCACGCTGCCGGGGACCTATCTGATGGCGCTGTGTTACGCAGGGGTGCTGATCCTGGGCCGGGAGATGACTACGGGAAAGAAGACCATTCTGTTGGCGGCGGCGCTGTTCTTCTTCAACGGGGGGCTGGGCTTCCTCTACGATTTTGATCAGGCGGCGGGATACAACGCCACCGGCGGGCTGCGAGTGCTGGACCGGCTGCGGAACATCCTGGAGGGATATTATAAAACCCCTACGAATCAGCCGGAGCCCAACAACCTGAGATGGAGTAACGTGATCGCGGATCTGATGATCCCCCAGCGGACGCTGCTGGGCGGATGGGCCATGGGGCTGCCCTGCTTCTACCTGCTGGAGACCCTTTTCCGCCCCGATCTGCGAAACAAGCGGGGGGATCTGCGGGGCTTGCTGCTGCTGGGAATTTGGGCTGGGGCGCTGCCGCTGATTCACACCCATACCTTTGTGGCGTTGGCGCTGAGCTCCATGGGCATCATGGGCTATGATTTGATTCGCGGCGGGAAGGCCCAGGGATGGACACGAGGGGAGATTCTCCGGAGATACCTGATCTATGGATGCCTGGCCGCGGTGCTGGCGCTGCCTCAATTGATCGGCTTTACCTTCTCCCAGGCCTTCCAGCCGGGGGATAGTCATCCCAGCTTTATTCAATTCCAGTTCAACTGGGTGAATAATCCCTCCGGTAATGGCATGCGGGATTTTTATATTTGGTTCTATGTGAAGAACATCGGCCTGCCCTTCCTGATGCTCCTGTTGGCGGCGGCGGAGAAGGACTCAAAGCAGCGGCGGCTGTTCAGCGGGATGATTCTGATCGTGCTGGCGGCGGAGTTGATCCGCTTCCAGCCCAACGAATATGACAACAATAAGCTGCTTTATCTGGCCTGGATGTTTGGCTGCATGATCGTCAGCAACTGGGCAGCCCGGGTGTGGCGGATGCTAAAGGGCCTACGGGGCCGGGGCTGGATGGCCGCGGGCTTGGCGGTGGTCCTTTTTCTGAGCCCGGCGCTGACGATTGCCCGGGAATGGGTTTCCACCTATCAGGCCTTCAACGCCAGCGCCGTGGCCGCGGGGGTCTATGCCCGGGAGGAGACGGAACCGGAGGCCACGTTCCTGACGGGAACGCAGCACCTGAATCCCATCGCCTCCATCGCCGGAAGGACCATCGTCTGCGGGCCGGATCTCTGGCTGTACTGGCATGGCTTCGACACCTGGGAGCGGCAGATGGATTTGACAAGATTCTATGAAGCGCCGGAGGAAAACCAGGATGTGATTGAAAAGTATGGCGTGGATTACATCTATGTATCCTCCTATGAGCGTAGCAGCTATGAGGTGGATGAGGCGGCGCTGGAGAGGAATTATGACTTGATTTTCAGTAACAGCGAAGCAAATATATATCAAGTAAAACAGGAGGGAAGACCATGAGAAACAGAGAAGAAGCGAGACAAAAGGCGGAGGCGCTGGTGGCCCAGATGACCCTGGAGGAAAAGGCCAGCCAGTTGAAGTACGATGCGCCGGCAATTCCCCGGCTGGGGATTCCGGCCTACAACTGGTGGAATGAGGTGCTCCACGGCGTGGCTCGGGCAGGCACCGCCACCGTTTTTCCCCAGGCCATCGGCCTGGCTGCCATGTTTGACGAGGACATGCAGGAGGAGATTGCCGCCGTCATCGCCGAGGAAGCCCGGGCCAAGTACAATGGCCAGAGCAGCCACGGGGATCGGGACATCTATAAGGGCTTGACGGTTTGGAGCCCGAACATCAATATCTTCCGAGACCCTCGCTGGGGCCGGGGCCATGAAACCTATGGAGAGGATCCCTATCTGACCAGTCGGTTGGGCGTACGCTTTATTCAGGGCCTGCAGGGGGACGGGAGGTATTTAAAGACGGCCGCCTGCAGCAAGCATTTCGCCGTCCATTCCGGGCCGGAGGCGCTGCGGCATCAGTTTGACGCCAAGGCCAGCAAGAAGGATATGTTCGAGACCTATCTGCCTGCTTTCGAAGCAACGGTGAAGGAGGCGGGGGTGGAAAGCGTCATGGGCGCTTACAACCGGGTCAATGGGGAGCCGGCCTGCGGGTCCAAAACCCTGCTGAAGAAGATCCTTCGGGAAAAATGGGGCTTCCAGGGTCATGTGGTTAGCGACTGCTGGGCGGTGCGGGATTTCCACGAGAATCATATGGTGACCGCCACCGCGCCGGAAAGCGCGGCTCTGGCCATCGAAAACGGTTGTGACCTGAACTGCGGCAATACTTACCTGCATATGCTGGAGGCCTATCAGGAAGGGCTGGTTTCCGAGGAGCAGATCACCCAGGCCTGCGTGCGGCTGATGACAACCCGGTATCTGCTGGGCTTGTTTGATGAGGATTGCGAATATGACCAGATTCCGGTGACGGCCGTGGATACGGACGCCCATCAAGCCCTGGCGCTGTGGGCGGCAGAGAAGAGCATGGTGCTGTTGGAGAACGACGGCGTTCTGCCCCTGGACCCTGACAAGGTGAAGACCATCGCGGTGATCGGGCCCAACGCGGACAGCGTCATGGCCCTGGAGGGGAATTACAATGGCACCAGCAGCCGATATGTAACCTTCCTGGAGGGCATCCGCGCCTACGCGGCGGCCCATGGCATCCGGGTGCTCTACAGCCTGGGATGTCACCTGTTCAAAGATCGGACCTCCGGGCTGGCTCAGGCGGATGACCGGCTGGCGGAAGCTGCTATGTACGCAGAGGCCGCGGACGTGACCATCGCCTGCGTAGGTCTGGACGCCGGGCTGGAAGGCGAAGAGGGAGATACGGGGAACGAGTATTTCAGCGGAGATAAGAATGACCTGCTGATTCCGGAAAGCCAGCGGAAGCTGCTGGCCCTGCTGGAGAAAAAGGCGAAGAAGCTGGTGACCGTCATCGCGGCGGGGTCCAACCTGAATGTGGCGGAAGGAAATGCCAAGATTTTTGCCTGGTATCCTGGTCAGGCCGGCGGTACCGCTCTGGCGGAAATCCTCTTTGGTGAGGTGAACCCCAGCGGAAAGCTGCCCCTGACCTTCTACCATGATGTCAGCGAGCTGCCGGATTTCGAAGATTACGCCATGGCGAATCGCACCTATCGTTATTTTGAGGGTAAGCCCCTGTACCCCTTCGGATTTGGCCTCAGCTATACGAAATTCGAAATTTCCGACGTGAGGGCCGAGGACGGGAAAGTTTCCATCCAGGTGCGGAATGCGGGAGAGCGGGATGGCGAAACCGTGATACAGGTTTATGTGGCGCCGGAAAGCCCCCTGGCTCCCACAAATCCCCGGTTGTGCGGCTTTCGAAGGGTCGCCCTGGACAAGGGCGAGGCAAAGACCGTGGAAGTGAAGCTGGACGCCCTGACCTGGACCGTGGTGGATGAGGAAGGCGAACGGCAGCGCGTGGCCCACGGGAAACTGTTTGTAGGGCTGAACCAGCCGGATGAATTCAGCGTTTCCCTGACAGGAAATCGTCCCTTGGAGATTGTGTGCTGAAAAAACATAGACTGAAGCTCCCGCCCGCGGTGCGGGGGAAGGGAGAATTCAACCCCGGATCGACGAAAGTTGATCCGGGATTTTTTTAACCTGCTCCTATTGACAGGTGGATAGAAAGGTGTATAATGTCATCATACATTTGAACAATTGTTCAAATGAGAACTATGAAAGCGAGGGAGATCCCCCATGAGTGAGCTGAAACAGGATGACGAGATTTTGTATGATTTGGCGGATCTTTTTCGCATGTTTGCAGACAGTACAAGGGTTCGAGTGCTAAACGAGCTGAGAAAAAGGGAAGTCGGGGTGACGGAGCTGGCTAACGAGCTGCAGATGACGACCTCCGCCATTTCCCATCAGCTGCGTACCCTGAAGGATGCCAGGCTGATCCGGGCCCGCCGGGACGGCAAGGGAATCATCTATTCCCTGGCGGACGATCATGTGCGGACCATTCTAGACATGGGGATGGAGCATTTGGAGGAAGGAAAACATTCCTGACTGGATTTAAAGCAGTTTCGAAGGAAAGGATGGACAAAGCAATGGGAAAGCATCAGGAATCCGAATTGCAGGAAGCCTTGGAAATGGAACACGAACATGATCATGAGCACGAACATGAACATGAACATCACCACGATCATCACCATGAGTACAGCCATGAGCATCACCACGAACATGGCCACGGCCATGAACATCACCATGATCATGGCCACGATGGACTCAGCTGCGGGTGCAACCATTGCCATCATGATCATGAGCATGGGGGAGAGGAAAACCGCGCCGTGATGATCGGAAGGCTGATTTCCTCCGCTGTGCTGCTGATCATCGGGCTGTTTTTCCCGGAAGGCGGATGGGGCAGGTTTATCTTCTCCTTCCTGTCCGCGGTGACCATTGGCTATGATGTCATCTTAGGCGCGATTCGAAACATCGCCCATCGGGAGCTGCTGGATGAAACCTTCCTCATGACCCTGGCCTGTGTCGGCGCCTTCATTCTGGGAGAATTCACAGAGGGCGCCATGGTGATGCTGCTGTTCCAGCTGGGAGAATTCCTGCAGGATCTGGCGGTGGATCGGAGCCGAGATTCCATCAGCGCACTGATGGATATCCGGCCGGAGGCAGCAACCGTGCTCCGGGATGGAGAGGAAGTAACCGTTTCTCCGGAAAAGGTTCAGGTTGGCGAAATCATCCTGGTGAAGCCCGGAGAGCGGATTCCGCTGGACGGCACGGTAATGGAAGGGGAAAGCTTCCTCGATACGGTAGCCTTGACGGGAGAAAGCGTGCCTCGGGCGGTACGAGCCGGGGATGAAGCCCTGAGCGGATGTGTGAACCAGCGGGGTGTGCTGAAAATTCGAGTGGACAGGTTGGCCCATGATTCGGCAGTCAGCCGGATTCTGGAGCTGGTGGAGAATGCCACGGAGCATAAGAGCCACGCGGATAAGTTCATTACCCGTTTTGCCCGGATCTATACGCCAGTGGTGGTGGGCGCGGCGGCAGCCCTGCTGCTGATTGCCGGCGCGGTGACCGGGAACTGGGCGGAATGGTTGCGCCGCAGCCTGACCTTCCTGGTGATCAGTTGTCCCTGCGCCCTGGTGATCTCCGTGCCGTTGAGCTATTTTAACGGGATTGGCCGGGCCAGCCGGCAGGGCATCCTGGTGAAGGGCAACAATATCCTGGAGCAGATGAGCCGGACCACGATGGTGGCGCTGGATAAGACGGGAACGGTGACCAAGGGCGTCTTCGAAGTGGTGGCGGTGCATCCGGAGGAGATGGAAGAGGAAAAGTTGATCCAGTATGCCGCTGCGGCGGAAAAATACAGCACCCATCCCATCGCGGACGCGATTCGAGGCAGCTATCTGGGCTGGGAAGACCTGGAGATCGGGGATAGCCAGGAGATTGCCGGCCAGGGCGTCATTACCCAGGTCAATGGCCGGAGAGTGGCTGCGGGCAATGATCGATTGATGAAGGCGGAAGGCGTGGAGGAGCACGACTGTCACGTGGCGGGGACCATCGTGCACATTGCCATCGACGGGAAGTATGAAGGCCATCTGGTCATTGCTGATGTGCTGAAGGACAGCGCCGCGGAGGCCATTCGACAGCTAAAGGAGCTGGGCATCCAAAAGACGGTGATGCTTACGGGCGATCGCCGGAGCGCGGCGGAGGACATCCGATCCAGAGTGGGCGTGGATGAAGCCCACGCGGAGCTGAAGCCGGAAGACAAGGTGAACCACATCTACCGCCTGATGGCGGGACGGAAGAACGACAAGGAGACCGTGGTGTTCGTGGGCGATGGCATCAATGACGCGCCTGTGCTGGCGACGGCGGATCTGGGCGTAGCCATGGGCGGCGCGGGCTCCGACGCGGCAGTGGAGGCGGCGGATATTGTGCTGATTGATGATGATCCGGTGAAGCTGGCTATGGCCATTCGGATTGCCCGGCGAACCCAGAAGATTGTGACGGAGAATATTGTTTTTTCCATCGCGATCAAGGTGGCTGTTATGATTCTCGGCGCCTTTGGCGTTGTGCCCCTGTGGCTGGCTGTCTTTTCCGACGTGGGGGTCTGCCTCCTGGCCATTGTGAACGCCATGAGGTAATGAGAAAAGGTGATAAAAGCTTCCCTGCTGAGCAGGGATCTGATCATAGAAGAAAATCCTTGACCAGGTGTTTTTGAAAGAGTACAATACCTGACGGCAAAGGGATTGCAAGAAAGAGAGGAAATTTTGCCATGACGAAGATTGATGTATTTTCCGGGTTCCTGGGCGCTGGGAAAACCACGCTGATCAAGAAGCTGCTGAAGGACGCCTACGCGGGCCAGAAGGTGGTGCTGATCGAGAACGAATTCGGAGAGATTGGGATTGACGGCGGCTTCATGAAGGAGGCCGGCATCCAGGTGACCGAGATGAACAGCGGCTGCATTTGCTGCAGCTTGGTAGGTGATTTTGGCGAAGCTCTGCAGCAGGTGCTGGATACCTATCATCCGGATCGGATCCTGATTGAGCCCAGCGGCGTAGGCAAGCTGAGCGACGTGGTACGGGCGGCCAACGCCGTTTGCGGCGAGGATTGCCAGATTGGCGCCCTGGTGGCGGTGGTGGATGCCAGCAAGTGCAAGATCTATGTGAAGAACTTTGGCGAATTCTTCTTGAATCAGATTGAGCACGCGGCTACCATCATCCTCAGCCGGACGGATATCGCCAGCCAGCAGAAGATCGAGGACGCTGTCAAGCTGATTCGGGAGCATAACCAGAACGCCACGGTCATTACCACCCCTGCGGATCAGTTGGATGGCAAGCAGATCATGAGCGCCATGGAAAAGGCGGACACCCTGGAGCAGGAGATGGCGCAGATTCTGGCGGAAGTGGAAGAGGATGACGAGTGCGACGATCCCGACTGCGAATGCCATCATCACCATGACCATGATCATGAACATGAGCATCATCACGATGATCATGACGAACATGAGCACCATCATCATGATCATGACGACGATGATGATGACGAAGATGAACACGAACATCATCACCATCATGACCATGAGGAGGAGGAACACGAGCATCATCATGATCACGATGAACATGATCATCACGATCATGAGCATCATCACCACCATCATCACCCCCACCATGACGCGGACGAAGTGTTCACCAGCTGGGGAGTGGAGACGCCGAAGCAGTTCACGGATGACGAAATCCGCGACATCCTGGGCCAGCTGACGGACGCCATTTCCTATGGCATCATTCTGCGGGCCAAGGGCATCGTGCCGGCGAAGGATGGCGGTTGGATTCATTTCGACTATACTCCCGGCGAGACGGATGTGAGACGGGGCAGCGCGGAAGTTACCGGTCGGCTGTGCGTCATCGGTTCCAAGATTGACGAGGAGAATTTGAAGACCCTGTTTGGAGTGTAAAATATGGCAGCCAAAGAAGTACCAGTTTATCTGTTTACCGGCTTTCTGGACGGAGGGAAAAGCACCTTCGTTCAGAGCACGCTGGAGGATCGTCGGTTTAACAGCGGGGAGAAGACCCTGCTGATCCGCTGCGAGGAGGGCGAAGTGGAATACGATTTCTCCGCCTTCAGCGGGGAGAATGTATTTCTCCGGGCCATGGAAGAGGAGGAAGAATTCAACGAGGCCGCGCTGCAGGCCGCGGAAAAGGAAACGGACTGCGAGCGGGTCATCATCGAATATAATGGCATGTGGCCCATGCAACGGCTCTTTGATGAGATTCCGGAGAATTGGATCATCGCCCAGGAAATCTGCTTCGCGGAGTGCTCCACCTTCATGGTGTTCAACGCCAATATGCGGAATCTGGTGTTTGATAAACTGCAAACCGCCGACGTGGTGGTCTTTAACCGCTGCAGCGACCAGAGCGATCTGGACGCACTGCATAAGATCGTTCGCCAGGCTAATCGCCGGTGCAATATCTTCTATGAGTATCCGGATGGCCGCAGCGAAATGGATGAAACCGTGGATCCGCTGCCCTTCGATATCAACGCCCCGGTGGTGGAGATTGAGGATCGGGATTATGCCTATTTCTTCTCCGACCTGATGGAAAACAGCGATCAGTATGAAGGGAAGACGGTATCCTTTACCGCCATGTACCCGGAGACCACCAAGCCCATGCCGGACAGCGTTTTCGCGGCTGGGCGGATGCTGATGAATTGCTGCGCGGCGGATACCCAGTTTGCGGGCATGGCCTGCTATCGGGGGAAGGTTGCAAAGCCGACGCCTGGCTCCTGGTTCCGGGTGAAAGGGAAGATTCGCCTGCAGCGGAACCGGCTGTTCAGCGAGAAGGTTCCGGTCATGGATGTGCTGGATGTTCAGCCGGCCATCGAACCGGAGGATCCGGTGGCTACGTTCTATTAAGTTCACAGGAGACAAGATGATTCGGGAAGAAGCGGAGAACAGAACCCAGACCGCTGGCAGAGGGAAGAATTTCCTGGCGGAAACCTGGTACTGCGGGATTATCAATCAGAAGATTGAGGACGCGGTAGAAAAAGGGCAGTATGAGGCCAAGGCTCGTTTTTCGGCCCGCAGCTACGTCGCCAGGCATCAGCAGCGATTTATCGAGCTGTATGAAGCCCAGGGATATGATGTGCATTTTCGTCCGAACTATGTGCACATTGAACCCAGCATGTGGGACATGATTATCCGCTGGATTCCAAAGGAAAAAGCAAAACTAACAGACTGAAAACTTCCCGGAGCCTTCGCTCCGGGATCTATTTTGTTTGAAGTAATTATAGAGCCTCAAACGTCAGGTTATGATCTGGCGGTTTGATTTCACGCCCTGAAAAGTCTATCTGACAACAAAATCCCGGAGCTTTCGCTCCGGGAGGAAGATTATTGGGTGAGGATTACTCCGCCTTGAACAGATACACGGTATCTGCTTCGATGGGAGTGGTATCCACGCCGGTCTGGGCATATTCGCCATTGATGTAGAAGGCCCAGTAGTGGGGATTCTCTTCGGACCAAATCAGCTCGATGCCGCAGACGGAGGTAACATACAGACCATACTCGCTTTCGGAACCGTTCACCAGCTCATTCTCCAGCAGGGCCGCGCCGACGGTCTCCGCGTCGGTGTTCACCTTGAACCAGGCTTCCGCGCCTTCCGTGTCGATGACCTGGAAAAGGAACGAAACTTCGCCTTCTCCCAGTTCCACAGGTTCTTCCTGGGTGCCGGTCATGAGGATAACGACTTCCTCGGTTTCCGTTGCGGTTTCCGCAAAGGCCGCAGTGCTCAGCGCCGCTGCCGCAAGCAGCGCAAGGCAAAGGACCAGCGAAAGCCATTTTTTGAAATTAGACTTTCTCATTGTACTTTGCATCTCCTTTATTGATTTTAGGTTACCATCGGCTTCTCCCGGGAACCCCCGCGGCGCTCGCGCATACAGGAGAAGCTTTCTTCCAGCTCAGGGAAATATTCCGGCTCGGCGGCCTTTGCCCAGCCTTCTCAGCCTGTTTCTGAAGAAGAGGCCAATGGCAGTTTTCCTCCCTTGCGGCAGGGAGTAAGACAGAGGGATTGATCCGCCCTACGGCGACGGGCTCGCGCAGGCCTTGGACCTGCTTCCTTCCCAGAGCCGTCAAAGTATACCAAAATAAGATGGGAAGTGCAATTGACTAACAAAACTTTGGTCATATATAATCATGGCAGCAGATCAAGCAGGCGAGAGAAAGGGGGCTATGACACATATGTCAAACCTTACTCGGGAGCAGGGGATTACCAGGACCAGCATCATCGGGGTGATCGTCAATTTATTGCTCAGCGGATTTAAAGCCATGGTGGGGCTGATCGCCGGGTCTATTTCCATCGTGCTGGACGCGGTGAACAACCTGACGGACGCGATTTCCTCCATCGTGACCATTATTGGGATCAAACTGGCCCGTAAAAAGCCGGACGAGAAGCATCCCTTTGGCCACGGGAGAATTGAGTATTTCAGCGCCATCATCGTGGCGGGGATCGTGATCGCCGCCGGCGTCACCGCGCTATGGGAATCCCTGCAGAAAATCTTTCAGCCGGAAATGCCGGATTATTCCATCGCCAGCATTGTGATCGTTGCCGTGGCGGTGGTGGTCAAGATCGTTCTTGGCCGATTTGTGAAGGGACAGGGGGAAAAATATCAGTCTGAAGCGCTGATTGCCTCCGGCTCTGACGCCAGCTTTGACGCGATTCTTTCCGCCTCCACCCTGGTGGGAATTGGAATCACGCTGCTGTTTCACATCACCCTGGACGGATGGATCGGTACGATCATCGCGATTTTCATCATCAAGGCCGGATGGGAGATGCTAATGGAATCCATCTCCAGCGTCATCGGTAACCGGCCGGACAGCGAGGTTTCCAAGGCGATTCGGGAAACGGTATGCAGCTTTGATCAAGTGCTGGGCGCTTACGATCTGGTGCTGCATGATTACGGCCCGGATTACGCCATCGGCTCGGTGCACATCGAAATTCCCGCGGACCTCAAGGCGGATCAGATTCATCTGCTGTCGCGAGCGATTTCAGAAGAGGTCATGGCGAAATACAAGGTGATTCTGACCATCGGCATTTATGCCATAGACCAGGAGCATCGTGAGCTGCGGGAGAGCATCCACAAAACGGCTATGGAGCACGCGGGGGTACTAGGTACCCACGCCATCTACATCGACGACCGGGCGAAGTATATTACTATCGATGTCATGACGGATTTCAACGTGGATCGGCCAGCCCTGAAGGAGGATCTGGAAGGGCATATACAGGAGTATCTGCCAGGGTATCACTCGGACATCAATTTTGATAACAATTTCAGCGATTAGAAAGCTTCGCGAAGGTCTTCCCCAGAGGCAGAGAAGCGTTGAAAATGTTGCACTCAGGCAACAAAATACTCTGCAAAGAGAGGTTGCTTTTCTGGGGGAGAATATGGTATACTTCCCGATGTGAGGAAGAACAATTCCGACAGAAATTTTTATCGGAGGTGTATGTATTATGAAGTGGGTTTGCAGCGTATGCGGTTATGTGCATGAAGGTCCCGAAGCGCCGGAAAAGTGCCCGGTTTGTAAGGCGCCTGCCAGCAAGTTCATCAAGCAGGAAGAAGAGATGACCTGGGCGGCCGAGCATGTGCTGGGCGTGGCGCAGGGCGCGCCGGAAGACATTCTGGAGGATCTGCGTTCCAACTTTGAGGGCGAATGCTCTGAGGTGGGAATGTATCTGGCCATGGGCCGCGTAGCCGCTCGGGAAGGATATCCCGAAATCGCGGAATACTGGAAGACCGCCGCTTTCGAAGAAGCGGAGCATGCCGCCAAGTTCGCAGAGCTGCTGGGCGAGAAGCTGACGGATTCCACGGAGAAGAATCTGCGGATGCGCGTGGAAGCTGAAAACGGCGCTACCGCCGGGAAGACCGATCTGGCCAAGCGCGCCAAGGCCCTGAACCTGGATGCCATCCACGACACCGTGCATGAAATGGCCCGGGACGAAGCTCGCCACGGCAAGGCTTTCGCCGGCCTGCTGAAGCGGTACTTCGGGGACAAGTAATTGGCAGAATTGGTCGGAATGAACCAATCTGGGGGAATTGCTCGAAAAGGGTAATTCCCCTTTTTCTAATGGGAGGCAGGGAGTATAGATGGCTGAAAGTATTTGGACGCAGGAGGATCCATCCTTTGCGGTTTGGAAAATGATCATTGAGCACCAGGGAGAGACCTTTGAAACCAGCGGCCGGGGCCGCGCGCCGGGAGTGCCTTTTTCCTACACTGTTCGGCAGGATGTGGGAAAAAGCGGGAAGCACTATCAAGGGCAGGAGGTGCCCGGATGGGCCAATGAAATGGTCATCGACCGGAAGAAGGGCAAGAGCATCACCCGGGCCTCCGTGGACATTGCGCTGGAGCAGGTGCGCGTCTTCCAGGAAGAACAGGGCGAGGAAGTTCCACTGGTTTCAGGGCCAAAGAAGCTAATCGCCTTTGGCGCCAGTTACATCTATCCCATCTTTGCCAGCTTTGGCTTGATTCGGATGCCTAAGCGGGAAAGGATTCAGGAGCTGAGTTTCCTTTTGGAGGCGGAATGAACCGAAAACGGCCTCAAAAAATGCAGGGAAGAAGCAGCCAAGTCCCTTGACAAGGAAGGCCGCATCCTCTAAACTTGCAAGCGTTGCCAGAAGGGCGGCAGAGGGAGGACGACCCCGGATGGGTTCTGTAAATGAGTTGTTTGGAATCAGTGTCTTCAATGACGATGTGATGCGGGAGAGGTTGCCGAAGGAAACCTACAAGGCGCTGCACAAGACCATCGACGATGGGCGGCGGCTGGACGCCCAGGTGGCCAGCGTGGTGGCCAACGCCATGAAGGATTGGGCCATGGAAAAAGGCGCCACCCACTATACCCATTGGTTTCAGCCCCTGAACAGCGTCACGGCGGAAAAGCATGACGCCTTTATTACCCCAGTAGGCGGGGGGAAGATTATCAACGAATTCAGCGGGAAGGAATTGGTTCGAGGGGAGGCGGACGCCAGCAGCCTGCCCAGCGGCGGCCTGCGGTCCACCTTTGAGGCCAGAGGATATACCGCGTGGGATCCTACCTCCTACGCCTTCATCAAGGAGCACACCCTTTGCATCCCTACAGCTTATTGCTCCTACAGCGGGGAAGCTCTGGATAAAAAAACGCCCCTGCTGCGCTCCATGGAGGCGGTGAGCCGTCAAGCGGTTCGCATCCTGAAGTTGTTCGGCCGGGAGGACGCCACCCGGGTCATGCCCAGCGTGGGCCCCGAGCAGGAATACTTCCTGGTGGACAAAAAGCTATACGACCAGCGCAGCGACCTGATCTTTGCCGGGCGGACCCTCTTTGGCGCTCTGGCCCCCAAGGGACAGGAGCTGGGGGATCATTTCTTTGGCACCATTAAGCCCCGGGTCCAGGCCTTTATGACCGAGCTGAACGAGGAGCTGTGGAAGCTGGGGGTGCTGGCGAAGACGGAGCACAACGAGACGGCCCCCGCCCAGCACGAGATGGCGCCCATCTACTCCACGGTCAACGTGGCCTGCGACCATAACCAGCTGACCATGGAAATCATGAAAAAGGTGGCTGGACGGCACGGGCTCATGTGCCTGCTGAACGAAAAGCCCTTCGAAGGGGTTAATGGCAGCGGCAAACACAATAACTGGAGCCTGACTACGAACACAGGATACAACCTGCTGGAGCCGGGGGATAGCCCCCATGAAAGCGCCCAGTTCCTGCTGTTCCTCATGAGCGTCATCAAGGCGGTGGACGAAAACCAGGGCATGCTGCGGGCCTCCGTGGCCAGCGCAGGAAATGACCACCGGCTGGGCGGATTCGAGGCGCCGCCAGCGATTATTTCCATTTTCCTGGGGGACGAGCTGACGGAGATCCTTGAATCCATTGAAAAGGGGACGGATTACAGCGGAAGAGAGAAGTCCGAAATGACGGTGGGCGTCCATATGCTGCCCAAGTTCCCCAAGGATACGACGGACCGGAACCGGACCTCGCCCTTCGCCTTTACTGGAAACAAATTCGAATTCCGGTCCCTGGGCTCCAGCGCCTCCATCTCCACGGCAAACGTGGTGCTGAATACCATTGTGGCGGAAAGCCTGCGTCAATTCGCGGACGAGCTGGAGGGGGCGGAGAATTTCCAGGAAACCCTGCACGATTTGATCGTTCGGAACATTCGGGAGCATAAGCGCATCATCTTCAACGGAAATAATTACTCCGCCGAGTGGGTGGAGGAAGCGGCCCGACGGGGACTTCGGAAGCTGGACACCACCGTGGATGCGCTGCCCTGCTACACGGAGGAGAACACAATTCAGCTGTTTGCCACCCATAAGGTGCTGACGGAAAACGAGCTGCGGAGCCGTCGGGATATCGGGCTGGACGCTTATGCCAAGATGATTGGGATCGAAGCCAAGACCATGCTGATGATGGCCCGGCGGGAGATTCTGCCTGCGGTTCTGAAATATACAGGAGAGATGGCTGCGGCAGGGAATCAGATTCTGCAGTTTGGACAGATGCTGCCCCACACCGCTGCCGACGAGCTGGTGGAAAAGCTGTGCGCCGGATGCGATGGGCTGAATCAGGGGATTGATCACCTGGCCCGGGCCCTGGAGAACCAGCCCAAGGAAGGAGAGCCCCTGGAGCATGCCCGGTACATGCGGGACGTGGTGATGGCAAAGATGGCGGAGCTGCGGAAGGCGGCGGATGAGCTGGAAACCATCACGGATCGAAAGGCCTGGCCCTTCCCGACCTACGATGAATTGCTGTTCAACATTTAACCGATATAAGCCGTGGGAGGAGATCCACTCCAGAACCCGTCCCGCGCCGATTTTTTCATGAAGCTTCCCTTCCTGGGAGGCTTTTTTGAAACACTTTTTTCATTTGTCTTTTCCAGGGTTTTGGTGTATCATATTGTCGCAAGGTAAAGCGTGAAATTGCCTTGATAAAAGGGGAGTGGAACAAAGATGTTTGAGCCGAAGATTCGCAACAGGCAGACGGATATGCTGATGCAGGCGGTGCTCGCGTTGGAGACGGAGGAGGACGCCTACCGCTTTTTTGAGGACCTGTGCACAATCCCTGAAATTCGAAGCATCGCCCAGCGGCTGGAGGTGGCGTATCTTTTGCGCCAGAAGGAAACCTATCAGAAAATCGCGGACGAGACAGGAGCCTCCAGCGCCACGATTTCCCGGGTGAAGCGCTCCCTCAGCTATGGCGCCGATGGGTATGATCGGGTGCTGGGGAAGATTAAGGGAGATACGGAGAAATAAAGCTGGCCTTCGGGATAGACCGATGGACAGGTGATAGCAATTGATATCACCGGATGTACCAGAGCAGAGCAGAACAGAAGAGGAAATTGATCAAACATGGATTTAAGCGGACTGAACAGGGAACAACGGTTAGCGGTAGAGACACTGGAAGGCCCGGTATTGATTCTGGCGGGTGCGGGCAGCGGGAAAACCAGAGCCCTGACCGCCCGGGTGGCAAATTTGATTGATCACGGGGTGCGAGCCTGGAATATACTGGCCCTGACCTTTACGAATAAAGCAGCCAAGGAAATGAAGACCCGGATTGCCCAATTGGTGGGCAACGAGGCGGCGGACGACGCCTGGATCAGCACCTTTCACTCCACCTGCGCTCGAATTCTGCGCAGGGATATTGAGAAGCTGGGCTACGCTCGGTCCTTCGGCATCTACGATGATGATGATCAGACCACGGTGCTGAAGGAAATCTTGAAGCGGCTGAACATCGACGATAAATACATCCCCATTCGGGAGGTGAAGGGGAAGATCAGCGACGCGAAGAACAAGCTGTTTTCCCCGGACGAATGGTTTATGCAATCCCCTCGGGATCATCGCTCCTCCCAGATCCACGACATTATGGTGGAATATGAGAAGCGCCTCAAGAGCCTGAACGCGCTGGATTTTGACGATTTGCTGATCAAGACCCTGGAGCTGCTGGCGGATCATCCCCCGGTGCTGGAAAGCTATCGGCAAAGATTTCAATATGTTCTGGTGGACGAGTATCAGGATACCAACAAAGCCCAGTATGAACTGGTGCGCCTGCTGACGGAGAAAAGTCGGAATCTGTGCGTCGTAGGCGATGACGATCAGAGCATCTACGGCTGGCGCGGGGCGGACATCCGGAATATCCTGGATTTTGAGAAGGACTACCCCGATGCTCAGGTTATCAAGCTGGAACAGAATTATCGCAGCACCTCCACTATCCTGGACGCGGCGAACCAGGTCATCGCCCACAACACTGACCGGAAGGACAAGCAGTTGTGGACCCAGATCAGCGAAGGGGAGAAGATCAAGGTATTCGCGGCGGACGATGAGCGGGACGAAGCGGCCTGGATCGCGGACAGCATTCGGAGCTTAACCCGGGGCGGCGAGAAAATGGGCGATGTGGCGATTCTGTATCGGACCAATGCCCAGAGCCGTGTGCTGGAAGAAATGTTGATGCGGGCCAGCATTCCCTACAAGGTCTTTGGCGGACAAAAGTTCTACGATCGGAAGGAAATCAAGGACATCATCGCCTATCTGCGGGTCATCGTGAACCCCTCGGATGACATCAGCCTGCGGCGAATCATCAATGTACCCCGGCGTTCCATCGGGGACAGCACGGTGCAGGAGCTGGCGAGCCATGCGGAGAAAAACGACATGCCCCTTTACAGCGCCCTCAGCGATTTGCCCGCGGGGCTGGGCAGCCGCCCCCGCAAGTGCGTGACGGATTTCTTCACCACCATGACCCTGCTCAGCGCCTTGAAGGACAGCCTGCCCCTGGAGGAATTTGTGCAGGCTTTGATTCAGCAAACGGGCCTGCGGGAGCAGTATGTCCGAGAAAACAGCGATGAAGCCCAGACCCGTATCGAGAACATGGACGAATTCATGGGCGCTATTCATGAATTCGCCCAGATGACGGAAAACCCGACGCTGGAAAGCTATCTGGAAAACGTGGCTTTGGTGACGGATCTGGACCGGGCGGAGGATGACCGGGGATATGTAACCCTGATGACGCTCCATTCTGCCAAGGGACTGGAATTCAGGAACGTGTTTATCGCCGGGGTGGAGGAAAACATCTTCCCCAGCAGCCGCAGTGTAAATGAAGATGCCCGGCTGGAGGAAGAGCGGCGGCTGATGTACGTAGGCATTACCCGGGCCAGGCAACGGCTGTTCCTGTCAAGGGCCAGAAACCGGACCATCTATAATCAAGTCAACTTCAATCCCCCCAGTCGTTTCCTGAGCGAGATCCCGGATCGGCTGCTGGATGCGGGGATCAGCCGGCGGGAAGCGGCCTTCGGAAAAACGCCCCTGACCCAGACCCGGACGGGGTACAGCGGTCGATCCATGAGCGCGCCCCGGCCCCAGATGCCCATGAGCCAGATCGGAAAACCGAAGCTGACCTTCCAGGGGAAGAACCTGGATCAGATTCCCGGGGTCAGCAAGGGCTTCGCGCCCAGCAAAGCCCGGGAGGGGGCGGACAGCGCTATGAGCCGCCTTTTCCAGGCCGGAGAGCGGGTGCTGCATCGGAAATTCGGCGCCGGTGTGGTGCGGGAGATTCATGGCACGGGGGCGGACGCGCGAATTGTGATCGCCTTTACAGCCTATGGAGAAAAAGAGTTTTCCCTGAGCATCGCACCCATCGTGAAGCTGGAAGATTAAAAGCTTCAACGCGGAGCGGAAGAGCGAAATGCTTTCACGCTGATTCAAATCAATCGGTATTTTCGGAATTTATTTGGAGGTTGTTTCATGCAGGATGTCCAGTCCCGGATGCGGGAGCTGATTGACCGGATTCAAAAAGCCAGCTATGCCTATTACGTGCTGGACAATCCCATCATCTCCGACATGCAATGGGATCAGCTATATGACGAGCTGAGGGTTTTGGAGGCAGAGACGGGGACTGTGCTGCCGGATTCGCCGACGCGCCAGGTGGGCGGGGAGCCCCTACAGGGGTTCGCGCCCCATACCCATCTGACCCGGCTTTGGAGCATGGACAAGGTGCAGAACTTCGAAGCTCTGGACGCCTGGATCGCCCGGACGGAAAAGCTGGCGGGAAAGACAGGCCTGCAATACTATGTGGAGTACAAGTTTGATGGACTGACCCTGAACCTGACCTACCAGGGAGGGAAGCTGATTCAGGCCGCCACCCGGGGCAATGGGATTACAGGGGAAGCGATTTTACCCCAGGCGCTGACCATTCATTCCATCCCCCGGGAGATTCCTTATCAGGGGCTGATGGAGATTCAGGGGGAGTGCATCATGCGGCTCAGCACCCTGGAAAAATACAACAAAACTGCAAAAGTTCCTCTCAAGAATGCCAGAAACGCGGCGGCCGGGGCCCTGCGGA
The DNA here is from genome assembly GCA_017470145.1 of Clostridia bacterium. Lineage (GTDB taxonomy): Bacteria > Bacillota > Clostridia > Christensenellales > Aristaeellaceae > Aristaeella. Next base: position 87,373 of record JAFUFB010000013.1, on the reverse strand, counting down.
ATCTGGACCCGGCGGTGACGGCCGCCCGGCATTTGGACGCCTTCTTCTATCAGATCGGGACCATCGAGAATCCACCCTATGAAACTCAGCCGGAGATGATCGAATTCATTCGGCAGAATGGTTTCCAGGTCAGCCCCTATCTGGGCAGCGGCGTAGGGCGGGAAGAACTCGAAGCCCGCATCCGGGAAATCGGAGCGGCTCGCTCCAGCCTGGATTGGCTGATCGACGGCGTGGTGATCAAGGTGGGGGAGCACCGCCTGCGGGAGCAAATGGGCTTTACGGAGAAATTTCCCCGGTGGGCCGTGGCCTATAAGTTCGAAGCGGAGGAATGCGTCACTCGATTGGAAAAGGTTACCTGGGAGCTGGGCCGCACAGGAAAGCTGACCCCTCTGGCCCATGTGGCGCCGGTTGATTTCTATGGCGTGACGGTGCGAAAGGCAACGCTGAACAACTTGGGAGACATACGCCGCAAGGATGTGGCGGTGGGCTGCGATGTATGGATCCGGCGGAGCAATGATGTGATTCCGGAGATTATGGGCCGGGCAGGAGAGCCTGGGGAAAATGAAACGCCCATTCAGCCGCCCACGGTTTGTCCTGCCTGTGGTTCCCCGCTGGTGGAACGGGGGGCCCATCTATTTTGCATGAATCGGGAAAGCTGCAAGCCCCAGGCGGTGGCGCGCCTCGCTCATTTCGCAGGGCGGGAGGCCATGGACATTGACGGGTTCAGTGAAAAAACGGCAGAACAGCTGTACGATGCCTGCCATGTACGGGTACCTTCCGACCTGTATGGAATTTTACCCATGGATCTGCTGGGGTTGGAGGGCTTTAAAGAAAAGAAGGCCATGAATCTTCTGCAGGCTCTAGACAAGAGCAAGCGCTGCGAGCTGGACGCCTTCCTCTTCGCCCTGGGGATTCCCAATATCGGCCGGAAAACCGCCCGGGATCTGGCGAATTATTTCAAAACCTTGGAGAAGGTACAGGCCGCTTCCCTGGAGGAGCTGATGACCATTCCGGACGTGGGCGAAATTGTGGCCCAGAGCGTCGTGGAATTCTTCAGCTTCGAGGAAAACCGAGCCCTTATCCGGAAGCTGCTGGAGGCAGGAGTGTCCCCGCGGGAAGCCCAAGGCGCGGCGGATGGGCCCTTCCAGGGGATGAGCATTGTCGTGACAGGGACGCTGCCGAACCTGAGCCGGAAGCAGGCAGAGGAGCTGATCCGGCAGCATGGAGGGACGGCCGCCAGCTCCGTCAGCAAGAAAACGGCCTTCGTCGTCGTAGGAGAGGACGCCGGCAGCAAGCTGACCAAGGCGCAAACCCTGGGTATCGAGACGGTGGACGAGGCGGAATTTCTTCGGAGAACCAATGGATAAATAAGGAGTCAATATGTTTCGGAACATTTCTTCCTGGATTAGCAGCTTTCAGCGGAATCCGCTGGGGACGCTGATCGAAATCATCATGATGATCGCGGCGCTGCTGCTGAGCCTGATTCTGCATGAAATGGGCCACGCCGTCGTCGCGCTGAAATGTGGCGACCCTACGGCCAAGATGATGGGCCGCATTTCGCTGGATCCCAGAAAGCATCTGGATCCCATCGGCATGATCAGCATGTTTTTTCTGGGAATTGGCTGGGCGAAGCCTGTACCCATTAACCCCTATAATTTCCGCCATCGGGAAAGGGACATGATTCTGGTGTCCTTCGCGGGGATCTTTGTCAACCTGATACTGTTTTTATTTTCCACCTTCCTGTATGTGCTGCTGTATCGCAGCGGCGGCCTGGTGGTCAGCTATGTGCAGGAATTCCTGATGATCCTGCTGAGCTACAATATCTCTCTGGCGGTTTTCAATCTGGTGCCTGTGCCTCCGCTGGACGGATACCGGCTGGTGAATCAGATTTTCTTCAAGGGCCGGCTGGACTATTCCACGAACGCCCAGACCATGCAGATCATTCACTACGGCTTTTTGTTCCTTTGCCTGAGTGGGGTGCTGAGCAGCACCTTCAGCCGGGTATGCAATTTTTTCATGATCAACGCGGCAAACCTGTTTGCCGGGATGTTGAATTTAGGGTTTAAATTCGTATGACGATGAACTTTCGGCTGAAGGATTTCGACGGGCCGCTGGATTTGCTGCTGACGCTGATCGGCAAGGCACAAATCGACATTCGGGAAATCTTTGTCAGCGATATTACGGACCAGTACCTTTCCCTGGTGCGCAGCGCCGAGGATCTGGACATGGATGAAGCCAGCGATTTCTTGGTGATGGCGGCCACGCTGGTGGAGATTAAGAGCCGCGCCATGCTGCCACGGCCCCCGGCCCCGGAGGAGGGGGAAGAGGACCCGGAGACGGAGCTGATCCGTCGCCTGGAGGAATACAAGCGATTCAAGGAAAGCGCGGAGGAGCTGCGGGATTTTGAAGCGGCGGCCCGAAACGTCTTTACCAAGCTGCCGGAGGAATATCCCCTGCCGCCCCAGGAGGTGGAGCTGACCGGGCTGACGCTGGAAGGGCTAACGGAGGCTTTCCTGCGCATCTGGGCCCGGAAGCCGGAGACAGAGGAGGAGGCGGTCAACCATTACGCCCCTCGGGACATTCACCGGGATCAGCACACGGTGCAGGAATGCATGCTGCACCTGATGCACCGGATTCGCAAGCAGAAGCAAATTCGATTCGAGGAGGCCTTCTCTGACGCGCCCACCCGGGAAGAGGTGGTCACCTATTTCCTGGCGGTGCTGGAATTGCTGAAGCTGGGGCAGATGCACACCCGGCAGGAAGGGGTCTATGGAGAAATTCTCCTGATCTCCGGAAAAGCCCCCTTTGTGGAGGAGCCGGAGGAGCTGCCTCAGGGAAAGCGCCGGAGAAAGAAAAAGCCGGAAAACGAGCCGGAGACTGAACAGATGGCCATGGCAGAGCTGGAGGCGCTGGAAACGGTTGCGGCTTCGCCGGACAGCATGACCAATGAGGAGCTGGACACCATGTATGGCAAATACAATCACGGGTAAGAAGGAAGGACAGGAACCATTGGAGGGAAACGAGAAGGGACGAATCGAAGCCATCCTGTTTGTGGCGGGAGAGGCCGTCGAAATTCGGGAGCTGGCCAGAGCACTGGGGCAGGAGGAAAAGCAGGTTCGAAAAACACTGAACGAGCTGGAAAGCGAATATGATTTCAACCAGCGGGGTTTCTTGCTGAAGCGCTTTGGCACCAAGGTGCAGCTGGCTACCAGGCCCCTGTACGCGGAGGACGTGGTTCGCCTGTTGCAGCCGGTGCAGCGCCAGAGCCTGAGCCAGGCAGCCATGGAAACCCTGGCGGTGGTGGCATATAAGCAGCCCGTCACCCGGGCGGAGGTAGAGCAGATTCGCGGAGTGAAATGCGATTACAGCCTGCAAAGCCTGACCGCCAAAGGGCTGATACAGGAGGTAGGGCGGAAGGAAACCATTGGTCGCCCCATCCTCTTTGGAACCACGGATGAATTTTTGAGCCGCTTTGGCATTGAAAGCTTGGAAAATCTGCCGCCCCTGCCGGAGCCGGAGGGGGAGGACGGAGAGAATGCAGAAGACCATGAGGAGCTGATTCCCTGAAATGAACACGATGAACGAAAAGATTGAGGCCATGCTGGAAAAGGTGCAGAAGGCCCCCAGATATACCGGCGGCGAGATGAACACCCAGGTCAAGAAATGGGAGGAAGCGCCGCTGCATTTTGTGTTCTGCTTTCCGGACACCTATGAGGTCGGGATGAGCCATCTGGGCATGAAGATTCTGACCGGGCTGATTAACGACCAGCCCTGGAGCCTGTGCGAGCGGTGCTTCATGCCCTGGGTGGATATGATGACCCTGATGAAGCAGGAGCAGGTGCCCCTTTTTAGCCTGGAAAGCCGTCGCCCCTTGAAGGATTTCGACGTGGTGGGCTTTACGCTGATGTACGAAATGAGCTACACCAACGTGCTGGCCATGCTGGAGATGGGTGAAATTCCCATCGAACGGAAGGAGCGGGGAGAGGTGGACCCCATCGTGGTAGCCGGGGGTGGCTGTGCCTCCAATCCAGAGCCGATTTCCGACTTCATCGACGCCTTCATGATCGGCGCGGGGGAGGAAGTTATGCTGGAGGTGAACCAGGTAATCCTGGAGCGCAAGCAGCAGGGCCTTTCCCGGGAGGAATGCCTGAAGCGGCTGGCCCAGGTGGAAGGGGTCTACGTGCCCTCCTTGTACGACGCGGAATACCACGAGGACGGGACGCTGAAGAGCTTTACGCCCAATTGTCCGGAAGCGCCGGCCCGGGTCGTTAAACGGTATGTGGACAGTTTTGACCAGGCCTATTTTCCTACGAAGCTGGCTGTCCCCTATACCGAGGTGGTTTTCGACCGAATTACCCTGGAAATCATGCGGGGCTGTACCCGGGGATGCCGTTTTTGCCAGGCGGGCATGCTATATCGCCCAGTGCGGGAACGCAGCCTGGAAACCCTGGTGAAGCAGGCGGAAACCCTGGTGGAGGCCACCGGATATGAAGAAATCTCCCTGAGCAGCCTTTCCAGCGGCGATTATACCTGCCTGCCGGAGCTGATTCGAGAACTGATGCGCCGGATGAAGGAGAAGCGGGTTTCAATCAGCCTACCCAGCCTGCGGATTGACAGTGTGCTGAAGGAAAGCCTGGAGGAGACCCAACAGGTAAAGAAGAGCAGCTTGACCTTCGCGCCGGAGGCGGGCACCCAGCGGCTGCGGGACGTGATCAACAAAGGGGTTACGGAGGAAGATCTGATCGAAAAGGCTCGGGACGCGTTCCAAGGGGGCTGGAGCAGCATCAAGCTGTATTTCATGGATGGATTGCCCACCGAAACCTATGAGGACCTGGACGGAATTGCGGAACTGGCCCAGAAGGTGGTGGCGGAATATTTCAAGGTTCCCAAGGGAGAGCGGGCCAAGGGGCTGCGGGTCACCGTCAGCTGCAGCACCTTTGTACCCAAGCCTCATACCCCCTTCCAATGGGCGGCCCAGGATACCATCCCGGTTATTAACGACAAGCAGGAGCACCTGCGGGAGGTGCTGAAGATCAAGGGCGTCACCTTCAACTGGCACGCGCCCCATCTGAGCTATCTGGAGGCCTGCTTCTCTCGGGGGGATCGCCGGATCGGCCGGGTGCTGAAGCGGGCCTATGAACGGGGATGCATGCTGGACGGATGGAACGATCAGTTTAAATTCGAGGAATGGATGGCAGCATTTGCGGATTGCGGGCTGGATCCGGCTTTCTATGCCAACCGCGTTCGGGACAGGGATGAGATGCTGCCCTGGGATTTCCTGGACTGCGGCATTACCAAGGAATTCCTCTGGCGGGAGAAGGAAAAGAGCGATCGGGCAGAGGTGACGAAGGATTGTCGGCTGGGCTGTAACGCCTGCGGCATTCAGCGGATCAAGGGCCTGTGCGCCTACGCGGATCCTAAGCGGAACAAGGCGCCTTCTCCCTCCTTGGTGCCCTATGTGGCGGAAGGAGGCGAGGGCTGATGCGGATGTTGGGCGTTTTTGAGAAAAATGAACGGGTGCGCCATATTGGGCACTTGGACATTCAGCGGGCTGTGCAGCGGGGGCTTCGCCGCAGCGGATTACCCGTGGCCTATTCCAACGGTTTCAATCCCCATATTCTGGTGACCTTTGCTTCCGCCCTGAGCACTGGCGCCGCCGGAAAGCGGGAAATCATGGATGTGAAGATGGCGGAGCCAGTGACGGAGCAGGAATTCCTGACCCGGATGAACGCGGCCATGCCGCCGGAGATGCAGCTGAGCTCGGCCCGGGGCGTGGAGGATAAGCATCCGGCCCTGATGGCCAGCCTGAAGGCGGGAATGTACGAGATCATTCTGCGAGAGGAAGCCCAGGCGGAGCTGCTGATTCCAGCCATCGACAAGATGATGGCGCAGGAGGAGATTCAGGTTCCCCGGAAGACGAAATCCGGCATCAAGGACGTGGATATGAAGCCGCTGATCTATGCCCTGCGGGGGGGAGGACAGAAAATTAATGCGACCCTGATGCTGACGGAACGGGAAAGCTGCAAGCCGGCGATGATCATCGAAGGGCTGAAGCGGGCGGCGGGCCTGCCGGAGGAGGAAGAGGTGCGCACGCTGGTGATTCGAACCCAGCTGCTGGGGGAACGGCAGCCCGGAGAGCTGATTCCCCTGGAAGAGCTGTAAGAATCCATGGATATGAGAGAGATTTATCTGCACAGTGAGTTTTGCGCCGTGGTGGAAGAAGGGCGGCTGGTGGAATATATCCCCCTTCGAGCAGGGGATCAAACCGGCCAGATCCTATGGGGCAAGGTGAATCGAATGATGCCAGCCCTGGAGGCGGCCTTCGTGGATATCGGCCGAAAAAGAGACGGCTTTCTGCCCTTGCGGGAAAACAGCAGAAGCTTTACGGAGGGCCCCCTCCGATCTGGCGACAAGGTGCTGGTTCAGATTCGGAAGGAAGAAATCGGGGAAAAGGGCGCCTATCTTTCCCGGGATCTGAGCCTGGCAGGCAGCTATTTGATTCTGATGCCCCGGAATCGGCATATCGGCGTTAGCGCCCGGATCGAGGATCCAGAGGTGCGAACCAAGCTGATGACTTTGGGGCAGGAGCTGGCGGGACAGCGGTTCGGGCTCGTGATGCGGGAAGCTGCGGTTCATCAGGAGAGGGATGCCCTGCAGCAGGAGCTGGAGGAGCTGATTCATCAGTGGCAAGAGATTCAGGCCGGGGAAATTTCATCCCTGACGGTGGCGGACGAACTGCTGCGGGATTATGGACCCCGGGGGATTGGACGAATTCGGCGGGAGGAGGCGCTGCCGCCGGATCTGCTTCGTCAATGGAAGGAAAGCGAAAACCGACGGATTCAGCTGCCCCATGGGGGAAATATCGTGATCGATCGATGTGAAGCCATGACTGTCATCGATGTGAACAGCGCTTCCGATGCCGGGACCGGAGATCATCGGGCCACGACGCTGCGGACGAACCTGGAGGCCTGCCAGGAAATCGCGATCCAGACCAGAGTCCGAAATTTGTCGGGCATACTGATCATTGATTTTATCGACATGGACGAGGCAACAGACCAAGATCTGGTGCAACAGACGCTGAAGGAAGCCTTTGGGCAGGATCGAATAAAAACGGTGATCCACGGCTATACCAGCCTGGGATTGATGGAAATGACACGAAAGAGGGCAAGGACCATATGACAAGGACTGCAGTGCATGTAGCAGAAGAGGAAGCCAGGCGGCAGGAGGAGTTTATCCGAGAGATTCGGGAGCTGCCCCAGCGGCCGCAAACCTATCATGTCGTGACCTATGGATGCCAGATGAACGCCCATGATTCGGAAAAGATCGCGGGGATGCTGGAAGAGATGGGATTGCGGGAGGCGCCTCAGCGGGAGGAGGCGGACTTTGTGCTGTTCAATACCTGCTGTGTGCGGGAAAACGCGGAACGCCGGGCCCTGGGGAATGTAACCTGGCTGAAGGAGGTCCGGAAAACCCATCCCAACCTGATGATCGCGGTTTGCGGATGCATGATTCAGGAGCCGGGCATGGCGGAGAAGGTGTTGAAGCAGTATAAGTTTATTGACCTGGCCTTTGGCACCGCCAATCTGCATCAATTTCCGGAGCTTATGTATACGGCGCTGAACAGCGACCGCAGCGTGGTACAGGTGGCGCAGGACGACGTCATCGCCGAAGGGCTGCCCATGCGGCGGTTGCGGCAGGATGCGGCCTATTTGACCATTATGTACGGGTGCGACAATTTCTGCTCCTTCTGCATTGTTCCCTATGTCCGGGGCCGGGAGCGCAGCCGTCAGCCGGAGGATATCCTGCAGGAAGCAGAAGCCCTGCGGGACAGTGGCGTGAAGGAGATTATGCTGCTGGGGCAAAACGTGAACAGCTATGGCAAAGGGCTGGAACATCCCATGAGCTTTGCCGAGCTGCTGAAAAGGCTGGATGAAATGGGCATTCCAAGAATTCGCTTCATGACCAGCCATCCCAAGGATCTGAGCGATGAGTTGATCGAGACCATGGCGGGAAGTCCCCACATTTTGCCCCAGTTCCACCTGCCGGTGCAGAGCGGGAACGATGAGATCTTGAAGCGGATGAATCGGCACTATACCCGGGAGCAGTATTTGGACCGGGTAAGGAAGCTGCGGCAGGCGGTTCCGGGAATCGGGCTGAGCACGGACATCATCGTGGGCTTCCCGGGGGAGACGGAGGCCCAATTTGAGGATACCATGAGCCTGGTGCGGGAGGTAAAGTACGACGGCGCCTTCACCTTTATCTATTCGCCTCGGGTGGGTACCCGCGCTGCTTCCATGGCGGATCAGGTGCCGGAGGAGGTTTCCAGCCGGCGCATCCAGCAGCTGATTGCCCTGCAGGATGAAATCCAGAAGGAAACCTTGCAGCGTTTTGTGGGCCAGGAGGAGCAGGTGCTGGTGGAAGGCCTCAGCCGGCGGAGTCAGGAGGCGGTTTCCGGTAAGGGGCGCCATGCCGTATCCATCACGCTGCCCGGCTCCATGGCGGATATCGGTCAGATCGTGCCCTGCAGAATTATAGGGATCAAGAATAACACTCTGGTGGCGGAAAGAATCGAAAGGAACGGATAAAGGGATATGAAACAGGTGATGCAAAAAGCCCAGGAGCTGGCGGACGCGGTGGTGGCCAGCGACGTCTATCGGAAGATGAAGGCCTTGGAGGAGGCCATGCAGGAGGACCCGGAGGCGGCGGAAGCAGTCAATCAAATGATGCGCAAGCGGCAGCGGGTGGAGGATCTGCTTACGGAGAAGGGGATGGACCCGGAGGAGCTGAAGCGCGCCAACCTGGAGATGGTGCAGGCGGAAAAGGAAATGAACGCCAATCCCCGGGTCATGGAGCTGAAGGCGGCCCGGAAGGAGTTTTCCGCCATGATGGATAACGTGAACCGGGTGCTACGGCTGGTGATCACCGGAGAAATCCGGGAGGATGATTTCCAGGGCGGCTGCGGCGGAAACTGCAATGGCTGCAATGGATGCGGATAACTGAGAGCAAGGATTGAAAAACATACTTCCAAGTATTCTTAACTCGCATTACTGAGATAATAGAGAAATTGGAAGCAGTAATTTGAAAAAGCTGATTCGTAGTATAAATGGTAGTATAGAGAAGAAGTCAACGCCAGAAGCCATTGCTAAGTAAGGAGTTTGAAAACATGGCACTGTCACCCATGATGCAGCAGTATATGCATATCCATGAAAAATACGCGGATTGCCTGCTGCTGTTCCGGCTTGGAGATTTTTACGAGCTGTTTTTTGAGGACGCGAAAACCGCTTCCCGGGAGCTGGAATTGACCTTGACGGGACGGGACTGCGGGCTGGAGGAGCGGGCGCCCATGTGCGGCGTGCCCTACCATGCGGTGAACACCTATGTGGAGCGACTGATCGAAAAAGGGTATAAGGTGGCCATCTGTGAACAGCTGGAGGATCCCGCCCTGGCTAAGGGGCTGGTGGAAAGGGACGTGGTGCGGGTCATTACCGCCGGTACGGTGACGGACAGCTCCATGCTGGAGGAAAAGAGCAATAACTATCTGCTGTGCGTCTATGTAAAGGAAAAGGAAATTGGGCTGGCCTTCGCGGATGTTTCCACGGGGGAATTCTTTGTGTCTGAACCCCTGGAGGCGGAACTGCGGGCAGAAATCAGCCGCATCGGCGCCCATGAAATTCTCTGCAATGATGCCATACGCCTGCGAGAAGCTACCGGGCTGGAGATTTCTCTCAGCTCCCAGATCTCCGAAACCTGGTTTCAGCCTAAGAACGCGGGCGCCACGCTGATGGAGCAATTTCATCTTTCCTCGCTGACACCCCTGGGGTTGGAGGAACACCGAGCGGCGGTTTCCGCGGCGGGAGCCTTGATGAAATATCTGCGAGAAACCCAGAAAAACTCCCTGGAGCATATGCGGACCCTGCGCTTCGTCGAAAGCGGACGCACCATGATGCTGGACCCTAACACCCGTCGGAATCTGGAGCTGACGGAAAGCCTGCGGGGAAAAGGGAAAAAGGGGACGCTGCTGGGCCTGCTGGATCAGACGGCCACCGCCATGGGCGGACGGATGCTGAAAAGCTGGCTGGAGCAGCCCCTGCTGCAGCGGGGAGACATCCTGGTTCGGCACGATGCGGTGGGAGAGCTGGCGGAGAATCCCGTGTTGACCGCTTCCATTCAGGAGGAGCTGACAGGCGTATACGATATGGAACGGCTGCTGAGCAAGGTGGCTTATCGCAGCCTGAACGCCCGGGACTGCCTGGCCCTGTGTGCCAGTTTGAAAAAGGTGCCTGGAATTCGGAATTTGCTCACGGAGGCAAAAACCGCGGAGCTGCGAAAGATCTGCCAGGAGCTGGAGCCCCTGGAGGATTTGACGGAGCTGCTGGATCGGGCGATCCATCCCGACGCTCCGCTGGTGATTACAGAGGGCGGCATTATCCGGGATGGATATTCCGCCCTGTTGGATGAATATCGGGAGGCTCAGACCAGCGGACGCCAATGGATCCTGGATATGGAGCAGAAGGAGCGGGAAGAGACAGGGATTAAGAACCTGCGAATTCAGTACAACCGGGTCTTTGGATACTATATCGAGGTGACCAAGAGCTATCTCAGCCTGGTGCCGGAGCGGTATACCCGCAAACAGACGCTGGCCAACGCGGAGCGGTACATGACGCCGGAGTTGAAGGAGACGGAGCAAAAAATCATCGGGGCCCAGGAGCAGGGCGTACGGCTTGAGCTGCAGCTGTTTAACGAGGTGCGGGACCAGGTCAGCGAAAGCATCGGCCGCATCCAGCGGGTCTGCAGCGCGGTGAAAAAGCTGGACGCCTACCAGAGCCTGGCCCGGGTGGCGGTGGAAAACCGCTATGTACGGCCGGAGATGACCGAGGACGGCAGCCTGAAAATTCTGGAGGGGCGGCATCCGGTGGTGGAGCGCAGCCTGCACAGCGGGGAATTCGTACCCAACGATACCGAGCTGGATCTGGATGAAAACCGAATGATGATCATTACCGGCCCCAACATGGCTGGAAAAAGCACCTATATGCGGCAGGTGGCGTTGATTTGTCTCATGGCCCAGGTGGGCAGCTTTGTGCCGGCCCAGGAGGCTCATTTGCCGGTGTGCGACCGCATCTTTACCCGGGTGGGGGCATCGGATGATCTGGCCAGCGGGCAGAGCACCTTTATGGTGGAGATGAGCGAGACTGCCTACATTTTGCGGAACGCCACCTCCTCCAGCCTGATCATTCTGGATGAAATTGGCCGGGGAACCAGCACCTTCGATGGCCTGGCCATCGCCTGGGCGGTGGTGGAATTTATCGCGAAGAAGGAAAATATCGGCGCGAAGACCCTGTTTGCCACCCATTATCATGAGCTCAGCGAGCTGGAAGGGCACCTGGAGGGGGTCAAGAATTATTGTATCTCCGTCAAGGAACACGGGGAGGATGTCATCTTTCTGCGAAAAATTCTTCGAGGCGGCGCGGACAAAAGCTTTGGCGTCCACGTGGCCCGGTTGGCGGGGGTGCCTCATCCGGTGATCGTTCGGGCCCATGAAATTCAAGCTCGGCTGGAGGTCAGTGATATCAATCAGAACACCATTGGCCAGAATATTCTGGGGGAGGACGAAGCACCCCGGAAAAACGAACAGGTGGATTTGTTTGACTATCAGAAGACGGAAATCATCAACGAATTGCAGCAAATTGATGTCATGGCGCTGACGCCCATGGACGCTATCAACAAGCTTTTCCTGCTGAGAGAAAAAGCGAGGAAATTATAATGGCAAAGATTAGAATGCTTTCCGATGATCTGATCGGGAAGATTGCCGCCGGTGAGGTGGTGGAACGGCCAGCCGCCGCTATCAAGGAGCTGGTGGAAAACAGCTTGGACGCGGGGGCGACGCGGATCACAGTGGAAATTGAGGAGGGTGGGATTACCTCCTTCCGGGTGACGGATGACGGCAGCGGAATCGACGAAAGCGATATCCGCATGGCCTTCGAGCGCCATGCCACCAGCAAGATTCGTTCGGAGGCGGATCTGGACGCCATCGGCACCCTGGGCTTCCGGGGAGAGGCACTGGCCTCCATCGCGGCAGTAGGCCGCGTGACCTTAACTACCCGAACCCGGGAGCGGGAAACCGGCCTGCGGGTGAAGAACGAAGGCGGTCAAATTGTGGACATGTCGGAAGCGGCCTGCGCCCCCGGCACCAGTATCCTGGTAAAGGAGCTGTTCTTCAACGTGCCGGTTCGCAAGGGCTTCCTAAAGAAGCCGGTAACGGAGACCAACGCCATTACGGATCTGATGACCCGGTTGATCCTGAGCCGGCCGGATGTAAGTTTTCGCTATGTTTCCAATGGTAAGACCATCTATCATTCCCCCGGGGATGGAAAGATCGAATCCGCGATTCTGGCCATCTATGGCAGTCAGGTGGTTCGCACCATGCGGAAAGCGGAGGGGCATCAGGGAGGCGTGGTGATCCGGGGATATGTGGGCATCGGAGAAAATGCTCGGAACAACCGGGGCGGCGAAAGCTTCTTCATCAATGGCCGAATGATGCGCAGCCCCCTGCTTAGCGGCGCGCTGGAGGACGGATGCCGGGAGCGGGTTATGATCGGGAAGTTTCCCATCTGTGTCCTGTACTTAGAGATGCCCTATGAAAATGTGAACGTAAACGTCCATCCCAACAAGATGGAGGTCAGATTCCGCTTCGATCAGCAGGTACGAGATGCGGTCTATACCATCGTAAAAGAAGCGTTGCAGGATCGGGATGCCTTTCAGCGGCCTGTTCCCATGACGCTACAGGAAAAGCAGGCGTCGGAGCTGCCGGAAATCGCGGTACCCAAACAGAGCGGAATTCCCCAGCTTCCGGTTTCCGCCCAGGTGGAGGTCGGCACCTCCGTGCCGGCCATTAAATTCCGGGAAGCCCCTGTAACGCCGGTGTATCGGCCCATCGAGGCAAAGGAAGCCATCAAACCTGCGGCCATGGAAGAAATTCAGCCGGAACCCGCATTGCCGCCGTTGCAGCTGTCACAATCTCCGAAGACGGTTTCCCAGGCTTCGGAAACAAGGGATCCAATACAGGAAGAGAAAAAGACGAGCCCCTTCGATGAGCCTGTTTCGCAAACAGAAGAAAAGCAGAAGGATCCGTGGAGGGAAGAGCTGTCCCGGGAGGCCTTCACCGCAGAAGTTCCGGTAGAAGCTCCGGCCGCCCAGGTGGTTCAGGAGGATTTTTTACCGACGGATTTACCTAAACCCATGAAAATCTTTGGGGCAGTGTTCAATACATTTATCCTGATCGAATACGCGGATCATCTGTTGTTGGTGGATCAGCACGCGGTGCACGAGCGGTTGCTGTTCGAGCGGATGATGAAGGCCTATGAAGAGGATCGGGCTGGTCAGGAGATGCTGGTGCCTTACATTGTGCCGGTGACCCAGAAGGACATGGCTATCCTGGAGGAATATCGGGAGCTGCTGGAGGAAATCGGGCTGACGGTGGAGCCCTTCAGCGCCAATGAAGTCGCGATCCGCTCCGTGCCCATTACCCTGGGACAGCAGGAATCCGCTGATTTCCTGCATGAAGCCATTGATGAACTGGAAAATGGCCGGATTCCTGGAGCGGATAAGAAGCGAGCTGCTATTTTGCAGCAGGCCTGCAAGCACGCTGTGAAGGGGGGAGAGCCCCTGACGGATGACATCCTGCGCAGCCTGGTGGAAGAGATGATTGAAAAAAAGGTTACACCCACCTGCCCCCATGGCCGGCCCCTGGTGGTTTCCATCAGCCATCGGGAGCTGGATAAAAAGTTTAAACGGATACAGTAATGGACAAGATCGTTTGCAGAGTATTGACCGGGCCCACCGCCAGCGGCAAAACGGAATTGAGCCTGTTTTTGGCGGAAAGAAACGGATGGGAAATTGCCTGCATGGACAGCATGCAGGTGTATCGCGGCATGGATATCGGAACCGCCAAGCCCACGGAAACGGAGCGGGAGCGGGCACCCCATCATCTGCTGGACTTTTGTGACCCCAGGGACAGTTTTAGTGTCGCCGCCTATCGCGAGATGGCGGAACAGCTGATCCGGGATAAGGCAAGGGAAGGCAAAGAACTCCTTTTTGTAGGCGGAACGGGCTTATATTTGCAGGCACTAATGCATCCCATGGGGATGGGGGCGGTGCCGGCGAATGAGGAGTTACGCGGGGAGCTGAACCAGCTGGCGGAACAGCCGGGGGGAAAGGAAGCGCTGCACCAACGTCTGGTTCAGCTGGATCCAGAAACCGCGGCGCGGCTGCCGCTGAACGATGTACGCAGAACGATTCGGGCCATCGAGGTAAGCCTGGCCACGGGGATCCCCTTTTCTCAGCAGCCCCCACGGGAGGAAGCCTCCGAATTTGAATGGCGCGTGGCGGCCATGGACTGGCCCCGGGAGACGCTGTACGAACGGATCAATCTCCGGGTCGGACAGATGGTTCAACAGGGCCTGTTGGAAGAGGTGCAGAGCCTGCTGCGACAGGGCGTCCCCCCCAACGCTCAAAGCATGCAAGCCCTGGGATATAAGGAGATGATCCTCTATCTGGAGGGAGCATGGACGCTGGAAAAAGCCATTGAGGAAATCCAGAAGGGAACCCGGCATTATGCCAAGCGGCAGGGAACCTTTCTTCGGCGGGAAAAGAATGTGGTTTATCTGGACGCGAGGTCTGAAACGCTGGTTGCGGACGCGGAGGATGCGCTTGGCGGAAAGATGGGAATGATAAAGGAGAATGACTGGACGCATGGAGAACACGATTGAACAGATGATTCAAAGGGCGGAGGAGGAGCTGAAGGGCGCTTTTTCTGAATTGGAAGCCATCGAGGAAAAACGCACCCGCCAGGTGCTGGACGTCTTTCGGGAGCATCAGGTGAGCTATCGTCATTTTGCTCCTACCACGGGATACGGATATGACGACGTAGGTCGGGACACCCTGGAAGAAATTTACGCTGATATCTTCCATACGGAGGCGGCTTTAATGCGGCCCCATATCGCCAGCGGGACGGCCGCCTTGAGCCTGACCCTGTTCGGGCTGACCAAGCCGGGGGAGCGGATTCTCAGCGCCACCGGCTTGCCCTATGATACCCTGCTGGGAATCATTGGCACGGAGGAAGACACGCCCCCCGGATCCCTGAAGGAGATGGGGGTTGGATTTGACTGCGTGGAGCTGACGCCGGAGGGAAAGATTGATCTGGACGCCGTGGAAAGGGCTATGACTCCCCAGACCAGCCTGGTCATCGCCCAGCGCAGCCGGGGCTATGCCTGGCGGCCCAGCCTGATGCCGGAAGCCTTCGAGCCCTTAACGCGGCTGATTCATGAAAAGTTTCCCGGCGTACGGGTCATGGTGGATAATTGCTATGGCGAATTTGTTCGGGAGAAGGAGCCTACGGATTTCGGGGCGGATGTGTGCGTAGGTAGCCTGATTAAAAACCCTGGTGGGGGCATCGCGCCCACGGGGGGATATATCGTCGGCAAAAAGGACGCCGTGGATCGAGTGGCCTATCGATTGACCGCCCCGGGGCTAGGCAGGGAGCTGGGGTCCTACGCAGGGGATTACCGCCCCTGGTATCAGGGACTTTTTATGGCGCCCCATACGGTTTGCCAGGCGATCAAGACGGCTTTGCTGGCTTCCCGACTCTTCGAAAATCTGGGGCTGAAGGCTTCTCCCGCCTCGACGGAATCCCGGGCAGATATCATTCAGGCGATTCAGATGCAGACCCCGGAACGGCTGGTGGCCTTCTGTCAGGGAATACAGATGGCCAGCCCTATTGATTCCATGGCCTTACCGGAGCCCTGGGATATGCCGGGATATGAGGATCAGGTGGTCATGGCGGCAGGCACCTTCGTTGCGGGGGCTAGCATCGAGCTGAGCTGTGACGGACCTATGCGGGCTCCCTATACGGCCTATATGCAGGGCGGATTGACCTATACCCACGGAAGAATCGCCCTGGCAGAGGCGCTGCGGCGCATGGTGGACAGTGGCGCGATTTAACACAGAATTAACAATCCGTGCATTGACAAGAAAAGCGAAGAAACCATATAATAGAACCAAGAATGAACTCCGAGGAGGGTGAGTTTACATGGATATTCAAACCTTAAAAGATCAGGCCAGGCAGGTGCGCCGGGATATCATTACGATGACGGCGAAGGCCGGGGCCGGTCATCCGGGCGGGTCTCTGAGCTGCACGGACGTGCTGGTTGCGCTGTACTTTGATGTAATGAACGTGGATCCCAAGGATGAAAAGAATCCCAATCGGGATCGGTTTGTCCTCAGCAAGGGGCATGCTGCCCCCGCCCTGTACGGGACACTGTGTGAACGGGGATATTTTGGCCGGGAGGAATTTGACGGCTTCCGCCAGCTCCATGGCATCTTGCAGGGGCATCCGGATGTGAAGAAGTGCCCCGGCGTGGACGCGTCCACCGGTTCCCTGGGACAGGGGATTTCCATCGCCGTAGGCATGGCCCTGGGGGCGAAGCACACGGGGAATCCCTGCCATGTGTATACGATCATTGGGGACGGGGAAAGCCAGGAAGGCCTGGTATGGGAGGCCAGCATGGCTGCCGCTCATTACAAGCTGGACAATTTGACCGTGATTCTGGATCACAATGGTATGCAGATTGACGGCACCAATGACGAGGTTATGAGCCTGGGCGACATTAAGGCCAAGGCGGTGGCCTTCGGCTACGATGTGATCGAGGTGGAGGACGGCAACGATATGCAGCAGGTGCTGGATGCGCTGCACACCCCTGCCTGCCCCGGGAAACCGAGATACATCCTGCTGAACACGCTGAAGGGCAAGGGCGTCAGCTTTATGGAAGGCCAGGTGGGCTGGCACGGCAAGGCGCCCAACGCGGAGCAGGCGGAACAGGCTTTGAAGGAACTGGAGGGCTAAGAAAATGGAAAAGAAAGCAGTTCGGGTCGCCTATGGCGAAGCCCTTTGCAAATTAGGAGAAACCAATGACAAGGTGGTCGTGCTGGACGCGGATCTGGCCGCGGCGACCATGACGGGCGGATTCAAGAAGCAGTTTCCGAACCGGTTCTACGACTGTGGCATCGCAGAGGCGGATATGGTGGACATGGCCGCTGGAATGAGCACCATGGGGCTGATTCCCTTCTGCTCTACTTTCGCGGTTTTCGCCGGCCGCAGCTATGACCAAATCCGTAACGGCGTTTGCTATCCCAAATTCAACGTCAAATTCGGATTCAGCCATGCCGGCATCACCCTGGGTGAGGATGGTGGCAGCCATCAGGCCATCGAGGATATTGCGCTGATGCGGGTGCTGCCCAACATGACTGTGTTCGTACCCAGCGACGCCAATGAATGCTACCAGTGCGTGGAAGCCGCCGCGAAGATCGATGGCCCCGTGTTTATCCGCACCTCCCGGCTGCCCTCCCCAGTGTATGATCCCCAGCCCTTTGAAGTAGGCAAGGGGGTGGTGTTGAAGGAAGGGAAGGACGGCGTGCTGTTTACCTGCGGTATCATGAAGGAGCACGCCATCGAGGCGGTGGATATCCTGGCCGGACAGGGCATCGACCTGTCCCTGGTGAATTTCCACACTATTAAACCTTTTGACGAAGCCTTGGCCCGGGAATTTGCCGCCAAGTACAAGAAGGTCTTCACCCTGGAGGAGCATAGCGTCATCGGTGGCCTTGGAGATACCGTGGCCTCCGCGATTATCGGTCATGGAGTGGAAAGCTTCCACAAGATCGGTATTCTGGATGTTTTCGGCCAAAGCGGCAAGCCGGCGGATCTGCTGAAGGAATACGGCCTGACGGGGCCCCAGATCGCGGAGAACATCAAAAGTCATCTGTAATAAATGGTAATGGATTGCATTGCGAGAATTTGAGCGTAGGTAAAGGGGGCAATGAAAAATGGCAGATTTAGGTTCCAGCATCAAAGGGATTTGGCTGAAGGGCATGGAAGCGATTGGAAACACGGCGTCCAACATTGCCACCAATACCAAGTCCAAAGTGGATGAAATGAATCTGGTCAACCGCCGGGCGGAAATTCTGAAGGACTTCGGCAACCAGGCTTATGCCCTGTGGCTGAAAGGGGAGCATTTTCCGGAAGAGCTGGCGAATCAGCTGCAGGAGCTGCAAAAGCTGGATGATCAACTCAACGATCTGCGGGCGGAACGGCTGGCAGGTGTAAAAGTGGAATCCGCGGAGAAACAACCAGAAATCAAAGAAGAGGAAGAAGCTCAGGTAGAAGCCCTGGAGGTCGAAGAAGTTTCGTCCGTTGAAACAATCGATACTCAGGATTCGGACGAAGCAGCGGACGAAACGACTGAGGAGCCGCCTGTAATTCGGGTGGAGAATCCAGAAGCAGAAGCGGAACCGGCTGTTGAGTTTAGCGACGCCATCAACGATCTGTTCGAAAATATTCCTACCGTGGAAGAGGAAACCGAAAAGGTGAACAGTACGCTGGATACCCTGGAGAATCATCTCAAAGAGTTTAGCGCTGATCTGGACCAAAAGCTGGACGAGCTAACGGAAAGAATTGATTCGGATCTGCCTCAATAATCGAACTCGGTATAACAAACCAAAGTCTCTTTTAAACCCTCTGAAAAGAGGGTTTTTTGATTGAATTCATGGCATGAATTTGATATAATGCGAGAGATATGACGAGCGGAAAGGGGATGGCTTTGTGAATTGGCATACCCGAAGAATGGGTCGAAAATTCGCGTTATGGTGTACGCTGCTCTGTCTTTTTAGCGCGACAGCTTTCGCGGATTTTCAGATAGATATCATTCCCGATGAGTGGACCTGGGAGGAAAGCGGCATTTCCGCTTTTCATGGGCAGCTTACGGCGGATCAGGATCTTTCGGACGCGACCTTGCGGTTAAAGGTCGAAACCAGGCTGGAGGATTCTGGAGAGATCCAGTTTTTATCCATCGATGGAAAACAGTTGAAAATCCGCAAAAGGGGGCCGGAGACGGTCGCGGATCTTTCAAAAGATACTCCCTTGACCTTTGAGGGGGAATGGAATCTTCCAGAGAATACGGATGCTGGCATCGCCTGGGCAGCCATTCGGCTGCAGGTGGAAGATCAGGAGGGTCAGCTTCTGGCGGAGACCACCCTGGAGATCGGGGATCGAACGGTGGAAGCCGAGTTGGAGAATTCCTCTCCCCTCAAGAAGGCGGATCGAATCATTCTGATTCTGTCCGTCTGCGCTGCAGCGTTCTGGGCGCTGGCGATCATCAGATATGGAATTTTGAATAGAAAAAAGAAAG
Organism: Clostridia bacterium; assembly: GCA_017470145.1. Classification (GTDB taxonomy): domain Bacteria; phylum Bacillota; class Clostridia; order Christensenellales; family Aristaeellaceae; genus Aristaeella. The sequence goes on along the minus strand of JAFUFB010000013.1, from coordinate 68,135 downwards.
GAAAGAAATAAAAAATGCAGATATACAACAGCATGTCCCGCAAAAAGGAAGAATTCAAACCCATTCACCCCGGCAAGGTCAATATCTATGCCTGCGGCCCCACGGTATATAATTATTTTCACATCGGCAACGCCCGTCCCTTCATCACCTTCGATGTGCTGCGTCGCCAGCTGGAGCGGGAAGGCTACGAAGTCACCTTCGTGCAGAATTTTACCGATATTGATGACAAGATGATTCGGCGGGCCAATGAAGAGGGAATTACGGTCAAGGAATTAGGAGAGCGGTTCATCAAGGAGTATTTCATCGACGCCGCCGCTTTGGGAGTCCGGAAGGCCACTGTCCATCCCAAGGCGACGGAGCACATTCAGGAAATTATTGACCTTGTATCCAAGCTGATCGAGAACGGCCACGCCTATGCCACCCCCAGCGGAGATGTGTACTATCGGGTTTCCGCTTTCCCTGGCTACGGGAAGCTCAGCGGCCAAAACGTAGAGGACCGGGAGATGGGTGCCAGCGAGCGGCTGGATGTGGAGACGGAAAAGGAAGCCCCGGCGGATTTCACGCTCTGGAAGGCGCAGAAGCCAGGCGAACCGGCCTGGGAAAGCCCCTGGGGCATGGGCCGGCCGGGCTGGCATATCGAATGCTCCGCCATGAGCATGAAATATTTAGGGGAGACCTTTGACATCCATTGTGGCGGAAAAGATCTGCTGTTCCCGCACCATGAGAATGAGATCGCCCAGAGCGAGGGAGCGACGGGAAAGCCCTTCGTGAACTATTGGATGCACAATGGGTTTATCAACGTGGATAATCAGAAGATGAGCAAGAGCCTAAACAATTTCTTCACCGTTCGGGATATCTCCAAGGAATACGATCTGGAGGCGGTTCGGCTGTTCATGCTCTCTGCCCATTATCGCAGCCCCATCAATTTCAGCAGGGATCAAATCGAGGCTGCCAACGCCAGCCTGAATCGGCTGTATACCGCTCGGGACAATTTGGCCTTCCAGCAGGAAAACGGGGAGGAGCGGCCCCTGAATGGGGAAGAAGAAGCCTTCGTGGTCCGGCTGAAGGAGTACGAGGCAAAGTTTGACGCCGCCATGGATGACGATCTGAACACAGCGGATGCCTTAGGCGCGATCTTTGAGCTGGTGAAGGATGCCAACGTGGTGGTGCAGGCAGGCGTAGCCAAAGAGGCCGCCGCGAAAGCCCTGATCAGCCTGAAGGCCATTTGCGATGTGCTGGGGATTTTGACCCGGGAAAATGACGACCTGACGGATGAGGTGCGCCAGATGGTGGCAGAGAGAGCGGAAGCCCGGAAAAACAAGGATTGGAAGCGCAGCGATGAGCTGCGGGACGCGATTCGCGCCGCCGGATACATTCTGGAGGACACCAAGCAGGGTCAGAAGGTTCGGAAGAGTCAGGAAGGATGAAAAGGATCGCGGGAGGAATGCTGATCGTTCTGGCGGTTTTCGCCTGCCTATGGACACTGAAAAATCTGCCAAGAGGGGATCAAGTTCGCTTTGAAGCAACGGAGCGGGCGGCCATTTTTTCAACGCCCGCTCCTCCTGACGGGACAATACGGGTCAACGACGCCGAGCTGGAGGACCTGATTGCGCTTCCCGGCATCGGAGAAACCCTGGCGCAGGCTATCCTGACGGAAAAAGAGTTACATGGATCTTATCATTACGCGGAAGATTTAATGGCGGCCAAAGGGATTGGGCCAGCCAAGCTAAGAGAGCTTCGGCCCTGGCTGGATATGAGCGAAGGAGAGTAGAGGAATGGCCTATCAGGCGCTGTATCGTCAATGGCGGCCCCGGGATTTTTCCCATATGGTGGGGCAGGAGGCGATTGTCGAGACCCTGCGGCATCAGGTGGAGACGGGACGAATCGCCCACGCCTACCTGTTTTGCGGCAGCCGAGGCACTGGCAAAACCTCTACCGCGAAGATCCTGGCGCGGGCGATTAACTGTACCAACCCTCAGGAGGGGGATCCCTGCGGGGAGTGCGAGGTTTGCCGCCGAATGCAGGCGGACGACTATATGGACATCCTGGAGTTCGACGCTGCCAGCAACAGCCGGGTGGAGGACGCCCGAGAGCTGCTGGAGAAAGTGAACTTTCCACCCCAATTCGGCGTGTACAAAGTATACATCATCGATGAAGTACATATGCTGTCCAACTCGGCGTTCAACGCTCTCCTGAAAACCTTGGAGGAGCCCCCGGAATATCTAGTCTTCATCCTGGCCACCACAGAGCCCTACAAGCTGCCTGCCACCATCCTGAGCAGATGCCAGCGCTTCGACTTTGGGCGCATCCCCGCCGGGCAGATTCAAGGCCGGCTCAAAGAAGCGACGGATGGCGCAGGCGGGGAAGCGACGGACGGCGCGCTGATGGCTATCGCCCGGGCGGCCGAGGGCGGCATGCGGGATGCGCTGAGCATCCTGGACATGTGCCTGGGATATGGACGAAAAATCGACGAGGCGCTGGTCCGTCAGGTGATGGGGACCAGCGATCGTAGTTTTCTGTTCCAGTTCAGCCGGGCCCTGGCGGAAGAAAACGCGGCGGAAACCCTTCGCCTGGTGGATGCCCTGATGAACAGCGGCAAGGATCCGCTGGTTTTCAGCCGGGATGTCAGTGGACATCTGCGATCGCTGATTCTGGCCAAGTGCTGCGGCGAAGAAATGGCGGAGATTCTGGATCTGACGGAGGAAGACGGAAAAGAATACCAGCGGGAAAGCGAGCAAATATCCACCTCCCGGTTAATGGAGATGCTGGATCAGTTTATGCGCCTGGAAACCGATCTTCGGTATTCCGGTTCTCCCCGCGTAGCGCTGGAAAACGTGAGTCTGAAATGCTGCTTACGGACCAAGGAAACGGATACGCTGGCGCTGAACGACCGGATCGCGGAGCTGGAAGGGAAGATCGCCCAGCTGCAGGATCAATTGGCCCAGGGCATTGTTGTGCAAGCCGAAGCCTCTGCAGTGGCCGCGAAAGCGCCGAGGAGAGCCGCTGGGAAAGGTGTTTCTCCCAAAGAAACTTCCACAGCGCCGAAGCAAAAGACTTTGACTCCTACAGGACGCGGCGCGGACGAAATATGGAAGGAAGCCTTGAAACAGCTGCAAAAGACAGAGCCGGGTATCCATGGCATGTTTCTGATGGGACAATATGTGGGCTCGGACGGCACAGAATATCGTTGGAAGGCCAATCCTACCTTCGATGTGGTGGCAAAGAGCCTGAACATGGAGCAGCGCAAAACTAAAATCGAGGAAGTGCTCACAGAAGCGGCGGGGGTTCCCTGTACCTTCATCGCCTATGATAGCGCGCAGGAGCAGCAAAAGACGGAGGATGCCTCGGATGAGGCTTATCTGGAGGAGCTCTACAGCACCTTCGGCGAGGAGCCGGTGGATGTGGTGGATGAGTTACCCCAAGCATAAAAGGAGGTTTTCACAATGAAAAACACCGATATCCTGATTATCGGCGGCGGGGTCATTGGCTGTGCGCTGGCCCGGGAGCTCAGCCGATATGAGGCGAAGATCGCGGTGGTGGATCAGGCCTGGGATGTGGCAGAAGGCGCTTCCAAGGCCAACAGCGGTATTGTTCATGCTGGATATGACGCCGTTCCTGGTACGTTAAAGGCAAAGTACAACGTGGCCGGCGCCAATGTTTTTCCGACCCTATGCGAAGAGTTGGGCGTGCCTTATCGCCGCTGTGGCGCGCTGGTGGTGGGCTTTTCGGAGGAGGATCGGCCGACGCTGCAGGAGCTGCTGGACCGGGGCGTAGCCAACGGTGTTCCCGAGCTGCGGATCATTGAGCGGGAGGAGCTTTTATCCCTGGAGCCCAACCTGAATCCCCAGGCCTGCTGCGCGCTGCTGGTTCCCACCAGCGGCATTGTCAGCCCCTATGAGCTGACCTTTGCCCTGGCGGATGACGCGGCCCTGAACGGGGTGACCTTCCATTTCGGTGAAGAAGTATCAGCCATCGAGCGCGACGCGGAAGGCGGCTTTGTGGTTCGGACCAACAAGGGGGAGTGGCGATGCCGTATTTTGGTTAACTGCGCGGGCAGCTCCTCCGCCAGGCTGCACAATCAGCTATCCTCCCGTCTGATGCATATCACTCACCGCCGGGGGCAATACTATCTTCTGGACCGGCCGAAGGAAGCGCCCTTTGAAAGGACGATTTTCCAGTGCCCCTCCAAGATGGGAAAGGGCGTGCTGGTTTCCCCCACGGTGCATGGAAATGTGCTACTGGGGCCCAGCGCGGAGGATATCGACGATCCCCTGAACACGGAGACCACCCAGTCCGGCCTGGATTCCGTCATGGAGAAGGTACGGCTTACCTGGCCGAAGGTTTCCTTGAGAACCAATATTACCAATTTCAGCGGCGTTCGGGCCCATGAGGAGAGAGGGGACTTCATCCTGGGGGCTGTGGACGGCTGCCCGGGGGCTTATGAAGCCGTCGGGATTGAAAGCCCTGGCCTTTCCTCCGCTCCGGCCATCGGGAAAGCGCTGGCGGAACAGATTGCCGGGGAACAGCGTCTCCCCGCGAAGGCAGAGCTGGCGCCCTATCAGAAGCCCGCGATCCCCTTCCGGGAAATGACGCCGGAGGAACAGGAAAAGGCTTTGGCGGAAAATCCCCTCTACGGCAGCATCATCTGCCGATGCGAAGTGGTTACGGAGGCGGAAATCGTGGCCGCGACCCATCGCCCAGTTCCGGCCACGCATATCGATGCTGTGAAGCGGCGTACCAGGGCCGGCATGGGAAGATGCCAAGGCGGCTTCTGCAGTCCCAGGGTCGCCGCCATCATTTCCCGGGAAACGGGAATCCCGCTGCAGGATATTACGAAAAACGGCGGGAACAGTTATTTGCTGACTGGAACCCTGACGAAAGAAGCCGAAGGGAGGGAGCAGGCATGAATCGACAGCATGTGGATATCCTGATTATCGGCGCCGGTCCAGCTGGGCTGGCGGCAGCCATTGCCGCCCGGGAGGACGGAATTGAATCCCTGCTGGTGCTGGAGCGGGAAAGCAATCCCGGCGGTATTCTTCGGCAGTGCATCCATAATGGCTTTGGCCTCCATCGCTTCAAGGAGGAGCTGACGGGCCCGGAATACGCGCAGCGGGATATCGACCGGGCCAAGGAGCTGGAGATCGATATCGAGTGTGATACCACCGTCCTGGCGGTTTCTCCGGACCGGGTGGTCACCTGCATTTCCCGGGAAAAGGGATTGCGCTTTATCGAGGCAAGCGCCATTATCCTGGCCATGGGATGTCGGGAGCGGCCTCGGGGAGCGCTATGCACGCCCGGAACCAGGTGCGCAGGCATCTATTCCGCCGGCACCGCTCAGCGCTTTGTCAACCTGGAGGGCTATATGCCCGGAAAAAGGGTGGTGATTCTTGGATCCGGTGATATCGGGCTGATCATGGCCCGCAGAATGACCCTGCAGGGGGCGAAGGTGCTGGCCTGCGTGGAGATTATGCCTTTTTCCTCTGGCCTGAACCGGAACATTGTCCAGTGCCTCAACGATTACGATATTCCTTTGTATCTATCCCATACCGTGACGGATATCCAGGGCCGGGAGCGACTGGAGAGCGTGACTGTATCCCAGGTGGATGCCCAGCGCCGCCCCGTTCCGGGCACGGAGATGGTGTTTGAATGCGATACCCTGCTGCTGTCTGTGGGCTTGATTCCAGAGAACGAGCTGAGCGAAGGGGCAGGGGTTCAGATCTCTCCCGCCACCTCTGGGGCTGTTGTGACGGATACCTTTGAGACCTCCGTGCCGGGCGTGTTTGCCTGCGGCAATGTGCTGCATGTGCACGACCTGGTAGATCATGTATCCAACGAAAGCTTCCAGGCCGGCCATGCCGCCGCCAGGTTCGTTCGAGACAGCCATGAAGAAAAAACCTTCCTGCGGGTGGAGGACGGCGAAGGCGTTCGGGGAACGGTTCCCCAGAAGATCCAAGTGCATCCCCAGGAGGCGGTTACCCTCATGTTCCGGCCCTCCGGCGTTTTCCGCAACGCCTCCGCGGTGATCTCCTGCGGCGGGAAGGAGCTGCTGCGCCGAAAAGCCATGATCTTTACCCCGGGAGAGATGGCCGCCTATACGCTTAAGCCGGATGCTTTTGATGGCCTGGATGGCAGCGAACCCGTGGTAGTGCGGATTGAGAAAGGAGCGGAATGATGAGCATGGAACAGGTGATCACTTGTATCAATTGCCCCGTCGGGTGCCGAATAACCGTGACGCTGAACGACGCGAACGAGGTGATTTCCGTGAAGGGGAATACCTGCCCCCGGGGGGAGAAATACGCGCATCAGGAATGCACCTTGCCTCTGCGGATGATTACCGCTGTCATTCCGGTTGAAAACAGCGCCATACCCCTCTCTGTCAAAACGGCGGAGCCGGTGCCAAAGCGGCTCATCAGCCAAGTGATGGAAGAGTTAAGGGCTGTCCAAATTTCCGTGCCTATCTCCCTGGGGCAGGTGGTTCTGCCCAATGTTTGTGACACCGGTGTGAATATCGTCGCCACCCGGCCCCTGCAGTAATTTTTGCGCCGGGCTTGCATGGGGGGAGGCATTCTGTTATAATCCCCTCCGGACCTAATGAATGAAAAAGGAGTTAATGAAAAATGATTGAAAAGCTGTTTGGAATCTCCACCGCCCTGGCGGAAGAAGCCGCAGCCGTGGAAGCCACGGGGGAAGAGCTGGCGGCGAATCCTGTTGCCGCGCTGATATCCACCTTCCTTCCCATGGTGCTGATTTTCGTAGTGTTCTATTTCTTCCTGATCCGTCCCCAAAGGAAAAAGGACAAGCAGGTCAAGGAAATGTTGAACAACCTGAAGGCCGGTGACCGGGTGTGCACCATTGGCGGCATTTACGGCACCATCGTTGGCATCAAGGATGACACTGTGACCCTGTCCGTGGGCCGGGATAATCTGAGCATGGTAGTAGCCCGCTGGGGTATCCGCAGCGTAGAAGAGATTACCATCGAAAACGACGCGGAAGCGCTGAACTGAACCAGGGCCCTGTTTCGAACCGATAGATTGCTGTCGGTTCGTTTTTTTATCCGCGAATACACCCGCGTCCAAGAGGAAAGAACCCAGATTCGACGGTTGCGCAAGCAGGGCTGGGATGGTATAATAGACTGTATTTTTGTGGGGGTGATTTCGTGATTACGACCATTTGTCTCAACCCCAGCTTTGACAAAGCGGTGGAGATGGACAGCCTGAAATTAGGCGAAGTCAACCGCATTCGCGAGCTGCGGGAGGATCTGGGCGGCAAGGGGATTAACGTGGCCGTGGTGGCCCAACGCCTGGGGTTGGATGTGCAGTGCATCGGCATCATGGGGGAAAACGGCGGAGATCAGCTGTCCGCCATGATGGACGCTGAAGGCTTAAAGCATCATTTTCTCCGGGTTCCCGGCAAGGTGCGGACGAATTTAAAGTTGGTGCTGAAGGACGAAAAAGGAATCACGGAACTAAATGAGTCCGGCACCTGGGTGGAGGAAAAGCAGCTTCAGGATTTCTTTGACCTGGCGAAGGAAAAGACGGCGGACAGCGATGTAGTGGTGCTGACGGGCAGCGTTCCCCCGGGATGCCCCCAGGGGGTGTATCGGGATTTGATGAAGGCGCTGGAAGGGAAAAAGTGCATCCTGGATACAGAGGGCGCGGAGCTAGAGCTGGCGGCCAAGGGGGCGCATCCCTTCCTAATTAAGCCAAATTTGCACGAGATGGAAATGACCCTGGGGCTGGAATTGCGGACCATGCGCTCCATTCGGGATGCGGCGCTGCTCTTCATTCGCCTGGGGGTGGAACACGCGGTGATCTCCATGGGCGCCATGGGGGCCATGTACGTGGATCAGGAGCGCACCCTTTTTGCTCCGGCCCTTCGGGTGGCCACCAAGTCTACCGTCGGCGCGGGAGACGCGATGATCGGCGGCATGCTGCTGGGATATGAAAAAGAAAAGGACATGGGCCGGGCCTTTAAGTATGGCGTGGCCGCCGGGGCGGCCAGCGTCATGACTGAAGGGACGCAGCTCATCGTTCCAGAGGATTTCTATGGCCTGTTAGATCAGGTTCGCATTCAGGAGGTCTAATGAATTGGCCGTTTTTCCGCGGGGCGGAATTCTCCGATGGTGAAATCGACTTGATTCCGATTCGCCTTTCTCCTCCGGAAAAGGAGCTGGGCTTTGGCCAGGAAAGGAATTGGCGGATTACAATTCATGGATCCCGGCAGGAAATTGGTCGGCTGTCCTATCGGCCGGGCGAAAGCGAAGCCATCTATTATTTCGGCCATATTGGTTATCATGTGGAACCGGCCTGGAGAGGGCATCGATACGCGGAGAAGGCCTGCAGATTGATTAGGGAGGAGATTCTCCGGAGCGGAAAGAGCTCTGTGATCATTACCACCGACCCGGACAATCAGGCCAGCCGGAAAACCTGCAAGGCGCTGGGGTGCTTGTGGGAAAGCGAGGTTCCGGTAGCGGAATACTGGCAAAAAAAATATGACATCAGCGCCCGCAAGGAAAGATATATCTGGCGGGTAGGAGAATCATAAGCGGGGGAATTTATGTTCGCGCAGGCAAAGGGAGCGAAGGTCTATTATGAAACGCGGGGAGATCACGGCGAAAGGGTCGTCCTGCTGCATGGATGGGGTTGTTCCGTCCAATTGATGGAAAGTTTGGCCAACGCCCTTCAGGGAGATCATCATGTATTGCTGATCGATTTTCCGGGCTTCGGTCAAAGCAGCCGTCCGCCGGAGCCTTGGGGTGTCCCTGAATACGCAGACTGCCTGCGGGAGCTGCTGCAACAGCTGCATTTTCTCCCCTGTGCCGTGGTAGGGCACAGCTTCGGCTGTCGGGTGGCCGCCTGGGGGGCCAGCCAATGGCCGGAAATGTTTACAAAATTGGTCTTCACCGGGGCAGCTGGCCTTCGGTCCAAGCCCACCGAGGAAGGAAAAAAGCGTTCCGCGGAATTTCAGCGAAAAAAAGCCTTCGCGAAACGGGTGGAAAAGATCCCCCTGATGCGAAAGATCGGCGAACAATACGAAGCAAAGATCCGCCAGGAATACGGCAGCGCGGATTATAACGCCCTGGATGAAGAAATGCGCCAAACCTTCGTCAAGGTGATCAATCTGGATCTGCGGGACAGGTATCCTCAGATTCAGCAAAGTGTCCTCCTGATCTGGGGTGACGCAGACACGGAGACGCCCCTCTGGATGGGGCAGGAGATGGAAAAGCTGATCCCGGATGCAGGGCTCGTGATCCTGGAAGGCGGAACTCATTTTGCCTATCTGGAGCAGGCGCCCCGATTCAACACCATCGTACATCATTTTCTAACGGAGGCATGAAGTAAAGATGTTTTTAAGCACAGTGGAATTGATTGCAGCGGATCTGTGGTGTCTCTGCCTGGTGGCCGGGGCGCTGCTGGCCGCCCGCACATTGATCCACTGGTTTCAGTTAGAGAGCTACCAGTTTCCGGGATATTTTCGAACCCTCAGGAGGCAAGGGCCGCGAGGATGGATCCCTGGGGCATGCCTGGCCGCGGTGATCCTGCTGACCCTCCTGGTCGGGCGCTTGTTCTGGCGCGGAACCAGTTGGCTGCTCATGGCGATCTCCGGACTGGTTCTGATAGCCACGGGATTTGGCCTGCTTCTTTGGTCCCAAAAACAGAAGGAGAAGAAAAAGCTGGTATTTACCCCTCGGGTAAAGCGCCTCTACATCGTCTGCGCCATTGTATGGACCCTTGTTTTTATGACGGTATTCTTCCTATTCAGCCGATGGGAAGCGAGCCTGTGGATCTATATCGGTCTTGTACTCCTCCCGCTGCTTTTGCCCCTGTGGATCGCGCTGGGTGGGCTAATCGCCTGGCCCATAGAAAAGGGAATCAGTGAGATGTACTTCCGGGATGCCCAGCGCATTTTGCAGGAGCGGCCGGATTTGATCCGAATCGGCATTACAGGCTCCTGGGGGAAAACCAGCGTCAAGTTTATTCTAGGTGCCCTGTTAAGCGAAAAATATCCTACCCTGGTGACGCCCGCCAGCTTCAACACTCCCATGGGCGTAACCAAGGTGATCCGAACCCAACTGGAGCCTGGCCATCGGGTTTTTGTGGCAGAGATGGGCGCTCGTCATGTAGGAGATATTAAAGAGATGTGCCGGCTGGTTCATCCCCATATTGGCCTTCTGACCTCTGTAGGACCCCAGCATTTGGATACCTTCCACACCCAGGAGCGGATCACGAAGACCAAGTATGAACTGATGGAAGCGATTCCCGAGGACGGGACTTGCTTCTTCGCGGACGATGACGGCATCGTGACAGAATTATGGGCCAAGACCAGGAAAGAAAAATGCTTGACGGGTCTGAATTCAAAGCGGGATGATGTCTGGGTGGAAGAGCTGCAGGTTTCTCCCTCCGGCAGCCATTTCCTGCTCTGTACAGCTCAAGAGCGCATCCCTTGCGAAACGGAGCTGCTGGGAGAACTGAACATCCGCAATATCGTTTTATGCGCCAGCGTATGCCTCAAGCTGGGGCTGAACGGGCGTGAAATCGCCCGGGGAATCCGTAAATTGAAGCCGGTGGAGCATCGGCTGGAGCTGAAGCGAAATCCGGGAGGCTTCAATGTGCTGGACGACGCCTTTAACAGCAATATCCGAGGCGCGAAGCAAGCCTTCCAGACCCTGCGGCAATTTCCGGGCCATCGATTGATCGTGACTCCAGGAATGGTGGAATTAGGCGATCAGGAAGCGGAGCTCAATCGGGAATTTGGTCAAGCAATGGCGGATTGCTGCGATGAAGTCATCCTGGTAGGGAAGAAGCGCAGCGAAACGCTCCACCAGGGGCTAACAGATCAAGGATTTCCAAAGGAGCGGATTCATGTGGTGGGCAGTTTGAGCGAAGCCGCGCAGCTGCTGGGGAGTTTAGTACATCCCGGGGATACGGTTCTTTTCGAAAATGATCTGCCGGATAATTACAGCGAGGAGTAGGGAACAGAGATTATGAGCAAAAAACAGTTGGGAGTCATCTTTGGCAGCAGGAGCTGCGAACGGGAGGTGTCCATCATCAGCGCGGTGCAGATGATGCGCCATGCTGATCCAGAGAAATATGACGTGATTCCAGTTTACATCGATGAGCATGGCAGCTGGTACACCGGAGAAAAACTGAAGGACATTCACACTTATCAGCCCTTTCGCCCGGATACGTCCGGCGTCCGCAAGGTTTTTCTGGACATGACCCCCGGCTCTGGCGCCCTTTTAGCCCTGGAAAAAGGAAAGGGGTTATTCGGCAAGGATGAGCTGCGGGCCGTGGCGCGGGTGGATGCGTTCGTGGTGGTGATGCACGGCATGAACGGCGAGGATGGTACGCTGCAGGGCCTGCTGGAGCTGGCGAATATTCCGTACACCTCCGCCGGCGTAAGCGCCAGCTCCCTGGGCATGGATAAAATCATCATTAAGCAGTTCTTCCAGGGAGGCGGCCTGCCAGTGCTTCCCAGCCTGTGGTACGCGAGATCCGGCTTCGAGAAAAACCAGGATGCTATTCTGAAAGAAATCGAGGAGCAGCTGGGCTTTCCGGTCTATACCAAGCCGGCCAACCTGGGTTCCAGCATCGGCGTCAGCCGGGCGGAAAACAGGGAAGAGCTGCAGGAAGCGCTGGAACTGGCCTTTGAATATGATCGCCGGGTGTTGGTGGAAAAAGGGCTGAACAAGCCGATCGAACTGAACTGCAGCGTGCTGGGCTATGATGATGAGGTGGAAGCCAGCCCCATAGAAATGCCCATCAGCGGCGAAGATTTCCTGGATTTTAAAGAGAAATACTTAGCCAACGGCGGCAGCAAGGGAATGGCCAGCCTCCATCGGGTCCTGCCCGCCCCCATTGAAGAGGAATTGCGAGATCGCATTCAGGAGATGAGCAAACGCATCTTCCGGATGATGGATTGCAAGGGCGTTGTTCGGATTGACTATATGTTTGACCGGGACAGCGGAAATCTGTATATCACAGAGATCAATACCATTCCCGGCAGCCTGGCTTTCTATCTATGGGAAAATGCTGGAACCTCTTATCGTAAGTTGATTGACCGGTTAGTTGTGCTTGCGGAGAAGGCCCATCAGGATCGGAATCAATCGAACTTCGCCTATCAGAGCGATATTTTGAAGGGAGTTACCTTTGGAGCCAAAGGATCCAAGGGCGCCAAGGGAACGAAAGGATAAGGAAGCGCTGATGAAACCTTACCGAAAGGTTTGGGAGCGGGAAAAGATAAGTATTTGACCCAATCAGCTTATTTAGAAGCAAACATGGTTTCTATCGGAAACGCTTTTCATAGGAAGGAGGGGAGCGCCAATGCTGCTGGAAAAAATACACAATTCGGAAGACGTAAAAAAAATAAATCAGGAGCAGGTTTCTCTTCTTTGTGCTGAAATCCGACAGGAATTGATTCATACGGTAGCCCAGACAGGAGGGCATCTGGCGTCTAACCTGGGCGTGGTGGAGCTGACCATCGCGCTGCATCGGGTATTCGATTTTCCCAGGGATAAGATCGTTTTTGACGTGGGACATCAAAGCTATGTCCATAAAATGCTCACTGGCAGGCTGGAAAGGTTTTCCACGCTGAGGCAATACGGCGGGCTGAGTGGCTTTCCCAGAAGGGAAGAAAGCGAATACGATTGCTTCGAAACAGGCCATGCGTCCACCGCCATTTCCGCAACGCTGGGGATGGCCCGCGCCAGAGATTATTTGGCGCAGGACTATGCCGCCATTGCTTTGGTGGGAGATGGTGCCCTGACAGGGGGAATGTGCTACGAGGCGTTAAACGACGCCGGCAACACTGGAACCCGAATGATCGTGATCCTCAATGATAACGAGATGAGCATTGCCAGAAACGTGGGCGCACTCAGCGCCCATCTGACGAATTTGCGGGTCAGCAGTGAATGGCAAAACGCTAAGCTGGCGATGCGCAAATTCCGGCGGGTGCCGGTGATCGGAAAACCTGTATATCGTGTAACTCATGCAGCCAAGACCATGATAAAAACGGCCCTGGTTCGGGCGGACAGCATTGGTTTTTTTGAAACCCTGGGATTTGAGTATTTTGGGCCCATTGATGGACATGACGTCAACGGGCTGGAAAAAACCCTGCGGAAAGCAAGGGAGTTTAATGGCCCCTGCGTCATTCATGTGAAAACCAAGAAGGGCTATGGCTATGATAAGGCGGAAGAGCGGCCAGAAATCTTTCATGGAACACCTCCTTTCCTGGTGGAGACGGGTGACCGGGCAGAGAAGCCCGATTGCCCTTCCAGCGGGCATGTGATGGCCTACACGCTGATGGACATGGCAGAAAAGGATCCCCGTATCGTAGCGATTACAGCCGCTATGCCCATGGGTACGGGGCTGGATCATTTTGCGGAGCGCTTCCCGGAACGAATGATTGATGTAGGTATTGCGGAAGAGCATGCTGCCACCATGGCAGCCGGGCTGGCTTCTGGCGGAATGCGACCCTATTTCGCGGTTTATGCTACCTTTTTTCAGCGGTGTTATGATCAAATGATCCATGATGTAGCCATGCAAAAGCTGCCCGTCATCTTCTTATTGGATCGCAGTGGCATCGGTGGAGAAGATGGAAGAACACATCACGGCTTGTTTGACTTCGCGTCAACCCTGCCGGTTCCTGGCATAAAGGTGCTGGCTCCCTGCGATACCAGGGAATTAAAGCAAATACTGCTTTGGACCCTGACCGAGACGGAGCCGGTGGTGATTCGATACGCCCGAGCGGGAGATGATGTGCCAGAAAGCCAGGAAGAAAGGTTCCAGCCAGGAAAATGGAAAAGGCTGCAAAAGGGAAAAGACCTTTCCCTTTTATGCGTGGGAACAATGGTTCGCCATGGACTAAAGACCGCAAGCCTGCTTTCCCAGGCGGGAATAGAAGCAGCGGTATACAACTGCTCCTCCGTGAAACCCCTGGATGAAAAGGCGCTGCGAGAGATTCAGGCGCGTCCCTTCTTTACCATGGAAGAGCATATGGTCAGTGGGGGATTTGGTGAATTTGTACGGGAAAAATGCGCGGAATTACGACTGCGTGAGCCAGAGATTTGCTTCGGCGTATCGGATGTCTATTTGCAGCATGGGAATCATGGACAGTTGATGAAAGAGGCAGGCCTGACCCCGGAGCAGATGGCCCTTCGCATTCAAGGCTGGCTGGAAAGGAATCAGGCATGAGCAAAGGGGAAAGGGTGGATGCAGCCCTGGTCAATCGAGGGCTGTTTCCCAGTCGGGAAAAGGCTCAGGCCGCGATTATGGCCGGTCAGGTATATATCGGAGAAAGAAAGATTCTCAAGGCATCCGAAGGAATTCAACCGGAAGAAGAATTTGTGTTGCGGCGGCCCGTCGTGGAATATGTCAGCCGGGGCGCCTTGAAGCTGGAAAAAGCCATCCGGGTTTTTGAGGCGGATTTTCAAGACAAGGTGGTGCTGGACATTGGAGCCAGTACGGGAGGCTTTACGGACGTATCTCTTCGCAGTGGCGCCAAGCATGTGTATGCGGTCGATGTGGGATATGGGCAACTGGATTGGATGCTGAGAAACGATGAACGGGTCACCGTGATGGAACGTACCAATGCCAGATATCTGAAGCCGTCAGATTTCCCCGTGCAGCCACAGATCACAGTGATGGACGTCAGCTTTATTTCCATTCGGCTGATTTTGCCTGTAGCGGCGGAAATTATGGGCAAGAAGGGTGTCTTTTACACACTGATCAAGCCGCAGTTTGAAGCGGGCCGGGAAAAAGTCGGTAAGAAGGGGGTTGTTCGGGAAGCAGCAACCCATACAGAGGTGGTTGCGGGAATCATTTCCTTCGCGGAAACCTTTGGCTGGCGAGTCGTTCGCATAGACTATTCCCCCATTACGGGGCCCGAGGGGAACATTGAGTTTCTGGCAGAGATACGTCCGCGAGAGGATGACACTCCTCTGATTGACGAACTGGAGATTCAAAAAATGGTAGCGGCAGCGCACCGTGATATGCATAGATAAAAGCATCAAACAAGCGGGGGAAGAGCAGTGAATTCAAGCACGATCGCTTTTGTGATCCATCCTCGACGGACGGATGCGACAGAAACAGCGGAACGGATGAAGGCGGGTTTGAAACAGGCAGGTTTCTCCATCTTCTATCCACAGCAGGGGGAAGTGCGGGAGGATTGCCACTTGGTGATTACCTTCGGCGGAGACGGAACCCTGCTGCTGGGGGCGAAAACTGCCCTGAAGCATCATTGCCCCCTATTGGGCATCAATCTGGGTACTCTTGGCTTTCTGACAGAAGGAGAGCCAGAGCGGCTAAATCAGGCCATTCAGGCCATTTCTGCCGGAGATTATTCGCTGGAATCCCGGCGTATGTTATGCATCCGCGTTAATCAGGAGGAAAAGAGCTACCTGGCGCTGAACGATGCCGTCGTCACCAGGGGCGGCTTTGCCAGATTGATTCAAGTCGAAACCCGAGTGAATCAAGAGCATTGGAGTACCTTTATTGCAGATGGCGTGATCGCTGCAACGCCCACAGGAGCTACGGGCTATTCTCTGTCCGCAGGAGGGCCCGTCATTGCGCCAGGGGTTGAATGCATGGTTATTACGCCTGTTTGCGCCCACAGCCTGCAGCACTGCCCCTGCATCGTGCCTACGGAGGCAGAGGTGTTCTTTCATCTGAGAGAGGACCGGGATCAGCTGGCGCAGCTGCAGATCGATGGGCAGAGCATGTGTACGTTGCAGGCAGGAGACACGATCAGAGTCACGGGAGCGGAAGAATCCCTGCAGTTAGTTAGATTCGAGGATTATCATTTTTTTTCGGTGTTGGATAAGAAGCTGAACGAGTGGAGCCGTCCCAGGGAGGATCAACATTTATGAAAAAGAAACGTCAGGCCGCCATACGAGAATTGCTAAAGGATCGACCGATTCAAACCCAGGAGGACCTGGTCGAAGCATTAAAAGAGCAGGGATTCCAGGTTACGCAGGCGACAGTGTCCCGGGATATGAAGGAAATGCATCTGATCAAGACACCGATGGAAGAGGGCGGATACAGCTATGCGGAGCCTGAAACCGGTTGGTCCGGCCTCAGCGATCGATTGATTCGGCTGCTGCGAGATTGCATGCTCAGCGTGGAGGCGGCCGGGCAAATGATCGTGGTAAAGACCATGAGCGGCGCGGCGAACACCGCAGCAGAGGCTTTGGATAGCATGGATTTACCAGAGATTGCGGGGTCCATTGCCGGGGATAATACGATTTTTCTGGTTGCTCGAGATCATGCTGGGGCGCTGGCGGCCGCAGAACGAATTCAGAGCCTGATGAAGAGGGGCAATCCGACATGATTCAATCCTTGAAGATACAAAACTTCGTGTTGATCGATACACTGGAAATTGATTTTCACGCGGGGATGCAGGTCATGACAGGCGAAACCGGCGCGGGGAAAAGCATCGTCGTGGACGCGGTCAATCTTGTTTTAGGCGGAAGAGCGGATCGCAGCCTGATCCGTTCTGGCTGTGAAAAGGCCAGTGTGGAAGCTGTGTTTGATGTGCCCGGAAATGCCAACATCGCAAAGGTGCTGGCTCGGGAAAATATTGAGTATGACGGTAGCACGGTGAGCATTTTTCGGGAGATGTCCTCTGCAGGTAAGAATTTATGCCGCGTTTGCGGTGTGATCGTATCCGCCTCGCTGCTCCGGGAAATCGGCGCCTCTTTGATGGACATCCACGGTCAGCATGAGCATCAGTTTCTAATGGATTCCGATCAGCATTTATTCTTTCTGGATCGCATGGGAGATAAGGATTATCAGCAATTGCTGGGGCGCACGTCAGAAGCCTGTGAAGCCTTTTTATCCGTACACCGAAGATATGCCCGGTTGCGCAAAGAAAATGATCAAAAGCAGCGAAGAATGGAGGAGCTGGAAAAAGCCCTGCGGGAGCTGCACGAGGCAAAGTTGAAGCCGGGGGAGGAGGAAACACTGCAAGCAGAAAATCTTCGACTGCGAAATGCGGAGAAAATCGCCTCAACGCTGCGACAGGCACGAGAAGCCATCGCCCTGGGAGAAAACGAACAAAGCTCTCTCGAAAAGATTAAATCGGCCTCCGTGGCCTTGTCCAGTTTGAACGCCTATGGCGACAAGATGAAGAATCTGGCCCAAAGATGTGAAAGCGTATATTATGAGCTGGAGGAAATCGCCTTCGAGGTCTTTCAGTCTCTGGAGGAAATGGAGCATGATCCTCAGCGAATGGAAAAAACAGAGGAAAGGCTCGACCTGATTCGAAAGCTGGAACGAAAATACGGGGACAACTTGACAAAGGTATTGGATGAACAGGCGCGAATGGAGCAGGAGTATGAGGTCCTCTGTTCCCTGGAGGATCAGATCAGCGACACTGCTCGGGAGCATAAACAAAAGCTGGCAGTGTATCGTCAGCTTGCACGGGACTTATCTGCAAACAGGAAGACCTTGGCTCAGCGTTTCGAGAAAAACATGATGGAACAGCTTTCTGATCTCGGAATGGAGAAAACCATTTTTCAGGTAGCATTTGATCAGGAGGGGGAGAAGAAGCCCATGCCCCGCCCGGTGGGCGATGATCTGGTTGAATTCATGATCAGCCCCAATCCCGGCGAACCGCTGCGTCCATTGGCAAAGATCGCATCTGGCGGTGAGTTAAGCCGAATGATGCTTGCACTGAAAGCCCTGGAAGCGGAAGGCAGCGGGGTGGAATGCATGGTTTTTGATGAGATTGATACAGGCATCAGTGGACGGATGGCACAGGTAGTGGCTGAAAAAATGGTTGCCATCTCTCAAAGCAAACAAGTAATTTGCGTAACCCATCTTCCCCAGATTGCTGCCGCGGCGGACTTTCAATACCTTGTAGCAAAAGAGGTTTCAGGAGAGCGGACGACAACCTCTGTCAAGCAGCTGGATCGAGAGGGCCGGGTTAGAGAAGTAGCGCGGATGATCAGCGGCGCGGAAGGAATAGGGGAGGACGCCTTGGCATATGCCGGCTCCATGATTGAAGCAATGAAAAGAAAAATCTAATTGTTAAAAAATAGTTTTGTGTATTTTGGCCAATTTATGATATACTTTCAGCAAGCACAATTTCAGGAGGAATTCCGGGCACAAAGGAGGCTATCTGCTCGTGTTTGAAAAAAGAATGTTTCCCGGCGGGATTCATCCAGAGGAAGGCCCCAACGGCAAGGCAGTAAACGGTTTAAATCCGATTCGCCCGCTGGAGGCGCCCCCCAGGGTGATTATTCCGTTGCAGCAACACATTGGTGCGCCTGCAAAAGCGCTGGTGCAGGCGGGGGATCATGTGCGCATTGGACAAAAGATCGGCGAGGCCGGCGGCTTCGTTTCCGCCCATATCCACGCCAGTGTTTCCGGCACGGTGCACGCGGTACAAGATGCGCTGCTTCCCAATGGAACCCAGGCGCCAGCCGTTATTATCGATAACGACTATCATGAGGAATGGGTAGAGCTGCATCCCTCTGATCATCCGGAGAACTTGACGGCACAGGAGCTGCAGGAGATCGTCCGGGAAGCGGGGATCGTAGGTCTCGGCGGTGCGACTTTTCCCACCTCTGTGAAGCTGACGCCTTCCGGTGGCCGCAAGATCGAAAAGATCGTGATCAACGGTGCCGAGTGTGAACCCTTTTTAACGGCGGATCATCGGCTCATGCTGGAAAAGGCCGCGGATATTATCGATGGCGTTCGACTGATGATGTTAGCTCTGGATGTGGAAGAAGCGAACATCGGGATTGAAAACAATAAGCAGGACGCCATCGACATCATGACCGATGCGGCAAAGGGCGTGGATGGGATCAAGGTTACCGGTTTACCGGTTCGCTACCCTCAGGGCGGAGAAAAACAGCTGGTTTATGCCCTGACCCGTCGGCAGGTGCCCAACGGCGGTTTGCCGCTGGATGTAGGAGTAGTGGTCTGCAATGTCGGAACCGTTTATGCCATCGACAAAGCCATCCGGGAAGGACGGCCTTTGGTGGATCGGATTACCACCGTGGGGGGCCTGGTCAACAATCCTGGCAACTTCCTGGTTCGGATTGGGACGCCCATTGACCATCTGATTGACGCCTGCGGCGGGCTGCAGGCCCATGTACGACAATTTATCTATGGCGGCCCTATGATGGGCATGGCCATCGCCCGGTTTGATGTCCCCGTGACCAAGGGCTGTAGCGGCCTTGTCGCCCTGGGAAACGAAGCCATGGAGCCCAAGGAGAGCCCGTGCATCAAATGCGGCGCCTGCCGTCAGGTTTGCCCCATGAAGCTTTTCCCCAGCCGGATTGACGCCTTCGAACGCCATGGCCGGCTGGAAGAGGCGGAGAAGCTGGGCGTCATGAACTGCATAGAATGCGGCTGCTGCAGCTTTACCTGCCCAGCGAAGCGCAGCCTGACCCAGAGCATGCGGACGGCGAAGAATGCGATTCAGCGGAAGCATCGCCGGGAGGCTGCTCATAAGGCCCAGGAGGAAGCAGCACAGCGAGCCAGAGAAGAAGCGGCACAAAATCAATCTCTAACGGATCAGCCAGCAGGAAAGGAGGCGTAAGGAATTATGTTAAAGAATCTTGTTGTTACCTCATCGCCTCATCTGCGGTCGAACCGGTCGACCCGGAGCATCATGCAGGAAGTTTGTTTGGCCTTGCTTCCCGCGGGGATCGCTGGGGTTGTTCTCTTTGGATGGAACGCGCTGGCGATTATGGTAACCTCCGTGCTCAGCTGCGTTGTCAGCGAATATGCCTTCCAGCGAATCAGCCATCAAAAGATCCTGATCGGAGACTGGAGCGCAGTGGTAACCGGGCTGTTGTTGGCCTATAACATTCCGGCTAACGCACCGCTGTGGATTCCGCTGATCGGTGGGGTCATTGCCATCGTTCTGGTGAAGCAGTGCTTCGGTGGCTTGGGCGGCAATTTTATGAACCCCGCCCTGACGGCCCGGGCGATTCTCTTTGTCAGCTGGTCCGGCGTCATGAGCAATTACCCGAACACCCGGTTTATGACGGACGCTGTTTCCACCGCAACGCCCCTGGCCCAGATGGCGGAAGGGAAGTTTGTCAGCTATATGGATCTGATGCTGGGCAACTGCGCCGGCGTGCTAGGGGAAACCTGCAAAATCGCTATCATCATCGGGGGGCTGTATTTGATCCTGCGAGGGATTGTGGATTGGCGGATTCCCGTTTGCTTCATTGGTACCGCCTTTATCTGCTATCTCATTCAGGATGGCTTCATCGTTGCCTATGATCAGATTCTCAGCGGCGGTCTTCTGTTGGGCGCTTTCTTCATGGCGACGGATTACGTCACCTGTCCCATGTCCGGCCTTGGGCGGATCATCTTTGGCGTAGGCTGCGGCCTCCTCCTGTTTGTGATTCGCAGCTTCGCCAGCTACATCGAAGGCTGCAGCTTCGCGATTCTGTTCATGAATGTGATGACGCCCCTGATCGACCGGTTTACCGCCGGCAAGCTTTTCGGGGAGGTGAAAACCCGTGGCTAAAAAACAAACCTTCTGGAGCGCCCTGCTGAATGGTCTCCTGTTTGAAAATCCCACCTTTGTGCTGATGGTGGGCATGTGTCCGACGCTGGCGGTCACTACCGCGGCCTCCAATGCCATTGGCATGGGGCTTTCCACTACGGTGGTGCTGGTTTGCTCCAATTTGTTCATTTCGTTGCTTCGAAACATGATTTCCGAGAAGATTCGGATTCCCGCCTTCATTGTGGTCATCGCCAGCTTCGTGACCATTGTGGAGATGGTGTTGAAGGCCTATATGCCGGATTTGAGCGCCACGCTGGGGTTGTACATTCCCCTGATTGTGGTGAACTGTATCATCTTCGCCCGGGCGGAAGCCTTTGCCTTTAAAAACGGACCCATTTTGGCCCTGGGCGATGGCTTGGGGATGGGCTTGGGCTTCACAGTGGCCATTACCATCCTGGCCTCCGTGCGGGAAATTTTTGGCGCGGGAACCTTGTTTGGCATGGATCTCATGGGCGCCTCCTATCAGCCAATGGCGATTTTGACAGCGCCCAGCGGCGGATTCCTGACCCTTGGCTTGTTGCTGATTATCGTGAATATGGTTCGGAAAAAGCTGGACGCCTGGGTGGCTGCCCGAAAGGAGGCTGAGCTGGCATGAAAGAATATCTGCTGATGCTGGTGGGCTGCCTGCTGGTAAACAACTATGTAATGTGTCAATTTCTTGGGATTTGTCCTTTCCTGGGCGTATCCAAGAAATTTGACACAGCCCTGGGCATGGGCCTGGCAGTGACTTTCGTCATGACCCTGGCCTCCTTCATGACCTGGATGGTGGAGCATTTCCTGCTGATTCCCTTAGATCTGATGTATCTGCGGACCATTGCCTTCATCCTGGTTATCGCGGTGCTGGTTCAGTTGGTGGAAATGGCATTGAAAAAGCTGAGCTTCAGCCTGTATCAGGCGTTGGGAGTCTATCTCCCCCTGATCACCACGAATTGCGCTGTTCTGGGCGTAGCAGTACTGAACTCCAACAATGGCTATGGCCTTTTGCAGAGCACGCTGAGCGGTTGCTTCAGCGCCCTTGGGTTCACCCTGAGCCTGCTCCTGTTCAGCTGCATCCGGGAAAGGCTGGAAATGAGCGACGTGCCGAAGTGGATGGAAGGTTTTCCGGGCGCTCTGATTGCGGCAGGGCTGATGGCGGTTTCCTTCATGGGCTTTGGCGGACTGATCGGATAAAGGAGGATCGCGTAAACAATGGAGGTTTTGTATGCGGCGCTGGTCCTCGGCGGTATGGGGGCAGTATTTGGAATCCTATTAACGGTTGCATCCAAGATCTTTGCGGTGCCAGCCAACCCGAAAAGGGATGCGGTCCGGGAGCTTTTGCCCGGGGCCAATTGCGGTGGCTGTGGCTATCCTGGATGTGATGGGTGCGCTGACGCCATCGCTTCCGGGAAAGCGCCGGTGAACGCCTGCCCGGTGGGTGGCAGCGAGTGCGCCAAGAAGATTGCCGAGGTCATGGGCCAGGAAGCTCAGGATGAAGGCGTAAAGATGGTAGCTCAGGTTGTCTGCCAGGGCGACCTGGAACATTGTAAAACAAAGTTTAATTACAGCGGCATCGAGGATTGCGTCTCCGCCATGCTGGTCAATGACGGCAACAAGAGCTGTAAGTATGCCTGCCTAGGATTGGGGACCTGCGTGCGGGCTTGTCCCTTTGATGCGATTCACGTGGATCCTGTTAAAGGCATCGCAGTGGTGGATCGGGAAAAATGCCAGAGCTGTGGAAAGTGCGTGGAGGTTTGCCCGAAGCATGTTATCCAGCTGCAACCGGCAGAGCTGCCTGTCCGGTTGATGTGCCGCGCGGCGGATAAGGGAATTCTGGTCAGCGACAACTGCCGGGTGGGTTGCATTGGCTGCGAACGCTGCTATCATGCCTGCGAATTCGGTGCTCTGGAGATGAAGGATCATCTGCCCATCATCGATCCGGAGAAGTGCCGGGGTTGCATGATGTGCGCGGAAGCCTGCCCGACCAACGCGATTTGGGCGGCCTGGGATAATCGGAAGATCGCAGAGATCGACAAGGACAGCTGCATTGGCTGCGGGATGTGTAAGCGGCAGTGCAAGTTTGAAAGCATCGTCGGCGAGGTTCGCAAGCCCCACGAGGTGCTGGACGCCTGCACAGGTTGTGGTATGTGCGCGGAAAAATGCCCCAAGAAGTGCATCACCATGAAGGTTCGGGAGCACACGCGGGACGCTTTCTCCAAGATCGGCACAACCCCCGCTGCGGTGTCTGTGGATACGCCAGTGGTGGAAGAAAAGAAACCAAAGTATTCTCCCGAGGTGCAAGCCAAAATTGACGCTGCGCTGAAGGCCAAGGCGGCGAAAGCGGCTGCCACGGCCAGCCAGGAATAATACACCTTCTCAGGGCTTCGGAAGTTTCTCCGAAGCCCTTATTTCTCGGCAAAAACCAGGAAAATTTAGCTTGCAAAAACATACATAAGAGCGTATAATCAAAATGATGTGCGCGGGCTGATTGCATCATTCTTTCGGTGCGCATGAATTTGATCGAGGAGGAGTTTTCCATGTCCAAGAAGTACCTTTACCTCTTTAGTGAAGGCAACGCTCAGATGCGTGAGCTGCTGGGCGGCAAGGGCGCGAACCTGGCCGAGATGACCAACATTGGTCTGCCGGTTCCCCAGGGCTTCACCATTTCTACCGAAGCCTGCACCCAGTATTATGACGACGGCCGTCAGATTAACGATGAAATCCAGACTCAAATTATGGAATACATCGCCAAGATGGAAGAGATCAACGGCAAGAAGTTCGGCGATCTGAAGAATCCGTTGCTGGTTTCCGTCCGTTCCGGCGCCCGCGCTTCCATGCCTGGCATGATGGATACCATCCTGAACCTGGGCTTGAACGATGACGTGGTGGCCGCCATGATCGCCGGCAACCCCGATCCCAAGTTCGAGCGCTTTGTGTACGACAGCTATCGTCGGTTCATCCAGATGTATTCCGACGTCGTCATGGAAGTTGGTAAGAAATACTTCGAGCAGCTGATTGACGAAATGAAGGCCAAGCGTGGCGTTACCTTCGACGTGGAGTTGACCGCTGCCGATCTGAAGGAACTGGCTGCTGCTTTCAAGGCTGAATACAAGAGCAAGATCGGGGAAGACTTCCCCTCCGACCCGAAGGAACAGCTGATGGGCGCCATCAAGGCCGTGTTCCGCTCCTGGGATAACCCCCGCGCCAATGTCTATCGCCGGGATAACGACATCCCCTACAACTGGGGCACTGCCGTCAACGTTATGCCCATGGTTTTCGGTAACCTGAACGACAATTCCGGTACCGGTGTTGCCTTCACCCGCGATCCCGCCACCGGCGAGAAGAAACTGATGGGTGAATTCCTGACCAACGCCCAGGGCGAAGACGTGGTGGCCGGCGTTCGTACCCCCATGCCCATCTCCCAGATGGAAGAAAAGTTCCCCGAAGCTTACGCTGATTTCGTCCGCGTGTGCGATCTGCTGGAGAAGCACTATCGCGACATGCAGGACATGGAATTCACCGTGGAAAACGGCAAGCTGTACATGCTGCAGTGCCGCAACGGTAAGCGTACCGCCCAGGCCGCGCTGAAGATTGCTTGCGATCTGGTGGACGAGGGCATGCGCTCCGAGGAAGAAGCGGTGGCCATGATCGATCCCCGTAACTTGGACACCCTGCTGCATCCCCAGTTCGATGCGGCGGCCCAGAAGAAGGCCGAGCCCGTCGGTAAGGGCCTGGGCGCCAGCCCCGGCGCTGCCTGCGGTAAGGTGGTCTTCACCGCGGAAGACGCCGAAGCCTGGAATGCCCGCGGCGAAAAGGTGGTTCTGGTTCGTCTGGAAACCTCTCCGGAAGACATTACCGGCATGAAGAGCAGCCAGGGTATCCTGACGGTTCGTGGCGGTATGACCAGCCATGCGGCCGTGGTAGCCCGCGGCATGGGCAAGTGCTGCGTTTCCGGCTGCGGCGAGATTGCCATGGACGAGGAAAACAAGAAGTTCGAGCTGGCCGGGAAGACCTATCATGAAGGGGATTACATCTCCATCGACGGTTCCACTGGTAAGATCTATGACGGCATCATCCCCACTGTGGACGCCACCATCGCCGGTGAATTTGGCCGCATCATGGCTTGGGCCGACAAGTATCGCCGCCTGAAGGTGCGCACCAATGCGGATACCCCCGCCGACGCGAAGAAAGCTCGCGAGCTGGGCGCCGAAGGTATCGGCCTGTGCCGGACCGAGCATATGTTCTTCGAGCCGGAGCGCATCGCCGCCTTCCGTGAGATGATCTGCTCTGACACCGCAGAGGAGCGGGAAGTCGCGCTTGAGAAGATTCTGCCCTATCAGCAGGGGGACTTCGAGAAGCTGTATGAAGCGCTGGAAGGCAATCCCGTTTGCATCCGCTTCCTGGATCCGCCGCTGCATGAGTTCGTGCCCACCACGGAAGAAGAAATCGCTGCCCTGGCCAAGGCGCAGAACAAGTCCGTGGAGACCATTAAGAACATCATCTCCAGCCTGCATGAATTCAACCCCATGATGGGTCATCGTGGCTGCCGTCTGGCGGTTACCTATCCTGAAATCGCCAAGATGCAGACCAAGGCAGTCATCCGTGCGGCCATCAACACCAAGAAGGCCCATCCCGACTGGGACGTGAAGCCCGAAATCATGATTCCGCTGGTTTGCGAAATCAAGGAACTGAAGTTCGTCAAGAAGGTGGTTGTGGAGACCGCTGATGCCGAAATCGCCGCTTCCGATGTGAAGCTGGAGTACGAAGTGGGCACCATGATCGAGATTCCGCGCGCTGCACTGACCGCTGACGAAATCGCCTCCGAGGCCGACTTCTTCTGCTTTGGCACCAACGACCTGACCCAGATGACCTTCGGCTTCAGCCGCGATGACGCGGGCAAGTTCCTGAATGCCTACTATGACACCAAGATCTTCGAGAACGATCCCTTCGCGAAACTGGATCAGACTGGTGTTGGCAAGCTGATGGAAATGGCCATCAAGCTGGGCCGTCCCGTCAATCCCAAGCTGCACGTGGGCATCTGCGGCGAGCATGGCGGCGATCCGAGCTCTGTGGAATTCTGCCACAAGATCGGTCTGGACTATGTCAGCTGCTCTCCCTTCCGTGTGCCGATTGCTCGGCTGGCTGCCGCCCAGGCTGCCATCGCCGACAAGAAGTAAGATGGTATAGAAATGCTCCGCTCTCTGAAAAGAGGGCGGAGTTTTTTTGTCGATTGTCAAGCTTCATCCAGGTCGCCGAAAACCTGTTCTACCGCCTGTCGAGCGATATCCCAACTGAAACCTCGGCGGACAATGGATGCGATGGCCTTTTGCTTCGCTTTCCGGGGATCTTCCTCCGTCCATGCATGGCGGATGTTTTTTTGGGCCAAGGTCAGGGCGCTTGCGAGTTGCTCCTCCTCGGAAACATCTTCTATGGCTATAGCAGTTTCTTCTGCGGAAACGCCCTTATGTCGCAGCTCCTGGGAGATTCGTCTTGGGCCATATTTCTGCCCTGACCGATATTGGGCCCATTGCGCGGCAAAATCCTGGTCATTCAATAGGTCGTTTTTTTCCAGCTTGTAGATCACCATCTCGATGGTTTCGGGAGAATATCCAATCCGCTGAAGCTTTTGCTTGATTTCTCCCTTGCTGCAAGCCCGAACCGCCAGCATGGACACCGCCTTGTCTAACGCAGAGCGATATTGCCGGGTCAGCACCCACTGGGCATATTCCTTCGGGTCTATTTCGTCACCTTCCGCCACCGGGCGTTCCTGATACATGGAGCGCAGGATGTAATAGCGGCTGCCATCCTCCAGGACAATTCGTACCCGACGTCCCTGAACCTTTTCTACGCTGCTTACCTGGACCATTGCGGCATCTCCTTTCGAAGGGCCCATCGGAGGAGATCGTAATTGCTTAAGCCCAATCTGCCCTTTCGGGCTTCGCTGGCCCCGCCATTTAAAAATAGCACCATGCGTCCCGTATCTTCTTCCCAGAAAGCGCCATCCGCGCAGCCATAGGCAAAGCCCTGATGCCCCAGAATCACGGAGGGGGAGAGGGTAGCATCCTGAATTCGTAGAACGCCCCATCCATAGGACAGGGTGGGGGAAATCTGCCCATAGGCGGCTTGCTGTTGTATCATCCGCTGTCCCAGATTGGAGGAAAGCAGCGGGCGACCCTCCTGCATGAGGCAATTCACCAGCTTTTCCAAAGCGGGCAGATCAAGATACATAGCGCCGGCGGTATGTCCATAGTGCCGCAGGGGGTCAGGCTTTTGCAACGGCTTTTTCCCCAGTTCGGTGATTTGCAAGTCCTGCCCCGGGTGATAGGGAAGCACCCGGGTAATGGGAACGACATCCTGCAGATTTAAGGTGGAGGCATCCAGGGTAGCCCGCATCTCCAGCGGCTGGAAAACGAGGCGCTGGAAAATCAGGGATACGGGATGGTCATATACAGCTTCCAGCATGCATCCAATCAAGCCATACCCCAAATTTGAATAGTGAAATTCAGCTCCTGGCAAGCTTTTTCTGCAGCCGGAGACCAGCTCCGGAAACGGAATGCCCTGGGTCATGGCGGATTCCAAATTGGGTGGATCCAGGAGACCGGAGGTGTGGGAAAGTAAATGCTGCAACGTAATCCCTTCCAGGTCAGATACCTGGGACAGTGATGGAAAATAAGAAAGGATGGGGCTCTCCAAATCAAGCTTTCCCTGCTCGACCGCCCGCAGCGCGGCCAGGCTGGTGGCCATTTTTGTGATGGAAGCAACTCGAAACAGGGAATGGGCGGTGACCTGGTGATGGGGGTTCTGGGAGGAACAGAGCAGCGTAACGGATTGGTTCCCTTCCCGCAGGAGCGCTGCGGAACCCAGCACATGATGCTTTCGAAGCAGGCGGATGTACGCGTCGTAGGTATGTAGGTGCGCTCCCTGGGCGGTACAGACGGGATGCCGTTCCAGCCGTGGGGCGCGGAATGGCAATGCCATCCGATACAGGGTATTTTTAAGCTTCGTGGTTGGCATAGATAACCTCCGAGAATGAACTGCGTCCATAGAAGAAAAGCAGGATGAAAATATTCCACAGGGAGAAACCAGCCAGCAGAATTGTAAATGGTTGGATGGAAATCAGGGATTCTCCCCCTGCACAGAATCCAAGGACAAGGATGTCAAAAAACATTGTAACGCAAAAGAGAAACCATTGATGCTTTTCAATGGATTTACGCTTTCGATATCGTTGGAAATAATAGATCAGGATCCCACTGATCAAAAGCACACTTAGCCATTGACTGACGCGCAAATTGCTCCCGGCCATCAAAGAATCCGTACGCAGGTTTTCTATCACCAGGCGGCCGGCTGCGTAGAGAAACAAGTAGAAAAAGAAAGGATCTCCTTCCTTACGGAACAAGTGTTTTCGTCCCCAGCACAGAAAGAGAAAAACGGAAAAATCCCAAACTGATTCATAAAAGAAGGTGGCCAAATGCCATTTGTTCAGCCCATCATTGGTAATGAACACAGCCAACGGGAAAGAAGCAAAGGGGGAATCTCCGGACAGAAGGAGACCAAAGGCCTCCTGGTTAAAATAATTTCCCCAGCGCCCGATGGCCTGGGCCAGAGCGACCCCGGGAATGAGGACATCCAGGGTGCGTGGGAGAGAGAGCTTTTTCCGTTTACAAAAAAGCCAGATTGTCAGGAAACCGAAAATAATGCCACCGTAGATGGCTAATCCCCCCTGCCAGATATACAATATAGAGAGGGGATGATCCGCAAACGTGTCCCAGGAAAACAGAACATAATATAATCTGGCGCCAAGAATGCCACAGGGAAGCAGCCATAGGGACAGGTCAATCATGACCTCCGGCGGGAATTGCAAACGATTTGCCTCCCGATTGGCCAGAAAAATCGCTAACCCGGCGCCCAGTACAATCAGCAGCCCATACCAGGGAAGAGTGCCGAACAGCAGTCGGGAGGAGGGCGTCGCCAAAGAATCACCAGCTTTCGTTCATTTGCGTCTTATTATAGAATTCACCTGGAAAGATGTCAAACAAAGGAATTGCAATCCAGTCGAGATGATGATAAAATATTATGCGGAGAAAATCTGTGGCGAGCCACAGGAAGGAAGGGTACCGTCATGAGCAAAGTAGTGGTATTTGATCATCCTCTGATTCAGCACAAGTTGAGCATTATGCGCGACAAGAACACCAGCACGAAGGAATTCCGCGAGCTGCTGTCTGAAATTTCCATGCTGATGGTTTTTGAGGTTACAAGAGATTTAGAGACGGAAGAGGTGGAGGTGGAAACTCCCATATGTACCGCTAAATGCCGCCGCCTGAGCGGGAAAAAGCTGGCCATCATCCCGATTCTGCGGGCTGGCCTCGGCATGGTGGATGGCGTGACAAATCTGGTCCCCTCCGCCAAGGTGGGGCATATCGGGCTCTATCGCGATCCCCAGACTCTGGAGCCAGTGGAATACTATTGCAAGCTGCCAGCCGACAGCGAGAATCGGGAACTGCTGGTGCTGGATCCCATGCTGGCCACCGGTGGCAGCGCCAGCGCGGCCATCAATTTCATCAAAAAGCGGGGCTGCAGTCACATTCGCTTGGTGAATCTGATCGCCGCTCCGGAAGGCATCGCTCGGATCCAGAAGGATCATCCGGATGTTGACATCTACGTGGCCGCCCTGGACAGCCACCTGAACGATCACGGGTACATCGTGCCCGGCCTGGGTGATGCGGGTGACCGGCTCTTTGGGACGAAGTAAATTCGTTGATGATTGCCTCCTGTTTTTTCAGCAGGAGGCTTTTCTTTTTCTTGCGCAGGGGGGGCTTTTGCTTTATAATAGGTGCGGAATTTTTTTGCTGTTCGGTGGATGCTGCTTAAATTCTCTTCCGAGCGGCTTGAGATGGAGCGCTTGATGACGCAAGTTAGGCTGGCGCCGCTCTGCGGCGTGACGGATCACGTTTTTCGAGAGATTTGTCAGGAACAGGGCTGTTCCCAGGGATATACAGAGATGGTCAGCGCCATGGGATATCTTTGTGCGCCGAACCAACGGGCGACGCAGGATCTGATGACCCGGGGAGCAGGGGAAAAGAAGCTTTACATCCAGCTTTTTGGCCGAGATCCTGATACGGTGGCGGAAGCAGCCAAGCGCATGGAGGAATTGGGCCGTTTCGATGGCATCGACCTGAACATGGGCTGCCCGGCCCATAAAATTGCTCCTTCCGGGGAAGGGTGCGGCCTGATGCGGACGCCGGATATCGCCGAAGAAATGATGCGAAAAACGGTCCAAGCGGTCAGCTTACCTGTCAGCGTCAAAATGCGGTTGGGATGGGACACGGAGCATATCAACGTGGTGGAAATGGCCCACAGAGCGGAATGTGCTGGGGTTCGGGAGATCACCATTCACGGCCGGACCCGTGAACAGCAGTACAGCGGTGAAGCCAATTGGGATTACATTCAGCAGGCGGCGGAGAGCGTTTCGATCCCCGTCTGGGGAAATGGGGATATCTTCACGCCGGAACAAGCTATAAGCAGGGCTAAAACACCCGGGATTGCAGGGGTGATGATTGGCCGCGGCGCCATGGGGAATCCCTGGATTTTTCGGGATATCCAGGCGCTTGACGCAGGGCAGGAAATACAGCCCGTTTCCCTGGAAGAACGGTTGGGGCTCATTCGGATCCATTATGACCGCATGCTGGCCTGGAAACCGGAGCATATCGCCGTTCGGGAAATGCGAAAGCACATCGGATGGTATCTTCATGGGCTCCGCGGGGCCAGCCGAGCCCGGGCGGAAATTAATCGGGCGGAGAGACCGAATCAGGTATGGGAAATTCTATCCCGGCTGCAACGGGAAATCGAATCACAAGAAGAATGATAGGGGAGGTTCCTTCAGAATGAAAAAATTGATTTGTGCAATGCTGTGCCTGATCATGGTTTGGATTGCGACTGCAAGTTTTGCCGCCGTAAGCTATACACTGCCGGAAAAAATGCAAAAGCAATTGGACATTGGCAGCGGCCTGAAGGGCAGCGTTACCTTGCATACAGCAGGAAACGACCCTGCTATTTTAGCATTGCAGCCCTTCCAGGATGTTGAATTACAGTTCCGCGGTCTTCGCTCTGGGGATGAGGTTCATTACTATATTTATCAAGCAGGAGAAAATGAAACCCAGATTGGCTTGACAGAACTTTATCAAACAGGAGAAATGGTTTTCCTGCGCTCCAATATGCTGCCGGAAGAAGTATTTCGCCTGCCAGCGATCATCCAATTGATCGATGTCCTGCGGCAGCCAGAGGGCGGAAATCCTTCCTTCGCTTCCGCCCTCTATCGGTGGACGCAGTTGACGGGAGAAGAGCAAGGCGGGCTGCTGGATCCTGTGGTGGCGCATTTGAGTGCCGATCTGGAGCTCTGGGTTGCTCAATTTGCCAATGTGTCCGAGGTTTATCTGCTGGAGAACGGAACATCCGCCCTGGATTTAACCTATGACATCCCCATGGCTGATCTAAAAAAGCAGATTGTTCAAACCATGAAGACCCTGCTCGATTCCGCGGAAGGTCAAGCGCTATTGAACAAGGTGTTGAATGAAGAGCAGCGTCAGATCTATGCCAATCAGAATCTGGATTATTTCTATGAGGAAGCGCTATCCGCTCTGGATAATAATTATGACCTGCAGTATACTCGAACGGTGTCCACCTTGGGGGATACCCTTTCCAGCACGTTAGAACTGCCGCTGGATGAAAAGCAAATGCAGTTTCAGAGCCTGCTGATTGAGGAAAAAGGCGGCCTAAGCTATTACACTCTGCGCAGCGAAGAGCAGATGATCACACTGATCCTGGGCTCTGGCATTGATTGGAAGGAGATCAGTTCCATCAGTGCATGGATTCTGATTCGGCCCAATCCAAACTCGGATGATCTGGACAATCCTGAATATCATGCCTATCGGTTGGACGGCAGTCATCGGGTTATCATCAGCAGCGATGAGGAAGCCAGGGATCACCAGCGCAGCGAATGGAAACTAAACCTGGAGCGAGACGTCAGCCGCCTGCCAGATGGAGAAGACGCGGCGTTGTATCCGGAAGAGGAACCCATGAGTCTGGATGTTCAATTGCACTATTTCAGCAAGTATTCTCAATCCAGTCCCACCACCCTGGAATTTGATATCACCTTTCATAAAAAGGATTTTGATTTGAACGCACAGGGCCAGATGAAAACGGCCTCTCCTTGGGTCTTTACTCCCTTCTCAACAGAAGGAGCCGTGGATATGATCAGCCTGTCAGCGGACGAATTGAATTTGAAACTGGCAGAATTCCTTGCCGCCTCTGGTGAACAGTTGATTCCTGCGGAGATCCCCGAAGCCCCGACTTCAGAGGAGACCCAGGGTTCAGAAGACGCTGCAGCTCAGACACAGGATGAAGCTGTAGAAGAACCCGTGGAGGAATTGGAAGAAGCGGTGGAAGAAGAGAAGGAAACAGCCTCGGAAGAGGAAGAAGTCACGGAAGAAACCGCCGAAGATGCTTCTCCTGCCGTAGAGATTACCATGGAAGAAGTGGAGATGGAAGAGGTGGACGAAGAAATGGAAGCGGAAGAAACGGCCACAGAGGAAACCGCATCTCCCAACGCCACGGAAGCGCCTTCCGTTCAAGTGATTGTTACAACCACCAGATCCAATTGATTCAACCTCACCAATATCATCGGCCCTCCCCGTTAGGGAGGGCCGATGATATTAGGACATTTTTTGCAGGAGACAAACGGCTTGGGAAGAAATTCCTTCCATGCGCCCTTCAAAGCCAAGGTGTTCTGTGGTCGTCGCTTTCACATTAACCTGGCTCAGGGGTAAGCCCAGCGAGGTAGCGACATTTTGCGCCATCTGCGGAATATAGGGCGCCAGCTTGGGCCGCTGAGCCACGATGGTTAAATCCACATTGACGGGGCGGAACCCAGCTTCTGTCAGCTTTTCCATTACTTTAGCCAGTAGCTTCATGGAGTCAATCCCTTTGTACTGCATGTCCGTATCCGGGAAATGCCGGCCGATATCTCCCATTCCAGCAGCCCCCAACAGCGCGTCCATCAACGCGTGCAGCGCCACATCCGCGTCGCTGTGGCCCAGGAGTCCATGGGTATGGGGAACCTCCACGCCGCAGAGGATCAGTTTCCGCCCGGTAGTCAACTGATGCACATCATATCCCTGGCCAATCCGCAGATCCGGGAAAGGTTTCTCCTGCTGTAAGATTGCTTCCGCCATGAGTAAATCCTCCTGGGTGGTGAGTTTCAGATTCGTCCGACTGCCTGGGGAGAGAAAAACCGGATATCCAGCATGGGCCAGAATGGCGGCGTCATCAGTGCCAGTGAAGCCCTCTTGCTCCGCTTGATCAAAAGCAGCAAGCAAGGAACGCAGCCTGGCGGCCTGGGGCGTTTGCATAGCCCAGACCTGCTCCCGCGGAATGGTTGGCCCCGCCTGAAAATGTTCATCCGCTTGGCGTAGGGTATCCGTGGCTGGGATGGCGGCGATGCCGCTGCCATGCAAGGAAACGGAATCCAGCGCAGCCTGAATCACCTTTTCCTCCACCAGACACCGGGCGCCGTCATGGATGAGGACAATGGCGTCCTCCGGTTCCATTTTTCCGAGGAGCTGCAGCCCATGGTGTACAGATTCCTGTCTGGTGGCGCCCCCCGGGGCGAAAGAAACCGGGAAGGGCAGGGCGATTTCCGCCAATGCCTGCCCCAGGGCTGCTTCCTCCTCCGGCTTGACCACCAGAATCAGATGATCCGCAAAAGGGACGAACGCCAACGCGCTGCGAGCGATACAGGGAATTCCGGCCACTGGCAGCAGCACTTTGTTGACTCCGGCATGCATCCGGGTACCAGATCCGCCAGCCAGCAGGATGACATAGATTTTTTCTTTCATCAGGCTCTCTCCTGGGCGGCGGCAGCATCTTCCTCTAGAATGCGATACATTTGATCCGCCTGCTCCTTCCGAACCGTTTCCGTGATGGAAAGTACCTCATATTTTCCCAAATGCTCGCCAAAGCGAATGGTTAAGATATCCCCGGGCTTCACATCGGCTCCGGGCTTGGCTACCTTGCCATTCACAGTAACCCGGCCTCCAGCGCAGGCTTCATTGGCGACGGTGCGCCGCTTAATAATCCGAGAAACCTTCAAATATTTATCCAGACGCATGGTTCAATTCTCCTTTTCCATATATTCATTCAGCTGCTCCAGATTCAATTGCTCCGGTTCTTTTTGATCCTGATAGATGCGTTTTTCCACCTTTTGATACCGCTGCTTCATCTGCTCCACTCCCCGGTGCAACAGAATCTCCGCGTCCTGATCCGTTCGATAACAAAGCTCCGTACACTTCATCAGCAGTTGGCTCATTTTTTCTTCATCCAACGTCGTCCCATCAGTCAACTCCTGACTCAGCGCTTGAATCTCCGCAATGATCTCCTCAGGATTTCTGCGCAGCGCAGGAAGCTGTGCTAGCTTTTTATACATTTTGATGGAATACTTCAAGGCGGGCAGGGAAGTGGAGACATCATTCAGCGTATCTCCCACCGTTTTGCTGCCAGTCTCCGCCCGTTTCTGCACTTCCCAGCCCTGGGCAATTTCCTCCGTGGATTCTCCTTGCGCATGTTGAAACACATGAGGATGGCGATGAATCATCTTCTGGCAGACGCCTGAAATTACATCTGTCAGGGAAAACTCATCGAAGGTTTCGCCCACAGAGGCATGAATCATCACCTGGAACAGCACATCTCCCAATTCATCCGCCAGATGATCCATATCCTGATCTTCGATGGCATTGACCGCCTCCCAGGCTTCCTCCACCATATAGGGGCGCAGGGTTTCATGGGTCTGAACACGATCCCAGGGACAGCCGTCCGGCGCCCGGAGCCGGGCGACGATTTCTGTCAGGTCCTGGAAGGTAAAACGACGCCGGCTTTGATAATCCACGCCGGGTAGATAAAGCGCCGAGGTATGATCAAAAGCCCTTTGACTGTCCAGTTGATACAGCGGGATCAGCTTAGGAATCCTGGCCGTCTTTTCTGAAGGAGGAAAAAAGCAGACCTCCTGCTCATCATCATAGAGCTCTCCCAGCTTCAGCTTCACCTGTCCCGCCAAGAGCGCGGAATCAATTTCGATAATCAGCAATGGATTCTCCGGATGGTAGGGCGCGGAGAGGAATCGTGTAGCGGAAAATCGCTGCAGCAGTCCATCTGTCATCATTTGGCCTGGCAGCCCGCTGAGGACTACATCCTCTGCGCTGACGCCGGAAAGAATCTGCAATTCCCCTTCCGGTGGGCAGGTGTTCCGCAGGCTGGCGACAGCGCCATCGCTGGCGGGATCCATGACCCCCAGGCGCAAAGGCTGCCTCGCGGCTTCCTGCCACAGGAAAGCGGCCATGGCTTCGTGCATTTGGTCAAAATCCTCAAATTTGTCATAGAATTCATCCAGGTCCTGGAAAGGGATACCCCTCTCCGTGAGCCATTGTGCTACCGGATGGCGGCGCGTGCGCAGGAAGAGGGGAGTGTTTTTCTCCTGAAGCCGCTCCGCTGCCTGGAGCGTTAACAGCTCGGGGGCGCCTGGCCCCAGAGGAATCACCGTAATCTTTTGTTTCGTCATTTTTAGGCTTTCTTTCCTTTCCGGCGCAGACGATGGGTGAGGGAGGAGATCTCTGATTTGGAGACAACCCCCAGCTTCAAGGCCACCAATCCATATACGGCTACACCGCAGGCGACCTCCACCAGGGTAAAGACACGATGGAAGGGCAAAACGCTGCGAAGTCCCCATACAACCAGCCCCATGGCTGCGGCGCACAGGCCTGGTTTGATCACCCAATCCTTCCATTGGAAGGAGAGATGGGCGTATTTACAGACAAAATATAAATTGGGAATCATGGAGACGGAGTAGCATACGATGGAGGCAAAAGGACCGCCGTGAATATTGACGCCGGGAATGCCAACCAGGATGTAATTCATCAGGATTTTGCAGCTGACCCCGGCGATCAGGGTGTACATGGGAATCCGCTGCTTACCTAATCCCTGCAGAATCCCGCTGGTGGCTTGCACCACCGTGAACAGGACAATGGTCAGGCTGGATACGGTCAGCAACTCCCAACCTACCTGGAACTGCTCCGGTGCCAGGCTTTCATAATACAGGAATCCAAAGACTTGCTTTGCCAGCACGCTCATCCCAATGGAACAAGGAAAACCAATCAGGAACGCCAGCTTCAAGCCCTGATGGCAAGCAGACTTCGTCCCTTCCTCATCGTGCACCGCCTGGGCCGCGGAAACAGCGGGTACCAGGCTCATGGCGATGGCCAGCGCCAGGGCGGTGGGCATATTGATGAGCCGAATGACCAACCCGGAGAAAACGCCGTACAGGGAACGGGCCACCTCGTTGGTCAAACCGGAATGCATCATCCGCGGCACCATCATGACGGAATCCACGAATTGGGCCAGGGGGACAATACAGGCGCTGATAGTAATGGGAATGGAGATCGAAAACAGCTGCTTCGCCAGGGCTCCCGTGGAAGCGGCGGCCTGGTGAGCCAGTTGAGGCCGATCCAAAAAGGCGCGGCGACGGCGGAAGTAGATCATGGCGACTACCAGGGTAGCGCAGGCTTCGCTGAGGGTAATGCCCAACAGCGCCCCCGCTGCGCCCAGGGCCAGGCTTTGCTTGGTGCCAAAGTAAGCCAAGGGTAGGGAAAAGGTCACTTTGCCCACCTGTTCCACAATCTGGGAAATGGCGGTAGGCTTCATGTTCTGCTGCCCCTGCATAAAACCCCGGAAAGCGGAGAGGGCACAGACGATGGCCAGACAGGGGGCTATGGCGGTAAAGCCCAGGGAGGCCCGGGGCTCCCGTACCCAGCTGGTCAGCGCGCCATTCCCCGCCAGCATCAGGATCATGCAGACGCAGCCCAATCCCGTCAGCAGCCAAAGCGCTGTTTTAAAAACATGGTGAGCGTTCCGAGGATCCTCCTTTGCAAGATATTGGCTGACCATGCGAGAAACCGCCACTGGCAGCCCGGCGGAAGAGAGGGTCAACAGCAGATTATAGGTGGGATAAACGGACTGATAAATCCCCAAGCCCTCCGAGCCGATGATCCGGGTCAGCGGCACGGTGAAAAGCAGGCCGATCAGCTTGCACACGATTCCAGCCAGGCTGAGGATGGATACCCCGCGGGCGATCGATTTCCTGGTGTCTGAAGACATTGATCGTTCTCCTTCCGATGGGATCTCTGCCCTGGGGCAGAGAGAAACCGTTTCCAGACGCTATGTGAGTAGAGTTTTACTTCGTCCAGGCGTGTTTTGTGAACAAAATCAGCATGGGGAAAAGCTCCAACCGCCCGGCCAGCATCAGGAAGGAGCATAACAGCTTTCCCCATATACCGTACCCGGCAAAATCGCTGGCCAACGCGCCGAAGGCCGGGCCCACGTTGCTGACGCAGGTAAGGGCGGCGGACAGATTGTCCATGGCGGAAAACTTCCCCTCCAGGGAAAGAAGGAAACCGCCGGCAATAACCAGGGTGATGTAAACAATGGCGAAGATCGCGATCTGATTCAGCATGTTTTCATCCACGGCTTTTCCGTCCAGACGAATGACCTGTACCTTCTTCGGCTGTCCGGTGGCACGCACCGAGCGGCGGGCCACCTTGCTCAACAGCAGAATCCGAATAAACTTGATGCCGCCAGCTGTAGAGCCAGCGCTGGCGCCCAGCCACATAGCCAGGAAAATCAGCATTTGCGAGGCTACGGACCACTCATTGAAATTCGTCGTTGCAAACCCGGTGGTGGAAAAGACAGAAGCAATTTCGAAGGCGCTGTAACGGAAGGAACTGACCCAGTTTCCCTGATAAAAGGAAAGATTCAGCAGGGTTAACAGGACCATAAAAGACACTGTAGCGCCGAAATACCACCGGAATTCCTCATCCCGGAAGAAGGAGCGAATCTTGTCCTTGGGTCCAGCGATCAAGAAGCGATAATACAGGGCAAAGTTAACGCCAAACATGAACATAAACGCGGTAATTACCGCTTCCGCCGCGGGATTCTGAAAGGCGGCTACGCTGCTGCCATAATTGCTGAAACCGCCGGTTCCGGCATTGGACAGGGCATGCATTGCGGCGTCATAGGGAGAAAGCCCGCAAAGCAGCAGGGCCAGGAATTCCATGCCGGTAAGCGCCATATAAATCAGGTATAACAGCTTAGCCGTGGTCCCGGTATGGGGAACCAGCTTGCTGAGAGAAGGGCCGGGGCTTTCTGCTTTGACCAAATGGGAGGTGCGCCCGGTCAGCCGGGGAAGCAACGCCAGCGTTAAAACCAGCACCCCCATGCCACCCACCCAGTGAGTGGTTGCGCGCCAGAACATGATGCCCCGGGGAAAACCTTCGAATTCCGTCAGCACGGTAGCTCCGGTAGTGGTAAACCCGGAAACAGATTCGAAGAAGGCATCCTCAAACCTCGGATAGCGGCCAGAGAAGAAGAAGGGGAGCGCGCCGCCCAGGCTGAGGACCAGCCAGCCCAGCGCCACCACGATAAAGCCTTCCCGCAGCCGCAGATGCGTCCCCTGGGGAGATTTCATCACATACCAGAGCAACAGCCCTAGAATGAGCATTCCCAGGGCACACAGCCCCAACACAAGGCTGTCTCCATCCTGAAAATACAGGGAGATTAGCAGGGAAGGAACCATGGCAATCGCTTCGATGGCCAGGATGGCGCCCAACAGGCGAAGAATTAACTTCCTGTTCATCGATAGAGCACCTCGTTTAAATCCCCAATTCCCAATTCGCGGGAGATAATGACCACATGATCTCCCGCTTCAATTTTATCATTACCAAAGGGGACGATGACCTTTCCCTGATGAAGAATCACCGCCACCAGGTTGCCGGGACGAATGCTCAGATCCTTCAAGGCGATGCCAATATAGGAATCCCCCTTGCGGGCGATGAATTCGATGGCCTCCGCTTTACCCTCCGCCAGGCGGTACAGACGCTCGATTTCCGTCCCCTTGCTGTGCTCCCGGGCCCGGACATAGCGCAGAATGGTGGAACAGGTAATGCTTTGGGGGCTGACGATGGAATCCAGGCCCAGTTGATTCAGGATATCGGCATAGGTGGTTCGGGTATTTTTCGCGATGACCTTCGGCACCCCTTTTCGGGATGCGTACATGCCGGTCATCAGATTCTCCTCATCCCGGCTGGAAAGGGAAATGTAGGCGTCCATCTGAGTGAGCCCCTGTTCCTCCAGCAGATCCTGATCCGTCCCGTCTCCCAGGATGATATCCGCTTTGGGAAATTGTTCGCTCAGGGATCGAGCCTTCTCCGCATTGACCTCAAAGATGGTCATATGAATCCCCACGGGCATGATCATCCGGGCCAGATAATAGGTGATTTTGCCGCCACCCATGACCATGACGCTTCGAACTTTCAGAGAATTGCGGCCCAGATAGCGGAAAAAATTGGTGATGTTCACCATGTTTCCGGCGATATGCACCTTGTCTCCGGGTTCAATAAAAAAATCACCTCCGGGGATAATCACCTGATTATCCCGCTCCACCATGGAATACAGCACCTGGGGGATGTTCGGCAATTTCGAGGAAAGATTTTTCATAGGAACGCCGACGATAGAATCATCCTTCTGGGCTCGAAACTCCACCATTTCCACCTGGCCCCGGGCGAAGGATTCGATGCTGCCGGCAAAAGGGTATCGAAGCAGCTTGCTGATTTCCAGGGCAGTGGCTCGCTCTGGATTGATGGCCACATCGATGCCCATTTCGTTTTGCAGCAGCATTTGACTTTCGTTAAATTCCGGATCCCGAATCCGGGCAATGGTATATTTTGCGCCTAATCGCTTGGCGATCAGGCAGCAGAGCATGTTGGTCTCATCACCTGCCGTAGTGGCGATGACGATATCCGCCCGATCCACCCCGGCTTCCACCAAGGTTCGGGCATTGGCGCCGTTGCCTTTGATGCACATAACGTCCAGAGAATCCTGGCAGCGGTCAATGACCTCTTCGTTTCTGTCAATGATGGTGACATCATGCTCTTCCGCGGTCAATCGGTCCGCCAGAATATGGCCTACTTTTCCGGCGCCGATCAGAATAATACGCATAACAAAAAACACCCTTCCAAAAGGATTTCATGCTATCTTAGCACTATTTTCTTCGAAAGGAAAGAAATTCACAGAATCGTAAGATTTAAGCCATGGGAAGCCATAGAATTTCGGTTGAGAGGCCGGGAGAAAAGTGGTAAAATTGCCTGCGTTGAAAGATGTTCGATCAGTTCATTACATGACGGAAAGGAAGTTCGGCTCCATGCAGTCTAAGCTCCGGAAGAAAAAGCGTCGAAGCGTCAGCATCAGCAGGGTCATCGCCCTGACTTTTCTAGGGATCATCCTTCTCGGCGCGGCTATTTTGAATCTTCCGGTCTCCTCCCGGGATGGCCGCTCAGCAGGAGCTTTAATCTCCCTGTTTACCGCCACCTCCGCCACCTGTGTGACCGGGCTGACCCTGCGAGACACCTGGACCCAGTGGAGCGGCCTCGGCCAAATCGTCATCCTGATCATGATTGAGATCGGCGGCCTCGGCTTTATGTCCGCCGCCTCCTTGGCTTATTTCAGCCTGAAACGAAAAATCTCCATCCAGCAGCAAATGGTCATGGCGGAAGCCATCGGCATTCAGAATATGGGAGATGTGATCGAGCATCAGAAGCGCCTGCTGTATCGAGCCTTCATCGTGGAGGGCCTGGGGGCCCTGCTGCTGACGATGCGGTTCGCTCGGGAGTATTCCTTTCTGCAATCGCTGAAATTAGGAGTTTTCCATGCCGTGTCTGCCTTCTGCAACGCCGGGTTTGACATTCTTGGCTTTCGGTCCCCCGGCTCCAGCATGGCGCTGTACCAGAAGGATCCTTTTGTTTGCCTGACCCTGAGCGGCCTGGTAATTCTGGGGGGCTTAGGATTCCTGGTTTGGGATGATATCCTTCGAAAGAAAAAGCCCTCCAAATGGAGCGTGTATACCAAGCTGGTGGTGCTTACCAGTGGCGCGTTGCTGGCTTTGGGCACAGTGGTTATCGCCGCGGTGGAATGGAACAATCCCGCGACTATGGGGTCCTTCTCCTTCCTCGAAAAAATACTGGCCTCCTTCTTTCAATCCATGACGCTTCGGACCGCCGGCTTCGCGGCGCTGGATCAAGGGGCCATGACCCCCGCGGGAAAAGGGTTTTCCATGTTTCTAATGCTCATCGGCGGTTCCTCCGGTTCCACCGCCGGCGGCTTGAAAACGGTTACCTTCGTGGTGCTGCTCATGTTTCTGTGGAACAGAATGCGGGGGAATTATACGGTGCGGGTGTTTCATCGAACCGTTACGGATGATCACGTGATGAACGCGATCATGATTTTCATCCTGATGATCAGCCTGGCCTTCTTCAGCGCTTTGCTGGTCTGCGCGACCTCTCCCATGGACCTGACGGACGCGCTGTATGAGTCGATTTCCGCCGTGGGAACCGTGGGACTCAGCGCCGGAGGAACGGCCCGAATGAGCTGGCCAGCCCAGGTTCTCATCATGCTGCTGATGTACTTTGGGAGGGTAGGGGTGCTGACCATTAGTATGGGCTTCCTGAAAAAGAAGCCAGCGGGTGAAAATTATCGTTACGCGAATGTGGATCTCCTGATTGGATAAATTAAGCAACGATAGAATAAGGAGCGTGCACAGTATGAAATCCTATGTGGTGATTGGGCTGGGACGATTTGGCTCGGAGATGGCGATCAAGCTTTACGAATGCGGGCAGGAAGTTCTGGCCATCGATCTGAACGAACAGCTGGTGGACAAAATCGCGGATCGGGTGACACGAGCCGTCGCGGCGGACGCCCGTGACAAGGATGTGCTGGACAAGCTGGGGGTGGAGGAATACGATCGGGCAGTGGTCGCCATGGGGTCGGACCTGGCGGCCTCCGCCATGATCACCATGAATTTGAAGGAGCTGGGTGTCCCTTACATCATCTGCAAGGCCCATGACAGCTCCTATCGCGAAATTCTGGAAAAGCTGGGAGCAAATCGCGTCGTCATACCGGAATGGGAAATGGCGGATAAGCTGGCCATGGGGCTAACCCATGCCGGCGTCATGGAATATATCGAGTTGTCTGACGAGTTTGGCATCGTGGAAATGCACCCCCATGAAAAATGGGTGGGAAAAACCATCCGGTCTCTGGAGTTGCGCTCCAAATATGGGGTGAACGTTATCGCGCTGAAGAAAGAAAACTCGATTCAATTGCCCCCGGATATCGATTCTCCCCTGGAAGCCAGTGCAGCGCTGGTTATTCTGGGAAGCTACGAAGCTGTGGATCGGCTGAAAAAATAAAACGTCAGCTATTTTGCGGGCTTCTCTGTTACGAGAGAACTGCGTTTCAAGAAAAAAACGTGAAATTTTTATCTTGCTTTTCCCGCCCGCTGATGGTAAAATCAGGTCAGTTGGAAACCAATTTGGAAAGGATAGCGCTTCTGCGCTGTGTTTGTTTGAATTTTATGCCGGGATCGGCATAGAAGCTATATCTCTCTTTCATTACTATCATCTCAAAGGAGGAAGGTTTTCATGAAGAAGTTTGTATCCCTGTTGCTTGCGCTGATGATGGCCCTGTGCGCCGTAGGCGCTCTGGCGGATGTAGCCGCCGACATCGAGGCTGGGCAGGCCCTCAGCCATGATGAATTGGTTGAAAAGGCCAAGGCCGAAAGCGGCACCTTCGTCGTCTACGGGAATACCAGCCGTATTTCTACCGCCGCGGAAGAATTTGCCGCCCTGTATGATATCACTGTCGAATCCAACAACCTGAAGGACCAGGAAATCTACACCAAGCTGCGCAGCGAGAACGGCAATTCCGCCGCCGACATGGTGATGATTCAGGATGGCGCCCAGCTGACGGATGCCATCGATGAGGGTCTGGTGCTGAACTTCGTCCCCGCCGCCGTGGCTGACGTCTTGGATGAAGCGGATCAGCAGCCCGCGCTGGTGCATCAGTACATCAACAAGCTGTTCATCTACAACAACCTGGGCGATAACGTTCCCGCCATCAAGAATGTCTGGGAGTTGACCGCTCCCGAGATGAAGGGCAACGTGATCTTCAAGAATCCGGAAAGCGAAAAGGTCAACATGAACTTCCTGGTCATGTGCACCAAGGATGAATGGGCTGATAAGCTGGCTGCCGCCTATGAAGAGTGGAAGGGTGAAGCGATTGACCTGGGCGAGTATAAGAACGCTGGCTACAAGTGGGTGGCTGAGTTCCTGGCCAATGTAACCTTCGGCAAGTCTGACACCTCCATTGCTGAGGAAGTCAGCCAGGAGACCGCCTCTGGCAAGATTGGCCTCTTTGTGCTGAGCAAGCTGCGCTCCTCCTCCGTGCTGACGGATAACCTGACCGTGGCCCAGTACGACGCCTCTGCGGAAGGCTATGAAGTAAAGCCCTTCGCTGGGTTCATGTATCCCATGTACACCATGATCAATACCCAGGCGACCCGGCCCTATACCGGCATGCTGTTCATTGAATATCTGATGACCCAGGAAGGCTTCCAGCCCTGGGGCAAGAGCATTGGCGCTTATTCTCCCAACGCGGCGATCACCGTCAATGAGGGCGATCTGACCATCGATGTTTGGAAGGATACCCTGGTGATGGAAGACGCGGAATACATTCTGGACAGCTTCGAAGTGGAAGACTTTATCCTGCAGCACTGCCAGAACTAATCCATTTTAGAGGAACGCTCTGGAGCGATTTTCTCCGGCGGGACGGCGAAACCCGTCCCGCCCATTTTTTTTTATTTTCCCTGAAAGGGGGACAGGATGAATGGATCAAGCTCAGACCCGAAATTTCCAGGCCAGTCGGCTCAAGGGGCGCTTACAGGCATGGTTTAGCAAACCCGCGAATATCATTTTGCTGGTGTTCCTGATTTCACTGGCTGTGTTGACGCTGTATCCGTTGCTTTCCATGCTGACGGAGACCGTCACCATCCATACAGGGCGAGAGGCGAGAGCGGCTAAATTAACGGCGGGCTCCCTTTCCCTGTATCATTTTGAACGGCTGTTTGCCACGGCGGAGAATGATTACAGCTGGATTCAGTTTTATCAGCCCTTCCTGAATACGCTGATTGTTTCCGTGGCCGCTTCCGTCATCGCGATTCTCTTTGGTGGCGTGGTGGCCTTCTTGGTAACCCGTACCAATCTGAAGTATAAGAAATTTGTATCCGCCGTGTTCACCTTTCCGTATATCATGCCTTCCTGGACGTTGGCGCTGTTCTGGGAGACGTTCTTTAAGAATGTGAATATCGGTCTGAAAACCTCTAACGGGATCATGGCCTCCGTCTTTGGTGTCTTTATGCCCGAATGGTTTGTCTATGGCGCGTTCCCGATTGCCCTGGTGCTGGGGCTGCATTACGCTCCCTTCGCCTATATCCTCATTGGCGGCATTTTACGGAACATGGATGCGAACCTGGAGGAAGCCGCCACCATTTTGAAAACCAGCCGGGCCAGGATCATCTGGAAGATTACGCTGCCCATCGTGAAACCGGCAATGCTAAGCACCTTCCTGCTGGTTTTCGCCAGCTCCATGAGCGCCTACTCCGTACCCGTTTTCCT
Source organism: Clostridia bacterium (assembly GCA_017470145.1). Lineage (GTDB taxonomy): Bacteria > Bacillota > Clostridia > Christensenellales > Aristaeellaceae > Aristaeella. Next base: position 24,036 of record JAFUFB010000013.1, on the reverse strand, counting down.
GGGATCTCCGGTACGGTACTACGTGCTGAGCACAAAAATGAAATCCCTGATGGACAGCTATCCCGGACAGGCTTATATCATCGTTGGGGTAATGATTCTCTTCGGGGTCGCCATTCTGCTGCTGAACCAAAAGGTAACCAACAGCCGCAAGCAATTCACCACAGTGACAGGTAAATCCGGGCAGATCAGCAAGATCAGCCTGGGGAAGGCGAATCGCCCCCTGGCCATCATACTGGTGATTATCCTGCTGCTGGTTGCCGTGGTTCCGCTGATCACCTTCGCGCTGGAGTCCGTCATCATCAAGGCCGGGGATTATTCTCTCAGCAATATGACCCTGGACTTCTGGATCGGCACCAATCTGTCTGAACGCCTGGATCAGGGGGATTCCACCGGGATTCTGCTGAACCCGAAGGTTTGGAATGCCCTGGTATACAGCTTAGGCCTGGCCGTTACCTGCGCTTTGATCGCCGGAACCTGCGGCATTCTGGTGGGTTATGGTGTGGCCAAGCGGCGGGGGAGCAAGCTGGCCTCTTGGGTCAACAGCCTTTCCTTCTTCCCTTATCTGATGCCCTCCCTGGCCTTTGGCGCCATCTATCTGGCTATGTCCTCCCGGATTCCCTGGCTGCGGGGATTCCTGCTGCTGGGGCTGGTGGGCTCCGTAAAATATCTTCCCTTCGCTTCCCGTTCCGGCGTCAATGCCATGCTGCAGCTATCCGGGGAGATTGAGGAAGCGGCGGTCATTACCGGTGTCCCCTGGTGGAAACGGATGATCCGGGTGATTTTCCCAATTCAAAAATCCAGCTTCCTCAGCGGATACCTACTGCCCATGGTATCCTGTATGCGGGAATTGAGTCTGTTCGTGCTGCTGGTTCCCACCAGCAATACCATTTTGACAACCATGCTGATGCAGTATTCCGAGAAAGGCTGGGCCCAGTTCGGCAACGCCATCAACCTGTTGATCATCATCGTGGTTCTGCTGATCAATTTTATCGTCAACAAACTGACCGGCGCATCAATTGACAAAGGAGTGGGTGGATAAAATGCCAGAAATCATTCTAAAAAATGTATCGAAAAGATTTGGTAAATTCGTGGCGGTGGAATCGCTGAATTTGGAGATCGAAAGCAATTCATTCATCACCCTATTGGGCCCCTCCGGATGCGGTAAAACCACCACGCTGCGGATGATCGCCGGGCTGGAAACGCCTACCGAAGGCATCATTACCATCGATGGTAAAACCGTTTTCGACGCGGACAAGGGGATCAATCTGCCGCCCATTAAGCGGGATGTAGGCTTCCTTTTCCAAAACTACGCCCTCTGGCCCCATATGACGGTATATCAGAACATTGCCTTCGGCCTGGAAAATCTGAAATGGGATAAAGCCCGGATCCGGGCTCGGGTTACGGAGCTGCTGGAAATGCTGCGCATCGAGCCCTTCGAGAAGCGGTATCCCAGCGAGCTTTCCGGCGGGCAGCAGCAGCGGGTGGCCATCGCCCGCACGCTGGCTCCTGGGCCCAAGGTGCTTTTCATGGATGAACCCCTTTCCAACCTGGACGCAAAGCTGCGGATGGAAATGCGGACGGAGTTGAAGCGCCTGCATCGGGACACGGACTCCACTTTCGTGTATGTAACCCACGATCAGCTGGAAGCCATGACCCTGTCCACCCGGGTTTGCATCATGGAAAACGGACTGCTACAGCAATACGCGCCTCCGCTGGAAATGTACAACAATCCAGCCAACGTGTTCGTGGCCGACTTTATGGGCAATCCGACCATCAACTTTGTGGAAGGACACATTGGCGAAGGAGGCCAGCTTTCCTTTGGCGGAATGAAGGCGAAGTTTGAATCCATCGCTGGAGTAGTTCCGAAGAATAAGGATGTAAAAGTTGGAATTCGGCCTGAGTACATCCATATCGATGAGGAAGGGGAGCTGGAGGCTACGGTCTACTCCACCTTGCCCTCCGGCATGGAAACCACGGTAAAGCTGGATGTTCAGGGTACCCCCTTGACCGCGGTTGTTTTTGGCGATGTGGATTATCCCGTGGACAGCAAGGTCAGGTTTTCCTTCCACAAAGCCGCCGTTCTCTTTGACAAGGAAACGGGCAAAAACATTGCCAAGGGGAGAATTCTGCTGTAAACAATCCGATTTGACAATGCTTTCTGACGAGGGTTTTTGAACCCTTCCTCCCTTCATTTTTTGTCCTATCCCCACGGCTGTTGAACGCGAAGAATCGCCTTGACACGGTGCATGAAAAGTGCTAAAATCACCAAGTAATGCGGCCGTGGCGGAATTGGCATACGCGCACGTTTGAGGGGCGTGTCCAGCAATGGGTACGGGTTCAAGTCCCGTCGACCGCACGAAAAGTCCTCGCAGTTTTGCTGCGAGGGCCTTTTTATATCCTTGCTGTATATTGTGAAGCAAGTCTGGAAAACAAAAAAAGCTTCAACCCCAGATGGGAAGTTGAAGCCTTTTTATCCAGATCATTTGTGGTCTGGATTCAGCTGGGTCACCAGTACGACCAACCCGGCCAGGATATAGACCTGAGGGGGTTCGTATAAGGTGACCAGAGTGGAGATGAGGGGAGTCGAACCCCTGTCCGAAGATCCGTTAACAGGACTTTCTCCGAGCGCATTCCGTGATTTAATTTCCCTTCCGACGCCGTCCGCGGAAAGACTGCGGGGAAGGTAGCTTCATGAATACGGGCGCCGCTGCAAAGCTTAGGCGGAGCTCGTTCCCTGCGTCAATGACGCCGACTTGCTGAGCCGCAGGCGCTCAGGGCCGACGCGCGGCATTACGCCGCGAAAGCGTATTCGCTATTGTCAGTTATTGTTTTTCCCCGTTGATACGCGGTACAGGGGCCGCGGCTCGCTTATCCTGCCTTCGCTATCCCCGTCGAAACCGGATCATCCCCATATAAAGAAATAGCGATGTTGCAAAAAATGATACTCTCTGACAAAGCGAAAAAACTATTCAGTCACTTTTGCCGATTGCGCAACGCGCGCTGAATTTCCCGATCGGAATCGCGCTTGGCCATGCTGTCGCGCTTGTCGTGCAGCTGTTTGCCCTTGCAGAGACCCAGCTGCACCTTCATGCGGCCATCCTTCAGATAAACTTCCAGGGGAACCAGGGTAAAGCCCTGACGCATCACCTGACCTTCCAGCTTCAGAATCTCCTTCTTGTGCATCAGAAGCTTTTTGGGACGCAGAGGATCGCGATTAAAGATGTTCCCTTGCTCATAGGGGCTGATGTGCATCCCCTCGACCCAGATTTCACCCTTTCGGACCTGGGCCCAGCTCTCTTTCAGATTCACCTTCCCCAATCGGACGCTTTTTACTTCCGTGCCGAACAACACAATGCCGCACTCAAACTTTTCTTCCACAAAATAATCATGAAAGGCTTTTTTGTTGGTGGCGATCACTTTAACCCCCTTCTGATGCGGCATGCCCAAACCCCTCCTTCCAAAGTAGTATACCAAAAGATTCCGCTCTTTTCAACTCAACATTTCTTTGATATACTAAACCGACCCCGGAAAGGAGGCGCAGGCGTGATGAATCTTTCTGAAATGGCCGCCCGGGCCAGAGAGGCTTTCTATGCTTTATCCACCGCCAAGGTGGATCAACGAAATTTGGCTTTGCTGAAAATGGCTGAACAATTGGAAAAAGACCAGGAGGTCATTTTCGCGGCCAATCAATTGGATTGTGAACAAGCGCTGCAAGAAGGGTTGGCCGCCCCGCTGTTGGCTCGGTTGAAGTTCGACCACAGTAAGCTAAAGCAGGTACAGGAGGGGCTGCTTTCTCTGCGGGATTTGCCGGATCCCATCGGTGAAACCGTGTTCTGTCATGAGCTGACGGAGGGGCTGAAGCTGTATCGGGTGACCTGTCCCATCGGCGTCATCGGAGTGATCTTTGAAAGCCGACCGGACGCGTTGATTCAAATTTCGTCTTTGGCCATCAAAAGCGGCAATGCCGCGCTGCTGAAAGGGGGAAGGGAAGCGCTACGAACTAATCAAGCCCTGATCCAGTCCGTACAAACCGCCCTTACCCAAGCTGGCTTGCCGGCGAACGCGGCCCAGCTGATGGAAAGCAGAGAGGATGTGGCGGCCATGCTGAAGGAAGATGAGCTGATTGACCTCATCATTCCCCGGGGCAGCAACGCCTTCGTCCGGTATATTATGGATAACAGCCGCATTCCTGTGCTAGGGCACGCGGATGGCATTTGCCACGTATATGTGGATCAGGATGCCGATCTGGACATTGCGTTCCAGGTGGCCCTGGATAGCAAGGTGCAAAATCTTTCTGTCTGCAACGCAGAGGAAACCCTGCTGGTTCACGAGGCCATCGCGGAACGTTTCCTGTCCACTTTTTCGACTCTGCTTCAGGAGCGGGGCGTAGAGATTCGGGGGGATGAGGCTACTCGGCAGTTGATCGCCTGCAAGGCCGCGACGGAGGAGGATTGGTCAACCGAATATCTGGACGCCATCTTGTCCATTCGTATCGTTCCCTCGCTGGACGCTGCTATTCAGCATATCAATCACTATGGCTCCCATCACACGGACTGTATTATCACGGAGAATGACGCCGCTGCGGCTGCCTTCCTGAACCGGGTGGATAGCGCGGGGGTGTACCAGAACGTATCTACCCGCTTTGCGGATGGCTTTGTGTACGGATTAGGGGCTGAGGTGGGGATTGCCACCGGAAAGCTCCATTCTCGCGGACCCATGGGGCTGGACGGATTGACGACCTACAAGTATAAGCTGATCGGCCACGGGCATACCATGGCCGAGATGAAATCCGGACAGTGGAAATATACCCATCGGGTGTTGGACGAGAAGTGCCCACTATAAACTTCGATAGAACAGGAACAGAAAAAATGATGCGTTTACAAAAGTATCTGGCTTTATGCGGCGTTGCCTCCCGCCGGCGGGCGGAACAGATGATTCAGGACGGCTTGGTGCAAGTCAACGGACTCACCGTTCGAGAAATGGGTGTACAGGTAGACGAGGAAAAGGACCGGGTTTCCGTCTCAGGAGAGGTGGTCCGGCCGGAAGCGGAGAAGCATTATCTTGCCTATTACAAGCCCATTGGAGAAGTGACCACCGTTTTCGACCCGGAGGGCCGGCCCACCGTGATGGATAAGTTTAGAGATTATCCGGTTCGCCTGTTTCCCGTGGGCCGGTTGGATTTTGACAGTGAAGGTTTGATTCTGTTGACCAACGATGGTGATTTAATGAATCGGTTGTTGCATCCAAGCCACGAGGTGAGCAAGGTCTATCTGGTCAAAGCATCGAATCAGGTTTCCGAGGAAGAGATTCGACGCCTGCGTGCCGGGGTCATGATCGACGACAAATTGACGTCTCCCGCCCAGGTCAGGCTGATTCGGCGAGAAGCCTTCGATACCGTGCTGCTGATATCCATCCATGAAGGGCGAAACCGTCAGGTTCGTAAGATGCTGGAAGCCATCGGACATCAGGTCGTCAGCCTCAAGCGGGTAGAGTTCGGTCCCATTTCTCTGGGCGACCTGCCCCGGGGACAATGGCGCAGATTAACGGAGAGGGAAGTCGCGAAGCTGCAGGCTTTATCCTAAAAGCGGGAGGGATACCGTAAATACGCTCCCTTCGTTCTCCTGGCTTACCACTGAAATCCTTCCTCCCAGTTGTTCCATCAAGGCCTTTGTGATCGCCAGGCCGATGCCGGCGCCGCCGGTCTCCCTGGAGCGGGAAAGATCCGTGCGATAAAATCGCTCGAAAATCAAGGCCTGTTCCGCTGGCGGAATGCCTATGCCCTGATCCGCGACGCGGATTTGGGCGTTTTTTTCGCTCTGGGAGAGGGATATTTTTATTCTTGTCCCGTCCGGGGAATACTTGATGGCATTGGAAAGCAAATTGATCAGGATCTGGCGCAGCTTGTCGCCATCTGTTCGCAGGATCAAATCCTCGCCCTCTATGTCGCATTTTATCTTTCGTTCTTCCATCGGGCGGGCAAAGGTGGATGCCACCGATTCACACAAGGAACGAAGGTGAAGCTCTGATTTCGTAACAACGGCGCTCTGATCCTCGCTGCGATGGAGCGTCTCCAGCTGGCTCACAATCCCCGCAATTCGCTGTGCCTCTTGGTGACATTCCGTCAGGCGCTCCGGCGTCGGTTCCCAGATGCCTTCCGCCATCGCCTCCAGATAGGAGGAGATGTTGGTAATCGGCGTGCGCAGCTCATGCGCTACATCCGTGGTCAGACGGCGCTTTCGCTCCTCCTGACTTTCCAGGTCCTGCGCCATTTGATTGACCGCGGAGGTCAGGGTGGACAGCTCCGCGGATCCGCTATGCGGCGGGATGCGGGCATCATAATAACCATTGGAAATCTCTCGCGCAGCTTGGGTCGCATCCGTAATCGGCTTGGCGATGCCCCGGGCCATCCACAGGCCCAACGCTACCGCGATCACCAGCGAAGCGATGGCAGCGAAGATCAGCAGATGATCCAGGGCTTCCAGAAAACCAAAGTCGCTTTCCCGGGCATAATTGGGGCTGTAATACTGCACCTCCACATGGCCAATCACCATGCCGTCGTCCATCGAGAGATTGATGGTGTCGGTGATTAAGGATACATTGGTATCCGGCTTTTGTTGATGCATTTTGGTCCAGATGGATTCCATGATGCCATGGCATAGTGTCATATCGTGGTTTTCAGCATCCCAGACTGAAGCGCCGGAGGCGTCATATACCTTCATGATGTAGCCGTCGCTCAGGGCGTACATACCAAAACCGTGCAGATAGTCCAGATTCCAGCGATCCTGCTGAGCGTCATATTGGGAGATGATGGATTCCGCCAGAGAAGCCGCATGGGCGGCCTGACGCTCCATAATGTATTGATCAAACTGGCGTTGAATGGAAAAATGAGCGGACAGCGCAATGATACAGACCGTTAATAGAACGAGCAGCGCACTGCTGAAGGACAGCTGAAACCGAAGGCTTTTCTTCATGGCTTACCTCCCCCCATTCTGTATCCCAAACCATAGACTGTAAGAATATAGACCGGATTCCGGGGATCATCCTCTATTTTTTTTCGTAAATTCTTGATATGGGTATCAATCGCGCGATCAAAGCCATCATAGGTGATTCCGAAAGCAGCTTCGATCAATTCCTCCCGCTGAAAAACCTTCTGTTTGTTTTTCATGAGCACATACAGAATTCGCCATTCCACAGGGGTTAAGTCAATCGGAGTCCCTTTTTTCATCAGGGTATGGGAATCCTCATCCATGGTCAGCTCTCCCAGATGAATCTCCGCCTCCTGGACCAGACGCCCTTGCCAGCGATGAATCACAGCCGCTACGCGGGCGGATAGCTCCTTCAGGCTGAAGGGCTTCACCATATAATCATCCGCGCCTAACGAAAAACCGTTCAACAGATCCACTTCCATGCTTTTCGCTGTCAGCATAATGATCGGAACATCGGATTTCTTTCGGATGATTTTGCAAGTTTCTTCGCCGCTCATATCCGGCAGCATGAGATCCAGAATGATACAATCAATCCTGTTTTGATCAAACAGCAAAAGCCCCTCCGCGCCGTTAGGCGCGGAGAAGCAGGAATAGTTTTGATGTTCCAGGAAAGCTACGATGGATTCCCGGATCATTTTTTCATCATCAATGATCAGAATGTTCATAGGGCCTGCTCCCAGGAAATAATCGCGTTTTGAATCCTTACGGAGAACTCGCCATCGACCTCTACTTCTTCCAGCGTTCCGATCAGTTGAATCGGCGTTCCATAGGCCGGAAATTCTGTAATATCTGGGTTCATCGTATACGGCACCGCTTCCGCGCAGCAGGAATTGGGCTCTACAATCACCAGATCATAATAGGGGAGGCCCTCCATTTCGTAAGTTTCCGGGCTAAAAAAGCCTTCTACCCGGATTATCTCCCCGATATAGTTACTGTCCGTATTGCCGTACAGGAGGTCGATCAACTCAACGGCTGTGATCTCCCTGGGGGAAAGCGCATCGGTGGCAGAGGCCATACCGAAGGCTGAGATGCTCAACAGCAAGATCCCCGCCAGCAACAGGAGTAAGGATTTCCGAAAATACTTCATGGTTTCTGCCCTTCCTTATGCAATCACCGCGCAGCCAGTGAACTGATAATCCGCCGCTTCCACGGCCTGCTTCAGCGCAGTTTCCTCGATCGGTCTCTCGGCTTTTACGGTCGCCTTTCCCGTCTGATGATCAGCCGAAGCACTAATGACGCCAGGAATGGACTCAATTGCCTTTTTAATCCGTGCTTCGCAGTGCTCGCACATCATGCCTTCGATGCTGACCTCCATCTGAACCTGGGGGGCTGGGACCGCCGCAGTGGTTTTCATCTCGACAGCCGGCTGTGAAACCTGCTGATCATTCTTTCCCCGGAGGCGGACAAAGTTCAAGCGCAAGGCATTGCTGACAACGCAGAAGCTGCTGAGGCTCATAGCGGCGGCTCCGAACATGGGATTCAGGGTCCAGCCAAAAAGGGTAATAAAGACACCCGCAGCCAGCGGAATCCCGATCACATTGTAAATGAACGCCCAGAAGAGGTTCTGATGGATGTTCCGCAGCGTAGCCCGGCTGAGCCGTATCGCAGCAGGCACATCGGACAGACGGCTCTTCATCAGCACCACATCCGCCGCGTCAATGGCAATATCCGTTCCAGCGCCAATTGCAATGCCCATATCGGCCCGGGTTAAAGCAGGGGCGTCATTGATGCCGTCGCCCACCATGGCGACCTTGCCTTTTTCCTGCAGCTGACGAATCACCTGCTCCTTGCCATCCGGCAACACACCGGCAATGACTTCGTCCACACCGGCCTGTTGACCAATCGCCTTGGCAGTCCGCTCATTATCACCCGTCAGCATGACTACGCGAACACCCATGCTCCGCAGCTCCGCAATGGCTTGGGGGCTGTCTTCCTTGATCACGTCCGCGACAGCGATCATACCGATCAGCTGACCGTTCAGACTGAACAGCAGGGGAGTCTTTCCCTGCTCAGAAAGCTGATTCGCTCTTTGAGCCACATCATCCGGAAGCTGAATTTGGGAGCGAATGTAGGACAGGCTGCCGCCGATAATCTTTCCCCGGTTGACAGCAGCGCGAATACCATTGCCCGGCAGCGCCTCAAAATCAGTTGCTTTTTCCAGGGGAAGATTTTGATCCTGAGCCTCCCAAAGAATCGCCTTGGCCAGGGGATGCTCGCTGAGCTGTTCCACGGAGGCGGCCAAAGTCAGAAGCGTTTTTTCGTCATACCCGGCGGCGGGGCACAGATCGGTCACCCGGGGTTCGCCCTGGGTAATGGTTCCGGTCTTGTCCAGGGCTACGATTTGTACTCGACCCGTTTCCTCCAGGGAAGCGGCGGTTTTAAACAAAATTCCGTTTTTCGCGCCTACGCCATTGCCAACCATGATGGCCACAGGGGTCGCCAGACCAAGGGCACAGGGGCAGGAAATGACCAATACAGATATGCCACGCGCCAGGGCATAGCCCGTTTCTTTGCCCACCAGCAACCACACCAGCGCAGTCACAATGGCGATTCCGATAACGACCGGAACGAAAATGCCGGAAACCTTGTCCGCGATCTTGGCAATGGGCGCCTTGGTGGCGGCCGCATCGCTGACCATGCGGATAATCTGGCTCAGGGTAGTATCTTCGCCCACCCGGGTGGCCTGGCATTTCAGGAATCCAGATTGATTCACGGTGGCCGCGGAAACGGTATCCCCGACAAGCTTATCCGCCGGCACGCTTTCCCCCGTCAGCGCGGCTTCGTTGACGGCGCTGCTGCCTTCAATGATGACGCCATCCACCGGGATGCTGTCGCCAGGGCGAACAACAAAGATGTCACCTTGCTTCACCTGTGCGATGGGCACTTCGACCTCAACCCCGTCCCGCAGCAAAACGGCGGTCTTGGGAGCTAAATTCATGAGCCCCTTTAAGGCGTCAGTGGTCTTTCCCTTGGCGCGGGCTTCCAGCATCTTGCCCACGGTGATCAGGGTCAAAATCGTAGCGGCGGATTCGAAGTAGAAATCCATCATATAGGTCATGACCGCCGCTTCGTTTCCATCCACCACCGCCCTGGTCATGGCGAAGAGGACATAGAGGCTCCACAAGAAGGAAGCGGAAGCGCCCAGGGCCACCAGGCTGTCCATATTAGGCGCCCGATGCCACAGCGCTTTGAATCCGCTGACGAAGAATTTCTGATTGATCACCATGATCAACCCTGTCAGCACCAGCTGCACCATCCCCATGGCTACATGGTTGCCATCGAACCAGGCCGGCAGCGGCCAGCCCCACATCATATGGCCCATGGAAAGATAAAGCAGCGGGATCAGCAGAAAAATAGAAGCAATGAGTCTCTTCTTCAGAATCGGCGTCTCCCGATCCTTCAAGGCTTCCTCCTCCGCTGAGGCGCTGGATTCCGCGGCCTTCGCGGTGGATTTCAAGGAGGCGCCGTATCCTGCCTCCTCCACCGCGCTGATGATGGCCTGGGCAGAGACGGAGCCCTCTACGCCCATGGAGTTCGTCAGCAGGCTGACAGAGCAATTGGTCACGCCCGGCACCTTGCTAACCGCTTTTTCCACGCGGGCCTGGCACGCGGCACAGCTCATGCCAGTAACAATATATTGTTCCATAAATATATATCTCCTCTGTTATTCTTCCACAGTAATCGACCCATGAAGCATGCCCATCCAACAGGTGTATGGGATTACGCCGGGTTGAGCAGCTGTAAATTCTACCACGTTGTCTCCTTCCTGTAAAGGAACGCGCAGGTTCAATCCAGGAATGACCATTTCGTTATTACAGCCAGTAATTTTGCCTTCATCCGCGTGAATCACCCAGTGAACAGGCACATTCGCCTTTACGGTGATATCCGGGTATCCCCGCCAATCCAGCTCGGAGGAGACGGTTTGATAACCCTCCTCCACAACAGCCGCGTCCACCTGCGTCAGTTGGGAAGACAGGTTTAACTGAACGCCGGAAAGGGATAGGCCTCTGGTCAGCATGGCCATGCCCATCACCAGCACCAGAGTGCCGGAGGCAATCCGCATGGGCTTGGCGAAGCGTTTGTTCAGCCGGCCGCTGACCAGGCCGAAACCCAGCATCAGCGGAATGGTTCCCAGACAGAAGCTGGCCATGGACAGGGCGCCCATATACCAGCTGCCCGTGGATAGGGCATATAGCTGCATGGCCTGCAAGGGGCCGCAGGGCATAAGGCCGTTGATCAGTCCGATCCACAGGGAAGAGTTCCTCCGCTTTCCCAGCAGTCGAGCCCGTAGCTCCACGGGCAGGGTAGGCATCATGGCTTTCCATCCACCGATATCCAGCATGTTCAGCGCCATCAAAACCATGAATACAGCCGCGACGATCTGGATACCTGACTGCACTGCTGTGCTAATGCGCAAAACAGAACCCAAGGCGCCGACAATCCCACCAACCACAGTATAGGAGATGAAGCGCCCCGCGTTGTATTGGATGTTCGATGCGCTGATTTTCCCGCCTGATTGAGCGGAAGCGGCGCTCTGGGCCAAATTGATCCCACCGCACATAGCTACGCAGTGGAGGGAGGTAAGCAGGCCCACCACAAACAGCGCCCCCAGGCTCATGCCCGCACGGGCCGTGGGGAAGGAGCTGAGCATGCCCTCCAGGGGAGTAACCGCGAACAGCAGAAACAGCGCCACAAGGGCCAGCAGTGTACACAGCAGGGTCAGCATTCTGCGGGGAGCGCTTTGCTTTTCAAGTTTCAGTTCATAGCCGGCTTCCGAGATGCATTCCGCCAGCTTCTCCTCCGACAGCAGGTTCTCCATCCACTGGGCTGTCAAAGTACCGGCCCGATAATCCGCCTCGGGCTGGGAGATGCCCTCCAGCTTGCTGACGGCGCGGAGAATGGCGATCTCGCAGTGGGGGCAGTGCATCCCGGCAATGTGCCAGGTTTTCTTTAACGTTCTCATTACTTAATCTTCTTCCAATTTGTAAACCGTTCCGCATTCTCGGCCAGCACCTTCTGGGGCACGGTCACCGTATCGCCGTCCGTAGAAAAATCCATGATGGTAACTGGGTTGCAGCCCGCGGCCTTGGTGGTTCCCACCGTATCCAGGGGGAATTTTAGCCCGCAGTTCTGGCACTGCAAAGTGTTGTCGCCAATGTATTCAAACCAGGCATAGGGGGATCCGCCGCAGGACTGACAGGTGTTAAAGGCCAGGCGCACCGTGCCCGCTTCGTCCTTTCGGGCAATGAGCTGCATGGCTGTGCCATTCTGGGTCCAATCCACAAAGGTGGGCTCCTGGGTCAATTCAGCAGAGCTGAAGGTCAGGGCGGCTGAATCGTTCGCACCGTTCTTTTCAGAATTGGCACTGCATCCGACCAGCACAAGGGCTGCTGCCAGCAGGAGGAGGAAAAGGGCTACAGATTTCATACGTTTCACTAAAACACACTTCCTTTCTGTGAATGGCAGGATCATATCACAAGATTGTGTAGAAATTATGTAGCAAAAAACTATTCTTGACATTGGCAGACCACAACTATATAATGAGACTCAGCAACGGAACCACTATATTTTGTGTTTTGGGGGTTAAAAATGAAATACGTACTGGGAATTGATCTGGGAACGTCTGGAACGAAAACGGTGCTCTTTGACCAGGAAGGGAAGGGGATTTGCTCCGCTACGGTGGAATATCCTATGTATCAGCCACAGAACGGTTGGGCAGAACAGCTCCCCTCCGATTGGGCTAATGCTGCCATCGCGACGATTCAAACCGTGTTGACCCAAAGCGGTGTTGATAAGGAAGATGTGGTGTCCCTGGGCATCAGCGGCCAGATGCACGGGCTGGTTATGCTGGATGAAAAGGGAGAGGTGATTCGCCCCTCCATCATTTGGTGCGATCAGCGGACGGCGAAGGAATGCGAAGAGATTACGGAAAAGGTTGGCTACGAAAACCTGATCCGGATTACCGCAAATCCTGCCCTGCCCGGGTTCACCCTGAGCAAGCTGATCTGGGTTCGGAATCATGAGCCGGAAAACTACGCCCGTTGCAAGCATATTCTGCTGCCCAAGGATTATGTGCGCTACGTGCTGACGGGGGATTTTGCTACCGAGGTTTCCGACGCCAGCGGTATGCAAATGCTGGACGTGCCGAACCGCTGCTGGAGCGATGAACTGCTGCAAATTTTGGATATCGACAAGAATCTGCTGGCTAAGGTTTACGAAAGCTGCGAGGTGACGGGGCATATTTCCGCCGAAGCAGCGGCGAAAACTGGCTTGAGCGAAAATACGCTGGTGGTCGGCGGCGCGGGAGATAACGCGGCTGCCGCGGTGGGAACCGGCGTGGTGGAGGACGGAAAGGCCTTTACCACCATCGGGACCAGCGGGGTGGTCTTTGCCCACACGGACAAGCTGGCCATCGACCCCCAGGGCCGGGTGCATACCTTCTGCTGCGCCGTGCCAGGGGCTTGGCATGTCATGGGTGTTACCCAGGCGGCGGGCCTGAGCCTGAAATGGTTCCGGGATACCTTCTGCGCCGCGGAAAAGGAAGCAGCCGCCCAGATGGGCGTGGATCCTTACGAGCTGACCAATCAGGAAGCGGCGAAGAGCCCCATCGGCGCCAATAAGCTGATCTACGCGCCCTACCTCATGGGCGAGCGGACGCCGCATCTGGACAGCGACTGTCGGGGCATCTTCTTTGGGCTCAGCGCCATGCATCAGCGGCGAGATTTGCTGCGGGCTGTGATGGAAGGCGTCAGCTACAGCCTGAACGACTGTTTGAATATTTTGGCCGGCATGGGCGTTGCACCGGAGACGATGCTGGCCTGCGGCGGCGGCGGAAAGAGCCCCCTGTGGCGGCAGATGCTGGCAGACGTGATGAACTGCCCGGTGGCCACCACGGTGAACACCGAGGGTCCCGCCCTGGGAGTAGCGATTCTGGCCAGCGTGGGTGCGGGATTGTATCCCTCCGTGCAGGAGGCCTGCCGTCAGATGATCCATGTCAATCCCGCCCAGGATCCCATCCCGGAGAACGTGCCGAAGTACGCCAAAGTTTACACGCTGTATCAGCAGCTGTACACGGCGAATAAGGCGCTCTTCAAGCAGCTGGGAGGATTGGAAGCATGAGGTGCCAATATTGCAGCTGCACGGACAGCAAGGTGATCGATTCCCGGCCGACGGACGATGGCAACAGCATTCGGCGCCGGCGGGAGTGCACCAACTGTGGCCGGCGGTTTACCACCTATGAAAAGGTGGAGATGAACCCCCTGTTCGTCGTGAAAAAGGACGGGCGGCGGGAAATGTTCGACAGCCAGAAGATCAAGGCAGGCATTGTCCACGCCTGCGATAAGCTGCCGGTCAGCATGCCAGAGATTGACGAGATCGTGGCCCGGGTGGAACAGCAGTGCTACGCCACCATGGACGGGGAAATCCCCACGGAGAAGATCGGCGATATCGTCATGATGGAGCTGAAAAATTTGAACGATGTAGCCTATGTCCGCTTCGCCGCGGTGTACCGGAAGTTTACTGATCTGGGCACCTTCATGGACGAACTGCAGAAGCTGGTGGATGAACACAAGATGTAAAACGTGATACGGATTGGTTCTAAAAAACATCCCGACCGTCTACTCGACGATCGGGATGTTCGTATAAATCGCGTTTAGTCATCCGCGCGGAAGGCGTAGATGGTGGTGGTGTCATACTTCTGGCCGGGACGAAGAATGGTGGTTCCGGGGAAGTTGCTGTGGTTGGGATCATCTGGGCAATGCTGGGTTTCCAGGCAGAAACCGGAGAAGGGCTCATAGGTGGCGCCGTCCTTGCCGCCCTCCAGATGGGTGGTGCAGGCGGAATAGAACTGAATAGCGGGCTGATCGGTCAGCACCTCCATGTACCGGCCGGATTCCTCATGGAAAACGCTGGCGGCATAACCCATGGCTTCACCCTTCACCAGTACGAAATTATGGTCATAGCCGCCGGCGGGGATCATCTGGGGGCAGGAATCCATGACGGCCAGGCCGTCCTCCACCAGCAGGCCGTCCCGCAGATCCAGGGGCGTGCCCAGCACGGGGAGATAATCCCCCGTGGGGATCAGATGCTCATCTACCTTGGTGATGACATCCGCGTCCACGGAGACGATATGATCCTTTATGGTGCCGTGATCGTGACCCGCCAGGTTGAAATAGGTGTGGTTGGTCAGGTTGCACAGGGTGGGGCGATCCGTGGTAGCCTCATAACGGATGGTCAGATCGCAGGTGTCATTCCAGGTATAGGTGACGGTGACGTCCAGATTGCCGGGATAGTTTTCCTCGCCGTCGGGGGAGACTCGATGGAAGGAAACGGAATCCTCATGGTCGCTTTCTTTGGGGGTGCCGGTCCAGAAATGGGAGGCGAAACCCACCTTGCCGCCATGAAGGTGGTTGATGCCGTGATCATTCAGGGCTACCTGATACTCCACGCCGTCGATGGCGAACTTGCCGGCGCCGATGCGGTTGCCATAGCGGCCCACGGTGTCGCCCATGGAACCATGGGGCTTCAGATAGGCCTCCAGGTTGTCAAAGCCCAGGGCCACATCATCCATATTGCCGCCGGCATCCGGCACGATGATGCTCTGCAGGATGGCGCCCCACTCGATGACCGAGATAGAGGCGCCCATGGCGTTGGTCAGGGTAAAGCGATGGACATCCTTGCCCTTGGGGCTCTGGCCCCATACTTCAGTTTTGATTGACATTGGTTCAAATCTCCTTTCAATTTTCATCAATATCCTTCAGCTTTCGCTGCAAGGAGCGAGCCCGGGTAACAGCGCTGTCCATGGCTTCCTCCGCCTGGTTCAGGCGCTTGCGGGTCTCCTCCAAGCTTTCCGTGAACCGGACGAATTCCGTTTCCACCTGGCTCAGCAGGTGCCAAACCTCTGCGGAACGCTGCTCGATGGTCAGGGTGCGGAACCCCATCTGCAGGGCGCTGAGCATGGCGGCAAAGTTTCCAGGGCCGGAGATAACCACCCGATAATCCCGCTGGATGCTTTCCACCAGGTCTGGACTCTGTAACGCTTCGGCGTACAAGGCCTCCGTGGGCAGAAACATGAAGGCGAAATCAGCGGTGTCCGGCGGGGAGATGTACTTCTCCGCGATGGTTTTTGCCTCGGCTTTCAGCCGGCGCACCAGGGCCTTGCGGGCTTCCTCCGCGGCGGCCGCGTCCCCCTTCTGGGAGGCATCCACCAGGCGGAGATAGCTCTCCTGGGGGAATTTACTGTCCACGGGCAGCCAGACGAAATTTCCCTGCTGATCCGGCAGGCGAATGGCGAATTCCACCCTTTCCCCGGAATGGGGCACCACTTCCACGTTCTCCGCGTACTGCCCGGGAGAGAGCATCTGACGCATCAAATGGCCCAGCTGCATCTCTCCCCAGATCCCACGGGTTTTCACATTGGTCATAACCTTTTTCAGGTCCGTCACCCCGGAGGCCACGGACTGCATTTCCCCCAGGCCCTTGTAGACGGAGGCCAGCATGTTTTCCAGCAGGGTGGACTGGCTTTGACCCATCTGGCTCAGGGTAGCCATCAGGTGCTGATTTCCCTGATAGAGGGAATCCATGGTTTGGTCCCGCTGGGCGTCCAGCTCGTCCAGCAGCTGATTACCCAGGTTTTCCAGGCCATGCTCCTGGCGGAGCCGGGCATCCTCCTGACGCAGGAGGCCAGCATTTTGGCGCACCAACAGGATGATCAGCAGCACGACGCAGGCCAGCAATAGCAACGCAATGATCAGAAAAAGTTGATCCGTCATTTTCTTTACATTTCTCTTCGCCCTTCCAGGGCCTTCTGGAGGGTGACCTCGTCGGTATATTCCAGATCGCCGCCCACCGGCACGCCATGGGCGATACGGGTACAGCGGACCCCCATGGGCTTCAGCAGCCGGGCCAGGTAAGAGGCCGTGGCTTCTCCCTCCACGTCCGGATTGGTGGCCAGGATGACCTCGTCGACCTTCTCTGAGCCCAGGCGGGCCAGGAGCTCCTTGACGCGAATCTGATCCGGGCCGATGCCATCCATGGGGGAGAGGGTGCCGTGAAGCACATGATACAGCCCGGCATATTCATGCATCCGCTCGATAGCCGCCACATCCCGGGGATCCCGCACCACGCAGAGCTGGCCGTTGTTCCGGGAGGAATCGCCGCAGATGGCGCAGGTATCGGAGGCTGCGTAGTTTCCGCAGCGCTGGCAGAAGCGAATAGCCTTTCGACCTTCCCACAGGGCCACGGCCAGGGAACGCACATCCTCCAGGGGCATGGAGGCCACGAAATAGGCCAGGCGCTGGGCGGTTTTTTTTCCGATGCCCGGAAGCCGGTTCAGCTCCGCGGCCATGTTGGCGATGGGTTCAATTTGTTCGCTCATGATCAGAACATTCCGCCCATGCCCATGCCGGGGGCCATCTTGTTCATGGCGGTCTCCCGGGCTTCTTCGCCCTTCCGGAGAGCTTCATTCACTGCGGCCTGGATCAGATCCTGCAGCATTTCGATGTCGTCTGGGTCCACGACTTGCGGATCAATGGTGATGGAGGTCAGCTCCCGTTTGCCGCTGACCTTGACGGCCACCATGCCGCCGCCGGAAGAAGCTTCATATTCCGCTTCTTCCAGTTTTTCCTGGGCTTCCTGCAGCTGCTGCTGCATTTTTTGCACCTGGCGCATCAGTTGCTGAGGGTTTGCGCCGCCGAATCCGCCGAAGTTTTGTCTTGCCATGGGTTTTGTTCCTCCTAAAAATTATTTGTTTTGTTCTGTATCGTTTTCCACCGTTCCGACCCCCATCACGCCTGTGACCACATCGTCCAGGACGGCCATGATGTAGGGCATACCTTTGCCCTGCTTGTTTTGCAGCAGGATCTCGGATTCCTGGAGGCGGGAGACGGGGGAGCGGACCTGGGAAACCAGTAGCTCGCAGGGAACCCCTTCCTCGCCCAGCCAGATGCCGGCCAGGACGCGGCCATTGGAGCCGTTTTTATTGAAGGGGAAGCAGCGAACACCCTTGCCAGCCCGGTTCTGGGGTTCAAACTGATCCTGGGGCACTCGTTTCCCCCAGCCCCGGTCGGAAATCAGCACCAGCTCGGATTTTTCGCCCAGCTGGCTGAACCAGCACACCTGGTCGCCCGATTCCACCGACATGCCCTTGACGCCGCCAGCGATGCGCCCCTGGATGGGGACGGAGCTCAGGGGGAATCGAATGCTCATGCCCTGGGCGGAGAGAAGCAGCAGATCCTGATCCCCCTGGGACAGCTGGACATCCAGCAGTTTATCTTCCTTCTTCAGGCTGAGGGCAGGATACTTCTTGCTGCGGACGGCGTAATCGGCGGCGGCGGTGCGCTTGACCATGCCCTGCATGGTAACGAACAGCAGATCCGGCATCTTTTCCAAAGCGGCGGGGGAGGCGGTGAACATGAGCAGAGCCTTTTCTCCTTCCTCGATCTCAGCCAGCACGCCGGAGAGCAGCTGTCCCCGATCCCGGGGCTTAAATTCCTGCAGCTTGTTGATCTGCAAGGGATAGCAGTTGCCATGATCCGTAAAGATATACAGAGTTTCCGCCGTGGTCGTTTGGAAAAGGAAACGAGGGCTTTCCTCCAGGCTCTCTTCCAGTGTAGGTAAGGGAGTCCGCTTCAAGGCTTGAGGCGAAATCCGTTTTAGATATCCTCCGAAAGTATAACAGAGGATGGCATCCTCCGCCAGAGGCGTGACCTCCGGCAGCTCCAGGGGGGTCTCGCCCTGGGACTCAAAGGCGGTCCGCCGCTCGTCCCCGTATCGATCCGCCAGCTCCTGCATCTCCGTGCGGATGACCCCCAGCAGCTTCTTTTCGCTCTTGAGGATTCCCTCCAGGCGGGAAATCAGCTTCAGAATATCCGCATATTCCTTCCGAAGAGCTTCCACCTCCAGATTGGTCAACCGCTGCAGGCGCATATCCAGAATAGCCTGGGCCTGGATTTCTGACAGGGCAAAGCGCTCCATCAAACCGATTTTGGCTTCCTTGGGGCTCTTGCTGGCACGAATCAGGGCGATAACCTCATCCAGATTGTCCAGGGCGATCATCAGGCCTTCCAGAATATGAGCCCGGGCCTTGGCTTGGTTCAGCTCGTATTGAGTCCGGCGGGTGACCACTTTCTTCTGATAATCGATATAGTACCCGATCATCTGCTTCAAGGTCATCTGGACGGGCTTGCCGTCGGCGATGGCCACCATGTTGACGCCAAAGGTCACCTGCAGGTCGGAATACTTATACAGATAGGCCAGCACCTTCTGGGGATCCACGTCCCGGCGCAGCTCGATGACCGCCCGCATGCCCGTCCGGTCGCTTTCGTCCCGAATGTCATAGATCCCACCCAGGGCCGCCTTCTTTTCTTCGCTGAGCTTCTGGATCTTCTCCAGCATGGCGGATTTATTCACCTGATAGGGAATTTCGGTAATGACGATGAGCTTCCGTCCGGCGGAGCCATCCTCGATGTTGACGCGAGCCCGCAGGGTCAGCTTACTGCGACCGGTTTCATAGCCCTTGCGCAGCTCCTCGTTATCCAGCAGGATGCCGCCGGTGGGGAAGTCTGGCCCGGGGAGGATGCGCATCAGCTCCTCCAGGGAGATTTCCGGATTTTCCATCTGGGCGATGACGGCCTGGATGGATTCACGCAGGTTGTGGGGTGGGATATTGGTGGCCAGGCCTACAGCGATGCCATTGGCGCCGTTGACCAGCAGGTTGGGAAAACGGGCGGGCAGCATGTCCGGCTCCTTCAGGGTGTCGTCGAAGTTCAGCCGGAAGGGGACGGTATCCTTTTCCAGATCCCGCAGCATCTGCAGGGCCAGGGGCGCCATGCGGGCTTCCGTGTACCGCATGGCGGCGGCGCTGTCGCCGTCGATGGAGCCGAAATTGCCGTGCCCATCCACCAGGGGAGCCCGCATGGAGAAATCCTGAGCCATGTGCACCAGGGCACCATAGACCGAGGAGTCCCCATGGGGGTGATATTTACCCAAACAGTCGCCCACGATGCGGGCGCATTTCCGATGGGGCTTGTCCGGGGTAGTTCCCAGCTCCATCATGGTATACAGAATGCGGCGCTGCACGGGCTTGAGGCCGTCCTCCACCCGGGGCAGGGCCCGCTCCAGAATGACGTGCTCGGCATAGGGGATCATGCTGTTGTGCATGACGTCCTCCATGCTGGTGTCCAGGATGCGGGAGGGATCATCCTTCATGATGGGGGCGTCGGCTGCTTTCTTTTTACCGGCCATGCATGAATCACGCTCCTTCCTGCTGCTTCAGTTGATCCGGCGGGACGTCAAAATCGTCGGGCCGGTTGAAATCCGCGTGCTCGCTGATGTAATCCCGCCGGGGCTCCACCTTGTCGCCCATGAGAATGGTGGTCAGCCGATCCACCAGGGCGGCGTCCTCGATGGACACCCGCATCAGCTTCCGCTGGGAGGGATCCATGGTAGTCTCCCACAGCTGCTCGGGGTTCATCTCGCCCAGGCCCTTGTACCGCTGGAGGGTGTATCCCTTGCCAACGGCCTTGGTGGCCTTGGCCAGCTCCTTATCGTCGTAGGCGTAGATGACCTTGCTGCCCTTCTGCACCTTGTACAGCGGGGGCATGCCGATATACACATGGCCGGCGGTAATCAGCTCCTTCATGTAGCGGAAGAAGAAGGTCAGCAGAATGGCGCGGATGTGGGCGCCGTCCTGGTCCGCGTCGGAGAGGATGATGACCTTGCCGTACTTCAGGGAATCCAGGGAGAAGGATTCGCCAATGCTGGTACCCAGAGCGGTAATCAGAGAGCGGAATTCCTCGTTGGCCAGCACCTGATCCAGATGCTTTTTCTCCACATTCAGGGGCTTACCCCGCAGGGGGAGAATGGCTTGGAAGCGCCGATCCCGGCCCTGCTTGGCGCTGCCGCCGGCGGAATCCCCTTCCACGATGAACAGCTCGTTATCCTCCCATTTGCGCCCGGTGCAGGAGGCCAACTTTCCCACCAGGGGGGCGGCTTCCAGGGCGTTGGTCTTGCGCATATTGTCCCTGGTTTTCCGGGCGGCTTCCCGGGCCTGGGCGGCGCGGATGGCCTTGGAGACGATGGCGGTGGCGGTTTCCTGATTCTTGAGATTGTCCAGCCAATCCGTCATCTGCTGGGCGATGATGGCTTCCACCACCGGGCGAACCTCGCTGTTACCCAAGCGGCCCTTGGTTTGGCCTTCGAATTGGGGATTCTTGACCATGGTGGTCAGCACGCAGGTGAGCCCCTCCCGGAAATCCTCGCCGGCCAGGTTATTGTCCTTCTCCTTCAGGAGACCCACCTTCCGGGCATAGTCGTTGAGGCATTTGGTGAAGGCGGCTTTGAAGCCCGTTTCATGGGAACCGCCCTCGGGGGTATTGATGTTGTTCACATAGGAAAAGAGAGATTCGTTGAAACCGTCGGTATACTGGATGGCGGCCCGGCAGATCACCGTATCCCTACGGCCTTCCATATAGATGACCTCGGGGTGGAGGGCGGTCTTCCCGGCATTCAGATACTGGACATAATCGGTAATGCCCCCGTCGTAGCAGAAGACCCTGGTCCGGCTGGCAGGATCGGCCACCCTTTCATCCGTGAAGGAAATCTTAATCCCTTTATTCAGATAGGCCAGCTCCTGCAGGCGGCGGCTCACCTGGTCCCCATTGAAACGGACGTCTTCAAAAACAGCTTCGTCCGGCAGAAAACGGACTAAAGTCCCTTTTTTACGGGTGTTCCCCAGCACCTGGAGAGGGCCGGAGGGGAGGCCTGCTTCCACCTTTTTGGTCTGAGGATTGTATTCACTGGTAAACTCCATGCGATAATGGGTCCAGTTCAAAAACACATCTACCGTCAGCCATTTGCTCAGGGCGTTGACCACGGAGGCGCCGACGCCATGGAGGCCGCCGGAATAGTCATAATTCTCGTTATTAAACTTGCCGCCGGCATGCAGCACGGTAAAGATGACCTCAACGCCTGGCTTCCCCATAGTCGGGTGAAGATCCACGGGCATGCCGCGGCCATTGTCAAACACGGAGGCGGAGCCGTCTTTATGCAAGGTGACAGAGACTTCGGAGGCAAAGCCGTTGGAGGCTTCGTCAATGGCGTTGTCCACAATCTCCCACAGCAGGTGATGCAGCCCGCGGGAAGAGGTGGTCCCGATGTACATGCCGGGGCGCATCCGGACGGCTTCCAGCCCTTCCAGCACCTGGATATTCCCGGCGGTATAAGTTTGCGATGCCAAACAATTCACTCCCTGGCGCGGGACCCGCCCGCGCGAAATTCAAGAACAATTTATTATACCACAGAATGTGGTTCTTGCAAAGAAAAAACACAAAATCCGGGAAAAGCGCAAAATAGGGGAGGCTATTTTGCGGGAAAGGGGATTTATTTCAGAACGGGATTGTGCTAAGATACTTTCCGTTTTTCGGCCGCGGGCCCGCTGATGGCGCCGCGGCCGGGGCGGAGAGGCTCAGGAAGGGGCCGTTTCCAAGGGAAAGGAAGGAAAACATCGGATGACGACGGCGCTGATTATCTTCATCTTAATGTACGCGGGGATGCTGATCTTCTCCAAATGGCGGGTCTGGTTCGCCCTGGGCGCCGCGGCCTGCATGGTGCTTTTCGGGGTGCTGCCCCTGGGCAGCGTGCTGCCCAACATCAACTGGAACGTGATCATGATGATCGCCGGCACCATGGGGCTGGTGAGCCTCTTCGTGGAGACGGGGATGCCCTCCCGGCTGGCGGACATGATTTTGAACAAGGTTTCCAATGCCTGCTGGGCGGTCATTGCCCTGTCCATTTTTTCCGGGGTCATCTCCGCCTTCGTGGATAACGTGGCCACGGTGCTGATGTTGGCGCCCGTGGGGCTGGAGATCTGCAAAAAGCTGAAAATCAACCCCGTGCCGGTGATTATCGCCATCGCCGTCAGCAGCAATCTCCAGGGCGCGGCCACCCTGGTGGGGGATACCACCAGCATCCTCCTGGGGGACTACGCGGGCATGACCTTCCTGGATTTCCTGTGGTGGAAGGGCCGGCCCGGGATTTTCTGGGCCGTGGAGTTGGGCGCCGCCGGTACGGTGGTCATCCTCTATCTGCTCTTCCGAAAGAACAGGGAGCCCATCGAAAAGCAGCCCTTGACCCCGGTCAGCGATTATTTCCCCGGATGGATGATGGTGGCTATGGTGGTTTTGCTGATCATTGCCAGTTTCATCACCTTCCCTGGGAAGCTGGATGACCTGAAGAATGGCCTCATCTGCCTGCTGGTGTTCCTGGTGACCTTGATCCGCAGCTGCCTCCGGAAGGGGAACGCCGACTCCGCCAAGCTGGTGGCCAAGGAGATGGATTATCAGACCCTGGCCATGCTCTGCGGGCTGTTCATCGTGGTGGCTTCCATCCGGGAGGCGGGGATCATCGACGCCATCGCCGGATGGTTCTCTGCCATCGGCCAGGGAAACCTGTTCGGGCTGTACTCGCTGATCGTTTTCGGGTCCGTTCTCCTCAGCGCCTTTATCGATAACATCCCCTATGTGGCGGCCATGCTGCCGGTGATCGAAGCCCTGAGCGTGAATCTGGGCATCGCCCCCTATGTGCTGTACTTTGGCCTGCTGACCGGCGCCACCCTGGGGGGAAACATCACCCCCTTCGGCGCTTCCGCCAACGTGGCAGGTATCGGCATTCTGCGAAAGGAAGGCCACGAGGTGAAGAACAGCGATTTCTTCCGCATCGGCATTCCCTTTACCCTGACGGCGGTGGTGATCGGCTATCTGTTCATCTGGATCTTCTGGAGCGGGGTAGCCTAAGCATGATCCTTCGCTTTTTCACGAAGGTTTTCTCGATGCCCCGCTCCGCGGGGGAGCTTTCATCCATGGTTTTGCGAAATCTAATTTTCATCTGGACTTTCCGGAACGGTGTGGTATAACCTGTCTTTTTAAGATGAGTTAAGTCACGGTTTAATTTGAAACCCGGGAGCTATTGAGAAATATGGACTTGAAAAAAGTCCATTTTCTTTTTGAATTTCTATTGACTGTAGGGGTAAGTAATGGTACAATATATTGTGTGG
>JAFUFB010000012.1 GCA_017470145.1 Clostridia bacterium | reverse complement strand
CACGGACGTGACCGGCAACATCAAGCTGCCGGAGGGCGTGGAAATGGTGATGCCCGGCGATAACATCGACATGGAAATCACCCTGATCACCCCCATCGCCATGGAGCAGGGACTGCGCTTCGCTATCCGCGAAGGCGGCCGCACCGTGGGCTCTGGCGTCGTGGCCAAGGTCATCGAATAATTTATCTGGACACGGGAGGAAAAAGCAATGGCTAATGCTGCCCGCAATAAGATTTGCCTGGCCTGCACCGAGTGCAAGCAGCGCAATTACAACAACATGAAGAACAAGAAGAATACGCCGGATCGTATCGAGCTGATGAAGTATTGCCCCTTCTGCAAGAAGCATACGACTCACCGCGAGACCAAGTAATTCTTGTTGAATCACGCACACACCACAACTATATGTGAGGATGTGAAAAAAATGTCTGAGGAAAAGAAGACGCCGGCGAAGAACGCTGAGCCCAGCAAGGGCGCGAAGGTTCTGAACTGGTTCAAGACCCTTCCCCAGAGGATCGCGAAGCCCTTCCGGAACATGTATTACGAGCTGAAGAAGGTGACCTGGCCCTCCAAGCAGCGGCTGATCTCCTATTCCATTATCGTGCTCGTGTTCATGCTCTTCATGAGCGTGGTGATCGGTCTGCTGGACATGGGCGCTTCCGCCGGTGTACGCAGTCTGGTGAACGCCACCTCCTCCACCTCCACCTCCGTGTCCACGGCGGCGGATACTGTGGAAGATGCTGTCGAAGACGCGGCTGATGAAGTCGCTGACGCGGTAGAAGACGCGGCTGAAGAGGCTGCCGAAGCGGTAGAAGACGCCGCGGACGCGGCGGAAGAAGCTGTGGAAGAGGCTGCCGAGACTGTTGAAGAAGCTGTGGAAGAGGCTGCCGAAGCTGTAGAAGAGGCCGCCGAGTCCGCTACTGAAGCTGCTGAGGGGAATTAACACATGGCTGGAACAAACAAGGAGCCCTGCTGGTATGTGATTCATACCTATTCGGGCTATGAAAACAAGGTCAAGGATACGCTGGAAAAATCCGTAGAAAACAACGGCATGCAGGACCTGATCTTCGAGGTTCGGGTCCCCATGGAAGAAGTTGTAGAGATTCGGAACGGGAAGCGCGTTAAGAGCACCCGGAAGGTATATCCTGGATACGTGCTGGTGCATATGATCGAAACCACCGAAAGCTGGTATGTCGTTCGGAACACCCGCGGCGTTACCGGCTTTGTGGGCCCCGATTCCAAGCCGGTTCCGCTGACCCAGGAGGAAGTGGATATGATGCTCAACACCGAGCAGACCAGTATCGACTTCGGCTTTGCCATCGGCGAGCATGTCCGGATTCTGTCCGGTCCCCTGGAAAACTTCGAAGGCGTGGTCGAGGATGTGGATACCGTTCGCGGCAAGCTGACTGTCAAGGTGCAGATGTTCCTGGGCAGAGAGATGCCGGTAGAGGTAGAACTGGACCAGGTCAAGAAGGAAGACTAAGCTGCCTGGGGAGCGGCCTGGCCGCTCCCTTCGCATAGCCTTGCCTGATAAGGCAGGGAGGTTCTTCGCGCATGGCGCGAAGGATCGTGGGAGAAAGCTGAAACACGCTTTCGCCTGACCACATTTTTTAGGAGGTGCCATACAATGGCCAAGAAAGTAGCTGCTTATATTAAGCTGCAGGTTCCCGCCGCCAAGGCGACGCCCGCTCCGCCCATCGGTCCTGCCCTGGGTCAGCACGGTGTCAACATTCCTGGATTCTGCAAAGAATTCAACGATCGTACCGCCAAGGATGCCGGCCTGATCATCCCCGTGGTGATCACCGTGTATACCGACCGTACCTTCACCTTCGTCACCAAGACTCCTCCGGCCCCCGTTCTGATCAAGAAGGAACTGGGCATCGAGACCGCCAGCGGCCGTCCCAATCGGGATAAGGTAGGCAAGCTGACCAAGGAGCAGGTGCAGAAGATCGCCACCATCAAGATGCCTGACCTGAACGCTGGCAGCCTGGAAGCTGCCATGAGCATGGTCGCCGGGACTGCCCGCAGCATGGGTGTCACGGTGGAAGACTGACGGGAGGTAGACGAATATGAAGCACGGAAAGAAATATAACGACAGCCTGAAGCTGATCGATCATCTGAAGCAGTATGACCCGGAAGAAGCGGTGGATCTGGTTCTGAAGACTGGCAAGGCCAAGTTCGATGAGACCGTGGAGATCTCCGTCCGTCTGGGTGTGGATCCCCGTCACGCGGATCAGCAGGTTCGTGGCGCGGTGGTTCTGCCTCACGGCACTGGCCGCACCATTCGGGTGCTGGTTATCGCCAAGGGTGACAAGGCGAAGGAAGCGGAAGCCGCCGGAGCCGACTATGTAGGCGCGGAAGAAATGATCCAGAAGATCCAGCAGGAGAACTGGTTCGATTTCGACGTTTGCGTCGCGACCCCTGACATGATGGGCATGATCGGCCGGATCGGTCGTATCCTGGGCCCCAAGGGCTTGATGCCGAACCCCAAGTCCGGTACCGTGACCATGGATATCACCCGGGCTGTCAACGATATCAAAGCCGGTAAGGTGGAGTACCGTCTGGACAAGACCGCTATTATCCATTGCCCCATCGGAAAGGTTTCCTTCGGCAAGGAAAAGCTGCAGGAGAACCTGAACGTGCTGGTGGACGCCATCAACAAGGCGAAGCCCGCGGCCGCCAAGGGAACTTACATGCGCAGTGTGTACCTGTCCAGCACCATGGGTCCTGGAATTCGGGTAAACCCGCTGAAGTTCTAATGAGTCAACGTTTTTCGGCCTTCATCCTCCACCGGAGGCGGCCGAGAAATGCCGATGAAGTTCTAATGAAGTAGCAAAAGTACCCTGAGATCGTTTCGACCTCAGGGTATTTTTATACCCATCTGAAAAGAAAAAAAACAAAAGGACAAGCCGTTTAAACGTTGTGTTGATTGATGATGTCCCTGATTTTTCGTGATGTTTGCAGAAAGAGACGCTGAATGGTATAATTCCAACCAAGAAACGCGCTAAGGCGGATGAAACCAGAGAGGGGACCGCTGATGAATCAATCAGCACTTATTGAGTTTCATCGTCATTGCATTCGTAATTTGGAAGGAGAAATCGAAGATGAATCGTCAATTGCTTTTGGATACGATCGGGCGGGTTACGGACCGGCTTATGAACCTGGGCGGCGCGAATTATGAAGAGGATAAAAAGATCAGCCAGGCGGAAGCTGTACGGACCGGCAACGTGGCCCGGGACGCGGGCATCGAGGAATGGGATTGGCCTCAGGGCGTCGGGCTGTATGGCCTGAAGATGCTGCAGGACGCCCAGGGCGACGGCCGTTATCTGGACTTTTTTGAAAACTGGCTCCGCCGCAATCTGGAAATCGGGCTTCCTTCCCGGAATGTGAACACCACCGCTCCCTTCCTGACGCTGGTGCAGATTATGGATCAGCTGCCGGAGAAGGAGGAATACCGCCAGCTCTGCCGGGAGCGGGCCGAATGGCTGATGGATGGCCTGGCCCGGACGAAGGATGGGGGTTTTCAGCATGTGACCACGGCCATCGGCGACCGCAATGGTGTCATCCTGAACGAAGGCCAGCTATGGGCGGATACGTTGTTCATGGCGGTGCTTTTCCTGCAAAAGGCCGGCAGGGTCTTCAGCAATCAGGCCTGGCGGGAGGAAGCCCTGCATCAGGTGCTGGTGCATATCAAGTATCTTTTTGATAAGAACACTGGCCTGCTCTATCATGGCTACAGCTTTCCCCGAGGGGATAATTTCGGCGGCATCTTCTGGTGCCGGGGGGACAGCTGGTTTACCCTTGGGATGACCCTGTTCCTGGAGGAGGCTACGGAGCTGCAGCCCGGTGTTCGTCAGTACCTGATCGACACCTTCCAGGCCCATGCCGAAGGTCTGCGGCGGAATCAGGCCCCCTCCGGCCTGTTCCATACCATTCTGAATGACCCCACCAGCTATGAGGAGGTGTCCGGGTCCGCGGCCATCGCCGCCGGCATGCTGCGGGGCGTCCGCGCCGGCTTCCTGGGAGAGGAATATCGTGTTTGTGCGGAGAAAGCTATTCAGGCCATCATTGACAATGTGGCGGAGGACGGCACGGTTCAGAACGTTTCCGCTGGCACAGCCATGGGCATGAATCCGGAGCATTACAAGGGCATCGCCTGCCGGCCTATGGCCTATGGACAGGCTCTGACCCTCATCGCTCTGTGCGAAGCCCTGGGTTAGATCGGAAATTCCTCGGTTAGTTTTTTAGCGCTGTTGGTGATCAAAGGCAGGGCAAAGGGCGCTTCGAAGCATTATATTGCAATTGTAACAGTTTACCAATTCTATTGACAAAATGTGTAAACGAGCGTACACTAATGTTGACGATCGTACACTGTATATTGGAAAGGAACGGGAGGATGACGGTTACAAAGGCAGAAAGGAGCATTCTGAATCTTCTCTGGAAGCGGTCGCCGAGGACGCTTGGTGAGATCATTTCGGGGATCAGGGAGGAACACAACTGGTCCGAGCACACGATTACGATATTGCTGTCGCGCCTGATGCGCAAAGGCGCGATCGTATGGAGTTTACGGATCCCCTGGCCAGCGCTTGCCTGGTGGGCGTATTCCGCCCCTACATCGCGCTGCCCCTGAGCGCCAGACCCAATGAGGTCAGCCAGGTGCTGACCCACGAGATTTGCCATTTGAAGGGCGGAGACCATATCTGGAGCCTGGTGCGGCTGATCTGCTGCGCAGTGCATTGGTTCAATCCCCTGGTTTGGCTGGCGGCCTGGATGAGCCGAACGGATTGCGAGCTGGCCTGCGATGATCGTGTCATTGCCCGGATGGATGACTCCGAAAAGCGGGATTATGCCAGCGTACTGGTGCTGGCGGCCGCAAGGAGAAATTCCCCTGGCCTGCTGACCATGGCAACCGGCATGACCATGACCGGGAAGCGTCTCAAGGATAGGGTGGAGGGGATCCTCCATTCCGGAGGGGTGAAGCGCGGCGCGGCGCTGGCTTTCGCGATGCTGGCCAGCATGTGCCTGATCGGTGCATTTACCACCTCGGAGGTGCAACAGGTCTGGAACCTGCGTATCCCGCAGATTGAAAACCGATCAGATTGGTCCACGGATGCGGAGCTGCTGGCCAATTACGCGGAGAACGCGGAAGACCTGAACACCTTTGCCCTGGGCGTATGGGAAAGCCCATATTTCCTGGAAGAAGACGCGGCGCTTCCCTTTTCCATTCAACGGACGGAATCAGAGGGATGGCGGATCGAGGACGCGGAGGGTAGATTGACCCTGATCTATGATTCGGAGGGGCATCTTTATCAGATGAACAACGGCATCACGACCTGGATGGCGGCGGAAGAGATCCCGATCGAGGAGGATCATACCCCCATCAACTATATGGAGATGGACGAGAACTATGGGGATTGGATGGATGCCTATGAGAGTGAATTCCTGCAGGCCTTCTGTCCGGAGATGACCGGGGAAATAGACTATGTGGCGTTGATTGGAGAATACCGGGCTGGGGAAGATTATTACGCGCTGTTTGTGATCAAGGGCAGGGCAGCGGGGGCCCCGAATCTGGGGCTGTTCGCCATCCAGACGGAACCGGAGTTCCGGGTGGTCTGGCTGAATCGAAATCAGGACGAGATTGATTATCAGGGAAATGGCTGATGGAGGGAAAGAAAATGGTACAGGTTACGGAAGCGGAATGGAAAATCATGGAATGCCTGTGGGATCACGCGCCCCAGGCGATGTCGGAGATTACCAAAACCCTGGAGCCGGGCACCGGATGGACGCGGCATACCGTGATCACGCTGTTGAAGCGCCTGGCGGAGAAGGGGGCAGTCAGCGTGGAAAACAATGGCTATGTGCATCTGTACACGCCCCTGATTTCCAAGGAAGAATCCTCCGCCTTTGAAACCCGCAAGCTGGTTTCCCGCGCCTTTGGCGGGCAGCCCGCCATGCTGGTGAATAATCTGGTGGATTCCGGGGACATGACGGTGGATGAGCTGCAAAGCCTGCTGGACGCGATCCGGGACAAGAAGTAATTTGGGTTGAGAAAGGGGTCTGTATGGCCGGCGGGGACCAGGATGTATGTGATCCAGGAGGAGAAGGGATACTATTATGTCTGTGTGCCGGCGGGGGAAATTGTCTGGCCCATGCAGGTGGAAGGGACTTATGGCTATGTTTCCAAAAAGGATGTGGATCTGGCCTGGACCCCTGCGGAGCTGGATTGGCTGGAGGAATAAATCCGCTGGACGAGAGAAGTACAATTCAATCCTTTTTATTCTTACCAAATCTCACTTTTTTTTAGAGATTTGGTAATTTAAAATATTCATAGTAAATGTTTTGGATGGTTCTCAAAATATTGATATTGTAAATCAGAAAAGGTCTTGCAAAATTGATTTGTTTTCATTATAATTTACCAAATCGATTAGATTTTTATCGATTTGGTAAATTATAAAGCGGGAGATGAAAGCGTTGCTGATCGGACGAGAGCGGGAAATGGCATTCCTGGAGGCGGCTGCAGATCGCGAGGAAGCCCAACTAATCGCAGTATATGGCAGGCGCAGAGTTGGGAAAACATATCTAATTCGGGAATCGTTCAAGGGCCGATTTACTTTTCAGCATGCAGGCGTATATCAGGGAACAAGAAAGGAACAGCTGCAGGCCTTCTCTAACGCGTTAACGGATGCTGGCTTGCCGGAGAATCGCCCTGCTCTGACGAGCTGGTTTGAGGCTTTTCAACAGCTCAAACAGCTTGTATTGCAAAGCACCCAACGCAAAAAAATCATTTTTCTGGATGAACTTTCCTGGATGGATACATCCAGGACTGACATGATGAAAGCTCTAGAGCATTTCTGGAATTCATGGGCCTCTGCGCAACATGATCTTGTGATGATTGTTTGCAGCTCCGCAACCTCCTGGATTCTCAAGAAGGTAATCCATAACAAAGGGGGCTTATATAATCGTCTGACTGGTCAGATTAGATTAAAGCCCTTTACGTTGGCCCAATGTAAAAGATATGTTGAACAACAGAATCTTGCTTTTTCAGATACACAAATCATGGAATTGTATATGGCCGTGGGCGGAATTCCGTTTTATTGGGGCTTGATGCAGAAAGGGTTATCCGTTTCTCAGAATATGGATGCGCTTTTCTTTGCGGAGGATGCGCCAATGAAAGAGGAATATGATTATTTGTTTGCTGCCATCTTTAGAAAACCGGGTGACTATCTGAAAATTGTTCGCGCGTTGGCTGGGAAAAAGAAGGGGTTAACACGTAATGAAATCATTGCAGCAACAGGGCTAACGGGTTCTGGTATTTTTTCAGAAAAATTAAACGAGCTGGAAAGCTGTGGCTTCATACGGGAATACCATGCGTTTGGAAAAAAGAGCAAGGATAGTTTATACCAATTGATGGATCCCTTTATTTTGTTTTATCATCATTTTCTCCGGAAAAAACCAGGAGATCCGAATTACTGGTCCCATCAAATCAATACGCCCATGGTGAACACTTGGGCAGGATTAGCTTTCGAACAACTGTGTCTGCTGCACATTGACCAGATCAAGACGAAGCTTGGCATATCCGGTATTCTAACCGATGTTTCGTCCTTTGTGTGCGGAAAACATCCGGAAAATGGGATCAACGGTTCACAGATCGATCTGGTGATTTGGCGCGCGGATCGCACGATAAATCTTCTGGAAATGAAATATGCCAGAGGGCCTTACCTGATTTCTCGGTCAATCAATGAAGAACTCCGGAAAAAGGCAGAAGACTTTGTGCGGGTCACAAAAACCCGAGATGCGATACATCAGACAATGGTGACACCCTATGGATTAAGCTGGAATGAATATGCTGGGGAGATTCAATTCCAGATAACGGCGGAAGACTTGATGCGGGAGATTTGAAGGTTAAGAGGACAGAGTGATCATTCATTGGCGCCGGACACACGATGAGGGCTTCAGTAAATTCAGGAGGGAAGAAGGGTGAAAACAGCAGTATTCTACGAGAATATTCATGACGGTGCGGTCGCCGCGGGGGTTACTGTCCATGATGCGTTAAAACGCCTTCGTGATGAAGGAATGCGATCATCAAGAAATTGAAGGCGCAAGATTACAAAGGTAATGTTGTAATTGAACTCTATTCCTGTGATCCGAGGTATGTGTTGCAGGATGCTGTGGAATCAATAAAATGGGTGAAGGAAAGGATGGGTAAAGAACAATGAACAAAAAGGTAGTAGCGATCATTGCGGTAGTATTGGTCATCGTGATTGGAGGAAGCGTCATCTACTGGCAGACGCATGTGGGAAATCGTCAGCTTTTCGATATGAAGTATAGTTTTAAGCGCGCGATCGTGAAGCTGCCGAATGGGGAAGTGATTGATGGTAAGCTCAATTCCTGGCTGGATTTCGATGATTCGGATGTGATCCAGGTGAAGATCGATGGCAAAACCTACTTAACAAGCTATGTGAATGTTGTGCTGATTGATGAATAAGAGAAGAAGGGTATTCAGGGAAAAGTTGCACCAATCGACAAGTGATCAGCTTTGTGTTTGAAATGAGAAAACATTGTCGGGAGAAAGCGGGAGGATAGATTGAGAAGAAATCAGGCATCGATGATTGCCTTTTGCGGCATGGCGGCCGCGCTGTCGCTTGTGATCATGCTCATTGGCGGCATTATTCCCGCGGCTACCTATGCCGTACCCTTGCTTTGCGGGTTAATTAACCTGTGGGTGGCGGTGGAGTTTGGGAGGAAACCCGCATGGACAACATATGCTGCCGTGGCGATCCTTTCTCTGCTGATCGATTTCGATAAAGAAGCGGCATTTTTCTATATCTTCTTTGGCTACTATCCGATCATCAAGTGGCGGATTGACCGGGTGAGAGGGAAACTGCTTATGAAGATAGGCGTTTTTGCCGTCTCGCTGGTGCTGATGTATCTTTTGTTAAGACTGTTCTTCCCTATAACTGCAGCCATGGAAGAATTTAAGGAGATGGGAATGTGGCTGACGATAGGGTTTGGCGCTGTCACGATCATCAGTATGCTGGTATATGACAAGCTGTTGGAAGTATTGATTCCTCTGTATGCAAACCGCATTCAGCCCAAGCTGAAATGGCTGCATAGAAGTTAAATGTATCTATGATCTGAATTATGTATTGCAGGATTGTGAAGCTGGATGGTTCCGATGCTGTTTCCATCAGAAGCGCAGAGACCTATTTACGGACGCTGAGAGAGAAGGGATTCATCGAACGCAGCGGAGGACGGAAAGAAGGATACTGGAGGATTATTCCGCTGGAGTGAGCGATAAAACGGAATTATTGGAAGAATTATTTGCAGTGACAGCTGATGAAATGTGGCAGGAGTCACAGACAGAAATACGAAACGTTGGTAGAGAATTTTCTGAGCTTTATCTTAGGTGAGAGCAAGCGATCTATTATGCAACAGGAAGTCAACGATATTGATGTGCGCAATTCCATCTCTGCTCATATCGATCTTGTCCAGGGACAGTACGTATTTAGGCGATGCATCTGTAATGGGGCGAAACGCTCCAAACTCTCTTTCAATTGTGCTTTGTGAAGTCATCAGATAAGAAACCTGAATAAAGCATTTTCTACCATCCTTTATCGCTACGAAATCAACTTCACCCTTGTATGTCTTTCCTGTGAAAACGGTAAAGCCTTGAAATAGAAGTTCGTTATAGATAATATTTTCAAGGAAAAAAGTATCCTCAAAGTTGATGGTATTTGTATGTATTGCCTGGAGACCGGTATCGATCGCATAATACTTTTGTTTTGCTTGGAGAACTTTTTTTCCGGAGATATCATACTTCGGAACAGAATGAATCAGAAATGCCTTTTGCATTTTCTCAATATAATTGTATACGGATCTTTGACTGATGACGCGACTATTTTTCTTTTCGTAGTATGAGATGATATTTTCCGCGGAAAACTCCTTCCCGGCGTTGGCAAGGACGTACATCGCGATATCCATAAATACCCTGCGATCTAAGCGGCTCTGTCTGGAAATAATATCCCTGTTGATAATGCCCGTATAGAGATTTGAAAGATACCGCTGAATGGAAGCATCCTCATGGAAGTCAAAACGCAGCGGGAATCCACCCCATTTGATGTAATCATAGATCATTTCATCACTGTAATTCATTTGATTCAGAAGGAGATATTCCTTCATTTCACTGAATGAAAAGGGGAGAATTTCAAATTCAACTGTTCTTCCAGTTAGCAAGGTAGCAAGTTCCCCCGATAAAAGCTGTGAATTACTGCCTGTTACAAAAATAGAGGCATTCAGAGTTGCACGAAAGGAAGCGAGGGCTTTTTCAAATGCCTCGACATGCTGAATTTCATCGATAAAAATATAATATCTTTTTTCGTCGAGAATACGTTCTTTGATCTGCGTATTCAGTTCTTGGGCGGTTTGAATCCACTCAAAATCGAGGTCTTCCAAATTGAGATAAATAATATGATCACTTGGGATGTGAGATTGGTGCAGCTCATCTCGAATGCTTTCCAGAATAACGGATTTGCCGGCACGACGAACCCCGGTAATCACTTTGATTAAGTCAGCTTCATAGTATGGACGAATCATCTTTAGGTAGTTCTCGCGGATTAGTTTCATAAATATCACCTCAAGTGCAGTTACTGGTATTTCGGACACGCCAACAGTGCATAGCATGTACGTCACGATGCAAAGAATATCACATTTTTCTATTTCTTGCAAGATAACTTGCAAACTTTAGAAATGATTCTAAAATGTTGCAAGGTCGTCAGTCTTTTTCGCGAAATACGTTCCGGATGTTCACGACGAAAACACCTGTTTATATAATGATCGTTGATCCTTTCCTTTTCCCTGGCGTTTGCGGAAAGAAGATCTGAGTGGTATAATTCCCTAAAAAACCGCTTTTATGGAAGAAGTGTGAGGATAGATTGAGCAAGACGAAGGATCGGATTCGGGAGAGCAACCTGCGATACAAGCAGAGCCTGGGGCAGAATTTTATCTATGATGAGGATCTGCTGGCTTCCCTGGTGGCGGACGCAGGAATCAGCAGGGAAGACGATGTGCTGGAGATCGGCCCCGGGGCGGGGAGCCTGACGAAGCACCTGTGCGGGGCGGCTCATCATGTGCTGAGCCTGGAGCTGGATGAGCGGCTGATTCCGCTGCTGAACGCCTTCATGGCAGGACAGGACAATTTCTCCCTGGTGCAGGGGGATGTGATGGCGGTGGATTTGGAGGAGATTACAGGGGAGCTGCGGAAGCCCTTCGCGGTGGTGGCCAATATCCCTTACTATATTACGACCCCGCTGATTACCCGGCTACTGACCTCCGGGCTGCCCATTTCCAGAATGGCGCTGATGGTGCAGAAGGAAGTGGCGGAGAAAATCCTTTCCTCCCCGGGGGAGGAGGGATGGGGCCCCCTGGCGGTACGGTGCCAATACCTGTGCGAGCCCTATCTGGCCCAGATCGTGCCGGCCAGCTGTTTTACCCCTGTACCGAAGGTGGACAGTGCCTTCATCGTGTTGCCCAGGAGGCAGGAGCCGGCGGTCCGGGTGAAGGACGAAAAGGCCTTTTTCCAGATCGTCACAGCGGCCTTCGCCCTACGGCGGAAAACTATGACCAATGGCCTGAGCGCCTCCCTGCATCTGAGCCGGGAGGAAGCCCTGGAGCTTATGCGCCGGGCCGGGCTGGACGAAAAGATCCGGGGAGAAAAGCTAAATCTGGAACAGCTGGCGGCTCTGGCGGACGTCTGGGCGGAGGTTCAAGAAGAGAAACAAGAGAATTAACCGAACTTGACAGAAGGAAGCGAGTGAATCAAAATGAGCATTGCGAAGTTTACCCATGTATCGGAGGAGCAGTATCGCCTGGCCATGGCGGGGAAGGGGGATGTGCTGCCCCGGGAGGAGATTCCCTTGCCGAAGCGGTCCACCCGGGGAAGCGCGGGATATGACTTCGTGTCCCCCATGGACGCGGTGATTCCCGCAGGGGGGAAGGCTGTGATCCCCACGGGGATTCGATGCGAAATGCAGGAGGGATGGGTGCTGATGATCTTCCCTCGCAGCGGGTTGGGATTCAAGCACCAGACGCGGTTGAGCAACACGGTGGGAATTATCGACAGCGATTATGCCTTCGCGGACAACGAGGGGCATATTATGGTATCCCTGCGGAATCCCTTGGATCATGATTTGATGATCGCCCGGGGAGACCGATTCTGCCAGGGGATTTTGCTGCCCTATGGGTTGGCGGAGGAAGAGGAAGATTTCAAGGAGCGAAAGGGTGGAATGGGCTCTACAGGGGTTTAAGCGCGCGGGAGCAAAAAAGGAGGAAGAAAAGATGACGACACAATATACCCCCATTCGGATGCATCCAGCCTTTCGGGGCGGAAAGCTGACCCCCTGGGGTGGCGACAAACTAAAGACGGTATTCGGCAAGGACATTCCGGAGGTGCCTACCGGGGAGAGCCTGGAGATCAGCTGCATCCCCGGCCTGGAGAGCACGGACGACGGGGGGCGGAAGCTGACGGAGCTCATCGCGGAGAACGGCGCGGCTTATGTGGGCCGGTACGCGGGGAAGGCCTTCCCCCTGCTGCTGAAGCTGATCGACGCCCAGGAGGCCCTGAGCGTGCAGGTACACCCCAACGATGCCTACGCCGGGGAGCACGAGAACGGCAAGCTGGGGAAGACGGAGGCCTGGCTGATTTTGGATTGCCCAGAGGGGGCGGAGCTGGTATACGGCATTCAGCCGGGGACGGATCTAAAGACCCTGGAGGCCGCCTGCGCCCAGGGACCGGCGGTGTCTCCATTGTTGCGCCGGGTGAAGGTGCGGCCCGGGGATGTATGCAATATTCCCGCGGGCACGGTGCATGCCATCGGCGCGGGCATCCTGCTGTACGAGATTCAGCAGAGCTCGGACGTCACCTATCGCTTCTATGACTGGGACCGAGTGGACGCCAAGGGGAACCGTCGGGAGCTGCATATTCAGAAGGCCCTGGACGTGACCAACCTGAGCTTCGCGCCGGAACCGAAGCACTGGGAGGAGGCCCGGGGCGTGACCCGTATGCTGGAGGAACCTTTCTTCAGCCTGGACCTGATCCGGGCGGAGGAGGAAGAAATCGCGCTGCCGGCGCTGCAGGACTTCGGCTTCCTGACGGCTCTGGACCAGGGGCTGGCCCTGGCATGGGAAGGCGGCGCCGTGGAGATGAAGAAAGGGGAAAGCTTCTTCCTGCCGGCCCTCAGCCCGAAGCTGAGCCTGCGGGGAACGGGGAGAGCCGCACTTTCCATGCCCAGAGGAGAGTAAATGATTAAGCATAACGTACAGGGAAACATCGAAGGCATCCGGGACGCCCTGCTGGCTCAGCTGGACGACCTGTATAATTACGAGCTGGAGGAGGGGGAATATCTGCCCCGGGAGCTGATGCAGCTGCTGGCGGAATATTCCTGCAAGCTGAACCGGGAAATCGCCATTTACATCACCCGGGATGGGGAGATTGTGCACGTGGCGGTGGGCACGGATTGCGACGTGGAGCTGGTGGATTTCCGGCTGCGCCGCAATGCCCGGCGGCTCAGCCGGGTGCGCTGCATCCACACCCATCCGGACGGGGATGGGCACCTGAGCGATGTGGATCTCAGCGCGCTGAAGATCTTCCGATACGACGCCATGACGGCGGTGGGGGTCAAGGACGGGGAACCACTGAATGTACAAACCGCCTTCCTGACCTCGGAGAAGGATATCCTGATGCCGCCCCGGGTGGCCTGGTACAAGGTGCCGGACGGGGAATGGCTGGACCAGATCGAGATTAGTGACGGGCTGGTGGGCGTGGCGGAGACGGATCAGGTTTCCGAGGGGCCGGAGAAGGCCGTGCTGATGGGAATCGAAAGCCAGGAATCCCTGGAGGAGCTGAAGCGATTGGCGGAAACCGCCGGCGCCCAGGTGGTGGGCATGTTCCTGCAAAAGCGGGATAAGCCGGATGGGGCGCTGTTTATCGGCCGGGGCCGGGCGGAGGAGCTGGCCCGGGAATGCCAGGCCCTGGACGCGGATCTGTGCATCCTGGATGAGGAGCTGACGGGCATCCAGACCCGGAACCTGGAGGACGTCCTGCGGGTGAAGGTCATCGACCGAACCACCTTGATTCTGG
The DNA here is from genome assembly GCA_017470145.1 of Clostridia bacterium. GTDB lineage: Bacteria > Bacillota > Clostridia > Christensenellales > Aristaeellaceae > Aristaeella. The sequence goes on along the minus strand of JAFUFB010000012.1, from coordinate 32,404 downwards.
ACATTTTCGCCCAGCGGGCGGTCAGCAGCGAAGGCAAGCTGCAGGTGGAGCTGGCGCAGCTGCAATACCAGAGCACCCGGCTCATCGGCCAGGGGCTGGTGCTGAGCCGGCTGGCCGGCGGCATCGGCACCCGGGGCCCGGGGGAAAGCCAGCTGGAGATGAACCGGCGGCGGATTCGGGAGCGGATGACGGAGCTGCGGCGGCGGCTTTCCGAGGTGGAAAAGCAGCGGGAGATCCGCCGGAAGAGCCGGGAGAAGAACGGGACGCCGGTGGTGGCCCTGGTGGGATACACCAACAGCGGAAAATCCACCCTGCTGAACACCCTGACGGGGGCGGGGGTCTACGCTCAGGATCAGCTGTTTGCCACCCTGGACGCGGTATCCCGGCGGATGGAAACCCCGGAGAAGACGGAATATCTGCTGGTGGATACGGTGGGCTTCATCCGCAAGCTGCCTCATACCCTGGTCAGCGCCTTCCGATCCACCCTGGAGGAGGCGGCTCTGGCGGACGTGCTGGTCATCGTCAACGATGGGGCCAGCCGGGAGATGGCGGCCCAGCACGACACGGTGGAGCAGGTGCTCAGCGACCTGGGAGCCACGGAGGCGAAGGTCATCGAGGCGGTGAACAAATGCGACATCGCTGATCCCTGGCCCACCTTCCCCGGCGCGGTGATGATCTCTGCGAAAACCGGCGAAGGCCTGGAGGAGCTGCGGGGGAAAATCGCCGAGGCCCTGCAAGATAACTATGCCCCGGTGACCTTTGTGATCCCCTTCAGCCAGTATGGTCTGATTGCACAGATTCGCCCCCTGGGGCGGGTGCTGTCGGAGGAGTATACGGATACGGGGACGGAGCTGGTGATGGTCATGGCCAAGGAGGATGTGAACCGCCTGGTGAAGCAATTCGGCCCGGAAATATTGAAGCAATAGAATGAGCATGCAGCGCCCTTGCGCGCGGGAGTTCCCCTCCGGGGCACGCTCTCGCTCCGTTCCAGACGTAGCGGCACAAAGCGGCTGCCTTCGCCACCCGCTAAGTGCCGACGTCTTCCAAGGGCCCCGGATTGAAACATCCCTTCGCAGGGCGAAAAGCAGCGAAAAGAGCGGCTTTCTTGTCCAATCTGGGCAGTATTATTCCATGCGGGAAGTGTTGCATTTATTACCGATTTGTGTTATCATGCCGATTGGATTCGAAGGCTTGAAAAATAAGGCTTTGGCGTCCGAAAATGAGCTTGAAAAGGAGAGAAAGGGAATGAAGAAGACAATCGCGAGTGTGGAGTATGATACCGAAGCATCCGAGCTGCTGGGCAAGGTGACTGCTGGTTCCATCGGCGATCCCGCTGGCTACGAAGAGTGCCTCTTCCAGACCGAGGGTGGAAAGTATTTCCTGTACACCAACGGCGGCGAAGAATCTCCCTACACCAAGGAAGATATTAAGCGCATTTCAAAGGCGAACGCGGAAAAGTGGCTGGAAGAGCATAAGTAATTTACGCAGCCCAGGAGCCGGAGAATGGGTTTTTCCCTTTCCCCGGCTTTTTATATATCAATTTGGGGGAAAAGATGAAAAAAGGAATTCTGTTTGATTTGGATGGCACGCTGTGGGATTCGGCGGAAGGGGTGGCCGCCGCCTGGAACGAAGCCTTGGCAGAGATGGGCCGGCCGGAGCGGATGGACACGGACTATGTGCACTCCATCATGGGCAAGACCATGGACGTCATCGCCCAGGAAACCTTCCCCGGAGAGACGGCGGCGGAGGCGATTCGGCTGATGGACACCTGCCTGCGGCGGGAGAATGATTACCTGCTGCAGCACGGGGGCATCCTCTACGCCGGGCTGGAGGAGACCCTGCGGACCCTGAAAGCCCAGGGCTATTTCCTTGCCATTGTCAGCAACTGTCAGGAGGGATACATCGAGGCCTTCCTGGCTCATCATCAGCTGGGGCAATACATCGACGACACGGAAAACTTCGGCCACACCGGCCACGGCAAGGGATACAACATTCGCCTGGTGGTGGAGCGGAACGGGCTGGAGCAGGCGCTGTACATCGGCGACACCCAGGGGGATTACGACGCCACCATGGAGGCGGGGCTGCCCTTCCTGCATGCGGCCTACGGCTTTGGCGCTGTGCCGGAGGGGACGCCGCATCTGGCGGAGATTCAGGCCCTGCCGGAGCGGGTGAAGGCCTTTTTCCCCGCTTGACAAGGAGGTCATTGGACGGTAGAATACCCCTTGACGAGGGCGACAGGCCCGGAAAAATAAAAGGAGGAGCACCATCCATGAAGAAGTACGAATGCCCCTGCGGATACATCTATGATCCCGAGGTGGGCGATCCTGACAGCGGCATCGCTCCCGGCACCGCCTTTGAGGACATCCCGGAGGATTGGGTATGCCCCGTGTGCGGCCTGGACAAGTCCGCTTTCACCGAAGTGGAATAATCGCGGAAGGCGCCGTCTCTCCTGGAAAAGGGGGAGGCGGGCTTTTTTTCTGGGAAAAAATGGTGTATGATGCAGGGGAACATCGGGAAGACAAGGGGGGAATCGCCGTGGCCGGCCTTCGGCGGGAGGATGTGCTGATGAAGCTTCCGGCGGCGCTGCATTTGACGCGGCTGGGCTATGGATACTTCCCTGGCCGGGAAGCCCTGCGGGATCGGCGGACGAACATCCTGGGGGATTCTCTGCGGGCGGCGGTGAGCCGGATCAACGGGGAAGCGCTGAGGGAGGAACAGGCCCAGGAGCTGATGGATACCCTGGCGGAAAGCCTGAACCGGCCGGACCTGGGGGAGCGCTTTTATCGCCTGATCCGGGAGGGCTGGCAGGGCCGGCGGCTGATCGACTATGGCCGGGCGGAGAACAACGAGTTCCTGGTGATTCCGGAATTGAGCTGCGGCCAGGGGAAAAGCCGGTTCCGGCCAGACCTGACCCTGATGGTCAATGGGCTGCCTCTGGCCATGATCGAGGTCAAGACCGAGCGGCAGAGCAAGGGCATTCAGGCGGAATACGACCGGATGCGGGATCGCTTCGGCCGGCCGGAATTCCGCCCCTATCTGCAGGCGGCCCAGGTGCTGGCCTTTTCCAACAACCGGGAATACGACGGGGATCGCCTGCTGCCTACAGAGGGCGCCTGCTTCGCCACCATTGCCCGGGAGGATTTTCCCCTGCGGGTGTTTCCGGAGAGCTATCGGGGCACGGGGGTTCAGCTGCGGGAGACGCCCCCGGAGACCCTGGAGGCCCTGCTGCGAGACCTGGGGTTGAAGGCGCTGCCCCGAAATCGGGAGGCTCGGCGGAGCCTGTCCCCCCAGACCCTGACCCATCGCATGCTGACAGCGCTGTTCGCCCCGGAGCGATTCCTCTTCCTGATTCGCTGCGGCCTTCGATACGGCCAGGAGGGGGCGGAGCTGCGGAAGAACCTGTTGTCCGCGGAACAGTTTTTTGCCCTGTGGCAGGCCCGGGGGAAGATTCGCCGGGGCTTCCGCAATTGGCGGATGGCGGCCCACGGCGCCTCGGGGGAGGCGGCGCTGATCGCCTCCCTGATGGAGATGATTCAGGAGGAGATGCCGGACAGCCGAATCTACTGGGTAGCGGCCAACCGGCGGGAGCTAAAGCAGATGGACGTCCGACTGCGGGAAGTGGGCCTGGAAACGGGCCGGCGGGGCCGCACGGAGGCGGGGAAGCCCCTGCTGATGGAGCCGGCGGAGCGACCCAAAACCTGGCTGCGGGAGGCGGAGGAACGGGATTTCGCCGGTCGGCGGGTGTTCATTTTGCCATCCCCCTTCCCGGGATCGGAGCGGATGAGCCGCTTCGCCAGCGGGCTGCGGGGAGCGGACCCCGGGGCGATGATCATCCGATACACCCGGGCCGCGGAGCCGGAGCAGGGAGGGAACTATACCTATCTGCTGGAATGCGCGGACGGCAGTCTCTACTGCGGCTGGACCAACGATCTGGGCCGCCGGATTAGCGCCCACAACGAGGGCCGGGGGGCGAAATATACCCGTAGTCGGCGGCCGGTGCGGCTGGTGTATTATGAGGAATTCGCCTCCAAGGAGGAGGCCATGCGCCGGGAATGGCGGATGAAGCAGCTTTCCCGGGGGCAGAAGCAGCGGCTGATTGAGGCATGGCGTCAGCCGGCGGAGGAGCAGGAAGGAGAACAGGAATCATGAACAGGCAGAAGACCGTCTGGGTCACGGGGGCTTCCAGCGGCCTGGGGCTGCACACGGCCCTGGCCCTGCGGGACGCGGGATGGACGGTGATCGCCGGGGCCCGCAGTTTCGCCCAGGCGGAGGAGAAGGAGGGTATCCATCAGCTGCCCCTGGACGTAACCCGGGAGGAGAGCGTGCAGGCCTTCTGCGACGCGGCGCTGGAAATCTCCCCCTGGGTGGACGCGGTGGTGCAATGCGCGGGGATGCTGGTGCTGGGCTCCTGTGAGGAAACCACGGTGGAGGAATATCAGCGGGTGATGAACACCAATTTCCTGGGCATGGTGCGGATGAATCAGCAGGCGCTGCCCATCATGAGGGCGCAAAAAGAAGGCCGAATCGTGATGTATTCCTCCATCAACGGACTCATGGGCATCCCCTTCCAGAACGCCTACACCGCCAGCAAGCACGCCATCGAGGGATACGCCGAGGGACTGCAGATGGAGGTAAGGCCCTTCGGCATTCAGGTGGCGCTGGTGGAGCCAGGAGATCACCGCAGCGGCAGCGAGAAATATCGCCCCCACGGGGCGAAGATGGGGCCGGAATCCCCCTATGCCGCGGCCTACGACAGCGCTACGGCGAAAATCCACCATGACGAAACCCATGGCAGCGACCCGGACCGGCTGGGACGGAAGGTGGCCCGGATGCTGGACAGAAAATGGATGCCCTTCCGGCGGCGGATCGCCAGCCCGGACCAACACCTGGCGGTGTATCTGCACAAATTTCTGCCCGCCCGATGGAACGAGGCGATTCTGCGGGCCTATTACATCAAATGAGGCCGAAGGAAAAACGAAAGGGGAAGGACTGATCCAATGAGACGATGCTTGACACTGTGCTTGGCGGCGCTGCTCCTTTGGAGCGGGTGCCTGGCCGAGACCCCGACCCTGATGGAGGATCCGGAAAACGGCCGGTGGGAATATCATTCCGACGCCCTGACCATCGTCATCGATCAGGCGTCGGAGAAGGTCAAGGTGGGCAGCGCCACGAAGACCCGGGAATACTGCGTGGCGGAGATCTGGGCCTCGCCGGAAAGCCCCCTGTATCCCGTGATGACGGAGCCCACGAAGAAGCGCCCGGCTGGCTATAAGCTGGTGAGCCCGGAGCTGCTGCAGGAGAAGGCCCATCCCCTCTTTGCCATGAGCGATGATATGTACGGCATCCGGCTGCAGAAGTATGACTACAAGGGCGTGGTGATCCGGGACGGGGAAATCCTGGCCACCAAGACCCGCAACAGTGCCAAGAAGCGGGCCTGGCCTAACCTGGACACCATGGCGCTGTATCCCGATGGCAGCATGAAAACCTACGTCTGCGATGCCTACACGGCGGAGGAATATCTGGCTATGGGGGCCCAGCAGGTGTTCTCCTTCGGGCCCATCCTGATCTCCGAGGGAGAGATCAATCCTGAGGTGCTGAACCCCAAGTACTATCCCTACAATGAGCCCCGGGTGGCCCTGGGAATGGTGGAACCCTGGCATTATGTGGCCCTGGTGGTGCGGGGCCGGCCCAAGGGCAGCTACGCGGGGGTGCATCTGGACTGGATGGCCCAGCTGTTGCAGGAAAAGGGCTGCGTGGAGGCCCTGAACCTGGACGGGGGCCAGACGGCGACCCTGATGTTCAACGGGAAAATCATCGAAACCGGGGATAAGGGCCTCCGATCCCAGGGCAGCATGATCTGCTTTGGAAAGATCGGGGAGTAACGCAAATGTAACATTTCACCGGATTCATAGACAAGGCATGGGGAAAACGGTATAATCAGGGTGCGGATTTCAAATATCCGCGCCCAATTTATTTGGCAAAGAGAGACGCGAAAGATGAGAAAGATCATCCTGCGGGGAGCGAGCCTGGCGATGGCCGCCTCCCTGCTGTGGGGGTCCTGGAACGGCGGCCCCATAGGCATTCCTTCCCTGGCGGAGGGGCTGGAGGAGGTCTGGGAGGTTCCGATCGCGGAAACCGCGCCGGAAGCCTCCCCCGGGGAAGGAGAGACGGACGCGGCCCCGCCGACGGAAACGCCTTCGGAGGAGACTACGGAAGCGCCAGCTGCTGAAGCGCCGACGGAGATGCCCACTCTCCCGGGGACGGAAGAGATCGGGGAGAACATCCCGGTGATCCCGGTGGAAGAGCCCACAGAGGCGCCCATCGAAATCATTGAAACTATTCCCACGGAAGAGCCGATGCCGGAGGACCCGGTGGAGATCACGGAGCTTCCCCCTGCGGAGGAGACGCTGGTTCCGGTGGAAACGCCTTCCCCGGAGTCGATCCTGGCTCCGGAACAGCTGTATGTCATCGAAGGGGATGTACTGGTGGGCTGGCGGGGCCGCTCCAGCCGCCAGGTGGCGGAAATCCCGGCGGGGGTCCGGGTCATCGGCCGGGAGGCCTTCCGGGGAGACACGGCGCTGGAGATCGTAGTGCTGCCGGACTCGGTGGAGGAAATTCAGGAGAATGCCTTCGCGGAATGCGCCGCCCTGCGACAGGTGATCCGGACCACAGATAGCCGGTTGAACACGATCCTTGCCCATGCTTTTTGGAATTGCGGGAGATTAGATAGAACGGGATTGGAGGGAGTGTCCTTCCTGGCGGAGGACGCCTTCGAGGGGGTGCCGGAGATAACGCCCCTGCCAGAGAAAACGCCAGTGCCTTCAGAATCGCCGGAGGTGCCGGAGATTCCAGCGCCTGTGGAAACGCCAGAGACGACAGCGATCCCGGAACCTACGGTCACGCCGGAACCCACAATGGATCCCTATGAAGAAATTGAATGGGAGGCGCCCGCTGCGCCAGCGTATTATTCCGGCGGCGGATCCGGCCAGCGGCAGACCCATGGGAAGAGCCGGGTGGTGACCACCCATGATTATGCCCAGGTGAACCTGAACCTGGGGGATTCCGCCGGGGAGGAACCCATGCACACCCTGACCCTGGAGGGAGAGGAGCTGGAGCTGAACCTTTCCGATGGAAAGGGAGCGCCCCGGCGGTTCACCGTGGCCCTGGGGGATTGGGATCCACAGGACGCTCTCCAAGGGGACGCCCTGATCCTGCGGGTGGAAGAAACCACTGAAGAGACGGACACGCCAGACACCGCGGCCTGGGAAATCGGCGGAGCGGCCCTGCGAACCCTGAACCGCAGCGGCGTGAAATACGTGGTGTTTCAGCAGGGGGAACAAGCCCTGGCCGCCCCGACGGAGGGCTTCCTGGCAGGCTGGGCTTATGACGAGCTGAAAAGCCGGGGGACGGCGGCCCGGCGCTTTACCTACACCCTGACCATGGCGGAAGGGGAAACCCCGGCCTGGCGGGTTCAGGTGGAAGGACAGGACTTTTATCCCGACGAGAACCCTTTGGCCCCCATGTATCTGGAGGGAATACTGACAGGCGCGGAAGAAGGATTTCCGACGCTTTTGAACATCAAACAGGAGGGAAATGACCAATGAAGCGAATGATGAGCATGCTGCTGGTGTTGGCGCTGCTGCTGGGCCTGGGTTCCGCCTGGGCGGAGCTGTCCTACGAGGGAACCATCGTGGCCGGGGAGATCATTCCCATCCAGGTGGGCTTCGGGGGCAAGATCGCGGAGAGCCGGAAACGGGCGGGAGACCTAGTAACGGAAGGGGAAACCCTGGCGAAGATTGAATCCACCCTGAATTACGCGCCCATTGAGGGCACGGTGGCGGGGCTGTATATCGCCGAGGGGGATAAGGCGGAGGATATTACGGAGCGCTACGGCGCCAGCCTGTACATCGAGCCCACCAATCGATACACCATCGAGGCTACCACGGAGAAGGCCTACACCGCCAGCGAGAACAGATACATCCATCTGGGAGAACGGGTGTACCTGCGCTGCGTCACGGATGGCTCCCACAAAGGCACGGGGATGATCAGCGCCCTGACGGAGAAAGGATACAGCATCGAGGTGACCGGCGGGGACTTCTACATGGGTGAGAAGGTGGACGTTTATCGCAAGAACGATTACACCAAGGAAAGCTGCGTCGGCCGGGGAACGGTGGACCGGGCGAAGCCCGTAGCCGTGAAGGGCGCGGGCAGCGTGCTGAAAATCCATGTGAAGAACGGGGACTTCATCGAGCGGGGCGAGCTGCTGTTCGAAACGGTGGAGGGCGTGCTGGACGGGCTGTATGCCCCGGATCAGCGGGTGCTGAGCCCCGTCAGCGGCATCATCTCCAGCGTGGAGAAGAACAACGGGGACACCGTGGCCAAGGGGGACGCCTTGATGAAGGTGATCCCGGAGGGCAGCCTGCAGGTGGAATTCGACGTGCCGGAGGCGGACCTCTTCGCCCTGCGGGAAGGGCAGCAGGTGTCCATGGAGCTGTACTGGGAAACGGAGAACGGCAAGACCTATGAGGGAGAAATCGCCTCCATCTCCTACATCAGCGCGGAGCAGAAAACCGAGACGGACCGGAAAACCTTCAAGGCTTATGCCACCATCGACGCGGATGAGCGCATCCGGTCCGGTATGACGGTGATCCTGTATGTAAAGGATGCGGAGCAGGCGGAGCATCCGGTGGCGGCAGAAGAATAGGAAAGGGGATTTTAGTGCAATGAAAAGGTGGATATACGGTTTGCTGGCCATGATGCTGGCATTGGCCCTGGGCCATACGGCCCTGGCCGGGGAGGGGGATCGGGCCCTGGCGATACTGACCTCGGACGATGCCTATTACTCCGGGTCCCTGGAGAACGTGGTGATGATGGACGGAAAAATCTATCTGTTCATCAATGGCATGAACGCGGAGCTGCGGGTCTATGACCCAGCCAGCGGCGAAACCGTGTCCTACGACATGCAGGAGATGGAGGACCGGATGAACGGCCTGACCCAGGACGCGGTGGAAACGGAGAGCGAGGAAGGGGAGGCCCAGGAGGAGCTTGGGCTGATCTACCATACCTATGAAAACGCTCTGTGCTGGTTCCCCATGGAGGGGGAGATCTACGCCGTGACAAACCGAATCACCTATCGCGAGGAGGGCAACCAGGTGGATGGCGGCCATGTGCGGAAGCTGATTTTGCAGGACGGCAAGGCGGACCTGGCGGCGGAGGACACCCTGAAGCTGGACTGGGAAGGCATGACCTACACCTACGGCTCCTGGACGGAAATTAAATATCCCAATAGCACCGTGGCCTCCGGAAATCGGCTGTATATGCTGACCTATGACAACGAAGGGGAGCAGAGCCTGGAGATTTTTGACCTGACCACCGGGGAAATGACGGAGCAGAGCGTACAGGACTGGAACGACATCGCCCCCAGCGAGGACGGCCGGTTGATGGTGGCCCAGTACCGCTGGGGCGAGCAGGCGGAGCAGGTCATCAGCCTGTACGATCCGGACAGCGAAAGCCTGGAGCCCCTGTATCGCTTCAGCCTGGAGAATTCCGGCAGCGTGAACTCCATCGCCTATCAGCCGGAGACGGACACCCTCTTCTTCGCCCGGGATGGGGAGATTTACGGCGCCAAAGGGGGCGATCCCAGCCAGGCGGAGGTGGTCAACGACTGCCCGGTCAGCAGCGGGCGCAGCTTCGCCCAGCTGACGGAGCAGGGGCAGATGCTGGTTTGGAACTACAACGGCGCCTTCCTGCGGAACACGGACCCGGCCCTGCGCAGCGAGGTAACCCTGCGGGTTCGGCCCTACACCTGGAGCCGGAATCTGGACAACGCCAGCTTCCTTTTCGCCTCTGAGCATAACGACATCGCCCTGGTGCGGGAAAGCTACGGGGATGAATCCACCCTGCTGCAGTCCATGATGAACCGGGACAGCGATGTGGACGTCTACCTGATGAGCATGGAATCCAGCGCCTTCGGCGCCCTGTTTGACCGGGGCTTCCTGCTGGATTTGAGCGGCAGCGAGGCCCTCTCCAGCGCCGTGGACAGCCTGTATCCCTTCGTAGGGGACGCGGTGAAGAAGGACGGCAAGCTGCTGGCGATTCCCACCGGCGTCTCCGGCTACACCATGGGCTATCAGCCCAAGAACCTGGAGGCGGTGGGGCTGACGGCGGAGGATATGCCCACCACCTGGGAGGGCATGATGGACTTCCTGGAGGAGCTGCCCTCCCGCCTGAGCGGCAAGGAGGCGCGGGCCTTCGAGCTGTATACGGATCGGAGCTCCATTCGATCTATCCTGCTGCGGTCCCTGCTGGCCCAGTATAGCCTGACCCACGACGGGGAGCCCATGAACACCCCGGCCCTGCGGAACCTGCTGGAGCGGATTCAGAAGATCAACTTCGACGCCCTGGATGTGCTGTCCGAGGAGGACATGATGCGGATGGAGGAGGAGAACCTCTACGAGGAATGGGGCGGATCGAAGCCCAGCCTGCTGGAGACCTATGCCAACATCCCCATGGAAAGCTACGCCATGGCGGCCCAGCCGCTGGCCCTGGGGCTGACGGAAGGGGAGGAGCCGGTGCTGCCCCTGTCCATGAGCGTGGCCTTTGTGAACCCTTACTCCCAGCATCCCGAGGCGGCCATCGCCTTCCTGGAGACGCTGATGGCCCATATGGATATGGAGACCCGGTATACTCTGAACCCGAATATGAACGAGCCCGTCCGCTACCCGAACCACGAGGAGCAGAAGAAGAACATCGAGAAATATTACCAGAGCGCAAAGACGAATCTGGAGAAGGCCACCGCCTCCGGGGATGAGGAGGAGATGGAGAACTGGACGGAGATTGTCAAGAACTACGAGGAAACCCTGCGGGATTTCGACCAGAACAACTGGATGGTGAGCCCCGAGGGCATTGAGCGGTACCGGGAGCGGGCGAAGTACATCCAGATCCAGCGGTGGAACTATCTGGACACGCTGTACAGCGGGGAGAATGGGGAGCAGTATTGGGGCCTGCAGCAGGGCTTCCTAGACGGCACCACCAGCGCCGGAGACCTGCTGAGCTTCATCGATAAAAAAGTACAGATGATGAGACTGGAAGGGAACTGAGCCGACCGTCGCCCCAGTGGGGCGTCCGCCGCAGGCGGAAGGAAGGTGAAGTTCTCAATCGAAACAAGCCAGCGCCCCGCTCCAAGGGGCGCTGGCGCCGATTGAGATTGCGGAAAACTGAGGTATTTATCCTTGTATAAGAAAAAAAGCCTGGTCTTGCCATTCCTTTTGCCTGGATTGGCGGGGATTCTGCTGTTCTATGTGGCGCCCTTCTTCGGGGGCATTTGGTACAGCCTGACGGACGGCAGCTACGAAAACGCCTTCGTGGGCTTCCAGAATTACCTGAATGTCTGGCAGAACCCCATGTTTCAGCTGGGGCTGAAGAACACCATGGAGCTGAGCCTGATCTGCAGCCCCAGCCTGTTCCTGCTTTCCTTCGTGCTCAGCGTGCTGCTGAACCGGATGCGCCCGGCGGGAGCCTTTTTCCGAAACAGCGTGCTGCTGCCCTACCTGATGCCCTCCAGCGCGGTGCTGATCATCTGGCTGCTGTGGTTCGATTACGGTGGGCCGGTGAATCGGATCCTGACCCTGCTGGGCCAAGGGCGGGTGTTCTGGCTGCAGGGGCAGGAGCTGCGGCTGCCGGTGGTGCTGCTGTTCCTGTGGAAAAATCTAGGCTTCTGTGTGGTGATCTTCCTGGCGGCCCTGCAGGCCATTCCGGAATCCCTGTATGAATACGCCACCCTGGAGGGGGCTTCCTTCCCGCGGCAGGCCTTTTCCATCACCCTGCCCCTGATCGTTCCCTCCGCCTTTCTGGTGTTCATCCTTTGCTGGGTCAACGCCTTCCGCATTTTCAAAGAGGTGTATTTCATCGGCGGGGCCTATCCGGATGAACCCCTGTATACCCTGCAAAACTATATGAACAACATGTATGGCAAGCTGAATTATCAAAACGTGACCACCGCGGCCTATAGCTTCGCGGTGCTGGTGTTCGCCCTGTTCGGGCTGCTGTTCTGGATGCAGCGGCGGGCCCAGCGGGGCCTGACCTGAGGAGGCGGAGCGCATGCGAAAAATGAAGGGCTTCCGCCTGCGGCTGGCCCAGTTCCTGCTGTTGCTGCTGGCGATATTGCTGCTGCTCCCCATGGTGCAGACCTTTCTGTATTCCTTCTCTTCCATCGGGGAGATGAAGGCCTTTATGAAAACCCGGGGCAGCTATGACGAGACCCAGTGGATGGAGGCCCATCTGATTCCCAACCTGGTGTCCCTGGGGCAGTACCACCAGATCCTCATCGCCGACCATACGGTGCTCTGGCTGTTCGTCAACTCCGTAATGTACGCGGCGCTGATTCTGCTGGGGCAGGCCCTGATCATTCCCCCCATGGCTTTTGCCCTGAGCAAATTCCGATTCCCCGGGCGGGAGGGTATCTTCTTCGGCATTATTCTGCTGATGCTGCTGCCTTTCCAGGTAACCATGGTGCCCAATGTGCTGACGCTGCGGAGCCTGGGGCTGATCAACACCATCTGGGCGGTGATTCTGCCCATGTGGTTTGCCCCCTTCTATATCTTCCTGATTCGCCAGTTCATGGTGGGCCTGCCCAATGAGCTCATCGAGGCGGCAGAGATGGACGGGGCGGGAACTTGGAGCGTATATCTGCGGGTGATTCTGCCCGTGTGCCGGCCCATTCTGGGAGCCGCGGCGGCTCTATCCTTCGCGGAGAGCTGGAACCTGGTGGAGCAGCCCCTGACCTACCTGGCAGCCCGGCAGGAGCTGCAGCCCCTGTCCACCATGTTCAATCAGCTGGCCAGTGAAAATACGGGCTTCGAGTTTGCTGGGGCGGCGCTGTACATCTTGCCGGCGCTGTTCGTGTACCTTTTCTTCCAGGAGGATATCCTCAGCGGGATACAATTGACGGAGTTGAAATGAAAATGAAAAAGTTTGCCCTGCGGGGTATGGTGATTCTGGCCATCGTGGTCGCCCTGTGTATCTTTTTTTCCGGCACCATTCGCACCCTGACCACGCCGAAGGTGCGCTTCGCCCAGGCAAAAATGGGCAAAATGGAGCAGGAAACCCAGCTGACGGGAAAGGTGGTCTTCCCCGAAACGGAAGAATTGAAGCTGGAGATTCCGGAAGGGTTGAGCCTGACGGTGACCCGGGTGCACGTGGCCGCCGGGGATCAGGTGAAGGCGGGAGAAACCCTGCTGACCACGAAGGTGACGGACGCGGAGAAGACCCTGGAGAGCCTGCGGAAGGAATCTGCCACCGCCCAGAAGGAGCTGCGGACCCTGGAAAAGAAGACGGCGGAGGTCCGGCTGACCCGGGGGGAGCAGAGCTGGCAGGTGGCCTGGGAGCGGGAAGACGGCGCCCGGGAGGCGGAGCGGGAAGCCCGGGTGAATCTGGCGGCCGCCCTGCGGCAGGAAAACCTGACCTGGAACGGGGAAGAAACCTTGCCGGAGGGAGCCAGCGAGGCCGCGGCGGCTCTCTTTGAAGCCTGGGGGCAGGCGGCGGAGGAGTTGACGGAAGCGGGGGCGGAATTGGCCGCCCTGGAGCGGTACGCTATTCCGGAGGAAACCTGGACGGCCCTGCAGCAGAAGAAGGAGGCCCAGCAGAAGCTGGCGGACCTGGAAACCCAGATGACGACGCTGCAGGTGCTGCAGAAGACCATGGAAAAGATTCCGGCGCCCCGGGCCATGTATATCGCGGAAATCAGCCTGGAAAAGGGCGCCACCATCGACGGGGACACGGTGGTGCTGAAGATGACGGCGGAGGGCTCGGCGCCGGTGATCCGGGTGGATCTCAGCGAGGTGAAGCAGGAGGTCAAGCCCGGCGCCTCCATCAGCCTGGAGGCGGACACCTGGAGCCGCCCCACGGTGAAGATTATTAACACCGGGCTCACCAATGAGGGCCATCCCTATGGCGACGCGGAGATCACCAAGGACGCCATCTACGCCCTGGGGAGCGTAGGTACCATGATGAAAAACGAGCTGAAGGCCCGGATGACCACCCGCAGCCAGGACGCCACCTGCCTGCTGCCCGCCTCCGCGGTGCGGGGTAGCGGGGACAGCCGGTATGTCTACGTGGGCCAGAGCGAAGGCTCCGCCTTCGGGGGCAGCCGCATGGTGGCCCAGAAAATGGATGTCACCGTACTGGCGGAAAGCGGCAGCACGGTATCCATTGCAGAGGATCTGACCTATCAGAAGGTGCTGTATATGGAGGATCGGGCCCTGACGGAGGGCGGCGCGGTGATGGAATACACGAAGGATGCTGGAAAATGAGCGAGAAAAGACGATTCCCCTGGCTGGCGGTGCTGGGCGGGCTGCTGATGGCGGCTGGGCTGATAGGCCTCTCCATCGGGCCGAAGATGTTCCAGTACGCCTTCCTGCCCGGGGAGGGAGATTACGGGGAAAAGCTGGCCCAGGTGGAGGAAAGATGGGCCGGCGCCTTCGCCGCCGACGCTCTTCACGGCCAGACGGAGGAGGTATCCCTCACCGCCGGGGAGAAAAGCCAGGGAGAGATTACCCTGTACCAAACCCTGGGAGGCTATTTCGAGGTTTATCCCCGGGCCTTCTCTGCCGGCCGGCCCCTGGCCCGGGGGGATGCGGGGGAGCGAGTCATGGTGCTGGACGGGGAGCTGGCCTTCCTGCTTTTCCGGGACCAGGATCCCCTGGGGCAGCGGGTCTCCCTGGGGCAAAAGGAATATGAAGTCGTAGGCGTAGCCGCGGCCAGCCAGGGGGTGGGAAAAACCGGCAGCTATGCCGCCTGGATTCCCCTGGGCCTCAAGGACGCCCCGACCCCGGAAATCCTGGTGGCCTCGGCGGCGGGGGGCGCGGACGCCGGGATGGAGACGGTTTTTGCCAATGGAGCCAGGGAAGCCTTTGGCCCGGGGCAGGTGATTTCCCTGCAGAAGGAGCGAACCCGGGGCACGGTGTTGCTACGGGTGATTCTCATCGTGCTGGGATGCTGGCTGCTGGGGCGGTGGATCCGCTTCCTGCGGCAGAGGCTGGCGGGGGAAATGAACGCCCTTAGGGCGGAGCTGAAGAACAAGTATCCCCGGCAGGTCTGGGGAAAGCTGCTGGGCCGGAGCTTGGCGGCCCTGGCGCTGGCAGGGATCACCATCGCCGCGGGAGCGGGTCTGGTGGTTTGGGGCGCGGGGCTCCTGAACATCTTTCCGGAATGGGTGCCGGAGGTGTTGGTGGACCCGGAAGCCATCGCCCAGCGCTTTCGGGAACTGACCGCGGCGGCCGCGGCGCCGGTGCAATTCCGGACGGCGGAGCTGGCGGAAATTCGGTTCTGGAGCGGCATGCTTCGCTGGGGGCTGGTGATCACCCTGCTGGGGTGGGCCCTCCATGGCCGGGGAAAATCTACTCATTCCATTTGATCAAATATTTTTGCAAGAAGGCCTTGCCAAGGATGCCGCGGCGTGATAAAATACGCCCGTTGCCATTTCCCGGGGGCGGCCCCGCGTTTGGAGAGGAGATTTCAGGAATCATGGAAGTAAATGAGAAGACCCTGGTGGGCGAAATCGTGATGAAGCATCCGGAGGCCATCGAGGTGCTGATGTCCATTGGCATGCACTGCCTGGGCTGCCCGGCCAGCCAGGCCGAGAGTCTGGAGGATGCCTGCATGGTGCATGGGTTCGATCCCGTGCCCGTGGTGGAGGCCATCAACGCCCGCATCGCCGCGGCGAACTAAGTCAAATAAAAGGAAAGCCGTACCTCTTTTCAGGGGGCGGCTTTTCTTGCACGTCTGTGGAGAAGAAGCCGCCGAAAGGCGCGCGGAGAAAAGACGGAGGGAGGCTCTTCCTGGGAATACATTGGAAGGGCGCAGCCATTTTTTGCGCCGAATTTGGGTGATTCGGCGCATTGGGAAAGAAAGAGGAAAGGAATCAGGAAGGAACCATGTTGATTATTCGTCGGGCGGAAGAAAAGGATATCCCCAAGGTGATGGATTTGCTGAGCCAGGTGCTGGAGGTGCACGCGGTGATCCGGCCGGATCTGTTCATCTCCGGCACGCGGAAATACACGGCGGAGGAGCTGCTGGGGATTTTCCAGGACGACAGCCGGCCGGTGTTCGTGGCGGAGGATTCAGATGAAGAGGTGCGGGGATACTGCTTCTGCGTGATGGAGAGCGTTACCGGCTCCAATAACCTGCGGGATTCCAAGACGCTGTACATCGACGACCTGTGCGTGGACGAGCATTTCCGGGGGCAGCACGTAGGCAAGGTGCTGTGCGATTACGTCACCGCCTATGCCCGGAAGCAGGGCTGCTACGATGTGACGTTGAACGTCTGGGAAGGGAACGAGAAAGCCCTGGGGTTCTATCAAAAGATGGGCTTCGGCGTCCGAAAGACTTATATGGAAAAGATATTGTGATCCAACAAAGCCCGTCAGCGAAAGCTGACGGGCTTTGTGGTACGAGCTTTTCGTCCTCCCGGAGGGGATGAAAAGCAAATAAAAGTGCCCTCCCCGGAGGGGAGGGAAAAAGAAAGAGAAATAAATTCCTCCCCCTTCGGGGGAGGAAAAGAAAGCATTTTACTGCGCAATCGCGTCCACGATCGCCAGGGTCAGGGTCAGATCCACATATTCCCCATCCTCGGGAATCTCGGCAGCGTTAGACAGATCCACGCCCGTGCGGAAGACCTTCAGGGCCACCTCGTCCCCTTCCTTCAGGGCGCTGATGACGCCGGTCAGGTCGGTGGTGGAGGAAATGACGGTGCCGTTGGCTTCCACGATGATGTCAAACTGCTGGACACCCGCCGCTTCCGCGGGGCTGCCGGCTTCCACTTCAATCACATAGGCGCCCCGGGGCAGCGCGCCGTTCTGGACGGCGGAGCCGGTGAGGGTAGTAATGGTGACGCCCATGCGGGGCTTGCCGTTCAGGTTGTTCTGCACGTTTCCATTCTGGGACTGGGCTCCAGCGGAAGCGCTGTTGGCACCGTTGAAGGCGGAAACATCCGCGGCCAGGGCTTTTTCGATGACGGTCTTGGCGTCATTCACCGGGATGCACATGCCGATGGATTCTACGGTGGCGCTGGAGGAATACCGGCTGCCGGTGTACTTCAGGGTGGGAATACCGATCAGCTGGCCGTCCAGGTTGAACATGCCACCGCCGCTGTTGCCGCTGTTGATGGCTGCGTCGGTCTGGATCATGGTGTTGACCACGCTGGTGGTGCGGCCATAGCGGTCGGTGCTGGTGCCGGTGCTGATTTCCCGGTTCAGGCCGGAGATAATGCCGGCGGTGACGGTGCCGTTAAAGCCGATGGGGTTGCCGATGTTGAACACCAGATCGCCCACCTGCAGGGCGTCGCTGTCGCCCAGCTCCACGGGCTCCAGATCCAGGCCGGGCACGTACAGCACGGCCACGTCCAGATCCGCGTCCTCGGCGGCGACGGTCGCCTTATACAGCTCCGCATCCTCCACGCCGTCCTTGGTGATGGCGATTTCCAGGCTGCTGGCGTCCTCCACCACGTGGTAGTTGGTCATGACATATTCCTTGGCGATGACTACGCCGGAGCCGCTGCCGTATTTCACTTCCCGGTTGGAATCCTGGTTGCCGTTGCCATTGCCGTATCCATTGCCATAGCCGTTGCCGTAGCCGCCGCCGAAGCCGAAGAAATCGCCCCAGGGGAAGTAGTTGCCATAGCCGTTGCCGTAGTTGTTATAGTTGGTGGAAACCAGCTGGTAGTTGTTTACGCCCACAACGCTGTCCTTCACCTTGGCGATAGGCTCCACGAAGGGGGAGCTGGAGGAGCTGGTCATCACGGAATTTGCCGCCTGGGCCGGCTGGCTGGCCAGAACGCCGGAGCCAATCATCAGGCAGGCCACTGCCAGGGAGATATATCCCAAAGTCTTCTTGTTCAAAATCTTCTTCATCATCTTCAAAATCCTCCTTTCTGGATTTCGAGGACAGTATAAGACGCATTTTTGTCCAGAGTATGAACGGAATGTTAACGTTTTTTCATGTGGGATAAAGGTGAAAAACAAACCAATTTTTCTGAAAGCCCGAATTTGTTCGGAAAAACGAAAATTTCCCCTTCTCAATCGAAAAAAATTTCGCTATAATACCTGTGTTTCCCCATTATGAGGACTTCTTGGAGGGACTATCATGACGGATTTCGTTAGCGCCTGGAACACCGAATCCTTTCTGACCTATCCTGTAGGCCCTCTGGGGCTCATCGCGATGCCTGGCACGGAAGCCATGGGTGAAAAAGTGAACAGCTGGCTGAAGAAATGGCGGGATCACGCCGATGAAGGCCAGGAAGGCGATATGCGGACCACCCCCGGCTTCGAGCGGGAGGATTTTCTGATCAAGGTCAGCTGCCCCCGCTTTGGCAATGGGGAAGGCAAGGGCCTCATTAAAGAAAGCATCCGTGGATACGATCTGTTCATCCTGATCGATCCCGGCGCCTATAACGAAACCTATAAGATGTACGGAATGGACGTGCCCCTGAGCCCGGATGATCATTTCGCCAACCTGAAGCGGATCATTGCCGCCACCAATGGCAAGGCCAAGCGGATTTCCGTCATTATGCCCATGCTCTACGAGGGCCGGCAGCACCGCCGGGCCAGCCGGGAGAGCCTGGACTGCGCCATGATGCTGCAGGATCTGGAGCGCATGGGCGTCAGCAATATCATTACCTTCGACGCCCACGATCCCCGGGTGCAGAACGCCATTCCTACCCTGGGCTTTGAAAGCTTCATGCCCAGCTATCAGGTGTTTAAAGCCCTGCTGAAGCGGGAAAAGCATCTGCGGATCGATAAGGATCATCTGATGATCGTCTCCCCTGACGAAGGCGCCATCGACCGGAACATCTTCTACGCCTCCGTGCTGGGGCTGGATATGGGCATGTTCTACAAGCGGCGGGATTATACCCGCATCGTCAATGGCCGCAACCCCATTGTCGCCCATGAATATATGGGAAACACGGTGGAGGGGAAGGACGTTTTCGTGGCGGACGATATCATCTCCAGCGGCGAAAGCGTCATCGAGCTGGCCAAGGAATTGAAAAAGCGGAAGGCCAACCGCATCTTCGCAGCGGCCACCTTTGCCCTGTTTACCAACGGGCTGGAGGAATACGACAAGGCCTATAAGGAAGGAATTATCGACCGGGTCATCTCCACTAACCTGACCTATCGCCGGCCGGAGGTGGCGGAGCGGGAATGGTTCATCGAAGCGGACATGAGCAAGTACATTTCCTTCATCATCGCCACCCTGAACCATGATCGCAGCCTGTCCAAGCTGCTGAACCCCTATGATCGGATCCATGGCCTGCTGAAGCGCTACGAACGGGAGCAGCAGGAGGCCGGCATCCGCCTGGTGTAACCTAATAAAATAACCATTTCGACCCGCCTGAGGGCGGGCTTTTTCATGCTCGATTTCATTGACTATATTTTGTCAAACATTCTGTAAAAAAACGATTGACTTTGAGCAGGGATCTGGTATGATGTCGTGCGATACGCGCGGAGGAACACCTCTCGCGTGTCCGATTTATCCCGGAGGCGGAGACCGCTCCGCCCTTTGGAGGCCGCGCCTGCGCGGAGGAGGAAAAGCTTTTATGCTGTACCAGATCAAGTGGCTGTGGGAAAACATGGACGCTCCCTATCGTCGCCGCCATATCATCGCCCTGGCCATCAGCGTGTTTACCTGCCTGCTGCTGGTGGTGAATCCCGCCCTCAGCCAGCGGCTGATCGACGAGGTCATCGTGGCCCAGAATCCGGATCCGCTGATGGGCATCCTGATGCTGATGCTGGTGGTCAAGCTGGGGCGGGAAGGCCTGCGCTATCTGATGGTCATCTTTCTGGAGAAGGATTCCCAGAATGTGATTTATAATCTCCGCAGTCGCCTGTTCGAAAAGATGCAGTATAACGACATGCGGTACTACGATCAGCACCGGGCCGGGGATTTGATGACCCGGATGAGCGCGGATCTGGACTGGTGTCGGCATTTTCTGAGCTATATTGATTACCGAATCATCGACGCCATTTGCACCTTCCTTTTCGCGGGGATTTACCTCTTCCTGGTGAATTGGAAGCTGACACTGCTGCTGATCGCCATTACCCCGGCGCTGCTGCTGGTGACCAAGTTCTTCTCCAAGCATGTGCGCCCCCGGTTTGTGCTCATGCGGGATAAGCTGTCGGATATGAACGCCGCGGCCCAGGAGAACATCGCGGGCAACCGGGTGGTGAAGGCCTTTGCCCGGGAGGAATACGAGAAGGAACGGTTCGACGAGAAGAACCGGGCCTTTATGGACAGCCAGCTGCGCATCAACAAGCTGTGGCTTTCCTTCTTTCCCATCATTGAGCTGCTGGCCAATGGCATGATGCTGGTTACGGTGTTCGTGGGGGGATTGTTCATCATCCGGGGGGAGATGACCCCCGGCCAGATGGCGGTCTTTACCGGACTCAGCTGGGCCTTGTCCAACCCCATGCGGGAGCTGGGCAACCTGATTAATGACCTGCAAAGATTCTCTACCTCTGCCGCCAAGGTCATGGAGGTGCAGTTTGCCAATCGCGCCATTACCGACGCCTCCGACGCGGAGGATCATCCCCAGATGAAGGGCGCCATCGAGTTCCGGGATGTGTCCTTCCAGATAGATCAAAAACAGATTCTGGAGCATGTATCCTTCGCGGTGCAGCCGGGGCAGACCGTGGCGGTCATGGGCCCCACCGGCAGCGGCAAAACCTCTCTGATTCAGCTGCTGGCCCGGTTCTACGACGTGACGGAGGGGGCAGTGCTGGTGGATGGCTGCGACGTTCGCCAGTGGAAGCTGCAGCAGCTGCGGGGCGGCATTGGCACCGCCACCCAGGATGTGTTCCTCTTTTCCGACACCGTGGAGGGGAACATTGCCTTCGGGGATCAGGATCTGACTCTGGAGGAGGTGCGGGATTTCGCCCATCGAGCCGCCGCCGGGGAGTTTATCGACCATCTGCCCGAGGGGTATGATACCATCATCGGCGAGCGGGGCGTGGGCCTCTCTGGCGGCCAGCGTCAGCGCATCGCCCTGGCTCGGGCCCTGGCGGTGCGGCCCAGCATCCTGATCATGGACGACACCACCTCCGCAGTGGACAGCGAAACGGAGCAGTATATTCAGGAGCAGCTGCGGAACCTGCCCTTCCCCTGCACCAAGTTTATCATTGCCCAGCGCATCTCCTCCATGCGGGACGCGGATCTGATCCTGGTGCTGCGGGAGGGGAAAATCGCCGAGATGGGAACTCACGCGCAGCTGATGGCCCGACGGGGATATTACTGGGAAACCTGCTGCCTGCAATATGGTATCTCTGGAAAGGAGGCGGTGTAACATGGCGCGGAATAAATTCGATGTGGACGAGCGGCTGGAATCCCCTTTCCAATGGAAGCATCTGATGCGGGCGGGGAAGTACATCGCCCGGCATAAATGGAAGATGATCGCAGCTCTGCTGCTCAGCGCCCTGGCCAGCGTGGCCACGCTGTATATTCCGAAGATCACGGAATGGGTGCTGGACGTGGCCGTACCCAGCGGCAACAGCGGGGAGATTGGCCGGATGGCGCTGGTGTTTGTGGGGCTGATTTCCCTCAGCATCGTTTTTACCACCATTCGCTCCCGCATGATGGCCCATGTGAGTCAGCAGATTATCTATGACATCCGGGCGGATCTTTTCGCCCATCTGCAGCAGCTGCCCTTCAGCTATTATGACAGCCGCCCCGCGGGAAAGATTCTGGTCCGGGTCATTAACTATGTGAACTCCGTGTCGGATATCCTCTCCAACGGCATCATCAATATGATTCTGGAAATCATTAACCTGATTTTCATTGTCATCTTCATGTATTCCACCAACGCCACCCTGGCGACGGTGATCGTGGCGGGGCTGCCCTTCTTTATTGCCATCATCCTGCTGATCAAGCCCCGGCAGCGCCGAGCCTGGCAGGCCCAGAGCAACAAGAACAGCAATTATAACGCCTATCTGGCGGAATCCATCGACGGGGTGCGGGTCAGCCAGCTCTTCGACCGGCAGGAGGTCAACATTGGCATCATGCGCCGCCTGGCCTCCGCTTGCCGTCAAGCCTGGCTGAAGGCGGTGTACATCAGCAACACCGTATGGCTCAGCTCCGAAACCATGACCCAGATCGTGACCACCTTCCTGTATATCGCCGGCGTCTATTGGATGGGCGGGGGCGAGATGGTTTCCTTCGGCGTCATCCTGGCCATGGGGCAGTATGTCAGCCGCTTCTGGCAGCCCATCACCAACCTGGCCAATATCTATAACTCCTTTGTGAATAACATCGCCTATCTGGAGCGCATCTTTGAAACCATGGATGAGCCCGTGGTGGTGGATGACGCGCCGGGAGCGAAGCCCCTGACCGATATTTCCGGCGAGGTGGATTTTGAAAACGTCACCTTCGGGTATGAGGAAGGCGTGAACGTGCTGGAGAATCTGAATCTGCACGTAAAGGCCGGGGAAAGCATCGCCCTGGTGGGCCCTACTGGCGCTGGCAAGAGCACCATCATCAATCTGCTGTGCCGGTTCTATAATCTGAACGGCGGGCGCATTCTGCTGCATGGCCAGGATGGCAGCGCCCAGGATATCAGCCAGGTGACGCTCCACAGCCTCCGCTCCCAGCTGGGCATCATGATGCAGGATAGCTTCATCTTCTCCGGCACGCTGATGGATAACATCCGCTATGGCCGGCTGGACGCCACCGACGAGGAGGTACGGGAGGCGGCCAAGCGGGTCCGGGCGGATGAGTTCATTCGCAAGATGAGCGATGGCTATCAAACGGAGATCAAGGAGCGGGGAGGGAACCTTTCCCAGGGAGAGCGGCAGCTGGTGGCCTTCGCCCGGACCCTGCTGAGCAATCCCGCCATTCTGATTCTGGACGAGGCCACCTCCTCCATCGACACCCAGACGGAGCGCCTGCTGCAGGAGGGCATCCAGGAGATGCTGAAGGATCGGACCAGCTTCATCGTCGCCCATCGGCTGAGCACCATCAAGAACTGCGACCGCATTCTGTATATCAGCAACAAGGGCATCGCGGAGATGGGCAGCCACGAGGAGCTGATGGCGAAGAAGGGGCTGTATTATCAGCTGTACACCGCCCAGACCCAGGAAACCGCGGCGTAAGCAAGGAAACGCATCCACGGCAAACAGCTGTCCGTAGTGACATAAAAGAAAATCAGCACACAATAGACAAAATGACGGAAATGTTCTCATTTTCGTCATTTTATTATGAAAAACCATAGATAATGACGAAAATCTCTTGAAAATCGTCATTATCTATGTTAATATCTCCGTATAAGGAGGGGCTGCTTAGATGAAAGAAACGAAGCTTTTCGGCAGAGAAGAGGAGTGCAGAAAGCTGAGGCGCTGTCTCCGAAAGACGGAGGCCCAGCTGGTTGTTGTGTACGGCAGACGCAGAGTTGGCAAAACCTTTCTGATTAACGAATTTTTTGAAAAGCGTTTTGACTTCAAATTAACTGGATCATACAACGCGACAAAAGAAAGCCAGTTAGAGAATTTTACTTTGGAGCTGAACCGCCGCTCCAAAGTGGCCACTTCAGTTCCCAGAAACTGGAAGGAAGCTTTTGAACACCTGCAAACCTACCTCTCTGGCCTTCCCGCAGATGAAAAGCATGTGGTTTTCTTTGATGAAATGCCATGGATGGATACAAATGGATCTGATTTTCTTCCATCCTTTGAATACTTTTGGAATTCCTTTGGCAATTCCTGTGATCATCTGGTGTTTATCGTCTGTGGATCAGCGACATCCTGGATGGTTGAGAATATCGACCGCAACAAGGGCGGATTGTTCAGCAGGAAAACCTGTAGTTTGCATCTTGAACCGTTCACTCTTGGGGAAACAGAGGTTTTCCTTCGATCTTTAGGAATAGACTGGTCCAGATATGATATCGCTCAGTGTTATATGATCATGGGCGGGATTCCATACTATTTAGGCTTTCTGGATGAAGAGCTGTCACTGAGCGCCAATATTGACAGGTTGTTCTTCAGCAAAGGGGCTGAACTGGGGGATGAATTTGACAATCTTTTCAGAACGCTGTTCAAGCATAGCGAACAGTACATAAAGATTGCGGAGATTCTGAGCCAAAAGCGATACGGCATGACGAAGAAGGAGCTGGCCCAGCAGGCTGGGATGTCCTATAACGGGGAATTCTCCCAAAGGCTGAAGAGAATGACAGACGCAGGCTTCATTCATGCGATCTCCTATTATCGTCAGAAGAAAAAAGAGACAAGATATCAACTGAGTGATTATTTCACGATGTTTTATTTTCGCTTCGCAAAAGACCATTATGGCGTGGATGAATCATATTGGACGCATACCTATGATAATCCTTCGAGAGTAGCATGGGCAGGACTCATATTTGAACAGCTATGCCGGGATCATCTACCGCAAATCAAGCAACGCCTCGGAATCTCAGGCGTTCTTACGGAGGCCTCCACATGGCGCATCAAAGCGGAGGAGGATAGGGAAGAGGAGACTGGCGCACAGATTGATATGGTTCTGGACCGCAGAGATCATGTGATCTCTCTTTGCGAGGCAAAATATTCTCAGAACGTATATGAAATTGACAAGGCTTACGATTTAGTTCTTCGAAACAAGGTGGAAGCCTTCAGAAAAGCTACAGGGACGACAAAATCCCTTCAGCTGGTTGTGATCACAACCTATGGGGTGAAACAGAACAAGTACAGCAACCAAATTCAGGGGCAGGTTGTGCTGGACGATTTGTTTGAAAAAGAAAGGTAATCGACCTCTGAGAATGGCTAGTTCTGGCTTATTTATCAGTTTCCATAGAATGTACCTGGAATCAGGTGGTTGACAGAGCTGTTCTGTGGAGCGGCTCTTTCTTCTTTGAAATCGGATAAATCCTGTGGGCCGCGGCCAAATGACGCGGCATAACCAGTTTGCCTCATGAGGGGAAGGAGAAGCTTTGATACAGTATTTTGACCTTTCCATGCTGTCTGTCATTCTGTCCCTGGCCTGGCCTACCATGCTGGAGCAGCTGATGCAAACGGCGGTCCAGTACATCGATACCGCGATGGTGGGTAGTCTGGGGACCCAGGCGACCGCGGCGGTGGGATCCACCAGTACGGTCAGTTGGCTGATTGGCAGCACGATCTCTGCCATAGGCGTTGGCTTTCTGGCGATCATCAGTCAGTCCCTGGGGGCGGGGGATCAAAGAACTGCCCGCAGGGCCAGCGCCCAGGCCGTGACCATGACGCTGATCACCGGCGTGGCGATGACCATGGTGACTACTTTGCTCAGCGGCATGATTCCCATCTGGATGCAGGTGGACCCGTCTATTCAGGCGATCAGTTCCCGATATTTCCTGATCTTGTATTCCTCCATGCTGTTCCGCACGGCCAGCGTGATTCTGGGTACCGCCCTGCGCAGCGCGGGAGACACAAAGACGCCCATGCAGGTGGGCGTCCTGGTGAATCTGATCAATGTGGCGCTGAATTTCCTTTTCATCTATCCCAGCCGCTCCCTCCGGCTGGCAGGTTTAGAAATAACCCTTTGGGGGTGTGGATGGGGCGTGGAGGGGGCTGCGCTGGCTTCCGCCCTGTCCTTTGCCTATGGCGGGGTGGCCATCACGGTGGCGCTCTTTCGCCAAAAGAACATCTCTCCCAGGGGAGAGTCCTTCCGCCTAACGTCAGATCTGACTCGAAGATGCTTTCAGGTGGCGATCCCCAACCTGGTACAGCGATTCATGACCTCGCTGGGATACGTGGTTTTCGCCGCGATGATCAACAGCCTGGGGGATGTGTCTACCGCCGCGCATACCATCGCGAACACGGTGGAATCCGCCTTCTATATCCCCGGTTGGGGAATGCAAACCGCCGCGGCGACGCTGGCGGGAAATGCCTATGGCGCCGGGGACTCTGCCGGATTCAAGCGTCTCGGAAGGACCATGGTGATCCTGGAGGTACTGATGATGATCCTTTCCGGCGGACTGCTTTTCGTGATGGCAGAACCGCTGGTTCGCATCTTTGCCAGAGATGAGCAGGTGGTCCTTCTGGGAACCACAGTGCTGAAGATGGTGGCCCTGTCCGAGCCCTTCTACGGCATTCCCATCGTAGTGGAGGGAATGATGCAGGGGATGGGACAAACCCGACTGCCTCTGATCTTTAACGTGGCCTGCATGTGGGGCGTGCGAATCGTGGGCACCTTCCTATGCACGCAGATGATGGATCTGGGGCTGATTTCCGCCTGGGGCTGCATGATCGCTCATAATTTGGTGCTATTCTTCCTTTTCGGATCCTGCTATCTGCGTCGAAAGGGAGTCAGCTTTTGATAGAAAAAGTTCTCTCCAAGATGATTTGTCTATTGTTTGATGCGTGTTGAAGTTTAGGAGTCATTAATTCTGATATATATCTGAAAGCGAGATGAGATGTACTTCCCCATTTTTTTCCAATTCATGAAGTTTCTGGGTAAAACCTGATTTGGAAAAGATATAGAAATAGCACTCGTCTTGAATACTTGTGAAGGCGGATGCATAATTCTTCATGAGCGCAAATTCCTCTACACCAACCTGATCATTCAGATATTTACATGAACCAATCAGATATTGCCTTCCGTCTTGAACATTATTTTCACGAATAGAGGTAGCTACAATGTCAATTTGCGCTTCTTTCTTTTCCTTTGGCAAAGTCCCCCACCATTCTCCAATCTCATGAATAGGAAATGGCAGTTGATCCATGTGTAAAAGTAAATATTGCCGACAGATATCCTCAAAAGTCGCTCCCATATATCCTGACAAATAGCTCTCTACAGCAGCATGGTAAATTCGGCTCATCGTACCGGTTGTAATTGCAGTCATGTTTTGCGGCACAAAGCGATACCAAAAACGGAAGAAGGGATCTGCAACACGGTATTCCTTCTTTTTGGCAGATCGGTCTACAACGGGTTCTACTTTTTTTATGATTGCTAATTCCATCAACACTTTAATATATTTCAGACACGCGGACTGATCCATACCGGATTTTGTCGAAATATCGCTTAGTTTTGTGTTTCCTGCGGCAATAACAGAGATGATAGAATTATAAAGTGCCGGTTCTCTTAGTTCCTGTTTTAATAGATTCTGTGGCTCTTCGAATAGATATGCAGACGAATCAAACAGATTATCCAATAATGCATTTTGAAGGGAACCTGCGAAACCCAATTTGTTAATATAATGCGGAATGCCACCAGTGATCCCGTAAATAATAGCCTTTTCCTCCGGTGATGCATCAGGAAGAAATCGAGCAGACGTCAAATAGTCCATCGGCTGAAGATAAAGCTGAGCTGTTCGTCTGCCAAATAATGGGCTTTTCCCACTGAGGACTTCTTTCTCCATGTAGCTCATGGAAGAACCACATAAAATCAAGTAGATTTTTGTTTTTCCCCAGTCATGATCAAGAAGATGCTGTAATCGAGAGGAAATTGACTCGTCAGCTTCAGCCAGATAGGGAAATTCATCGATAACAAGGACGATTCTATTTTTCTCCACCATCCTTGTAATTTCGGAAAAAGCTGAATCAAAGGAGGAAAAAACAGGAGCCTCCTGCACATCTGGATGATCAAACTGATATATCGACTTTGAGAAAGCTTCCAGGTTTTCTTTTCTGTTAGCGCGTAGCGCCGAGAAGTAGATACAGGGTTTGTCTTTCACAAACTCATTGATCAACGCAGTTTTCCCGACTCTCCGACGGCCGTAAATCACAATGAATTCAAGGCTATCCCGCTCATATCTTTGATTCATTTTCTGCAATTCTGCTTCGCGGCCGATGAACATCAAACATACCCCCTTCGAACTTTATTTCTAAAATGAACTCATAAGTTCTGAACTTACGAGTTCTGAACTTATGAGTTCATAATATGCAGAATTATATTTCCTGTCAAGCGCTAACTTGTCAAGGTAGTTATCAGTGGTAAAATGCTTTTGTCTCACAGGCCATCTGCAAAAGCTATCAGGTACAATGGGGGAAAATTGGAAAATGAGATCGAGGAGGACGGATATTTTCTCCAGAGGTATTGGATCGATTTGGAGGACGCAAAATGAACATGACAAAGATTGAAAAGAATGGCATGTCTGTTTGTCACTCAGAGATTTTCCTGTTTGCTCGTTATACACTTCCTGCAAGTAAGCGTTCCGTTAGATTGGAATGTAGCGCTTGATGGTTCATAGGAACATCAGCATATACAAGGGAAGCGTAATCCGCTTGCCCGATACCCCCACATTTTGAGAAGATAGCTTATATCCATACGGAATCATCGGATTTTCCAGCAGATGGCCCAATGAGTTGGCTCGATTTCGGCCAGCTTTAATTTCTACCGGAATGATCCCATCTTGATTCGTGATGAAGAATTCTACTTCCCGGGTTGATTTCTGATCCTTCAGATAAAACAAGTCTCGATAGCCTCGTTTATATAGCATATCAGCAGCCAGCGCTTCGTATATGCCTCCTTTAGCTTGGCCAACGATGAGATTTCTTGGCTGATCCTCTAGATTTTCGTTTTCCCAGAGGGCGCCTTTGACCAGAAATGGATAAGCGGCGATCAGCATGCCTATATCCGTGGGATAGATTCGAAACGTACCCTCCTCGTGAAAACTGTCCAGCGGAAACCCGATGGCAGATACGTGATGAACAGGAAGAATCAAATAGGCTTTTTCCAACCAATCCAAGCAGGTCTCAAAACGAGTGGATGTTCCCCCCTGTTCTACAATTTTATACTGAAATTTGTGATTCTCTTTGGACAACTGGGCCGGAATAGACCGATAGCATTTCTGGGTTCGCATTCGGATCTGCGATGGCGCATAATGAGCGATATTGTCTATGTTATCAGCGTATATCTGACGTTGAATTTCATCCATAGAGGCAAGATTGTTGCTGGCCAGAAAATGCTTTACAACCTCTGGCATTCCACCCGTGATCAGGTATTCCTTCATCAATTGCATCATCCGATCATGGATTACGGACGGAACTGCTTCCCGATTCTGGAAGCAGGTTCTAACCTGCTCAATCACTTCTTCTTTCATCCCTTTAGCCCAGAGAAATTCTTCAAAATCAAGGGATGTCATCTCTAACGTCTTTACATGCCCGACGGGGAAAGAGAAGGATGTCTTATAGTCTATCCCCAGTGTTGAACCTGTAGCGATGACATCATAACGGTGATCCAGCGTCCAGAATTTCAGCGACGTCAGAGCCTCCGGAGATTCCTGTATTTCATCCAGTAAAATAAGCGTTTCTCCGGGAGTAAACACTGCTGAAGGGAAAAGTGCAGATATGTTAAGCCGCATCGTGTCCACATCCAGGCTGCCGCTGAAAATATTGCTGTATTCTGGATGTTCAATAAAATTCAACTCTATGTAGTTGGTATAGCTTTTCCCAAACTCCCGAACCAAATAGGTTTTCCCGACCTGTCTGGCGCCGCGAATCATGAGGCATTTCTTTTCCGGGCCTGATTCTCTCCAGCGGATCAATTCCGCCATCATTTTCCGTCGCAACATCATGTACACCTCCATGAAAGAAGTATATACAAAAATAGTTCATAATACAAGTTTTTCTATAGAAAAAACCCACAAGAATTTATTTTTACTATAGATAAAATCATGTATGTTTCTTTTTTTCTACAGAAAAAATCATATAGTTCAACTCAAAACTGGATCAACCCTGATTTACTTACCATCAGAGGCTAAATATATTTTGATGTATGACTAACTTCCAATTCCCTCTTCTGACGCTGGAAGTTAACTTTTCACTCCAGCCATAACGAATCTCTGACTTGTTAGGTTGCCCGACCCTTCCTCATATGGTATGATAGGGCATCAAGATTCAGGAGGCAGATCAAATGAAGTACGCGCTGGTAACAGGATGCGATCATGGCGTGGGCCTGGCATTGGTCCAGTCCCTGGTTGCAAGAGGATATACTGTGGCGGCCTGCAGATTGGATGAATCGGAAAAGCAACTGGACCGTCTGGCGGAGGAGCATACCGGGAAAATACGTATCTTCCAGGTCGATATCGGGCAGGACGAGAGCGTCAAAGCTCTGGCGGAGCAGGTTTCCGCAACTTTTCCTCACCTGGATCTGCTGATCAACAACGCCGGAATCCTGGGAGAGATGGAGGACGGACCGGACGCGGAGTTGAACTTTGATCTCATGCAACGAGTGTTCAATGTGAACGCGCTGGGAACGCTGCGGGTGACAACTGCGTTGCTTCCCCTGCTGCGAGAGGGCGAAGGGAAAACGGTCGTGAATATTTCCTCTGAGGCAGGAAGTATTGCGGATTGTTGGCGCACGGGTTGGTTCGGATACTGTATGTCCAAGGCGGCCAACAATATGCAGGGGACGCTGATCCATAACACGCTGCAGAAGGAAGGCGGTCAGGTGATCCAGATTCATCCTGGCCATGTGGCTACCTATATGCGCGGCCATCTGGATACCACGGCAGCCATTTCGCCGGATATTTCCGCGGAAGGAATTCTGCGGGTAGCGCTGGACGAGATCAGACCTGTACGGGAAAGACCGTACTATCTGGATTACCAGGGAGCAGAGCTGCCCTGGTAAGGTGACTGCTTAATGCATATTGCCTTTCGCAGGTGTGTGGACTATTGTTGCGGGAGATGAAAGCATTCAAACTTTCGAAGCTAAAGCAATCCGGGACAACAGGAGGAGGAATCAGAATGGCCAAGAAGGCTGTGATTTTAGGAACCTATGTAAATGCGCCGTATCATCCCTTCCAGGGCGTGGACAAAGTGCTAAGGGATTTGATCAAAGACGAGTACGAGGTGGAGCTGACGGACAAACTGGAACGCCTTCAAGCGCTTCGCCGGGAAGGTGTTTCTCTGCTGATTTCCTACCTGGATGCTTTCGATACGCCCCTGCCGGAGCCGGTTGCGGAGGAGATAGAGGCGTTCGTGCTGGAAGGCGAAAAGCTGCTCTGCCTGCATAACGGGATTTCCCTGCAGACCAGCGATCGGCTTTATCACCTGATCGGTGGGAAATTCCTCCGCCATCCTCCACAGACGGAGCTAAGTTTTACACCGGCAGAGGAAGGATTCCTGGCGGGCTGTGAGGGCTTTGCTATTTCTGAGGAACCTTATCAGTTCGAAATGTCCGGAGAGAATGTAACACCTGTTCTGAACTATGTCTATGACGGAAAACAGTACCTGGGCGGCTGGCTCCGAGAAGTTGGTCATGGACGGATCGTCTTCCTGACGCCGGGACACAGCCTGGAAACATTCCGGGTGCCGCAATATCTGGATATGATTTCCCGGAGCATCCAGTGGCTCAATCAGGCGGAATGAAGGGAGAACAGCATGAGCGCAGAAAACAGGAAATGCTTTTTAACCAGTAGCCCCATTATTTCCGGTTCCGTAGAGCTAAATCCGGCAAATGAATTCATCTCCGAATTACGGAGATGCCTCAAGTCCCAGATCAGAATGCTATTCATTTGCGCAAATCCGGATATTCCAGAAAAGACGGATCGATTTGCGGGGAATGTAAAAACCGCATTTGAAGAAGCGGACTTCTCTTTTGCCGAAATGATGGTGCTTGACGGCAGGAATTCCACAGATGCTCGGAAATTGATTCAGAATGCGGACTTTATCGTGCTGGCAGGCGGACATGTTCCAACGCAGAACCTATTCTTTGAAGATATTGGCTTGCGGCAATTGATTGCGGATTTTGACGGAGTTCTAATGGGTATCAGCGCGGGCAGCATGAACAGTGCGGATACGGTGTACGCGCAGCCAGAGATGGAGGGAGAGGCGCTGGATCCGGAATATCATCGGTTCCTGAAGGGGTTGGCGCTGACAGAAACCATGCTCCTGCCCCATCTGCAGATGATCCGGGAAGATGTACTGGATGGATTACGGGTGTTCGAGGACATTGCGTTCCCGGACAGCATGGGGAAAAAGTTCTACGCAATACCGGACGGAAGCTATTTGTTCGTATATGACGGTGTAGAAGAGCTGAGAGGAGAGGCCCACTTGATTCAGGATGGAAAAATGACCCAGGTCAGCGCGGAAGGTGAGGTCCTGATTCTGAGCTGATTTCAAAGCGGGCGAAAAAATTTGTGCTTGACGAAAGTTGCTTGGCATGGTATCATACCTGTTGCTGGTTGAACCTGGAGCGATGGCCGAGCGGTTGAAGGCGCTGGTCTTGAAAACCAGTGATACCGAAAGGTACCGGGGGTTCGAATCCCTCTCGCTCCGCTGACCGGCCTGGAGAAGTACCCAAGTGGCCGAAGGGGCTCCCCTGCTAAGGGAGTAGTGCGGGTGACCGCAGCCCGGGTTCAAATCCCGGCTTCTCCGCATAAAACCTCGCAAGTCTTGATTTATAAGGCTTGCGAGGTTTTCTCGTTCCGGGAGAGTTTTCCCTGTGTATGGCCCTGTAT
>JAFUFB010000011.1 GCA_017470145.1 Clostridia bacterium | reverse complement strand
GGTTTCCTATACAATACATACGGAATCTCCTTTTATGTGGAAGTTTGCATCCTGCCAGATGCTTCCATATTATGAAGGAGATTCCTTCTTTTGTACAGTTCTACCTACCAGTCACCCCCAAGGTTTTGCATTGAACCAAAAATAATGGAAATTTTCGAAAAAAAGGTTGCCAAACAAAGAAAAAACAGTTATCATAAGGGTTGGGTTCGATAGGACCCAATGGATGAATTATTACAGGAGGGATTTTCCAATGGCAGTGAAAGTTGCAATCAATGGCTTTGGCCGTATCGGCCGTCTGGCTTTCCGTCAGATGTTCAACGCTCCGGGGTACGAGATCGTCGCGATCAACGACCTGACCTCTCCCGCCATGCTGGCGCACCTGCTGAAGTACGACACCGCGCAGAAGGGCTTCTGCGGCGTCATCGGCGAAAATAAGCACACCGTCGAATCCAAGGAGCCCGTCTTCGAAGAAGATGGCAAGACCGTGAAGGTTCCCGGCTCCATCACCGTGGACGGCAAGGAAATCACCATCTACGCCGAGCCCAAGGCTGCGAACCTGCCCTGGAAAGCCCTGGATGTGGACGTGGTGCTGGAGTGCACCGGCTTCTACACCTCCAAGGCCAAGAGCCAGGCCCATATCGACGCTGGCGCCAAGAAGGTCGTTATCTCCGCTCCCGCGGGCAATGACCTGCCCACCATCGTCTACAACGTGAACAACGAAGTGCTGAAGGCCGAAGATACCATCATCTCCGCCGCTTCCTGCACCACCAACTGCCTGGCCCCCATGACCAAGGCGCTGAACGATGCTTATCCGATCGTTTCCGGTATCATGACCACCGTGCATGCCTACACTGGTGACCAGATGATCCTGGATGGTCCTCATCGGAAGGGCGACCTGCAGCGTGCTCGCGCTGGCGCTGCCAACATCGTTCCCAACTCCACCGGCGCTGCCAAGGCTATCGGCCTGGTGATTCCGGAACTGAACGGCAAGCTGATCGGCTCCGCCCAGCGCGTGCCCGTGCCCACTGGCTCCACCACTATCCTGGTGGCCGTTGTCAAGGGCAAGGACGTGACCAAGGAATCCATCAACGCCGCCATGAAGGCCCAGTCCTCTGAGTCCTTCGGCTACACCACCGAGAAGCTGGTCTCCAGCGACATCATCGGCATGACTTATGGCTCCCTGTTCGATGCCAACCAGACCATGGTGACCAAGATTGACGACGACACCTATCAGGTGCAGGTTGTGTCCTGGTATGACAATGAGAACAGCTATACCAGCCAGATGGTCCGCACCATCAAGTACTTCGCAGAGCTGAAGTAATTTGATTGGGATGCGGGGCTTCGCCCCGCACCGCTGAAAAAGCGTGCGAGCTAACAAGATTCTTTCCGCCTGAGAGGCATAAAAGGAATCTTCATTCAGATGTCTAAGGAGCCCATTCTTCCGGTATAAAAGGAGAATGGGCTCCTTTTATGCCTTTAAATCCCTAATAAGGAACATGTAGTTTCGCGCTGCGAGGGCCCCTCACCCCCTGTCCCCCTCTCCCGCCACGGGAGAGGGGGGAGAGAGTTGGGAGGAGGGCTGCGCCCTCCTCCTCTATAAAAAAAGCGCGACTACTGGAGGAAAGAAATGAGCGAAGCGAATAACAACAACACTACCCCGAATCATTCTTCCCGCTCCGGGCGGAGCGGGCTCATCTGGAAATTTCTGAAGGGCAGCCGGGGGTTCTTCCTGCTGTGCATGCTGGCGGCGGTGTTCTCCGCCCTGGCGGATATGGTGACGCCCCAGATCATCCGCGTGGCGGTGGATCAGGTGATCGGCGGGGCGGGGACGAAATCCCTGAGCCCCTTTGTCCAGCGGCTTTTGGCCACCGCCGGCGGGCCGGCCTATCTGCGGGAGCGGTTGTGGATCCTGGCCGGGGCCATCATGGTCGTGGCGGTGGTGAAGGCGGTTTCCCAGTACGGCTTCCGGGTGTTCAACGCCTGGGGCGGGGAAACCCTGGTGAAGACCATGCGGGACACCCTGTATACCCACATCGAGCGTCTCCCCTTCCAATGGCATATGGAGCACCACACGGGGGACATCATTCAGCGGTGCACCAGCGATATCGAAACCACCCGGAACTTCATCTCCGAGCAGCTGACGGGGCTGATCCGGATCCTGATCCTGCTGGTGCTGAGCCTGGTGTTCATGCTGGGGATGAACATCCCCCTGACCCTGATCGCCATGATCCCCGTGCCGGCCATCATCGGATACTCGATTCATTTCCATCACCAGATCTGGGAAGGCTTCCAGAAATGCGACGAAAACGAGGGCAAGCTCTCCGCCATGGTGCAGGAAAACCTGACCGGTGTGCGGGTGGTGCGGGCCTTCGGCCGGGAGCGGTACGAGCGGGACCGGTTCGACGTCCAGAATGAATACTACACCTCCCTGTGGGTCCGGATGGGGGAAATTATGTCCCGCTTCTGGAGCACCAGCGATGTGCTCTCCGGCATTCAGGTCATGCTGGTGGTGGTGTTCGGGGTGGTCTTCTGCCTGCGGGACCAGATGACCAGCGGCGAATACATCGCCTTCCTGAGCTACAACGGCATGTTGGTCTGGCCCATTCGGCAGCTGGGCCGGATGATCAGCGAGATGAGCAAGGCTGGGGTGTCCATGGAGCGCATCGGAGAGATCATGGACGCGGAGGAGGAAGTGGACGACCCCGCGGGCGCCACGCCGCCCCTGGACCGGGACATCCGCTTCGAGCATGTGTCCTTCGCCTACGATGGCGCGGCCTCGGAGATGCTGCATGACATCAATCTGACCATCCCGGCGGGCACTACCCTGGGCATCCTGGGTGGCACGGGCTCCGGTAAGAGCACCATGATGTACCTGCTGGACAGGCTTTATCCCCTGCCGGAAAGCGGCGGACGCATCACCATCGGCGGGCAGGATATTCAGAAAATGCGCCTGAGCCACCTGAGGGGCGGCATTGGCATCGTGCTGCAGGAGCCCTTTCTGTTCTCCCGGACCCTGCGGGAGAATCTGAAGATCACCTCCCCGGACCTGGAGGAGGAGGATCTGGCGGAGGCCAGCCGCACGGCCTGCCTGGAGGAGACCATCCTGGGCTTCTCCAAGGGATACGAAACCTTCGTGGGCGAGCGGGGCGTGACCCTCTCCGGCGGTCAGAAGCAGCGGGCGGCCATCGCCCGGATGCTGACCCAGAAGGCCCCTATCATGATCTTCGACGATTCCCTCTCCGCCGTGGATACGGAAACCGACGCGAGGATTCGCCAGGCCCTGGAGAAGAAATTCGGCCAGGCCACCATTATTCTCATCAGCCACCGCATGACCACCCTGTCCAAGGCGGATCAGGTGCTGGTGCTGGACCATGGCCGGGTGGCTCAATTGGGCACGCCGGAGCAACTGCGGAATCAGCCGGGCCTGTTCCAGGAGATTGACCGCATCCAGAGCATGAGCCGAGAGGAGGAGAGCGCCTGATGGAACAGCAAAATGAATATAAGGCTTACCTGCCCTTCTTCGGCATCCCGAGGCTTTTCCCCTACATCAAGAAATATCGCAAAACCCTGCTGATCATGCTGATCTGCGGCCTGGCCGGCACGGGGGTGGATTTGGCACTGCCCCTTTTGCAGCGCTACGCTCTGAATCATTACATCGCGGAGCGGACATTGGATACCCTGCCCCTGTATATCGTGCTGTACGTGCTGATCATCCTTTACGGCGCGGTGGTGAATTACATCGCCACCCGGGGCGCCATGGCCACGGAGGTGCGGGTGAACCGGGATCTGCGCTCCAGCGCTTTCGACCATTTGCAGAAGCTGAGCTTCAGCTATTTTAACCAGAACGCCGTGGGATACATCCATTCCCGGGTCATGAGCGACACCAGCCGCATCGGATCCCTGGTGTCCTGGACCATGATGGACTCCGTTTGGCACACCAGCTATCTGATTGGTTCCATCGTCGTCATGCTGGCCATCAACGCCCGCCTGGCCTTGATGGTGATGTTGATTCTGCCCCTGATTGTGCTGCTGTTTTCCCTGTTCCAGGGCCGGCTGATCAAGGCCAACCGCCAGATTCGGGAGCTGAACAGCAAGATCACCGGGGATTTCAACGAAGGCATTACCGGGGCGAAAACCATCAAAACCCTGGTCATTGAGGACAAGATGGGCCGGGATTTCGTGGCGGACACCGGGGAGATGCGCCGCAAGGGCATCCACGCCTCCCGCCTGCGGGGTATGTTTGCCCTGACCATGCATCTGGCCTCCTCCCTGGCCCTGGCCATCGTCCTGTGGAAGGGGGGCTACATCGCGGAAAACGAGGTGGGCACCTTCTCCCTGTTCATGACCTATGCCCAGGGCATGATGGAGCCCGTCCGCTGGATTGTGGATGCCATTTCCGATGTCATTACGACGCAGGTGAACATCGAGCGGCTGACCCGACTGTTGGGTACCGTGCCGGATGTGCGGGATTCGGAGGAAATCATTGCTAAATACGGCGACAGCTTCGACCCGAAGAAGGAAAACTGGGAGCCCATTCGGGGGGATATCGAGTTCAAGGACGTCTCTTTCCGGTATCCGGACGGCGACGAATACGTGCTGGAGCACTTTAACCTGAGGATTCCCTTCGGCAGCAATATCGCCATCGTCGGCGAGACCGGCGCGGGCAAAAGCACCCTGGTGAACCTGGTGTGCCGCTTCTTCGAGCCCACGGAGGGCCAGGTGCTGATCGACGGACGGGACGCCCGGGAGCGGAGCCAGCTGTGGCTCCACAGCGCCATCGGCTATGTGCTGCAGACGCCGCACCTGTTTTCCGGCACCATTCGAGAAAACCTGCTTTACGGTAACCCGAAGGCCACGGAGGAGGAGATTTGGCGGGCCCTGAAGCTGGTATCCGCCGAGGAGGTGGTCAACCGCATGGAGAAGGGCCTGGACGCGGACGTGGGCGAGGGGGGCGACCTGCTCTCCACCGGCGAAAAGCAGCTGATTTCCTTTGCCCGGGCCATCCTGGCGGATCCCCGCATCCTGGTGTTGGACGAGGCCACCGCCTCCGTGGATACCCTGACGGAGCAGAAGATTCAGTCCGCCATCGAGACGGTCATCGCCGGGCGCACCAGCCTGGTCATCGCCCATCGGCTGTCCACCGTGAAGAACGCGGACCTGATCCTGGTGGTCAACGATGGCAAGATCGTCGAGCGGGGAACCCACGGCGAGCTGCTGAAGGCGAAAGGATACTATTATCGCCTGTATACCCGGCAGTATGAGGACGAGGCGACCCACAGCGTGTTAGCATAACGGATTTCTTTGCCTTCCCCCTTCGGGGAGAATTTAAGGACAACGGCTCCTCCCCTTCGGGGGAGGATTTTTTGCCTCTTGAAGCCTTGCCTGGAAACGGGTATACTGTTTTTCAACAATATCCCCTTTATTTTGATCAAAGGAGAGAGCCCCATGGCAACGACGAATGGAATGAATGAAACGGCGTTCAGCGCTCCCCTACCCCTGAACCGGGTGCGGATCACGGACGCTTTTTGGCAAAGGGAGATGAACCTGGTGCGCCAGGTGGTGATCCCCTACCAGTGGGAGGCCTTGAATGATCGGATTCCCGGCGCGGCCCCCAGCTGGTGGATGCATAACATGCGGGCGGCGGCGAAGGTCGTGGCGGCGCGAAAGGCGGGCCAGGAGGTTCACATTCGGCAAAAAATCACCGGCATGGTGGTAGAGGGGCCGGATCTGGCGGAGGCGGAACCGGATTTCTTCTATGGCTGGGCCTTCCAGGATAGCGATGGATATAAGTGGATCGAGGCGGCCTCCTATCAGCTGATTCTGCAGCCGGACGCGGCGCTGCAGGCCCAGGTGCAGCAGGCGGTGGAAGCCATCATCGCCGCCCAGGAGGAGGATGGCTATCTGGACACCTTCTATACCTTGACGGGTCGGGAGCGGGCCTTTACCAATCTGAAGGATCACCATGAGCTTTATTGCTTTGGACATCTGGTGGAGGGGGCCATCGCCTGGCGGGAAGCCACGGGCCGGGAGGATTTGCTGGACGCGGCCCGGCGCTTTGCCGCCTGCATCGGGCGTCGCTTCGCCCCGGGGAAGGAACGGGGCTGCCCAGGCCACGAGATTGCGGAAATGGCGCTGCTGCGCCTGTATGAAACTACGGGGGAGCGGCAGTGGCTGGAGCTGGCGAATTTCTTCCTGGACGTGCGGGGCGCAGCGCCTAACACCTTTGCCCTGGAGGAGAACACCCGGCGGGCGGCGGAAGGGCAGCCTCCCCTGCCAGTGTCTGGCGAAAGATATCGATATTATCAGGCCCATCAGCCCGTCCGGGAGCAGGCGGAGGCGGTGGGCCACGCGGTACGCCAGATGTACCTGGCCAGTGGCATGGCGGACGCCGCCCGGGTGAACCGGGATGAAGACATGTGGGCTGCCTGCGAAAAAATTTGGCATTCCACGGCTCGGGAAAAGATGTATGTCACCGGGGGCGTAGGCGCCACCCATGTGGGGGAAGCCTTCTCCCGCCCCTTCGATCTGCCCTCTGACACTGCCTATTCCGAAACCTGCGCGGCTATCGGGCTGGTGTTCTTTGCCCGGCGCATGCTGCAGGCCGTCCCTCGGGCGGAATATGGCGACGTCATGGAGCGGGCGCTGAATAACACCGTGCTGGCGGGCATGGCCATGGATGGGAAGAGCTTTTTCTATGTCAACCCCCTGGAGGTGGACCCCGCCGCCTGTGAAAGCGATGAGCGGCTGGCTCATGTGAAGCCCGTGCGCCAGAAATGGTTTGGCTGCGCCTGCTGCCCGCCCAATGTGGCCCGGCTGCTGTCCTCCTTGGGAAATTATGTCATGACCCAGGGGCCGGATACCCTCTATTTCCATCTGTACATCAGCTGCATGGCGGAGACGGAATGGCAGGGGCAATCCCTGCGCCTGGGGATGGAAGCGGACCTGATGCGGGATGGAAAGATCGCGGTGAAGGTGCTTTCCGGCGCGACTCATGGCACCCTGGCTTTCCGGATCCCCGGATGGGCCGCGGGGCGGCAAATCTCCTGCCCCGGGAAGGAATGCAGGGAGGCGGAGGGATATCTCTACCTGACGGGAGACTGGCAGGAGGGAGACGTGGTTTCCCTGGCCTTTGAGATGCCGATTCAGCGGCTGCAGGGGGATCCTCGGGTGCGGGAAATCCGGCATCAGCTGTGCTATGCCCGGGGGCCCATGGTCTATTGTGTTGAGGAGGCGGACAATGGGCTGGCCCTGCACCTGCTGCGGGCCCTGCCCCAGGAGGAGCCGGTGCTTTCCTGGCGGGAGATTGGCGGCGTGAAGCTGCCCGCCCTGCAGGTGAAGGGCCGTCGGCTGGGGAACGCGGCTTCCGCGCTGTATAGTCCCTGGCAGCCACCGCAGGAGGAAGAAACAACCCTGACCCTGATTCCCTATTTCGCCTGGTGCAATCGTCAGCCCGGGGAGATGCGGGTTTGGTTGTACGATTAAGGGAACCGCGGAGGCGTGAAAAGGGTCAGATCAATCAATGAGGCAAGCAGGATGCTTTCACGCGGATTAGTATAGATATCAGCGTGCTTGAGGAGATAGAATTTGGAAGAGATAGAAATAACCTTAGAGGATCTGGCGGATATCCCCGAAGGGGCCCGGGTCCTGATCGATACCCGGGATGATATTTCCTATACCTATGGCACCATGCCAGGCGCGGTGAATTATCCGGACCTGATGGCGGAGGCTCAGGCGGGCCGGCTGCCGAAGGAGAAGAAGCTGGTGCTCTTCTGCATGCATGGTAGCCAGAGCTACGGTCTGGCGGAGGACCTGCGGGAGATGGGGTACGACGCCTGCAGCCTGCGGGAGGGGTACAGCGCCTGGCTGCGAAAAAACCTGGCCCGGGAGGATCGCTCCCTGG
Source organism: Clostridia bacterium (assembly GCA_017470145.1). Classification (GTDB taxonomy): domain Bacteria; phylum Bacillota; class Clostridia; order Christensenellales; family Aristaeellaceae; genus Aristaeella. The sequence continues at coordinate 32,311 of JAFUFB010000011.1, read as the reverse complement.
AAATTGAGAATTCCATCCGCCGGGTGCGCCGGTTCCGGGAAAACCTGATGACGCCCTTTACCAAGGCCATCCGGACCTACGAGCTGCTGCAGCCTGGAGATCGGGTGGCGGTGTGTATCTCCGGGGGCAAGGATTCCATGCTGATGGCCAAGCTGTTTCAGGAGCTGCAGCGGCATAAAAAGTATCCTTTTGAGTTGCGGTTCCTGGTGATGGATCCTGGATACAATGAGCTGAATCGCCTGATGATCGAAACCAACGCGGCGGCCCTGGGGATCCCCATCACCATCTTCGAATCCGATATTTTCGATATTGTGGACAATATTCCCAAATCCCCCTGCTATCTTTGCGCCCGGATGCGTCGGGGCCATCTGTATAAGCAGGCCCAGGAGCTGGGCTGCAACAAGATTGCCCTGGGGCATCATTATGATGATGTGATTGAGACCATCCTCATGGGTATGCTGTGGAGCGGCCAGTTCCAGACCATGATGCCCCGGGTCCATAGCAAGAATTTTCCGGGCATGGAGCTGATTCGCCCCATGACCCTGATCCGGGAGGACGAGATCAAGGCCTGGCGGGATTATCATGGGCTGCATTTTATCCAGTGTGCCTGCCACTTTACGGACACATGCTCCTCCTGCCGGGAGGATGGAGCGCCGGTTTCCAAGCGGATGGAGACCAAGCAGCTGATCAAAAAGCTGCATGAAACGAACCCGGATATAGAGGCCCATCTGTTCAACAGCGCCCGATGCGTCAATCTGGATACGGTACTGGGATATAAGCTCCATGGAGAAGAGCACAGCTTTTTAGAGAATTTTGAATGATTGTTTTTACACTGTATTTCCTGGGCGGAAAGATTGACAAAGTGGACAGGCGTGATTAGAATAAAGCTAGTTTCAGACGAAACCGTTGAGGCGGGAGGAAGGCAGCTTAGCCCCTGCAGAGAGTCCGGGAGGGTGAGATCCGGGCGGAAGGCAGCTGAACGATGGACCGCTGAGGGCGCGGAGGAAAGGCGACGAGTATTCCGCGACGGGGAGGCCTCCGTCATGGCCGGGAGGATGATGGTCCTCCGCAGAGGGCACGGCCTTTTCGCCGTGAATCAGGGTGGCACCGCGAAGGAAGCGAAATAGTTCTTTCGTCCCTGACAGAGCAATTCTGTCAGGGATTTTTTGTATCCACGGAAAGCGAAGGAGGAAGAGGAAGCATGTCCAAATCCAGGGGACGATTCGGGATCCATGGCGGCCAGTATATCCCGGAGACGTTGATGAACGCCGTCATTGAATTGGAGGAGGCCTACAACCACTACAAGGAGGACCCGGAGTTTAACCGGGAGCTGACAGCCCTGCTGAACGAGTACGCCGGCCGGCCCTCCCGGCTGTATTTCGCCGAGAAGCTAACCAGGGAGCTGGGCGGGGCGAAGATCTACCTGAAGCGGGAGGATCTGAACCATACCGGGGCCCACAAGATCAACAACGTGCTGGGCCAGGCGCTGCTGGCCAAGAAGATGGGCAAGACCCGGCTCATCGCCGAGACCGGCGCGGGGCAGCACGGAGTGGCCACCGCCACCGCCGCTGCCCTGATGGACATGGAGTGCGTGGTGTTCATGGGCGAGGAGGATACCCGCCGCCAGGCCCTGAACGTCTACCGCATGCGGCTGCTGGGGGCGACGGTGATCCCCGTGACTACCGGTACCGCCACATTGAAGGACGCGGTGAACGAATGCATGCGGGAATGGACTCGCCGCATAGACGACACCCATTACTGCCTGGGCTCCGTCATGGGGCCCCACCCCTTCCCCACCATCGTGCGGGATTTCCAGGCGGTGATCTCCCGGGAGATCAAGGCCCAGATCCTGGAGAAGGAAGGCCGACTGCCCGACGCGGTGCTGGCCTGCGTGGGCGGAGGCAGCAACGCCATCGGCTCCTTCTACCACTTCATCGAGGACAAGGAGGTTCGGCTCATCGGCTGCGAGGCTGCGGGCAGGGGGGCGGATACCTTCGAAACTGCCGCCACCATGAATGTGGGCCGGGTAGGCATCTTCCACGGCATGAAGAGCTACTTCTGCCAGGATGAATACGGCCAGATCGCCCCGGTGTACTCCATCTCCGCCGGGCTGGATTACCCTGGCGTGGGGCCGGAGCATGCCTGGCTGCACGACATTGGCCGGGCGGAATACGTGCCCGTGACGGACGACGAGGCGGTGAATGCCTTCGAGTATCTATCCCGCACGGAGGGGATCATCCCCGCTATCGAGTCCGCCCATGCCGTGGCCTACGCCCAGAAGCTGGCGCCCCAGATGAGGAAGGATCAGATTCTGGTGATTACCATCTCCGGCCGGGGGGACAAGGACTGCGCCGCCATCGCCCGATATAGAGGGGAGGATCTGCATGAGTAACATTGCCAAAGCATTTGACCACGGGAAGGCTTTCATTCCCTTCATCACCTGCGGGGATCCAGATCTGGAGACCACCGCCGCCGCGGTTCGGGCCGCAGTGGAAAACGGGGCGGATCTGGTGGAATTGGGGATTCCCTTCTCCGACCCTTCAGCGGAGGGCCCGGTGATCCAGGCGGCCAGCCTGCGGGCCCTGACCGGCGGGGTGACCACGGACAAGATCTTCGACCTGGTGCGGGACCTGCGGCGGGATGTGACGGTGCCCATGGTGTTCATGACCTACGCCAATGTGGTCTTCTCTTATGGGGCGGAGCGGTTTATTCGTACCTGCCAGGAGATCGGTATCGACGGGCTGATCCTGCCGGACATCCCCTATGAGGAGAAGGAGGAATTCCTGGAGATCTGTCACCAGTATGGGGTGGATCTGGTGTCTCTCATCGCTCCCACTTCTCAGAACCGCATCGCCAGCATTGCCCAGGAGGCGGAGGGGTTCATCTACATTGTATCCAGCCTGGGGGTCACGGGGACCCGCAGCGAAATCACCACGGATCTGGGCAGCATCGTGGCGGTCATTCGGGAAAACACGAAGATCCCCTGCGCGGTGGGCTTTGGCATCTCGAACCCCCAGCAGGCCCGGCAGATGGCGGAGGTTTCCGACGGGGCCATCGTGGGCTCCGCCATTATGAAGATCATTGGGGAATACGGTCGGGAGGCTCCCGCCCATGTGGGGAAATATGTCCGGGCCATGTCGGATGCTCTGAAATGAGCGGCCGTTTTGTGAATTGAGGGCATAATAAACACCAGATAATATTTTTTCGCTCCTCCGCTCCATGCGGGGGAGCTTTTGTCAGCGTTCTCGAAAAAACCTCCCCTTCCGGGGAGGATGTGGATAGAGGTTTCCTCGCCCTCTCGTTGAGGGCGGGGCTTTTATTTGGGGATTAGTTCACAGCGGTGCCGTTCACGTACAGGGTATAGCCGTTGCTGATGACATTTTCCAGGCTGCCGGTGAAGTCTGTTACATATGTATCCGCCGTCAGGGTCCAGGTGCTGGTATCATCCAGGGTAACGCTGACGGTTCTCAGTTCTGTGGAGACTTCCGTGCCCTTGGCGTTGGTGATTTCGCCGCTGAAGGTTCCTTCGAAGGTGGAGCCCTCTGTCAGGGTCAGGGTGAAGGTGGAATCATCGCCCACCAGGATGGTGCCCACCAGCTGCTGATTGGTGGCGTTCAGCTCGGCAATGTTGCTGGCACCGTTCCAGCCATCCGCGCATACTGACAGCAGGATGTCGCTGCCCTGGTTGATCAGCTCCACCCCGTTCAGGGTGATGATGGCGTGAGTGTTGGTAACATGGAACAGATGGCCACTGAGGCTGGTCAGGCTGCCGCTGGTCATGGTGAAGGCGGAGGTGCCGCTGTCCGCATCGCCGGACATGGACTGGTAGATCATAATGGTATCCAGGAAGGTGGCGTTGCCGTTGGTTTGGGTGTTACTGGCAGTCAGGTCACAGTCCTCCAGGGTGATGGAGTTCTTCCCTTCAATGCACACGCCTTCGGACAGGTTGGAGGTCAGGGTGGCATTGCTGACAGTAATATCTGCGGTGGAATAAATGGCAGGAGAGCCCAGACCATTGGTGGTATAGCTGCCGCCGTCCACCACCACCGTGCCGCTGCCCCGGTCCGTCCGGATAGCCGCGGAGGAACGTCCGCTGGTTTCCACAGTCAGGTTGTTGGCGTAGGTGGTACCGCCGCCGGTGGTCATAATGCCGCCGGAACCGTCCCCGGTGGTGGTGATGGTGGCGTCAGAGATGACCACTGTGGTGCCATCCCCTGCCGCGCCATTCTGGCCGCCGTTTCCGCCATAGCTGAAAACGCCGTTGGCTCCGTCCGCGTCGGAGGTAATGGTACCTCCCGCAATGACGGTGGTGCTGCCGCCCATGACCAACACGGCCGCGTTCAGGCCGTAAAAGTTGCAGTTATCGCCTCCGTTGGAATCGCCGGTCTTAGACACGGTGGGATTGGTGATGGTAACGGCCTCATCTGTGTTTATGATCAAAGCGCTCTCGTCCACGGTGTCGGAGGTGTAGATGCCATCCATCTGGGTATCCGCATCGGTGATTTCTGTCGCCGCGGTATAGGTAATATCCGCGCTGCTACCGCCGGGTCCGCCCCCAAATCCACCGCCGGGCCCGCCGTTTCCCCCATCGAAGTCGCCGGGGGCGCCATCGGGAGGCGTGCCGCCATTGCCGCCCGGGCCACCGCCGAAATCACCGGAGGGTGGGTCACCGGGAGGGGTTCCATCCGGAGGAGTTCCACCGGGGCCGCCGCCAAAGTCGCCGGTTGGCGGATCGCCGGGCGGGGCGCCCTGGGGCGCTTCCGCCCCAGCCAAGGTCGCTGTGCACAAAAGCAGTGCTGCCATTAGGAGTGCTAAAAACTTCTTCATCAAGATGAACCTCCTTTTCATTTCCCATCCTTCGGTCATTGTTGATCGAATTCGTGTTTCCGTATTTCGTCGAGGTTTCCCTTTCGACGAGAACAGCATAACGCCCAAAGCTTAAAATAAGCTTTAAAACTCCTGGCTGACAGAAAAATTTTCTTCCCTGTTTTGCGAGGAAACTTTCGTCAACATAAAAAAGCTCGCGCCGGTTCATCCTCCCGGCGCGAGCTTTTCATTCTGTTTATTCGTAGGAAACGATCATATGTTCCTCTCCAATGGCCAGATACGTCCGGCCCCGCTGGAAAGCAATCTCTTCCCCGTTTTCATCCAACACCACCAGTCGGGTCAGCCGTCCCGCCCGATACCAGGCGCCAGTGAAATGCCGGCCATTCTGGAAAATCTCCGCCTGGCCGCAAACCTTCAGGTGGTTGGTATAAAATGGATAGTTGCCATCCCATTCCACCCCGGTGCGCATGATGATTACATTGGCGAAGGTAACCTCTTCCCCGGTAAACCGGTCGGAGAAGATGCCGCTCTTGGAAGCCCGCACATAGCCCTTGTTTTCCGAATACACCAGGTCGCAATCGCTGACCGTGTTTTCCACGGGCTCCTCCGGATCCAGGCTCATGAACTGGAGGTGCACTACCCGGGCTTCGTCTCCTGCCGTCAGGGGCTCATCCGTAAACAGAGGACCGCGGTTTTCGAATTTAACCTTTCTCTCCACCAGGGATTCATGAATCTCTTTGATATGAGCGCTCAGATTCAGGGGCTTTTCCAAGAAGTCCACCCTCTCCCGGAATCTGTTCCCCAGCAGATCAACATAGCGAATGGGCTTGTTATAATCCCATTCATTGATCCACTTATCTACATCGATATTCTCCCCCCAGATGGGCGCATGGCCGGCATAGGCGAGATCCGCGTGGAACATGACCGCCACGGGCAGATTCGTCATCCGGGAAGAGCGAGCGCCGCCAGCCTGCTCGGGATATTCGTTGCCATAGATGGCCATCAGCCGAGTGCCGCCGTCCTTGCGCAGGGGCACCTGCACAATCCAGTCCGCCTCGGAAACACCCCAATGGGGATACACCTCCGGGGAGTTATCCAAAATCAGGGCAATGGGCGTATAGGGCTCGCCGCTGGCGGGCAGCCCCGTCAGGGGAGCGATCCCCTCCTGCATCGGGTGAGTCTTCTCAATATCCTGCACCTGCCCGCTGATATCCAGCTCCATGTCCGGCTCAATCACCGTCAGATCCGCGGCCGCGAAATTCAAGCATCCCAGCGTAATCATGAGCGCCAACAACCAGATCGTTATTTTCTTCATGCTCCCTATCCTTTCTCTCCCACGTGCTATCCTATTCTCCATTCTCTCCGATCAGGAAAAGCTGAATCCTCTTTCCCCTCACGGAAGCTCCAAAAAAGATTGTATCTTGTTTTCCCTTGGATTTCAAGGGGAAATATTGTTGTTTCGATCACATTTTCGCGCGTCGAGACTGTCATTCTCCAGCTTCCGTACCGAAAACCTCCCAGCTCCGCAGGGAGGGGAAAGCGGAAGGATCGTCGCTTTTCTGCATTCTTTCCAGCCGCAGCCAGGAAACCTTTCGGTCCCCCAGATCGATCCACTGCCGTTCCCCTGTCTTCTCCAGGGAATAGGCGATTTCCGCGCCATCGGAGGTGACCACATGCCCGGCCACCCAATAGGCGTCATGGGGGAAGTCTGCCCGCAGGGTTAAGGCCATGCGATTGACAATCACCTCCCGGCCAAAGTCAATCTTGCACCAGGCGTCCTCCCGGGCGCCGATGCCCCAGCTTTCAAAGGGCCATTCTCCATGATAGGTGTTCAGCCGTAGGCCGTCGATGACATTCCGGGCGGCGAAAACGGATTCATCCCGGGTTTCCACATTGGCGGTGCAATGAGGATAGAAATCCGTGTCCCCCCGCAGGTCCGCAGGATTCCGGGCCAGATCATATTCTCCTTCCAGCTCCGCCGCCTCCAGGAGTCGCGCAGTAACCACCTGGCGTTTCCCCTCAAAGACACCGTCCTGATATCCCCGGCGATGCTCTCCGAAGGGAACCCGCCAGGTCATCCTTCCCTGGGGAAGATAGACCCGGCTTTCCAGCACCGCCCCCACCAGGCGGAAGGCAACATGGCTGCCGGGGTCGGCCTGGATCTCCATCCGATCGCCCTCTTCCCATACCCGATCCACGCAAAGGGATATCTCCTGTGGATGGCTGCCCTGGGCCAGGTATTCTCCCTGGGCATTGAGTACCAATACTTCCATGGGCCAAAACCTCCTATCAAACGATGAATACACTGATTGAAAAATCTCTATTTTCTCCTGCTCCATGGGAGCTTTTTTAGTCCTTCTCTAAAAGGCAATCATAGGTGACGCCGTACTTTTCCGCGATGTCCCGGGCGTAGGAGGAACCCTCCGGCGGCGCCACCTGGATCTGGAAGGACCGCTGATGTCCCTGGGAACGGACAATCAGGGATCGAACCTCCCGCAAGCTTCCGCCGCCCTCTTGGGTCAAATCCTGGGCCAGCTTATGCATATGGGTGTTATAGATGCAGCGGATGCCCCGGTGGGCGATGGCTTTCACCGCATCGGTAGCAATGTAGTATCCTTCCTCGAAGGAGGTGGTGGAGAAGGATTCATTCAACAGCAATAGGCTGCTTTCCGAGCAGGCTTGGAACAGCTCCCGGAAGCGTTGGCATTCCTCTCCCAGCCGCCCCAGGTCCAGGGTCTTATCCTCGTCCGCTGGGAAATGAGTATAGACCCCATCCACCGGGGCATAGGAAAACTCCTCCGCCGCCACGTACAGTCCGCTCTGGGCCATCAGGAACAGCTGCCCTACCGCCTGCGTCACGGTGGTTTTGCCGCCCCGGTTTGCCCCTGTCAGCAGATAGACCCGGCCCTCCTCGCCGAAGGAAAGATCGTTCCGCACCGTGGAGGCCGGAGATTCCACCTGGGTCAGCTTTAGATTATAGAAGCCCCGGGCCTTCATCCCCTGCTCAGCGGATTCCCCCGGCTGGGGCTTGCAGCAGGGCCAGCCCGCCGTCGTCAGCTTCTGCCAGTATTCCGCCCAGCGGACATAGAACACCAGCTCGGGAATCAGGTCCGAAACCTCCCTGATGCTAATAGCCGCGTGTCGATTCAGCACCTCCCGCAGCTTTCTGACCAGGCTGGAGAGGGTATGGGTCAGGGCGGAATCCATGGTCCGGGGAATCTCCCGCCCGCCATCGCTGTCCGGCACACTGGAAAGGGTCATGGCCAGCAGGGGATTGCGCATCCGTACCGTGGTGCCGGCGATTTCGTTCACCTTGTCCGCCAGGAAGGAGCTCCCGCTGTCCGCGGGCTGCCAGTTCATGCTGCCGTCCCATTCATCCGTCCCCCGGATGGCCTCCCGCCGCACCAGGGCGTCAGCAAAATGCTGAATGAGATTGGAGCGGGAGAAGGGTTTGCTGTTGACAGACACCAGCCCCGCCTGCACGGGCTCGAAGCGCTCATTTAAATTCATGCCGATGGTCACGCTTTTGACGCTGTCGGTGGTGGCCTTCAAGGCGGCAATATCCTGCTTTAGCCCGTCGAAGCCGCTATCCTCCCAGATGGCATGAATTCCGGCCCGCAGCTCCCGCAGGCCCTGGGACTGAAGGCTGGCCTCCCGCAGGCATTCCTCCATGGCCTCCACCGTGGCGATATAATCCCGCAGCTCATCCATCCGATGAATTAGATCCCAGACGCCCACCCCCTCGTCGGAGGAGCGCCGCACAGCGCCGAAATCGTTCAGGAATTTCACATGATCCAGCAGGGACAGCAGCTTTTCCCGAATCTCCGGATGGTGATACAGATCATCGAAGACCTCCGCTCGATATCGCGCTACCTCGGAATCAGGCGTCACGCTGCGCAGCACCTGCATCAGCAGGGCTTGCTCCTTGCCATCGGCCGTTACCGCCTGGCATAAGGCGTCCAGCCCCAGATCGTGCATGGTTTCGTCGGACAGGGAGCGATACTCCACCCGATCCTGAAAGGGGAAGAGGATCGTCAGTTTGTCGCGCGTCGCGCTCATGGGCGGCTCCTTCCCGGGCGGTACATACCGCCCACGGCATTGATGTGTCAAAACCTCTTGCCCGTAATTATACCCAAATTCATGGAATGAGCAAGCAAATCCCCTTGACTTCAATCGCTTTTTTTGTAAAATAGGCGTGACCTACCAGCTATGCGAAGGGATGTTTCACTCAGGGGCCCTTGGAAGACGTCGGCACTTAGCGGGTGGCGAGCGCGCACGCGTGAAGACAGCCGCTTTGTGCCGCTACGTCTGGAACGGAGGCGAGAGCCGTGCCCCGGAGGGGAACTCCCGCGCGCAAATAGTGGAGTCAGGATAGGGAGGACGATTGCTTATGCCAGGGTTAGGAACCATCATCAACGTAGCCGCCATCATCGTCGGCGGACTGGCGGGGCTGCTGTTTGGCAAGCGCCTGCCGGAGCGGGTGCAGGAGACCCTGAACGCCGCCTGCGGCGTGGCCACCATGTTTCTGGGCATCGCTGGCGCCATGGGCAAAATGCTGACAATTCCTGGGGAAGATTTGGCCAGCGGTGGCTCCCTGATGGTGGTGCTGAGCCTGGCGCTGGGCGGCTTCCTGGGAGCGCTGCTGGACCTGGATGGCCGCATGGTGCGCCTGGGGGCCTGGCTGAAGCAGAAAACCGGCAACGAGAATGATTCCGGCTTTATCGGCGGGTTCGTCACCGCCTCCCTCACGGTGTGTATCGGGGCCATGGCTGTGGTGGGCGCCATTCAGGATGGACTGTATGGGGACCACAGCACCCTGGTGACCAAGGCGATTCTGGACTTCGTCATCATCCTGGTCATGTCCGCCTCCTTGGGGAAGGGATGTCTCTTCTCCTTTATCCCTGTAGGCGTCTTCCAGGGAACCTTTACCCTGCTTTCCCGGCTGCTGGCCCCCATTATGACGGCGGCCGCCAGCGCCAATCTGAGCCTGGTGGGCTCTATCCTGATCTTCTGCGTAGGCCTGAATCTGATTTTCGGGGCGAAAATCAAAACCGCCAATCTGCTGCCCTCTCTGATTTTTGCGGTGGCCTGGGCGCTGGTGTTGTAGAAAAAACTCCCCTTTCGGGGAGCATAGCAAAGTATCCATACACGCCCTCCCCGGCCGGGGAGGGCGAATTTTTTACTTCAGAGGAATGCCGACCGTGACGATCTCAAAGGGCTTGACGGACAGGGTTTGGGTCTCGCCCTCCGGATCCTCCAACATGTTCAGCAGCTGGACGGGGGCGGGGAAGGCAACGCTGGCCCGGCGGCCGTCCTGCTCGCTGAGACGGAGTACCAGGGAACCTCCCTCCTCGGAGAGCTTCAGGGACTGCAGCCACAGTCCGCTGTCGCAGATGGCCTTTTTCCAATCCTCCGGTACTTGGGGCGCGGCCTGGGTCAGGGGCACGTTGTAGGCGAAAGCCAGGCGATTCACGCCGGCGGCTACGGCGTCTCCGGCATGGGGTAGGATCACATAGCGCAGATCGTGGCGGCCCATATCGCTGGTAATATCGGGACGGATGGTGGAGCGCAGTAGGCTCAGGCTGACTTCCTTCCCCTCCAGGCCGACGCCATACTTGCCGCTGTTGATGACGGCCAGGCCCGCGTCCGTCTCGCTCATGTCGAACCACTTGTGGTGGCAAACCTCGAAGCGGGCTTCCTCCCAGGTGGTGTTCTTGGTGAGGCTGCGGCGAATGAAGCCGGCGCTGGTGTCGCAGAGCAGGTCCCGGGTCAGCACATCCGCGCCAAAGTTGACCTTGGCCAGGGTGTGCTTCTCCTGCCAATCGCACAGGTGCTCTACCTCGATCTGCCGGCTATAAGCGAAGAGGCGGAGGATCATGGTCCAGGCGCTCTTTTCCGTAGCGAAATCCACGGTGAATTCCGAGGAAACATCGTCCTGGTAGGTCAGGCGTAGGCCCTGAGCGATGGGCAGATCCCGAGCCACATCCTTGTAATTGGGCAGGATGTCCCAGGCGTCGTACATGCCGGGATGATCCGCCCAGAGGTGCAGCTTGTTGAAGCCGCAGCCGGGCCGCACCCATTCCCGGTTCAGCTGCCGATCAAAGAGGGAGGCGAAGCTGCCATCCGGGTTTAGGGTCAGGGTATAGAAGGGGGTCTCCGCCTGCCACTGGCCCTGCTCATTTTGCTCCGCCCGCAGCCAGCCGGCCTTTCCTTCCAGAGGAGAGATGGGGCCCGCGGTAAGGCCGGGCAGGTGGGGAATGGCCCAGAAGCCCTTGACTCCATCCCGCGTGATATTGCCCTTTTCATCCGGCAGGAAGGTTACCTCCTCCCGGGGGAAGGGCAGGGAATTAAACCAGCCGTCGGCTTTCTTGGCAGACAGGAGAGCGCTCAGCTTTGCGTCGATCTCCGCGTAATCCGCCATGGCGTCCTCGTACACGGGATGAATGTGGGAGCCGGGCAGGATATCGTGGAACTGGTTCAGCAGCAGCTTTTTCCAACATTCCCGCAGCTCCTCGGCGGGATAGGCTTCCCCGGCCAGGGCTCCCAGGGCGCAGGCCATTTCCGCCTCCCGCAGCTTGAATTCCAGGGCGCGGTTGGCTTTTTTCAGATTGGATTTGGTGGTAAAGGTGCCCCGGTGCATCTCCAGGTACAGCTCTCCGTCCCAGACCGCCAGCTTGTCATTGTCCTTCAGGTTCTTATGCAGGAAATCTGCCCCGCCGGTGATTTCCGTTTTCGGCATGACGGAGACCTTCGGGAAGCGGCGGACCATTTCCAGCATCTCCTCCGTCACGCCGCTGCCGCCATCGCCGTATCCGTACATGGACAGGGTCTGACCGCCGGTTTCCTTATCCTGATAGGCCTCCCAGTTTTCTTGAATCTGGCTGGGCATGTTCCAACTGATGAAATGAGTCGGGGGCACGGAGGCGTATACCTCGCTGCCGTCGATCCCCTTCCAGATGAAGTTATTATGGGGAAAACGGTTGGTATCGTTCCAGGTGGACATCTTGTTGGACACGAAATAATCCATGCCGCTCTTTTTCAAAATCTGGGGCATGATCCAGCTGTTGCCGAACACATCCGGCAGCCAGGCGTTATCCAGGGTTTTGCCGAAGGCTCGGCGGAAGAAGCGCTGCCCGTAAAGGAATTGACGGATCAGGCTCTCGGCGGCAGGAATGTTGCAGTCCGGCTCCACGTACATGGAGCCCACAGGCTCGAACTGGCCGGCCTTGACTTTCTCCTGCAGCTCGGCAAAGAGCTCGGGATAATATTTCTCCAGGGTTTCATAGGTGTAGGCCTGGGTGTGGGTATAGCGGAATTCGGGATACTGGTCCATCAGCCGCAGCTGGATCAGAATGGTACGGGCGTTCTTTTGCACCGCGTGGATCCGCCGCCAGTAATAGGCGATGTCCAGATGGGAGTGGCCCACCAGGGCCACGTCGCCGCTGCCGTGGAAGTCGGTGTTTTCATAGATGACCTTCTGTACGTATTCCGCAGCCTCGTCCACCCCTTCCCAGGTGTCGAAATCCACCCGATCCAGGGCGTGGCTCAGCTCCACGAAAAGGAATTTGCGATAATCCTCGTTGAAATACTCGCTGTGGGCGATGTCCATCAGGAGGATGTAGTCATACACCAGGGACTGGACGTTCTCCCGGATGGTGGCCAGATAAGCGCCTTCGAAGACCTGTCGGCAGCCCCGGATGTTCAGGGAGGCGGGGTTGCGCTCATCGTCGGGCTTGGAGCGGTTGTAGGCCTCGATCTGGATATCCAGCTCCTTCCCGTCGATGTAGGGATTCAGCAGGATGCGCTCCCGGTTGGGGTCGATGCCGCCGACGAACTTGCCGTTAACCTGGACAATCATCTCTGCGGAGGTCTTCAGGGAGAGATAGACATTCCGGCCGTCGAATTTGTCCGGGATGGTGGCGTGGGCGTGGAGAAAGGCGGTGCCGTCCGGGGTGAAGTAGAGCTCGCCCCGATGGAGGTCCCGCTCCTCCCCGTCCAGGAATTCATATTCGTTTTCCGCGATCTGGCGGGCGTCCCGAATCCGCCATCCGATGATTTCTTCCTTTTGTTCATAGATGCCCCGCTGCAACCAGGTGAAGCGGAGGTCGGTCCATTCTTCTGGCCGCATGGAGCGGCGAACGACTTTTACATGTGCCATAGGTATTTCCTTTCGTCAATTGTTGTATCCGCAACCTCAATAGTCGGGACTCCCCACTGGGGAGCTCCCTCCTTTTCGGTTGAGACAACAACTGATGAAATTTCCGCCACTGGCGGTCATCAGTTGTTGTCCCAGAAAAAAGGCTTTTTCCTTACCGCTTTGATCTCCACCTTCTGCCCCAGGTCTTCCTGGATTTTCTTTGCGATCCAGTCTATGCAGCGGTCGAGAATAAAGCATTTGGAGCATTCCCCCCGGAAGGTCAGCGTCAGCTGATCCCCCTCTAGGGAGACAAACTCAACCCAGCCGCCATCCCCCTGTACCCGGGGAGCCAGGGTTTGCTCGATATATTCCTTCATTTGATGCCATGCCCTCCCTGTTTGATTAGATTTTCGTGGGGATATTGTATCATGAGGGGAGGGGGATTCGCAACATCGAATTGAGGCTCAAAACAAAATTCATAGCGGAAAGAATATGATTTCATCCCGTTTTGATCAATTCCTGAGCAAAATCTAAACTGGATTTCATAAATTTGTAACAAAAATGTGTGAATTTTTTATCAAAAACTATTGCAAAAAGGCGCTTTGTTAGATAATTTCACCCCCAATAACCTTTGGGAAAAAAGAATAAGGAGGTTTCCCCTATGAAGAGAAAGGTATCCCTGTTGGTAGCCCTGATGATGGTGGTCGTTATGGTGCTGTCCGCCATCCCCGCGCTGGCCGACAAGACGGTCGTCACCTATTGGTCCAATGACCGCCATGACGAGGTTTATCTCAATGAAATGATCGAGAAGTTCAACGCCGCCCATGATGATATCGAGATCAACATGGTCATCATGACGGACGACTTCGAGAACTCCATCCTGCTGGCCATCGACGGCGGCACGGCCCCGGACATCATCGGCCAGTCCGTGACCCTGAAGAACATGGTTGACTACGACGCGCTGGTGAATCTGACCCCCTACATCGAGGCGGATGAAGAGTTCCAGAAGGTCACCGATGCGCTGAACCTGAAGTTCGAAGGCCTGAACGCCATCGGCGATGCTATCTACTGGGTGCCCTCCGGCCAGCGCTCCGGCGTCCGCATCGAGTACAACAAGGACCTGCTGGCTGCTTCCGGCTTCGAAGGCATTCCCGCGTCCCTGCCTGAGTACATCGAAATGGCCAAGAAGATCACGGAAGATGGCAAGGCCAACGATCCTGTGACCTACGGCATCGGCTTCACCTCCTCCTCCCCCTTCGAGCGGCAGCTGGAGATGATGGCCCAGGTTTCCGGCGTGTTCTATTATGACTACGCCAACGGCAAGTTCGACTTCTCAGGCTACAAGCCCTTCCTGGAAGCGGGCCGTGAGCTGGTGGCTGTGGCCTATCCGGATCAGCAGGGCGTGGACAACATGCGCGCCATGTTTGCGGAAGGCACCTTCGCCCTGTGGGGCAACGCCTCTCAGGAAGCGGGCGTGTTCACCAATCAGTTCCCCATCGAGAAGTTCGAGTGGGGCGTATCCCCTGTGCCCTCCCTGGATGGCGAAATCAAGGGCGCGCTGCAGGTGAACCCCAACAAGGGCTATCTGATGCTGAACTCCAGCAAGAATAAGGACGCGGCCTGGGAAGTAATCAAGTACTTCCAGAGCGAAGAGTTCCTGGTGGGCTACATGGAAGGCGGCTACGATCTGCCCATCACCTCCTACATCGATGAGAAGGTTGACAAGTCCAAGATGGGCCGCATGGGCGATTTCTCCCTGCTGGACTATGAATCCGTGTATCCCGCTGTGCCCACCATCAACCTGATGGGCGACGACTATCGCACCACCCTGTGGAACGCCATCATGGGTTATGTGGACATCGACGCGGCCATCGAAGACCTGAACACCCGTTACAACGCCGCTTATGACGATGACATCTCCCTGGGCTTCATCCAGAGACTGGTTGTGGAAGATTACGATCCGCTGCATCCCTCCGCTGGCACGGTGGTTTGGCAGGATAAGTAATTCGCGTCGGGTTTCAGAAGGAAATCTGATCCGCTCAAATTGGTAAAAAACTCGTGTCCGGGCGGTAATTGCCGCCCGGATCATTTTGAATGAAATTGATGAACGAGGGAGGGAGTGCTTCCGTGTCCACCAAGCCTTATGTGAATCCGCAGCTGGCGCCTACCACCCGTACGCCTCGGCCCGCGGATAAGAAGATGCGCCTGAAGGAAAGCGGCGGAGTGGCAGCCTGGGTAATGCTGGCGCCGTCGCTGATTTTCCTGGCGGTGTGTTCCATTTATCCTTTCATCTGGATTTTCCGGTACGTCCTGTACAATTATGACGGAATTCCCGCCCATACGCGGTTCACGGGCATGCGGAATATTACCAACATGTTCGCGGACGCGAAGTTCTGGTCCAGCGTGGGCACCACCTTTGAATACGCGCTGTGGAAGCTGGTCTTCATCATTCCGCTGGCGCTGATCATGGCGGTGCTGCTGAATCAGAAGCTGCGGGGTTCCTCCTTCTTCCGGGGCGTGTTCTTCATGCCTACGGTGATTTCCTCCTCCATTTCCGGTATGATCTTCATGTTCATCTTTGCCACCGGCAATGGTATTCTCAACGGCATTTTTCAGAAGCTGGGTCTCATCGCCCAGCCTATCGGCTGGTTGACGGACACCAGCGTGGTCATGGCCTCGGTCATCATCATGTCGGTCTGGGCCGGCTTTGGTAACTATATGCTGTACTTTGTTACGGGCATGACCTCCATCTCGGAGGATGTATACGAAGCCAGCCGTATCGACGGCGCCAACGCGGTGCAGACCTTCTTCCGGGTGACCCTGCCCATGCTGGCCCCGGTGCTGAAGGTGGTGCTGATGCTGGCCATTACCGGCGCCTTCAAGGATTATGAAGCCATCATGGTGCTGACCAACGGCGGCCCCGGTACCCGGACCAACGTCATGTTCCTGTATATCTACAACCTGATCTTCGGCACTGGCTCCAACGCCACCCGCCAGATCGGTTATGGCGCGCTGCTGAGCCTGATGGCGGCGGTGATCGTCGGCGCGGTCACCATCGTGTACAACATCGTGGCGAAGAAGCTGGACGATGTGGTGTAAAGGAGGGGAATGAATTATGGCAAAGAACAAAGCGCAAATCGTTTATTCCCCGGCGCAAAAAGCCATCCGGGTCCTGCTGTGGGTGCTGCTGGTGTGCATCAGCGTCATCGTCATTTTCCCGGTGCTATATATCATCCTGGGCTCCTTTAAGGAGAATCAGGAGCTGCTGGTGGGCGGATCCAACATCTTTCCCGCCAGGTGGGTTACCCAGAACTACGTGGACGCCTGGAATCAGGCCAACTTCGCGGTCTATACCAAGAACAGCCTGTTCCTGTCCGTGGGCGTGATGCTGATTTCCCTGTTCGTGTCCTCCATGGCGGGCTATGTCTTCTCCCGGAAGACCTTCCCCGGCAAGGAAATCATCTATGGCATCTTCACCGCCTTTATGTTCATCAATGTAGGTTCCGTGTCCCTGCGGCCCCTGTATGAGCTGGCTACCAACCTGAAGATCAACACCAGCCTGTGGCCGGTCATCCTGTTCTCCGCCGGTGGCGGCCAGGCAACCTACATCTTCCTCTGCCGCGGGTATGTGAACTCCGTGCCCCGGGAACTGGACGAAGCGGCCCGCATCGACGGCTGCTCCTTCTTCCAGACCTATTACAAGGTGATTATCCCTATGCTGAAGCCCGTCATGGCCACCATCGCTATTCTGAGCTTCCGCCAGGGATGGAACGAGTACATCATGCCCCGGGTCTTCACCATGACCAATGACAGCCTGCGGCCCTTGACCGTCGGCGTCAACATGCTGAAGAACGCCGGCGACGGCGCGGCGGCCTGGAACATCATGTTCGCGGGTGCCACCATCGCCATTATCCCGATTCTGATCGTGTTCATCTGCTTCAGCCGCTACTTTATGGGTGGATTGACTTCGGGAGCGGTAAAGGGATAAAATTTTCCGCCCCCCAGTGGGGGAAATTGCGGAAAATTTTATCTGAGCCCGCACAGAGCGGTCTGCCCAGTTGAGGAGCTGTCCAAATCTTTGATTTGGGTAACAGCTCCCATGCGCAAGCCGTCCGCGCTTCAGCGCGGGTAACGGCGGACGCAGGGCAGCCGCGACAATGCGGGCGACCGGTACCCCGTAACATGAGCGCAGAAAAAATCTAACTAGCGGCGAAGCCGCAAAACCCGGGGGATAAGTTTTCCAAACGCATAGCTTACTCCTCCCGCCCTCCGAACCAACCTCGGAGGGCATTTTTTACTCATATGCTTGCATCTCCCCCGCCCAGCGTGTACAATCAACCCAGCAAGCTCCGCGTCAGCGGGCGATCAAACATCAAGGAGAGAACAACCATGTTAGCAAAAACACCCCCCATGGGCTTTAACACCTGGAACACCTTTGGCAGCGAGATCAACGAGGCTTTGATTCGGGAATCCGCCGACGCCATAGTGGACCAGGGCCTGCCCCAGGCTGGATATGAGTATCTGGTGATCGACGACTGCTGGTCCGAATATCTGCGGGATCCGGTGACCCAGCGCCTGGTGGCCCATCATGAAAAATTCCCCAACGGCATGAAGGCCGTGGGGGACTATGTGCACAGCAAAGGGTTGAAATTTGGCATGTATTCCTGTTGCGGCGTGCGGACCTGCGGGGATTATCCCGCCTCCTTCGACCATGAATTCCTGGACGCCCAGACCTTCGCGGAATTTGGGGTGGACTATCTGAAATACGACAACTGCTATCATCCCCTGTCCGTGGACGGACCTACCCTGTATCGCCGGATGGGCATGGCGCTGCGGGCTACGGGGCGGGAAATTCTCTTCTCCGCCTGCAACTGGGGCTCGGAGGATGTGTGGAGCTGGATTCGCTCCACCGGTGCTCATATGTACCGCTCCACCGGGGATATTTTCGACAACGCCCAGAGCTATCGGAACATCGCCATCAGCCAGATGGAAAAGCTGGGCACGTCCGCCCCGGGGTGCTTTAACGACTTAGACATGCTGACGGTGGGCATGTATGGCAAGGGCCTGGTGGGCACCAGCGGCTGCGGCGACGCGGATTATCGGTCCCAGTTCGCCCTGTGGTGCATGTTCTCCTCTCCCTTGATGCTGGGCTGCGATGTGCGGAAAATGACGCCCTTCATCCACAGCCTGGTGACCAATCCCCGGCTGATCGCCATCGATCAGGATGAGGAGGCCCGGCCGCCCATCTTCTTCCATCACCGCTATGAGCAGGATCTGGATCGCATCGTATGCCTGAAATTCCTGGCGGATGGCCGGTATGCCCTGGGTTTCTTCAACTTCGCGGAGGAGGAGCGGGAGCTGTTCATGCTGTTTGCCGACGGCGGGCTGACGGCTTCCTCCGGACTGGGCCTGCGGCTACAGGACGCTTTCACCGGCGAGGATGCGGGGTTCTATCGGGAGTATTATCGGGTGAAGGTGCCGGCCCATGACTGCGCGGTGTATCTGGGCACGCTGGAGAAGGCGTGAGGTGCGCGAAATGCGGCCGGGAGCTGACCGGGATGGAGACGGGGCTGACCCGGAAGCTGATCAACCGGGCAGCGGTGGAATGCTTTTGCCTGACCTGCCTGGCGGAGAGGTTTCGGGTGACTGAGGATCAGCTGCGGGAAATGGCGGAGGCCTTCCGCCAGGCTGGGTGTACGCTGTTTAAGTAAGCAAATATTCAGCAGCAAAAAGCGTGCGGGAGTGAAACATCCCTTCGCTCCAAGCAGACAGATTTACAAGTAGACAAATTTATCAACAAAAAGGGCCTGCCCGACGGCAGGCCCTGCATTTGGATTATGACTCACTTTGCCAGATAGGCGTCATAGGCGTTCTGATACAGCTCGATGTAACGATCCGCGCCCACGGCCTTGGCCTGCGCCTGGAAGGTGGCCCAGGAATCATCGGTCACGCCGTTGCGGACGAAGTTTGCGAAGTTTTCTTCCATCAGCTTTTGCAGCTCGGTGTAGATATCCGCGGCTTCGGTGGCGTCCTCATTGGACATCTTGGACAGATCCCGCAGGTACTGGAAGCTCTTGTATTCCAGAACGCCCGCGGCTTCATAGGCCTTGGAGTCTTCATAGCGCTCCACGCGATGGGGCGCCATCTGATAGATGGAGGTGTAATAGTCGCCGGGGGCGAAGAACTGACCCATGGTGACGGGCACGAAGTCGTACAGGCCGTTGTTTTCCGGAATGTCGATGACTTCATACTTGCCTTCGTCGTTCAGGACGATCTGCTCGCCCACCTTGCCGTTCAGGGCGACCATCATGGTTTCGGTTTCCAGCTGAGCGTCGATCCACTTCAGGGCGGCTACGGGGTCCTTGCAGTTCTTGGTCAGATAAGCGCCGGCGGTGGGGATTTCCAGAATCTGGGAAACAGCGGCCTTGTATCCATCC
Organism: Clostridia bacterium; assembly: GCA_017470145.1. Classification (GTDB taxonomy): domain Bacteria; phylum Bacillota; class Clostridia; order Christensenellales; family Aristaeellaceae; genus Aristaeella. The sequence continues at coordinate 12,910 of JAFUFB010000011.1, read as the reverse complement.
GCCACGGGGGGCAGAATGGCCTTGAAGTTTTCTACGTTCTCGGCGGAGATGGCGGTGTTGATCAGCCGCAGGTAGCAGAAGAAGCCCACCTGGCCGTCGTTGACCTTGTTGGCCCAGAGGTTGGAGTCCTGGGTCAGGGATTCGGGATCCATCAGGCCTTCTTCATACAGCTGATGCAGCCACTCCAGGCAAGCCCGATAGCCGTCCTGGGCGCCGGTGAACTGAACCTGCTCGTTCTCGTCGATATAGTAGTAATAGGTGTTCTCCGGCACGCCGAAGGAGGCGAACTGGTTCCAGATGGTCTCCGGGCCGAACTGGGTATAGCTGGCGGAGAAGGGATACTCCAGCCCGTCGGCCTTCATGGCCCGCAGCATTTCGGTCACTTCGTCGATGGTGGTGGGCACGCTGAGCCCCAACTTGTCCAGCTCCTTCTGGTTCACATACCAGGTGCCGGTGTGGTTTACGTTCTGGGCCATCAGATAGCCGATGTAATAGGTCTTGCCATCGCTGGCGGGGATGGAATCCCCCGCGTGGTTGATGTCCAGGCGGCTGATGTAGTTGGGCATGATGTCCTCGGTCAGATATTCATCCAGGGGCAGCAGCAGGCCCTGGCTCACGCCATACTCTTCCACGTCCACGGGATTCCGCAGGATCATGTCGGGCATCTGGTCCGGCACGGCGAACATCAGGTTCACGTTGGTGGCCCAGTCCGCGTCCTTCACCATGTCGAAATCCACATGGATGCCAGTGGCTTCTTCCAGCTCATCAAAGAACCAGAGGTTATTAAAGTCGGTGTTCTGGTTTTCCAGAGCGTACTGGAAGGCGGTGAGGTTGATTTTTTCCTCCGCGAAGGCGCTGGAGAGGCCCAGCATCAGGCACAGGGCGAGGAACAGGGAAACGATTCTTCTGGTTTTCATGGGGTGACCTCCTTTTTTTATTATGTTCAGCGGCCTGTCAGACCGCGGAGAACCGAAGGATAGCAATCAGCGAAAATAGTACCGGTCGTCCGCATTGTTGCGGCTCCACACTGTGGAGACCGCTCTGTGCGGACTCTGTTAGAATTCGACGAAATTTCCGCCACTGGCGGTCGTCGAATTCTAACCCTTTAGTGACCCAATCATGACCCCTTTGACGAAGTATTTCTGCATGAACACATACAGGAGCACCGCGGGGACGGTGGAAACGACGATACAACAATACTTGGCCACCTCGGCCTTCCGGAGGGCCTCCTGCAAGCCGCCCAGGTTATCGGCGTAGGCGGCGAAGAAGGTGTCCGAATTGCCGGTGGAGGTAAGGGAAGCCAGAATTTCCCGCAGCACCAGCTGCAGGGGATAGAGCTTCCGGGAGCGGAGCATGACCAGGCCGGTGAAGTAATCGTTCCAGCGGGCGACGCCGTAATACACGGAGAGCACGGCGACGATGGTGCCGGAAAGGGGCAGAATGCAGCGGAAGAAATAGGTGAAATGACCTGCCCCGTCCATGACCGCGGCCTCGTACAGGTCGTTGGGGATGGTGGTTTGGATATAGGTCCGGGCTACCATCAGGTTCCAGACGGACACCAGATTCATGACGATCATCACCGTGCGGGTATCATACAGCCCCAGGTCCCGGATGTTCAGGAAGATGGGGATCAGTCCGCCGCTAAAGAACATGGTGAAGGTGATGGCCAGGTTCACGATCCGCTTGCCGGCGAATTTCCGGCTCAGGGCGTAGGCCGCGGCCAGGGTGACCATGACGCTGAGGGCGGAGCCGGCCACGGTGTAGAAAACGGAATTCAGATAGCTGCCCCAGAGCTCCTTGTACTGGAAAACCGCTTCATATCCCATGAGGGAAAAATCCACGGGCCAGAGCAGCACCTTGGCCTGCAGCACCGCGTCCGGATCGGAAACGGAGGCGATGAGGATCAGCCACAGGGGATACAGGGTGATGAACAGCACCAGCACCCAGAAGATGAGATTGATGACATTGAAGACGCGATCCGCCCGGGTCTCCCGGATGGGCGTGGATTTATGCTTCGCGGCAAGCACGGACATGGCGGGCCCTCCTTTCAGAACAGGCTGATCTCGCTGAGACGGCGGGAGATGAAATTGACCAGCATGATGATGGCGAAATTGATGACGTTCAGGCACAGGCCGATGGCGGAGGCGTAGGAATACTGGGCCTTGGAGGCGGCGATACCCACGCTGTAAACATAGACCCCGAGAATATCGGAGGTGGCCATGTTGCCGGAGGTCTGGAGCAGAAGGGCCTTATCCGTGTTGGAGGACAGGAGGCTGCCGCAGTTCAGAATCAGCATCATGACGGCGATGGGGATCAGATGGGGAATGTCGATATGCTTGATCTTATCCCATCGGGTGGCTCCGTCGATGGTGGCAGCCTCATAGAGCTGAGGATCGATGCCCGTCAGGGTGGCGATGTACAGAATCGTGTTCCAACCGGCGTTCTGCCAGATTTCGGATCCGATGAAGAGGGGCCGGAACCAGCCGGGCTCCATAATGAAGTAAATGGATTTTCCGCCGGCGGCGGTGATCAGGTGATTGATGATGCCGTTGGTGGGGGAGAAGAAGAGGTAGATCATGCCAGCCAGCACCACGGTGGAGATGAAATGGGGAACGTAGATGGCCGTCTGGGCGAAGCCCTTGAACCGCTTCCGGTTCAGCTGGTTGAGCATGATGGCCAGCAGGATGGGAATGGGAAAGCCGAAGATGAGCCCATAGAGGTTCAGCAGGAAGGTGTTCAGAAACATCCGGCCGCAGTAATAGGAATTGAAGAACTTTTCGAAGAACTTCAGCCCCACCCATTTGCTGCCGGTGATGCCCAGGGCGGCTTTGTAATCCCGGAAGGCGATCTGCACGCCATACATGGGGAAATAGCAGAAGATAAGGAAGAAGGCCAGCGCCGGCAGCAGGAGCACCCACAGCTGCCAATCCCGCCGGAGGGCCAGGGCGGCGCGGTAGCGCAGGCTCCGGCGAGGGGAGGTGCGGGAGGAGATTGTAGACATATGACTGTTCCTTTCTTTCGGTTTTCGGTTTCGTTACCAGAATCATACCCCCGGCGGCTGGGAAAGGGAAGAAGCGAAAATCTTGCGAATTACGGCGATAAACATGTATTTTCGGGCGAAAGAATGGCCAAATAGGATATGCAGAAATTTTGAACATGTTGAAAAACCCCTTTTCCCTGGGGAAAAAGGGGCTGAATTCTTGAAAGGGAAGGAAGGAAAATGATATAATTCCCATAGAACTTAGGGAGATGAATACAGGTGGAGGAATCCGAATGAAACGGAAGGGGAAACTGGGCGCGCTGGCGTTAAGCTGTGTGCTGCTGCTGGGCGGCTGCGGGGTGAAGCAGGCCCAGGCGCCGGAAAAAACGGAGCTGACCGCCCTGCAATATGAGCTGGAGAACATGGCGGTGGATTTCAATGATCTGTGGTTCTATGACCGCATCGCGGAGCAGACGGATGTGGAGGTAACCTTTACCGATGTCAAGGATTCGGAGTGGACCAGCGCCCTGTCCCTGGCCTTCGCCCGGGGAAACATGCCGGATCTGATCCTGCGGGGTTCCCTGGATGTGGAGGAATACGGGGTGTCCCGGCATATGCTGGTTCCCCTGGATGAATACATGGCCCAGGGCTTCCTGCCCAATTACGCCTCCCGGCTGGCGGAGGGGAACCTGCGGGAGCAGCTGACGGCCTCGGATGGGCACATGTATCAGCTGGGCTTCCTGATCTCCCAGGGCGTGAACACCAATGGGCATTTCTTCATCAATCAGGACTGGCTGGACGCCCTGAACCTGGCGGTTCCCACCACGGTGGAGGGATTGACGGAGGCGCTGCGCAAATTCCGGGAGGAGGACCCGAACGGAAATGGTCTGCGTGATGAAATCCCCATGGAGTTTACCTTCGACGATAACAATACCGGCATCTACAATCTGTTTTCCTTCTTTGGCCTGCCCCTGAACGAGGAGTTCGTGTATCTGGACCAGGCGGGGCAGGTCTGCTTCGCGCCGGAGCAGGCAGCCTTCGCCGAGACGCTGGAGTGGATGCACCAGCTGGCGGAGGAGAGGCTGCTGGATATTGACTTCATCTCCCAGGGCAGCAATATCTGGGCAGACAAGGTGAACGAGGGCAACGTGGGGATGTTTAGCTATTGGCGGCTGCAGAACACGGCGCTGTCGCCCCAGGTCATCAGCATGTATCGCGTCATGAAGCCCGTGGCGGCGGAGGGCCACCGGGCTTGCCTGCCGAGACTCATTGACCTGGTGGAGTTCGGTGCGGCGCTGACGACGGATAACCGGGATATCGAGGCGTCCCTGCGGTGGCTGGACGCTCAGTTTGAGACGGAAAACATGCTGGTGTCCCAGAATGGCGAGGTGGGGGATACCCTGCTGCGCCAGGAGGACGGCCGATACGCGGTGGCTTATGTGCCGGAGGATAACGAGCTGTACCGGAAGGTGCCGGTGATCTGCGGGCAATTCTTCGCCCCGGCGGAATATTACGCCCAGGTGTACGTGCCGGCCAGCCATCGTCAGGAGAAGTCGGCTTACTGTGCGCTGTATGAGGAGGCGGGGGTGCTGGAGGAAACCTCCTCCAAAATACTGACGGCCACGGCCCGGAAGACCGGGGAGGAGGACGCCAGGCTGACCCGGCTGCAGGCGGCGCTGAAGCCCCTGATCAACGGGGCCATTGTGGACATGGTGACCACCGGGGTTACGGAGGAAAAACTGACTTCGCTGGCGGGCAAGCTGCGGGAGGCGGGCAGCGAGGAATATCGAAGCATCTACCAGCAGATCTATGACCGCTGGCAGGCGGAGAACTGAAAGGAGGCGTTCCGGGGATGCGAAGATCGATCTTTATTCGCTACGCGCTGTCCTATACCCTGGTGCTGCTGGTGCTGTTCTCCGGCATCTCCGCCTATCTGCTGTATACCTCCCAGCGTCAGATTCAGGAGCGGATGGTGGAGACGCAGATCAACCGCCTGACCCGCATCGCCATGCAGCATGAAAGCGCGATCTCCGCCATGATCAGCACGGCGGAGGAGATGGGGCTTTCGCCTCAGATCGAGGGCTTTTCCTATGAAAAGGAGCCCTGGAAGGCTTACGAGCTGCAGATGCAGCTGGTGCCCTATACGGCCATCAACACCTTTTGCGACCAGATGTATCTGACCTTCCGGGGGGAGGACCGGATGTATACCTCGGCCTCCTCCATGACCATTGACCGGTTCCTCCGGATGACGGAATTCGAAAGCACGGATCCGGATACCCTGCGCCAGCAGCTGCAGGGGCAGGATCGAATCACGGTGCTGCCGGCCCAGCGGATTCGGTCCAGCCTGATGGACGGCACGGAATCCCGCATGGTGGGCTTCATTTTGCCCCTAGGGTCGAACCCGGGGGCCAGCAAGGGGAGCTTGTTTTTCCTGGTGAAGGAAAGCAGCTATCGCAATCTGTTCGCGGACGCCATCGACACGGAGCTGAACACCTATATTTTTTATGGGGATCAGCTGCTGACCCAGGCGGAGGATCTGCCCCTGTCTGCCCAGGAGGTCAACTGGACCCCGAAGGAGGGGGAGTACAGCCGTGTCCTTTCCAGCCAGGGAGAGAAGTGGCTGGCGGTGACGCTGGAGGATCGGAGCTGGGGCATGCGGTACATGACTGCGCTGCGGATGAGCACGGTGAACGCGGCGGTTTGGCGCAGCCTCAGCAATGTCATGATTATGCTGGGGGCGCTGCTGACGGCCTCGGTGGCGCTGATCCTTTGGATCGCCCGGCGCCATGCCCGGCCCATTGAGGAAATTTCCAGCCTGCTGGCGCCGGAGGCGGCGGAGCGGAAGGATGAGCTGACCCAGATTTCCAGCGGCATTCGGCAGCTGACGGCCCGGAACAGCGAACTGGCCAGCCAGCTGGAGCAATCCCTGCCCATGCGGCGGCGGTATTTTGTGTTCCGGTTCATCAAGCGGCGCTTCGCGGAGGAGGGGGAAATCGCGCGGGCCGCGGCGGGGCTGGGACTGGACATTGACAAGAAATATTACGGGGTGATTCTGTGCTCCGCTTCCGAGGAGTGGGATCGGCCCTTTGAGATCAATCAGGAACCCTTCGCCTCCCTGCGGGGCGGCAGCGCCGTGGGGGCGGAGCTGGTGGCCATGAAGGCCTATCTTTTCCTGGCCTTCGCGGAGGAACCGGCCTTGATTTATGACCTGGCGGAGCGGATTCGCCGGAAGGACAGCGGGGAGGGAAACAATGGAGTCACCGCCCTGTCCGCCCTGCACACCTCCTATACGGAGGCGCCCACGGCCTATCTGGAGGCCGCCGCGGCCTATGAGAATCGGTTTGTTATGGGGCGGGAACGGGTGGTGACCTATGGGGATTTGTCCGCCAATTTAGAGGATGTGCTGCCCCGGGCCCAGAAGATTACCAACGGCATCAGCCAGGCCCTGGCGCTGAACAATCGGGAACGGCTGGACGAACAAATCAGCGAGCTGCTGCGCTTCCTGAAGAACACCAGCATGTCTCCCTTCGCCTTCCGCATGATCTATAATGACGTCATTGATACCCTGACTCGCTCCCAGGCGGCCAAGCTGGCGGACGGGCGGGAGGCGCGGGATTTCTATGATATCTTTACCCTGACCTCCTGCCAGACCATTGACGATCTGGACGAGCTGCTGCGCCGCCTTTGCGATCAGCTGATGCGGGAGGAGGCGGAGCCCCAGGGGCAGACGCCGCCGGCGGAGGATCCCATCTCCCAGGCGGCGCGGTACATCGACGCCCATTTTACCGATCCGGAAATCTCCATGGCGGCCATCGCGGAATCCTTCGATCTTTCCACCGCGAAGCTGAGCCTGAGCTTTAAGGAGCGGATGGGCTTGACGCCCTCGGATTATCTGACGTTGCTGCGCAGCGAGAAGGCGAAGGAGCTGCTGCGGGAGACGGAGCTGACCATTCGGGAAATCAGCGTCCAGGTGGGATACTACGATTCCGGCAGCTTTATTCGGCGGTTTAAGCAGGTGGTGGGAGAGACGCCGCTTCAATATCGGAAGGAAACGGCCGATTCCTCCCGTGGGGAGGGATCGACCGCCACCTGATTCAGGAAAACCGCATCCGTGTTTTCAACGAGGATGCCGTGGGGCGCCCGGGCTGTGATGTTTTCCAGAAGAATCTGCTGCATGTGGTTTTCCGGCAGCCCGCAAAGAAAAACCGCGTATCCAGTTGCGGTGTCGATCGTGATATTCCGAAAAGCGATTTCACGAATAGAAGGCGTTCCTTCCGTCACGGGGTGCAACTCATCCACGGTGAAGCTATCCAAACCATAGGATTGATCCACGTTGATCGCCCCTTTGAACCATTTGGTCATATCATGCTCTGTAGAGGTATTGATCATGTGAATGTTTTCATAGGTAACCCTTTTGATGATACTGCCGCGGCCGCGGCAGTTTTTTACGCTGCCCAGGCTGAAGGACTGATGAAAGACGCAGTCCTGCACCAGCACATCCCAGACGCCGCCGGACATTTCGCTGCCGATGGCCGCACCGAAGCCATGGGAAAACTCACAATTCGTTATCCGAATATCGTGGGAAGGGATGCCTACTTGACGGCCTTCCTCATCCCGTCCGGATTTAATCGCTACACAATCATCCTGGCTTTCAATGCTGGAATGCAGGATGTTCACAAATCCGCAGGAATCAGGGTCGATGCCATCGCCGTTGTACAGACCCTGGTAACGGTTTCCATTTTCGTCAAACTTATTGCGAATTTTGATTCGATTCATGGTTACGTGGTTGCTGTAAATGATATGCAGGCACCAGAAAGGCGCTTGGCGAATCGTGGTATCGTACAGGTATAGCCCGTCAATGTTCCGGAGAGCCACCGCGCTTCCCCGATTTCCCTCCGGATGATTCAATTCCTGTTGGAATAGCGCCATGCCATTCGCGTTGAAGACGCCTCCTCGAATAGTCACATCCGTCCATGCCGGCGCTGTCGCGCAATCTGCAGGCAGGACGATGGGCATGTTGATCAGGCTGGCAAAGCGCGGCTTTTCCCGTCCTTCGTAGCGATACATGTACACTGGATAATCCCGCAGATTCTCACTGCCCAACAGCGTCGCTTTCTCAGAAAGCCACAGGGTCATATGGCTTTTCAAAAACAGTGCGCCGGTTCGGAAAACCCCGTCTGGCACGTACACTGTGCCGGCTTCAGGGCAGGCGTCTATGGCCTGTTGGATTTCCAAGGTATTTAGCCTGCAGCCATCCCCCACGGCGCCAAACTCCGTCACATCCAGTCTTTCTCCAGCGGGCTTCGTGCGGACGAAGATTGGCCCAGCTGTGCGCAACAGCTGCCCATTCTCCTCCGCGGTGACCCGAAGGCTGTATTCTCTGTCCGGTTCCAGACCGGTGATCGTCTCATCCGTGCAAAAAACGGAGGAGAACCATTTCTCGTCTACATATACTTTGTATTGAATCGTGTTTGGACCCTCCCGGAACTTGTCCCAGTAGATCAGCAGGGTTTCAGACGTTCTGGCTTCGAATGGGGCATACAGATTCATTTCTTTTCCTCCGTTCTGTCTTGCTTTTCTGCGCTCTATTTTATCACAATTTGTTCGAATGAAACTATGCCGAAATTTCTGCACAACGTGGCAAAAACCCGGCGCCGCTTACTTCTTTCCCGTTTCAAGCCAATGCGGAAATTTCTGCCAATTGCGCTTTGACTCCTTTCATGCAAAAATGTTCTCGTCGGAAAAATACCGACCAAAAGAAAAAGGAGGGGTGTCCGTGCAACAAGTAGAAAAAAGAAAGGTATCCATGGGAACCCGGATGAAGAAAACCGGGCAAGGGATACTCCAGAATCGCTGGCTCTATGTGCTTATTCTTCCAGCACTGGTCTATCTGATCATCTTTAATTACCTGCCGATGTACGGCATTCAAATCGCGTTCAAGGATTACAAGGCTGTGCGGGGCATCTCGGGAAGCCCCTGGACCAGCATGAACGGATTCAAGCATTTTTACACCTTTTTCAATGCTTATTACTTTAGACGCCTGATTAGCAATACGCTGCTGCTGAATGTACTGGGATTGCTTTTTACCTTTCCAATGCCCATTGCCCTGGCGCTGATTGTCAACAACATTCGTTCCCAGCGGCTGAAGAAATTCACCCAAACAGCCATTTACGTGCCTCACTTCATTTCCACGGTGGTTCTGGCCGGGATCCTCTATATCCTGCTTTCACCCACCAATGGTATCGTGAATCATTTGATCACCGCCATGGGAGGTAAATCCATCTACTTCATGAATGAAGCCAGCTGGTTCCGCCCTGTGTACATCATCTCCGGCATCTGGCAAAACGCGGGCTGGGATTCCATCCTATATATTGCCGCGCTGGCGGGCGTGGATCCAGAGCTGTACGAGGCCGCGACTATCGATGGCGCCAACAAGTGGCAGAAGGTTCGCTATATTGATTTGCCCCATATCATTCCCACCGCGACCATGATGTTGATTTTGAACAGCGGCTCCCTGCTTTCTTCCTCGACTCAGAAAACACTGTTGCTGCAAACCGGGGGGAACATGGCTACCTCAGACATCATCGGGACATATGTCTATAGCATGGGCCTCGGCTCTGGCCAATTCTCCTATACCGCGGCCATCGGCCTGTTTGTTAATGTCGTGAACTTCATTCTGGTGTTGTCTACCAATCGGATTTCTGCCAGAATGAATGGAGAAACGCTGTTTTAAGAGAGGAGGAAACTCACATGACAGCCCTTGCGAAACAGAACATGAAGCCCGCGAAACAGAAGATCATCAAAGCCGACAGGGCCTTCAATATTTTCATTGGCATTATGGTGGCCTTGGTGCTGATCGTTACCTTGTATCCTATTTATCTAGTCATCATCTGCTCCTTTTCTGACGCGACGCTGGTGACATCCGGCCAGGTAACGCTCTATCCACGGGGAATGACCCTGCTGGGTTACAACGCGGTGTTCCAGAATCAGGAATTGATTCATTCCTTCTTTAATTCTGTGGTGTACACCGTGGTGGGCACCGCCATCAGCCTGGTGGTCACCATGGGCGCGGCCTTTACCCTGTCCAGGAAGTTTCCTGGCAAGAAACTGCTTTCCTTCCTATTCGCTTTCACGATGTTTTTCAACGGCGGCTTGATTCCTACCTTCTTGACTGTTCGGGATGTGGGGTTGTACAACAAAGCCTGGGTTTGTATTCTGATGGGCTGCGTGTCTGTGTGGAACGTGATGGTGGCCCGCACATACATCACCTCCACAATTCCCGAAGCGCTGTATGAGGCGGCGAATCTGGATGGCGCTTCCCAGCTGCAATATTTTATCCGGATCGTCATTCCGCTCAGCGGCACGATCATTGCGGTTCTGTCCGTATATTATGGCGTCGCCAAATGGAATGACTACTGGACAGGGTTGATTTACCTGCAAACCCGGTCGCTTTTGCCCCTGCAAACCATCTTGAAGGAAATCCTGGCATCCTTGGAATCCAGTCGAGAGCTGCTCATGAGCATGGTCAGCGATACGGCGGAACAGGACGCGGAATTGCTGAACCGGGCACAAATTGCAAAATACTGCATCATTGTGGTATCGACTGCCCCGGCTGTGGTGCTGTACCTTTGCATGCAGAGGTTCTTTGTAAAGGGCGTCATGATTGGTTCTGTGAAAGGCTAAGGCCCTTGCTTTTTCCCCGTTTCCCATCGGGAGTTGGTCCCGATCAAAAAATATAAGGAGGTTTCCCCATGAAAAAGACCCTTTCTCTCCTGCTGGCCGCCATCATGCTGCTGGCCTGCATCCCCACCGCCTTCGCGGACGACGTGAAGGAAATCAGCGTCATGGTTGAGTATCGTGACATCGATGACCTGGACTTTGCCAACATGCCCTATTTCAACGATCCTGATATCGGCATCACCGCCCAGAGCGGCGTACACGCCACCTTTAACCAGATCAAGGGTTCGGACTGGAGTACCAAGGTGAACCTGATGCTGGCCAGTGGCGAATACCCCGATGTCATCGTCCGCGGTGGATTGGATCTGGAAATGTATGGCGTGGACCAGGAGATCCTGATTCCCCTGGATGACATCATTGAGCAGTATATGCCCAACTACAAGGCGTATCTGGATTATGATCCTCAAACCGCCCAGAGCCTCAAGTCCTCCGACGGCAAAACCTATCAGCTAGGTTGGCTGATCCCTCAGAATATCAACACGGATGCCCATCTGTTCATCAACAAGGTATGGCTGGACAATCTGGGCCTGGAAATCCCCACCACGGTGGAAGACTTTGAAAAGGTGCTGATTGCCTTCCGGGATCAGGACGCGGATGGCGATGGCGATTCCTCCAATGAAATCCCCATGGGCGGCACCCTGCGTAATTTGACGGATGGCATCGCTCACCTTCTTAACTTCTGGGGCGTGGCCAACAACGAAATCCATGTTGCTCTGGACGAGAAAGGCAATGTGTACTCTCCTCTCCAGGCGGAAGGCCTGCGGCCGGCCCTGGAGACCGTCAGCCGCTGGTATAACGAAGGCCTGATCGATGTGGAAGCCATTTCTCAGGATTCCAACGCTTCCGAAGCAAAGATCAATGCTGGCAACGTGGGCGTTACCTGGCGCTGGCGGATGTCTGCCATGGGTACCGACGATGCGATCTGGCAGCAATATGAGTGCGTAATTCCTTTCTCCGCCGATGGCTATCAGGCTACCCTGCAGCGGTATCTGGAGATTCCCTCCTTTGGCGCGGCGATCACTGCTGGCTGCAAGGACGTGGAAGCGGCCGCCAAGTGGCTCGATACCCAGTTTGCCTGGGAAAACATGATTACCGGTTACAATGGCGCCAAGGATGAATTCTGGGGTTATGATGAAGATGGCAAGGTGGAGATTTTCCCCATGAGCGATGGTACCCGCACAGTGCCCGGTCAGTCCGCCATGATGTATTGCTCTGGTCCCGAATATTTCGCCAAGGTGAACATGCCCTCTCACCGCGTTGAAAAGACAGCCTACTGCGAAGCGTATGAGGCCGCGGGCGTCATTGAAAAGAATAGCTGGAACATTCTTTCCAAGCTGATCACCTTCGATGTGGATGAATCCACGCAGCGTTCCCTGCTGCATGCTGAAATCGACAAGTACGCCAAGGAATCCCTGGCCAATTTCATTGTCAAGGGCGTGACCGATGAAAGCTGGGCAACCTATGAGAGCACACTGCAGAACATCCGCCTGGATGATTATATTGCACTGTATCAAACCGTTTACAATCGGTACGTAGAAGCGAATCAGTAAAATCCATAGGTTGATTCCGCCTCTTCCCGCATGGTATAATTCGCGTGCGGGATACGCACCTCGATCCTGTTGGGTCGAGGTGCGCATTGTACATTTCAGATACGAGGAGCTATACACATGCAGAACAAACAAAGAAGGATCAGCAAACTGCTGTTAAGAAACTTTGCTTCCTACCTGGTGATTTTGCTGATTGTGATGATCGTGATGGTTTCGTATGCCTATCGCTCCTTCTCCCGCTTGCATACCCAGATTTTGCTCAACACTCACCAGTCCAACCTGAACCTGGTACAGGACGCCCAGTCGCATTTGGTTTCTACGCTGGTTTCTATCGCGGGACAAATGACCAACAATGATATTACGCCCGTGGCCTACGCTAACGATCCCGTGAAGGCTTCTCGCTTTTCAGGAAAGCTGGCATCCTATCGCGCGGTGAATGATACCATCAAAGAAATATATATTCATTTTGAGGGCGATGACTATGTTTATTCATCCACCAGTATTTATGATGTTAGGGTCAAAAGGTCATCCTGAAGGCATCACAAGACCATCAGTACGACCGTTGACATAATCCGGCGCAGTTCCGAACCTGCACCTTGAAAATTTCACACAAACATAAGGAAAATCAACACTTTCAGGCTCAGAT
>JAFUFB010000003.1 GCA_017470145.1 Clostridia bacterium | reverse complement strand
GTTGATGGTAATTCCACGGGCCTTTTCTTCGGGGGCCTTGTCGATTTCATCATAGCGCATGGCCTGGGCTTCGCCCTTGGTGGCCAGGGTCATGGTGATCGCGGCGGTCAGCGTGGTCTTGCCATGGTCAACGTGACCAATCGTACCAATGTTAACATGGGGTTTAGTCCGCTCGTACTTTCCTTTAGCCATTGGAATCTCCTCCTTAAATGTCTCGCTCAAAAGCGAAAAGATGTGCTTCCGAGCCGTTGATGCGGTAATGGAGCAGGTGATGGGAATCGAACCCACGTGACCAGCTTGGGAAGCTGGAGCTCTGCCATTGAGCTACACCTGCATAATCCGCATCACAAGCCCCTGAAGACTTGCGAACAAAACGTATTTTATCCGCTTTTCTCTCCCCTGTCAAGCCCTTTTCAATACACTGGAAAAACAATTTTCCGACAAATGGATTCTCTTCGCCAACGCGAGCTCCCTTGCCAAGGGACAGGATCCCATTTGGCCAACCCTGCCCCTTGGCAAGGGTTTTTTCGCTCCGCTGGCTATCATCCATCCTCTCTTATGCCTTGACTCTGGCGCCCTCCGGCAATTTTTTCGGCGACTCCTGGGGCTTTTTCTGTTCCCGAATGACGATTTCTCCGCCCCGGACCCCCAGCCGGATGGGCTCGCCCAGGCGCACCTTGCCCTCCAGCAGGGCTTCGGACAGGGTGTCCTCCACCGTCCGTTGAATCAGCCGCCGCAGGGGCCGAGCGCCGAATTTGGGATCATAGCCCTCCTTCGCCAGCTTCTCCCGCACCAGCTTATCCCAGGTCAGCTTGATGTCCCGCTCGGCCAGCCTTTCAGCCACCTGGCGCAACATCAGCTCCGTAATCTGCAGGATATCCTCCTCCGCCAGGGCGTGGAAGACGATCAGCTCATCCACCCGGTTGATGAATTCCGGCCGGAACAGGTCCTTCACTTCCTTCATCACCGCGTCCTTCATGGCCTCATAGTCCTTCAGGCTGCGGGGCCCTTCCGCCCCGAAGCCCATGGCCTTGTGGCTGGCGATGGAATGAGCCCCTGCGTTGGAGGTCATGACCACAATGGTGTTCTGGAAGGAAACCACCCGCCCGGTATTATCTGTCAGCCGGCCATCCTCCAGAATCTGCAGCAAAATATTGAATACATCCGGGTGAGCCTTTTCCACCTCGTCCAGCAGCACCACGCTGTAGGGCTTCCGGCGGACCGCCTCCGTCAGCTGGCCGCCCTCTTCATAGCCTACGTATCCGGGAGGGGACCCCACCAACCGGGATACCGTGTGTTTCTCCATGTATTCGCTCATGTCCAGCCGGATCACCGCGTCCTCATCCCCGAACATGGCCTCCCCCAGGGCGCGGCACAGCTCGGTCTTGCCCACGCCGGTGGGCCCCAGGAAGATGAAGCTGCCGATGGGCCGCTTTGGATCCTTCAGGCCCGCCCGGGCCCGGCGAATGGCCCGGGATACGGCGGAGATGGCCTCCTCCTGGCCCACCAGCCGCTGGTGCAGGGTCTTTTCCAGCTTCATCAGGCGATGGGCTTCCTTCTCGGTCATCTTCTGCACGGGGATCCCCGTCCACAGGGATACCACCTGGGCGATATCCTCCTCCGTCACCACATCTTTCGCCGTGGTCTGGCTCTTATTCCAGGCATTGCGCTTCTTTTGAATCTCCCGGGTCAGGCTCTGCTCCTGATCCCGCAGGGAGGCCGCCTTTTCGAAATCCTGATGGGCGATGGCTTCCTTTTTCTCGATCTGGACGGCTTCCAGCTTCTTTTCCTGCTCCCGTACATCCGGCGGGGTGGTGCAGGCCTGAATGCGAACCCGGCTGGCCGCCTCGTCCATCAGGTCTACGGCCTTGTCCGGCAGGAACCGGTCGGAGATATACCGATCGCTCAGCTTCACCGCCGCCGCCAAGGCCTCGTCCGTGATGCGGACCTTATGATGGGCCTCGTAGCGATCCCGCAGGCCATAGAGGATGCTCAGGGCTTCCTCCGCCGTGGGCTCGCCCACCGTCACCGGCTGGAACCGGCGCTCCAGGGCCGCGTCCTTCTCGATGTGCTTCCGGTATTCCTCCAGAGTGGTGGCGCCGATGCACTGAATCTCCCCCCGGCTCAAGGCCGGCTTCAGCATATTGGCCGCGTCCAGGCTGCCCTCGCTGTTTCCCGCGCCAATGATGGTATGCATTTCGTCCATGAACAGCAGCACATTGCCGGCCTTTTTCAGCTCGTCCATGACGTTCTTCAGCCGCTCTTCAAATTCTCCGCGATACTTGGTGCCCGCCACTAAGCTGCCCATATCCAAGCTCAGCACCCGCTTGCCCACCAGCATATCCGGCACATTGCCCTGCACGATCCGCTGGGCCAGCCCCTCCGCCACGGCGCTCTTACCCACGCCGGGCTCGCCGATGAGCACGGGGTTGTTCTTCGTCCGGCGAATCAGGATCTGGATAATCCGCTGGATTTCCGCATCCCGGCCGATGACCGGGTCCAGCTCATTCTTCTCCGCCGCCAGGGTCAGATCCCGGCAGAACTGATCCAGTGCCGTCTTCTGTCCGCCCCGCTCCTGGCCCCCGTTTCCGCGCTGGAACTGGGCCATGAAGGGCATGAAGCCGGGGGCCTTCCGCTCCCCTTCGCCGGAAGCGGCGTTGTCCCGCATCTGCTGCAAAATCTCCTCCCGGGCGGCGGAAAGATCCACCCCCGCCTTGCGCAGCAGCGCTCCGGCCACCCCGTCGTCGCTGCCCAGCAGGGCCAGCCAGAAGTGCTCCACCGTTACATAGTTCTGCCCCAGCTTGTGAGATTCTAAGACGCTGGTTTCCAGCAGCTTCTTCGCCCGGGGGCTCAGCTCAATCCGGGTCCCCTGATCCGCCAGATCCTCCTCGCTCAGCCGCTCCCGAATTTCCTCCACGGCGCTGTCAAAGCTCATGCGGCTGGAAACCGCCGCGGGCACGGAGGCATTGGTTTTCAGCAGGGCCAGCAGGATATGCTCCGTCCCTACGTAGGACATCTGCAGATCTGAGGCCATCCGCTGGGCCAGCTGCAGGGTCTGCTGGGCCCGCTGGGTAAATCGTCCGAAAATGGGCATGGAGAATTCCTTTCTGTCTCCTTTATCCTGTCCCGCCTGCAGGGCCCCCAGCACCGTGCTCAGAAAGCTGCGCAGGTTTCCCTTCATCAGGTCGGCATTCATGCGGCTCATACAGTCCGCGCAAAGGCGGCGGGTCCTGGTTTCCTCCCCCGACACCACCGAGATGGTAAAGTTCGCTTCGTTGTTATGGCATTCTTCGCACAGCACGGCGCGTCCCCTCTCTCTATTTCTGTTCTTTATTGGCCAGGGCCAGAATCATGGATTTTAGCGTTCGGGCCCGCAGGGCGTTCTTGATCTCCGGGCTCAGGGGCACCGCCAGGGCCTTGCCACTGAGGGCTGCGGCCATCAGGGAGGCTTCATCCCCCGTGGCCATGCCGCTGTCCCGCAGATGGGCGATGATCCGCAGGGCCTCCTCCTCGCTGAGGCTGTCGCCAATGCGATCCCGCACCAGGTAGGCCATCTTCTGGGGCCCGGTTTCCACCACCCGGACGATGCGGATATATCCCCCGCCGCCCCGGCGGCTCTCCGTCAGATATCCCTGGGAGGGGGAAAAACGGGTAGCCAGGACATAATTGATCTGGCTGGGGGCGCAACCAAAATATTCAGCCAACTCGTTGCGCTTGAGCTCCACCTCGGGGCTGTCCTCCCCCAGCATCTCTTTAATAAACTGCTCAATGGAATCGCTGATTCTCATGCTCCATGCTTCCTTTCGTCAAAAGCAATTGACTATCTTTGACTTTGTTATCTTATCATACTTTTTTCGCTTTTGCAACCTCTGCGAAAAGGAATCGGGGAATCCATCGACAGTTTCTTCGATCAAGCTCAAAAAAAGCGCCTTTTCAGGCGCTTATTCGCTGCGCAGGGCCTCCACCGGATCCTGCTTCGCGGCCTTCCGGGCCGGGATGAACCCACCCAGCAGTGTCAGCAGAATGCAAAGCAAAATCAAGATGCCTCCCGCGCCAGGGGGCAGGAAGGCCCGAACGCCCTCCTGATCCGTCAGGGCATGAATCGCGTAATTGATGGGAATCTGCAGCAGCAGGGTCAGCCCGATGCCGAAGGCCCCCGCCAGCAGGCCGATGATAAAGGTTTCCGCGTTGAACACCTGGATCACGTTCCGCTTGGAGGCCCCCATGGCCCGCAGGATGCCGATCTCCTTCCGTCGCTCCAGCACGGAGATGTAGGTAATGATGCCAATCATGATGGAGGACACCACCAGGGACACCGCCACGAAGGCGATCAGCACATAGGTAATGACGTCGATGATCGTGGTTACGGAGGACATCAGCGCCCCTACATAATCCGTGTAGGCGATGGCCTTCTCCGGATAGCCGCTTTCCTCCATCACCTGGTTATAGGCCTCCAGCAGGCGGATTACCTCGTCCTTGCTTTCATAATCCTTGGGATAGAAGGTGATCATAATGGGCTTTTCACCCTCCGCGTAGCCGAATTTCAGCAGGTTTCCCGCCAGGGTGGCGCTGCGGGCGGAAGCCCGGGAGGTAAAGTATTCCTGTAGCCGAGCCTCCCCCATCTCCAGGGAAATGGCCTTGCCCAGCTGCGCCTCGTCGATCTCGATCAGGTCCAGCAGCAGGGGGATCCCCGCTTCCACCATGCCCCGCAGGGTTTCCGATTCCCCGGTGCGCCGCAGCTCCCGCAGAATCTTCACCAGCCGGCCGGCGGTCATCCGGGTATCCTCCGTCTCCAGGCTGTCCAAATCCTCCCATCGGAAATCCACCGCCTCCGCCAGCTGGTCCGGATGGATCTCGATCATGTCCTTCAGGAAGCCCAGGCCCTCCTCCGGTGTTTCGCCGAAGGCCGCCCCTGTCAGCACGTCCTTTTCCTCCGCCGCCAGCTGCGCCCGCACCACCGGGCTTTCCGCCGCCTCCGTCATCAGCCGAGGAATCAATCTGGCGGGGTATTCAATTCCCAGCTCCAGAATGCCAAAGGAGGTGCCCTCCTTGGGACGGACCACGCCGGTGATTCGCATCTCCTGGCCCTTTTCCGCCAGCAGACGCAGCATCTCCGCCTCGTCCTCCTTGCCGTCAGTCCAGATCTCCAGCTTTTCGTCGTAGCGGAAGCGCTCGTAGGCCGGCAGCAACCGGAAGGTGATGCCCAGGAAGTCCTCCGGAGCGTAGGTGCGGGTGGCGGTAAGACTGGTATCCACATCGGCCCCCGCCACAACCCCTTCGATCATGGCATCCAGCTGCTCCCCATCCCGCAGGCCCATGGTGTAAAGCATGATGTCCGGAATTTTGCCGCTGCCCGTGAGCACCACCACGCAGTCGGTGTCCTTCTGGGGCCAGGTTCCGGCCATCAGGTCATATTCATCTATATATAGTTCCTCGTTTTCCGGCAAAGCCCGGAAAATCTCGTTGGCGCCGTAATTGGAAAAGATGCCCGTCAGGCTGTCGTCCACCTGGACGCCAAAGGTGGACAGGGTCTGGTCCGGGTTCACCTGGCGATAGCCATCCTCCCGGGTCAGATAGATCTGGGGCGTAATGCCATAGGAATAGGTCACCCCCCGGGTGTAATCCTCGATGCCGCTGTATCCGCTGTCCAGCCATTTCTTCAAGGAGGCCAGGTCGTTGGTGGCGGCGGAGGCCATGAACCCGCCCATCATCTGCTGCTCCTGGATGCTGCCGTCCTCCTCGGCGGAGGCGGCCTCCTGCCGCAACTGGGCGAAGGCGGCCAGGCTGTCCGCCATGGAGAAGGTGGAGCTCATGATCTGCAGGGGATATTGGCTCAGGCTCTCCTGCTCCATCCGCCGGATATAGGCGTTGGCTCCGTTGGACAGGCTCAGGATCAGGGCGATGCCCACGATGCCGATGGAGGCCGCGAAGGCCACCAGGATGGTCCTTGCCTTCTTGGACCAAAGGTTAGCCAGGGAAAGGCTCAAGGAGGTCAAATAGGACATGGAGGGCTTCCGCAGCCGCTTTCCTCCCGTGTCCGCCCGCGGTATCTCCTCGTATGGGTCGGAGTCCTTGGTAATCACACCATCCTTCAGCTTCACGATGCGGGTGGCGTACTTCTTGGCCAGCTTCGGGTTGTGGGTCACCATGATGACCAGATGATCCTTCGCCACTTCCTTCAGCAGCTCCATCACCTGCTTGCCCGTGTCCGTATCCAGGGCGCCGGTGGGCTCGTCCGCCAGCAATATAGCCGGCCGGTTCACTAAAGCCCGGGCGATGGCCACCCGCTGCATCTGGCCGCCGGAAAGCTGGGCCGGCTTCTTTTGCGCCTGCTCCTTCAGCCCCACCCGGTCCAGGGCCTCCAGGGCCCGGCTTCTCCGCTCCTCCCGACTGACCCCGTTCAGGGTCAGGGCCAGCTCCACATTGGCCAGCAGCGTCTGATGGGGAATCAGGTTATAGCTCTGGAAAATAAAGCCCACCGTGTGGTTCCGGTAGGTGTCCCAGTCCCGGTCGCTGTACTTCTTCGTGGATACGCCCCGAATCAGCAGATCGCCGCTGTCGTATCGATCCAGCCCGCCGATCATGTTCAGCAGCGTCGTTTTCCCAGAGCCGGAAGGCCCCAGAATCGCTACGAACTCATTCTCGCGGAAGGACACAGAAACCCCGTCCAGCGCTTTCTGGACCAGGGTTCCGGTGCGATATTCCTTTCTCAGGTTCTGAATTGTCAGCATACTGTCTCCTGATAAAGAAGGCGCCCGAAAGCTGGGCGCCCATCAATTATTTCCCGCGCGCATTATCCGTTCACAGGTTCATCCGGGCCAGGCTGCTCTTCTTCCACGGTTTCAGGGGCGGCCTCCGTTTCCGTCTCCTGGGAGCCGAACTTCTCCTCCACCCGATCCTTGGCGTTCTCATAGACCTGGTTCAGATCCTTCAAGGTCTCCTCCGCCACGTCCTGCACATCCTGGATGAACTGCTCCGCTTCCTGCACCTGCTCGTCATTCCGGATCTCTTCCGCGATCTCATCCACGATGGCGGCGCCTTCGTCCACGATGGTGTCAATGTGCTCCTGCACCCGGTTGCGCAGCTCCTCGTCCGTCTCCTTGGGCTCCGTCGTCGTCCCCGCGCCCAGATTGAAGGCAAAAATCAAACTCAATATCCACGCCAGAAACTTCATTTTGTATCAACTCCTTTTCTCTTCACTCCGCGGTCTCGCCGCGAAAAATATTGTACTCTCCCATCTCCCGTTTTACAACCCGATCCGAAAGATTTCAAACTTTTGTCACATTCATCCCCGGCGGTAATGGAAGCAATGGTCACAGATGGAATAGGGCCAGTTCCAGGACAGGCGTTTGCCGCACTGGCGGCACTTCCGCCCCGGCAGCTTCTGGGTGGAAAGGACGTGAATAATCCCGGAGGAAATCAGGTCCTTCCGCTGCTGGATGGTGGCCAGCAGGCTCTCCGGCTCCGGCAGGAACCGCCGGGCATAGTTGTAGCATAGGTCGCACAGCCGATAATGCCCCTCCAGCCTGTCCAGCATGGACACGGTGCAGCTCTCTGGATCCAGCAGGTCCGGCAAAATCTCCGTCACGTCGTAATGCCCGCCGGTGCTCTCCGCGTGATACATATTCTTCCATTCCGCAAGCAGGGTGGGATCCTCCTCGTCGAAGGGGATGCATAAAAATTCATACAACAGGCGCTTATCCGTGTTCCGGGTTTCCATCCGGGCCGCCAGACTCATCATTCGCATGGTGGACGCCTTGGAAAAATAGCTTTTGTCCTTCATGCTGATCCATTGGTTCAGGGTCTCCGTCAGGCTCAGGGGCAATCCCAGCAGGGATTCCGGAAAGCGGATCACCGCCGTGGTCAGAGGCAGGGCCGGCCTTTCCAGGGCCGCCGCCACCGCAGGCTTGAAGCCATAGGCGTTCACATAGCCGATGTCGTACTGGCCGTACCTCCCCGCCCGGCCGGCGATCTGCCGAATTTCGGAGTCCGTCAGCTGGCGGGTGATATCCCCGTCGTACTTCTCCCCCTCCATGAACACCACCCGGGCGATGGGCAGATTCATGCCCATCGCGATGGCGTCCGTGGAAACGACGATGTCCGTCTCCCCCTGGCGGAAGCGCTCCGCCTGGTTCCGCCGCACGTCCGGCGGCAGGGCGCCATAAATCAGGGAAACCCGATAGCCCATCTGCTTCAATTCCGCCGCCAGGGCATGGACCCGGGCCTTGGAAAAGACGATGAGGGCGTCTCCCTTCCGCACTCCAGAGGGGAAATGAAAGCCTCCCTCCTCCACCACCAGGGGCGCCATCCGCTCATGCCGTACAATGGTCATCTCGTCCCCGCAGTCCGCAATCATGGCTGTCAGGAGCCTTTCCGCGTCCGGGGAGGCGCAGAGATGAATCTCCTCCGCACAAAGCCCCAGCACCGCGGCGCTCCAGGCGCCGCCCCGATCCCGGTCCGAAATCATCTGGCATTCGTCCACCACGGCGATGTCGTATTCATCCTCCAGGTCTGCCATCTCAATGGTGGAGGATTGAACTCGGCTGCCGGGCACCAGAATGCGCTCCTCCCCTGTCACCAGGGAGCAGGGCACATCCGCCAGGTTCATGCCCTCGAATTGCTCGAAAGCCAGCAGCCGCAGGGGGCCCAGATAGATGCCATGGCTGGCGGTCTGCAGGCGCTGGATACTCTCCCAGGTTTTCCCGGAATTGGTGGGCCCCAGATGCAGAATGAACCGGCGATGCAGGTTCCGGGCCAGGGGATACAGATCCTTCATCTCCTCGGGAATCGCCTTCAGCAGCGCCTCCCGCAGGTTTTTCCGGTCGCTCTGGGTCCGCTCCCGCTGGCGCTGCATGGCCCGCAGGGTGGGGTTCTGCTTCAGGTGCTTCCGCAGCCGGCCCTGGGGAAAATGGGCCTGTACCGCCCGCAGGATGTTCCCCTGGGCGCCCCGAATCTGCTCCCGGGTCAGGCTCTCCACGGAGCCCTCCTCCCCCAGCCGCAGGCTTCGGCAGTTCCTCAGGGCGGGATAGGCCTCCCAGACCCGCCGCTCCAGGTTCCGCTCCAGGCTGCCCTCGGGCAGGGCTTCCTCTAATATCCGCTGGGGCACCCCCTGGCGGAAAACGCTTTTCATCAGGCTTTCCGCCACGGAGCCATGAATCTCCTCCCGCCGCTGCAGGTGGGTCAGATCCCCCTTGGTCAGATAGGCCATCAGGTCATGGTCCAGATCCCCGGCGATGCGGCCGGCGTTCCGCCGCAAAAAGTGAACGGGCTGCTGGTCCTGCAGGCATTTTCGGGCCTGCCTGGCCTCCCGCACGGGGCGATGAATCCGCGCTACGGATTTCAGGAAGGGCAGCTCCACCGGATGGCCATTTTTCAGCTCCGCTTGAATCAGGGGCCGCAGCCGGCGGTATTCCGCCTCGTAGTCCTCCGGAAAATCTCCCTGCAGCAGGGCTTGATACACCCGGTCCTTCTTTCGCGTCTGGTTCAGCGCGTTCTGAAAAGCCCGGCTCTGCAAATATTCCGCCTTCTCGCCGGGCTTCATGCTGCGGGTAATGACCTCCGCCTTTTTCAGCGTTCGCTGATAAATGTCCCGCTCCATCTCCCGCAGGATGCCCTGCTGATAGGCTTCGCGGCTGCGCTGTTCCAGTTCCTGCTCGTTCAAAATGCTCCTCCTCGCACGCGGGGCAGCTCCCCGCGCTGCGGATAGTCTACCACAGAACCGGCCTCAAAGGAAATTCTTTTCCGAAAAAACCAGCGGAGCCCAGCTTTCGCCGGGCTCCATCTGTTATACCGTCAGCACATATCCCTTGCCATAGATGGTCTGGATGGCGCCGAACCCAATCTTGGCCCGCAGCCGGCGGATACACATATCCACCGACCGGGTGTCCGCTCCTCGGGGAAATCCCCATACATTCCGCAGCAGCGCCTCCCGGGAAACTACCCTCCCCCGTTGGGTCCGCATGCATTCATACAATTCATACTCCGTCCGGGTCAGCCGGCAGTCCTTTCCATTGACCCGAATCTGCCGTTCCTCCGACTTCATGCTCGCTCCTCCTCTCCCATGGTTTGATTCTTTTATTCCTTCACATAGGTGTAAGTGGTTCCCCAGGCGTCATCGCATTCCGGCAGATGGCTGAGCACCTCCGGATCCTCCAGATCCAGCTCCAGCGTGCCGTAGCTCACCTGGTCCCGCAGATTGCTCAGGGAATAAACCCGAACCCGATATCTTTGATCCCGGGGCCGATAGAAGATTTCTTCCTCGCATCTGTCCACATGACTCATCCATTCCTGAACCTGGCTTTCATCCTCCGCCATCTGGTAGGACTTCAGCTCCCATTTGGTATCCTTCTCCTCAAATTCACACAGGAAAACCCGCAGATTCTCGCTCTTCGCGAATCCACCCCGGACATAATCCAGCCACTTTTCCTTCTCCTCCCCCAGGATCAAGTCCAGCAGGTGCTGATCCCCAGCGGTAACATTGTATCCGCTGTAATCATAGCGATAGTCGCCGGTTTCTTCGTCCATCCCCTCCATGTAAAGATTCAGCAGCGTGGGCTCCTGCAGGGTGTCGAAGGTACGGGCCTGCAGATCCTGCCGCAGGGCTTCCCGAACCTCCTTCACGTTCAGGTAGGAAAACCGGTCATTGCTGCGGAAAAAGCCGAAGGTGTCCATGAATTCCTGGGTGTCCAGTCCATAGGTGGGAATGGAGCCATAGCAGTAGGCATTCCCTACCAGAGGGATTTCCTCGCTCCGCTGCTGAGAATACTTCTCCGCCATGATCCGCAGCTCGGGCAGCACCGCCGCCTGATCCACCAGGTACATATACTGCCGATGCACCTCCCGGCCCTGTTGATCCTCAAAGATCACCTCCACGGACCGGTGCAGGGATTGCTGGAAGGGGTACTTCTCCTTATCTGCCAGCAGCTCTTGTCGCATCTGCCCGATCCACCCCAGGCTGGCCGCCAGGCTCTTCGGATCCTCAAAGCGCATTTCCCGCTGGGATTCATACCCGGGCCGGACCCGCACCTGGGCCAGCTGATCCACCGTCGGCGCGTAGCGGTCAAATCCGGTGATGTCCATCCGCAGCCCCAGCAAGGCCAAGATCATGACCAGGGTCGTCGCCGCCGGGATTTTCCATTGCTTCCAATGGAGGCCAATCCGCTGGTCCAGCAGCATCCGGGCCAGCAGGCTCAGGGCCAGGGTCCCTAAAATCAGCCCCAAATACAGGATGATCTCCCTGCCCAAGTACAGCACCAGCGCCAGGGCACCGGCGGTTCCGCCCAGCACGGCCGCCCAGGCCACCAGGAGGGGCTCCAGCTTCTTCTGGATCAGGGTATGCCCCGCATGCTCCGGCCGGCCCTTGCGATAGGCCAGGAAAGCCAGGGCCAGGAAAATGACCGCAGCCACGAGTCCCGGCCAGGGGCCGTAAGCTCCAGGCTGATAGAAGCTCTTATACAGGCTGTAGATCGGGGAAAAAGTCAGCATGGACCGAATCGCCTGGTCCACGAACAGGGAATGCAGATAGGTGGCGGCGAAGCGAATCCAGATCATCAAGGCCACTTCCACCGATCCCGCCATCAGCAGGCTCCCCAGGGCCGCGGACCAGATGGTGCCGAACAGGGTAGCGCTCAAGGTCCCCAGGGCGAAGCCGTACAGATTGATCAGCAGGCTCAGCCCTGCCCGGCGCAGATAGGCCGTCAGGCTGAAATATTCCCCCAGGCCCTTGACCCATACCGCCAGGGGATTTATGGCCATGCACAGCACCATGGGCGCCACGCACCAGACCCCATAAACTCCCAGCCGCAGCAGGAATCCCTTTCCCCGGGTCATGGGCAGGCTGGCGATCATCATCCCCTGCTTCCGGGAGAACAAATGTCGAAACAGCACCATAGCCGTCACATATCCCATGCCGCCAAAAAGCAGGCACAGCACCTCCAGGTTCAGGGGAGAATAGATAAAGTCCTGGCTCAGCTGCCGGGTGTAATATTCCCTCTGTGTCCTCTCCATCGGCTCCGTCATCCGAGATAGGGACTGGGAGGTGGAAAGAATCCGCATCATCCCCTGCATGGGGAACAGAGCGAAGCAAATCACCGCTACCACCACGAACAGGAAGAAATATCTTTTCAGCATCCACCGGAAGGGGGACGCCTGTGTGTTCTTATTGCGCATATCCCTGTTCCTCCATTTCCAGAATGAATACCTCCTCCAGCGTCAGGGGAAGGGCCTCGCAGAATTCCGGCCCGAAGGTAGCAATCTTCCGCAGGGCGGTTTCCTGATCTCCCCGCAGGGTCACGACGCACAGTCGACCCTGCCGCTGGCTCCGCAGGGGATGCAGTGCCTGCAACTCCTCCTCCGGGATGGGCTCCGCCGTGGCGAACTGGACCCGGAAGATGCCACTGACCACGGATTCCATATCCCCCACGGTGGTCAGCCGCCCCTGATGCAGGAAGCCCACGCTGTCGCAGATATCCTCCATCTCCTGCTGGTTATGCCCCGCCAGGATGGTCATCATCCCCCGGTCCCAGGTTTCCTCGCTGATGGTCTTCCGAAAGGCTTCCCGCATCACCGGGTCCAGCCCGTCGAAGGTCTCGTCGCACAGCAGCGCCTGGGGCCGCCGAGCCAGGGCCAGGCAGACCTGCACCCGCTTCTGGGTGCCCTTGGAAAAGCCGCTGATCTTCTCCTCCATGGGCAGATCGAACCGCTTGCACAGCTCCTTCAGCCGCTCCGGGTCGTGGGTGGGATACCAGGCCCGCTGGAAGGCCCCCATCTCCTGGATGGTGGAGGCGTGCAGGAAGGTGGGATCGTCGCTCAAATAGCATATTTCCGCCTTCGCCGCCGGGTTTTCAAAAACGCTTTGATCCCCCAGATATACCTCCCCCCGGTCCGCCTGCAAAATGCCGGAGATAATCCGCAGCAGAGTGGATTTCCCCGCGCCGTTGGTTCCCAGCAGCCCGAAGATATGTCCTCCCTCCAGCTCCAGGCTGATCCCTTCCAGCACCTGCCTTCTGCCGAAGCTCTTGTCAATCTCCACCGTTTTCAGCATGGGTATTGCTCCCTTCTAAAATCCTTCTGTACTCCCTTAGAAGCAGCTCGCTTCAAATCATCCCCAAAGCAGCCCGCTTTGGTTACCTGCCTCCAAGGTTTTCCCATCCTCAATCAATTAGACTCATTTCGGGCGGAAAATGTTTCATCCCTTCTCAAAAATCTCCTGGGTCAAGCCTTCTACCTGCTCCCGGGAAATCCCCATTTCCTTCGCCTTCCGAATCTCCTTCTCCAGCAGGGCCATCTGGCTGTCCTGCTGCTTCTGGCGCTGTTCCCCCGTGGCCGGGGTCACGAAGCTCCCCCGCCCCGGCTGGGAATAGATCAGCCCCTCCTGCTCCATCTCCCGGTAGGCTTTCTGAATGGTGTTGGGATTGATGCCCAATTCCCCGCTCAGCTTGCGAACCGAGGGCAGCGGCTCCTCCGGTGCCAGAAACCCCATGGTGATCTGCCACCGCAGCTGATCTCGCAGCTGCTCATAGATGGGCGCCTTGCTCCGCGGATCGATCACAAACAAGGTCCATCGCTCCTTTCCCCTTCGTCCTATGTCGTTTCCCTGAATCATTTCGCGCGCGTTTTGAGTTTGTCTCAACTGTACTATCACATTTAATACAGTTCATGTGCATCATACACTCCCCATCCCCGCCTGTCAACCCTTTCGCAGAACTGTTACAATTTTCCGAACGAAAAAGCGCTGGAAGCATTGAGATTCCTATGCTTCCAGCGTCCTTGTTAAGTTTAGTGCCTTACTGCCATTGCGGAATATCCCGCCATCTCCGAAGTGGTAGGCTTATTTCGCGCAGGCGACGCTTTTGCGGGGGATGAGCCGAGTAAATATTTCCACCTTCACCGGCTGGAGGCTGCGGCCTTCGATCATCTGTACCACCCGTTCCACCGCCACCTCGCCCAAATAGGTTTTGGGCACCTCCATGGTGGTTAGGGGTGGGCTGACATATTCCGCGGCGGAGATATCGTCAAAGCCGACGATGGAGACATCCTCCGGGATGCGGAAGCCCGCTTCCTTCAGGGCCTGTATCGCGCCAATGGCGATCAAATCATTGTCCGCAAAGTAGCATTTTGCGGGCTTTTCTGTTTTCAACAGCTCCTTCATATCCGCGTAAGCACCCTCCTGAGAGGGGGCCAGGCGATGCACCAGGGAATGAGAGGTGGACATGCCCGCCTCCCGAATGGCCTTATAAAACCCATCCGCCCGGGCGTCAAAATTGCTGATCCAGTAGGAGGAACGCAGATAGCCCGGCTGGGTTCTGCATTTTCGAATCAGGTATTTTGTGGCCTGATAAGCCCCCTGGGAGTTATTGATCAGAATGAAGTTAAACTCCGACCGCTCGAAATAGGCGTCCAGAAAAACCAGGGGAATCTCCACCCGGTCAAACAAGGAAAGGGTCTGCTCCTCCATCTCCGTGGCCAGGACAATGATCCCCGCGAAGGCAGCCGCGCGCAGTTCATAGATTTGATCGCTCAAGTCCTCTCCTTCGTATAGATATCGAATGACGCATTCATACCCTTCCCGGCGGCAATGGATGGAGATCCCATCTGTCAGCTCGGAGAAAAAGGGGGTATCTCCTACGACCGCGCCGCTTTTCCGATAAACCGCGAAGCAGACGGTGCCCTTCTTCTGATCCCGGGCGACGGCCTTCCGGGAAAAATCGTATCCATATTCCTGGGCAGCCTCCAGCACCCTGCGGCGGGTTTCCCGGCTGACGCCGGGCTTGTCATTCAGCGCCAAGGACACGGCGGACTCAGAAAGATGAAGCCGTGCCGCCAGCTCTTTTGCTGTAATCGAATTCATAGGAATCCCTCCCTGTGCTTTTCATTTTACAGATTTAGTAAATTTAGTCAATAGGGACTAAATTTTTCATTCAAATTTAGTTATGCATTTGGTATTCTGACTTTGTGTAGGGAGATATTCTCCCGGTGGCTCGGAAGAAGGCATTCTTCGGAATGCCCCTGAAAGCCGGGCGAAAAAAGAATAAGCAATTTTAACACGGATGAAGGAGGAACAGATGTCCAAGTTTTTAGCACCTACTTCCCCTGAAATTACGGAGCGGGAGACGAAAAACCAGGCCCGGGTTCGGGCTATCGCGGGCGACTGCATGGTTCTGCTGGAGAATGACGGCACGCTGCCGCTGAAGGAAAAGGGAAATATTGCGCTGTATGGCAATGGCGCCCGGGCAACGGTGAAGGGCGGCACAGGCTCCGGCGACGTATATGTAAGGGAGACCATCAACATCGAAGAGGGCCTCCGGCGGGAGGGCTTCCAGGTGACCACTGGCTCCTGGCTGGACCGGCAGGAACAGGCGGCCACGGCGGAGAAACAGGCCTATGAACAGGCGGCCATTGATGCAGCCATCGCGGCGGGACAGCCGCCGGAAGCCGCCCATACCATGATGATGCTCAATCCTCTGACGCCGAAAGCCCTGGCGGAGATCACGGAAGAGGATGTGCAGGCCTCCGACACCGATACGGCGGTTTTCGTGCTGGCTCGGAACAGCGGGGAAGGCAAGGATCGCAGCGCGGAGCCCGGAGATTATGAACTGTCCGATGCGGAGGTTGCGGCTCTTCGCTTCCTGGCGGAAAAATACGCTCGGACGATCGTGCTGCTGAACGTCGGCGGAGTCATCGACACCAAGCCTCTGCGGCAGATTGCTGGCATCAACGCCCTGGTGCTCATCGGCCAGATGGGGAACACGACCGGCCTGGCGGTGGCGGATCTATTGACCGGAAAGGCGATTCCCTCCGGCAAGCTGACGGACACCTGGGCAGAGAATTATGGGGATTATCCCTCCTCCGCCGGCTTCAGCCACAACGACGGGGACGTCAGCGATGAATATTATACGGAAGGCGTCTATGTGGGATATCGTTACTTTGATACCTTCCAGGTAAAGCCGGCCTACGAATTCGGCTTTGGCCGGAGCTATACCGATTTCGAAATCCAGACCCAGGATGTCTCCCTGGAGGGGAGTGACATCCTGGCACAGGTTTTGGTTCGTAATATGGGGAAGGAATACGCAGGCCGCGAGGTGGTGCAGGTGTACGTGTCCGCCCCTCAGAAGGAGCTTCCCAAGCCCTGGCAGGAGTTGCGGGGCTTTGCAAAAACCCGGGTGCTGGCCCCCGGCGAGGAGGAGTTGTTGAAGATTCGCATTCAGGCGGCGTCCCTGGCCAGCTTCAGCCAGGCTGAATCCGCCTGGGTGCTGGAAAGCGGAGATTACCTCCTGCGGGTGGGCGATAGCTCCCGGAACACTAAGGTGGCAGCGGTGATTCAGCTGCCCCAAAGCGTGACGGTAAATCAGGTGCGGCCCCTGTTCCAGGATCCCGATACGTCTCTGCAGGAAATCACGCCGCCCCAGGAGAGCAGGATTCTGCCCGGGGATGCGGAGCAGATTGCTACCGCGATCAAGCTGACGCTGGATTCCGCGGTCATTGCTTCTACCGTAGCAGAATATCCGCCGCTAGCTGAGGCGCTGACAAAGAAGCCGGACCGGGTAATCCCCTTCCAGGAGGTGGCGGAGGGGCAGGCCACCCTGGATGAATTTATCGCCCAGCTGACAGAGGAGGAGCTGGCCTATCTGATGGTGGGCAATTCAGTGGACAACGTAGGTTTCGCCAGCGTACTGGGCTCCGCGGCCAAGACGCTGCCCGGCGCGGCGGGAGAAACCACCGGCAAGCTGGAGGATAAATATGGCCTGAAGCAGATGGAGCTGTGCGACGGCCCGGCGGGGCTGCGGCTGACGCCAGAATATATTGAACAGGCGGACGGTACCGCCATCGGTCTGGGCGGGATGACCTTTGGGGGCAACGAGAAGGCCGAGGGCATCCGGCATTATCAGTACCTGACTGCCATTCCCATCGCGTTGAATCTGGCCTCCTCCTGGGATCTGGATCTAATCGCTGAGATGGGTGACCTGGTGGGATCAGAGATGGAGGAATTTGGCGCGACGCTTTGGCTGGCGCCGGGCATGAACATCCATCGGAACCCCCTGTGCGGAAGAAACTTCGAATACTATTCCGAGGATCCCCTGCTGGCGGGAAAATGCGCCGCCGCTGATACGGAGGGCGTGCAACGGCACCCCGGATACGGCACGACGATTAAGCACTTCCTGGCTAATAATCAGGAAGACAATCGGATGTTTACCAATTCCCATATCTCCGAGCGGGCGATTCGGGAAATCTATGCCCGGAACTTCCAGATCGCTGTGGAAGAATCCCAGCCCATGTCCCTGATGACATCCTATAACCTGGTGAACGGCGTCCATTCCGCCAACAATGTGGACTCTGTGACCCATCTGCTGCGGGATGAATGGGGATTCCGGGGTATGGTAATGACTGACTGGCTCACCACCAGCGACCTGAGCAAGCATCTGGCGGCGTCGGCGGAAGTGAAGTACGATAAATCTGACGCGGCCCTCTGCGTAAAGGCCCAGAATGACCTGGTGGAGCCCGGCGAAAAAGCGGATTTTGACCGCATTCTGGAAGGGTTGGCCCAGGGAGTGATTACCCGGGCCCACCTGGAGCGCAATGCCCGGAACATTTTGACCTTGATGCTGCGCACCCACCTCTACGCGAATCAGCCCTATGGCGCCCAGGTGCCCGGGAAGTGCATTACCTTCGCTCAGGAGAAATAAGGCAAACCAACAATATTCGAAAAAAAGGGGGGAAATCCCCCCTTAGGCTGCTCGAAAGAGCAGCCTTTTTTGAATGATCGAACAGATCATTCCTCATTGATTATTTTACTCATTTTCCCCTGAGGGCCTACCGTCCATTCCTGAACCTCTCCGTTCATTTCCACCTTCACCCGTTTAACCTCTGGGGATCGAATCTCCCAGGCGGTCACCTGGCCATCCTGCCACGACAGGTCGATCGTCAGGTTTCCTCTCGCCCTTACGCCCCGAAGAGAGCCACTTTTCCATTCCTTCGGAAGGGCTGGCAGCAACTGAACGCTCCCCTCCTGGCTCTGCACCAGCATTTCCAGCATCCCAGATGCCCCGCCAAAATTGCCATCGATCTGGAACACGGTCGGCATGGCGGGCGACAGAGGGGGATGCAGATCGAACAGATTCTCCGCTGTCTGCTCCCGCAGCAGGGTGGCCAGGTTGTTCCAGGCTTCCTGCCCGTTTCCGAGCCGGGCCCAAAGGTTGATCAGCCATCCCCGGGACCATCCCGTCTGTCCCCCGCCGCCGGCCAGCCGGTCACGCAAGGTCACCCTGGCAGCCTCCGCCAAACGCGGCGTTCTGGCGCGGCTGATGGTTTTTCCCGGATAGAGGCCGAAAAGGTGGGAGATATGCCGATGTCCCGGCTCCTCCTCTCCCCATTCCTCTGGCCATTCCAGCAGCTGACCATGCCCACCGATTTGATCCCGCGCCAGCATAGGCATCCGTTCCTGAATCCTCCGGATCAGCGGGTCGGATTCCTTCCCCAGGGCGGCGGAAGCTTCGACCATTCCGCCCCATATCTCCCGCAGGATCTGGCTGTCCATGGCCGGCCCGTAGCAAATCGTCCCTTTCTGCCCATTGGGCAGAACATAGGTGTTTTCCGGGGAGGAGGAAGGGCAGGTGACCAGGGTTCCATCCGGCGTTTCCACCAGAAAATCCACGAAGAATAGCGCGACTTCCCGCAGATCCTCATAATGCTCCCGCAGGAACTCCAGATCCTCCGTATAGCGATAGTGTTCCATGATGTGCGTTGCCAGCCAGGCCAGCCCCATAGGCCACGCAGAGGCGGGCATCCAACTTTCGCAGGGGGCACAGTCCCCATAAATATCCGTATTGTGGAAGGCCACTGCGCCCCGGCATCCATAGAGGCGTGCAGCCACATCCTGCCCATGGGGAATCATGCGATGGATATGGGTCATCAGCGGCAGATGACATTCGGAAAGATTCGCCGCCTCCGCCAGCCAATAATTCATTTCCAGGTTAATATTCAGGGTATATCCTGAATTCCAGGGCGGCTTGAAATCCCGATTCCATAGCCCCTGTAGGTTCGCCGGCAGGCTTCCTGGCCGGCTGCTGGCAATCAGCAAATATCTACCAAAGTGGAAGAAGGTTTCCGCTTTCTGAACTTCTTCATTTCCCTCCAGGGTCAAATTCATCCGATCGAACAACCCACGATAATCCTCAACATGCTCCTGCCGCAGGGCTTCATATCCCTTCTGGAGGGCTTGTCGCACTCGTTCCCTGCACCATGTTGCGGGATTTTCTCCATAAAAATCCGTGCGACCCGCCAGATAGATCTGAACTCTCCGGGCATTCTCTACGAAGAGGTAATTTCCGGCGCCCTCCACCTGCCCATCACAGGTCACCTGGGCATGGGCGACGAAGCCCACGCCTGCCGTCCGACCCTTTAGTATGAGCCCATTCCCCTCGGCTGTCACGGACTCGCAGGCGCCTTCCCGGCCCAATTCCAACCGGAGACTCATGGGTGCATCCGCTGTCAGCTGAATCGCCAGCGTCTGATCCGGATAGGAAATCAGAGCTTCCCGCTGATAATGCCTTCCCGCCTGTTCAAACTCGCAGCGATAGAGGGCAGTTTCCAGATCCAGCGTCCGCGAATAATGGCTATATTCGATGGGGATTGGATGGAACCGCTCGCTGACAGGCGGAATCCGACGATCGTAGCAGATCCGTAGATCGCAGAGGGGTTCATAATGCCCTAATTCCACCGCGGGATTCAGCAGATGTTCATAGACCTCCTGCTCTGCCTCCACCGCCTCTCCCTGAAAAAGCAGCTTCCTGATCTTCTCCAGATGGGTTTTTCCTTCGGGGTTTACGCGATTCTGAAACCCTTTGGACCAGACAGATTCCTGATTGATCTGGAAATGCTCCGCGGAAATTCCGCCATAGACCATAGCCCCCAGGGAACCATTCCCCAGGGGCAAGGCCTGCGTCCATACCCGCTCATCCGCGGGCTGGTGAAATAACAATTGTTTCGTGCTCATGCTTCGTCTTCTTATCTTCTTTCCAGCAGGAAATATTTGATCGCTATTGGCGCAATTCAGGCCCTGAAGGAAGCGGGTTTCCCAGTTTTCCGCGATTATCCAAGAACACGCAGCGTTACCTTCCCCGTCAACCCGCTGCCGCTGGACGGCACCGGGGCCAGCATCTTGTGGTATCCCTCCAACAGGGGATAGCATTCCCTTTCCAGCGTCGTTGCCACTTCAATTCGCAGGTGGTTGACGCCCTTTCGGCCGGAAAGCTCGTACACCATGGGCGGGGCGATTTGAATGCCGCGGCTCTCCCCGTTCAGGAAAACCTCCACCCCCTCCTGGGCATCCTCGATGTTCAACTGCAGCCGGGCGTCCTCTGGAAGCTCAAATTCACATTCATACCGGACGAAGCCGGAGAATTCAGGCTGCTCCGCCGCCAGCTGGTCTCCGTCGGGCAGGAGGGTTTCCACCGTTTCGGAGAAGGCGGGATAGTCTGCCCCTTCGCAGGTGGAACGCCGCCAACCCTGCAGTGTGATTTCTTTTCCCGGAGTCTCCGGCCCACGCAGCGCTTCACCGCAACCGCCGCTGACCAGGAACAGGGACTTCAGGGGATGCACAGTCAGCTGACAGCCATCCTCCGTTTGTTCCACCGGCAGACAGAGGTTTCCCCAGGGATCATACAGGAAAGCCGCTTCCATGGAAATAGAAGGCTTCAATACACCCTGCCAGGGATCGGTCCCCTCATTGATGATCATTGCCAGGGGCGTATCCCCCTGAATCTCTAGCAAGCGAATCCGCGGATTCGCCGGGGTAATAGTCGGCAGGGATACACCCAAGGTGCGAACCTGTGCCGCCAGGTAATCCACCGAAATCACCGGGCAAGCCTGCAGCGCTTCCGGCAAAGCATCGCCGGTTTCGCTGACAAAGTCCGGCTTCCGCTCCACAAAGAACACAGGCACGCCCGCCTCTGCCAATCGCGTTAAACCCTGGGCCGCAGCCGCACATAAGCTGGCGCACCCCGGAACAATCATCACCTGATACTTCTGTCCATTGATCTGGAAGCGCCCCTCGCCGGAAACTTGGCAAGCGTGATCATCCCCCAGCAGCTCCGCGGGCAGCACATGGTAATCGATCTGGGCGTCATACAGCGCTCGGCCAGGAATCTCAAAGGCCATGGCCTCCGAATCGCACCATTCCGCTTCCCCATGGTACAGGATCCCCGCAGGAATCACATGCCTGCCGGAGGAGGTTAGCTCCGCCACACGATTCATGTAAGCGATCAGTTGGCCAAAATGCCGATACTGGGGATTATGCCCATGGGCATAGAAATGGGGCGGGCAGTCCGGATCCGGGAAGGCCTTGCCGGTAAAGGCATGGGGCACAAAATAGTTGATGCCCCGCACCAGGAAATGATCCGCCAGATATTTCTCCAGCCGGACGCCTTCCTCCCAGCCATAGTTGCCGAAGATTTCGCACATGGCGCGACCCTGCTTCCGGGGCTCCAGCGCCGCCGCGCTCTGGCCCAGCTTGGCCAGGCCGTAATGATAGAAAACACCGTCCCGGGCTGCGCCCATGGAATTCTGCCGGGGTTCTTCCTCCCCCTGGGGCAGCACCTGGCCGCCGATATCATCAATGCCGGCCATATCCTGCCCGCTCAGGCCCCGGAAATAATGCCCCAGGCTGGAGCCGGTCTTGCAATGATGCCCATTATCCTCAATCACGTGGCCAATGTACATCACGCCGTGCTCCCGACACCAGGAGCCGATCTGTTCGCTGAAGTTCTGGCTGATCAGGCGGGTCAGGCAGTCCATATAGGCCATATGCACCTGGGTGGTTTCCGGGTCCTTCTCCTGGCTCCATAGTCTGTTCAGCCGCGCAGCCCAGTTCTCTCCCAGGGTTTCCGCCACCGCAGCCTCCAGCTCCTGGCCCCAAGGCAGATCCTGCCGGCAGCCCAGGGGATTATTTGTGTCATACATGAACCCATTGCCCAGCTCCGGTTCATCGGAGAAGAAGCCCACCAGGGTCTTTCCGAAGTCCTCCTGATAATGCTGCCAATGGGCCTCGTACACTTCGTCAATCAGCACCCGCACGCTGTCCCGCTGGGTCATGTTGATATAATCCCGATGGTATCCCGCGTTCCGGCTGATGACGGTCACCTGCAGCTCCGCCTCTCCGGGCGTTTTCCGGAAGGATACAGTTTCACCGGAGAACCGATCCGTCAGGTCTGTCACTTTCCCTCCCTGCACCAGCGCCACCCGCAGGATGCGATCATCCTCAAAGGTCCGGGCCGGGGGAATGCTGAACAGATGCTGTTCCATGAGATTGGCGGGCGCCCGGGTGGGAGCCTTCATCAAGCCTTCCACCCGAAGATCCACCGTCACTTCCTCCACCTCGGTCGGGACATCCCAGGTGTTCAGAAAAATGCTTTGCCGGCAGAGGGCATCCGGCTTGTCCTTCAAGGCGCCATTGGCAAAGCCGGTGGGGAAATGGCTGTCATCCAGCACCCAAACCTTCATCCCCCGCTTCCGGGCCTCGTCCAGGATGACGTCCATATCCTGCCACCACTTAGGCCCTCAGAAATCGGGATGGGGCCGGCTCTCCACGCATACCGCGCCGCAGTTGGCGCCATGAATCGCCTCCATCATTTTCCGCAGGGTGGCTTCGTCCTCCCCATGCTGCCAGAAGAAGGGAAGAATGTGGTTCTCTGCCTGCCCAGCCAATACCTTCTGAATTGTTTGGTTCATCTTATTTCCCCTCTCGCTTATTGCACTCGAAGAATCGCCTGCTGATAATAGGTCAACCGATAATGCCCTCCTGCCTGGGCCTTGAAAACCACATGCAGAGTATCTCCCGGGGCGGCCTCCTTCGGAATCGATACGGTAAACTCCTCCCCCTCCTGCAACACCTGGGCCTTTTCCGCCCATGGGGCGCTGGCTTCCGGGTAGATCCGGGCTGTTACCTTGACCTCCGTCTCGTCAGGAGACGTGGCCTGGGCATGCAGCGTCAGGGCTTCTCCCGCCTTCACCGCATGATCCAGCCCTTCCGCAATGGTCAGCCGCGGGGCATGCTCCCCCTCCGCGAAGGTAGCTGCATCCACCCAGCCCACTCGGGCTGCGAAGTCCCGCTGCACATCCGCCACATAGGGCCACATGGATTCCACCTCGGAGGTCTTGCCTGCCCGGTCTGTATAATGATCCAGTGCCACATCCCAAAGATTCAGCTTTTCCCCCTTGGAATTAAATTGATCCTCGATGGGCCGGTACCGCCCCGCCATGCCTCCCCAGGCAAAGTTTTCCAGCGTCCGGAATCCCCAGGGGAACAGGCAGATGTAGGTGGGGGAATCCCCCTCGGAGAGGAAATCATATTTTTCCGGCTTGAATCCCATCTTCGCCCCAAACCATTCGTTGACGATATTCGGATTCGCGCCAAACTGGCCCGCCGGGCCTTCCCCTTCGTATTCATGTCCGTCCATCCAGGTGCAGTACCCCGCCGTCAGGGCGCTGCGACCCTCCAGAATCTCTTTCTTCATGAAATCGGCCCGCAGGGTATCCTTGCTCTCCCCCTCCGGCATCACGAACCAGGGATAGGCATAGCTCCGCATCTGCAAGGTTTTAATGAAGGGGATTCCCGGCCAGCTTTCCGCCACATATTGCCGATAAGCCGGATCCTGCTCTCCGCAGGCGGTGATGATCACCTTCTGGGTAATCTTCTCATGCAGTGCAGGCCACTCCGGGCTTTCCCCAAATTCATTTTCGATATCCATCAGCGCCCGGGCGATGGTGTTGGTTCCACCCCAAACCTGCAGGTAGAGAGGCCGCTCGTCGTCATCCAGAATGTGAGCGCGAATCAGCTCCGAGCCCTCGCTGGGGGCTTCCATCTCGCCCTCGTAGCCGATATTGCCGATCTTGGTGATGGACCGCAGATATTCCGGCGTCGGATACCCCTCCGCATGCTTTACCAGCTGGGGATAATCCTTCTCATAATCGTCGATGACCTGCATCATCCAGTCCGTCCCCGGCCAGCGATAGGGCGCGTCATAGGGTCCGCTTCCCTCGCTGGAGCCAAAGTCATCCTCCCGGATGTTCTTCGGTTTCACCGCGCAGGGAACCCCCTGCCAATGGAATTTAGAGGAGGTCTGCACAATGCCCTGCAGCTCTACCTCGTTGGCATAAAACAGAAAGTGGCGCAGTGAGTTCTGGTCGTCCACCTCCGCGTCCTGGGTAATGATGGTTCGAATCTTCTGGTCCATCAACAATTTCCTCCTTATTTTCGCGAAATGTACTTTCTTTCCTTCCCCTGGGCGGGGCAGGCTTTTTATTTTCTATTCATCACAGATGGGCGTCCCATTTCCCGCAGAAGGGATCCACAGGATTCTGCCCCTGGAAGGTTCCCCGGCCCATCAGCTTTTCCACCAGCTGATGGATGCAATGATCGTTGTTGGAATAGCAGTTGATATAGGTCTTGACCCGCGGGAAATCCAGCAGATGGTAAGGATTTTCCAGGGAGACGAACACCGTCGGCACATCGTTGATGTAATGCCCGCAGTCCGCGCCCATGGGCTGTTTCCATTCGATGCGAACCACCGTCTGGTTGCTCTTGGTGGAAAGATTCGCCACATACAAAATCAGATCATAATTCTGCACAATCTCTTCATATTTGGTCGTAAAGCCTTCCCCATAGGGCTGGGGAACAAAATCGTCCACCTGGAAGCCTTCCTTCTCCAGCAGCCCACGCACCTTGGCACAGGCGGCCGCCACCTTGTAATTTCCTTCTCCACCTGCCGGGGGCTCGATGGTGTAGAACAGAATACGCTTATATTTCTCCGGCGTCAGGGGCAGCACCCCCGGCTGCTCCTTCACCAGGGTAATGCCCTTCTCCGCGCATTCCTCCGCCCAGGCCTGATGCTGCGCGCAGCCCACGATCTCCTTGGCTTTTTCGGCGTTCACTTCCTTTACACCCCGGTGCAGCCCCAGGGCCGCCTTCACCGCCAGAATCCGCGTTACGGCTTCATTCAGCCGCTCCGGCGTAATCACGCCCTTGCGGATTCCCTCCAGCATGAAGCCATAATCCTCCTCCAGGTTCCGGGCGAACAGGAACATATCGCATCCCGCCGCGATGGAGGCGGGCACCGCGTCCCGCCGGCTCATGGCCAAGGTGTATCCCGCCATGGTGGTAGCGTCGGTGCAGATCAGCCCATTGAACCCCAGCTCTCCCCGCAGCAGCCCCTGCAACAGCTCCGGGCTCAGAGAGCCGGGCAGCATCTCCTCGTCCCGAATCGCCGGATTCAGCCTCCTGGTCCAGGCGGGCTGTAGAATATGGCCAATCATGGCCGTCAGGGAGCCCGCCTCGATGCCTGCCTTGTAGGCAGCGCCATAGGTCTCCATCCAGGTGTCGCAATCCATGCTGTTGATGGAGGTCACCAGATGCTGATCCCGCTCGTCCTGCCCATCTCCAGGGAAGTGCTTAATGGATGCTGCCAACCCCCGCGCCTGCACCGTGCGGACATAGGCAGCCCCCATCCGCCGAACCCGCTCCGGATCGCTGCCGAAGGTCCGGGTGTTGGTAATCGGATTGCGGAAATTGCTGTCGATATCGATGATCGGCGCGAAGGCCCAGTTCGCCCCTACGGCCTTTGCCTCCTCCGCGCAGACAGCGGCCATTTTCTCCGCCATAGCGGTCTCATCCGTGGCGGCAATCTCCATGGGAGAGCCCACCAGGGTTCCCTCGGAAACGATGCCATTGCCGCCCTTTTCCAGGTTGGCGGCGATCAGCAGCGGAATCCTGCTGCGCTGCTGCAGCGTGTTGGTCGCCTGAACTGCTCGCTCCGTGGGGATGACACGGTACATGCATCCGCCGGGGGACAGAATGCTGTACACATAGTCGAACTCCTCCTGCTTGGCTTCCTTAAACAGGACACAGAATAGCTGCCCTGCCTTTTCCTCCACAGACATGGCGTCCCGGGTTCGGTTCACCCAGTCAATGGCCGCGTCATCCAGAAAAAAGGGATTTGCTTTTAAATTAACCATATGTTCTCCTCCTGAAACTCCTTGAGGATTTTCTTTTCTTCATTTTATACCCTGCGTCTTGTTTCGTCAAATGCATCGAAGCATGCATCCGCCATGCTGCTGCACACCCGAACCTCCGTAGCGGACATTGGTTACATGGTTGGTTATGAAAATCCAGAATCCTTCATCCGCGCTTTCCAGAAGGTTTATGGCTGTTCCCCTTCCGTGTATCGAAAAAACGGCAATCCATCGTGATAAACAGCGACGCCCTAGAGGGATTTCTTCCCCCCAGGGCGTCGTTTTGTCATCTTCTCCTACAGCTGAAACTCGTAAGTACCCGCCTGCAGGGCAAAGATCGCCTTTTCCTGGCCATGGTGTTCCCTCCTGCCCAGGAAGCAAGCGCCCTCCAGCGCAGGGATCCGGGCCGCTGCCTCCTTCGAAATCGGCAGATACAGCGTCGCCGTCGTATTGGCCGGTACCACGGCCCGATAAGACCTCAGCTTCCCTTGCTCCGCTGTCCATTCCGAATGAATCGTGCCATAAATAGAATCATAGGAGGCCTTCAGCCAGGTAAAGCTTCCCCCTGGCATGGGCTGCAGCAGGAAGCTTTGGAAGCCGGACACATCCTCCCGCTGGATCCCCGCCTGATATTCTATCATCCAGGAAGCCACCGCTCCCAGCGAATAATGATTAAAGGAATTCATGCCGTTCTGGCCGCCAAAGCCATTTTCAATCGTATAGGAATTCCACCGTTCCCAGACGGAGGTGGCCCCATTGAGCACCGGATAGAACCAGGAGGGGTAGTTGGTCTGTTCGAACAGCCGATAGGCCGTCTCTGCCTCTCCTCCCCGCGTCAGCGCCGGCAGCAGCGGCCCCGTGCCCATGAATCCCGTCGTCATGGTATATCCCGTTCTTTCGCAGGCCGCCTGCAAACGCTGGTTCGCCCGGGCCCTGTTTTCCTCCGTAAACACCTCGCACATCAGCGGCAGCGCATAGGACGCCTGCGTATCCTGAATTGTCCCGTCCGCTGCCCGGGTCTGACCTTCGTCATTCACAAAGGTAAGATTCCATTCCGTCTGCAGCCCATCCCCATACTCCTGAAAGCGCTGTGCGTCCGCATCGATTCCCAGCAGCCTGGCCATCCGTTCCGCAATCCGTACGCTGCGATAGAACTGGGCATTGTCCATCAGCATGCAATCCGTATCCTGCAGGGACAAATGATCTCCCAGAAAGCCAATATGACTCGTCAGATATTGTTTTCCCGGCGCTTTTTCCGTCATCATCCCTTCGATGTGCCGCCGCACACTGGGATAATTCTCCTCCAGGGTCTTCTGATCCCCATACTGCAGGAAGGTCTGCCAGGGGATCACCACCCCCGCCGCGTTCCAGGTATATCCCAGCGCAAAGGCCTCGCCCGCCTCCATGTAAGGAGGTGCATAGAGATGGAAGGTGCCGTCCCTCCCCTGGGCATCCCGTTGCAGCAGGTTATAGAATCCATAGAAGGCGGACATATCCGCCAGATAGGTGGCAGTTTCGCTGAAAACCTGGGCATCCCCCGCCCAGCCCAGCCGCTCATCCCGCTGGGGACAATCCGTAGGAATGGAAAGATGATTTCCCATCGTGGAGCGGAGGCAATTGGTAAACAGCTGATTGGCCAGGGGATGGGAGGATTCATAATGGGCCGTTTCATGAACAGAGCTCAGCACAATGCCTCGGATGTTTTCCGCCGGCAGGGGCGCGGAGAGCCCGGAGATTTCCACATAGCGATAGCCATGGAAGGTATAAACCGGGCAAAATACCTCGTCCTTCTCCCCTTTCATGGTGTACCGATCCGTCGCCAGGGCGCCCCGCAGATTCTCCGTCAAAATCATTCCGGCCAGATCGCCGTAGCAATAGGGGTTTTCCGCCGGCAGGCGAGGATAGAGAATCTCCGCGTAGCGGATGGTCACCTGCCTATCCGCCTCCCCCTGAGGGAAGGTGATCTCCGGGATTCCGACCATGTTGATTCCCATATCATATAGATAGACCGTGTCCTGATCCTCTCCCCGGGTCTCCGTGCCCACATAGGACGCAGAAAGCGTTTCCGTGTGGAAAATCCCCGGATCGGGCTTGGCCTGCAGCAGGGGCTCCCGGCCCCGCACCCGGCTCTCCATCCGGCAGGCGCCACGCCATCCTTCCGCGGAGAAGCCAGGGTGATCCCACCCCTCCACGTTTTTCTCCCGGGTTGCATCGTAAATCTCTCCATTGAAATTGCCAGCATAGCGAACGGGCCCTTGCCCGAAATACTGCCAGCTGCCGTCGCTGGGAAGATACGCTTTGCGTCCATCGCGGTAGGTAACTACCATCAGCGCCAGCAGCCCCTCCCGGTCTCCATACCAGTTCTGAAACTCCAGGGCATAGAACAGCTGATCCTGATACCATCCGGAGGCCAGGGTTGCCCCCAGGGCATTCTGCCCCGCCTGCAGGAGGGAGGTTACTTCATAAGCGGTATAGAAGATCCGGGAGCAGAAATCCATGTCCCCATTGGCCAGGTATTCTTCTCCCACCTTCTGCCCATTGATCCGCATCTCATAGATTCCCCGGGCCGCCACATACAGCCGGGCGGAGGCCACCTCCCCTTCCAGGGAGAATTCCCTGCGCAGCATGGGCTGGCTGCCATAGGAAGGATCCGCGTAGGCCAGCGTTCCCGGAGAAACCAGCATCTGATCCCCCTGCAGGGCGACGCCTGGTAAGCCCGCGAAGATGGCATAAGTAGCGCCTGTCTCGGCGCCAAAGATCTGCGCCTGCTCTCCGCCGTAATGATGAATGGCATAATCCGAAAATACCGCGGTGGTCTGTTCATCCGTCGTGAATCCTGCCTGACATAACCGGGGATAAACGGGGACATCCAAAACCTGTCGCAGGGGATTCAGAATCAAATGGGTATGTTCCGTGACCTGTCGCATGTTGGTGCTCACCAGCCGGGGATCCTCCCCTGTTTCCAAGGGAACACCATCGATGGTCATGACCTCCATCTGGTTGCCGGAAACCACAATCTCAAAGGCATGCTCCTCGAAGCGATTCTCCGCGTGGATTACCTCCAGAGGAACCTTCATGGTCTCAATGACCTTCTCCTCCTGCTCTCCGCGAGCATAGCCCTTTCGGCTCACCATGACCCGGGCGGGCAGCTCCGACACATCGAGGCGATAAGCGATATAGTTTTCCCCATGAATCAGGTAATTATTCTTCGTGGAGGAATTCAACCGGGGATCGCTTACGCCAAACACAATTCCTGCGGACTTCCCTCCCTGGGTGATCTGCATCCGGAATTTCATTCGAAAAACCGGCAGCGTTTCCGCCGCGAAGGCGATCTCATCCGGGCCAATCCATTCCGCTCCATGCCAGGCTGCCAGGGTCTGGCCCATGAATCCGGTGGAGAACCGGGAGGAGGCCTCCAGCGCCTCTCCCAACTCATCCCAGACGGTGACCTGCCAGGTGTAATCCGTCTCCGGCTGAAGGGGAACTGCCGTTTCCGGATAGCGAATACCTACAGAACGGCTCTCCTCCACCCTTCCGCTATCCCAGGTTATGCTGTTTCCAGACTGGACCATCACGCGATATGCCTTCTGACAGGCGCCACGGCGCGCAGCACTCATTTGCCAGGAAAAGGAAGGATGTGGATCATCCACAGCAAGCGGTTCCACCCGATGGTTCGTTCTCAAATTCAGGATCGTTCTCTCTTTCATTCTTTCTTCCTCCGTTTTTATTGCTGGTAAGCCCATTCTATCCTATTTTCCCGAAAAAAGAATGTCCGAATGGATCAATTCTCGTTGACCAATTTTATTAACTCTGTGTTTTTTTGTCCCGCTCTTATTTCCGGAGTCTTCCCCTGAATTTCCAACTTCACCGGCCAGACGCCTGATTGATCTGGAAATGCTTTGTTTCTATATCACGATAGACCACTGCCCCCAGGGAACCATTCCCCAGGGGCAAGGTCTACGTCCATACCCGCTCCTCCGCGGGCTGATCAAAGGTTTACGCTTTCGTGTTTTTGTTCACTTTTTCTGGGCCGCCAGCCACTCCATCAAGGTGACCTCTTTTCCTTCCCAATAAACGGGCTGGCCATCGAAATCCACCCGGCAGTCGTCATTGAACACAGGAATCCAGGCGAAATGGCCCATGTATTCCCAGGGCTCGCCCTGCTCGTTTTTAAACCCGGCGTGAATGTCCATAATCTTTTCCCAATAGGTCATGTGGCAATTCTTGGCCCCGGCGGCCATCAGCCGCTGATAGGTGGGCAGGGCATAATCCGCTGGCTTCACGATGGGGTCGTTCTGCGCATGGGTAAACCAGATGGGGATCTCCTTCAGATGAGCGATGTCCTCCTCCGTAATCCGGGCATCCAGCATGGCCTCACAGATGGGGAACGCCGCGGTGAAGAAATCCGGATAGCTCATCAGCATCCGCATGGTCATAAACCCACCGTTGGAATCCCCGCCCAGATAGATGCGCGTCCGGTCGATCACTGCCGGGAACCGGTCCAGGAATTGGTCGATCAGGGCCTTCAGCGCTTCTGTATACTTAGATTTTCCGGAATTTCCATACTTTCCGCTGCCGTCGTCCAGCCACATGGTGTCGCATTGGGGGACCAGCACAAAGGCGCCGCCAAACTTCTCCTGCAGCCAGGGCTCGGTGAATTCCGTCACCTTGTTGCCGGACCAGGCGATGGGCAGATCCTGTCCACCCTCTCCCGCGCCATGCAAAAAGATGATCAGGGGCTTGGGGCCCTCTATCTTCTCCGGCACGAAATAGCCATAGCGGATGGGCAGCTCCGGATGGCAGGAGACCCCCGTCAGGAATCGATCCGCCTGGGGGTTGAATTCTCCCGCGGAT
Source organism: Clostridia bacterium (assembly GCA_017470145.1). GTDB lineage: Bacteria > Bacillota > Clostridia > Christensenellales > Aristaeellaceae > Aristaeella. The sequence goes on along the minus strand of JAFUFB010000003.1, from coordinate 221,462 downwards.
TTATCAAACACCAGCCCCTGCAGTGCCTTGTCTCCCTCGCCCACGGTCCCTACCATAGTTACCCGGTAATCCCGAACTGTATAGCTTTCGTGGCCATTGATGTTCTTGAAATTGGCCGCCAGGGCGGAGGAGCATTTATAGATGGGGCCATAGGGCATCTCCAGCGTCACATAGCTGCTCTTTCCCTCTACCCTGTTGCCCCGCAGGTCACTGGGATAGGCGGCGCAGACGGGGCGATAGCCCCGGCTGGGCACGAACTCATCCCGTTGAATGAAGCTCTTGGGCATTTCCACCTGGGAGCCATCCTTGTTCAGGATGGTTACATACACGCTGAAGGCCTCCGGGGAAAGCTCTGCGGCTTCCACCTCCCGGGGCATGGCCAGCACCAGCTTGGTCACATAGGGGCCAAAGTCAGTGACTTGTATCACTTGATAATACAGCAATCCCATGATCATCCTCCCTCTCTTACTTTTCGATCTGGAAGAAGTAGACGTCGTTCACGCCCAGCTCCGCCTCAATCTTCAGCAGGCCGTTTTCATAGGTGAAGGGCCATGCTTCCTCCGTCACCGCGCTGTCCCGCTTCAGCTTCTCCACCTCCTGGCGATTCAGGGAAACCGGGCATCCCATGGCTTCCCACAGCTTCAGGGGATTACCATGATCCTCGTCCACCCGGCGCAGGGTGACCTTGCCCGGCTTCGCATCCAGCTCCAGGCAAACCACAGCCTTTTCCTTCGGCAGATCTAAGTTCTTCATCTTCTGGCGGAACAGCAGCACCTGGGTGCTCTCCGGCTGCTGGAACGCCGCAATGCCGATTTCGCCCAGGGTGGCCTCCTGGCCCAAATCCAGCCGCTGATCCCCCGCATCCGCCAGCATCTTCATGGCATGGTACACCGGCTTGGGAATGCCGCTTTGGGTCAGCATGCCGAACCCGCCATGGAATTCCTCCGGGAAGGGATGCAGCTCCTCAAAGATATCCGAGAAGCACCAGATGGAGGATCCATCCACGTTTCCCGCCACGTCCAGGGCCGTCTTCACGTCGTAGGCCGCCACCTTCCGGGTATCGTTGGTGTAGGAGGAGAAGCCGGCATTCTCGTTCCATTCCGTGTAATACAAGGGCTTGTCTCCCGCCTGCTGGCGGACGACGGCGGAGTTCTGAATGAACACATCGTTGGGGATCTCCGTCGTCTCGGATTTATCAGGCATGAAGTGCCGGAACCCATGGAGCAGTGTCTTTTCCTTGATCTCTCCCATGGTCTGAGCCTGGCGCATCATGGTCTCCCGCATGGCATTTCCAATTTCGTCCTTGCCCGCTTCCTCGTCGTTTTTCGGATCTCCCTGATCCTCCACGCCGCCCAGGGGATCCCCGGCGTATTGATGGGTGGAGACGAAGTCCACCGGCACCTGGTGCTCCTCACAGAAGCGCAGGAAGGATTTGACCCATTTGCTGCCGCTGGTGGAGGGGCCGCCCACGGGAATTTGATCATCGATCTCCTTGATGGCCCGGGCCGTCACCTCATACAGATGGAAATACTCCTCCCGGGTGCCGTTGAAGAAGGCCACGGGCAGGTCCGGTTCATTCCAGACCTCGAAGCTCCAGGTGCGGATTTCTTCGATGCCATACCGATGGATCAGGAACCGCAGGAATGCCTGAATATACTCCTTCCAGGCTGCATCCTCCTCCGGGGGCACCACGATGGGCTTGTAGAAGAACATGCCCTCCTTAGGCCGACCCTCCTCCCGGTTCATCAGCTTCTTCGGCATGAAGGAAAGCTCCACAAAGGGCTTCATCCCCGCCTCCAGCACATTATCATAGGCCACGCCGCAGGCATTGAAATTGTACTCCTTGAACTGCTCTCCGCCGGGAATGGGGAACAGATCGCTCAGGTCGTTGATGGTCCGCATGTCGTCGTCAAAGATGCCATGGAACCGCACCCGCTGAATGCCCAGGGTATCATGGATGAACTTCAGCTGCCGGGTGTAGTCCGTCCGCAGGGCCAGCAGCGCATGGCCGGAGCCCACGCAGAACTGCCAGTGCTTCTGATGGGGAATGACCGGGGTATCCTTTCGAATCAAAAACTCCATATTGCCTTTCTCCTCTGTCTCGATAAGAAAACCGCACCTTGCGATGCGGTTTTCGGTTGTGAAGTTGCGTTTTTGCTTATCCCTTGACGCCGCCCAGGGTGATGCCCTTGACGAAGTTGTTCTGGATGAAGGGATAAACGATGACGATGGGCAGCACGCCCACCACAGCCATGGCCATCCGGACAGACACGCTGGGGATGGAGGCCAGGCCCTGGTTGGCGTTGGAAATGGTGCTGGAATTCTGCATCAGGAATTGGATGTTCTGAATCATCCGGTTCAGCAGGTTCTGGATGGAATACAGGTCCGTCCGCTTGGTCAGGTAGATGTAACCGTTCATCCAGTCGTTCCAGTAGCCGATGCCGATGAACATGCCGATGGTGGCGATGATGGGCTTGGCCAGGGGAAGCGCGATCTGCACGAAGGCGCGGCCTTCCGTGGCGCCGTCAATGTACGCCGCCTCCAGCAGCGCGTCGGGGATGCTGGAAACGAAGTAGGATTTCACCATCAGCACGTTGAAGGCGTTCATCATCAGGCCGGGAACCAGCAGCGCCCAGAAGGTGTTCTTGATGCCGAATACATCGGAATAGTTGATGTAGGTGGGCACCAGGCCGCCGTTAAACAGCATGGTGAAGAACACCAGGAAGGTGATGACGCCGCGCCCCGGCAGGAAGGATTTGGACAGGGCATAGCCCAGCAGGGTGGTAATCGTCAAGCCCAGCAGCGTGCCCACAATGGTCAGCACAATGGAGATGCCATAGGCATGCACCACGGAGTTGCCGCTGGTAAAGATGTACTCATAGGCGTAAGCGCTGAGCTTCTCCGGGGTGAAGGAGTAACCGTTCCGAATCAGCACGTCATTATCCGTAAAGGAGGAGATCAGCAGCAGAATCAGCGGTAAAACCGCACACAGGGTGATGATGGTCATCACGATGTGACCAAAGACCTGGAATCTTTTTTCCTGTTTCATGTGTTCTTTCCTCCTTTCTCAGAATAGGGCGTTTTCGGGGTCCAGCTTGCGAACCAGCAGGTTCGCGCTCAGCACCAGCACAAAGCCCACCAGGCTCTGATACACGCCCGCCGCGGCGGACATGGTGATGTCGCCCAGCTGTAGCAGTCCGCGATACACATAGGTATCGATGGTGTTGGTCACGGGATACAGGGCGCCGGAGTTCTGGGGCACCTGATAGAACAGACCGAAGTCGGAGTAGAAAATCCGGCCAACCGCCATCAGGGTCAGCATGATGATCGTCGGCTTTAGCAGCGGCAGGGTGATCTTTGTGATCTGCTGCCACTTGGTGGCCCCGTCGATGGAAGCCGCCTCATACAGGCTGCGGTCGAAGCCGATGATGGTGGAAAGGTAGATGATGCAGTTGTATCCGATGCCCTTCCACAGGTTGACGAACACCAGGATGAAGGGCCAGTATTTCTGCTCCTGATACCAGGCGATGGGAGCCTTCCCCAAGGGCTTCAAAATGGAGTTATTGAAGAAGCCGTTTTCAGAGGACAGGAAGGCATACACCAGATAGCTGACGATTACTGCGGACAGCAGGTAGGGCAGCAGGATGATGGACTGATAGACCTTCTTCACCTTGTGGGTCAGCTCCGACAGGATGATGGCCACCCCCACCGCGAAGATCAGGTTCACAATGATGAACACCACGTTGTATAGGATGGTGTTTCGGGTAATGATAAATGCGTCCTGGGTGGAGAATAGATACTGGAAATTCTTTAATCCCGCCCAGGGGGAACCGTAGATGCCAAACTTTGCCTTGTAATTCTTGAAGGCCAGGATGATGCCGGGCATGGGCATATAGTTGTTGATGAACAGATAGATCAGCCCCGGCAGCGCCATCAGGTAAATGGGAATAGACCTCTTCAGCGTCGCCTGACGCCAGGCTTTGGACATTTTAGATTTGTCCCGAGTTTTCGCCATTTCTTTCACCTCACAAGAAAACCGGGCAGGGAAAGGAATGCTCTCCCTGCCCGGAAATCAGTCTTTCACAGCTTCCGAAAAGCCAAGCTTACTGGATGCCGTTGGCCTCGGCCCAGGCGTTCAGCTGCGCCTGCTTCTCGGCGATGTAGTCCTCCAGGCCGGCGGACTTCAGCCGCTCTTCCATCTTCGGGATGCCTTCATCCGGATTCAGGAAGCCCAGCTCCAGCTGGCGCTGATACTCGTTGTATACGTTGGTCAGGGCGGTATACTCGGCAGACACGTCGCTGTTGTCGAACACAAAGCCCATGGCCTTGCTGGTCAGCGCGTTGTCGTTCCAGTTCTGCATCCGCTCCCACAGATCCAGGCTGTCGCCTTCCCAGATGCGGGCGATGAACTGGTTAGGCATCTGCCAGTTCACGTTGTTGTAGAATTCAGAGGTCTGAGCATCCACGCCCTCGGCGAACTTGATGTGGCCATCGCCGGATTCCTGCCATTCCTTGCCTTCCTCGCCCCAGCAGATCAGGGTGGCCAGGTCAGGATCGGTGTACAGCAGATTCAGCACCTGCATGGCGGCGATGGGATCATCCGTGTTCTGGTTCATGGCCCAGGGCATGGTGTTGTAAGCGCTGGAGCCCTTGAAGTCCGGGCCCAGCTGGAAGATGGCCACGGGGGTGCCGCACAGGTTGGATTCCTGCTGACGGATGCCGGGCTTGGTAGCGGTCTTGTAAGCGCACAGGCTGCCAGCCTTTACCTGGGTGGTGGTGGCGTTGGTCTCGGTGATGGCGTCCGGAGAAATCCAGCCATTCTGGTTCCAGCGGTAGAACCGCTCGCACAGCTCATAATACATATCGCTGGAGAACAGATCGCTCAGCTCCAGGCTGTTGGTGGGATCCAGCAGCACGCCGAACATATCGCTGGGATAGTCCATGGCCAGGCACTGGGAAACGGTGCTGCCGGGATCGGTGTAGAAGGTCACCTTGTCCGGATACTTCTCATGCAGCTTGGCGAAGGTGTCTTCGATGAAGTCGAAATCGGTGTAGATGATTTCATCTTCCGGATTGGCGTACATGGACTGCCAGTCCACGCCGATCTCGTCCAGATACTTGGTGGGGATGGAGATGCCGAACTTGCCGGAGGCGTCGTCCTTCTTCACCGGGATGCCGTACAGGGTTCCGCCCACGCGGCAGCCACCCAGTTCGATGGAGGTGAAGGTGTCGATGATGCCCTGGCCATAGGTCGCCAGCAGGTCATCCTCTTCCAGGTCGTACAGATAGCCCTTGTTGTAGCAGGGCATGAAGCCGACGGAAACAGCGTTGAACAGATCCACCTGCTCGCCGGAGGCCAGCATCAGGTTCATGTTCTGGGAATAGGAAGCGGAGTCCATGGGCATGAGCTCCACGTTCACGCCGATCTTCTCCCGGGTAATCTCGCTCATCTTTTCCGCAACCCGATCAGTGCCCTGCAGGCGGCCGGCCCAGGTCATGAATGCGATAACCACTGTGGGATACTTGCCGGAATCGATACGGTCCTGGGCAGCCTTGGCGGCGGCGGAGCCATCGTCAGCCTTTTCCAGGCGGGGCAGATCTTCCGCCACAGCCAGGCCGCTGACGCTGAAGATCATGGTAAGTGCCAAACAGGCAACCAACAGCATAGAAAGGAATCTTTTCATGAGGTACCTCCTTCTTTTGTCCGTTCTGGGCGAAATCAGCCCAAATATGTTTGTTGTTTATGACTATACGGGAAAAACTCCGGCTTGTCAAGCCCCTGATACATTTTTTCCTCCTCTCGTCTGATCAGGGCAGATGCCATTCATTCTTTCATCTGCCGCGGGTCCTGGTCACCGCGCCCTGCCAGCCTTCCAGCCTAGCCTGGCGATCCTCGGCCGCCATTTGGGGAGTATATTCCAGCCGATTCAGGAGGGAGAAGACGGATGCGTCATAGATCCCTGCGGACAGCCCCGCCGCGTAGGCAGCGCCGATGCCGCTGAGCTCCTCCTGATCCGGCACACGAACTGGAATGTTCAATAGATCACTTTGGAACTGCATCAGATAGGCATTCCGCGTGGGCCCGCCGTCCACCCGCAGCTCCCCGATGGGCATCCCCGCGCTCTTTCGCATGGCCTCCACGATATCCGTAATCTGATAGGCGATGCAATCCAGGGCTGCCCGGACAATTTCATTCTTCCCCGTGGACCGGGACATGCCCGTCAGGCTCGCCCGGGCCTCGCTGTCCCAGTAGGGGGCCCCCAGCCCGCTAAAGGCGGGCACCAGATAGGTCCGATCCCCCGGAGACGCCGCCCGGGCCAGGGCCTCCGTCTCCCCGGGAGAGGAGATGAGTCCCAAATCATTTTTCAGCCAGGAGATGACCGCGCCGGTGTAATTGATGTTCCCCTCCAGCACGTAGTTCACCTTTCCCCCCAGCTTCCAGGCCAGGGAGGTCACCACCCCCTGGTCGCTCCAGGCAGGGTTTTCCCCGATGTTCATCATGATGGAGGATCCGGTGCCATAGGTGGCCTTGATCATCCCCGGCTGCAGGCAGCCCTGCCCCAGCAGCGCGCCATGGGAATCCCCCAGCACGCCCCGGATGGGAATCGGATGATCCAGCCAGCCCTCCAGGTCCGTCTCGCCAAAGTCCCCGTCCGAATCCGTGACCTCCGCCATGCAGGAAGCCGGAATGCCGAAGATGGCCAGCAGCTCCGGATCCCAAGCCAGGGTCCGCAGGTTGAACAGCTGAGTTCGGGAGGCATTGGAATAATCCGTCTGATGCCGCTTTCCCCCCGTCAGCTTCCACACCAGCCAGCTGTCGATGGTTCCCACTGCCAGCTGCCCCTGCTTCGCCGCCTCCGCAGCGCCTTCCACGTGCTGAAAAATCCAGCTCAGCTTCGCCGCCGGGAAATAGGGGGACAGGGGCAGGCCCGTCTTCTGCCGAACCAGATTTCCATAGCCAGCCTTTTCCAGGGCGGCGCATAGCTCCGTGGCCCGGGCGCATTGCCAGACGATGGCGTTGCACACAGGCCGATGGGTCTCCCGATGCCAGCAGACGGAGGTTTCCCGCTGGTTGCTGATGCCCATGACCGCCAGATCCTTCCGGTCAATCCCCGCCTTTTCCACCAGGTCGCGAATCACGCCCAGGGTATTGGCATAGATTTCCTCCGGGTCGTGCTCCACCCAGCCCTGGTCGTTGGTGATCTGCCGATGCGGCCGATCCGCCCGGCACAGCAGCTCTCCCCGCTCGCTGAACAGCAGCGCCTTGGTGCCCTGGGTGCTCTGGTCCACGGACAGCACATACTTTGCCATGCCTCAGCCCTCCAGCGCCTGGGAGACGGTTTTCGCAATCCCCTCCGCGTCCAGGCCATAGTGGTGGAACACCTCCTGGGAGGTTCCGGTGATGACCGGGGCGTCCGGCAGAGCCAGGTTGATGACCCGCTTCGGATCATTGGCAGAAATCACCTGCGCCACCATGCTGCCCAGCCCGCCGAAGGGGGCGTGCTCCTCCACGGAAACCACCAGCTTCTTCCCAGCAGCCGCCTTCAGCAAACCCTCCGCATCCAGGGGCTTGATGCAGTACATATCCAGCACACCGGCGGAGACCCCCTGCTTCGCCAGCAGCTCCGCCGCTTCCTTGGCCGGCTTCACCATCTCCCCGCAGGCCACGATCAGCACATCGCTACCCTGGGCAATTTCGGTAGCCTTGTTCATTTCAAAGGGAACGCAGTTTTCCTCGTACACATCCTCCACCGGGTTTCTCCCTAGGCGGATATAGGCCGTCTGCTGATCCTGCAGCAGGGCCTCAAACAGCTTCCGGGTCTGATGCCGGTCGCTGGGCAGGTACACCCGCATGCCCGGAATGGCGCTCATGGCGGCGATATCCTGGGCGGAATGATGGGTCATGCCCAGGGCACCATAGCTGACGCCGCCGGAGATGCCCACCAGCTTGACATTCGTGTTGGAATAAGCACAATCCACCTTGCACTGCTCATAGCTGCGGGTGGAGATGAAGGAGGCCGGGCTGACCGCGAAGGCCTTCTTTCCACAGGAGGCCAGGCCCGCCGCCACGCTGACCAGGTTCTGCTCCGCGATGCCGATTTCCACAAACTGGGCCGGATACTCCTCCGCAAAGGAGGTCAGGGAAGCGGAACCTCGGCTATCGCTGCACAGCACCACCACGTCCCGATCCTTCGCCGCCGCTTCCTTCAGCACTTCGCACATGACTGCCCGATTGGCGATCTTATTCATGAGCCGCTCCTCCTTTCGCCAGCGCTTCCGCCAGCTCCGCCTTCCGCGCCTTCAGGTCCCGGGAAATCTGTTCATACTCCGCCTGGTTGGGCAGATGATGGTGCCAGGAGGCCTTGTTCTCCATCAGGGGGGAGCCCTTTCCCTTCACGGTGTTGGCGATGAGGATGGTGGGCTTGCCCTTGGTGCGCTCTGCCTCCTGGAAGGCCGCTTCCAGCTGATCCACATCGTTTCCATCCGCCACGTCGATCACGTGCCAGTCGAAGGCCGCGAACCGGGCATGAAGGTCATGGTGACCCATAACTTCCTCCGTGTTGCCGGAGATCTGCAGATGGTTCCGGTCGATCACCGCGCATAGGTTGTCCAATCCGTAATGCCCGGCGGCCATCAGGGCCTCCCAGATGGAGCCCTCCGCCAGCTCCCCATCTCCCATCAGGGTATACACCCGATAGGGCCGCTGATCCATCCGTCCTGCCAGGGCCATGCCAACGCAGACGGAGAGCCCATGGCCCAGGGAGCCGGAATTCATCTCGATCCCCGGCAGGGTGTTGTGGGGATGGCCGATGTATTCCGAGCCGAAGCGGGAAAACTGGGCCTTTACTTCTTCAATATCCAGGAAGCCCTTATCCGCCAGCACGGCGTACAGGGTTTCCACGCAATGCCCCTTGGACAGCACAAACCGATCCCGGTTCGGATCCTTGGGCTGCTGGGGATCCACGTTCATCCGATGATACAGGGTCAGCATAATTTCCATGCTGCTCATGTCCCCGCCAATATGGCCTCCGCCGCCGGCGACGATAATATCCAGCACATCCTGGCGAAGATCATAGGCTTTCAACGCTAATGCATTCATTCTGAACCTCTTTTCGTCCCGGTTATACTTCGTCAAAGACCACGTCTTCCCCGTGGAGATAGGCCTTCACCTTCTCCTCGATGGGGTCGTACAGATCCGGCTTGACGCCGATATACTTGCAGGCTTCGTAAACAATCGGCACCACATCCCCATGGATGGCAGCCACGTGATGGATGTAGGGTCCCTCCACCACCTTGGCCTCCAGCCGCTTCAGGTTGTTCACCTCTACCCAGACATAGGTCCCTTTCGTCCAGGGGCCATCAATGCCCCGGGCATGACCCAGCAGGATGGAATATTCCCCTTCATCCCCATCGAACCGCACCAGGCTCATGGGCCCGTGCTTCGCCTCGGCGGACACCGCGCCGTTCTGCTTGAAGGCCACAGGGACGCAGATGGTGGGCTTTTCCTTGGCCACGGAGATGGGCCAGGGGCCGCAGTGCTGCAGCAGCTCGCCATTATCGTTGTCCGGGTGCCGCACTGTCCAGTCGGAGAACATCACCCGCCGCTCGTTCATGGACGCCGCCTCCGCGATCAGCTGGGAAATAGCCCCATGGATATCCGTCTCGCAAACCACGGGGATGCCCTCTTCGTTCAGCAGGGCATTAGCCGCGCAGGGCATGATGTGAATCTCGTCCTGCAGGGCGTTCCAGCATTGGATGGCAATGGCGTTGCAGCCATATTTCTCCGCCAGGCTCTTCATGGCCACTTTCAGCTCCGCCACGCTCCGCAGCTGCTCTGGCACGATGCTGCAGGTCATGTTTTCCTCACAGTAGGCCACCACCTTGTCCACCTCATTTTTCTCCGCCCGCCATTTTTTCATTTCGGCGTAGAGCTCCGGCAGCGGAATGGGAGCCAGCTGGATGTTGAACTTCTCCAGCAGCTCACCCTCGTTGCACATGGTGGACCAGAAGTCGAAGGGCCGGGGACCGATCTGCAGCACCCGGGTATGCCGGAACACCTTGACCACATTGCACACCGCCAGGAAATCCCGAATCCCCCGTTCGAATTCCGGATCCGTCAGGTTGCAGTTGTTCATATAAGTGAAGGGAATCCGGAACCGGCGCAGCACCTTGCCCGTGGCAAACAGGCCGCACTGGCTGTCCCGCAGCCGCATGCCGTTGGCGTCGGGCCGCTCATCCCGGGGGCCCCACAGCAGCACGGGCACGTTCAGCTCCTTGGCCAGGCGGGCGCATTCGTATTCCGTACCGAAGTTGGCATGGGGCAGGAAGAGGCCATCCACCTTCTCCCGGCGGAATTTCTCCGCGATAGCGTACATGCCCGCGTCGTCGTACAGCAGGCCTTCCTCGTTGATGTCGTCGATATCCACAAAGTCGATGTCCAGCTCCCGCAGGCGATCCGCGGTCAGCTTGCGATACTCCACCGCCGCCGGGGCGCTGAAGATAGCCCGCCGAGTGGGGGCAAAACCGAGTTTAATCTTCGCTCTCATGGGATAACCCTCCTTTTGAGGGTATTTTAGCATCCCGATAGCTAAATTTCTATAAATAATTTAGTAAATCGTTGCTTAATTTACTAAATTTAATGTAATTTCGATCGATTTGTCGGTTTGTTTACCATTATAGATACATTTTCGATGTGAAAAAGAGGGCTGCCCTTTCCAGCAGTCCTCCCAGCGGTAGGATCATATCCATTCAAGATGGATGTATCTTCGTGTTTCTTCGCTTTCCCTTGATGAATTTAGAACAACACGCTCAGGGCCTGGAGAATGGTATCCACGCCAATGATTTTGACCCCTTCCGGGGGATTCGGAATGCGGCGGGCGTTCTCCCGGGGGACGATCAGGGTGGTGAACCCCAGCCTCGCGCATTCCGCCACCCGGCGCTCACATTGGGGCACCGTCCGAATCTCCCCCGCCAGGCCTACCTCCCCCATGACAGCCACCTCCGCCCCCACGGCCTGATCCTTCAGGCTGGAGGCCACCGCCGCGCACAGGGCCAGATCCGCCGCCGGTTCGCTGAGCTCCAGCCCCCCGGCCACATTGATATATACATCCTGGTTATAGGTCCGCTGCCCGGCCCGCTTCTCCAGCACCGCCAGCAGCATGGCAATGCGCCCGGCGTCCGCGCCGTTCACCGTCCGCCGGGGAGAATTCAAATAGCTTTGGCTGGTCAGGGCCTGCACGTCGCACAGCAGCGGCCGGCTGCCCTCCAAGCCGCAGAACACGGTGCTGCCGCTGGCCCCCTGAGCCCGGTGGCTCAGCAGCTCCTCGCTGGGGTTGGGTACCACCTGCATTCCCTTTCCCGTCATGCGGAAAACCCCCAGCTCGTTCACGGAACCGAAGCGGTTCTTCACCGCCCGCAGCAGCCGATAATCCTGCTGCCGGTCCCCTTCGAAATACAGCACCACATCCACCATGTGTTCCAGCATCCGGGGGCCTGCAATGGCGCCGTCCTTGGTGACATGGCCCACCACGAACATGGCCGTCCCCGTCTCCTTGCAGATACGCATCAAAAGGCTGGTGCTTTCCCGAATCTGGGACACAGACCCCGGGGCGGAGGCCATTTCCGGGCGATACATGGTCTGGATGGAGTCCACCACCGCCACGTCCGGCTGCAGCTTCCGCAGCTGGGTTTCCACCGCGTCCAAGGCGTTCTCCGCCAGCACATACAGCCCATCGGAGGCGATTTCCAGCCGCCGGGCCCGCAGCTTGATCTGCCGGGCGCTTTCTTCCCCGGAGATGTAGAGAATTCGCTTCCCTTCCCCCGCCAGATTGGCGCAAACCTGCAGCAGCAGGGTGCTCTTGCCGATGCCCGGGTCGCCACCGATCAGCATCAGGCCCCCCTCCACAATGCCGCCTCCCAACACCCGATCCAGCTCGCTGATGCCCGTGGGCGTCCGCAGGGTCGCGTCCTCCGGGATGTCCTTCAGCAGCAAGGGGCTGGCCCCGGTGCCGGGCCGTTGATTCGCCGCCAGCTTGCCCGGGGCGGCCTTCTCCGCCACGGCGGCGACGCTTTCCTCTAAAGTATTCCAGGCCCCGCAGCTGGGGCATCGCCCCACCCATCGGAGCGTCTCATATCCGCAGGCCGTGCAGGCATAGACCGATCTCGCTTTCGCCATTTTTCCGCTTCCCTTCTGGAAAGGCTCCCTCGCCTTTCCCGGTAAGGATACCATGAAAGGCCTCCGCTTTCAATTTGTTTTTCCCTCCCCGGGCATGAAAAATCCTCCCCCGAAGGGGAGGACAAAGGAATCGAATGGAAAATATCCGCTGATTACACGCAGCCGTGAGCCAGCATGGCGTCGGCCACCTTCAGGAAGCCGGCGATGTTGGCGCCCACCACGTAATTATCCTTGGCGTCGTATTCCTCCGCCGCGCTGTCGATGGCGGCGAAGATGTTCTCCATAATGGTCTTCAGCTTGGCGTCCACTTCCTCGAAGGTCCAGGACAGGCGCTGGCTGTTCTGGCTCATCTCCAGCGCGGAAGTAGCCACGCCGCCGGCGTTGGCCGCCTTGCCAGGGGCGAAGAGCACGCCCGCCTTCTGCAGCGCCAGGGTGGCTTCATAGGTGGTGGGCATGTTGGCGCCCTCCGCCACCGCGATAACGCCGTTGGCGATCAGGGCCTTGGCGCCTTCCTCGTCCAGCTCGTTCTGCGTCGCGCAGGGCAGCGCGATGTCGCACTTCACCGTCCAGATGCCCCGGAAGCCTTCGGTATACACCGCGCCGGTCACCCGAGCTGCGTATTCCTTGATGCGGCCGCGCTCGACTTCCTTGATCTGCTTCACCACATCCAGATTGATGCCGTTCTCGTCCACCACATAGCCGTTGGAGTCGCTCATGGCCACCACCTTGCCGCCCATCTGGGTGATCTTCTGGGTAGCATAGATGGCTACGTTGCCGCTGCCGGAAACGACGACCCGCTTGCCCGCCACGTCGATGCCGTGCTTCTTCAGCATGGCCGCGGTCAGGTAGCAAAGGCCATAGCCCGTGGCTTCCGTCCGAGCCAGGGAGCCGCCGTAGCTCAGGCCCTTGCCCGTCAGCACGCCTTCATACAGGCCGGTGATCCGCTTGTACTGGCCATAGAGGAAGCCGATTTCCCGGCCGCCTACGCCGATATCACCGGCGGGCACGTCGGTATCCTTGCCGATATACTTGTACAGCTCCGTCATGAAGCTCTGGCAGAAGCGCATCACTTCGTTGTCGCTCTTGCCCTTGGGGTCAAAGTCGCTGCCGCCCTTGCCGCCGCCGATGGGCAGGCTGGTCAGGCTGTTCTTCAGCACCTGCTCGAAGCCCAGGAACTTGATGACGCTCAGGTTCACACTGGGATGGAGCCGCAAACCGCCCTTGTAGGGGCCAATGGCATTGTTGTATTGCACGCGATATCCACGGTTCACCTGCACCTTGCCCTGGTCATCCACCCACGGCACGCGGAAAATGATCGCGCGGTCAGGCTCCACAAAGCGCTCCAGCAGACCCTTATCCTCATACTCAGGGTGCTTGTCGAAAACGGGGCTCAGGGCCTCCAGCACCTCTTTGGCCGCCTGAAGGAATTCCTTCTCGTGGCCATTTCTCTTCTCCAGATCTGCGTACACTCGGGCTACATAAGCATTCATGACGATCCCTCCTTACATCCTTCCTCAGTCGGGCCGGATTGCCCGCCTGTTTCGGGGAATATTATGAAAAAGGAAGCCTCCAAAATCAAGAGGTTTCCTGTTCTTCCCGTGTTCTTTTCCAACTCCTTGGTCCGAAGGATTGAGCGGGTTGTTTTCTTTCTGGGAAAGCTTCCATGGGGCGTCTGCCTTCTCTTCGCTGCTGATCCGCTCCCCTGCTCCGCCCCTTCTATGTCAGCAAAATTCCGTCTTATGGCCGAAATTCGTGATACACTTCCCCCTCCAGGTTTTTCCACTGGAAAAGGCCCTGCTCCAGGGTCAGGTAGCTATGGGCGGAATTTTCCTTGGGGATGGAAACGGAGCCCGGATTCAGGTAGGTATAATTCTCTCCCACCTCCCAGGCCGGCACATGGGTGTGCCCATGCAGCAGGATATCCCTGGGCCCCAGCGGCGGCAGGTGGGCGGTGTTGTACACATGGCCATGGGTGGCGAAGATGGAAATCCCGTCCAGCACCAGCCAGGCATAATCCGCCAGGATGGGGAACTGCAGCACCATCTGGTCCACCTCGGTGTCGCAATTTCCCCGCACGCACAGGATCTGATCCTTCCGCGCGTTCAGCATCCCGATGACCTCCTTGGGGGCGTACTCCCGGGGCAGGTCGTTCCGGGGCCCATGGTAAAGTATATCCCCCAATAGAATCAGCCGCTCCGCCCCTTCCCGATCCCAGGCCGCCAGCATCTGCCGGCAATAATAAGCGGACCCATGAATATCCGAGGCAATCATTACTTTCATCGTTTTTCTCCGTTTCCTACGCTGCGTATTTTCAACCACTGCAGTATAATCACTTCTCTTCACACTGTCAAACAACGTTGGAAAGGATGTTTTCGGTAATAGTCATAACCACCGGTGACGTCTTTATGAACATGCCCGTCCGCACCGTCATCCTGATGCCCAATGAAAGTGCCCGCGTCAAGTAGGTTGTCCAGTTCTGTCGAAGCTCTCAGCTTGCCTTCATAGGTCGCTTGGTCTTGCTTTCGTGTATGAAGGTATACGAGGATGTATGAGAAGGGGAAAAAGAAATGAGAGAAGTACTCAGAGATACTCAGCGGTCATTTTGGGGGTTGACATCCCCTTCGCGGTGGATATAATAAAAGGCGAGGAGATGATGGGTCTCGGAACCTCACGCCTACTTGGCGGAAATGCCAATTGCCCACCGCATACAGCGAATATGCGGTGGGACTTTTTTATTTCTTGCCCCGGGTTATTGCTAACACTAGGGAGACGATCACGTCGATTGCCGTCAGAGTCACCATAATGATCTCATAAGCACTCATGCAGGCTGCTTCCGCAGTGGCAATGTCGGTGTTTTCAATGGCGATCAGCTGATACATGCGGGCACACCGGCGGCGTATGTGCCGGAGGTCATGCGCCAACTGTTTGCCTGGCTTCAATCCACCACGGTGCATCCGCTTATCAAAGGCTGTGTGTTCCACTTCGAGTTTGAGTATATTCATCCATTCTCTGATGGAAACGGGCGCACAGGACGTTTGTGGCATTCTCTGATTTTGCAGCAGTGGAGGCCGATCCTGAGCTGGTTGCCTGTGGAAAGCCTGGTTCACGAACATCAGGAGGAGTATTATCACACACTAAATATTGGTCAGCATAACGGCGAAGCAACGGATTTTGCGGCGTTTATGCTGCGAATGCTCCGGGATACGCTCATGGAGATAAATGAAGATCAGCGACATCATGACGTAGATAATGACATAGATAATGGCGTAGATAATGGCGTAAATGATGTCGTAGAACATCAAGACAGAATCGCTCAGTCTGTGCTGATGATTTTGAAAAAACGTCCAAAATCATCAGCGCGCGAGATAGGTGAACTCATAGCGCTGTCCACGCGGCAAACGCAGCGTATCCTTTCAGAGCTGCAAGCAGAAGGTTTGCTGATTCGCCATGGTTCTCCCAGAAGCGGTTACTGGGAAGTGATTTAATCGCATTTTTATTTTTTTGCATTATTTATTCGCCATAGATCAAGGCAGTCTCTTCACCGGCGGCAATGGATGATCCGAGCTTACCCGGATGCTTTCGATCACAGGCATTTCCAGCGGCTTGTTCCAGGTATCCGTACCGGAGGTTGGCAGCTCCGCCAGCTGATCCAACACCTCGAAGCCCCGGGTCATATACCCAAAGGATGCGTATCTCCCATCCAACTTGTGCGCATCCTGATGGCAAATGAAGAATTGCGTTCCCGCAGTATCGAAATCATCATCCCGCGCCATGGAGATGGCCCCACGCCGATGGTCCAGCCCGGTATCCACCCCATTTTCCGCAAACTCGCCCTTCAAATGGAAATTGCTGTCCGTCATGATATCATTATCCGGCGATCCGCCCTGAATCACATATCCCTTCACAATTCGGCAAAAGCACAGCCCATCAAAGAAACCATTGTTTGCCTCTTCCGCAAAGGACGCCACGGTAAGGGGAGGGTTAAGTTTCATAAGGAACTAATCCTTGGGGATACCGCGCAGCCGTGATGGCTACGCGGTTTTCCTTTGGGTTGAAACACGTTCCAGGACAACCGGCTCGGTCAGGATGGGGATCTCGACCTTGCCGACGAAGTTGAAGACGATTTCGATGGTTTGCCTGCGGTGGCCGCTGGATTTATCCGCCTCGTGGACGATGATCTTTTTGACAAATTCGTTCACGATACCGGTAGTCAGTTCGGGAATGTCCACATACTTTTCCACCAGGGCGGCGAAGCGGTCGTAATTGTCGTTGTCCTCCTGCTGCTGGTCGAACCATTCCTCCATGACGGCGATTTCCGTCTTCAGGCGATCCTGCTCCGCTTCGTAATCGCACATCATCTTCTGATACCGCTCATCGGAGAGGGAACCCAGGACATGGTCTTCATACAGCCGGGTGATCAGCGTGTCGATGTCTTCCAGCCGCTTCTTTGCCTGGGCCAGCTGCTTCTGGTTCTGGCGGATGCTGCTGTCCTGCGCTTTGCGAGTGGACTGCATCCATTCCAGCTGGAAGCCTTCTGCGTCCTCCCGGACATAGGCGGTCACAGCACGGATGCGTTCCAGCACGATGTTCCGGAGCACTTCTTCCCGAATGTAGTGAGCGGAGCATTCGCCTTTCTTGTAAGAGCCGCAAACATAATGATCCTGCTTGCCATCGAAGTTCTTGTTGGTCCGAAAGTGCAGCCTGCTGCCACAGTCTGCGCAGAACATGATGCCTGCAAACATACCTTTCCGTTCGGCTCGCTGGATACTCCGGTGGCGCTCCTGACGCAATTCCTGCACCCTGTCCCACGTCTCTTTCGGAACGATGGCTTCCTGCGTATCGGGGATGATAAACATATCATCAACCTTGTTCGGAATGCGTTTCTTTAGCTTATAGGACTTGGAGTAGGTCTTGAAGTTGCAGGTGCAGCCGGTGTACTCCATTCTCTCCAGGATGTCAGCAACGGATCTTTCTGACCAGTCATAGGGCTTTACGGGCAGGGGCTTGCCGTTCCGTTTCGCATAGGCGGCCTTCGCAGTCAGTTCTAGCTCTGCTTTCAGGATATTGGCAATCTTTCCAGGTCCATAGCCCGACATTGCCAGATCGAAAATCCTTCTGACAATCGGTGCTGTTTCAGGATCAATGATCCAATAGCCCTTCTGCATCGGATTCTCCAGATAGCCATAAGGCGGCCGATTCATGTGCTTGCCGCTTGTTCCCCTGGCACGGAGTACAGCCCTGACCTTCCTGCTGGTGTCCTTCGCATAGAAGTCGTTGAACAGGTTTCGCACCGGAGTGAAATCGCTGTCGCCTCGCTCGGAATCCACGCCGTCGTTCACGGCGATGAAGCGGACGTTCATGCTGGGGAATACGATCTCCGTGTAGTGGCCAACTTGCAGATAGTCGCGGCCGAAGCGGCTCATGTCTTTCACGATGACCGTGTTGACCTGCCCTGCTTCCACCAGGGATAGCATTTCCTGCATGGCGGGTCTGGAGAAGTTGGTGCCAGTATAGCCGTCGTCTACGAAGAAGCGGACGTTGGTGAAGCCATGATCTTCCGCGTACTTTTGGAGCAGGGCGCGCTGGTTCTGAATGGAATTCGACTCGCCATCCAGGTCGTCTTCATTGCTGAGTCTGCAATATAGTGCGGTGATCTGCTGCTGATTCAATACATTTTCCTCCTTCCGGGAATCAGCCGGCAGGTCCGTAGTGCTCATAGGAATCATACCATAATCGGAGCCATTTGTCATCTGGCAAACGCCTCCTTTTGGGGATAAGGCTCGGAGAAGATCAGCCGCTTCACCTTATCCATCAGCGTTTCTCCTCCGGCGCAATCGGTCAGGATCGTGTATCGGGTATTGCCGATCTTTCGTTCGATCATGCCGTGAAAGGGATTTGCTTCTGTTCGCATCGCCTGCCAATCCTCCCAACTGGGCAGCGGGGAATCAATCGGGAAGTCATAGCAGGCGGCCAGGTTGATAGGTTCATAGTCGCTTGTAATCCGCTCCTGGGCGGAATCACGGTTGGTTTCTTGGGGGACGGGGTAACGCATGGAACTGGGGAAAACCTCCTTCAAAGTAGTTTCGCATATTTGCTAAACTTATATTATCACATGAAAAGAACCTTGTCAATAGCTGTTTCGCATATTTGATAAATTTTTCTTGACGAATAGAACGCTTCCCTGTATAATGCAGAAGAAGGATGATACGGCATGTCGGAAAAACGCTGACACGCTGATTCAGCAAACCTGAAAGGAAACACATCGGATGAAAACGGGAGAGAAGCTCAAGCGCATCCGCAAATTTCGCGGATACAATCAGCCGGATTTTGCCGTGATGATCGGCCTGGGCGAAAACGCCGCGCCGCGTGTCGCGCAATATGAGTCCGGCTATCGTGTGCCTTCTCCGAAATTGCTGAATACGATGGCGGAGGTATTGGACTGCAATCCGCTGGCGCTGATGGACGTAACCGGGCAAAGCGTAGAAGAGCTGATGATGCTTCTCTTCTGGTTGGAGGAAGAGCATCCGGGGATGTTCCATGCTTTTGAGATGCATCGGCTGAAGCAGAAAGCGCGCCATGGCCTGAGTCAGGAAGCGCATCATAGTGATGATACCGAAAGCCAAACGGACAGCAATGTTTATTATCGTGATGGCGACAATTGGCCTGCGCACGCTCCATGTGGTTTGTGGATCGACAATCCATTGCTGAACGGCTTCATGCGGGAATGGCTTTATCATCAACAGGAACTGAAAGAGAATGTCATCACAAGAGAAAAATACTTCGAGTGGAAAATCGGTTGGCCCTATACTTGTGACGAATGCGGAAAGCGTAAGCCGGCAAAACAGTGGCGGCGCAGTGAAGTATAGTTTTTTCAGAACGCAAAATGGCGAAAACGAAAACAAAACATCGCGAGCAATGCATCCCGGCCCCAATGGGCGGGATGCGGCTCGCCGGGGAAGCGTCCCCGGTCTCCTTTGAACATCCGGCAAAGCCGGATGAGCTGAACAAATATAAGGCGGGTCAGGCAGTAGTATCACTTGTTCACCATAAACGAAAGGGGCGATTTTTCATTTTCGATGCGAGCCGCAAAGGCGTTTGTCGCAGACAAACGTCACAACCACAGAGCACCAGCTCTGGTATTTAAGGGCTTGGGGGCGGAGCCATCCAACAAGCATCCGGCAATTCGGGCCGGATTGCATTGCTTGCCACGATCATGCATAACGGTGTAAGGACAAAATTGTGCTGAAGAACGGGCATGACGGTACAGTCAAACACCGTGAGAAAGTTCTATGATATTGTGATGTACTGCAGGAGGAAAACCATGCGGAAGGCTGCAAAGCAGATCGGGATTTGCGCGATAGCGCTGATTCTTTTTTGCGCACTGTGCCGTTTGACGGTGTTTCGCACATACACTGCTCATATTCCGATCCAGGAGCGAGTGGAACAAGCACTGCGGGAAGACAACAGCATACCGCGGACGGAAATCGATCATGCGGACGTTTTGCGATTGGGCGATATAACGCTTCGTCCGGGCTCGGTCAGCATTCCGATTCATCCGAATCAGGCGGGCGAGGCGGACGTCCGCCTGTACGATCAGCAGGGTAATGAGATCGCCTTTCAGGTTTTTCGCGTAGGCCCGCTGGGCACGGTATATGATCCGCAGACGGGAGGGTTTACCGGCGATACTGCCGTGCTGATCGCTGTGACGCTGTTCTGGTTCTTTGTCAGCGCGATCATGATTTGGCATTACTTCCAGGCAAAGGGGCCGGACTATTACGCTTATTCCACGATTTACTATGCCGGCTTTTCCTTATTTGCGATGCTGACGGGCATCACCATGCTGCTCTCAACTGTGCAACACATCGTCCATCCGGAATCCTACAATATGTTTTCCGCGTACAATACGATCAATGGGGCAAGCAAACTGTTTATGATGCAGACCATGCCGTTTATTCTGCTGTTTGCGCTGGCTATGGCTGTCAGTAACGCTACGCTGCTGCGGCATGAACGGGCTCACGTTCAAAATGTGCTGGGGCTGGCTGTCAGTGTTTTTCTGATCGCCGGAGAAGCCCTGGGCTTTTATCTGTTCACCCGTGATTTTATGGGATCGGAATGGGAGGGCAGAATCCAAAGCACGCTGGAAAACGTGTATGCTACAGCGTTCGTTTACTTTGAGTGCATGCTGATCGGCTCTGCCGTCTGCGGCATAAAGGCCGCCAAATACCAGCCGAAGGCGGATAAGGATTTTATCGTGATCCTGGGCTGCTGGTTCAGAAAAGACGGATCGCTCCCACCGCTGCTCCGGGGCCGTGTGGATCGCACGCTTTCCTTCTGGCGGCAGCAAAAGGAAGAGATCGGCAAGGAAGCGATTTTAATCCCTTCCGGCGGCCAGGGGCGGGACGAGCCCATGCCGGAGGCCGAAGCCATGCGGCGGTACTTGATTTCCCAGGGCGTGCCGGAAGATAGAATCCACACCGAAGCGCAATCTCAAAACACCTACCAGAACATGGCCTTTTCCAAACAGATCATCAACAGCATCAATCCGGAGGGCAAAACGGTATTTGCCACCACCAATTATCATGTGTTCCGCAGCGGCGTATGGGCAAACATGGCGGGGCTCAAAGCCGAAGGCATGGGCGAAAAAACCAAATGGTGGTACTGGCCCAATGCCTTCATGCGGGAATGCGCGGGCCTGCTTCAAAAAAGGTGGAAGCAGGAAATCATTTTCCTGATCGTGCTGATTGCCTTCTTTGGCGTATTGTCCATGGTGCTGGGATGAAAAGATGAAGGCGTATTGTTCCTGGACAAATCTTTTATTCCGCAGAAGCGAAAGGAGAGCCTCCGTTGATCACAGAATTTCTGAGCCAGGAAGCGATTGACACGCTTACGATGATCCTCCCTCTGACGCTGATCCTGATCGCGCTGAGCTTGGCGGTTCAATTTGATTCTTATATCAGTAAAAAGCATAAGACCGTGATTCACTGTATCGCCGTGCTGTCCTTCTTCCTGATCGCCGAAAACTGCGCCGCCGTGCTGATGGCGCTGCCGAAGCGATCCATTCCCTTGGCCACCCTGGATTCCGCATTTGGATACAGCATCCGCCCCGTGATCCTGGTCTTGTTTGTTATGATTGTCAGCCCGGATCGGAAATGCGTATGGGAATGGGTGCTATGCGGCATCAACGCGCTGCTCTACCTGTCCGCTCTGATCTGGCCGATCACCTTTTACTACGAACCAGGCGGCGCTTGGATTCCTGGCCCCTTGCGGAACGTTTCCCTGTACGTTTGTATCCTTTTGCTGGTTGAACTGACGGTGCTGACCATCCGCAAATTCAGGAATCTCCGTCGGCTGGAGATATTAATCCCCATGCTGAATGTGCTGCTGATCGTTTCCTCGATTTTTCTGGATTACAGCGTAGGTGACAAGGTGCAGATCGTTTCTTTTTTGTCGATTGCGATTGTCGTCAGCAGCTTGTTTTTCTATATCTGGCTGCATCTGCAATTTGTCCGGGAGCATGAAAAGGCGCTGGAAGCGGAGCAGCGTATCCAGATCATGATGACCCAGATCCAGCCGCACTTTTTGTATAATACTCTTTCCACGATCCAGTCGCTTTGTCATATCGACCCGGAAAAGGCTTACGAGGTCACGGGGAAATTCAGCGCGTATCTTCGGCAAAACCTGGATTCTCTGGGAAAATGCGAGTTGATTTCATTGAGCAAGGAAACCGAGCACACCAGAACGTATGCGGATATCGAAATCACCCGCTTTCCCTTTATCCAGATCATTTATGACATTCAGGACGAGGATTTCCTGCTGCCGGCGCTTTCGATTCAGCCCATGGTTGAAAATGCCATCCGTCATGGCGTGCGCGTCAGGAAGGACGGTATCGTCAAAATCACAGCAGACAGGAGCCAGACGGGCCATCAGATCGTGATCCGGGATAATGGGAAAGGCTTTGACGTGGAGAAAACGAACGAAACGGATGGGCACATCGGCATCCGTAATGTCCGGGAGCGAATCGAAAGGCTCTGCGGAGGCACGCTGAAAATCGAAAGTCGTATCGGTGAGGGGACCGCCGTTATGATCGATATTCCCTTCACGCCCTCCGAAAAAAAGAAGATGGCAGACGAAGGAAAACGGGAGGAACGCACATGAGAGTGATTTGTGTGGACGACGAATACCTGATCGTGGCGGAGGTTACGGCACAATGTCAAAAGCTCCCCTCGGTGCGGGAGGCGCTGGGCTTTACGGAAGCCGGGGAGGCGCTGGCATATTGCCGGGATCATGCCGTCGATGTTGCGCTGCTGGACATCGATATGCCCGAAATGGACGGCATCGAGCTGGCTGCCGCCATCAAGAAAATTTGCCCGAAAACAGCGATCGTTTTTTTGACGGCTTATTCCCAGTATGCCTTGAAAGCGTTCGGCGTGCACGCCTCGGGATATTTGCTAAAACCTGTGGAGCCGGATAAACTGGCGGAGGAAATCTCCTATGCGTCGGAAGGAAAGGACAGAAAGCAAGCGGCTCATATCGAGGTAAAAACCTTCGGGGGCTTCGATCTCTTCGTGGATGGGGAGCAGGTGACTTTCCGAAAAGCGAAGTCCAAGGAGCTGCTCGCCTACCTGGTGGATAAACAGGGCAGCAGCGTGACCCGTGCGGAAGCCTTTTCCATCTTATGGGAGGATCGGGAATACGACCGATCCATGCAAAAGCAGCTGGACGTGATCATTCGCATCCTGCGGGATGCCCTGGATTCCTGCGGCGCGCAGGAAATGTTTTCTCTGAAGAAAGGCACCATGCGTATTGTGCCGGAGACGTTTTCATGCGATGTTTACCGTTTCTTTCAGGGAGACCCGGAGGCCGTCAATATGTTCCGCGGCGAGTATATGAGCGCGTATTCCTGGGCAAGCATCACGGAAAGTTACATCGCCCGAAAGGCGTTCGGAAAGGAAATGGAATAAATCATGTACAAACGGTCATAGCTGCCGGGCGGACGTCTGATGGACAGGCAAGCACATTCCCTGCCGGTTCACGCCACCGGCGTCCCGAATGGGCCAAGCTTGACCGCTGCGGCAGGGTAAAGCTGACTTTGCGGCGTAATTCATGAAGAATAACGGGATTTCGGGGATGCTGCTAAACGCAGCAGCCCTTTTTTCTTGGGTGGACATATGATGGACAGCCCATGATAGAATTCGGACAGACCCGTGGAGAGGGGTGTGCTATGTATGCCTCCCCCTGGGTGAGCTGGAAGCCTATATCGACCGGCTCGGCGGGCTTATATAAGGAGAGAAGGAATAAGATGGAGCAAAAAAACGCCGCTTTTGAAGAACTGAGCATCGAAGAAATGAACGCTGCCGCAGGCGGGCAATACACGCCGGGCAGATTCAAAAAGGAGGCCATCGCATATTTGCAATCGTGCATGGATGAAAACCTGTTCGCCAGGATCATGGAGAAAAGCGATGCACGGGAGAAGCCGTATGTGGCAGCGCGTATCTTCCTGAATCCTTCCGAGTGGGCGGAGTACGTCTGGATCGAACAGCACGGCTCACTGGAGAAAAATCAAAAATGAATGAGGAGGAAACCACGATGAAGAACACCTATCTGAGGAAAACCTTCGCACTGCTGTGCGCCTTGTGTATGATAATGACCGGCGTTGCGCTGGCGGAGGAAGAGAAAAGCGCGGCAATTATCTGCGAAATTGAAAATGGAAGCTACGTCATCCGCATCCCCGTAGAGGAGGACGATCAGGGATGGTATGCAGATGAGATGAGCGAAGATGATACAGTCGTGAGGCTTTC
The DNA here is from genome assembly GCA_017470145.1 of Clostridia bacterium. Lineage (GTDB taxonomy): Bacteria > Bacillota > Clostridia > Christensenellales > Aristaeellaceae > Aristaeella. The sequence continues at coordinate 197,489 of JAFUFB010000003.1, read as the reverse complement.
CAAAGCGCAGATTGAGGATGGCTGCTTTGTGGTACAGTATGATCCCGTGGGAGACGGAGAAGCCACCGTTTCCGTGCGGCATTATTACTGCGCCGTGGCCTGCGACCAGGCCATGACGTGGGATCTGGCTGTGGAGGACGGAAAAATCATCGAAAACGTGGGCGGCTCCTATACCGCCTCCCCCATGGAGGAAGAGCAGGACGCTTTTCTCTCCGGGGAATGGCTGGAAAAGGACACGCAGTTCACCCAAATGCGCATTGAAAAGAATGAAGCAATGGGCTGGGATGTGGAAATCACTTCCCCTGTGAGCCATGGCGCATATATTTTCATTGCTACCGTTTACTACGATTGCTACGAAGACGGCTTCCTCTACGACAAAGGCAAGCTGTACGATTTGCCGCTGGACGGCCAAGAACGGGGCGAGCCGGTGGAAGCCGGTGCATTGGGCGGATTAAAGCTCGATGCGGTGGATGATGAAACCTTCAATCTGATCTGGATCAGGTCCGATGCACCTGACGAAATCATTGCTTTTGAGCGCTGCAACTGATATTGATGATGGAAAGGGTGGAAGTACGATGAAATTTCCTCATGCTTACAATGGCGTCAAGAACATATATACCGCTGTGTTTTTACAGCTTCTGTCGGCGATCGCTTTCGCATGTATGTCTATGATCGTATCTGTCGGGCAGGTGCGGGATGCTGCCGAAAGCGTCGCGGCAGTCGCGGGTGTGCTGATGATTGCTGGCGTTGTTGCCGGTTTTGTTTCCTTCATTCTAAATGTGAAAGGAACCATCGACGCCTCCCAGGACGAGCCCGTTTTCAGAAAAGCGCTGATCTGGCTATGTGTAGGGATCATAGGCTCTGTGGCTGCAAGCGTGTTCCAAAGCAGCAACACGCTCCTTTCATCTTTGGCTGCCGTCATCGGAAATATCGGCGATCTGCTGGCGGTCTACTACATCCTGACGGGGATCATTTCTCTGGCAAAGCATATGCTGGATCAGGCAGTAGGCGATTTGGCCAAGAAGGCGATCAATCGGTTCATCACTGCCCAAATCATTTCCATTGCTGCTGCTATCGGCGCTATTTTTACGATCGCCGGCGTGCAGGATCAAACCACCCTTGGCCTCATTGGAATCGCTGTGACCTTGCTGGCGCTGGCCTCGCTGATATTTGAGCTGATCGCTTTTATCGTATATTTGAAGACCCTGTCCAGCGCCAAGCGGATGCTTGCGGAGAAATAAAACGGGAAACACACATCAAAGGAGGAAACCACAATGGCAAACAACGCAGCAACGGAATTTCTGAAGAAAGTCCTTTCAGACGAGGCGCTGAGGGCCCGCGTGGCCGATCTCGCTCAAGCAGTGGCAGTTGCAGCGGAGCTGGGCTTCGAGGTGACAGAGGAGGAACTCGTTACGGCAAAGAAAGAGTTTTGCAGACAGAACAGCGCAGAGGTCGTGGAGCTGGACGAGGCGGATATGGATCGGGCTGCCGGAGGCAGCAGGGATTGGATAAAACAGGGCTGCGCAGCGACCGTAGAGGCAGGCAGCCGCTGCTGGAGCAATGATTTCTGTATTATACTTAATGTAGAATACAGCCACGAACCCACATGCGAAGAATGCCCGAAATGCGGCAATGCAATGTGCTATAACGGATATACGACGAAAGGGGGTGCGAAGGCACATTATATCTGTCCGAACTGCGGAACTGAAACGACCCGAACGATGTATGGGGAAGTTCGCTGAGGCGAACCGCTTTCTCCCTGGGACTTAAGGTTCACATGATTGCAACCGAAGCAGAAATCAATATGACCATAGGAGGTAAACACAATGGAAAACCACCATGCGGCAACGGAATTTCTGAAGAAAGTTCTTTCGGACGAGGCGCTGAAAACCCGCGTGGCCGATCCCAGTCAGGCTGTGGCTGTCGCAGCGGAGCTGGGTTATGAGATCACTGAAGAGGAACTCATTTCGGCGGAAAAAGAGCTACGCAAACAGGAAAATGCGGAAGTCGTGGAACTGAACGAAGAGAACATGGATCAGGCTGCCGGCGGCCTCTTTGGGTTTGGCGAGGACGCCAAAGATGGGCATGAAAAAGGCTGCCTCTTCTTCTATCATCATTACGAATATGTCAGGGACAACAAAGAGTGGTGCGAATATGAGTTTCACACGCATTGAAAACCAGCGCAATTCCAAAGGGAAACACCTTTGATGAAAAAAGGAGGAAAGAACCATGGTGAATAGCACAGCAACGGAATTTCTGAAGAAAGTCCTTTCGGACGAGGCGCTGAAGGCCCGCGTGTCCGATCCCAGCCAGGCGGTGGCAGTCGCGGCGGAACTGGGCTTTGAGGTGACCGAGGAGGAGCTCATTGCAGCGGAAAAAGAACTTCGCATGCAGAGCGAACAGGGCAATGCAGAAGTCGTGGAATTGAACGAGACGGACATGGACGGCGCAGCGGGAGGCGCATGGTGGAATGGAGAAGAAGCTCCGGACGGACATGAGATGGGCTGCCGCCTCTTCTTCCACGATCATACTTACAGCGAAGAGACCGGCACCTGGTGCGAGATAACCTATTATGCTAAGGCCTGCGTGTCCGGCCTCTGCGTCCAGCTGAGCCACGGATGAAGATGAAGTACATGATCGATCCGCGTTATCGCCTGCGGGGTTGGCACAAGCTGCCCACCGGCCTGTATGACGCACAGAAGCATGAGGCGCAGTTTTTCGCGCCCGATTTGTACAAGCTGCTCCTGAAGTGTGACGCTGCACATGATATCGACCCGGATACGCTGCCGGAGAAGCAGCGAAAGTTTCTGGAAAAACTGCAGGCAGAACACATCATTCATCCGGCGGGATGGCTGGATTTTCTCCTGCCGGAGCAAAGGTACAAAGCTTATCCCGCCCGCTATCGCCAGGATGCGCACTGGTCCATCACCGGGGAATGCAATCTGCGGTGCAGGCACTGCTTTATGTCCGCACCGTCCGGCAAGCACGGAAATCCCTCCCACGAGGAAATCCTCCGTATCGCAGATATGCTGGCGGAATGCGGCGTTTTCCGGGTGGGCATAACCGGCGGGGAGCCGCTGATCCGCTCTGATTTCACGCAGATTTTGGATGCGCTTAAGGAGCGGGAAATCGCTCTGACCATCCTTTATACCAACGGCTGGCTGGTGGATGAAAAGCTGCTGGACACGCTGGAGGAGCGGGGAATGCATCCCAGTTTTCAGCTGAGCTTTGACGGTGTCGGCTGGCATGATTTTCTCCGCGGCATTCCCGGCGCGGAGGAGCGAACGCTGAAAGCCCTTCGCCTGCTGAACGAGAGGGGATACAAAACTTCCGTCTCCATGTGCGTGCACAGGAAAAACGCCCATACCATCCGGGAATCTATCAATCTGCTCGCCTCCCTGGGTGTGACCGCCGTGAAGTGCGGCAGCATGATGAATCTGGGCGAATGGGCGAAGGACGACGTGAAAGACCTGCAGCTCAGCCGCGCCGAGGAGCAGGCGATCTTTGAAGCCTACATCCCCCAGTATTTTGAAGACGATGCTCCTGTTTCCATCATGCTGAGCGGCGCCTTCATGTACACCCCCGGTGAAGATCGCTGGGTTATCTACAATGAGCGGAAATGCGATGAGAAGGACGAGGCGGAAGCGCTCTCCTGCGGTGTGCTGGCTCATTCCTTCCACATCAGCGCGGAAGGCCTTGTCTGTCCCTGCATGGGTATGGCGGACTGCGACTTTGCGGAGCATTTCCCGACGTTGAAGAGCATGACCCTCAGCGAGATCCTGACCGATTCAGAACTGATCAGGTATGAATACACCACCGTCCGGGATGTCCGCGATGGCAGCGGAAAATGCAGGACGTGCCGTTTTGTCGACCGCTGCGCCGGAGGCTGCCGGAACGCCGCGCTGATGGCCGGAGACAACTATTACGGGGTTGATCCCGATCTGTGCGCGTTCTTTGAAAACGGCTGGGATCAGCGGATACGTGATGCTGCGCAGCCCGCGTTCGAGGCGTATCTGAAGAGGAATCCGCCCGTTAAAGGGAATCAGGCGGACAAAGGGTCATCTATACTCGAAGCACCCTGCTGATCACGCAAAGAAAAGCTATCATCGTGCGGGAGCAGGCGCATGACGTCATGCAGTAAATATAAACAGAAGGTAACTATTCAGTCGTAGGATAAAAAGATTCAAAAAGGTCGATTTCCCAAAAGGATTCCAAAACCCGAGTGTCGAATACTTCTATCATAAGGGAAACAAAGGATGGAGGTGTTCGCCATGGAGCAGGAACTGCAGGAATTAAAAGCAGTGCTTGCAGCAATGTCGGAACAGCTCCGAATGATGAATGACCTCATCCTTACCAAGGACGCTCAGATAGCCGCACTGACAGAACAAGTTGCCAAACTCACCGCCAGGATAGAGGAACTGACACATAAGAAGAACAGCAATAACAGTTCCAAACCACCGTCCGAAGGACGATTGGAGAAGCCTGCTCCGAAGAGCCTTCGCGGGAAGAGCGGAAAGAAGCAGGGTGGACAACCTGGTCATAAAGGAACCGGGATGAAGCTTGACCGTAAACCTGATCATATAGAGGAACATGTTCCGGACAAATGCAAGGGCTGTCCTCGGTTCGGTCAGTGCAAGATGAAATGCTGTGACACCCGCTATGAGTACGAGGTTCGCGTCGAAACGGAACTCATCGCTCATAAAGTAATGGGCTGTACATGCCCCCTTTCCGGAGAGAAACTCCAGGGCAATTTTCCGGTGGGAATTACCGGAAGCAAGCAATACGGTGCAGGAGTGTTTTCACTGGTAAATATGCTTCTGACCGTAGGCTACGTAAGTGTCGACCGGACGAAGCAACTGCTATCCTGCCTGAGAATTCCGATCAGTACTGGTGCGATCCAGAATATGCTGGACAAGGCAGCCGCGGAGGCTGTTGCACCAGTCGATAGAATCAAGGGCAAGGTGTCCGTTAAAGATGTAGTCAACTTCGACGAAACCGGACTCCGTGCAGCCGGATCTCTCCATTGGCTTCACTGTGCCTGCAGTGGTCCTTGGAGATTCTACACCGTGCATAAGAAACGTGGTGAGGAAGGGATGGAAGCCATGGGCGTGCTTCCTGGATTCACAGGAATTGCTGTCCATGATTTCTGGTCTTCCTACAAAAAGTTCAAGGATGTGTTCCACGCTATGTGCTGCCAGCACCTTGAACGCGAACTGGTATATGCTGAGGAAACCGGAAACCAGGAATGGGCCCAAAAACTTCGGAAGCTGCTGCAGGGAATGTGCCATGCAAAGAATCTACTGATGGCGGAAGACCGTACGTCCTTTACGGACGAAGAATTGCAACGGTACATGAAGCAGTATGACCGCATCGTTGCTGAAGGCCTGGCAGCAAACCCATTACCGGAACGGATACCGGGAAAACGAGGGAGGATTAAGAAAGGAAAGATACGCTGCCTCCTGGAAAGGTTCCAGGATTGCAAAGAGGATATCCTCCGATTCGCAACCGATTGGCGCGTTCCTTATACTAACAACGCAGCGGAACAGGCCATTCGTTTTGCTCGCGTGAAAGAGAAGGTATCCGGATGCTTTCGGACCGAGAAGGGTGCCGAACAATTTGCACGTGTGTTGAGTTTCATCTCAACAGCAGTGCGTCATGGCATCTCTTCTTTTGATGCCTGTCTTTCACTGCGCAATGGCACTGCTCTTGCGCTGGTCGAAGGATGGGACGACTGAATAGTTACAACAGAAGGAGATTTTTTATATATGTGTTGAAGAAAGGCAGGGGTTCCATGAAAAATAAAGTACAGAAAATGATCCTTCATCTATTGGCGCTGGTCCTGTCGATCTCTTTCGTGGGCGGCGTCCATGCGGAAGAAACAGTCATCACGCCACGGCTGGTAAAGACAGTGACGGAATACGGGATCGACTTTGAAACAAATGAGTGGACGCCTCTCAGGATATGGAACTTCACATATGAAAACGAGTATCCCGTGTCCGTTGATCTGTATGAAATCGATGCGGATATCCACGTAGTGACCAGCTTTTCGTATGTCTTTGAAAACGGCGTTCCAACAAAACGGGAAACCCATGATTCAACAGGCGGGCTCCTTTCAACGGCAGAATACCGAAACGGCTGTATTTATAATGTGTATGAACAGAGCGATATCAAAAACTGCTCCCTGTTCTATCAATATGGAAACGGTGACGAGTACTTTACGCTGGTGCTTCGGGATGAACGCAGTTATTATTCCGAAGGGGCTGATCATGTGGGTTATTTCGCCGAGGAGGTGGATGCCGTTTCCGTCACCGTGCGAAGCGGCTTGCTGGTCAAAACGGTGAATACCGGCATGTATGCCAACTGGGGCGGCGAAGAAGAAAAGCAATGGCTGCGCTTCAGCGGCACCTATACCGCCGAATACGATGAAGACGGTATCGTAGCAGTCACATCCGCGGTGCACAGGGTCGGGCCTTCCGGGATCGAGAATCGTTACGAAACGACGAAAGAGGGCGGCGCTGTAACAGAAGGGATCGTCTTCTCTCCAACAAGCAATGGCCCTTGGATCAGTCAATCCCGCTTCACCTTCGAATATTCGGATATAGAAACGACGCCCAGCCGCTATGCACAGATGATCAACAGTTTTCTGATGGGCCCTGAAAGCTCCTATTACAAATACAACTGGTATTAAAATTTGTGTTGAAAAGCCATGCGCCTGACAAATAATGAACGTCAGCCGCATGGTTTTTTTAATGGTTCCGGGTGGACATTTGATGGACAGAGGATGGTATCTTTATTTTGGATTTGTATGTGCTGCCACTGATTTTCCGAGAGGAGCTTTCAAAGATGGCGAAGGAATCATTATTCAGAAAGAAAAGTACGGAAAGGATCGCTTCTCCCGAACAGATGCGGAAGTATCTGCGGGTCACCAGCCCGAAGTTATGGATGCTGCTGAGCACGGTCATTCTGCTGCTGGCAGGCTTTATCATCTATGCCGCTGTATCCAGAATGGAAAGCACCTATCCGCTGAAGATGGAATTCTTTTCATGGGAATATATCACCGGGGAGATCCCATTCGATCAGATGGATCACTTCTCTGTCGGGATGCCCGTGCGCATCGCAGGCGAAACGGGAAGTATCCGCAACGTTTTTTCCAGTGCGCGAATCCTGTTGGATATAAGTCCGGACAGCAGCGCGGATTTTGAGGACGGCCTTTATTATATGAGCTTTGGGGAAGACACGGACGTAAGCCTGGAGGATTTGCACTATATCCGATACGGCAACGGCTTGTGGACCTGCACGGAATTAAGCATCCAGCAGCAGCTGGAGAACCGCGATACACGGGTGCGGATCTGGGATGCGAAAGATGAGAATTTGACTGAAGGGCGGCTGGCGACCGTCAGCAACGCCGAACCCTATGTGATCGCCGAGGTAGATGCGATACTGGACGATGCAGAAACCAGCCTGGGCCATGGCATCTATGACGCGGAAATCGTGACAGAAAATACGACCCCCATCAGCTTCCTGCTGAACTGAACGCGGAAGGAAACAGGAAATGAAGGAGAAAGCGAAGATCAGGCAGCCGCTTAAAAGCGGCGTCGCCAAAGTGCCTGTCATCATGCAGATGGAGACGCTGGAGTGCGGGGCCGCATGCCTTGCGATGATCCTGGCCTATTATCAGAAATGGGTGCCTCTGGAGCAGGTGCGTTTGGATTGCGGCGTATCCAGAGACGGCTCTAAAATGAGAAATATTTATTTGGCTGGACAGCACTATGGTCTGGAAGCCCACGGATACAAAATGGAAATCAGCGGGCTGAAAAAAGCAGCCACTTTTCCCTGCATCATTCATTGGGAATTCAATCATTTTGTGGTGCTGGACGGTTTTCGGGGCGACAAGGCCATCCTGAACGATCCGGCCCGGGGCAAGGTGCAGGTGAGCATGGAGCAGTTTGACCGGTCGTTCACGGGTCTTTGCCTGACCTTCGCGCCGGGAGCGGGCTTTGTTCCCTCCGGGAAACGGAAAAGCACCCTGGCTTTTGCCCGGAAGCGGCTCAAGGGCGCGGGGCCTGCCGTCACTTTTGTGACGCTGTCTTCCGTGATCGCTTATCTGTTTGGCGTCATCAATCCCACCATGTCGCGGATATTCTATGATCGTCTTTTGACCCGCAGAGCGCCCGAATGGCTGATCCCGTTTATCGGTGTGATGGCGGCGCTGGCGGCGTTCCAACTGATCGTGGAGTGGACGCAGGCCGTTTATTCTTTGAAGATCAATGGAAAAATGGCGATTGAGGGCAACGCTTCTTATATGTGGAAGGTGCTTCATCTGCCCATGGAGTTTTTCTCCCAGCGTTTGTCTGGTGATATCCTCCAGCGGCAACGCACAAACGCCTCCATTGCCGGCACATTAGTGGATACAGTGGCTCCCCTGGCGCTGAATACGGTCATGATGGTATTTTACCTGTTTGTCATGCTGCGTTACAGCCCCGTAATGACGGCGGTTGGGCTCTGTTCGCTGACCCTCAATCTGCTTGTGGCCCAATACTTGTCCGCGAAACGCGTGAACCTGAAACGAGTGGAGCTTCGGGATGCCGGAAAGCTTTCCGCCACAACCCTGGCCGGCATCAGCATGACAGAAACAATCAAGGCATCAGGTGCGGAAGCAGGCTTTTTCAAAAAATGGAGCGGCTATCAGGCATCCGTAACAACGCAGAATGTAAAGTTTTCCACCCTGAATGCCCGCATCGGGCTGATCCCGCAATTCATCAGCACGGCATCCAATTATCTGGTGCTTTTCCTGGGCGTGCGACTGGCGATGGAAGGCAGCTTCACCCTGGGCATGATCGCTACCTTTCAGGGCCTCCTTTCTTCCTTTATGAATCCGGCCATGACCCTCATCAACGCCGGCCAATCCATTCAGGAAATGCGCACGGAGATGGAGCGGATCGAAGACGTAATGGAATATCCGGACGACCCCGTCATGTCGCGGGAAGCGCCTGCAGATCCCGGGAAAAGCTATGCCAAGCTCAAGGGTGAAATCCAGATTAACGGGCTGACCTTTGGCTATTCCCGCTTGGGCGCTCCCGTTATTTCCGATTTTTCCATGTACATGAGTCCGGGACAGCGCGTGGCCATCGTGGGGACCAGCGGATGCGGAAAATCCACAGTCAGTAAGCTGATCACCGGGCTGTATACGCCCTGGAGCGGAGAGATCCTTTTTGACGGAAAGCCCATCGGGGACATTGACCGCGGCGTGTTCACAGGCTCGGTCGCCATGGTGGATCAGGACATCGTGCTGTTTGAAGATACCATCGCCAACAATATCAGGATGTGGGATGAAACCATTGCGGATTATGAGGTGATCCTGGCTGCCCGGGACGCGCAGATCCACGACGACATTCTCAAGCGCCCCGGCGGTTATCAGGGCAGGCTGAGCGAAAACGGAAGGGATTTGTCCGGCGGGCAGCGGCAACGGCTGGAAATCGCCAGGGTGCTGGCGCAGGACCCCTCTATTATCATTCTGGACGAAGCCACCAGCGCCCTGGACGCGAAAACGGAATATGATTTGACGAGGGCCATAAAAGATCGGGGCATTTCCTGCATCGTAGTGGCGCACCGCTTGTCCACCATTCGGGATTGCGATCAAATCATCGTGTTGGACAAAGGAAAAATCGTGGAACGCGGCACACACGAAGAGCTTTTTGCCAAGGGCGGCGCTTACGCCGAGTTAGTGACCAGCGAGTAGTGCTTTGTAAGGAATGGCTGTGCCCAAGATAATCACGCATCACCCTCGGCTAAACGGAGGAAAACAATGGGATGGTTTGATGAACAAATCCGACAGCGCATGGAAAACGATCAGGAGGTATTGGAGGATTCATTTGTCCGCATGATCAGCGTGGTGCTGGACAAATGGGAAACCAATCACCTGGAAGACGGCCGCCTGATTGCCAAAGCGGCGCTGGATGATATTTTGAAATATTATCGGCAGAAGCCGGTCGAAATCCCGGATGACTCGAAGAGTCTGGCAGAGCAAATGGAAGCCGTCCTTCGGCCTTCCGGCCTGATGGTGCGGGAAATTGATCTGGAGGATGGCTGGCAGAACGATGCCTACGGACCCCTGCTGGGGACCATCCGGGAAAGCGGCCAGGCGGTGGCACTGATTCCATCCGGCCTGTTCGGGTATTATTTCAAAGACCCGGAAACGGGAAAACGGCGGAAAGTGACGCGGAAAACAGCCGGCCTTTTTGAACGGGAAGCGCTGTGCTTTTATCGCCCGATGCCCATGAAGCGCCTGGGCATCCCCGACCTGCTGCTGTATATGAAAAGCTGTATCTCCCGCAGGGACCTGGCCCTGATCATTCTGGCGACCCTGACCATGACGCTGGTGGGGATGATCGAACCCAGGGTTTATCATCTGATCACCGGCTCGGTCCTAAAGGATAAGCGGATGCACCTGATGATCGGTATGGGCGTGTTCCTGTTATGCTCGGCTTTTGCGGCGCAGCTGGTGGGTCTTATGCGCTCCCTTCTAATGGAACGGATCAACACAAAAACGTCGCAATGCGTAGAGGCGTCCGTTATGATGCGGATTCTGTCTCTGCCGGTGAGCTTTTTCAGGAGATTTGCCTCCGGTGAATTGGCAAGCCATGCCTCATCCGTCAATTCACTGTGCAGCATGATCCTCAACAATATCCTTTCCATTGGCTTATCCAGCCTGATGTCGCTCCTGTATATCTCGCAGATCTTTTCTTTCGCCCCGTCGCTGGTATGGCCCTCCATTCTGATCATTCTGGCCACCGTTCTGCTCAGCGTAGCGGCTTCGCTGGTTCAGATCGGCGTTTCCAGAAAGCAGATGAAGCTGTCGGCAGAGGAAACCGGCATGAGCTATGCGATCCTGAACGGCGTGCAGAAAATCCGCCTGTCCGGGGCGGAGAAACGGGTTTTCGCTCGCTGGGGGCGGCTGTATGCCAGCGAAGCGAAGCTGGAATATGATCCGCCGATTTTCCTGAAGCTGAATGGTGCGATGATTTCCGCTATTTCTCTGGTTGGCACGATCATCCTGTATTATCTGGCCGTGAAAAACGGCGTCGGCGAAAGCGAATACTATGCCTTCAGCGCCGCTTACGGACGGGTGATGGGCGCGTTTTCCGCCCTGGCAGGCATTGCGATTTCCGTGGCGGGCATCAAGCCTGTATTGGAAATGGCGGAACCTATCCTGAAGGCGGAGCCGGAGGTGGCAGCCGAAAAAGAACCCGTGACCCGGTTGAGCGGGAGCATCGAGATGAACCATGTATCTTTCCGGTATGAGGAAAACACGCCGTATATTCTGGACGATATGAACCTGAAGATCAAAGCGGGTAAATACGTCGCCATCGTTGGACGTACCGGGTGCGGCAAATCTACGCTGGTCCGGCTGCTGCTGGGTTTTGAAAAGCCGGAAAAAGGTACGGTCTTTTTCGATCAATACGACCTGAACAGCGTTGACCCCCGTTCCGTCCGAAAGCAGATCGGCGTGGTGATTCAGAACGGGCAGCTGTTCCAGGGCGATATTTACTCCAATATCGTGATTTCAGCGCCGCAGCTGACGCTGGAGGATGCGTGGGAAGCCGCGGAAACCGCCGGGATCGCCCAAGACATCCGGGATATGCCCATGGGGATGCAGACGCAAATTTCGGAAGGCCAGGGCGGTATTTCGGGGGGGCAAAAGCAGCGGCTGATGATTGCCCGCGCCATTGCGCCAAAGCCCAAGATCCTGATTTTCGACGAAGCCACCAGTGCCTTGGACAACAAGACGCAGAAGCAAGTCTCCGATGCGTTGGACAAGCTCAACTGCACCCGCATCGTCATTGCCCACAGGCTTTCCACCATCCGCAACTGCGACCGCATCCTGGTTATGGATCAAGGTGCTATTGTGGAAGAAGGAAATTATGAAGAACTGATACAAAGGAACGGGTATTTCGCAGAACTGGTGGCACGTCAGCGGCTGGACACAAAATGATTTGCTCATAAAGAAGAATGCAAAATGAACAGAAGATAATCTTTGAGCGTGTTTTGTTTGTTTTGTGGGTGGACATATGATGGACACCATTTGATACAATGCAGGAAGTAAAGCCATGTGCTTTGCTAATACACGAGGAGGTATATAGAATTATGATGAAAAGACTTGTTTCTCTGACCATGATCGCCCTGATAGCGACGGCGTTGCTGCTCCCCCTCACTGCGATGGCTGACAGTACCAAGTATGTTTATACTGAGAATGGTAAGTCTCTCAATTTGCGCAGCGAACCGAAAATGGGAGATAACGTTATCCGGCAAATCCCTTATGGCGACGATGTGGTCGTGGATGAGGTATTGAGCAGCGGCTGGTCCTACGTCAACTGGTATGGAAACTATGGCTTTGTGCAGAGCCGTTTCCTGGTGAATTCCAAACCTGCCGCGAAATCTTCCGGAACCAGTACAGCCACCAAAGCCACTACGGCGACCAACGCTTCCACAACCACCGACGCGGCGAAAGTGCTTTCCGATATGAACAGAGAATTTGCTTCGGCGAAGAAAGTGACTAATCCTTACGTTGTTGTCGCTCGTCCTTCCCGTGCGTCTGGCTGGGTCAATCTGCGCTGGGCCCCCACCACCGAGGCAGAACGAATCGCCACCTGTCCCCAGGGAAAGGAACTGATCGTGCTGACTGAAATGAAAAACTGGTATCAGGTACAGGACCCCGCTACCGGCATGATCGGCTTCATCAGCAATAAATATGTAACCAAAAAATAATTGAAAATGGTGCGTAGAAAGGAATGAAAGATGATGAAAAAGATAATTGCTTTGACCATGTGCCTGACTATGCTGCTGGCCTGTACCGCCATCGCTGAAACGGCGAATGCCGAAAAGGATTCCATGGGCGTTCTCAATGTGAACGGCGCTTTTGAGCTCAAGTGCGCGCTGCCGGAAGGCTATGCGCTGGATATTATCTATGGTGACGGCGGCAATATGATCGCCAATATATCCGCTAACGATGTTGCGCGTCCTACCATGATCCTTTCAATCGCCTTCAATGATTCGTATGCCGATGTGGAACGTCTGAACGATCTGGATGCGGATACCCACAACGCCATCATGAACACCTTCATGGAGGAGGATGAAGTGGAGATCAGCACGATGACCACCGCTTACGGTACGGAACTATTCGTCATCAAAGAGATCAAGGATACCGTGGAATATGTGGATTTCTACACCATTTACAAGGGCTATGAAATCGAAATGGTGCTGAACCATATCGGGGGATTTGATCCCACGGCGAATGAAATGCCGGAGATTATTCCTGTGACCGACGAGGAAATCCAGTTGGCGATCCAGTTCCTGAGCGATTTGGATTTTGTAGCAGTTGTGGAATAATTTGCTTGAGAAAAGCCTGTGGTCTGGCTTGTCCGGATCACAGGCTCATTCTATGTTTTGAGGAAACGACGCATTGACAAGGGTAAGGAGACGTCTTTATGGCATTCATTGGTATTCCGCTTGCCATGATTATTTCAGTGCTTTGGTACTTGCCGGGCATCCGATCCCAGGGTGAAAACAGAACGCTTCGCAAAAGCGATTACACGCAAGCCGCCCTGGTGTATGGCTTTTTGTACGCTTGTCTTTTGATCATCACGACGGAAATCGCCTGGGACGCTGTGATCGGCACGCCGCAGGAGGGAGAATTGGTCAGGGAAATTATCTCCGATTTTCTCCGTGCCGCTCTGTTGGAGGAGTTTTTCAAGCTGACCGGCTTTCTGCTGGCAAAGCGAAAGCTCAAGCTCCAAAGGAAAATCGACTATATCATGATTGCCGGGCTGATCGGTCTGGTGTATGGCGTGGTAGAAAAGGCTGTTTTGGGAAATGTCGCGGCGGTGATCGTCGGACTGCTCATCCCCATGCATATCACGTGGCAGTTCAATCAGGGCGGACACTGGTTTGAATATGAAAAGACCCGGAGCTCCAAAGAACTGCTGATGGCGACAGTCGTGCCCTTTCTCTTCCATGGATGCTGGGACACCGGATTGGATTTGATCAGTTATTTCCTTGGCATGGAAAAATCGACATCGGCCCAGATTGCGGGCGGCGTGCTTCTTGTCGCCATGCTGACCCTGGGCATGATCTATACCTTCCGGACGATCAAAAAAGTGCGCGCGGTGGCGCAATCAACTTGATCCTTGCACCCAAAAAGGGAGAAAAGCAACCATGCGAAGATGAGGAGCCAAACACAGCTTCGCCATAAACCTGCGATGAAAAAATGAACATAGGAGGCATTCACAATGAACAGCGCCCTGCCCCGTGAAAGAAAGGAAAACCGTACCATCGTGCATTCCAACCCCGTGCTGTCCCGCCTGAGCAAGGTATCCGAGAGAACGGAAGCCAATGCGGCAACCTACGCCGGCATTGCGACAAAAACCCTTTACTTCCTGCTGGTGACCCTGGTTGGCATGGTTGCGCAGCTCCTGGTTAAGGCCGCCATGGCCGGGGAACCCGTGTGGCAAACCGTGACGATCTATGAAAAATTCACTGTTTTGCTCTCCATGAAGGAGACCGTGATCGTAGGCGCGGTGCTCGTGGTCGGCCTGATCTGCGAGCTGCTCGGCATCTTCGCCCGCAGGACGATCCCCGTTACAGGGACGCTGTACGCCGCCAGCCAGGGCTATGTGATCTCCTTCCTTGTTTTCAAGGTGCTGACGGGATACGAGTATCTTGGCCTTGAGGCGCTGCTGCTCACCGTTGCGGTGGTCGCCGTGATGAGCTGGCTATATTCCTCCGGGATCGTAAAAGCCGGAAAGAAGTTCCGCACCGTCCTGTTGGCGCTGCTGCTGGGTTCCATCGGCTTCGGCGCGCTCGGCTTCCTGGGGACATTGATCCCTGCCACTCGGCCCTTCGTTGAGACCATGCTGCAAAACCCTACGATCAGCATTGTAATGGATGTGATCGGTCTGGTTTTGGCGGCTCTGTTCCTGATCAGCGATTTCGCCCTGATCGATACCTGCGTGAAGGAAGGCTATCCGAAGGAATATGAGTGGAGCGCCGCCTTTGGCCTCGTCTTTACCGTGATCTGGATTTACCTCAAGATCCTCGATCTGCTGATGCAGTTTGCGGGGAAAAAGGACGACTGAGCTTTTGATTTTTCAATCAGAGCGATTCCATCCATCAAGCGAGAAAAGGAGTGAGTGAAATGCTGGCAATCCAAGTATTGCTGACCATCTTCACCGGAAGCACTTCGGTCTTCGGCGTCATTACGTCTGTCCTCTTCATAGCCGGTATTTGGAGGATGCTTGAAAAATCCGGCATCAAGGGCTGGTGGGCGCTGATTCCCGGCGCGAGAGAATACCAGCTGGCGTGCTGCGCCGGGCGTGAATCCGAGGGGCCGGTGTATTCCCTTGTCTCATTCGGCAGCATCGTGCTGCAGGTGATCAGCCTGTTTCTTTCCGTCAACGATGCGGATTTATCTGCCGGTCATATTATGACTGTGATCGCCACCCTGATCCTGGGGTTGATCACATTGATTTATTCGATCCGTGTATATGCCGGTTTGACCGAGGTCTACGGCGTGCGCAAGCGCTGGATATGGCTGTGGGCGGTGCCCTATGCGTCCTTCATTCCGGCGCTGCTCTGGGGCTTTGGCAAGAAGTACCAGCCCGCCTGGAAGGTGGAGGATTTCAGGACTGAAATGGCCCGCCTGGCAACCCACGGCAGCGCCACGGTGATGGATGAAGGTCTGACCGTGAACCTGACCGAGCGCAGCGCCACGGAGTTCTTCAAAAAGAAGGTGCTTTTGCGCGACATCCACATGGCCATTCCCCAGGGGCACATGGTGCTTCTGCTTGGCGGTTCCGGTGCGGGCAAAACCACCTATCTGAACGCCATCAACGGCTATGAGAAGGCGAAAGCCGAGGTGCTGCTGAACGGAACCAACCTGTATAAGCACTATAAAAAGATGCAGTATGAGGTGGGCTTTGTGCCGCAGTCTGAAATGATGCGGGGCAAGGACACCGTGCTGAACACCTTGATGGACGCGGCCAGGCTCCGCCTGCCCAAGGAGGTCTCCTCAGAGCAGCGCAGGGCTCGTGTCCACGAGGTGATGGAGATTTTCGGCCTGCTCCCCGTGAAAAACAACCTGGTGGAAAAGCTTTCGGGCGGGCAGAAGAAACGCCTGTCCATTTCCATGGAGTTCATCAGCAATCCCTCCCTGTTCATCCTGGATGAGCCGGACAGCGGCCTGGACGGCGTCATGGCGAGAGAGCTGTTCCAGCAGCTCCGCAAAATCGCCGATACCGGCAAGATCGTTATCGTCATCACCCACACGCCGGACCGCGTGATCGACCTGTTCGACGACGTGATCGTGCTGGCCAAGGACAGCGCCCGCACCGGCCGGCTGGCCTATTACGGCAGCATTGAGGAAGCGCGCAGGTTTTTCGGGCGGGAGAAAATGGAGCAGATCGTCAAGTCCGTCAATCGCAAGGAGGAGGGCGGCGACGGCCTGGCAGACGAGTTCGTCATGAAATACGCGAAGGAGGTGGCGTAAAGTGTCTGAAGTGAATGGAAATACCCAGCGCCGGATGACGATACGCCATCGCGGGCGCGGCGCACAGGTGCTGATCTATCTGGGCAAGATGCTTCGGATGTTCATTTACCAGAACGACTGGAAAGTGCTGCCCATGGCGGCGCTGATTGCCGGTCTGGTAGGCATGGTCATTCGCAAGAGGATGTTCCTGAACATGGAAGGCACCATCATGGGCGCATTTGCTATGGTGTGCGTGTGCATCTGGAACGGGTGCTTTAATTCGATCCAGGTCATCTGCCGGGAGCGGGACGTGATCAAGCGGGAACATCGCTCTGGGATGCACATTTCCTCTTATATCGTATCCCATATGCTGTACCAGGCCCTGCTGTGCCTGGCGCAGACGGCAGTCACCCTGTACGTGACGCAGCTGGTGGGCGTCAGGTATCCCTCGGATGGTATAGTGACGCCGCTGTTTGCCGTGGATTTCATGATCTCCATGTTCCTGATCACCTATGCTTCGGATATGATGTCCCTGTGGGTATCCACCCTGGCAAAAAACACCACGACGGCCATGACCATCATGCCCTTCGTGCTGATTTTCCAGCTGGTTTTCTCCGGCGGGATGCTGACGCTGCCTGCCTGGACGGAAACGCTGACCCATTTCACGATTTCCAATCCCGGTCTCAAGGTGATCGCCGCCCATGCCGACGCCAACAACCGTCCCTATGCTTCCATCGCCAGCATGGTCGGCAAAATGCGGGACAGTGAAATTGGCGGCACCTTTACAGTGGGCCAAGTGCTGGATATATTGCAAGCGGATGATAACCCCGCCGTCGCGGAGCTGCGGGCAAAAGAAATTGGCCAGGTGGTGACGCTGGGAGAACTGAAAACCGCGCTGGAAAGCTCCGCAACCTTTGGAGACCTGAAAAAGGAGCCATTGCTGGAGGGCTTCACCGTTGAAGACGTGCTGGAAGCCATGGACGCGGCCGGTCTCATGGAAAAGTATGGGAATATGGAAATGGGCGGCAGGTTCACCATCGGGGAAGCGGTGGATTATCTGGCCAACAATCCAGATGTGCAGGCCCGGCGCGATCAGGAAATCACCGTTCGCACCTCGGTGGGCAAGGTGCTGGACATGGTGGGCGAAGAAAGAGTAAAAGCATTCCTGGAAGAAAAAGCGGCGGCGGTCAGCTATAATCCGGATTATGACTGCACGATAGAAAATATCGTTGATTACTGGGCGCAGTTGGCCGTTTTCGTGTTTGCTTTTGCGCTGCTTTCCATGATTACGCTTGAGTTCATCGACAAGGATAAACGATGAGAGCTTGACGAAGGACAGGGCTATGTTCAGGTGGCGGAATTCATCAGCGATTTCCACTCCCCGCTCCGGCCGGGAGATGACGAAGCCTGGGAAGCCGACAAAGAATATACCAACTGGCAGTGGTGGCTGGCCCGTACTGCGGACGGCGGATGGCAGCTGCTGACGTGGGGATATTGAAACGAGGGCTTTAAACATGGATTTTGCCCTGAGACCGTTTTTCATTCATGAAAATAAGGAATTATATTACCTTGCCGTTTCAGCGGGCTTAGAATCAAAAAAGGTGCATGGCCATACCACATATTGTGCATGAGATGTTCTCTCTGTAACAATATATAGTATGATTTTGAAGCGATGAAAAAAGCCGCTGGCCTAATCTTCGTGATCCGGCCAGCGGCAATGCAGTTTATAGTGTATTGATGATTTCTTCGAGGATGATTTCTTCTGCCCGGTTTCTGATGCTGTTCATCTTGCCGACCCATTCCATCGGCTGCCTTGCTTTCAGATGTTCAGTGATGTGTTCCTGCTTGGTCATCTGTTCTGTAAGCTGTGCCATCATCACCGCAGCTCTTTCATTTGCGTCAGCCAGGTGCCTGTGGAGCGTTCCATTCAGAATGAGTTGTTCATACAAGCCAGGGTGCTCAGCTTCCAGGTATTTATGGTGCATCCTGCCCCATCTCCCAATAGGACGACGGTCATTATCATCTAAAGCCAGGTTAGGATAATACATTCCATCTTTGCCAAGGGTATAGGTACCGCCATGCTCTTCAAATAGGGACTTCATCATCTTTACCTCCTCATTTTCTGGTCGTAATTGCTGTGAGATACTTTGAGCACTACGCTCTGCCGACTCATGAGTGTTGGTTGTGACGATTAGTTCCTTATGAAAAGAAATGCGAGCTTTGTCCGGGAAGAGCTCAAAGCGCATCTCCTGTCCATCCGCCATTTTGATAACACATTCCGTCATATTCTCCTCCTGAAAAGCGGCCTGCCAGGCACGTGGCGGGCCGCAGATTCGTCCTGCGGATTATTCCGCAACATAAGCAGTCTTCAGCAGCAGGCCATTTGATCACAGGGATCAGAGCATTTCGCAGCGCGTGCTTCAGAATCACCCGGGTTTCGCTGATTCCCTTGGCCCGGGCTGTCCGGATATAATCCTGGCCCATGACATCCAGCAGGGAGGAGCGCATCAGCCGGGTCAGGAAGCTGACAGAATATCCGCCCATGGCAATGACCGGCAGGATGTAGCCCTGCCATTTGTCCACGCCGTAAACGGGGATCCAGCCTAATTTGAAGGAAAAGAAATAAATCAGCCCCGTGGCGATAACGAAAGAAGGAATCGTCACCCCCACAATAACGTTACGATCATCATCCCAATTCGTTTCACTAAAAACCGGGTCAAGATCGTCTCCTCCTTCCGCGAAAATCAGCCTTTGCTTCTCGAATCCGTCGGCTGCTTTCACTGTTTCTGCCATCTCCGGATGTCTTCGTCCGTCCCCAGCACCGTGTGGGTCCCTCCCACGTTATGCTCCGTGCCCGCGGCATAATCCAGGCCACTGGAGGCATAATCATAGGTGATGGCCTTCCGACGCTTTTCCACCTCTGGGTTCGGATGAGGAATCGCGCTCAGCAGGGATTTGGTGTAGGGGTGCACGGGATTGGAAAAAATCTCCTCCTTCGTACCCGACTCCACCATGTATCCCAGATGCAGCACACCTATCCTGTCCGAAATGTACTTCACCATACTCAGATCATGGGCGATGAACAGATAGGCGCAGTGAGTCTCCTCCTGAATATCCTTCATCAGATTGACCACCTGAGCCTGAATAGACACATCCAAGGCGGAAATGCACTCGTCCGCAATGATCAGCTTCGGGTTCATGATCAGCGCCCGGGCAATGCCCACCCGCTGGCGCTGCCCTCCAGAGAACTGATGGGGATATCTGGCGGCATGCTCCGGGCTCAGCCCCACCTTCTTGAGCATATCGCCAATCAAAGCCTGCCGCTCCTGCTTGGAAGCGCCAATATGATGGATCTCCAACCCTTCGCCGATGATATCCTCTACCTTTTTCCGCGGGTTCAAGCTAGCCATGGGGTCCTGGAAGATCATCTGCATATCCTTCCGCAGCATCTCCCGAGTTTTTCCGTCCAGCTTTCCCGTAATATCCTGTCCCTGAAACAGCATCTGGCCCCCAGTGGGGTTATACAGCCGAATCACGCTGCGGCCGATGGTGGTTTTCCCGGAGCCGCTCTCCCCTACCAGCCCATAGGTTTCTCCCGGGCGGATGTAGAAAGAAACGCCGTTTACCGCCTTCACCGTGAAGGATCGGGAAATGGGAAAATGCTGCACCAAATTCTGCACCTGGAGCAAAGGCTCCTTCAGATTGATTTCGCTCATAGGTATTTCTCCGCCTCCTTCCTGGCCCGGGCCAAGCGCGCCACCAGCTCCGGTGGCATCTCCACCTTCGGCGCGTCCGGATGCAGCAGCCAGGTCGCCGCCCAATGGGTCGGGCTGATCTGGAACAGCGGCGGCTCCGCTTTTTCATCGATCGCCAGGGCGAACTGGTTCCGGGCTGCAAACGCATCTCCCTTGGGCTCCCGCAGCAGGTTCGGCGGGCTGCCGGGGATGGAATACAGGCGATCGTCGTCAGTTTCCAGGTCCGGCATGGCGGAAAGCAAGCCCCAGGTGTAGGGATGCTTGGGTTCGAAGAAAATTTCGTTCACATTGCCCACTTCCACGATTTTGCCCGCGTACATGACGTCCACATAGTCCGCCACCTTCGCCACTACCCCCAGGTCATGGGTGATATAAACCACGCTCAAGCCCATCTTCTGCTGAATTTCCATAATCAGCTCCAGGATTCTCGCCTGAATCGTCACATCCAGGGCGGTGGTGGGCTCATCGCAGATCAGGATATCCGGGTTCGCGCTCAGGGCAATAGCGATAACCACCCGCTGCCGCATGCCGCCGGACAGCTGGTGCGGATAATTCTTGAAGCGTTTCTCCGCGTCCGGAATGCCCACCAGCTCCAGCAGCTCCAGGGCCCGGGCCTTTGCCGCCTCCTTGTCCATCTGCAGATGCAGAAACATGCTTTCCATAATCTGCTTCCCGATGGTCATGGTGGGGTCCAGGCTGGTCATGGGGTCCTGAAACACCATGGCGATACGCTGCCCGTTGAAATTCTGTCGCAGCTGTTTCTTCGGCAGTTTCAGCAGATCCACCGTCGCTTCCTGCCCCTTTTCATCCGTATAGGTATACAGAATTTCTCCGCTATTGACGGTGGCGTTGCTGTCCAACAGCCCCATCACCGCCTTCATGGTCACGGATTTCCCGGATCCGCTCTCCCCCACAATCGCCACCGTCTCTCCCTTGCACAGGTCCAGATTGACCCCGCGAATGGCGTGAATGACGCCCGCGTTGGTCTGGAAGGAGATATCCAGGTTTTTGATATCCAGGATTTTCTTGTTCGCGGAGGGATTCCCTACGACCTTTGCTTCGCTCATGTCCTTTCCCTCCTTACATATCTTCCAGCTTCGGCGCCAAGGCTTCCCGCAGCCCATCGCCAATGAAGTTGAAGCCCAGCATCAGCAGCGCCAGCACCAAAATGGGCGGCAGAATCTGATAGGGCAGCGTCGTAATGTTGTTGAATCCGTCCTCAATCAAGGTACCCACCGAGCACTGCGGCAGGGCAATACCTACGCCCACAAAGCTCAGGAAGGCTTCCGTGAAGATGGCTGTGGGGATGGAGAACATCACCTGGGTAATGATGGGTCCAATGGTGTTGGGCAGGATCTGTTTGAA
This sequence comes from Clostridia bacterium, assembly GCA_017470145.1. Taxonomy (GTDB): domain Bacteria; phylum Bacillota; class Clostridia; order Christensenellales; family Aristaeellaceae; genus Aristaeella. The sequence goes on along the minus strand of JAFUFB010000003.1, from coordinate 175,850 downwards.
GATGATATGCCCGTTCTGCGCCCCCAGGGTCCGGCTGGCCAGTACATATTCCTGTTCCTTCGTCTTGAGCATCTCCGCTCGGGCGATTTTGCTCATGCCAATCCATTCGGTCAACAGCAATGCCACGATAACCAGCCCCATGCCCTTGGGCATGAAGATGGCCAGCACGGAGACAATGACCAGCCGGGGAACGGAGTTAGCGATTTCCACAAAGCGCTGCATGAACTGATCCGTCACTCCGCCAAAATACCCGGAAATCAAACCATAGCTCATGCCAATCAGCATGTCGATAAAGATCGTTACAAAGGCAATGATCAGAGATACCCGGGCGCCGTACCAGGTTCGGGTCCACAGGTCCCGTCCCAAATCGTCCGTACCAAAAAGGAAGGTCCGCTCGGCGAAATCATCCTCATAGCTCTCGCCGGTGAGCATTTGGTGCAGGGCCGGGATGCGGGGGGCAATTCCCTTCGCCACCACCTTTTTGTTGTTCTCATTCCGGAAGGACACGATGTCCCGGTAGCCGTAGCTGTTGATCATCGGGCCAAAGATACTCAGCAGGATGATGGCCACGATAATGATCAGCCCAATGACCGCCTTCTTATCCTTGAAGAAATGAATCGCGACGCCCTTCCAATAGCTGATGGAGGCAAAGTTTTTGTCCGTAGCGATATCCCGATCCGGCAGGAAGGTAAAATCTCCAGGCTGAGGCACATAGCCGCTCTTATTTCCATTCACCTGCATTTCCATTAAGCGTCACCTGCCTTTCCCTGAACCCGAATCCGGGGATCCAAAATGCCGTAGAGAATATCCACCACCAGCATGATGCCGATATACAGCGTGGAATACAGAATGCCCAGCGCCAGCACGTAATTGTAATCGATGCCTTCGCCGGTAATCGCGTCCACCATCAGCTTGCCGATGCCGTTGATGCCATAGATTTTTTCCACCACCAGCGCGCCTGTCAGCAAATCCACAATCAAGGGCGCCAAAACCGTCACGATAGGAATCAGCGCGTTGCGCAGCACATGCCGCCGGACCAGGCTGTTTCCGTACATGCCCTTCGATTCCGCCAGGCGTACATAATCGCTGTCCATGACCTCCACCATCTCGTTCCGGGTAAACCGGGCGATGGTGGAAAGCGTAAACAGGCTCAGGGACAGGGAGGGGATAATGGAGGAAAAGAGGAACCTTTTTGCGTCAAAGAAATAAGGGAAGAAGGGAATCTTGAAGCTGAAATAATACTGCAGGAAGATCAAAAACACGTAGGAGGGCACGCATACCCCGATGATGGAAAGCACCGTGCAGAACCCATCCAGAAATTTCCCCTTATGCAACGCCGCCGTAATGCCCAGGATCAGTCCCAGGGCGGTGCCAATCAGGATGGCCAAGCCGCCAATCCGGAAGGAATTGGACATGCAGGAGGAGAGCACCGTATTGATCGGCACCCCGTAATACAGGGAGGTTCCGTTACCAAAATCCCCCTCCAGCAGCAGCTTGCGAATATAATCCACGAACTGTACCAGGATGGGGTTATCCAGCCCCATCTCCGCCCGTTTGTTCGCGATCTGATCCGCGCTCATCCGCTCCGAGGGGAAGGGATTGCCAGGCATAATTCGAACCAGCAAAAACAGCAGAAAAGTGATGATCAGCAGCGTCAAAAACGCCATGCCAACCCGCTTCAGGATATACTTCGTCATCTTGATTTCACTTTCTTCTTCCTATCATTTTACCATCTTCAGGGTCACGCCCCCGAAAATGATCCGAAAAAACCAGTCAGAGCGGTCCCCAAAGACCGCTCTGACTGAAAATGAACTGGATCAATTACTTCGTAGCGTTCTTATACACACGGTTCAGCGCCACAGGATGGAACGCAACGCCTTCCACGCCTTCGGAGATCAGATTCGCGTTGGCCTTGGTGTACAGGGGCGCAATGACCGCTTCCTGCATGACCAGGGTTTCCGCCTGCAGCATCGCATCCCAGCGGGCATCATAATCGGTGATGTAGGCCCCGGTGGTGCAATCCGCGATCAGCTGATCGTATTCCGCGTTGGACCAGAAGCCGTAGTTGTTGGAGTTGTTGGTGATCCACATGCCCAGATAGGTCATCGGGTCAGCGTAGTCAGGGCCCCAGCGGGTCAGCGCGATGTCGTAGTTATCATTCTGCATCTTGTCCAGACGCTCGGTCTTGGTCATGCTCTGCAGATTGATGGTCACGCCGGGCAGCAGGTCTTCCACGTCTTCCTTGATGGCCTGGGCCACCTTGGCCACTTCGTCACCCTCGTTGGAGCCATAGATCATGGTGAAGGTGAACTCTTCGCGGCCCAGCTCTTCCTGCGCGGCAGCCAGGTATTCGGCAGCCTTGTCAGGATTGAAGCCAACATAGTCCGCAAAACGGGCCTGGTCAGCGGAGAAATCCTCACCGGTGGTGGCGCTGGCAGCGAACTGCGGGGGCACCGCGGTGTAGGTGGCCAGGGAGCCATCCATCACGTAGTTATCCACCAGGTTGTCCCGATCGATAGCGTTGGAGATAGCCAGGCGCAGATTCGCGTTGGCCAGAGCGCCGTTGTCAGCGTTCTTTTCGGTCTGGCTGAAGGACAGGTACCACATGTAACCAGCGCCGGTAACGGTCAGCTTGGAGGACAGATCCGCGTCCTTCTTCGCCGCGTCTACCTGGCTGCCGTTGATCATAACAATATCCAGGGTGCCGGAGCGGAAAGCGGTCAGCGCATTGTCAGAGGAACCAACCACCTGATAGTTGATGCCCGCCAGCTTTACGTTCTCCGCGTCCCAGTAATCAGCGTTCTTCTTTACGCTGAAGCTGGCCGCGCCGGGAGTGTAAGCTTCCAGGGTGAAGGCGCCGTTGCTCAGGAAGGTTTCCGGGCTGGTGCCATAAGCTTCGCCCACGCTGTTGTAGAATTCCTCATTGATGGGATAGAAGGTGGGGAAATACATCAGGCTGGGGAAGAAGGACACAGGCACTTCCAGCTCGACCACGAAGGTCTTGTCATCTTCCGCCTTGACGGCCAGGGTTTCAGGATCCGCGCCGTCATGAATGATCGCGGCCGCACCCTTGATGTTGCCGATTTCGTCCAGCATGTAGGCATATTCGCCAGCTTCCTTGGCGATCCGCCGCCAGGCGAACACAAAGTCGTTGGCGGTCACAGCCGCGCCGTTGGTCCACTTCGCGTCCCGCAGATGGAAGGTGTAGGTCAATCCATCGTCAGACAGGTCGTAGCTCTCCGCCAGGGCGGGAATCGCAGCGCCTTCGTCGTCCATCTGAGTCAGACCGTCAATGCAGTCCGCGATGACTTCGAAGGAATCGCCGTCCGTCGCCAGGTTGGTGTCCAGGCTCATGACGTTGGAGCTCAGCATCACGCCCAGATAAGCATCTTCCGCGGAAGCGAAAGAAACAACGCTCATCAGCATGACGGCTGCCAGAATCAGGGAAAGAATCTTTTTCATGCAGGGTCATCCTTTCTAATGAAATAAAAATCTTTGTGCAGCGGGCTCGCCGCTTTCACAAGGTGCTATTATAGAGTTCCACTTTACCTTTGTAAAGCGATAAACAACGAAAAAACAAAAATGGCAGCCCGGGGCTGTCATTTTTGTTCGATAAATCATCAGGAAAAGATGGACTGATCAGATTTTCCGTTCCCCCGGTTCGCAGGGATCCTTTCACCAGTGTTTGCCGATATATGCAGGAAGGTAAATTTACAGATTCAGTATCGGTTTATCCAATAATCCGCCAGTGCTTGTCCGCCTTGTTCAGCACCTCGCAGCCATCCTCGGTCACCAGCACCAGATCCTCCACTCGGACGCCATGCTGCCCTGGCAGATAGATGCCCGGCTCGATGGAGAAGATCATCCCCGGCTCCGCCACCCGATGGTTGGCGCTGGATACGTCGCCCTTCTCGTGATCCGTCTGGCCGATGAAATGGCCCAGCCGGTGATTGAAATACTCCCCGTAGCCCGCTTCGGTGATCAGGTCCCGAGCCACCGCGTCGATGTCGCAGAAGCGCACACCGGGCTTGATGATGCTCTCCGCCCGTTCATTGGCCTCCCGCACCAGATCATGGATCTTCGTCTGCTCCGGGTCCGCCTTGCGGAAGTAGAAGGTACGGGTCATGTCGGAGCAGTACCGCTGATACACGCAGCCCATGTCGATCAGCACGCAGTCCCCTTCCTTCACCCGAGTATCATCCGGCTCGTGATGGGGGTCCGCTGCGTTGGCGCCAAAGGACACAATGCTGGTAAAGCTGTTGCCGGAGGCCCCGTACTCCAGGAAGGTCCGGTCAATGAAGGCCGCCACCTCCTTTTCCGTCATGCCCTCCCGCACGTACTCCGACGCCTGGGTGTTTACGGCATCGTTGATCTCGGAGGCCTTTTTCATCAGGGCGATCTCTGCTTCATCCTTCACAGCCCGACAATCGTCCACGCAGTCGGAACCCAGCACAGGCTGCATCCCCGGCAAGCGCTCCATCAGGGGGATCAGGAAGCCCGCCTTCCATTCCTTGTCGATGCCCACCCGGCCGCTGTTGCCGATCTTCTCCGCCATCAGGCCGATGTAATCATCCGTGTCGCTGAACCAAACCTCCTCCAGGCCGGTGTTGGACACATTGTACAGCTTGTTCAGGAAGAAGGTGTGCTTCCTCTCCGCGCTGAGTCGCAGGGCAAACAGCCGCTCAAAGGGCTCCACATCCACCCCTGTCAGGTACCAGATGCTCTTGGGGTCGGACACCACCAGCTGTTCCAGCCCCGCTGCCTTCATTTTCTCGATGACCCGATCAATCCGATTCATTTTTCTGTTCCTTTCCTTCCATTTTCGATCTCTGGACCGCACTGGGAGATCTAAATTGCTATCCCGCCGCGAACACAGATCCTCCGAATTATATCTCATCCATCCGCCCCTCGCAAATGTATCGTGAAAAAAGCCATCAAAAAAAGGGAGACTCCTCCCCCATTTCAGAAAAACCCCGCCGCTTTCGCGGCGGGGGAAAAGTTGTATTTTTACTTGGAATACTTAGCCCGGGCCACATAGGTGGTATGCAGCAGCTCATGGGCCTTATGGCTATTGGGCTCGCCCAGATAGTCGCGATAAACCGCCTGAATCTCGGTGTTCTCGTGGCTCTTGCGGACGGGCTTTCCCGCGTCCTCGTCGTACAGGGCCTTGGCGCGGAGGACCTTATGATCCACTTCCATCCGCTTCTGAGCGCTGACGATGGGTTGGCCGCCGCCGTTCACGCAGCCGCCGGGGCAGCCCATGACCTCGATGAAGGTGTAGGTCTTCTCCCCGCTGCGGATGCTGTCCAGCAGCTTCGCCGCGTTGGCGGTGCCGTGCGCGATGGCAACATTCACGTCCAGATCGCCCACCTTGATGGTCGCTTCCTTGACGCCCTCGATGCCGCGGACCTGGTGGAATTCCACAGGATCCAGCGTCTCGCCGGTCACCTTTTCATACACTGTGCGCAGAGCCGCTTCCATCACGCCGCCGGTGGCGCCGAAGATGACGCCCGCGCCGGTGCTCTCGCCCAGGATGGGATCGAAGTCTTCCTCCGGCAGGTTCGCGAAGTCGATACCCGCTTCCTTGATCATCCGGGCCAGCTCCCGGGTGGTGATCACCGCGTCCACATCCGCCATGCCGTCGTGGCCCATTTCAGGCCGCTTGGCTTCGAACTTCTTGGCCGTGCAGGGCATGACCGAGATGGTGCGGATCTTGTGGGGATCGATGCCTTCCTTCTCCGCCCAGTAGCTCTTGATCATGGCGCCTTCCATCTGGTGGGGGCTCTTGCAGGAGCTCAGGTTCGGAATGAAGTCCGGATAATAGGTCTCGCAGAACTTGATCCAGCCGGGGCTGCAGGAAGTAATCATCGGCAGCGTGCCGCCGTTCTGCAGGCGGCCGATCAGCTCGGTGCCTTCCTCCATGATCGTCAGGTCAGCGCCCCAGTCGGTATCGAATACCTTGTTGAAGCCCAGCCGGCGCAGGGCCGCGGCCATCTTGCCGGTAACGGAGGTGCCCATGGGAATGCCGAATTCCTCGCCCAGGGCAGCGCGCACCGCGGGAGCGGGCTGCACGACGGTGATGACATCCTCGTCCGCCAGCATATCCCAGACTTCCTTCGTGCCGTCCTTCTCATACAGGGCGCCGGTGGGGCAGGCGTTGATGCACTGGCCGCAGTTAATACAGGCCACATCGTTCAGGCTCTGGTCCCACGCACTCTTGATCTGGGTCTTGAAGCCCCGGTTCACCGGTCCGATCACGCCCACCGCCTGGGTGTTGTTGCACGCGGCGACGCAGCGGCGGCACAGGATGCACTTGTTGTTGTTCCGGACGATGGAGGGGCTCAGATCGTCGATCTCATAGGAGTTCATCTTGCCCGCGAAGGTATTCTCATCCCCCACGCCCAGATCCATGCACATCTGCTGCAGCTCGCAGTTCTGATTGCGGTGGCAGGAGAGGCACTTCTTGTCGTGGTTGGAGAGCAGCAGCTCCAGGTTCACCCGACGGGCGTCCCGCAGCTTGGGAGTATTGGTCTTGACATTCATGCCGGGGGCGACGGGCAGCACGCAGGCCGCGCCGAAAGCCCGGGCGCCGGTGTCCACCACGCACATGCGGCAGGCGCCGATCTGGTTGATATCCTTCAGATAGCACAGCGTCGGGATATTGATGCCAGCCTGCTTCGCGGCTTCCAGAACCGTCGTGCCGGCGGGAACTTCGACGCTGACGCCGTCAATCGTCAGCTTCACGAGATTATCCATGTGTTGTTTCCTCCTTGCGCGATTAGTCCTTGATGATGGCGCCGAACTTGCAGTTGGCGATGCACTGGCCGCACTTGATGCACTTGGCGGTGTCGATCACGTGCTTTTCCTTCACCGTGCCGGTAATGGCGCTCACCGGGCACTTCCGGGCGCACAGGGTGCAGCCGCGGCACTTGTCGGTGATGACATAGTTCAGCATTGCCTGGCAATGATGCGCCGGGCACTTCTTATCCCGGATATGGGCTTCATACTCATCCCGGAAGAACTTGATCGTGCTCAGCACGGGGTTGGGCGCCGTCTGGCCCAGGCCGCACAGGGCGCTGTTCTTGATGTTCTCCGCCAGGTTTTCCAGCTTCTCAATGTCGCCTTCCTCGCCCTTGCCCTCGGTGATCCGCTCCAGGATCTCCAGCATGCGGCGGGTACCGATCCGGCAGGGGGTGCACTTTCCGCAGCTCTCGTCCACGGTGAAGTCCAGGAAGAAGCGGGCGATGTCCACCATGCAGTTGTCCTCGTCCAGGACGATCATGCCGCCGGAGCCCATCATGGCGCCCACGCTGGTCAGCGTGTCATATTCCACGGAGATATCCAGCAGGCTGGCCGGGATGCATCCGCCGGAAGGACCGCCGGTCTGCACCGCCTTGAACTTCTTTCCGTTGGGGATGCCGCCGCCGATGTCCTCGATGATGGTCCGCAGCGGAACGCCCATGGGAACCTCCACCAGGCCGGTGTTGTTGATCTTGCCGCCCAGGGCGAAGACCTTGGTGCCGGTGGATTTCTCCGTGCCGATGGAGCGGAACCAGTCCGCGCCCTTCAGGATAATCTGGGCCACGTTGCCCAGGGTCTCCACGTTGTTGATGTTGGTGGGGCTGTCAAACAGGCCGCGCACCGCGGGGAACGGGGGCTTCGGCCGGGGCTCGCCGCGCTTGCCCTCGATGGAGGCCATCAGGGCCGTCTCCTCGCCGCAGACGAACGCGCCCGCGCCCAGACGGATATGAATGTCAAAATTGAAGTCTGTGCCGAAGATGTTCTTGCCCAGCAGGCCGTATTCCCGGGCCTGCTCGATGGCCTTCTCCAGCCGCTTCACAGCGATGGGGTACTCCGCCCGGACGTATACCCAGCCTTCGTCAGCGCCGATGGCATAGCCGCCGATGGCCATGGCCTCGATGATGGCGTGGGGGTCGCCTTCCAGCAGGGACCGATCCATGAACGCGCCGGGGTCGCCCTCGTCGGCGTTGCAGACGAAGTACTTGTGCTCCGCCTGGGAAGCCCGGGCAAACTGCCATTTCTTGCCGGTGGGGAATCCGGCGCCGCCGCGTCCCCGCAGGCCGCTCTTCAGGATTTCGTCAATCACCTGCTCGGGGGTCATCTCGGTCAGGGCCTTGCCCAGGGCCTGATAACCGTCGAAGGCGATATACTCGTCAATATTCTCCGGGTCGATGACGCCGCAGTTCCGCAGAGCGATGCGCTCCTGCTGCTTGTAGAAGCCGATCTCGTTCAGGCTCTTCTGCACGGAGCTCTCGTGGGTCTTGTGATCCACGTAGACCAGATGCTGCACCTTGCGGCCCTTCAGCAGGTGCTCGGTGACGATCTCGTCCACATCCTCCACCTTCACGCGGCTGTAGAAGGTGCCTTCGGGATAGATGATAACGACCGGGCCCGCTTCGCAAAGGCCGAAGCAGCCGGTCCGTACAACCTTAACTTCCTTGTCCAGGCCGTTGGTGGCAATCTGTTCCTCGAAGCGCTCAATCAGCTTCGCGGAGCCAGAGGACGTGCAGCCGGTGCCGCCGCAGACCAGCACATGTGCGCGATAAAGATCCATGGGTATTCCTCCTTGGTTTTATTGCTGTAAATCCATTCTTCCTTGTGGGAAACGCTGGTTGTTCAGGCTCAGGCTTCCGCCGCGCCGATGGTGTATTCCGCCACCGGGGTACCGCCGATCAGGTGTTCCGCCACGATGCGGTCCACCATGTCGGGCTTCACCTTGACGTAGGTGACCTTCTCCTGCCCGGGCAGGATGATATCCACCATGGGCTCCAGGCGGCACATGCCGATGCATCCGGTCTGGCTCACGGTGACGTGCTGCAGATCCCGGTCCTTAATCTCTTCCAGGAACTTCAGCATCACGGGACGGGCGCCGGCAGCGATGCCGCAGGTAGCCATGCCCACCACCACGCGGGCGGCGTTCTCGTCCTCTTTGCGCATGTTGATGTTTTCCAGGGTCTTGGCGCGAATCGCCTGCAGATCAGCCAAAGATTTCATATTCCTACACACCTCCAAAAATCGGATCGATTTCTTCCTTCAGGGCCTCCTGCAGCCAGGCGGCCACCTCCGGTTCATTCAGGGGAATATCGCTCCCCAGGGCGCCGCGAACCTCCCGGGTGTCGAAGGAGCATTCCCCCCGGGGGGATTTCCCTTCGAACAGGAAATCGGGAAACAGCGGATTGGTCATGATCAGGCTCAGCAGCGTGCCGCTCAGATCCCCCAGGGGGAGGCAGTCGATGTTCCGCGTATCCATGGTCACGGTCATCTCCGTCCCCTTCCCTTCCTCGCTTTGCAGCGTCAGGGACCCGCCGGCCTTCTCAGCATTTTCCATCATCAGGGGGATGCCCAGGCCCACCTTGCGGGTGGTCCGCGTGGTGGCGAAGGGGCTGGTCACCCGGGCCAGCAGCTCGGGGCTCATGCCCTTCCCGTCATCCTTCAGAATCATGGTTAGCCACCCGTCCTCCGCCACGGTGATCCGAATGGTCACCAGGGAGGCGCCGGCGGTGATGCTGTTCTGAGCCAGATCCAGCAGATGTAGGCTTAAATCCCGCATCCGGCTTTCCTCAATACTTGGCCAGGATGGCGGGCACTTCGTCCGGCGTCAGCCGGCCGTAAACTTCTTCGCCGATCATCATGACAGGGGCCAGGCCGCAGGCGCCCAGGCAGCGGGTGGCGTTCAGGGTGAACTTCCCGTCCTTCGTGGTGCGGCCCACTTCGATCTTCAGCTCCTCCGCCAGGCGATCCAGCACCTTCTGGCTGCCCTTGACGTAGCAGGCTGTCCCCAGGCAAACGCCGATGACATGCTCACCCTTGGGCTCCAGAGAGAACTGGCTGTAGAACGTGGAAACGCCATAGACTTCGCTCAGCGTCGCCCCCAGCCCGTCCGCGATCATCTCCTGAACATCCTGGGGCACATAACCAAAGATATTCATCGCCTCCTGCAGAACCGGCATGACCGCGCCGCGCTCGCCCTTGTGCTTGGCGATGGCTTCCTGCAGCTGTGCATACTTTTCCTTGTTGTCAGGCATAAAGTCCGACCTCCTTGTTGATTTTGAGGCACACGCAAAAGCAAAAGCTCGGTTGCTTCTATCGGTATCTTACCATAAAAAGGGCGAAAAGAAAAGTGTTTTTGACGAAAAATTAACGGATTGAAAAGGCTTGTTTTGTTAGCTTTTGCTAACATTCTAGATAGATTTATACAATTTATTCTTGAAGGATTGTCAAGAAAATATCAGGTTTGGAGGCTCTTTATCGATATTTTCTTCCCGAATTGCCAAAATACCCTTCAAACCAATGGTTTTAATGGGTTTTCGAAAAAAATTATTGTCATTCCTCCCCCGTTCATGCTATAATCCGACTAACAACCGAACCCCAAATTTCAGGACACAGGAGAGGAGTGGATTTTCATGAAAAAGAGAATCGGAATTTTGACCAGCGGCGGCGATTGCCCCGGTTTGAACGCGGCCATCCGCGGCGTAGCCCGCGCGGCCTATGAGATGTTCGACGCCGAGATCATCGGCATTCATGACGGATATCGCGGGCTCATCGATGGCGACTATTCTGAAATGAGCCGCAGCCAGTTTTCCGGCATTCTGACCCTGGGCGGGACGATTTTGGGCACCAGCCGGACCCCCTACCGCAACATGCGGAAGATCGAGGCGGACAACGTGGACAAGGTGGCCGCCATGAAGAAGACCTATAAGAATCTGAAGCTGGACTGTCTGGTGACTCTGGGCGGCAATGGCACCCACAAGACCGCTAATCTGCTGAGCGAAGAGGGGCTGAATGTCATCGGCCTGCCCAAGACCATTGATAATGACCTGTATGGCACGGACTTCACCTTCGGCTTCCACACCGCCAACGACATCGCCACCGAGGTCATCGACCGCATCCACACCACCGCCGCCAGCCATGGCCGCTGCATGGTCATCGAGATCATGGGTAACAAGGCCGGCTGGCTGACCCTGTATTCCGGCGTGGCCGGCGGCGCGGACGTCATCCTGATTCCCGAAATCCCCTACACCATCGACAAGGTGGCCGAGGTAGTCAAGAAGCGGGCGGACAGCAACAAGGGCTTCACCATCATCGCCGTGGCCGAAGGCGCCATGGACAAGGAGGAGGCCAAGCTGAAGAAGAAGGAGCGGGAGGCCCGCCGGGCGGCCGAGCATTTCTCCTCCAGCGCCTATGTGGCCAAGCAGCTGCAGGACCTGGTGGGCGTGGAAGCCCGCAGCGTCGTGCCAGGGCATATTCAGCGGGGCGGCACCCCCAGCGCCTATGACCGGGTGCTGTCCACAGAGTTCGGCGTCCATGCGGCGGAGTTGATTCGGGATGATATCTACGGCGTCACCGTGGCGCTGAAGGGCAATTCCATTACCCACAACCTGCTGAAGGATATCGCTGGTGTCGCCAAGCCCGTTCCCCAGGATGATACCATGGTCCTGACGGCGAAGAATATTGGGATATCTTTTGGTGAGTGAAAGAAGCGTCAGCCCAGTGGGCTGCGCCGAAGGCGAGCGACTTGAACGAATCAACCGAAACAGAGTCCGCCTCCCGCTCCAAGGGAGGCGGACGACAATTGAGGTTGCGGAGAGTGAAAGAAGCGTCTATTTTCACCCCACGCTCTTCTGAGAAATCAGAAGAGCGTTTTTTCATTGTTCGCTTGGTTGACAAAGCCGTTTTCAGAGTGATACATTTTGATTAACTTTCCTGGAGCGAAGCGCTGCAAGTTCGCAAACTGCCACCCCTCCAGAAAGAAATGGAGGAAAATCATATGCCCATTGGCGTAATCTGTAATGTACTGGCTGTCGCCGTCGGCGGCGTCATCGGCTCCAAGGCGGGGACGAAGCTTTCCGCTGAGTTGAAGGAAAAGCTGAATCTGATCTTCGGAATTTACTCCATGGGCATTGGCATCAGCTCCATCGTCCTAATGCAAAACATGCCCGCCGTGGTATTGGCCTTAATCCTGGGGACGATTCTGGGCGTAGCACTCCATCTGGGGAAGCATATCGAAAACGGCGGTGCCAAGCTGGCGAGCCTGATTCCCGGCCAGCAGGACACAGATCGGGGTCTCCTCGTGACCGCCATCGTTCTGTTCTGCGCCAGCGGTACCGGCATTTACGGCTCCATCGTTTCCGGCATGAGCGGAGATCACAGCATTCTCCTGGCCAAATCCATTCTGGATATCTTCACCGCCATGATTTTTGCCTGCTCCCTGGGCATGGTTACCAGCCTGGTGGCCCTCCCCCAGTGCATCATCTTCCTGCTGCTGTTCTTCTGCGCGAAGATGATCTATCCCCTGACAACCCCGGCCATGATTAACGACTTTAAGGCCTGCGGCGGGCTGATTATGCTGGCTACCGGTTTCCGCATCGCCAAGATCCATGATTTTCCCATCGCCGATATGATTCCCGCCATGATCCTTGTCTGGCCCATTAGCTATGCCTGGGCCGCCTGGATCGTGCCCATGCTGTAAGTTTCTGGCCCCAAGGTGACCAAAAAATATAATTTCATCAAATATTCAATGGACATAGCTGCCTTTTGTATGTTATGATAACCGGTGAAGAAGGATCTGTGGACAGGAGATTTCTATGATCCCCTTCCCTGTATAATTCTGTTCTACAAAATATGCCAGAGGGATCTGGAGTAAGGAGACGATGCCTGGATGTTTGGAAAAGAAAAAATCAAGGCCCTGGAGGATCAGCTTTCCTCCGCCCGGAAAAAGATGGAAGACGCTCTGAAGGACAAGACCACCCTGACAGAAGAGCTATCCAGCGCGCGGGACGAACTGCAGGCCGCCCGGGAAAGGATTAAGTCTCTGGAGGAACAAATCGCCCAGAGCGAATCCACCGAGCTGAAGGAGCAGGCGCGGCAAACCATCGTGGAATACGAAGGGCTGAAGGAGCTTTATCAGCAGAAGAATCAGGAAATCGACGCCACACGGGAGGATATAGAGGAAGGCTTCGCCCGGGAGGCAGCCACCAAGCGGCAGGATCTGGCGGACGAAATCGCCCAGAAGGAAGAAGACAATCGGCAGATGATCGCCGAAACCGTCAGCACCTTCGCCGGCAGCTATCGGTATTATCTGGACCAGATTCGCGTCCTGATGGACGCCTTGAGCCAGGCCGCCCAGGAAACGGGAGATACCCTCTTCAAGGCAGAGCAGCAGAACATTCAGGAAAGCTTCGGCATCCGGATTGTGGAGCGGCTTCGCAGCGACGCGGATACCCTGCGGAAGAGCGATGGTGATAAGCTGCTGATCGGTGCGGAGGAAGCGAAGGCCGTCATTGAGGAGGTTGTGGAAGACGCCATGCAGGATGTCGCGGAAGAAGTAGCTGAAACTGTCGAAGAAACCGTCGCGGAAGAAGTAGCTGAAGCCGTCGAAGAAACCGTCGCGGAGGAAGTAGCTGAAGCTGTCGAAGAAACCGTCGTGGAGGACATCTCTGAGGCTCAGAACGATTGAAGGAAAGAAGGGAAACGGAAAATGAAAAAGGCAGTTATCGCGTTGTGCTGTGTGATTGTGGCCGGAGCCATCGGCTTTGTGACCATGATGAATAACAACAATACCCGTATCGACGAATTGACCCAGCAGGCCGCTGATCTGCAGGCGGAGCTCACCGCCCTGCAGCTGGAAAAGGAAGCCACAGAAGCAGAAGCAAAGGATCTGACGCAGCAGGTGACCGATCTGACCGCCGAACGGGACACCCTGCAGCAGGCGAATGTGGACCTGATCGATACCCTGGATAGCGTGACCAACAATCTCACCTCCTCCCAGCAGAAGGTGCAGGGTGTGCTGTATATCCTGACCAATGGCGAGATGGGCAGTCTGGATGTCCTCTCTGAGATCACAGAGCCGGAACAGGGCGACGAAGAAGAAGCGGAAGAAGCTCCGGAAACCGAGGAAGAGGCCGAAGCGGCCGAAGAGAAGGAAGCAGAGGAAGAGACCGAAGAGGCAGCGGAAGCCCCGAAGGCCGATGCGGAAGAAGTCGCGGAAGGCGAAGAAGCCCAGGAAGCCGCCGCAGAAGAAGCACCTGAGAAGGCAGACGAAGCCCCGGCAGAAGCCGAGGAAGAAAACGCAGTTGAGGAAGCGGAAGAAGCCGCTCCCGAAGCCCAGGAATAAACCCAGATCATCATCAAGCGAGGACCGGAAGCAACGCTTCCGGTCCTCGTTTTTATGAAACTGCTGAAAAAAACGGTGCCTTCCGCAGCATTTTGCGAACAGAAGGTGTTCAAGCCTGATTTTCCTGAATTACCAATGAATCTGATAGCTGTTCCGTTTAGCCTTTGCTTTGTACAGCGCACTGTCGCAGCGACGCAGTACCGGCGTGGTGTCCTTATCCTCCGGCGCGAAGAAAGCCGCGCCCGCCGAGATGGTGATTTGCTCTCCTTTACCATCCATGGTGAAATCCGCGCTGTTGATGGCAGCAATGATCTTCTGCATAAGAAATTCCGCGTCCTCCACCCGAATCCGGGAGCACATAAGAATGAATTCATCCCCGCCCCAGCGGACGATCGCATCTGACTTACGTAGAGTATTCTGCAAAACCTCCACGACTTTTTTCAACACGAAGTCACCATACTCATGCCCGTAGGTATCATTCTTTCCTTTGAAGAAGTCCACGTCGAACATGACAATCATCGTATCTTCGATGCCCTCTTTGTAAAGAGTCAGCTTGTAATTCAGCAGCTTCGTACCATATCGTCTGCTTCCAGCGCCTGTCAATCCATCTACATTCACTTCCCGATTCAAGGATTTCAATCTGGTTCGATTGTTCAAGACCAACAAGATAATTGAAAGAATGAGAAAAACGACCATCGCAATCAGCACAGCAACAGCGCCATTAATATATCCCACAGGCAGATTCTCCAGCACGATACGGAGACTCATTTTACCATTGCTTGCGTTTGCGATGATCGCCGTTTCCATCTCATTCTGTGATACGGAAATTGCCTTGTTCAGCACAAACAGCAGTGTAGGATTATCGCAGGAAACAGCGCCGCGAACGCCCAGGGTGACCCCGGGCAGAACGGACAAATTCAGTCCGCGCATCGTATGCAGATTCACCAGCCAGGAGATACCAATCATAGAGCCAATCATGGCATCCACTTCGCTATTCATTACCGCCTGATATCCCGCCTCAATGTTGGGATAAGCTACCAGCTGAATTTCTGGATCTAGCTGTTCCGCTAGCATATAAGCCGTTCGATTGGTCACCGCAGCGGATTTGACCGCACTGTTGCCATTCCGAATCAGACGGCCACATTCCGTGGAACCATAGGCCATGGTATTGAAAAGATCCTCGCTATCTGCAATGATAATATCACCATAATAATGGCCCAAGATATCGATCGCACCGCTGGTTACAGCCTCAATGGCCTCTTTCGTCTGGTCAAAAACTTCGAAATGGAAAGTAACGCCCAATCTTTCTCCCAGCTTCTGATAATAATCCGGAATGATTCCGGACAAACTGCCATCCTCGTTTTCCACAGTGAAGGGTTCCGCCCCGCGTACCAAGGCCACGGAAAGCTCGGGATGAGCCGCCAAGAATTCCCGTTCCTGCGCTGTCAGGGGCGACATCTCCGTGTCCTGGGAGGTGATATACTGATGGATCTGATCGGAAATGTAATTTGGATCATCTGTTTTCAGCTGGGTAATGGCGGAATCAATCCGATCCCGCAGCTCGACATCTGCGGCGCGCAGCATCATATAGGAGGAAAGCGGAGGTGTAGACAGCAGCACGCGATATCCAGCCGGAACCGCGCTCCCTGTGATGCAGGCATCCGTCTCTCCTCGCTCCAAGGCGTCATGCATTTCTATATCCGAGTGAAATTCCATCAGCTGTGGTGTGTTTTCCTCTGCCCCACAGTAGTCGAGAAAATAATCCACAAACCCAGAGCCGGCAATATAACCGATGCGGAAGTCTCTTATATCTGATACATCATGAGCGACTGGCGCGTCCGGCCCGGTATGCGTATAGAGGCTAACCTGCTCCTGCAGGAGAAAGTTTTCCGTAAAAACAAACTCCTGCATCCGTTGTTCAGTCCGTAATAAGTCGATGAGCACATCCACTTCGCCGGAGCGAAGCGCATCCTCCATTTCCTTTACACTGTCGAAACCCAGCATGTCCGCTTTGAAGCCGCCATACATGCCGATGGCCTTTGAAATCTGGATATCATACCCACGTAGGTCACCTTCGATGCCGATATACCCATAATGATCTGAAATAAAATAGCCAATCCTAACCACATCCCGCTCCGCCCGTGCGGAGAACGAAACCAGGGATAAGCAAACCAGCACCAGCACGACAAACAGAGAGAGGAGCTTTTCTCCTCTCCCGTTTCTTTGCGTGGTATGGTGTCCCTTCTGGTCGAATAGATAACTCTGCATCGGGCCGCTCTCCCTCCGTTTGATCCCGTAGGGGCATAGGCAGCGCTGACCGCAAAATTATGCGTTCAGCACCGCGATCATACCCGGCAATTGCTGACCCACCTTGCTGACTTCCAGCTGGCAGATATCATCGCTAAAGCGGACGAAACCGCTCCGGGTTACCAAACGTATATTCTCTTTCGTGGAAAACATTATCTTTTTATGTTTACCGCTTGATATCGTAATTCATGTTCATCAGATTCCGAATGGTCTTCACATCATCCACGATGTTGGCATCACCATGGATGGTATGCTTAATTACGCTGGAGGCCACCGCGAAGTTCAGCATATCCATGGGCCGCTCTTCGTGCATCATGGCATAGATCAGTCCGGAAGCAAAGGCGTCACCGCCACCCACCCGGTCCAGAATGGTGAAGGTAAACAGCTTGCTTTCAAAGGTATGCCCCTGATACCACATGAAGGCCTTCAGGCTGTTCTCAGACCCGGAATGGGCATAGCGCACATGCCGGGCAATGCATTTCAAATTCGGATACCGCTCCACAAAGGCCTGGAAAATCTCATCCTGCTGCTCATAGCTGGGCTGGAGGGGAACTCCATCCTTCCAGTCCCCGGCCCCAGGATTCTCCGGATCGCGATACAGGTGATAGGGCTCAATGCCCATCAATACATCCACATAAGGCAGGCACTCCGTGCAGTAATCTCGGGCCTGCTCCCAGGTCCACAGGGTGGATCGGAAATTGCCGTCAAAGGAGACCATCAGCCCCAGTTCCTTCGCCGCCTTCAGCATGTTCAGCGTTAGCTCAGCGCAGTTGGGCGCCAGGGCCGGGGTAATGCCGGACAGGTGCAGCCAGGTAAAATCCTGCAGCAGGGCCTTCAAATCCACACCGGAAAAGTCGTATTCCGTCATGGCGGAATGCTTCCGATCATAGATTACCTTGCTGGGCCGAATGCCATAGCCAGTTTCCAGATAATAGGTTCCCAGCCGATGGGTCGGCGTCTCTGCTGGGGTAGAAAGGATCACCGGGGTGCAGTGCACATCATTGGAGCGCAGCGCCCGCACCGCGCTCTTACCCAGGGAATTATCCGGCACCACGGTAAAGAAGGTGGCGTCCACCCCCAGGTTAGCCAGGGCTAGGGCAATATTCGCCTCTGAGCCACCATAGCTGGCTTCGAAGCTGTTGGCGACACGAATCTTATCATAATTGGGGGGCGTTAACCGGAGCATAATCTCTCCCATGGTGATAAATCGATGGTCAAGATTTTGTCCCCGCAAAATCGGGTTTCCGTGCTGCATGCGATGCTCCTCCTTTTGCAAACGATATTTCGGTTCCTGCTTCTTGCATTATATCGATCCCGTCCTTCTCCGTCAAGGCAGAGATGGGCATTTCTTTCCCCTGCTCGCCCGAAAAATACAGGGTAAAAGCATTGGCTGCAGCCCATCTTTTCAAAGGGAGCAAAATTGATTATTGTCAGAGGATTTTCATCTGATTTCGAACTGATGGGGGACAGCTTTTTTAGAGCAAATGAAAAACAAACGCATGAATTTGTTCTCCCCGAAAAGGGAAAAATGTGGTATCATGTGCTCCGCTGTCGCTTTCGATGCGGACAGGATTGATGCGTGACGAGGAGGATAAATACCATGAATCAAAGAGACCTGGCGGAGGTAAAGCGCCGTTTAAATCCCGATAAAAGGAACCCTACGGCTATTCTGGGCGGATATGTGGACAATGTGGGGAAGCCCATTACCAGCTTCGCCCTGAACGTCAGCACCCTGTATGAGCAGGAAAACGAGAAATACATGGCACTTTTCAAACGGGTGCTCTCCGGCCAGATCGGTCAGAACCTGCTGCCCATTGGGATTTCATCGGAGGAGCCTGCGCAGGCGGAGGTGTATCAGCAGCTGCTGCGGCTGCGGGACAGTGCGCTGCAGGATGAGGAGGCCGTTTCCTACGTCTTCGAGCGGCTGATCGAAGGCATTCGGGCGGAGCATCCGGACATGCAGTCCGTGGAGGACGCCCAGAACGCGGATAACTGGCTGATCCTGATGATGCATGATACCCTGGACGTCAAGTTCCGTGGCGCGGATGGGGAAATTGACTATGATAACTCCGATCGGGCTTTCAGCTATGTACTGTGCGCAATTTGCCCTGTAAAGCGGGCAAAGCCTGCCCTGCGCTACGACCCGGAGGACAGCGTGTTCCATGACCGGGCCCAGGAATGGCTGGCTAATGCTCCGGTCATGGGATTCCTGTTCCCCTTGTTTGAGGATGGGGCGGCAGATGTGAACACCATTCTGTTCTATAGCAAGGACAGCAACGATTCCCATCAGGCATTTCTGGAAGCTTCCTTCCATCTGCAGGCGCTGATGCCAGCGACGGAACAAACGGATACCTTCCAGACCCTGCTGGCCCAGAGCCTGGGGAAGGAGTGCTCTCTGGAGGTGGTGCAGGAGATGCATGAAACTGTGTCCACCATGATCGAGGAGCAGAAGAAGGATAAGGAAGCGGAGCCCCTTTCTCTTTCCAAAAAGGATGTAGCCCGGGTGCTGACGGAAAGCGGCGTATCCGAGGAGAAGGTGGAAGCCTTCCAGGAGGGCTTTGATCAGGTCTTTGGGGCTGGGGCAGTGCTTCCGGCGGTGAACATCGTGACGCCAAACCAGTTCAAGATCGACTTACCCAGCGTTTCCGTGAAGGTGGATCCAGAATATGCAGATTTGCTGGAGACCCGGGTGATTGACGGGCGGAGCTATCTGCTCATCCCCATTGAAGGGGACATCGCGGTCAATGGCCAGCCCGTTTTCCCGAATAACTGATCGCGAAAGAATCGCTACTGAAGGCACCGCTTTCTTCAGCGGTTTCATAAAAAAGAGGATCGGAATCATCGCTTCCGGTCCTCCTTTTTTTGGAAAAAATCACCCTCCCGGGGATTGAACCAGCGGCCTTTTTCATGGTATCATCTGGGCAGGGAAACGATTATCCGCGGCGAGGGAGGGCAAGGTCATGAAGAATGGAATCGTGGTCATCGGTACTGTGTTTGTGGACATCAAGGGATATCCCATCACCAAATACATCCCCGGCGGCCGCAATGCCGGGCGAGTCGTGCAGGTTCATGGCGGGGTCAGCCGCAACGTGGTGGAGGATATTGCCAATGTAGAGCTGCGCCCCACCTTTGTCACCGTGGTGGATAACGACGGCGCGGGGCGAGACGTGGTGGATAAGCTGGAGCGCCACAAGGTCAACATGAAATACTCCCGCTATATCCCCGGCGGCATGGGCACCTGGCTGGCCATCTTCGACAACAGTGGGGATGTGGTGGCCTCCATCTCGAAGCGTCCTGATCCCTCCGTCATCGCGGATATCCTGGACCAGGAGGGGGACGAAATCTTCACGGAGGCGGACGCCATCGCCGTGGAGGTGGATATCGAGGACGAAATCATGAAGCGAATCCTCACCCTGGCGGAGAAATATCAAAAGAAGGTGTTCGCCCTGGTGTCCAATATGACCATCGCCGTGGAGCGGCGGGATCTGCTGCGCCGGGTAGACTGCTTCGTCTGCAACGAGCAGGAGGCGGGGCTTTTCTTCAGCGAAGAATATGCCGGTCTGTCCCCGGAGGCACTTTCCACCACCCTGGCGGAGCGAATTAAGCGAGGGGAGCTGCGCCAGATGGTCATCACCATGGGCGGCCAAGGCGCGGTGTTCGCGGACAGCCAGGGAAACCATGGCGTCGTGCCCCCGGTGAATGTGGACATCGTGGACACCACCGGCTGTGGCGACGCCTTCTTTGCCGGGGTCTGCATCGGGCTCACCTATGGCAAAACCCTGGAGGAATCCTGCCAGATCGGCACCCGCCTGGCGGCCTCCGTCATCGCCACCCGAGAGAACGTCTGTCCCCGTTTCCTCCCGGCGGAATTCGGCCTGCCGGAAGTAGAATGAAGAAACATAATTTATACATTCCTTTTCATTGACAGAACCTCTCTATAGGTATAAATAAATAGTGGAAACGCTGATGAAAGCACCCCCGGGCAGCGGGGGCGCAAGAAAATATATCAGGAGGATTGTCACATATGATTTATGAAGCGATTGTCAAATTGACCCAAAAAGGCGATCTCAGCTATGACGAAGCGTATCAGGTCATGAACGAGATCATGAGCGGGGAAACCACCCCGGTTCAGAACGCCGCCTTCCTGGCCGCCCTTTCCACTAAGAGCACCCGGGCGGAGACCATTGAGGAAATCTCCGGCTGCGCCGCTGCCATGCGGGATCACGCGACCCAGGTAGACGCCGGGGATCGGCCGATTCTGGAAATCGTCGGCACCGGCGGGGATGGCGCCCATTCCTTCAACATTTCGACCACCTCCGCCATGGTGGTGGCTTCCGCTGGTGTCCCGGTGGCCAAGCACGGCAACCGCGCCGCTTCCTCTAAATCTGGCACGGCGGATTGCCTGGAAGCCCTGGGGGTGAACATCAGCCTGACGCCGGAGCAGTGCCTACGGCTGCTGGATGAGGCGGGCTTCTGCTTCTTCTTTGCCCAGAAGTATCATACCTCCATGAAGTATGTAGGCCCCATCCGGAAAGAGCTGGGCATCCGTACCGTCTTTAACATCTTAGGCCCCCTGACCAACCCGGCCCACCCGAAGCAGATTCTGCTGGGGGTGTACGATGAATATCTGCTGGAGCCCCTGGCCCAGGTGCTGAGCAATCTGGGCATTGAACGGGGCATGGTGGTCTATGGCATGGACAAGCTGGACGAGATTTCTCTTTCCGCCCCCACAAAGGTCTGCGAGCTGAAGGACGGCTGGTACAAGACCTACACCATCCAGCCCGAGGATTTCGGCATCTCCCGCTGCCAGAAGGAGGATCTGGTAGGCGGCACGCCCCAGGAGAACGCTGCCATTACCCGGGCTATCCTCGCCGGGGAAAAGGGCCCCAAGCGGGATACCGTGCTGCTGAACTCCGGCGCGGCCCTCTATATCGCCGACAAGGCGGAAACCCTGGCGGAGGGCGTCAAGCTGGCCGCCCAGCAGATCGATTCCGGCGCGGCCCTGGCCACCCTGGAAAAGGTCATTCAGGTTTCCAACGAGGTGTAAGCCCATGCCGACCATTCTGGATACTATCGCCGCCCATGTCCGGGAAAGAGTGCGGCAGGATCAGGCCTTTCTTCCCCTGGAAGCCCTGCAGGCCCAAGCCCTACGCCTGGGGCCTGGGGCTGGGGATGCCTTTTTGCAGGGCCTGCGCCGCCCCGGCCTCAGCTTCATTTGCGAGGTCAAGAAGGCCTCCCCCTCCAAGGGGCTCATCTCCCCGGACTTCCCCTATCTGAACATCGCCAGGGATTATGCCGCTGCCGGCGCGGACGCCATCTCCTGCCTGACGGAGCCGAAATGGTTCCTGGGCTCGGATGAGATTTTTGCCGAGATTCGGCAGGCGGTGACCACGCCCATGCTCCGGAAGGATTTTACCGTGGAGGATTATCAGCTGTATCAGGCTCGGGTACTGGGCGCCAACGCGGTGCTGCTGATCGTCGCCCTTCACGATGCGGATACCCTGGCCCATCGGCTGGAGCTCTGCCGACAGCTGGGCCTGGCTGCCCTGGTGGAAACCCACGACGGCCAGGAGATCGAAACCGCTCTGGCCGCCGGCGCGGAGATTCTGGGGGTGAACAACCGCAATCTGAAGGATTTCTCCGTGGATTTCGAAAACGCCGCCCGCCTGCGGGATCAGATTCCCCCGGAGGTGATCTATGTGGCGGAATCCGGCGTCTCCGGCCCGGAGGATGTCCGCCGCCTGAAGCAAATCGGCGCGGATGCCGCACTGATCGGCGAGGCCCTGATGCGAGCGCCGGATCGGCGGCTGGCCCTCCATCAGTTTAAGGAGGCGGCCCAATGACTTCTCCAAAAATCAAACTCTGCGGCCTCTCCCGGGAGGCAGATATCCAGGCGGTCAATCAGCTGCGCCCGGATTACATTGGCTTTGTTTTCTTTGAGAAAAGCTCCCGTTACGTCTCCCCCGACCGGGCCCGGGAGCTGAAGGCCCTCCTGGCCCCCGGAATTCAGGCGGTGGGCGTTTTTGTGGACGCGGATCCAGCCTTTGTCGCCCAGCTGCTGGCCAGCGGCATCATCGATCTGGCCCAGCTCCACGGCCATGAGGATGGGGAATATATCGGCGCCCTGCGGAAGCTGACCGCGAAGCCTTTGATTCAAGCCTTCAAAATCTCCAACCTGGAGGATGTCCGTCGGGCAGAACAAAGCTCCGCGGACTATATCCTGCTGGACCACGGCGCGGGAGGCACCGGCCAAGCCTTTGACTGGACCCTGATTCAGTCGATTCAGAGGCCCTATTTCCTGGCCGGCGGCCTCCATCCAGACAATGTCCAGGACGCCGTTCATTCCTTGCACCCCTATGCCCTGGACGTCTCCTCCGGCATTGAGACGGAGAAGGTAAAGGATCCCCGGAAAATGCAATTGTTTGTAGATAAGGTTAGGGATGCTTGAATTGAACGGTAACTGTTTAGTCGTGCGAAGGGATGTTTCACTCAGGGGCCCTTGGAAGACGTCGGTACTTAGCGGGTGGCGAGCATGCCGCGTGCGGTGCGCGTGGCGCTTGCGCCCGCGGTGCGCGTGCGAATCCTATTGCGAAGGCAGCCGCTTTGTACCGCTACGTCTGGAACGGAGGCGCGAGCCGTGCCCCGGAGGGGAACTCCCGCGCGCATACGACTAAACCGCTATCTGTCTGTTCTTAAAATGGCATAGAGCGCTACGTCCACATATTCCCCTTTGTTATACACCCTTTGCCGCAGCGTGCCTTCCCTTCTCATACCGCATTTTTCCATCACCCGGCCGCTGTTGGGGTTTCGCACATCGCATTGCCCCTCCACCCGGTTGACCTCCGTTTGTTCAAACAGCAGGTTCAGCAGGCTACCCAGGGCCTCCGCCGCATATCCCTGATGCCACCAGGCCCTTCCCAGGGAATATCCTACCTCCATGCTGCGGTGATCCGGCCACCAGCCCATGACGCCGATGGTGCCGATAATCTTCCCGGTCTCCTTCAGCTCAATGCCCCAGGAGCAGGGCGCACCTTGGCGATACAGGCTCTTCACGTACCGGATGTATCCCCGAGTATCCCCCAGGCTGCGATGGGCCGTCCAGAGGACGTATTTCGCTACCTCTGGGTCGCTGCTCCAGGCGTAGATGTCCTTCGCATCCCTCATCCGCAGCCTGCGCAGCCGCAGCCGGGCCGTCTCCATCATGGGGGGATCCGCGAAGAGGGCCGCCGTGCTGGAGCCCCCTTGCAGCATGCCTCGGAAGGAAAGCCCCGGGGCCAGTAATTTCTCCATTTTTCTTCTCCGTAAAGGAAAGCCGCCCGCTTCGGGCGGCTTTCCTGCTTTCTGTCTTGTATTTTTTATTCGGGGCGATGCACTGGTGCACCCGTTCCCTGGGCCAGAGCCGCGTGTTCCTGCGCCAGCTCCCGATACAGCTGTGCCGCGCTCCAGCCTACGTTGTGCTCCGTCACCACCGCCTTCAGCGCCACCCGTGTCCCATTTTGCTTCAATCCATCCAGGAACCCGTTGAACTGCCTTGGCGCCAGTTCATGCATGACGATCATTTCTTCCTGGAAGGGGGGGTCCTCCCCTTTCTCCCCCTCCGCGAACCCTGCCAGCCCCAGGAGGGCACCGATGGTCTCTCCCTGCCGCTCCGGCGGCACATCCTGGCTGGGAATCCCACTGCGGAACAGGGCGGCTTTGACCTTCTTCCGCCGGCCTTCGTCTGTGAAATTAAACAGCAATACCTTCGCCATGGGCTTACACCTCATCCGCCGAATATCGGCACTTTTCCAGGGCCTCCAGGGCAATCTCCAGCAATTCCTTCTCCGGCATGCCATTCCGAGCGCCTTTGGTCAGCTCGTAAATCAGCGCCCCGGTGTCATGGATATTGGCCTGATAGAGCCGATAGGCCGCCTTCAGGGCCCGCTCCAGCTCCTCCCCCTGGGGAAAGTTTTTTTCCACTTCGCGCGTTTCTCCTTTATCCTGATCCCCCGCCGCCTTCCAGGCAGGGCTTCATAATCATTTTAATTGCTATACACCCGGATCAGGTGATTCCCCTTCTCGTCCACAATCCAGCTCTCTCCGCTGCCCCGCTGGGTGGTAATGGTCATCCGATCTCCCTCGTTGATCTTCCGCCAATCCTCCTCCGTGGCCCGCCAGGTCCGGCGGGCATCCTTCTCGTCCACGACAGTGAAGGTATACTTTTCCGCCCGGGGCGTGGTTTCCCGCTCGTCCGCGGCCAGGTTGGTTTCCGGCCAATATGCGTCATGGTCGTTTCCGGCGGCTGTGGCCTCCCGGGTCCTGGTCCAGCGCCAGATGGTGTAGGTATATTTGGTGGCGTATCGGGGCACTGGCACGTATACCGGCCGGGATTCCGTCTCGGTGTAATATTCCGTCCGATAGA
This sequence comes from Clostridia bacterium, assembly GCA_017470145.1. Taxonomy (GTDB): domain Bacteria; phylum Bacillota; class Clostridia; order Christensenellales; family Aristaeellaceae; genus Aristaeella. The sequence continues at coordinate 151,008 of JAFUFB010000003.1, read as the reverse complement.
CCGCCCGCTCATGGGGCACCTCCGTGAAGGAGCCGTTACCGTTATCCGAATAGGTGTAATAGGTTTCGTAATGATCCAGCACCTGCCGGGACTTCTGAACCTCGTAGTCCTCGTAGTGGTCCAGCACCTGGTCGTATCGCTGAATCTCCTGCCGGTGGCTGACCTCCGTCCCGCCCGCGGGGATGCTCCAGTCGCTCTCGGTGTATTCGATGTTCTGCTCAATGGGAATACTGCGGCTCCAATTGACCCCCGTCACCCGCAGGTCCCCCTGGGTGTTGCTGCCGTTCATGTAGACCACCAACCCGACGATCACCGCCAGAATGATCAGCAGCAGGGGCAGTCGGCTCTTTTTCTTCACCTGCTGGGCTTGGGGCTGGGGCTGGGCGGCCTTTTCCGCCGCCTCAGCCGCCTTCCGCTTGTTCAGCTGGTCAAAATAATTGCTCTCCGAGGATTCCCGGCTGGCACCACAATTGGTACAGAAGGCCGCATGATCCTTGTTCAGGGAGTTGCAGAAGGAGCAGTACCAGTCCGGATTCTTCCCGATCTCCTTCGCCTGCTCCTCGTTCAGGTACTCAATGTCTCCCCGCTCGTTCTCCTCCCGGGTGGAATTCTCCGCGCCGTCCTTCATGTAAAACTGCACGTCCCCCCGGGCCCGGCCGCAGGAGGGACAATTCATCACATTCCCCGCGATGCCCTTGCTGCCGCACACGGGGCAGTCCCAGTACCCCATAACGGTTCTGCTCATCTGTTTTCCCCTCCCCGATTCAAACTTCCATTTTTCTCTATGCTGCCTTCCACGCCTGGGCACGGTTGGAAATCCCTACTCCGTCTTCTCCTCCGGGGCCTTCTCCGGCCCTTCCTCCGCCGGGACCTCCGCCAGCTCCGGAATCTTTTCCCCGCTGACCTTCGTCACCCGGAAGCCGTCCATCTCCGCCACGGTGAATCGATATCCGCCTACCTGGAAGGCGTCCCCGTTCTCCGGCACCTTCTGGATCATTTCACCTACCCAGCCGCCGACGGTGTCCGCATCGTAGCCCGGGTTTTCAATCTCGAACTGCTCCAGCATCTCCTGCAGCTGCATGCCGCCATCGATGGTCCAGCTGCCGTCCTCCTGCTGAGCGATCTCCTCGTGCACCTCGTCGTGCTCGTCGTAAATCTCGCCCACCAGCTCCTCCAGCACGTCCTCCAGGGTCACAATGCCGTCCGTCCCGCCGAATTCATCCAGCAGGATGATCTGATGGGTCTTGCTGGCCCGGAATTGCTTCAGCAGGCTGGAGATGGGCAGCGTCGCCGGGGCGAAAACCGGCTCCTTCATGATGCGAGTAATCTCCCGGCAGCCCTCGTGGGACATCTTGTAGAAGTCCTTTTCATGCAGGGTACCCACGATGTGATCCAGATCCTCATGATATACCGGGATGCGGGAGAAATAGGTGGTCCGGAAAATCTCCGCCACCTCTTCCATGCTGGCGGTGTCCTCCACCGCGGTCACGTCCACCCGAGGGGTCATGATGTCGGAGGCGTCCTGGTCGTTAAACTCGATGGCGGAACGAAGCAGCTCGCTTTCCTCCTCCTCCAGGTCTCCCTCCGTCTGGGCCTCATCGATCATGGTCATCAGCTCATCCTCAATCTGAGGCTCCTCCGGCTCCGCCTTGATCAGCTTGGACAGCAGCCTCCGCCAGAGGGAAAACAGCCAGTCCACCGGCTTCAGCACGGTCATCAGGAAGCGAATCACCGGCGTTACCGCCAGGGCGAAGCGCTCCGGCTGCTGCTTCGCCAAGGTTTTCGGCCCCACCTCGCCCATAAAGAGAATCACCACTGTCATGACAATGGAGGCGATGGTGGCCCCCCGATCCTCCGCCCCGTCCAACAGGCGGGTAAAGAGGATCGTGGCGATGGAGGCGCCGGCGATATTCACCACGTTGTTCCCCACCAGCACGGAGGTCAGCAATGAATCGTATTTTTCTAACAATTGCAGCGTCAGCTGCGCGCGGGGCTTCTGATCCCCTTCCATGGCTTTCAGTTTAATCCGGCTGGAGGCGGAAAAGGCCGTCTCCGTGGCCGAAAAGAAGGCAGAAAGCGCGATACAAACGATCAGCGCGATCCATAGGCCCATTGAAATATCAAATCCTTTCGTTCTTCGCCCCGCAAGGGGGCCAACCGTCCCTTTACTCCACGCCGCGGGATTGCGAAATCCTGATACGGCAAACACATCCGCCCGATCTCGGGCTAGACGATTATACCATTCCATGCCTTTCATTGCAATCATTTAGACACAAATCTGCCGCTGGGGAGATTTTCCCTCCCCAGCGGCAGCCAGTTTATTATTTCAGTTTTTCCGCGATCGCCTCCAGGAACTGGCGGCTGTTGACCCCCTGGGCCTCTCCTTCGTACAGCAGCGCCAAATCCTTGGTCATAATGCCGCCGTTGATGGTGTCCAGGGTCGCTTTCTCCAATCGATCTGCAAAATCCTGCAGCTCTGGCAGCCCGTCCAGCTCGCCCCGCTTCCGCAGCGCGCCGCTCCAGGCGAAGATCGTCGCCACCGGATTGGTGCTGGTCTCCTCCCCCTTCAGGTATCGATAATAGTGCCGGGTCACAGTGCCGTGGGCCGCCTCGTACTCAAATTGGCCCGTGGGGCTTACCAGCACGCTGGTCATCATGGCCAAGCTGCCAAAGGCGGTGGCGATCATGTCGCTCATCACGTCCCCATCATAGTTCTTGCAGGCCCAGATGAAGCCGCCCTTGCTGCGAACCACCCGAGCCACCGCGTCATCAATCAGGGTGTAGAAATACTCAATCCCTGCCTGCTCGAAGGCAGCTTTGTAGTCCGATTCATAGATCTCAGCGAAAATGTCCTTAAAACGGTGGTCATAGGTCTTGCTGATGGTATCCTTGGTGGAGAACCACAGATCCTGCTTCACGCTCAAGGCGTATTGGAAGCAAGCATGGGCAAAGGAGGTAATGCTGGCGTCCAGGTTATGGATGCCCTGCACCACCCCCGGGCCCTGGAAGTCGAAGATGGTCTGTCGAATCTCCTGGCCGTCCGCCCCGGTGAAGACGATTTCCGCCTTTCCGGCTCCAGGAATCCGAACCTCCGTGTTCTTATACACATCCCCATAGGCATGGCGGGCGATGGTGATCGGCGCTTCCCAGGTTCGTACCGTGGGGCGCACGCCCTTGACCAGAATCGGCGCCCGAAACACTGTGCCATCCAGCATGGCCCGAATGGTCCCATTGGGGCTCTTCCACATCTGCTTCAGGTGATATTCCTCCACCCGCTGGGCGTTGGGAGTAATCGTAGCACATTTCACCGCCACGCCATATTTCAGCGTCGCGTTGGCGCTGTCGATGGTCACCTGGTCCTCCGTCTCATCCCGATACTTCAGGCCCAGATCATAATATTCCGTCTTTAAATCCACAAAGGGAAGAATCAGTAAATCCTTAATGTCCTTCCACAGGACGCGGGTCATTTCGTCGCCATCCATCTCCACCAAGGGGGTTTTCATTTGGATCTTGCTCATCGGTACTCTCCTTCAAACACACAAAAAAATCGGATTCCACCCACGGGATATTGTATCCAGAAAGGTGAAATCCTTCAAGAGGAGGAGTCAAAATACAACAAAGAAACAACATGTGAAAATTATCTAAAATCATATTCTGCGGCGGCAGAGTCAGGTTCCGGCGTCGCCGTGAGGAAGATTTCATAATGAGTGTAATCATCCTCCGAGGCGTACCCCTCGTAGTCCTCGCTGTGGTCCGAATAGGTATCCGGCCCTCGAGTCGCCTCCGACCCGCTCTGCACGCCCAGGCCATCCCAGTACCCTTCCAGCGGGAAGATGATGGTCATCTGTATCCAGTTGACCCCGTCCCGATACTGATTGGGATAATAGGCATAATAAACATAGGGCACTGTGCCATTCAGAACCTCCACCTGATCCTCAAAGGAATTTTCTGGATTCTTCGCCGCCTTTTGCATCCGCTGAGTAGGCACCTTCAGGGCCTCCTCCCGAGTTGTGGTCTCCGGCGCCAAAGCCTGCAGAAAGGAGGCTGCAATCCTGGGGAAGCGGCTCAAATCGCTGACCCGCACCTCCAGGCTGTTGATGCTGGAGGCAAAAAGCTGAGCCGTAATCTCCACCTTCTCCGGCGTCTCCGCCTCTGGCAAGTCCGTAATCCCCAAAACCTCAAAACTGGCGTAGGCCTCAAACAGGCTGTTGACCCCCGGCTCCCCCTGCTCGATCAGGAAGCGATTCGCCGTTTCCACGTAGCTTTTCAATATCCGCTGGCCCTCCGTGTTTTCCGGCCAATGAATATCCGCCTGGGCGGCGTTGACCATGAATACCAGCCAGAGCGCCGCCAGGCAAAGGATTCCCCGTCTTACCATGCTTCCGGATCCTTCAGTTCGGCTTTCTTCTCCCGCAGGGACACACAGGTCGCGATCAGCTCAACCGCTCCGGTAACGCCCAAAGCGCCGGTATCCACGCACAGGTCGTAGTTGTTGACGTCGCCCCAGGTCCCCGTGGCATAATAATTATAGTAGGAGGCCCGCTGCTTGTCCGCCTTTTTCAATTGTTCCTCCGCCTTGATGGGGTCGGCGCCATAGTATTCCACAATGCGGCGCACCCGCTCCTCCTTGTCCGCCTTAATGAACACGTTCAGCACGTTCCCCTGATCCCGCAGCACATAATCGGCGCAGCGGCCCACGATGACGCAGGGACCCTCGCCAGCGATGCGGCGGATGGTGTCAAATTGGGCCAGGAAAATCCGGTGATTCAGCGGCATGTCCAGATACATGGCTGAGGCATCCCCTACCGTCTGCGTCCCGCTCATCATGGAGAAAAGGAAATTCCGCGTGTTCTTCTCGTCGTGCTCCTCCAGCAGATCCTGGCAGATGCCGCTGTCCTTGGCCACCTCGGCCAGCAGCTCCTTGTCATAAAAAGGAATGTTCAATTTCTCCGCCAGCAGCCGGGCCACATAACGCCCACCGGAACCATACTGCCGTCCTACGGTGATGATCGTGTTTGCCATAAACAAAATCCCTCCTTATGAAATTATTCGCCCCTATGGCCTCCCGTCGGAAAAAGTATACCACAGGATGTAGAATTCCGTCAAGATTCTTGCCTTTTTTTCCTTTTTTTGGTACACTGCTTCCCGTAGCTTTTTCCTTGGAGGAGGAAGCGCTATGTGAGTAGATTTTGTTTGATGCTTTTGCGTATATCCATTTCAGCACATTCGAGAAAGAACCGAGGTTTTGACGCTTATGAAGACACCCGTCAACAAGCAAACCCTCCGCCAGCACCTTACCTATTCCTGGTGGAAATATGCCCTGCTGATTATCCTGGGGACGCTGCTGGTAAATCTGTATTTCACCGTCACCGCCTACCGCTCCCCGGAGAGCAAAAAGGTCAGCCTATATATCTATGGATATGGAAACGAAGCCGAGCTGAACGCCTACATGGCCCGGGTTCAGGAAGAACAGATGCCGGACATGGAGGAGATGAACGCCCTGCTGCTGGCCACGGACGCCACCTATGGGCCCATGCAGCTTTCCACCTACGTGGCCGCAGGCGAAGGGGATGTGTATCTCCTGCCCCGGGATCAGTTCGTCTCCCTGGCCACCTCTGGCGCCTGGCTGCCCCTGGAAGAGGAAGAGGAGCTCACTTCCCTCTTCACGGAGCGGGACATCAGCCTGCAATCCGGCTGGCGGCGGGATTCGGACACCGGAGAAAGCCATCTCTTCGGCATTCCTATCGCCAAGCTCCCTGGCCTGGAAAAGCTGACCATGGTAGAGAATGGATACCTTGCCGTGCTGGTCACCAATGGCAACGACGACAATGTGCTCCAATTCCTAAAAATCTTCTGCGAAGATATGCTGCAGGAGTAAGCAAATCCCCCTCCCGGAAGGGAGGGGGATTTGCTTAATTGCCACGGCTATAGTTAGGTGCCTTCTCTCCCAAAAGTATTCCCCTCCCGGGCAGGGAGGGGAATAAAAGATTTAGTTGCTACGGCTGTAGTTCGGTGCCTCTTTCGTGATGCTAATATCATGCGGATGGCTTTCCGCCAGGCCGGCGCCGGAAATCTTAATGAACTCCGCGTCCTTCCGCAGGGCGTCGATATCCTTCGCGCCACAATATCCCATGCCAGCCCGCAGGCCGCCCACCATCTGGAAGATGGTGTCCGCCACCGGTCCCTTATAGGGCACCCGGCCTTCCACGCCTTCGGGAACCAGCTTCTTGGCCCCCTCCTGGAAATAGCGGTCGCCGGAGCCCACGGCCATGGCGCCCAGGCTACCCATGCCGCGATACACCTTGTAGCTGCGGCCCTGATAGATCTCCGTCGCGCCGGGGGATTCCTCCGTGCCCGCCAGGAGGCTGCCCAGCATCACGGCGCTGCCGCCCGCCGCCAGGGCCTTGGTGATGTCTCCGGAATACTTGATGCCGCCATCGGCAATAATACGAATGCCGTGCTTATCCGCCTCCTCCGCGCAGTCCGCGATGGCGGTGATCTGCGGCACGCCGATGCCCGCCACCACCCGCGTGGTGCAGATGGAGCCAGGGCCAATTCCCACCTTCACCACATCCACGCCGGCGGAAATCAGATCCCGGGTCGCCGCGGCGGTGGCCACATTGCCGGCAAACAGGGTGATCTCCGGATACTTATTCCGGATGGCTTCCACCTGCTTCAGCACGCCCACACTATGGCCATGGGCCGTATCGATGTTAATCACATCCGCCTTCGCCGCCAGCAGGGCGTCGATGCGGTCGAACACATCGTGGGTTACGCCCACCGCCGCGCCACACAGCAGCCGACCATTGGCGTCCTTGGCGCTATTGGGATATTTCTGGGTCTTTTCGATATCCTTGATGGTAATCAGGCCCCGCAGGTTGCCCTCCTTGTCCACGATGGGCAGCTTCTCAATCCGGTTCTGGGCCAGAATCTGCTTCGCTTCCTCCAGGGTGGTCCCTTCTGGCGCAGTGATCAGGTTCTCGCTGGTCATCACCTCTCCGATCTTCCGGTTATAATCCGTCTCGAACCGCAGATCCCGGTTGGTCAGGATGCCCACCAGCTTTCCCTCCCGGGTAATGGGCACGCCGCTGATGCGATACCGGCTCATCAGGGCTTCCGCGTCCTTAATCAGGTGCTCCGGGCTCAGGAAGAAGGGATCGGTAATCACGCCATGCTCGCTGCGCTTTACCTTATCCACCTGGGCGGCTTGTTCCTCGATGCTCATGTTCTTGTGGATAATTCCCAGGCCGCCTTCCCGCGCCATGGCGATGGCCATTTGCGCGTCCGTCACGGTGTCCATGGCCGCGCTGATCATGGGAATGTTCAGCTTGATCTTCTTGGTCAGCTGAATGGATAAATCCACATCCCTGGGCAATACTTCACTTCGGGCAGGTACCAGCAGTACGTCGTCAAATGTGTAACCTTCTCTGATTTTTCCCTGAAGCATCCAGAAACTACCCCCTTCGAAATTTTATTGTCGGATATGTTATCAAAAGTCCACGTCCCTTGTCAAATTACAATGATGTTAAATCTATATGACATTCCCGTCATATTTCATCCCTTCACGCCACCCAGGGCGATGCCCTCCACGAACTGCTTCTGCAGGAAGATATACAGCACGAAGGGAAACAGGAAGGTCAGTGTCGCCCCGGCCATCACCATGCCGTAATTCGTCGTGGAATTGCTGGCCAGGGTGGACATGGTCACCGGCAGCACCCGCATCTCGCTGCGGGTGTTGATGATCAGCGGCCACAGGAAGTTGTTCCAGGCCGCGTTGAAGGTAAAGATGGTCAGGGTCACCAGTGCCGGCTGCACCAGGGGCAAGGCAATGGAGACGAACCGCCGCACCTCGCCACAGCCGTCGATCTCCGCCGCCTCCAGCAGCTCGTTGGGCACCGCCACCATGAACTGACGCATGAGGAAGATGCCAAAGGCGCCCACCATGGGCAGAATCAGGGCGGCGTAGGTGTTGGTCAGCCCGACCCGGTTGATCATGACGAACATGGGAATCAGCACCACCTGCCCGGGGATCATCATGGTGGCCAGGTATCCCTGGAACAGGGCCTCCTTATGAGGCACCGGCTTTTTCTCGAAGCCATAGGCCGCCATGGCAGAAACGATATCCACCAGCAGGCAGGAGCCCACTACGGTGATGATGCTGTTTTTCAGCGCCGTACCGAAATCCCGCTTCACGATGGCGTACCAATAGTTGTAAAAGCTGGGCCGCAGGTCCTTCAGCTTGATGTACAGCGATTCGGAGTCCGTAAAGGACACCGCCACCATATAGATCAGCGGCAGCAGGCACAGCACCGCGAAGAAGGTAACCAGCACGATGCCCAATCCCACCCAGGGAGAAATCCGCTTTTTCTTTTTCATGCGTCCTTCTCCTTAAACAATGTCGTCTGAACCAGATGGATCAGCAGGATCACGATCAGCAGGCAGATGGCCACCGCGCTGGCGTAACCGAAGTTCTTATCCTGGAAGGCGAAGGTATAAATCACATACGCCACGGTATAGGTCGCCCGGCCGGGCCCGCCCCCCGTCATCTTGTATACCAAATCGAACACCTGGAAGGAGCCGATGATTCCCAGGGTCACGATCATGTAGGTAATAGGCTTCAGGATCGGCAGGGTAATATACCAGAACCGTTTCAGCGGCGTGGCCCCATCCACGATGGCGGCCTCCCGCACATCGGCGGAAACATTCATCACCCCGGCGTAATAGATCACCATGTAGTATCCCGTGTTCTTCCAAATGGCCACCACCGCCACGCTGGGCAGGGCGGAAGCCTTCTTTCCCAGGAAGTTGACCGCCTTGCCGCCGAAAGCCTCGATCACCTGGTTAATGAGCCCGCCCTTGGGCTGGTACATGATGTTCCATACCGTGGCGGAGGCGATGAGGCTGACGATGACCGGGATGAAGATAACGCTGCGCATGAGGGAGCCGTATCGGTTCTTCATATGCTCCGCGATGAACACCGCCAGTAGCAGGGAGAGCACCGTCTGGGCTGGCACGGTGATCAGCACATAGCGCACCGTGTTGCTTAGGGACTCCGTCAGCACCCGATTGGAAAACAGCCGGGCATAGTTATCCAGCCCGATCCATTGCGGCGGGGAGGCCATGTTGTACTTCGTAAAGGAATAGAACAGGGAAAGGAAGATGGGCACCACGTTAAAGGTCATCATCAGCACAAAGCTGGGCAGGATGAACAAAATTCCCACCAGAATCTGTCGGCGGGTTCGGGGGCTCATTCGCTTTCTCGGTTTCGCGGCGATGGTTGTCATGTCTGGAAAATTCCTTCCTTGATAAAATGGGCTCCGGCGGGCGCTGCCGCCGGAGCCCGGAAAAAGCCTTACTGCTTAATCTGTTCCGCGTAGTAGGTCATGGTGTTGTCCAGCACTTCCTGAGGAGTCAGGTCGCCCATGAACATCATCTGGATGTTGGCCTGCAGCTCCTTCTCGAAGGAAGCCTTACCCTCGAATTCGCTGACCACGTACACATCGTCGATGTGCTCAGAAGTCAGAGCGGTGTAGGCTTCGTTCTGGGTGTAGGTGGCGTCCTTGGTGAAGGGGGGCAGGTAGAACACTTCGGAGTGGAAGCGATCCATCACCGCGCCGGAGGTCACCAGGGTCAGGGCCTTCACGGCCAGCTCTTCGTTGCCCCGTTCCTTGGCCTTGGAAGCCACGGCGAAGGAGTCGGTAGCCGTCCGGGCGCCATAGCCCGCCGGGCCCTTCAGGGAGAAGAAGTATTCCCAGTTCACACCGTTGTTGGTGAAGGTGTTGCCCTTGTTCAGGTCCGCCACCACAAAGGCAACTTCGCCCGCGGCGAATTTGTCGATGGATTCGCCCTCGGAGACGATGGTCTCGTCGAAGATGCCCTCATCCGCGAACTTCTTCAGGAATTCCAGCGTCTGCAGGCCCGCTTCGTTGTTGATGGCGATTTCGCCATTCTCGTCCAGCATGGTGCCGCCCGCCTGGAAGTAATAGGGCCAGAAGGCCAGCATCAGCGCGCTGGTACCGGTGGTGGCGCCCCAGTTCTGCAGGAAGCCCTGCTTGCCCGTCTTTTCCTGCACGGTCTTGCAGGCCTCGATGAAGGCGTCCCACTCTTCGGGGAAGGCTTCGATGCCGGCTTCCGCCAGGATATCCTTGTTCACAAAGCCCATGGCCACGCCGTCATCCATGGGGACGATGACATGCTCGCCCGCAGCGTTGACGGGGCCGGTGGCCCACAGCAGGTAGTTATCCTTCTCTTCGTCGGTCAGATAGCTGTCCAGGCCCAGCAGCAGGTCCGCCTGCACCAGGTCATAGTTATCCGTCACATAGACCACGTCCGGGCCGTCGTTGTTCAGCAGGCCAGTATAGATGGTGGTATTATAATCGCTCCAGGAGAGGATCTCCACCTTGACTTCCACGTTGTTTTCCTCTTCGAAGGGATCAAACACGCCGTCCCAGAAATCCTGGTCGGAGATGCCGTCGCCAAACTGGTACTGGGGAATCCAGACCGTCAGGGTCTTCTTCTCTTCCGCTGCGGCGAAGCTCAGGCAGGAGAGCAGCAGCGCAAGGCTCAGCACAATGCAAACAATCCGTTTCATTTGGGTTACCATCCTTTCTTTTCATGACGCCTCCGCGTCAAAAATCTTGGATACATTATATCAATTCCCATTTTTTCCGTCAACCGTTTTCCCGCCCTCGGCGGCGGCGGATTTCATACTCTGTGATACAGCTCCCAGGAGATATCCGCCATCATCCGCTCATAGGCTGGCACGTCTGTGTCATTGCCCATAAAGCAGACCAGCAGGGGTGTTTCTCCCTCGATGATACCCACATCGTGGGTGGTGCCGTCGTCCTCCCCCGTCTTGTGGGCGATGCGGGGCGCCTGTTCCAGGGTATGCAGCCGAAAGGGAATCTTCCCGTTCAGCCGCTGGTGCCGCAGAGTCTCCAGCATCCTGGCGGAAGCTTCCGGGCTCACCAGCTCTCCTCGCCAGATTTTCTCCAGCAGCCAGGCCACATCCAGGGCGGTGGTGGCGTTCTGAATCCCTCGCCGGGAGGCCTCCGCGTCGAACATCTTCCGCCGGAAGAAGGTATCCTGGAGGCCCAGGCGCTCATGGATGAAATCCAGCAGCCGGGGGATGGTGTAGAAATCCGCCAGCACGTTGGTGGCGGTGTTATCGCTGACGATGATCATCAGCTCCACCAGATCCCGCAGGGAAACCTCCTTCCCATCGTCCAGATAGGTCAGCACCCCGCAGGAGGGCACACAGTCCTCCCGGCGGACGGGGATTTTGTCTCCCGGCTGAAACTCCCCATCCTCAAAGCCCTGATAAATCGCCGCCATGAGGAACAGCTTGATGACGCTGGCTGGCCCATGCACCGCTTCCGGCCGGTAGGCGAAGCACTCCCCCGTCTTCAGATTTTTACAGATAAAGCTGATATTCCCCGGCAGCGTATCCAATCTTTCCTTGATCCATTCCATTTTTCGTTTCCTCCGTCATGCTCATTCATACAGCAGGAAGGGCTCCCGCTGGCGTCGGAACCGCTCCCGCCCCTCCGCGAAGCGGTCCAGAAATCTGGCGGCATCCATCGTCCCCCGGCGATACTGGTCCGTCCCCAGCAGCTTATCGATAGTATAGCTCTCCGTGGTCCAGCTGACCCACTCCAGCTTTTCCGGATACAGTTCCCGAATCCCGTCCAGCAGCATCAAGGCCGCGGCTACCGGGTCAGCGCTTTCGGGATTCAGGACGTGCATCTGCACCCCGGCGCATAGCTGCCCCGCGTGCTTGGAGAAGGTGGGCGTGAACCAGGCGGGCCGAAAATGAATCCCCGTCGTCTCCTTCTCCCCCATCCGCCGAGCCAGGCGATCCCCGTCGATCCAGGGGGCACCGATATACTCAAAGGGCAGTGTGGTTCCCCGGCCCTCCGAAACATTAGTGCCCTCGAAAATGCAGGACCCGATGTAGGCGAAGGCGCTGTGGAAGCTGGGGCAATTGGGGGAAGGAGCCACCCAGGGGAGCGCCGCCTCCCAGGGCATCATCCCCCGCCGCCAGCCTGCCAATGGCGCGATATGCAGCTCCAAGCTATCCAGACGCAGGTGTTTCTTTACCCACCGGGCATATTCCCCGATGGTCAGGCCATATCGGGTGGGCAGCGGATACATCCCCACATAGGAGGCGAAGGCAGGATCCAACACCGTTCCCTGGATCAGCTCTCCCCCCAGGGGATTGATCCGGTCCAGCACCACCACGGGCTTCCCCGCCTTGGCACATTCCTCCATTGCGAAGGACAGGGCGTACAGGTAGGTATAGAACCGGGCCCCCACATCTTGAATATCGAAGCAGAAGATGTCGAATTGCTCCAGCATCTCCGGGGTCAATCGATGGTTTCCCCCGTACACCGGCCAGACGTTCAGCCCCGTAGCTTCGTCCTGATAAACCCCGATGGCCTCCCCCGCCTGGATATTGCCACGGATGCCGTGTTCCACGGCGAACAGGGCCGTCAAGTCAAATTGCTGATGCAAAATCTCGATGGTGGATCGAAAATCCCGGCTGATGCCGGTGGCGTTGGTCATGAGCCCTACCCGCCCCTGCCGCAGCACACTGGCCACGGTCTCCAGCCGATCTACGCCGGACAATACGCCCTTTTCCATGGTCTTTCCCTCCTGTCCAAACTCTTCATTGCCTATCCCATTCGCGCGGCAGCGGCCACCATTTCCTGCAAAGCCCGGCGATACTCCCAGGTTTGCCCTTCGCATTTCTGCCGCACAAACAGCCGATTGGTGAAGGACACCACGCCGATGTTCAGCTCCCGGGAGAAATAGATCCCCGTGCCCGTGAATCCCGTATGCCCGCAGCCGTGGGGATAGCTAAGCCCAGTCTGCAGCCCCAGACCCCGTCCAGGGGCACCCGGCTGCTCCCGCTGGGCGTCGATCATCAACGGATCGGTAGAGCGCAGGTAGAGCTGGCAAAGCCGGGCGTAGGCCTCCGTCTGGGCGAAGATCCCCGCGTGGCCGGACACCCCACCGAAATAATACCAGCAGTTGCCGTCGTTTACCTCGCCCCGTAGGATCGCCTCCTCCGGCCGGAACCCATCGAAGGTGATCCCCCTTTCCGCGCACATGCCCCACTCGATGGGGTTGCCGTAGCTGGAGGGAATCAGGTCCAGGGAAACCTCCGGCAGATAGGTCATGCCGCCCAGATGATAGGGCTCCACCAAATCCTCCTGCAGGCAGCGGGCTAAAGGTTTCCCTCGCAGCCGCTCCAACAGCTTTCCCAGCAGCATGAAATTCAGATCGGAATAGACCATCCCCTCCACCAGGTCCTCCCGGTCCAGGGCAATCTCCAGGACGTCGAAAAAGTCTTTCCCCCGCTCGGAGTAGAAAGGAAACCAGGCGGGCAGACGAGAGGTATGAGTCAACAGCTGCCGGAGGGTGATGGCGCTCATCTTCTCCCACAGGGCGGGCCGCTCCGCGATCTCCGTCAGGTGATCCATCAGCCGGGTCTCCAGGGAAAGCTGCCCCCGCTGTATCAAATGCAGTACCTGGGTGGCAGTGGCAATTTTTGTCAGGCTGGCCACGTCGAACCAGCTGTCCTCCTTGGCCTGGCCCACGCAGGCCGTGCAAAGGGATTCCTGATCGTCGAACACTCGCACGCTGGCGTCAGAAAAATACCCAGCCTGCTGATACCTCTCTGTCAAATCCTGAATGGCGGCCCGTAGCCCATCCCTGATCTCCTGCTTCATGGTGCTTTGCTCCTCTGTTGCTTTGAATCATCCCCATCTTATCACCTTTTTTTAGCGAAGAAAAGCCCGGTTTCGGGGAGAAGAAACGAGGCCGAAGAAAAACTCCCCCGCGGAGCGGGGGAGCGAGACAGTTGCTTTTGCGTTGATTTGAATCAATCAGCGCTTCCCAGAATTACTTTCCGAGGAAAGCATCCAGCTGAGCCTGCACTTCAGCGATGATGGTCTGCAGACCAGCTTCGTTCATGCGCTCCAGCATTTCGGGGATCACGACTTCGGGATCAGAGGTACCGGTGTACAGCTCGCGACGATACTCTTCGATCACGGCCTTCACAGCCAGGTTCTCAGTTTCCACAGCGCTCAGGTCAGGAGTGAAGCCCATGGCGGCGGACAGGGTCGCGTTCTCATAGTTCGCCATGGTCTTTTCCCACTGATGGATATCGGTGGGCACTTCCGGGAAGGGAGAAGCTTCCAGCGCGCCAACGGTGTAATGGCCCTGCGCATAAGCCTGAACGCCCATGTTGGAGCTGCCCAGCTCGGTGCGGGTCACGGTGCCGTCTTCGTTGCGGGTGTAATGCTTGCCTTCGATACCGTACCGGGCAGTCTCACGATACCAGGGATCGGTATTCATCAGCTCGATCAGCTTCAGGGCTTCGTCCGGATGCTCGGAGAAGCTGCTGACAGCGGTCATGGAGCCGCGGATGGAAGAAGTGCTCATGAAGGGGCCATCATAGCGGGAGATGTAGATGGGCTGCTTGATCACGTTGGCCCACACGGTCTCGGCGCCGAACCAGCCCTGGCCGCTCTGCACCACGCCAGCCTGGGCGCGGGGCATGGACTCGGTCACAGCCGCGTCGGGATTGAAGTAGCCTTTTTCGTACCACTCATGCAGCTTGGCTACACGGTTCTTCCAGGCGGGGATTTCCAGCGCGCTCTTCACAGTGGTCTCCTCGTCGGTGCCCTGGGCTTCCCAGTCCAGACCGATCAGGATATCCATGTTCAGCCAGTCAGCCAGCGCGTTCTGCCAGGAGGTGATGCCGCCGTAGCTCATCTTGAAGGGATAGTCATCCGGATGATCCGCCTTGTAGGCTTCGAAATAGGGTTCGATGCCTTCGAAGGAGATGTACTGATCTACTTCAAAGCCCTTCTGGTTGATGAAGTAATCGGTGTTCAGAATCCAGAACACTTCGTAGCCGATGTCCTTCATGTGGGGGATGGCATAGATGTCGCCGTTGACCTTCACGCCTTCCCAGGCCTTCTCCACGATGGAGTCCTTCAGGGCCGGGTACTTGTCGATGTAGTCGTTCAGGTTCAGGAACATGCCGGCGGCCACGTTGGTAGCATAGTCATTCCACCAGTCGCAGGTGAAGGCGATGTCGAAGTATTCACCAGAGTTCATGGCCAGGGCTACCTGATTCTCATCCATATACCGGAATTCGCAGGTGACGCCGATCTTTTCCGCGGAATAGGCATTCAGCGCTTCTTCCACTTCGGGCCAGTCGATGGGAGTTTCGCTCGCGGTGTACATGAACCACACGAGGTGTACAGGCTCTTCTGCCGCCGCGAAGGAGCAGACGGACAGCACCATGGCCAGAGCCAGTACCAGAGACAGGATCTTCTTCATTGGAGAACCTCCTAAATAAATATTTTTGACGGCATCCGCCGTTCAAATCGAAGTAGTTGCTCACCCTTCCAGCGGGCATCCGGTCGCCAATATAGTCGCGACTGCGCACTGCGCAGATCGCTTCTTATTGGCTCTGTGAGAAATCTGCGAAATTTCCGCCACCGGCGGTCGCAGATTTCTCACCCCTTCACAGCCCCGATAGTCAGTCCAGAAATGAAGTACTTCTGGAAGAAGGGGTAGGAGAACATGATAGGCACCACGGCGATGACGACGATGGCCATCCGCATGGTCTCACTGGGCAGGGCCGTGGAGTTGGCGGACATAGCCATATCGTTGTTGGCCAGATACTGAATGTTCTTCTCGATGTTCACCAGCACATACTGCAGTGGGAACAGGTCATGCTTGCTGGACTCGATATACAGGCTGGCCTGATACCAGTCGTTCCAGTAAGCGAAGGTCAGGAACAGGGCAATGGTCGCCAGAGCCGGCAGCGAAATCGGCAACACCAGCTGGGCGAAGATCCGCAGCTGGGACGCCCCATCCACCCGTCCGGATTCGATGATTTCGTCCGGCACCGTGGTCTGGAAGAACGTCCGCATGATGATGACATAGAAGGACGAACAAGCCAGGGGCAGGATCAGCGCCCAATAGGTGTTCTTCAATCCCAGTAGCTGCGTGTTCACCACATAGGTGGAAAGCAGACCGCCGTTAAAGATCATAGGGATAAAGATCAGCGTCGTATAGAAGCCCCGCAGCTTGAAGCTCCGCCGGCTCAGCACATATCCCATGGTGGAGATCAAAATCAGGCCCAGCACCGTCCCTACCAGGGTGATGCCAATGGAGGTGAAGAACGCCATGACCACCGTAGGGATGCCCCGGCTGTTCCGCAGATGCCAGACGTACTGATACGCTTCCGTGGACCATTCCGCCGGGGTGAAGCTGTAGCCCACCCGGCCGATGGAAGCCTCGGAGGAGAAGGAGATGATGACCACAAAGATTACCGGAATCACGCACAGCAGGGCCAGCAGAATGAACATGGCGCTGTAGGCGATGTTCGTCCCCGGCCGGAGGGCGTTAAACCGCTCCATGCCGCTGCCCGTGGCGTGACGAGTAGATTTCTTCGATGCTGCACTCATATTGCTCTCCCTCCCTTCTTAGAACAGCGCGCTTTCGTTGTCCACGTGCCGGACGATGGTATTGGCCACCACCATCGTAATGCAGCCCAGCACGGACTGGAGGAAGCCGGCGGCAGAAATGTATCCATACACCGGACGCGGGTTGTTGAACATGGAGTTGTAGACGTACACATCCAAGGTCAGATATACGCTGGTCAAGCTGCTGGAATTCCGGGTGGTCCGGTAGAACAGACCAAAGTCGGAATTGAAGATCTTCCCCACCGCCATGATGAACATGATGATCATGATGGTCTTCAGCATGGGCAGGGTGATATACTTTGTCTGCTGCCACTTGGTAGCCCCATCGATCATGGCCGCCTCGTACAGGCTTTCGTCAATGCCCTTGATGGAGGCCAGATAGACCACCATGCTGTATCCCACGGTCTTCCACATGTGCAGGAAGATCAGGATCCAGGGCCAGTAGGGCGTCGCCTCGCCTTGGTACCACTTGATGGGCGTCCCGCCGAAAGAAAGAATCGTCCGGTTCACCAGGCCATTATCCGTGCTCAGGAAGGCGAAAACGAAGTATCCTACCACAACCCAGCTCAGGAAGTGAGGTAGGAACATGGCCGTCTGCGTCACCTTAGCCAGCTTCTGGCTGCGGATATGGTTGATCATGATGGCCAACGTCACAGGAATCACCACGCCCAGGACAATGAAGACGATGTTGTACCCAATGGTATTCCGGAACATGTTGATGGTCGTGGCCTTATTGTTGGCGAAAAGGAAGCGGAAATTGTCCAGCCCGCTCCAGGCGCTGTTGTTGAAAAGGCTCCAAAGGAAGCCCTTCCCGGGGGCCACCTTGTATTTCTTAAAGGCGATGACCAGCCCGAACATGGGCAGATAGCAGAACAGGATATACCAAACGACCGTCGGCAGAGACAGGAAAAACAGCTGCAGATCGTCCAGCGTAAACCTGGACTTTTTCCTCTTCTTTGTCTGTACACTCACCTGCAGCAGTCCTCCTCTCATCTACAAGGCCGCGCCGGGCTCCCGAACGACCAGCCCCAAAAACCACGAAAACAGATGCGCCCGCTTTTTCTTCCCTTGAATACCATTCAAGAGACTCCTTGAAAAAACGGCTTTCGCAAAGCGCCGCATCAAACATTCTTTGAAACGGGGAACCTGCCTCCCCCCTCTTGAAGCATGGCTTCATTCTATCACGCTTTTAAAAAATGTCAATACTCTTTCCCAAAAAGAACAAGGCAAAATCAACCGTTCTTGAATGGTATTCAAAGCATGCTTACAGAAGGTGCTTTGCGCTGCAATCGTTTAATACGCTCCATCGCTTCGCGGGGGAGCTTTTTCTCATTTTTTTGCCCATAAAAAACGCGGAGAAAACCATCTTCTCCGCGTTTTTGGTTCAAAATCTTTTATCCCATGGCCATCAGCGCTGCGCCCATGGCTGGGCTGCGGCGAGGCCGCATCACTTGTATCTCTGGATAAACCTGTTCAATCTTGGCCTCCACCCTTTGTCGAATTTCCGGTATTTTTGTCAGGATGCTACCGGTCAGTGCCAACTCCCCGTCCTTCATCCCCGTCTTTCGCCATCCGGTGAGAACCAGCTCCACCAGATCCTCCGCCGCCTTCTCCGCGATCCCCATCGCCACGACGTCCCCAGTCGCCAGGGCCTCCGGCAGCAGCCGAGAGAGGCTGGCGATCTCCTTCTTCCCCGTCTCCGGGGCATACAGCCAGGTGATCATGGGCTGCAGGCTCTTTTCGTCAAACTTCAGAGCCGCCTGCATCATTCCGGAAAGAATTGTCTTTTGTCCCCGGCCATCAAAAGCCCGGGCCACCGCCGCCAGAATATCCCGGCCGATAGCATATCCGCTGCCTCCGTCGTCAATCAGGTACCCATATCCGCCAACCCGGAAGGCTTCCCCCGTTGGGGTCCGCCCATGGCAAATGGCCCCCGTACCGGCGATGAGGATGGCTCCATGGCCGTCAATAGCCCCGGCCAGGGCGATCTCCTGATCCCCTGCCAGGCGGTATTTTCCTTGCAAGCCTGCCTCCTGCAGGCCCTCCGCCATCAACCGAACCACGTCCTGATTGCTGAGGCCCGCCACGCCGATGACCAGCCCGCCACAGGCCTCCTCCCCGCCGGGCTGCCCCTGCATGAAGGCTACCGCCTCCCGGATGGACTCCTTCACCTTCTCCCGGCTGGCGCCGTTGGGATTCAGGGGGCCAAAGCTCTGATCCGCCAGCACTTCGCCGCCCTCCGACAGAATCAAAACCTCCGTCTTGGTCCCGCCGCCATCCCATCCGCAATACCACATCTCCTGTATCCTCCTATGCGTGCGGGAGTTCCCTCCGCTAAAAATCACTTCGCCTGCTGCACCGCCTGGGCGATCCGCCCGTCCGCCGCTTCCAGGGCCTGCCGGGCCTGGTCCGCACCGACGCCCAGCAGCAGCATGACGATGGCCGTTTTGCAGGAAAAGCCGCTCTGCTCCAGAGCCTGCTTCGCTTCCTCCGCGTCCACGCCCGTGGCGGTCCGTACGATGCGGATGGACCGATCCACTAATTTCTCGTTGGTAGCCTGCACATCCACCATCAGGTTGCCGTACACCTTCCCCAATTTTACCATGACGCAGGTGCTCAGCATATTCAGCACCAGCTTCTGACAGGTGCCGCTCTTCATGCGGGAGGACCCGGTAATCACCTCTGGGCCGGGGATGGGCGCCATGGTCACGTCCGCGTGGTGGGACATAGCGCTGTCCCGGCAGCAGGTAATGGCCATCACCGGCGCCCCCACCTCCCGGGCATAATCCATAGCCCCGATGACATAGGGGGTACGGCCGCTGGCGGCGATCCCCACCAGGGCGTCCTTCTCGCTGAAATCATGGGCCATCAGGTCCTGCTTTCCCAGCTCCCGGCTGTCCTCCGCGCCCTCCACCGCCTTCAGGAAAGCAGAAGGGCCGCCGGCGATGAGCCCTACGACCAGCCCCGGATCCACGCCATAGGTGGGCGGGCATTCCGCCGCGTCCAGCACCCCCAACCGCCCGGAGGTTCCCGCTCCAGCATAGAAAAGCCGCCCGCCCTTGCGCAGCTGGGCCTCGATTAAGTCCACGCTCTTCGCGATTTCCGGCAGTACCTTCGCCACCGCCTCCGCGCATTTATGATCCTCCGAATTGATCAGCGTTACCATCTCCAGGGTGCTCATCCGATCGATCCCGCTGCTGGCCGGGTTCCGCTGTTCCGTGTCCAATAGATGCAATGCTTCCATTTTCTTTTCCTGCGCTTTCATTTTCAAATTGCGGGGAGACCCCTTTCGTGATAGTATTATACAGGCTGAAAAACCGCTCCGTCAAGGAGAATTGATGCGCAGGAATTCCCTTGCGCATCCCTCTGAAGCGTAGATTTCCGAGAAAGGATGAAGGAAAAATGATTACGCAGGACTGGTTGCAACAGAAGCTGATGGAGGGCCAAGAGGCCGGTGCCTTCCCCTCCGCCGCGGCGGCCATCGGGGTGGGAGACAAGACCCTGGCCACCGCCTTTATCGGGGAAGCCCCCTGCCCCGGCGGCGCGCCCGTGGATATCCACACCCGCTATGATATGGCCTCTCTCTCCAAGGTGTTAGGCCCCACCATGATCGCCCTGCTGGCCTTGGAGCAGGGAGAGATTTCCTTGGAGGAGACCATCTCCGACTTTTTCCCGGAGGCTCCCGCCGACAAGGCAGGCATTACCGTGTTCCAGCTCATGACCCATACTGGGGGCTTCCACCCCTCCTTCCGGCTGGACCAACTGCTGCAAGATCCCTCCGAAGTCACGGCCTGTATTCTCCATCATCCCCTGGAGGAGAAACCCGGCGTGCGGCCCATGTATTCCTGCATGGGATATATCCTCCTGGCCAAGATGCTGGAAAAGCGCCTGGGCGCACCCCTGGATCGGCTGGCGAAGGAGCGTGTCTTTGATCCCCTGGGAATGACGGAAACGGGCTACTGTCCCCCGGCCGACGCCTGCTGCGCCGCCACGGAGGTGGACCCGGAGGCCGGCAAACCCTGGATCGGCATCGTCCATGACGAAAACGCCCGCTTCCAGCGGGGCGTCTCCGGCAACGCGGGGGTCTTCATGCCCCTGGGGGATGGCATTCGCTTCGCCCAGATGCTGGCCCGCCATGGCGTGCCCCTGCTGCGGCCGGAAACCCTGGCCCGGGCCATTCAAAATTATACCCCCAGTCAGGAGCAGCATCGGGGCCTGGGGTTCCACCTGGCCGGCACGCCGGATTGCTTCTTCAGCGATCAGGTACCGGAGGGCTGCTTTGGCCATACGGGTTTTACCGGCACCAGCCTGCTAGTGGAGCCGGAAAGCGGCTTCTGGGTGTTCCTGCTCAGCAATCGAGTCTATCCCACCCGGAATTCCACCGCCCTTTTCCCTTTCCGCCGCCATCTCCACGGGGACGCCTGGCATCTGTTTCAGGAGGGATGATCATCATGACGAATCAAGAATTATACGATCTGATCGAGCTTCCCGCTCCGGTGCGAGCGAAGTACGAAGCCTGGGATACCCAGGGGCTTTCCGTGCTGGATGATGAGCTTTTCTCCCGCCTGGTGACCCGCAGCCAATGGGCCGACGCCTATAAAGGCCTGGAGGCCCGCCTGGGGGAGGATCCAGGCCATGTGCGCCTGCTGTGGGAGGAGCTGAACATCGCTGTCCGGCAATATCCCCGCTGGCAAGAAAAGGGCATTCCCCTGGAGATCTATCGGGATACCATCGCCTTCGCCACCCGTTATCTGAAGGATGGGCTGGCAGCCTATGGCGACTATTGCTTCACCGCCGGCTGGTGGTTCCCCCGCCATCTGGCCTTGGAGCTGTTCCGGCTGGGCAGCCTGGAATTCGAGCTGTTCCCGGCCGAGGAGGGCCCTCGGGTTTACTTGCATATCCCCACCGACGCGTCCTTGGCTCCAGAGGCCATCGATGATTCCATCCGTCGCTTCCGGGATTTCGCCGCCCGGTTCTATCCGGAATGGAAGGATGCGGATCTGTACTGCGATTCCTGGATGATCTCCCCCGCCGTTCGCCCCCTGCTGCGCCCCGGCTCCCACATCCTGGCCTTCCAGGATCGGTTCCAGGTGCTGTCCGTCAATACCGACAGCATGGGCGCCGTCAACTGGGTCTTCCCCGGCCATAAGGAACCCTATGACCAGCTGCCGGAGGGCTCCTCCCTCCAAAAAAGCATGAAAGCCTTCCTGGTGGCCGGGGGAAAGCCCGGCTGGGCGGAAGGCCGCATGAAATAGAATGAAAGCATAAGCAGAAAGCCCCTCCCAAACAAGGAAGGGCTTTCTGCAATAAGGCAGATTGCCTGTTTTCACGCCGAGACAAGTTGCTCGGCGTTTATTATCATCTCAATTTCAGGAAAATATACCCTGCGGAGATCAGCGTGACCGCTGTCAAAAACAGCATAAACTTCGTGCCGAAGGTGACACCCTTTCGCCTTTTCCCTGCCATGCTGAAAATTGCCTCCAGTCAAATTCCGTCTTTTACCAAACCTGGCTGAGAATGGCCGCCGCCAACACGGAGAAAACCATAATCCCCGCGATCACCAGCGCCACGATCCGGGTCGCCCGCTGCTTCCGCTCCTGCTTGTGAATGCTCATGTTCCTTCGCCTCCTCTGTTCGCAATGGGGGCATTATATCACTTCAGCCTCATTCTGGCAAATTTCTATCTCTTTTCGGACCAGTGAAGAGATTCTTCCCTCCGGAAGCCCTTCCGGCTGAAAAAACACCCCTGCTTTCGCAGGGGCGCCTTTGTAAGGTTTTACATGCCGGAGTCAGTATCATTTGTCTCCACCCGGCTGCGCCGACGGCGTGTGGGCGTTCCTTCCGTTCGGGTAGTGTTTTCCTCCGGCCGGAAGGTGGCCGTATATTTAGCCTCCTCCTCATCGTTCCGGGTTGAGTACCGGCCATAGGGCTTTTCTACCGTGCTGCCATAGGGCTTCGCCGGCTGGGTCGCCCCGCTATCACGAGTGCTACCGGTAGCCTCCGGCCGGCCGTTCTGGGAGGTATAATTTCCCGTCCGGCTCTGCATGCTGGCCGCGCCGGCCGCTGCCGCCGCCTTCGCCTGCCGCGCGGTTTCCGGCCGCTGATAGGGGTTCACCGCGCCTTCCATGGGTCTGCTGGCACCGCTGGCCGGGGTCGCGCCGGTGGTACCGGCTTTCTCCGCCGCGCTGGTCGAGGTAGCTCCCGCGTTGGCGGGCCGATTGGCGCTCTGAGCCCGCTGCCTGGCCTGCATGGCCTTCTTCCGGGCGGCCGCTTCCGCTTCCTTCTTCTTCCGGGCCATGGAAGTATACCAGACATATCCACCGCCGCCCAGGGCGATGACAGCTGCTGCGCCGATGATCCATCCAGCGGCGCCCGGCCCTTCCGTTTCCTCCTGAATCGCTTCCGGCTCCACCGTTTCCAGCGGCTCCTCCGTCGGTTCCGGCGTCGGGGTGGCGCTCAGGGCCAGCTGATCCTGAATATAGCTCAGGCCCTCCGCCACCAGGGTTTTCTGGTCCGCCGCCCCCTGATAGTGCACGGTCAGCAGGGTTTCCAGCTGTTCCTGGCTGACGGTGCCATTCTGCACATCCTTCAGCAGGGAATTCAGATATTCATTGGGTTCCTCCGTCGCCAGGGGCGCCGGAGTCGCAAAGGGGTCGAAGGGCTCGTAGCTGACCTGGATGCCGCTGTCCGGATTCGTCCAGGCGCTGACCTTCTGATCCTCCGCGGAAACCACCGCAGCGCTGCTGGAGGTGCCGCTGGAGGAATTGGTGGAGCTGGAGGTGCTGGTGGAGCTGCTGGAAGAAGTGGCGCTATTGCTGGCCAGGCCTTCCAGATACTCATTGGAAGCCAGGAAGGTTTCCATCTCCGCCAGGGTCATATGCTTGAAATAGTTCCCTTTGATGTATCCAGTCTTTCCGTCATAGGTCACCCGATACCAGGTTTCCCCGTCCACCTCCGTGGTACCCAGCACCAAGCAGAGGGCATTCTTCTTCAGCTGACGAATGCGGGCCGAGGCGGTGCTGGGGCTCTCCCGGAAATTCACCGTCGTGGTGGTGTATCCATAGCTGCTCAGGTTGCTGGAATCATAGGGCTGTACCGTAATCTGTACGGTGGGTTCGGGGGTGGCATTCAGGGCGTTCAGATAGTCAATGACCTCCGTCTCCCCCATCATGCGCAGCATATCCGCCCGCACATAGCCCAGGGTGCTTCCATACCGAATCTGATGCCAGGCAATCCCATCTACATATTCCTGCTTGTTGACAAACACCACGCGGTTGGCCGGCAGCTCATCCAGGATGACGCTGTTGCTGCTGGGCCAGTTCCGAACATAGGCTCCGTCGCCAATGGTAATGCCGTATCCCACCACCTGCGGGGGCTCCATGGCGCCCGCCGGGGTCGCCATAGGCACGGGGCTGGGCGTCTCCGTCACTTCCTCTACAGGGATCAGCGTCGGGGAAGCCGGCAGGATTTCCGTGGTCAGTTCCGTCAGAATTTCAGTTATTTCTTCCACCTGCGCCACCACCGGCTCTGGCGTGGGCGCTTCGGTGGGCTCCGCCGTCGGAACAGCCGTAGGCTCCGTGGTTGGCGTCGCCGTGGTTTCCGCGGTGGGCGTGGCTGTAGGCTCTTCCGTTGGGGTAGCTGTGGGTTCCTCCGTCGGCGTCGCTGTAGGCTCAGCCGTGGGCTCCGCGGTGGGTGTGGCTGTAGGCTCCTCTGTCGGCGTCGCCGTAGGAATCTGCGTCGGCGTCGCCGTCACCTCTACCGTCGGCGTGGGTTCCGGAGTGGGTTCCGGGGTCGGCTCCGGTGTAGGTTCAGGCGTCGGTTCCGGAGTCGGTTCCGGCGTGGGTTCGGGGGTAGGTTCCGGAGTCGGTTCCGGCGTGGGTTCGGGGGTAGGTTCAGGCGTCGGTTCTGGAGTGGGTTCCGGGGTCGGTTCCGGCGTCGGCTCTTCCGTCGGTTCCGGGGTCGGCGTCGCCAGGGTCTCGTTCAGCTCCTCCGCCGACATGGGCGGCACCGGCGTCGGCAGGGCCGCCATCAGGGCGTCGCTGTCCGCCTGGGTCATCACGGAGAGATAGTTGCTCATCACATAGCCAATCTCACCCTTATAAATCACCGTGATCCAGACTTCGCCCGCCTCATTCACTTCTTCCCGCAGGGCATATACATTTTCATTCGCCTTCAGCTGGCTCTTAATCTTCGCCTTTGTGCTCTGCCCCGCCCGCAGCCTTACGCTGTCCGTGGTCCGGGCAAAGCGGTTGATCATCTCTCCCTGGGGAATCGGCGTCTCAATCACAGGTTCCGGCGTAATGATGACCGGTTCCTCCGCTACGGGGAGCTCCTCCACCGGGAGAGCCTCCAGCTCGATCACGGCGTCCTCCGCCGCTGCCACGGCGGCTAGCTCCGTCTCCGGCAGACTTTCCAAATCCACCCCGATGGCCGCCAGCTCGTCCAGGGTTTCCACGCTCACCGGCGCGTTCAGCTCCTCCACCTGCTCCGGCTGGGGCGCTGCCTCCTGAGGAATTTCCTGCACCGGCTCCTCCGGCACGACGACAGGCTCCGGAATTTCCACAATTTCCGGAATCGGAGTCGTCTCCGGTGCGGTCAGGGCGTCCAATTCTTCCGCCGTCATGGGGGGCACGGGGGTCTGGGCCGGGTCGGACATCAGGATATCGCTATCCGCCTGGGTCAGCACATGCAGATATTCACTCATGACGTAGCCGAACTCGTCCCGCGTCAGCACCGCTGTCCATAGCTCCCCTGCCTCGTTGGTCTCCTCCCGCAGGGCGTATACATATTCATTGGCCTTCAGCTCCCGCTGAATGGTGGATTTCGTGCTCTTCTCCGCCCGGAAGCGTACGCTCTTGGTGGTCTGGGCGAAGCGGTTGATCATTTCCCCCTGGGGAATTGGCGTCTCGATTACGGGGATCGGCGTCGGTTCCGGCGTGGGCTGCTCCTCGGGGATCTCCACGGGGATTTCTTCATATACCTCCGCCGGAATTTCCGGAATCTCTACCACCTGTTCGACAGGGGTCACTTCTTCTGGAACTTCTGCTACCTGTTCGATGAGGGTTACTTCTTCCGGAACCTCCACCACTTGCTCGATAGGCGTAACCTCTTCCGGAATCTCCGCTACCTGTTCGATCGGCGTAACTTCCTCCGGGATCTCCACCACCTGCTCCACAGGCGTTGCATCCGGAACGGCTTCGGGAATCACCTCAGGGATCACTTCCGGAATCACCTCAGGAGTGACTTCAGGAACAACCTCCGGAATCACCTCGGGGATCACTTCAGGAACAACCTCTGGAATCACCTCGGGAATGATTTCCGGAATTACCTCCGGAATCTCTTCCACCACTTCTACCGGCGCGGGTTCAGAGATCTCCTCCGCGGAGAAATCCCAAGCTTCCTGGGAAACGGGCAGCGGCGTCTGGGTGGAGATGTACAGCCGAATGGTATACACCACGTCCTCCGCCTCCTGGTTGAAGCCCGTAATCACCATGAAGGGGCCCTCCAGGGTCAGCCCGGCGTCCATCACACCGGTCAGCGGTGCGTCATTTTCCGGATAATAGGTATAGGCATGGCCCGGATGGAAAGCCCGCAGGAACAGGCTGCCGATCTGCTCTGCCGGCACCTGCACCCACCATACGCCTTCCAGCCCTTCCACGGGCAAAGCCGCGGCGGACTGTTCCATTCCGTCCGCCTCCAGCCAGTAAACGGACAGCTGCAGATCAGCCCAGTCCGCCGGCACAGAATCAGCCACAGCCATGGCCAGCCCGGCGATCATCATCCCCAGGGCCACCAGCGCGGCCAGTACTTTCTTCATCCAACCTTTCCTCATCTTTTCAGCCTCCTGATGTATCATCCTCCAAATGGAGAAAAGGATGAATTTATTTTACCCGGCATTTCACTTCTTGTCAAATTTCTTACAAATCCATTTTTTCTTTTATTTTCAATGCTTTCAGCCATTTTTAGTCCATTTTCGTCGTAAAATTTCGTGACAGAATTGTAACACTCTTTTCTTTTTCGTCTTCTTTTTCCCTGCTCCTTGAAGTCTGTCCGCTTTTATTGTACAATATCCCCTGCCCGCCAAGGGGTTGGGTTTGTTTTTGTGTGGCTGTTTCGATGTAACTCCCGCACGCGAAATAAAAGCGATAGCAGAATGGGAGGCTGATGGTTCTTGAATGAATATCGTGGAAAGCATTCCCCGTCCATGCCCTGGGCGGTTTCTTCCACCGCCTCCCGCCATTATCGTTCCCGCCACGCCCAGCGCCATCATCGGCGCCGCCAGCTGGCCATTCTGGGCGCCGTGCTCCTGGTGATTCTGCTGGTTTTCCCCTTTGTGGACGCACTCATTCTCCGGGTGGATCGGGTCAGCCTGATCTCTGAGGATCTGCCGGCGGATATCGGCCATCTGCGCATCGTCTATCTTTCGGACGTGGATTATGGCTTCTTTTTCTCTAATCGGCGGGTGAATTCCCTGGTGAACACCATTGTGGATTTAAAGCCGGATATCGTCCTCTTCGGCGGCGATATCGGCAATTCCCCGGACGACGCCCTGGCCTTCTATCAGCGCTTGCCCTCCCTGCATGCCCGCTATGCCGCCCTGGGGGTCCTGGGAGAGAAGGATCACGGCGAGACGGACACGGAGCGCGACATGGTGACAGACGCCATGCGGGATGCAGGAGTCGTTCCCCTGGTGAATGATCTTACCGCCGTCCGCATTGGCTCCAGCTTGGTCTATATCGCTGGCCTGGACGATGTCCGCACAGGGAAGCCCACCCTAACCTCCCTGGCCAGCAAAACCGCCGCGGAGGACTATGTGGTTTTCCTTTGTCATAATCCCTCCATCATCCCCGATATTCATCGGGCGGAGGACAAGAATGGCAAGCTGGGCTGGTTCGATCTGGCCCTCTTCGGCCATACCCATGGGGGGCAAATCTGGGGGCTCTCCGGGCTGCTGGGCATCGCCACTGACGTGGACGATCGCTATCAGGGCGGCTGGCTGGTGGAAAACCGGTCCGATCTGCTGATCTCCAACGGTGTAGGAACCTCCGTCATTCCCGCCCGGGTCTTCACCCCGCCCCAGATTCACTGCATTGATATTTCCAGGCCATAAGGCTTTGAGGTGATCCATGAACGAGCAAGTCAGAATCCAATTGGAAGACGTCTCCTATACCTATGAGGAAGCGCCCTCCCCTGCCCTCTCCCATGCCACGGCGCAGATTCGGGAAGGGGAATTCGTGGCCGTGCTGGGCCATAACGGCTCCGGCAAATCCACCCTGGCCAAGCTGCTAAACGCCCTGTATCTGCCATCCGAGGGTCGGATTCTGGTCTGCGGCTATGACACGGCGAAGGACGAATTCGTCTGGGAAATTCGCCGCCGGGCGGGCATGATCTTCCAGAATCCGGATAACCAGATCGTGGCCACCATCGTCAAGGAGGATGTGGCCTTCGGGCTGGAAAACCTGGGGGTCCCCACGGAGGAGATGCTCCCCCGGGTGGAATCCGCCCTGGCCGCGGTGCACATGAGCAAATTCGCGGATTCCGCGCCCCATATGCTCTCCGGCGGCCAGAAGCAGCGAGTAGCCATCGCCGGCATTCTGGCCATGGAGCCCTCGGTGCTCATCGCCGATGAGGCCACCGCCATGCTGGATCCCTCCGGCCGCCAGGAGGTGCTGGAAACCGTCCGCACCCTGAATCGGCAAAAGGGCATCACCGTGGTCTGGATCACTCATTTTATGGAGGAAGCCGCCCAGGCGGATCGTATCCTGGTGGTTTCCGATGGACAGATCGTCTCCGAGGGGACGCCCCGGGAGATCTTTGACGATGTGGAAAAGATGCGGGATCTGCATCTGGACGTTCCCCGGATGACCTCCCTGGCCGCGGAGCTGCGTGCTCAGGGCATGCCCCTGCGGGAGGGGATCTTGACGGTAGAAGAACTGGTGGAGGAGGTGCGAAGACTGTGTCCATCGAAGTCCGCCATCTGACCCATACCTACGGCGAAGGCAGCGCCATCAGCACCGTCGCCCTGGACGATGTCTCCTTCGCCATTGAGCCCGGGGAGTTTATCGGCATCGTGGGCCATACCGGCTCTGGCAAGTCCACCCTGGTGCAGCATTTGAACGGCCTTCTGAAGCCCACCTCCGGCCAGGTGCTGGTGGATGGGCAGGATCTGAATGGCGAAGGCGTCAATCGTCGCGCCCTGCGCCAAAGGATCGGCCTGGTGTTCCAGTATCCGGAATATCAGCTGTTTGAGGAAACCGTGGCCAAGGATATCGCCTTCGGCCCAAAGAATCAGGGGCTCTCCAGCGAGGAGATCGATCGCCGGGTTCGCAAGGCCATGGACAGCGTCCATCTGGATTACGCGAAATACGCGGAACAAAGTCCCTTCGAGCTTTCCGGCGGCCAGATGCGCCGGGTGGCCATCGCCGGCGTCCTGGCCATGGAGCCAGAGGTGCTGATTCTGGATGAGCCCACCGCCGGGCTGGATCCCCGGGGGCGGGATCGGATTCTCTCCATGCTGGAGGAGCTCCGGGCCAAGGATCATACCACTATTTTGATGGTCTCCCATTCCATGGAGGATATGGCCCGCTTGGCCACCCGCCTGCTGGTCATCTCGGAGGGCAAACTGGTGGCGGATGGTTCCCCCCGGGAGGTGTTTGCCCGTCGGGATCTCATGACCTCCATCGGCCTGGATATTCCCGAATCCGCCAAGCTCTGCGCCGCCCTCCGGGCCGCGGGCTATGACCTGCCAGCGGATCTATATCGGCCTGAGGAGCTGAAGGAACAGCTGCTGCGGCTGTGGAAGGAGGCGAGCGCATGCTGACCAATATCACCATGGGCCAGTATTATCCCGTGGATAGCCCCATTCATCGGCTGGATCCACGGGTTAAGCTGGTGCTGACCATCGCCTTCATCGTCGCCGTTTTCCTGGTCCATACCCTGCTGGGCTATGCCCTGATTCTGGGCTTTGTGTATCTGGTGTCCCGGCTGGCGAAGATTCCCTTCAAGATGCTGATCAAGGGCATCAAGCCTCTGCGGATGATCCTGATTCTGACCTTTTTACTCAATCTGTTCTTCACCGCCGGTGAAACTGTGCTAGTAGAATTCTGGATCATTCGCATTACCCGGGAAGCCCTGCGCCAGGCGGTGTTCTATTCCCTGCGGCTGATCTTCCTGGTCATCGGCACCTCGGTTTTAACCCTGACCACTTCCCCCGTGGCCCTCTCCGACGCCATCGAGCTGCTGCTGGGGCCCCTGAAGAAGATTCACTTCCCCGCCCATGAGCTGGCCATGATGATGACCATCGCCCTGCGCTTTATCCCCACCCTGCTGGATGAGACGGATAAGATCATGAAGGCCCAAATGGCCCGTGGAGCGGATTTTGAAAGCGGGAATCTCATCTCCCGCGCCAAATCCATGGTGCCCCTGCTGGTGCCCCTGTTCGTGTCCGCCTTCCGCCGGGCCGGCGATCTGGCCATGGCCATGGAAAGCCGCTGTTACCACGGCGGCGAAGGAAGAACCCGCTTCCGGGTGCTGAAGGTAACCAAAAACGATTATCTCGCCTGCGCCGCCATGGCCGGACTGATTGCTTTAATTATATTGGAAGGGATCTTCCTTACTTAAGCTAAAATAGCTCCCTCGCGGAGCGAAAATACCGCGAGAAAGAGTTCCCCCGCGGAGCGGGGGAACCTAAACCGCACTGAGTAAAGCTCCCCTGCGAAGCTGGGGAGCGAAAAAAATAAAATGAAAAGAATTCTATTATCCGTCGAATACGACGGAACAAACTACGCCGGTTGGCAGCGCCAATCCAATGGCCTGGCGGTCCAGCAGGTGCTGGAGGAAGCCCTGGCCCGGGCTACCGGCGTCCCCTCCCTGACAGTCACCGGCTCCTCCCGCACAGACGCCGGGGTCCACGCCCTGGCCCAGCAGGTCCATTTCGACACGGAATCCTCCATTCCCCCGGAAAAATACCCCTTCGTGCTCAATACCCAGCTGCCCCCGGATATTCGGGTCAAAACCGGCCGGGAGGTTCCGCAGGATTTTCATGCCCGGTTCCTGTCCTGCGGCAAAACCTATACCTACCGTATTCTGAATTCCCGCCATGGCAGCGCCCTATACCGTAACCTCTGCTGGCATGTGCCAGTGCCCCTGGATACGGCTGCCATGGAGGCTTCCCTCCCCGCCCTGCTGGGAACCCATGATTTCTCTGCCTTTCAGGCCGCGGGAGGCACAGCGAAAACCACTCTTCGCACCCTGGATCGAGCGGAGCTCCTGCAAGAAGGCGATCGCCTCACCCTGCTGGTGTCCGGCAATGCCTTCCTCTATAACATGGTCCGCATCATCGCCGGCACCCTGGTAGAAATCGGCCTCCATCGCCTCTGCCCCGATGCCTTCGCCCGAGCTCTCTCCTCCCAGAATCGGCTGGATCTGGGCATGACCGCCCCACCCCAGGGGTTGGAACTGACGGAGGTTCGCTATCCGGAAGCTGCATTTACAGATCCTGCCTCCCTCCGGTGGCACACCTGAAGCAAAGACCGACTCCATCACTTGGAGCCGGTCTTTTGATATTCCTTACACCATTCCTTCAGCTGGCATTCCTCGCACAGGGGACGCTGCGCCTTGCAGATCCGCCGCCCATGCCAAATCAGCCAATGATGGGCCTTGCCCCATTTCTCCTCCGGAATCAGCTTCGTCATCTGCCGCTCGGTTGCTTCCACCGAGTCCGCCTTGCAGAGGCCTAATCGGTTGCTGACCCGGAAAACGTGAGTGTCCACCGCGAAGGCCGGCACGCCAAAAGCATTGGAAAGCACCACATTGGCCGTCTTTCGCCCCACCCCAGGCAGCTTCGTCAATTCCTCCCGGGTGGCCGGCACCTGGCCCCCATACTCCTCGCTGATGATCTTGCAGGCAGCGACGATGTTCCCCGCTTTGCTCTTGAACCCGCAGCTTTTCACCATGGGGAAAAGATCGTCCAGCTCCGCCTTCGCCATACTGTCCGCGTCGGGATACCGGGCGAAAACCGCGGGAGTCACCTTGTTCACCTGCTTATCCGTGCACTGGGCGGACAGAATCGTCGCCACCAGCGTCTCATAGGGATTGGTGAAATGCAGCTCCGGCCCCGCCTCTGGATAGGTCTCCTCCAGGGCTTGCAAGATGCGAAGTTTTCTCTCTTTTTCTGTCATCTTCTTGAAATCAAATACCCTTTCTTGGTCAGCAGCTCCGCCGTCAGGATGCCGCCGCCCGCCGCGCCGCGAATGGTATTATGACTCAGGCACACAAACCGCCAGTCAAAAATCTTATCCTCCCGCAGCCGACCGATGCTGACGCCGAATCCATTCTGGAAATCCCGATCCAAGCGGGTCTGGGGCCGGGAGGGATCCTCAAAATACTGCAAGAAGGGCTTCGGCGCGCTGGGCAGCTCCAGCCGCTGGGCTTCCGTTTCATAGTTCGCCCACCGATCTAAGATCTGCTCCTTGCTGACCTTCTCCGCGAATCGCACGGACACCGCCGCCATGTGGCCGTCGCTGGCCGCCACCCGCAGGCACTGAGCGCTGATGACAGGGCTTTCCGCGTTGACGATCACCGGGCCCTCGCCCAGATCCTGCACCTGACCCCATAGCTTCAGGGGCTCCTGTTCGCTTTTCTCGTCCTCCCCGCCGATGTAGGGAATCACGTTGTCCACCATCTCCGGCCAGGTTTTGAAGGTCTTTCCCGCGCCGCTGATGGCCTGATAGGTACACACGGAAACCTCCGTGGGCCGGAAGTCCAGCAGCGGGGTCAGGGCGGGCACATAGCTCTGGATGGAGCAATTGGGCTTCACGGCGATAAACCCGTGGGTCGTGCCCAGCCGCTTCCGCTGGGTAGGAATCACGTCCAGATGGTTCCAGTTGATTTCCGGCACCACCATGGGCACGTCCACCAGCCCCCGGCAAGCACTGTTGTTGCTGACCACGGGAATTTCGTGCTTTGCGTAATTCTCCTCCAGGGCGCGAATCTCGTCCTTTTTCATGTCCACCGCGCAGAAGACGAAATCCACCTTCTCCGAGACGGCGTCGATCTCCGCCGCGTCCAGCACGGTCATCTCCGCCACCGCTGCGGGAATCTCCCATTCAAAGGCCCAGCGATCCCCTACCGCTTCCCGATAGGTCTTTCCCGCGCTGCGGCTGGAGGCCGCCACGCAGCTGACCTGGAACCAGGGATGATTCGCCAGCAGGCTGATGAACCGCTGGCCCACCATGCCCGTTGCGCCGATAATGCCTGCCCGAAGCTTTTCCATTTGATTTGCTCTCCTTCTATTTCCATGTGTGATTGATAACCGCGTTATTCCCAGAATAGCAGTTCAAAGCTGGGATATTTCTCCGTATCCTCCTCGCTCTGAACCTCGTAAGCCCCTTCCAGCCGGCCATAGAAGGTCTGCTCGCTGCCGACCACGAAGGCTGGCTCCTCGCCAGTGGTGATGACGATAATATCCTTCAGCGTCCCTTTCTTCGTCTTGGTCATGGCGGCGGAGATGATGTATTCCTCCCCCACCTGCTGGATGTCCGTGATATATACCTTGTATCCCATGATGCGCCCGGTGTATGCTTCCAGCTTCCGGGTCAGAGTGGTATAAGCGGGCTTCACTGCCTCCGACTTGTATTGGTTCTGGATGTCCCGCTCCGTCAAGGTCCGGTTCGCTGTCCAGCTATACCGCTTGGTATCGTAATTCTTTTTCTGCATCACCAGGGTGATGCTATATTCGCTCTGGGTGTCCGTCGGAATCTTGAAGCTGAACTTGCCAGAGTTGTTGGTCCGGACCGTCTTGTCATAGGTCTTGGCGCCGCCGGTAACGATGCACTGGATGGAAACACCCTTGGTGGTCTTTCCGGAGAGTACGAATTCGTCGCTTTCGAATTGATCCGGCACGGGGGTATCCAGTGTCAGGGGCAGCATGGTGCTCTGATAGGTGGTGGGCTCAAAAACGTGCTCCGCAATGGTATTGCCGTTCAAGTCCACCGTCATGGTCAGCAGCCAAACCCCTTCGCTGTCCATCTTGATGGTCAGCTTAAATTTCCCTGTCTTGCTGTTGGCGTCTACTTTAAATTGCTTCGGGGTAGGATTGGCATAGCGCATCAGCGTACCAATCACCTGGGCGCCAGGGGTCGTGGTCCCTTCCACTGTAAACGAACTGACGTTGGTCTCTGTGGGTGGGGTGGCAGTGAAGGTCAGGGTACCCTTCGTGGTCTGGGGCAGGGGCTGGCTCTCGGTGAAGGTCAATGTTCGCGCTACCTTCTTCAGGCTGTTCAAATCCTTGTCCCGCACCGCCCGGCCATACACCTGGTAGTCCAGCACGATGGTCCATCCGTTCTTTACCGTCTTGTCGGCGTATCCCCGAGTGACAAGCCCGTTCACATCCCGCTTGTATTTAATCTGCAGGAAGCGGACGTCCGCGCTGCTCTTGTACCATTCCGTGGCCTGAATGGTGTATCCCATGTCCTTGTACTTGGTGCCCTTCGTGTGGGCGGCGCGATAATTCGTCCGCATCTGCGTCGTCTGGGCGCTGATGTCGAAGTAGGTTTCCGCCTCCTCATCCTGGGCCGCCCGAATTTCCAAACAGGCGTCCAGATCCGGTACCCAGGCCTGCATCAGCACGCCCCGGGCCGCCCAGTCCGCCTCGAAGGCCTCCTCCGTGGTGTTCCGGGCGGTCAGAATTTCCGGGTGCTGACCGATACTGCCCGGCAGGAGCACAACATAACTGTCGGACAGCGTCACCTTCGCGTAGATGGAATCCAATGTATATTCTGTCGTATCGGTAGCCGCCAGCGCTGCGCCGCAGCAAACTGTCAACAGCACGCACAGCATCCAGAGTAACCGTTTCCGCACAATAAGTCACCGGCCCTTCCTGCCAATTTCAGATCACGACCTCTCTCCCTGCGGAAACCCTTTTCCCGCCTGAAAAGTCGTATCGGCTGATTATATCAAAGAACAGAGGAAAGTGCAAATTCCCACGCGATTCGCTTTATTGTTTCATTCAATCTCCAGGCCTTTGACAAACAGCTTGTGCATAACCGGTAAGACAATATCCGGGTCACCGCTGGTTTCCATTTCAACGTAGCCAGTGAGGCTATCGCTGAGGAGCTCCTTGTCGGTGAGCACTCTTTTAAGCTGGCGGGCGGTTCCAGCGTTGCCATCGGTAATCAGAATTCTTTCCGGCAGCATTTGGCGGATCATGGGCTTCAGAAACACATAATGGGTGCACCCCAGAACGACGGCATCGACTTTATCCAGCTGCCATCCGCTGAAGAGATCCTCCAGATACTTTTGAGCGCCGATGTCGTCTTCCTGTTCTACCAGCTCCATCAATCCGGGGCAGGGCAAGGGAACTGCATGGGCCCCGAAGCGCTCCATGAGAGAGAAGAATTTTTCCTGACGCAGGGTTAGAGGGGTAGCCATTACCAGAATACGACCCCCCTGCCAGTGTTCTTCGGCGGGCTTTAATGCGGGCTCCATGCCGATGACGGGATATGTTTTCTCCGCCCGCAGCATAGCCGCTGCCGCGCCGGTGGCGGTGTTGCAGGCGATGACCAGGGCCTTGATCTGGCTTTGCTCCATATGAGCAACCACATCACGCACCAGCAGCTGCACCTCTTCAGTGGTTTTGGTACCATAGGGAGAGTGCAAGGTATCCCCAAAGTACAGAAAATGTTCGTTGGGCAATTCTTTCGTCAAGGCGGCTAAGGTACCAATGCCGCCTACGCCGCTGTCGAACACGCCAATTGGTCTGGTATCCATGGAAACGGCTCCCGCTCCCTTCCTATCAATCTACTAAGGAAACGCTGATTTATCCAAAATCAGCGTAAAGGCATTTTGCTTACTTCGTTGATTTACAAGAGTTTTCTCGCTCCCCCGTGATCCGGGGGAGCTTTCATCAGCGTTCCTCTAAAAGAAAAGCAATGATCTGATCCTCCCCTTGGGAGGATATTTAATCTGCGACGGACTCCAACACTTTTCGCGCGGCGCTGATGCCATCCAGGGCAGCAGACACAATGCCCCCGGCATATCCTGCCCCTTCTCCTACGGGATATAGGCCGCTGATTCCCTCAGCCTGGCCTGTACCATCTCTGGGCAACCTCACCGGGGAGGATGACCTGGTTTCGGGCGCTGTCAACACTGCATCTGGCAGAGCAAAGCCATGGAGCTGACGTTCCAGCACCGGCAGGGCGATTTTTAAATTATGAATCATAAACTCCGGAAGCACAGCTCGCAAATCAGCCATCGTAACTCCCGGTCGATAAGATGGATGCACATCTCCCCATCTATTGGTTTCCGTCCCCTGTAGGAAATCCTCTACTCGCTGAGCAGGCGCAAAAAAGGAATGATCCTGGGAGAGATTTGCCGCTCGATACGCTGCCCGCTCAATCTTCCGCTGCAGGATGAATCCCGCCAGAGGATGGTCATCTCCAAAATCCTCCGTCCGTACGCCCACCAGCAGCGCCGCATTGCTGTTTTCCGCGTCCCGGGCATGATAGCTCATGCCATTGACCACTACGCCCTCCGGTTGAGAGGCAGCTGCAATAACATGGCCGCCTGGACACATGCAAAAGGTGTATACACCTCGGCCATCCTGGGTATGGCAGGTCAGCTTATAGCTGGCAGCCCCCAGCCGGGGATGGCCCGCGAAGGCGCCATATTGGCTCTGGTCAATCATCTTTCGCGGATGCTCAATCCGGACGCCCATGGCAAAGGGCTTCTGCTCCATGCGAACGCCGTCTTCAAAGAGCCGCTGCACTGTATCCCGGGCGGAATGCCCGATGGCCAGCAATACCTGCTCCGTCTCGATTTCCCGCTTCTGCCCCCGACAGGAGACTTCCACTCCGACCACATTTCCAGCCCGCAGGATCAACCGCTCCAGTCGGGTTTCGAACAGCACGGTTCCGCCCAGCTGAATAATCTCATTTCGAATCGAAGCCACTACCGGCTTCAACCGGTCAGTACCGATATGAGGTTTGGGATCAATTAAGATATTCTCCGGCGCGCCATGGGTCACGAAGGTTTCCAGTACCTCCCGCAGATAAGGAGACTTTACCCCGCAGGTAAGCTTGCCATCCGAAAAAGCTCCTGCGCCGCCCTCCCCGAACTGTACATTGGATTCTTCATCCAGGAGACCTTTCTCCGTCATCCGCGTTACGTCCTGCGTCCGATCCTCTACCGATTTTCCACGCTCAATCAGAATTGGGTTTGCGCCTGCTCTCGCCAGGGTCAGCGCGCAAAAGAGTCCCGCCGGACCAGCACCTACCACCAGCGGCGGATGGGTAAACCGTGGCTTCGGCAGCGGCGGAAGAGCCTGATGATGTACCTGGGTTAGCTGCTTATGCCGCTTCAAAAGGGTACCTTCATTCTTTACCTGCAAATCCAGGCTCAGTACAAAGTGTACATCCCCCTTGTCCCGAGCATCCACGCTCCGGCGATACAGCTTCAGGGAAAGCAGCTGATCCTCTGAGATTCCCAGCTTTTTTATCACCAGTTTTCGCAGGGAATCCTCCGTGTAATCCAGGGGAACGGGGAAATTCGACAATCGCAGCATAGGGCAGCAAAACTCCTTCTCATTGGTCACAGCTCAATGGATAAGCCAATTCGTTTCCCTTGAGCTCGCTTTATATCCTATCACAGAACCCAAGGTGGGGCAACGAGAAAACAACCCACTCACATAAAAATCCCCCTCCACATCGGAGGGGGAAAGGAATCGAAGGGGAATAATTACTCCTCGTCGTCGTCCTCGATCTTCGCGTTGGCGATGATCTTCTGGGCTTCGTTGGCCGGCACTTCCTCG
The DNA here is from genome assembly GCA_017470145.1 of Clostridia bacterium. Lineage (GTDB taxonomy): Bacteria > Bacillota > Clostridia > Christensenellales > Aristaeellaceae > Aristaeella. The sequence continues at coordinate 113,694 of JAFUFB010000003.1, read as the reverse complement.
TACCGTTCAAACTTCATGGAGAAGGAGCCTCTGGCCTGGGTCATGGACCGCAGGTCGGTGGCGTACTTGAACATTTCCGCCAGAGGCGCTTCCGCTTCCAGCAGCTGCATGTTGCCCTGCTGATTCATGCCCATGATGCGGCCGCGGCGCTTGTTCATGTCGCCCATGATGTCGCCCATGTATTCATTGGGCACCAGCACGTCCACGTGCATGATGGGCTCCAGCAGCACGGGGCTGGCATCCATACAGCCCTTCTTGTAAGCGATGCGGGCTGCGGTCTTGAAGGCCATCTCAGAGGAGTCTACCGGGTGGTAGGATCCGTCGTACAGCTTCGCCCGGATATGCACCATGGGATATCCGGCCAGCACGCCCTTCACCAGGTTTTCCCGCAATCCCTTTTCTACGCTGGGGATAAAGTTCCGCGGAACCACGCCGCCCACGACGGCGTCCACAAATTCGAAATCGGTCTCGCCGTCCGTGATGGGGCTGAACTCGATCCACACGTCACCGAACTGGCCGTGTCCACCGGTCTGCTTCTTGTGGCGGCCCTGGACCTTCACAGTCTTCCGGATGGTTTCACGATAGGGGATCTTGGGATCCTGCAGCACGGCGTTGGCGCCAAACTTGGAGGCCAGCTTGTTCTTGATCACGTCCAGATGCATCTCACCCGCGCCGGACAGCTCGGTCTCGGTGGTTTCCACGTTCTTGGCGATGCGGATGGAGGGATCTTCTTCCGCCAGACGGTTCAGGCCGCTGAACACCTTGTCTTCTTCGCCCTGCTTGGCAGCGTAGACAGCCTTGGTGAAGCAGGGTTCCGGGAATTTGATTTCAGGATAGATGATGGGATTGTTGGGGTCGCACAGGGTGTCGCCCGTGGAGGTGAACTGCAGCTTGGCCAGGGCGCCCAGGTCGCCGGCGTGCAGCAGGTTCACGTTGGTCTGCTTGTTGCCCCGCAGGCTGAACAGGCCGCCAGCCTTCTCAGTCTTTTCCTTGTTGGCGTTGTACAGAGTGGTGGAACCGGAGATGGTTCCGCTGAAGACGCGGAAGAGGCTCAGCTTGCCAACGAAGGGGTCAGCGATGGTCTTGAACACCAGGGCGCTGAAGGGCTCGTCGTCCTTGCTTTCGCGGGTGATCTCTTCGTCCGTCTTCGGGTTCTTGCCCACCTGGTGGAGCCCTTCATGGGCGGGGGAAGGCAGGTACTTCGCCATCAGGTCCATGGTCCGGGCGATGCCCACGCCGGTCAGGGCGCTGCAGGCCACCACGGGGACGATGGAGCCGTCCTTCATCCCCTTGCGGAAGCCTTCCATGATTTCGTCATGAGTCAGCTCTTCGCCTTCCAGGTATTTCATCATCAGTTCGTCATCTGCGGCGGCTGCCTGCTCGGTCAGATATTCGAAGGCTTCGTTGATTTCGCCTTCCAGCTCGGCAGGGATCGGTACTTCCAGGCTCTTCTTGTAAGCGCCTTCATAGGCCTTCCGCTCCAGCAGGTTCACCACGCCGCGGAAGCTGGCACCATCGCCCAGGGGCAGCAAGATCGGAACCACGCTGCTGCCATACTTTTCCCGCAGCTGAGCCACGATCTTTTCGAAATTGGCATGCTCCCGGTCCATCTGATTGACCACGAACATCCGACCCAGCTTATGCTCTCCCGCATAGTCCCAAGCTTTCTCCGCGCCAACGCTGAGGCCATTGACGCCACCGATCACGATGACCGCAGTCTCCACCACGCGCAGGGGGCCCATCAGCTCGCCTGCAAAGTCAAAATATCCAGGAACGTCGATGGTGTTGATCACTTTTCCCGCCCAGGGAATGGGAGCGTAGCTGGCGCTGATGGAAAAACCGCGCTTTTTCTCCTCGGGATCAAAGTCGGAAACGGTGGTTCCGTCTTCCACTTTGCCCTGGCGGTCCGTCACTCCGGCAGCGAAGAGCATCGCCTCCGTCAGCGTGGTTTTGCCCTCGCTGCCATGCCCCATGAGGGCAATGTTCCGAATGTTGGTCGTTGTAAATTCAGCCATGGTCATGTTCCTCCTGTTTTTTCAATTTTCATTCCGATGACCCCCGCAGAAACGGGCCCCGTCGAAATTAATTTCATATGCCAAGAGACATGATATCATAATCCTTGCCAAAAGAAAAGCAAAAAATGTTTTTTCTGGGTACAAAATTTCCGTTTTGATATTTGTTGTTTTTAACTAACGGGAGTCATCGGGTCCGGCCCCTGTGAAATCACGGCCTTCCGACGGCGAAGGAACTTTTCCCGATCCAGCATCACCACGTGGCCGCAGGTGTTGCATTTGATTTTGATATCGGCCCCCGTTCGGGTCACTGTCCATTCATTTCCACCGCAGGGGTGAGGCTTCCGGGTGGAGACCACATCCCCCAGACGTATTTCTTCTACCATTTTTGCTTTCCTCCTCTGGCGCTTCGATGGGAGATATCAGTTTGAAACACGGAGTCATTCCTTTTCATTGAAGTAAGCGCTGCTTAATATTAATTCATCTTAAAAGCCTTTCTCTCCCCCGCTGATCCACCTTTTACGGTACTCATACTGCGCGGAGCGCTTTCAAGCTTATTCGCTGTATGTCACCCTGGCAGAGAAGGGTAATCCCCATAGATAATAGGTCACCATCAGCTCCCGTACATTGTGCATTTCCTTCTTGGTCAGGATGGTAGCCTGGATGGTCCCCTTCCCTCGAGCAGGAATCGTCCGGGCGTTTTCTTCCGCTAATTGCAGCACATCCCCGTTCATGGGGGTCACCTGCACCTCCGCCACCTCCGCCTTAATGAAGGTGTCGTTCGCTACATGCACCGTGTAGGAATAGAACTGGTACTCCTCCGCCTTCCCCACCTCCGCGGTGTTAAAGGGCGTCCCCACGAAGGTTCCCGCCTCGATCTGGTCCTTTAGGCCTTGGAAATACTCCGCCTGGTCCCCCGCGTCCACCGCGATGCAGTCGATATCCGTAATGACCACATTGGCGTTGAAATACAGGAACCCGGTGAAGCCGATCATCCCTAAGCAGATGATCAGCAGTATAATTGCGACTGGTCGCATCTCTCTTTCCTTATTCCTCCAAATCCAGCTCGTTCTCCAGCAAAATACGCTGCATTTCCTCAATCATATCCGCATCCCGCAGGGAGAACTTAAACTCCACCCGCCGGGAGGCCTCCGCATCCTCGACGCCGTTTTCGTCATAGATCAGATCCGCCCAGGATTTCCCCGTCGCGGTCAAAATCTGCTGCAGCAGCGTCTTCTGCTGACGGGTGAGCCCCGGCATATTCAGCACATACAGCGCCACCTGCAGGGCCCGCTCCTGGCTCAGCTTCAAGTTGTTGTCATAGGTACCAGTGGAATCCGTGTGCCCCTCGATGATGATTTCCCCTAGGAAATCCGCGTATTCGTCGCTCAGCAGCACATCCAGATACACCGGAATGAACCGATCCAGCAGCGCCTTGCCTTCCTCCTTGATCTCGGACCGTGCCGTTTCAAAGAAGACCGCGCTGTCCAGCACGATGGAGCCATTGGCGTCCACCTTTGCCTTCAGGTCCGCCGCCGTCAGGGAGGAGGAAAGATCCCGAATGATGTTCGTCCGCACGCCCACCAGGTCGTCCAGCCGCCGGGCCTGAGTAGCCAAGGCAATCTGCTGTTCCTCCAATTTCGCCGTGGCCAGGGTCAGCTCGTTTTCCTTGTCCTCCAATTGCTGCTGCAGCAGGGCCAGCAGCTGTTCCCGGGTCAGCAGCTGGGCATTGGCTTCGTCCAGCTCCTGCTGCTTTGTGTCCAGGGAAATCTGCAGGCTGCTGAGCTCCTCTTCCTTGCTGTTTAGCAACACCTGCTGGGCCAGCAGCAGCGTCTGCTGCTCCTCCAGCTCCGCCGTCTTGGTCTCCAGCATGGTGAAGTATTGATACAGGCTGTAGGTCAATATCAGCACGAAGATCAGCAGCAGCGCCGCCATCATGTCGGAATAGGAGATCCAGGAGGCGCCACCTCCCGTGGATCCCCGCCCCGCCCGCCGGTTATGAATAGATTGTCTTGCCATGGGCTCAGACCTCCTCCGAAAGGGCGGTCAGGGTCTTGTCGATGGATTGCACGCTTTCGTTCAGCGCGTTGGTAATCCCCCAGATCTGTGCCAGGGTTACATTGGTGGCTTCTCTGGCTTCCGCGTCCGGAATTTCGTCCACCCGCTGAGAAAGGCTGTCCATCAGCTTTGCCAATTCCTGGTTCTGCTTGCTCATCTGCATCAGCAGTTCCCCGGATTTTTTCTCGAAGTCTTCGTCCCGGCTCCGGGTCTCCTTCAATTCCGCCACATACCCGTCAAACCGGACCAGCACCTGGTCCGTCAGCTTCCGTAGGCTTTCCGCGTCCCGGACGATGCTGTCCGCGGACCGCAGGGTGCTTTCCGCCTGCCGCGCCGCCAAAATCTGATTGGAGGAAACCGCGTCCAGGGTATCTCCCAGGTGCTGAATCTGCCCGCCCAGGGATTGCTCCATCTCCTCCAGGAAGCGGCTCACGATCCGGTGCACGCCCTCGATCTGGTTTCGGGTCGCCCCGACGATAAACCGATCCATGCTGCCCGCCACCGGCTCCATCGCCCGGGTAATGGCCAGGCCCACATTCTCCGCCATCCGCTCTGCCAAGGTATCATTGATCCCCTGCAGCATGTGGTTCCGGTCCTGGTTCTGGCAAATCAGCTGCACATCGTTGTCCAGGGGCCGGCTCATGGCCAGTTGGGTAAAGGAGGAAACAAAATCATCAATGGCCCGATAGCTGGAGCCCTGGGAGATGCGATTCAGCATATTGAACACCAGGCTGCAGGAGATACCCGCCACGGAGGTGCCAAAGGCAAAACGCATGCCGCTCAGCAGGTTTGGGATGCCGGAAATCAGCTGACTGGCGTCGGCGAAGTTCAGGCTCGACAAGCCCCGGCTCAGGCCCATGAAGGTACCCAAAATACCCAAGGAGGTCAGCAGATTGGGAATCAGCTCCGCCAGGGTGGCGTTGCCGTGGGAGTGGGTTACCGTGTCGTCGTTGATGTAGTCCTCCACATTGGTGGGCAGACCCCGGCGATCCAGCTGCTCCGCGTTCTGCAAAAAGCGCAGCCAGGAGCCCTTCAGCCGCCTCCCCATGAAGCCGGCCTCCTGCCAAACTGGTTTGCCGGGATCCCCCACATGGTCCTGCAGCCGACGAATCGCCCGCCGCAGCGCCGCGGAGGTGTTCCATAGGGGCATCAGGCATTTAAACAGTCCAATCAACGTCACAATGACGATCGCGCCATAAACAATATAATCCGCCAGATCCGGCAGGATCGCGGTTACCTTCGACAGGTCAGGCAAAGTCATGGTTCGGCCCTCCTTCTTCCAGATATGTCATTATATCATCTTATTTTAGAAATGTAAATGAAACATTTTGTTAACAAATTGCTCCAGGGGATGCCGCTCTGCCCTTCCCTTTTCTCACAAAAAAACTTCCCTTTCAGGAAGTTTTTAGGCCCAGGGAGCCGATGTCCCCGTTTTTTCACCCGCTATGTGAAGCAGGCTGGCGCCCTGCCGATCGCTTCTGCCGTCCCCTGACGTCCAGGACGGGGGCGTGACATTGCGAATCTTGGACCCGGGCTCCATTTTTCGAAATGTGGGGAAAACCGAAGGACTGTCGCGAACCCCAGGTGAATGGTCATAGTATAATGGATTTTATGGTTCCCGTCAACCCCTTTTTGACATTTTCTTCACGAAAATTTCAATCTCTTGGGCGGAACAATTCAGCGACACGTCGAATGGTATGCCATTACTTAGTCGAAACAATCGTCACCGTGGTTAATCGCTACGCTCGCACCCCGGGAGTTTCTTAATCTTCATTGATTTCTCCGCCGCAGGCTTCCAGGAAATCGGCGGGGTTGAGGAAAGCCATCTTCTTCTTCAGCAGCTGATGCCGGTGAAAGGTGACTTTGACCTTTTGCTCCTTCTCCAGGTTGCCGGTGATCTTTACCTCGGACACGGGCAGAATGGCCAGCAGATCCCGGGCAGTGCGCAGGCTGAGGGCTCCCAGATAGTCCCGCCCATACTTTTCCAGATCATCCGGCTGGCACTCAAAGATGCACTCCAGCTGATCCGGCCCAGGAGTACGCAGCACCATGCCGGACACATATTCCGTCAGGTCTCCCAGGGGATTGATGGTGGTCAGCACCTCCGCATAGGCGCCGGTATCCCCCGCCAATACCTTCGGGGCCATGCGGTGATAGAAGCTCCACAACTTGGGGCTGGTGAGCCCATCCCGGGCCGTCTCCCGCAGGAGGGCCTCCGTCCAATCCACGGTTTCATCCGCCGTAATCCACAGGTTCTCGATGGTCAGCTTCGGGCGCTTCGCGGTCACAGGCTGCGGAGCTTCCGGCTTCTTGCCCGTTGCCGCAGGGACTGTGGGCTGGGCAGTTGCAGCTTCCGCGGCAAAATCTTTCTCCACCGCTTGCTCCGCCTCCTCCCGGGCCTGCTGAGAAGGGCCGTTGCCCCACAGATCCACCCCGATGGCCTTCAAGCGGCGCAGCCATTCCTCCTGGGCATTGTTGATATTGGTCGGGCTCTTATTCTCTTCGCTCATGCCTCTGCCTCCTCTACGCGGCACCGGAGGGCTGGCGGGTTCGCGGCCGTGTCGAAGCCCTCGATGACCAGATTCGCGTCCTGAATCACGCTGTTATCGAACATCCACCGGCTCAAGGGGTTCACCAGCAGGCTCTCCACCTGATTACCGATGCCCCGTCCACCGTTGCTGAGATCGAAGGTAGCGGCGTCCTCCAGGCTCTGATAAGCAAAATCCTCAATGCGGATGCTGATGTTCTTCTGCTCCCGCAGGTTGTTGATGATCTTATTCACCTGGCTCTTCAGGATCAGCTTGGCGGCATCCTTGCGGATATAATCGAAGACAACGATGTTCTCGCCAATGCGGTTTAGGATCTCCGGGCGACCCAGCTCCAGCTTGAAATAATCCTCAATGGCGGAACGAACCCGAGTGCGAACCTCGCTGTACTCCATGTCCATGGTGACATTGGGCTGGCGGTTGCCAAAGGCGTCCTTGACGTAGATGCCCAGGTTGCTGGTAAAGATGATGATGGTTTCGGAGAAATAGACCGTCTTGCCCTGGCCATCCGTCATGCGGCCATCCTCCAGAATCTGCAGGAATTTATCCAGAATGGAGGAATGGGCCTTCTCGATTTCGTCGAACAGCAGAATGCAGAAGGGGTTCTCCTTCACGGCGTTGGTCAGCTGGCCGCCGGCCTCATAGCCCACATATCCGGGAGGGGCGCCCATCAGCTTCTGGTCCGAATGGCTCTGGCCATATTCGCTCATGTCGAAGCGGACGCAGGCGCTTTCGTCGCCGAACAGCTTTTCCGCCAGGGCTTTGGCGGTTTCCGTTTTGCCCGTTCCCGTGGGTCCGGCATAGAACAGGACGCCCTTAGGCTTACCGGTGGAGGAGGAATTGACGCCGTTCATGCCGGTGACCGCCCGCTTCACCACGTCCAGGGTCCGCTCCAGGGCGGCGTCCTGGCCCTTGATCCGCTTTTCAAAATCCTGCTTAGCGGTTTTCAGGCTTTTCACGCTAAGGGTGCTCCAGGGGTTCTCCTTGATGCCGTATTTATAGAGATCCACCACGGTGCACAGATCCCGGATCGGAGTCTCCTCCTGCTTGCTGAGGCGGCGCATCTCCTCCAGCTCGGTAAAGGTGAGGCCCTCCGTCAGACCCACGAAGCGCTCCCGGATACGTTCCAGCTCCTCCGGGTGCTCCCGATAATAGGGCATATCCCGGCGATAGACCGTGCCGGAGAAGAAGCCGGCCAGGTTCTCTCCCTCCAGCATACGCTTCCGCTCCTCCCGGCTGGGGGCGTCCAAGGTCAGGATCTTGCAGACAGGGTTGTTGAGATAGAACCAGGTGGGCAGGTCATTCAACTTATTGACCAGGATCACCAGCAGATTCTGCTTTTTGCCGTTCGGGGTTTTCACCCAGGCGCTGCTGAGGGCACTCTGGAGCAGGATGTTGAAGCTATTCACATCCTGCTGATCCATGCGCTCGGGGGTCGTGATATAATGGCTGGCCATCTCCAGCACGGTGACAGTGGCCGCCTGCTGCTGGCCCATTGCCCGGCGAATCACGTTGGGGGCGGTGTTGGCGTCGTTGCCCTTGAATTCCGCCTGGATGGCTCCTTGGGAAATCTCCGCGCCGGAGAGAGAAGCATAGCGGGAGAGCATGGTGGGATCATAGGGGCTGACGAAGCCTACCAGATTGCTGTAGAAGACAATCTGGTCATAGCCCTCGTCCTTGAAATAGGTGTAGAGATAACGGCTCAGGGGGACGATTTCATCCTGCTGCAGGCTACCCGCCACGGGGTAACGGTACTGATCCAGGACGTTGCCTTCCAGGATCAGCAAGGGTTTAATGCCGCTGAAGAGCTCCAGCTCTCGGTGCCATTTGGAGATTAGTTGGTCCATTCTCTGTCCTCCGTCTAATTTTTCATAGTTGTTCTCAATCCAGCTATAAAGGCCCCTTTTACCCCCTACCCCCTTTTACGCCCAGGGCTTCCGCCCGTTTTTCGCTCCGAACTGTCCACTGGACAGTTCCCTAATGGAGCGAAAAACCCCGTGCGCGAGGGAAAGGGGATTAGTTAGTGGTGGGGCTCCGCCCCACAGCCCTTTCTTCTGTACTATCCATTACAGGTTATTCCTTTATGATAGTAATATTCTCCATCAAATCTCCAATTCCTGTATCCTGGCCCACGGTGGTGTAATAGAGGCCGAATTCGGCGTTATCGTGATTGCCGTGAACCTCGAAATGCCAATCCCTTTTGATTTGGCTGGCGTGGAATTCAAAGGCTTCGGTGGCTACCTCGTATCCCGTTTTGCCATCGAAGGCGGCCAGGGGCTCGTTCCAGTTCAGGAGGATGGGGTTCTTTTCATATTCGTGGAGATAGAGCTTCTTTACTTCCCAGGTACCGTACTTCTTCGCGGAATCGGGATATTTCTTGGCATTGCCGGAGAGCTTTACCACGTTCTTCGCGGCGTCTGCGGCGGTTTTATGGGCGCCATGGCCATATTCACCCTTTTCCCCATGGGTAACAATAACCTCTGGCTGATGCTTCCGCACGACTTCCGTGACTCGGCTCAGCACTCGGTTTTTGCCCTTCCAGAGGGAGTATTGTTTTTCTGGATTCTTTCCGTTTTTGTCAATGAAGCCCAGCATTTCGGGATAATACTTGACACCGCAGTGCCAGATGGCTCCCAGCAGCTCCAGCTTCCGCATGCCGCCGGTAGGCGCCAGAACAGCAACCTGGATGCGGTAGCCCCGGTCTCCGCCATAGGTGGGCATCAAGCCCGCGAACCAGAGGATTTCATCATCCGGATGAGCGGAGAGCAGCATGATGTCGCATTTTTCCAGGGTTTGCCAACGTTGGACTTCCGGCGGCGGTTCGCCAGGGCCAAAGACGCGGATTTCCGCGATGCGCAGGCGCTCCTGGCCGGTCATGACCAGGCGAAGCTCGGTGGCTGGATCGGGAAGTTCATGGTAGTGGACCAGGTACTGGCCGCCTTGGTCGATGGTTTTCCAATCTTCGCCATCGGGGATTTGCAAGTCGTAATTATGGTCTTTGCCGTATTTGTCGAAGGCCATGATGTAGACGCCGCCGATGGGTTCTGGGCAGGAGATGGCGAGGATGGCTTTCTTTTCCTTCAGGGGGAAGTAGGTGCTGACATCGTTGTCCAGCATTTCGGCGGGGTTTTTGCTTTTGCCGTTGGAGTCGAAGGTGCAAAGGGAGGTGAGGTCGCGGGCCTCCGCCCCTACGGCAATACCAACCACGGATAATAAGATAAATATAATCACTAAGCATAATGTTTTCTTCTTCATCATGAGCTCCTTTTTAAAAACTGGAAGCGGGGTTACGCTTCCAGTTCTTCGAAACGGCGACACCAGGTGTATTTGCTGATGGCGCTTTGCATGGCTCCGGCGCAGTAGGTGTTCAGGATGTCGCGGATATAGGGGGGCAGGAACTGGTTAAACTTCACTTCCAGGATCATCCAGTTCTCATCAAAGGGCGGGATGGTGGGCACCTGGGGATTGAACAGATCCTTGCTCCACAGGCCAGTCCGTAATTGTTTGTCGAAGGTGATGCGCACCTCCTCCGCCGGATGGAGATAAGCTTCGCGGACGTAGTCCACCAGCACAGCGGGGCGCAGCAGATTCACCGTCATTTCCCGATACATGTCGTTCAGCAGACCGCTGCGGGTTGTTTCCAGGCCAGCCGGATCACCAGCCATAAGCTGCTCGCAGAGGAGCCGGGGAATGGTCTGGCTGCGCTTGGAGATGAGGCTGCCCACCTTGGTTTTGCATTCCAGCTTAATGACCCGGTCGCTGAAGTTATAGATCCGAATCCGAAATTTATCCCGGTTGGGGTTGCCATCCAGCTTGTCGAACAGGGCGGAGTTATACACCGTGTCGAAATACAGGCTGCGGATGTGGTACTCGTTGTACTCATCCCCATTCGGGTCCCTGTTCAGCACCCGGTCCAATATCCCGGAGAGCACATAATACTGCTCCTCGTTGATAAAGTACTTCAGCTCGTGCCGCAGGGGCAATGTGTTCATGGCCACCGGTTTACGCCCCCGCTTCCGTCTGGCAGGCCACCAGGGTCGCGTCATGGACGCCTTCCAGGTTCAGCACCGCGGCCACCAGATCCTGCTTGCTGTCCAGGCGAACTTCCACGGTCATCTCTGCGCCGGAGCGTGTCACGGTCTTGGATCGCAGCTTCCGCTGCTTCACTGTGCGGCGCAGCAGCTGGGTGATATCCTGCTCGGCATAGTCGTCATAATGCACCACCAGCAGATAGGCATTGCTCTTGCTGAAATGGAAGAAGGACATGGCGAAGAGGATGGCGCTGATGACCAGCACCACCATCAGGGCATGGACGTACATCTCCGCCCCCAGCAGGATGCCCATGGTCAAGGCCCAGAACATATAGGCGGTGTCCATGGGGTCTTTCACGGCCGTACGGAAACGGACGATGCTCAGGGCGCCCACCATGCCCATGCTGAGGGAGATGTTGCTCTTGATGCACATGACCACCGGGGTGGTGATGAGGGTCAGCATCATCAGCGTCATAGCGAAGGACGGACTGTAGAGCACGCCGCGGTAGCAGCGCTTGTAGACGAAGGCGATGATAAGGCCGACGACGCAGCCCATCAGCAGGCCGATGAGGATTTTCCAGGGGGTGAGGCTGATGAACTGGTTGGTGAAGTATTCGCTGAGGCCAGCGTCGCTCTTCAGGACGTTTTTGATGCTTGTGGTGGCGGTTTCCATGGTTTTGTCCTCCTTTTATACCGCGTCTGGGGGCATATCGGGCTTTTCTCCCAGATATTCCACCATCTGCGCGTTGGTCAGGTCAAAGGCGTTCTGGACCATTTCCCAGAGATAGGTGGGGCGCTTGCGGCAGACATTGCGCAATCTTTCCACCCGCTTCTCCCAGTATCTGTAGGCGCCGTCCACGGTGGTGGGCACTTCGGACAGCACCATCTGGTCGTTTTCCTCACCCCAGCGAGCCCAATGCAGCTCCATCTCGGGGGTGATTTGCTCCACCAGGGGCTCCAGAATTTCCAGCATGGTCTTGGTGGTCAGGGTCTGGAACACATCCCCCAGCTTTCGCAGGAATTGGTCCTTATACTCCGGCACGGACAGCAGCTTTCGGAAGATGGTGTTGTCGATGTTCTGCTGGCCCATGCCCTTCTCCTTGGTATAGCTCTTGGGGCTATCGAAGTTGGACATAAACAGGCCGTAGTCCGCGTCGTACCAGATCCATTTCCACTTCCCGTCCGTGCCCTTCAGGCGATAGAACCGGGTGTTACCGATATCGCTATTGCCAACGAACATCTCCAGGGCCATATATTCGAAGAGGTTATCCACATCCACGTTATCCAGGATGTACTGCAGATCCTCCTCGTTCTTGGCGGGATTGCCAGCCTTGATCTTTTTCAGCATGGCCTTGAATTCCTTGTTGCTGCCATACTTGGTGGAGCCGCTGGCCTGCAGGATGTCGAAATCGTCCGCCTGGTCGAAGGGCAAGCCCTCATGCTGGGCGACGAAGAACTTATCCACCCGCTCCCGCAGGTTCATATGGCCCCAGTAGGTACCGTTAAGGTATACCGCCACGGGCCGCCAGGCCTGATGGATCACGGTGGCGCCGTAATAATCCAGCAGCCGGCTCTCGAAACCATCCTGCAGCCGGGTCCACATGGAGTCATTTCCGCTGTTTCGCAGGACGAAGCTCTTATACTCCGTATACTCCCGATCCGGGAACAGGGCGGCGGCGAAGGTCTTGGCGCCATAGAGGCTCTTGGCCCGGAATTTCATGCTCTTCTGGGGCATATCCAGGCTGTAATCCCCCATGAGGCTGAACTGGGCTCCCTGGTTCAAAATCTGAGTGCCGTCGGTGTCGTACATCTCCACATGCACCGGGAAGCGAGCGCCGCTGTCCTTCACCGCCCGATAGGTGGAATTCTTAAAGGGCAGCTTGCCGGGGGCTTCCTTCAGGATGTTCCCCTCCGCCAGCATGCCGTTCACCGGATCCCACAGATTGGCGGGATTGGTGACCAGGGAGACGATGGGCAGGGTGTGATAGGCGTTGATAAGATACGTCCCCGTCACGATCTCGCTGGGCTGCAGGTTCGGATCCGCCGCGAAGGCCCGGGCCCGCAGCACCGTGGTAAAGTTCAGCTCCAGCCGCTCGCCGTTATAGGGCGTGGAGGCGGTGGTGGGGTCGGAACCATCGGTGGTGTAATACACCTGGGTTCCTTCAGGCACATTGATCTGGGCATACACCGTGGAGAAGTACGTCCCCGGCGCCTCCGTCAGGCTGGGCTCCTCCGCGTATCCCGCGAAGCCCTGGCCGTTCATCTGGAAGGGCGTGGGAGTCTCATAATAAAAAAAGCCCGACATCCCCAAGGTCCGGCCATAGGAAATATCGGTCCGCTGCACCGGCAGGATCACCTTATCCAGAACGCGCCCCTCCGGGTCCGTAAAGGCCAGGGTTTCGCCTGCGGTCCGGTTCAGCTTGAAGCTGGCCCGCAGCACCCCCACGTCGGTAGAGCCCCGGGCGCCATCGCACAGGACGATTTTATACTCCCCCGCGCCAATGATGGTCCCTTGAGGAAACTGCCATTTCCGCCCCCGGGTCAGCCGATCGCTGAGCCCATATCCGGAAAGATCCACGCTCTGGGAGGAGGAATTGTACAGCTCGATCCAGTCCGTGTTGCCGCCGGAGGGATAGGTCGTAATAGAATCATTGGAGGCCAGCACCTCGCTGATATACACCCCGGAGGGGTTCATAGCCCGGAGGTTGCTGTCCATTTGATTGAAGCCGATTTGATTGTTGGGCAGGCCGGGGGTCGCCGTCTGGAAAACCTGCATGGTCCCCTGGTCGTTGCGGCCATAGCTGCAATCCTCCGCCAGGTTGTCGATCATGACCCGGTCCACCACATGGCCCCGACTGTCCGCCAGGATGATGGTTTCCCGCTCTGCGGAGATGCTGAAATTGCTGTGGGGCACGCCGGAGACGGCCTCCACCTTGTCCTTCCCGGAGCAGAACACTACGTAGTATCCATACCCGGGGATGCTGGCGCCCTTGGGGAAGCGCCACTTCAGGGGCTTGCTCTCATTATCGCTGAGGGCGTAATTATCCAGGCTGACAGCATTTGCCGTGGTGTTATAAATCTCCACCCAGTCACTGAGCTCGTCGTCCTCATCCCGCAGGCCCGTCATCGGGTCCGCCATCACCTCGTTGATGATCAAGGCGCCGCCGGAGACCATGATGCTCTCCCGATAAGCCTGATGGCCCTCCGGAGAGTTTTCAAACCCGGGGCTGAAGTATTCCACCGCCTGGAAACCCTCCGCCGTCAGGGCCCAGCTCTCATCGGAGCCCAGGATGGGATATTTGCAGCTGTCGATCAGATAAGCATTGGGGTCGTAGAGATACACCGTTTCCCCGACGCTGGAAAGCTTGAATTTCGCGTGGAAGGGCAGGCCGGGATCCGCCTGATTGCTGTTGGAGGCGAAGATAATCATCCGCCCGTCCGCCGGCAAAGTCATGTCCGGAAAGAGGAAGCGAATGCTGTCACTGCGGTCGCTGAGGCCCAGGCCCTTCAGGTTCATGGCGGCGTCGGAGCTGTTCCAGATCTCAATCCAGTCCGGATATTCGCCATTTTCGTCCGTCACAGCGCTGCGATTCGAGGGCATGACCTCGCTGATACGCAGGCCCTCGTATTGCGTCACCAGGCGGACGCCGTCCCCCACCGTGCCGTCCTCGGAGGCGATGGTATACACCGCCTGCTGTAGGGGTTCTTTCGGAGTCACCAGCACGATCAGCGCGATGGCGGCGATCATCCCTGCCAAAAGCAGGAAATTCAGCCGCTGCCTTCTGCGGCGCAGCTTCGTCGCCCGGGAAGCGGACCTGCGCCCATGAATCCCGTTGCCGGTATTGGTGTCCATCCGCTCCCCTCCCTTCGGCCGCAAAAGCGCGTACAAATTCGTTCAAACCAGCGCGTATTCTACCACAGATAGCAGTTTGTTGCAAGTTTCGTCACAGAAGCTTCACAAAGTTGTTACGATTGAGAAAATACTGATATGTTCAAATCTGCATTCCCTTTAGATTTTCTTTTCTTCTGATCAGTCAAACAATCCTCGAATATCCTGGGCGCTGAGGGCTTCCAGGCCGGATTCCCCGGGGGTGATGAGGCGGTCGAAGAGGGCCTTCTTCCTTTCCCCCAGCTCCACCACCTTTTCCTCGATGCTTTCCCCCATGACCAGGCGAATCACGTCCACCTGCTTGGTCTGGCCGATGCGGTGGGCCCGGTCCGTAGCCTGCTCCTCCGCCGCGGGGTTCCACCAGGGGTCATAGTGAATCACCACGTCCGCCCCCGTCAGGTTCAAGCCGGAGCCCCCGGCCCGCAAGCTGATGAGGAAGATTTGGCCTTCCCCGCCGTTAAATTTCTCCGTCATCTCCAGCCGCTCCCCTGCCGGGGTTTCGCCGTCCAGATACAGGGTTGTGTATCCCTCCCGCTCCAGATGGGGCCGCAGCTTTTTCAGCATGGAGGTGAACTGGCTGAAGATCAGCACCCGCCGCCCCGCCTTGATGAGCCCGGGCAGCAGCTCCATCAGCATCTCTTCCTTGCCGCTGCCCCCATCGTAGCCCTCCAGCACCAGGCCCGGATCGCAGCAGATTTCCCGCAGCTCCGTCAGGGCGCTGAGCACCTCGAAATGCCCCCGGCCTGGGCCCTTCTCCTCCATGACCTGTTGCACCTTGGGCCGCAGCCGCTCCATAGCAGCCCGGTAGACATTCCGCTGCTCCGCCGTCATGGCAGCCACCAGCCGGGTTTCCACCTTGTCCGGCAGCTCCGAGGCCACATCCTGCTTCAGCCGCCGAGTCAGGAAGGGGCGAATCCGATTCCGCAGCTGTTCGCTGTTCATGCCGTCCTGATACCGCCGCAGGAAGGCATTGTATCCCGGCAGGTACCCCGGCAGCACGAAATCGAAGATGCTCCACAGCTCCCCGACCCCGTTTTCCATGGGGGTGCCCGTCAGGGCCAGCCGGGTGTCCGCCTGGATTTTCCGGGCGGCGATGGCCACCTGGCTGCTGGCGTTCTTGATGTTCTGGGCCTCGTCCAGCACGGCGAAGCGGAAGGGAATCTCCGCTAAATATTCCAGATCCCGCCGGATCAGGGGATAGCTGGTGATGACCACGTCCACATCCCCATGCTCCTTCAAATGGGCCCACATCCGTTCCCGCTGGGCCAGGGCCCCGGTCACCACCGCTGCGCTGAGATCCGGGGCGAAATGCTTGATCTCGCTGAGCCAGTTATACACCAGGCTGGTGGGGGCCACGATCAGGCTGGTACGATCCGGCTGGCGGGTGGCCTTCAGCAGGGCAATGACCTGCACGGTCTTCCCCAGGCCCATGTCGTCCGCCAGCACACCGCCCATATGCAGCCGGTCCAGCATATACATCCATTCGTATCCCCGCCGCTGATAATCCCGCAGGGGGATGCCCGTCTCCGGCGCCGGGGCAGGGGCCCGCTGGCCGCTGATCTCCTCCGCCACCTCCTGGGCGGATTCATCCGCCTCCACTGGCAGGCCCAGCTCCTGCAGCATGCGGACCAGATAGCCCGCCCGATAGCTCCGCAGGGACAGGGCGTCCTTTTCCCATTTCGCGCCGTCCCGCTCCGCGGCCTCCCGGATGGCCTCCGCCCCCTCCTGCCAGCCCTGGAGGGATTCCAGATTCAGGAAGGTGCCATCCTTCATGCGGTAATACTGCCGGGAGCGGCTCAGGGCCTCCATAATGCCTAAAATCTCGTCCGTAGGCGCGCCATCGATCTCCAGATTCATCAGCAAGCTGCCACTTTCCATCCGCAGCCCGCCCCGCAGGGCGGGACGCCGATTCTCCATGCGGCGGAAATCCCGGCTGAGGAAGATTTCGCTGACCTCCCCCAGGCGCTTGACGCCTTCGTTCAGGAAGCGGAACAGAGCCTCCTCCTGACTCAGGCGGATATTCTCCTTCGTGACCCGGAAGCCGGCGTTGGCCAGGATATCCAGCACCGCGTGCTCCCCCTCCGCGTCTCGCAGCAGCAGCTTTTCACCACGCTCCAGGGCTACCTTCACCCCGCTGGGAGCGAAGGGGTTCAGCTCCATGTCGCCATACTTAAACAGCACCTTGGCCACCACGCTGCGGCCATCCCGATCCAGATACACCCGGGATTCCAGGGGCTTGCGCACCAGCATTTCCCGCAGCTCCTCGCTCATTTCCACGGCGCAGCGGGTTTTCAGATAGGGCAGCACCTCCCCTACGGCCTGATCCATGGCTTGCAGGGGGTAATCCAGGCGCACCAAGCCCTCCTGCCGGCGTCTCAGCAGGAACCGCAGCAGGGCCCGCTGGTTGGCGGGAATGATCTGGGGCCCCTCGGTGGAAAGGCCATAGGCGCAATCCTGGGTCAGGGGCTGAATTTCTTCCGGCAGGGACAGAGTGATGGAAAGCCCCCGGGGCATCATGCGGCATTCCGCTTGCATGGGAATGGGCTTTTCCGCCAGGGCGCGGGTGGAATGAATCTCCCCTTCCGGGTCCATAACCCGCACCGGCAGGCTCTCCAGCAGGCGCAGCAGCTGCCCGGCGATGTTATCCGGCAGGCGCAGCAGCCGGGCTTCCGCCTGGCTGGGCATCCATTTGCCTAACTGGCTGGCGGAAAGCATCCGATCCAGCAGCTGCAGGATGGCTTCGTTGGTTTCTGAAAAGTGCATCCAGGAGGGCTCGTAGACAAATTTGCTCTGGAAGTTCAAGGGGGATTTTTCCCGCCAGGCTTCCAGGAATTGGGGAATATCCTTAACCACGTACCATTTTCCCTGGCCGATGCGCAAGCCGGCCCGGAGGTTTTCTTCTCCGGCCCGGGGCAGCACCAGGGTGATCTCCATGCGGAGGTTCGTCTCCGCGGGGAGCTCGCCCTCGATGAGGGAGAGGAGTTCTTCGCCGCGCTTGGGGGCTTCCCGCTGCAGTTCCAATTCCAGCTGATCCATCCTTGCCTCCTGGAAAATGTTATTAACTTTTACTACTTCTCCTTTTGTTATGGGATTTCCTGCCTGTTTTTCTACTTTCCAGCGGGCGGGAGCCCCTTTACCCCCTGCCCCTTTCCCCAGCATAACAAAAGCCGCCATTCGGCGGCTTTTGTTATGCTTATTTCTTTTCTGCCACATCCTGGCGGATTTTATTGGCGAATTCATCTACGGTGTATACGTTGGTTTGGTCGGTGGCCCGATCCCGGACGGAGATGTTGTTCTCCGCGATTTCCTTCTCGCCCAGGATGATCATGTAGGGCACCTTATCCACCTGACGAGCATAGCGGATCTTGTAACCGATCTTCTCGTTCCGGTCATCCAGCTCCACCCGGACGCCTTCCTTCCGCAGCTGGCGATACACCTTCTCGGCATAATCCATGCTCTTGTCGGAAACCGGCAGCACCTTCACCTGCACCGGCGCCAGCCAGGTGGGGAAAATGCCCTTGGTTTCCTCGATGATATAGGCCATGAAGCGGTCCAGGCTGCCCAGGATGGCCCGATGCAGCACCACGGGGGTCTTCTCCGTGCCGTCCCGATCCACGTACTTCAGATCGAACTTCGCCGGCAGGCAGAAGTCCAGCTGGCAGGTGCTGAGGGTATACTCCGCGCCCACAGCCGGCTTCACGTTCACGTCCAGCTTCGGCCCGTAGAAGGCAGCCTCGCCAATCTCCTCCGTAAAGTTGATACCCAGCTCCGTCAGCACTTCCCGCAGGGCGTTTTCCGCCGTCTCCCACATCTGGTCGTCCTGATGGTACTTCACCTTGTCCTCCGGATCCCGCAGGCTCAGGACGCAGCGATAATTGGTGATGTTGAAATCCTTATAGGTGTCAAAGATCAGGTCGCACACGCTGCTGACCTCGTCCTTGATCTGCTCCGGCGTCACGAACAGGTGGGCGTCGTTCTGGCAGAAATGCCGGCCCCGCTCGATGCCCTTCAGGGTGCCGCTGGACTCGAAGCGGAAGTCATGGGCGATTTCGCCGATGCGGATGGGCAGATCCCGATAGGAATGGAGGGCGTTGGCATAGATCCGCATATGGTGGGGGCAGTTCATGGGCCGCAGCACGAAGGTCTCCCCTTCGACTTCCATGGCCGGGAACATATTGTCCTTGTAGTGCTCCCAGTGGCCGCTAGTCTTGTACAGATCCACCGTACCGACGCAGGGGGTCAGCACATGCTGATAGCCCAGCTCCCGCTCCTTTTCCCGGATATAGTTTTCCAGCTGCTGCCAGAGGGTATATCCCTTGGGGAGGAACATGGGCAGGCCCTTGCCGATCAGGTCATCCTGCATGAAGAGGGACATATCCTTGCCGATGCGCCGATGATCCCGGGCCTTGGCCTCCTCCACTTCCTTCTCGTAGGCAGCCAGCTCCTCCGCGTTGCGGAAGGCCACGCCGTTCAGCCGGGTCAGCATCTTGTTCTTCTGATCATTCTTCCAATAGGCGCCGGACAAGGCCGTAAGCTTGAAAGCCTTCAGGGCCTTAGTATAGGTCAGGTGCGGGCCGACGCACATGTCGATATAATCCCCTTGCTGATAGAAGGTGATCACCGCGTCTTCCGGCAGGTCGGCGATATGCTCCACCTTGTACTTCTCTCCCCGATCCTGCATCAGCTTGACCGCTTCTTCCCGGGGCAGGGGATAGACCTTGAAGGGCAGGTTTTCCTTCACGATCTTCTGCATTTCCTTTTCAATAGCGGGCAGATCCTCGTCCGTCAGCTTTACATCGCCCATGTCGATGTCATAATGGAAGCCCTTCTCCGTGGCCGGGCCATAGGCGAAATGGGCGTCGGGATACAGCCGTTTCACGGCCTGAGCCATGATATGGGCCGCGGAATGCCGCAGGGTATCCAGCTCCAGCTCGGGAGGACAGTCCGCCACGTGACCGTCGTTGTAAATGATTTTCATGTTGGTTCCCTCCTTCTTCTTTTCGGGGCTTCGCGTAATAAAAAACACTCGCCCCAATTATGCTGGGACGAATGCTCATTTTTATGACGCATCCGCGGTTCCACCCCGCTTGCTTTACACCACTTCATTTCTGCCATGCGATATCGGACATGAACCGTTGCCGTCGGATGGGTGGTTCCAGCGAAGATCCCGCGGCGGGGGCTTTCAGCCCAAGACCCCCGTTCTCTTTCGCGGCATGGAGACGCGGCATGTCCCTCGTCATCCGGCAAGTGAAGAAATTATATCACTTTTTCTTCCCGTGTCAACATAAATTGTTGATTTGTCAATCTTTCGTCCCATTCCAGAGCTTGCGAACCGCGTGGCGCACATTCCGGGTGGGGGGCGCTTCTCCCCGGGCTTTGCGGGCGGATTCCCTGGCCTGGATCAGCTGCTTTTGCAAGCTGGCGTTCTTTTCCTTGGTCTCCCGCAGCTGCCGCTGGGCCTCCAACAGGGATTTTTGCAAGGCCTTGTTCTTGGCCTGGGCTTCCACGATTTCCTTCCGGGCGGCTTTGGTTTCCTCCCGGGCCTGGGCGGTCTCCCCGCCCATCTTCTTCCGAAGAGCTAGCATCTCTTCCTTGGCGTGCTCCAGATCGTCCCGGCGTAGCCGGCGCTCCTCCTCTACCTTGGAGAGGGCCTGCCGGGTTTCTTCCCGGGCGTCCTGGAGGGTCTGCTCCATCCGCTGAGCCTCGGCCTGGGTGGCTTCCATCCGGCGGACGTATTCCGCCGCAGCCGCATCCATCTGCATCTGCATGGCAGCCTGGGCGTCCGCCATGGCCTGCTCCCCTGCCGCGAGAGTCTCCGCCAGCTGCCGCTCCGCCGCCGCGGTGTTTTCCGCGATCTGGG
This sequence comes from Clostridia bacterium, assembly GCA_017470145.1. Classification (GTDB taxonomy): domain Bacteria; phylum Bacillota; class Clostridia; order Christensenellales; family Aristaeellaceae; genus Aristaeella. The sequence goes on along the minus strand of JAFUFB010000003.1, from coordinate 93,298 downwards.
TTTCATAGCTGTTCCGGGTGTCGGTCAGCTGGGTTTCGTAGCCTTCGCGAGTCTCGGTTAGCTGGGTCTCATAGCTGTTCTTCGTCTCGATCAGCTGCTGCTCGTAGCCCTCTTGGGTGTCCTTCAGCTGGGTTTCGTACCCTTCCCGAGTCTCCTTCAGCTCCGCTTCATAGCTCTCCCGAGTCTCGGTCAGCTCCTGCCCCAGGGACTGAATCTCCTGATCCGCCTTTTCAATCCTTAGATCCCGATCCGCGATTTCTCCCTGCTGCCGGGCGATCTCCTCGTCTCGCTGGGCGATGAGCTCCTCCCGCTGGGCGATTTCTCGCTGTCGCAGGACGGTTTCTTCCCGCCGCGCCTGGGCCACCCGGGATCGGGCTGCCTGCTCAATGACATTTTCCTGCTTCTGCCGCTCCAGCGCCGCCTGCTCCTCCCCCAGAGCCATCTCCTGCCGCAGCCCTTCCGCCAGGTCCTGATCCAGAATCAGGCGGGAAAACAGCGCCTGCAGCAGCGCCAGCTCGCTCAGCTGGGCCCGCAGCTCCTCCGGAAAAAGATGGGCAGGGGCTTCCTCCCGGATGATTTCATAGCCGGGCTTCTGATACCGCTGCAGGAATTCAAACAGGTTCAGCGCCTGCTTGAAGTTCTCGTTTTTCTTAAAGACATTGGTCCGCACGATGGGGGACGACACTTGGATGCAGCCCTTCAGCTGGCGCATCAGGGGGGCGTTCACCAGCACCCCCGTCCGGCGCACCAGCAGCTCCACCCGCTCCATGTCGCTCATGTCCTCCGTCCGCTCCTCCGGCAGGGCCGTCTTCGGAGGCAGCTGGTCCAGAGCGAAGGTGAGCCGGCTCTGGAAACGCATATTCTTCCCCCGGCCATCCCGGTCGAAGGAGAACCGCAGCTCCCGCAGGCCATTTACCTCCTGCACGGCGGCATACCTGCGATTCAGGAAGTCCTGCATCTGCTGCACCAATGTATAGAGGAATCGGTTTTCGTAAATGGCGTAATTATCCTCCCGCTGGACGATGAGGATTTTATCGGGGATCACATCCTCCCCCTCCACCCGGGAGATCAGATTGCTGTGCTCCGCCAGATGGCGAATGGAGTCCACAGTAGTTTTCCGGGCCTGATCCACCCGGCGGATTTCAGAATAGGTCTCGATGAACCGTCGCTGCTCCTCGATGGCCTTCTCGATAAAGGGGAAGGCGGCTTCGAAGGCTTCGATCCACTCCCCGTCCCAGACGATGGCGGTGCACTGATCCTCCAGCTGCTCCCGGGCCTGGGGATCCTCCCCCAGGGACCGGAGCAGCGCCTGATGGGTGGGATCCTCCGCCACGGCACGAATATACTCCTGGTAAGCCTGATAAAGGCTCCTGAATTCATTCATTCTTGCTTATCCCATCCTTTTCAGCCGATGGAGGTATTCCAGGCAGTGCTTCATGGCGTCCCGGCCAAAGAGCTGATCCAGCCGCTCGCAAAGGCCGTCGATCTCCTCCCGAATGAAGGAAAGGTTTTGGCTTTCCAGCTTCCGCAGCACCTTCTTGCAGATCAGGAAGTCAATGGCCTCCAGCTCCGTTCCGCCGCAGGCCATATAAGCCGGCACAAAGCGGTGGAACTGGTTCATGATGCGGTTTCCGAAGGCAACCCGCAGATGGGCGGCCAGATAATCATCCAGCTGACCAATCTTTTCCAGGTTTTCGGAATGCACATGATAAGTCTGGCGGGATTCCACCAGCAGCTGGCGGAACCGGGTACTGCTCAGGGCCAGGGAGGCGGTTTCCGGCGCCTCGAAGGGGGCGGTCTTGCTGTCGATATCCAGAATCATGGCCCGGTCATACACCTTGTCGGAGATGGCGAAGGTGGAATCGTCGTTATTCGCCGTGCCGGCGTACCACATGTTGGCCGGCAGCTTCAGCTTGCCCTTGTCCAGCAGGTCGGGGTCCCGCTCCCACTGGTCCGGCACCACCTGAATTACCCATTCCTCCGGGTCAGGCATTTCCAGAATGGACAAGAATTCGGCAAAGTAATATTCAACCCGGGCGATGTTCATCTCGTCCAGCACGGACAGATAGATATGGTCGGAATACTGGGCCTCGTATACCTTGGTCAGCAGCTCCGTCTCGTTAAACCGCTTGGTGAATTCGTTAAAGTATCCCAACAGATCGCTGCGGTCCCGCCAGGAGGGCTGCACCGGGATGATGGTGGAGGGATTCTCCACAAATTTGCCAAAGGCATAGGCCAGGGAGGTTTTTCCCGTGCCGGAGATGCCCTGCAAAATCACCAGCCGGCTGGCGGCGAAGCTGGCGATAAAGGTACGAATCAGGTCCAGGGAATAGTACAGATGCAGCTGGGAGGCGGCGAAATCCCGGAACTGGACGCAGATCTGCTCCAGGGTCGCTTCCTCGTCCCATTGGGGCTCCGCCTGCTGTCTCATGCGGTCGTCCACCTCCGCCAGGCGGAAGAACCGTTGGCGGGAATTGGTATCGTCCACCGGGCCTTTCTTTTTCCGGGTCAGCAGCACGCCCATGACCCCAGCCACCGCCAGGGACAGCAGTCCCAGCCCTACGGCCAGCCAATTGATCCAGTTGATGCCGCTGGCGGCAGTGTTCCGGGTCGGCAGGGGCGTTTCCGTTTCCGTCGGTTCTGGCGTAAAGGTAGGCGTCGGTGTGGGCGCGGCGGCTGGCAGATTCAAATCCCCGGCGAAAACGATGTTTTCCGCGGTGATCTCCAGGGTGTCAAAGGTGACAGCCGTGGGTTCCGGCGAAGGCGTCGGCACCGCCGTGGGCTCCGGCGTCGGCAGATGGATCGCCCCGGAGAAGACGATGTTCTCCGCGTTGACCTCCAAGGTATCCAGGTTCAGGGGTGTGGGTTCAGGGGTCGCCGTAGCCACCGGGGTAGGCGTCGGCAGAATATTTCCCTGAATCACAATGGAATCCGCATTGACCTCCAGAGAGTCAAAATTGATGGGCGTCGGCTCCGGGGACGCAGTAGGTTCCGGGGAGGGCGTAGGCGTAGGCATGGTAATATTGCCATTGAATACGATGCTGTCCGCGTTCACCTCCATGGTATCCAGCAGCACCGGTGTTGGTTCCGGCGACGGGGTCGGTTCTGGCGAAGGCGTGGGCGTGGGCATGGTGATATTCCCTGAGAACAGAATATTCTCCGCGCTAATTTCCAGATTCTCCAGATTGATGGGCGTCGGTTCCGGAGACACCGTGGGTTCCGGGGAGGGCGTGGGCGTAGGCATGGTAATGTTGCCGTTAAACACGATGCTCTCCGCACTGACCTCCATAGTGTCCAGCAGCACCGGCGTCGGTTCCGGCGACGGAGTGGGTTCTGGCGAAGGCGTGGGAGTGGGCATGGTAATATTGCCATTGAACACGATGCTATCCGCGCTGACCTCCATGGTGTCCAGCAGCACCGGCGTCGGTTCCGGCGACGGAGTGGGCTCCGGAGAGGGTGTAGGCGTAGGCATGGTAATATTACCCGAGAACACAACCGCATCCGCGTTGATTTCCAGGTTTTCTAAATTGATGGGCGTGGGTTCCGGTGTCGCGGTAGGCTCCGGCGTAGGCGTCGGCACGGCTGTCGGTTCCGCCGTAGGCATGGTGATATTGCCAGAGAACACGATGGCGTCCGCGCTGACCTCCAGGGTATCGATCTGCATGGGGGTCGGTTCCGGCACAGGGGTGGGCGTAGGCGTCGGCACAGGCGTCGCCGTCGGCAGATAATACCCCTGCACGACGATGGCATCCGCATACACCTCCAGGTTATCCACCAGCAGGGGCCCTGGCTCCGGTGTCAGGGTCGGCTCCAGGCTAGGCTCCTCCGTCGGCTCCGCTGTCGGTTCTTCCGTAGGCTCTGGCGTCGGTTCCGGCGTCGGCTCTGGGGTGGGCTCCAGGGTGGGCGTTGCAGAGGGCGTCTCGGTAGGTTCCGGTGTGGGCTCCAGGGTCGGGGTCGGCGAAGCCTCCTCCGGCGTGGGCTCCGCAGTAGGCCGCTGGGTTGTGGTTGCGCGAGTATAGGTTACAATGCCTGCCGTCCGCGCCCGGTTTCGGGCCGCTTCCGTGGAAACCAGAATGCTCCCCAAGGGGGCATCGATCTCGATCGAAACCACGGAGGAATAGGGCGGCTTCAGATTGGACTGGGTCAGGGCCATCAGCTGGGACCGAATGCTCTCCATGATGGCAGGATCCGCACCGCTCTGGTCTTCAAAATCCATGTACAGCGCCACCGCGCCATAGACGTCCCCGCTGTGATAAAGATACACCCGGTCCACCCGACAGGGGCGGCCCAGGGTGCTCTTTTCCAGCAGGATATCCTGATCAAAGGCGCCGGATTGGGGCATGGGCTCCGTAAACATATAGTACCCATCCTCCCGGTCGCCTTCACCGATCATCAGCTCCCAGTTTTCAAAGCCGTCCAGATGCAGATGGCCCAGGACAAAATTCCCCTGGCCAATGGCCCGATCGGATAGATTTTCCGGGTAGACATATTCAAAAAGGGAGGAAATCTGGCTCCCTTCCATGGCAAAGGAGGGGCTAAAGATGGTGCCCTCCCCCTTGAAATAATAATACTGATTATCGTAGACCAAGGTCAGGGGCGTACCGCCCGCGGCCAGCAGAGAAGCCGTGTATCCATAGGGGAATTCCAGCCGGGCAATCGTATCCGCCAGGGCGCAGGAAAAGCACAGGCATACCACCATCAGCCAGACAAAAAAACAAAGAAACCGGGACCGCTTCATATCGACCCTCCCGAATGAACTTCAATTCCAAATCTCCTCAGTCCGGAGCGACAATCCCGCTGAACAGACGAATTCATTCTACTATAAATGCCGCCTATTTTCAAGGGACCGAAAAAGCGCTCCGCAGAGCGGAAAGCGAGCAATCCCTTGTAAATCAACAGCGTAAGCATAATTGGAATAAATCCGGCTTTCTCCCCACAAAAAAGAGAAGGCGCGCCAACACCTTCTCCATAAATTACGGGAGGCTTTCGCCTCCCGCAAAAAGTTCGCTGAAAGATTATTATTCCTTGACGCCGCCCAGGGCCACGCCGGCGATGATATACTTGGAGAACGCCAGGTACACGATGATCAGCGGCAGGGCCGTCAGGGTCAAGCCCAGATAGATGGAGCCATACTCCGTGCGATAGATATCGCCCCGCAGCTCCTGCACCATCATGGGCAGGGTCTTCATCTTGGTATCCGTCAACAGCATCAAGGGCGTCAGGTAGTTGTTCCAGCTTCCGATCACCGCCATGATGCCCATGGTAGCCATAGCAGGCACCATGATAGGCAATACGATACGGTTAAAGGTGAAGAACTCTCCCGCGCCATCGATACGGCTGGCTTCCACCAGAGAGATCTGGAAGTTGGCCTCCAGATACTGCCGGAAGAAGAACACCGTACTGGCACTGGCAATGGCCGGCACCACCAGGGGCAGATAGCTGTTGATCCAGCCCAACTGATACATGAACATGTAGAAGCCGGTTCCGGTGACCTGGCCAGGAATCATGATGATGGCCATCACCACGGCGTAGAGGAACTTGCTGCCCTTGAAGTCATACACCTTGAAGCCATAGGCCGTCATGGCGGAGAAATACACGCTCAGGATGGTAGAGCCAAAGGCGATAATGGCGCTGTTTTTAAAGCCAATGGTAACGTCGAAATTCTTGGAGGCCAACACGTTCCAGTTATACTTCAGATAGGTGCCGGGAATCAAGCTCACATTCTGCTGAATGGCTTGGCTGGAACGGGTGGCGTTGACAATCATGATCCAGAAGGGCACGATGGCCAGGGCGCTGAGGAAGGTGCAGAAAACATAGATCATGCTCCGCTTGGAGTTTTGCACCGCCGTCAGATGTGCCGCGAAAGCCACGATGGGCGCCGCCACCAGCACCACGGCTGTCAGCGTCCGAATCTGGGCGTTACCGTAGGGCAGCTTGATGGGGAACGCGGCCAGCCGAAGCAGCGTGTAGATGATCAGCACGATGGCGCAAAGATGGCAGAAGGAGGAGATGGTATACAGCACGCTGATGGGCTTGTCCCCCGCCAGAAGCACCAGCAGCGTCGCCGCGATCAGCAGCCCAAAGGCCGCCCAGATGCCGGCATAATACACGGGGAAGTTGGTGGTGTATACCTTATACTGGTTGATGACGCTCTGGTCAATCTCCAGCTCCGCGGGCAGCTTGCCCGGCAGCAGGGTATAGCGCAAGCCAGCGCCGGTTTCGTTGCTGGCAGCTTCCTGCTGGGCAATCAATTCGTCCAGCTTGCTCTGCTCCTTAGCTACCTTATCCCGCTGCTTCTGGATATCGGCTTCGCTCTTCTTGCCGCCCTCAATCCAGCGGTCCAGCTGCTTCTGGGCGCTGTCCACCTTGTCCTGCTGCTTCTCGATGTCCGTGGACATGGAGGCGGAGGAGTTATCCTGGAAATCCGCCACCGGCAGGAACATGGCCAGCAGCGTCAAAACCATACAGACCAGGAAGATGATTTTTCTTGTTTTTTTCATCTACTTGCCTCCCTTCCCGGCCTTGGCAGGCTTGGGGTCATGCTCGTTCAGCAGGTAACGAATCACCAGGGATCCGATGATGATGATGCCGAAGAGGACCACGCTGGCCGCGCTGGCCATGTTGAAGTTGCGGCTGCCGGTGAAGCCCTGCATATAAATGAAGCGGGCCACGGTGTTGGTGGTTTCGTTGGGGTTGCCCTGGGTCATCATGTGCGGAATGTCGAACATGGTCAGGCCGCCCACCAGAGAAGTGGTCAGGTTGTAAACCAGGATGGGCTTGATCAAGGGCAGGGTAATCTTCCAGAAGGTTTGCCGGCTGGTGCATCCGTCCACCAGCGCCGCCTCAAAGATGCTGGGGTTGATGCCGCTGATGCCGGCGATCATGACAATCATGGTATTGCCGCACCACATCCACCACTGGATGAAGGAGATCAGGCCTCGGCTCCAGGCCACCGACCGGAAGAATTCCGTCGGCAGATTGGCGATGCCGGAGGACTGCAGGAAGGTGTTGATGGGCGCTACGGGGAAGCTGAACAGGCTCATGAACAGCATACCGATGGTGGCGGCGGTGATGATATTCGGCAGGAAAATCGTCACCTTGAAGAAGCCCTGGGCCTTCAGGTGCAGATGGGCGTCCGTGAACCAGGAGGCCAGGATCAGTGCCAGACCCAGCTGGGGCACAAAGTTGAAGAACCAGATGATGATCGTATTCCCCATGGCGCCCCAGAATTTCGGGTACACCAGGCTGGAGGGATCAAACAGCTGGCGGAAATTTTCGAAGCCGATGATGCTGTTGTTCAGCACCTTCTCCCAGCCCACAGCGTCCGTCAGAGAGGTACGGAAGGTGAAGAAAATGGGATACAGCTGGAAGATCAGGAACGTGATAAAGAATGGCGCGATAAAGTAGTATCCATAGCGGCTATAGCTAATGGATTTTACCTTTTTCTTGTTCGCCTGCGCTTTTTGCATGCGCTTCACCCCTTTTCATATTTTTCCTTCGGAGAAAGCCTCTTCTCCTCCAAAAGCTTTCCTCATCAGGGCCAGAAGGCTTCCCCCTGATGGGGAAAGCTTTCGTACGCGAAAGGAAAAAAGGGGGCTGCCCCCGCCGTCAGGCAGAAGCAGCCCCGCGAAGTTACGTCTCAGCAGAAATGCTGCGTTCCTCCGTCTTGGAAATTACTCCACAGTGATCGTGGTGATCTGAGCAGCCACAGCAGCCTTGAATTCGTCGATGGCAGTGTCCAGATCCTTCTCACCCTTGGTGTAGGGAGTGGTCACATAGTCGCTGAACAGGCTGTTGATGGTGTCGTCATATTCGCTCATCAGGGAGCCGTTGGCCAGAGCCGCGCCCTTGGCGAAGATGGCATAGTGATCCTGGCCGCCCAGGAAGGGGTTGGGATGCTCGCCTTCGGCCAGATACTTCTCGACAGCGGTGGCGGAACCAACGAAGTCGCCGGAGTCATGGGCATAGGTCAGCAGCCAATCTTCATTCAGGGAGAAGAAGTAGATCAGGTCATGGATCGCGGCCTTCTTCGCATCGTCAGCCTTTTCGGCCTTCGCAGCGTTGATGCCCATCCAGGTGCCGCCCCAGCTGTAAGCGGTAGGTCCTTCGACCATGCGCCAATCGCCGTAGGTACCGTTGTTCTCTTCAGAAACCTTCTGCAGCTCTTCTTCGGTCAGGTCTCCGGAAGCGCCAGGAGCGCAGTTGGGCTTCAGGGTGTAATGCAGGCCCCAGGTGGGCAGCAGGTACACCAGGGTCTCGTTGACGCCCTGCATGCCGGCGAACCAGGTCTCGGTCCAGGCGCCACCCTTCTGGGTCAGGTCATCCTGCTCCAGGGTCTTGCACAGCTCTTCAAAGTCCAGCAGCTCGTCGTCGATGACCAGTTTGCCATCCACAACCCAGGGCTCAGACCGCTGATACTGATAGGCATTCCAGATGTCGCCGGAACCGGTCACCATCTTGGCGGCGCCTTCAGAAGCTTCCTTCAGCTCTTCGGCGGTCTCCAGGAAGGTATCCCAATCCGCAACCTTCTCCTGGAATTCTTCAGGAGTGGTGACGCCCAGATACTTCTCGGCCAGGGAGGCACGATACATCAGAGCGCCGGGGGTGGACTGCCAGCTCAGGCCCTTCTGGACGCCAGCGGCATTCTGGCCGATCTGCGCCATGACGGGGAAAGCGGTGGACAGCTCTTCGTCGGTGAAACCAACGGTCTTCAGATCGCCGGTCCAGTCGGACTCAACATAGTGCTTCACGAACGCAGCTTCCAGGGTGAAGATGTCGGGAGCTTCGTCGGAATCGGGGGTGGTGGCCAGCAGGTTGTCCACCTTGGTGGTGTAGGCGTTACCATCGGTGGGATAGATCTCGAACTGAATGTCCAGTTCGGGATGATCGGGCAGATAATACTTCTCGATCATGCCCTGCAGCTCGTTGGTGAAAGACCAAACAACCAGCTTGATCTTCGCGTCGTCAGCGGAGGCAAAGCTCATGCAACCGAGCACAAGCGCCAGCGCCAGGACCAGGGAAAGGACCTTCTTCATAGGGGTATCCTCCTTGTAAATTTGCGGCTTTGCCGCATATTTTCTCCAACAGCGATCTCGCTGTTATCGACAATTTTTCGCTCTTGAATTCGATTCAAGAGCCCGGGGAAACAAAAGCCCGAAAGCCCCGTTTCCATATCGACCACTTCCGAACGGATAGAATTATACCTCACTCCCTGGAAAAGCGCAAGCGAATTTATGTTACATTTTTGCCAAATTCACCAAATACAGGGAAGGATTCGCCCCGCTGGAAAATCCCTTGAAGAGAGCTGCTTTCAAAGGCGAATTTTGATTTTTACCATTGAAATTTGATTGCGGATTTTGTGAATAAATCGAACAAACAAATCGAAAAATGGACGAAATTGAGAAGGAGGACAATTCTTTCGATACATTATAAATCAAAGGAAGAAGTCGTTTCTACTCTTGAATCGAATTCAAGGTTTTTGTAAAAACGCCCGTCCCCTGGGGATGGCCCCAAACAATTCCTTTCGTCGAAAACAGCGAGGAAGCGCTGTTTGAGAAATAGCGGCATAGCCGCAAAAACACAAAGGAGGATTCCCCTTATGAAGAAACTCGTTGCCCTGATGCTGGCAGCCATCATGCTGCTGGGCATCGCTTCCGCCGTGGCGGAGGACGTGACCCTGAACCTGTGGACCATCGCTGTGGAAAGCGACTCCAGCTATCAGACCTTTATCGACGCCATCGCTGCCTTCGAGGCCGCTCATCCTGGCGTGAAGGTCAACCATGAGCCCACTCAGAACGAGCAGTACAAGATCAAGATCAAGGCCGCCATGTCCGCCGGCACTGACCTGCCCGATGTGTTCTTCACCTGGGGCATGGGCTTCCTGGGCGAATTCGTGGCCGCAGATCGCGTGCTGAACCTGGACGAGTACTATCCCACCTATCAGGAAGAGCTGCCTGTGAACATGACTGCCAACGCTTCCTACGATGGCAAACTGTTCGGCGTTCCCTACACCATGAGCGAAGTCGTGCTCTTCGCCAACATGGAGATCCTGGCCTCCGTGGGCTATGATCACATCCCCACCACCATCGAAGAGATGAACGAGTGCTGCGACGCCCTGCTGGCCGCCGGCATCACCCCCTTCGGCGTGTCTGGCAAGGAGCTGTGGTGCCTGTCTGAGTACCTGGAGCCCCTGATGATCAAGTCCGTCGGCACCGAGCGGCTGATCAAGCTGTACAACGGCGAAGAGAGCTGGAACAACCCCGACGTCATCGCGGCTGTGGAAGCTTTCCAGAACCTGGTGAACAAGAACTACTTTGATCCCAACGCTGCCGCTCTGGGCAACGACGAAGTGAAGACCAACTTCATCGCCGGCAAGTACGCCTTCTATCAGAATGGTTCCTGGAACTGCGGCGACATCGACAAGAGCGAGAACCCCGCGAAGTTCCAGGCTGGCCTGTTCCCCGTGCTGAACGCGGACAACGCCTCCCTGTATGAGCTGATCGGCGGCCCCAACAACACCCTGGCCGTCACCGCTACCACCGAGCACAAGGAAGAAGCCGTGGCGCTGGCCTTCGAGCTGGGCCGCTTCATGTCCGACGCGGACTACAAGTCCGGCGCGAACCTGCCCTGCTGGACTCCCGATCCCGACGCCCAGGTGTCCGATCTGGTTTCCCAGGTGGCTGACATCGCCGCCAAGTCCGAAGGCATGGTGCTGTTCGGAGACAACTTCCTGAGCGCTGATCAGGCCAACACCTATCTGGATTACATCGGCCTGGCTTATGCTGGCGACATCACCCCCGAAGAGTTCGCCCAGGGCATGGATGACACCCTGTACAACAAGTAATTGGAAGGCAGCGCGAATCTGAGTCCCTGAGGGAGATTAGGTTCAGCGTTCCCGAAAAATTACGGAAACTCGCAAAGTAAATAACAGGGAGACGGTTCCCGGGACAGGGATATTTCCTGAAAGCGGGGCCGTCTCCCTCACTTTTTTTGAGGAAAGGGAGTCCGGAATCATGCACAGACCATTTTCCTACAAGCTGAACATCTTTCTGTTCCTGCTGCCGGCGCTGATTCTCTTCGTCGGCATCCTGATCGCCCCCATCGCCATGTCGGCTTATTACAGCCTGACGGAATGGAACGGCCTGGGAATTCCCAAGTTCATTGGCCTGCAGAACTATGTGGAGCTGTTTACCAGCAAGTCCATCAACATCATGCGGGCCCTGAAAAACGCCATGCTTCTTGCGGTGCTCTCCGTCTGCATCCAGCTGCCCTTCGCCCTGCTTCTGGCCCTGAAGCTGAGCCGGCATGTCAAGGGCGAACGCTGGTATCTGGCCATTTACTTTATGCCCGTTTTGATCTCCTCCGTGGTTATCGGCCAATTGTGGATCAAGATCTACAACCCCGAATACGGCGCGCTGAACATGTTCCTTCGCTCCGTGGGGCTGGATAGCTGGACCCGCATCTGGCTGGGGGATAAAAACGTGGCCTTCGGCGCCTGCCTGGTGCCCATCCTCTGGCAGTACGTGGGTTACCATATGCTGCTGATGTACGCCGGAATCAAGGGCATGCCGGCGGATCTGAACGAGGCCGCCATGCTGGATGGCTGCACGCCCGCCCAGGTCAGCTGGTACATCACCATCCCCTACATCCGACCCATCCTGCGGGTCAGCGTCATCTTCGCGGTCACCGGATCGCTGAAATCCTTCGACATGATCTATGTGCTGACCAACGGCGGCCCCAACCACGCCACCGAGCTGCCCAGTACGCTGATGATCAATCTGCTGTTCCTGCGGAACAGATACGGCATGGGGTCCACCATCGCCGTCATGTTGATCGTGCTGTGCTTCGTATTCGCCATGCTGATCAATCTCGCGTTCAAGGAGGAGAAGTAAGATGAGTGCAAGCAAAGCAAAGGTCAATCAGGCTGATATCCCCGTGGCCCAGCAGCACAAGTTCAAGTGGACGGACGTGCTAGTGCAGGTCGGGCTGGTCCTCTGGGCCATTATCTGCCTGTTCCCCGTCTACTGGATGTTTACCTTCTCCCTGAAGAGCAATGAGGAAATCTTCGGCGCCAACGTCATGGGCCTGCCCCAGAACTGGCTGTGGCAAAACTATACCCGGGCCCTGAACGTGGGCCATATGGGGCAGTATTTCCTGAACAGCTTGATTGTTACGGTGGTTTCCATCATTTTCGTGCTGCTGGCCGCCATCATGGCCACCTATGCCATGACCCGGCTGCAGTGGAAGGGCCGGAAGCGGATGAACAGCTTCTTCATGCTGGGGCTGACCATCCCGATCCACGCGGCCATCGTGCCCCTGTATACCACCCTGTCCCGGGTGGGCATGCTGAACACCTACTGGGCCCTGATCATCCCCTACTCCGCCTTTTCCCTGAGCATGGGCATCCTGATCAGCATCGGCTTCATGGGTGATATCCCCTACGATCTGGACGAAGCCGCCTTCCTGGATGGCTGCGGCGTGTGGGGCATCTTCCTGCGGGTTATCGCGCCGCTGATGCTCCCCGCGGTTTCCACCGTGGGCATCTATACCTTCCTGCAGTGCTGGAACGAGCTGATGTTCGCCACGGTGTTCATCAGCAAGGAAGCCTATAAGACCCTCCCCGTCGGTATCCAGGGCCTCAGCGGCCAGTATACCACGGAATGGGGCCCCATCGGCGCGGCCCTGGCCATGGCTACCCTGCCCACTCTGCTGGTGTATATCTTCCTGAGCAAGCAGATTCAGGAAAGCTTCATCGCCGGTGCGGTGAAGGGATAAATCCTCAATGGACGCAAAACCAGGAGCTCCTTCGAGCTCCTGGTTTTTGCTTGGGCTTTTCATCCCTTGCTGAAAAGAAGTGATGATGAATATATCCGTGAGGCAGCAAGTTCCCACGAAAAATATTTTTGTCCGCATAGACAAAAGCTGGAGAATATGGTATACTTCCTTCCGAAAGAAACGAGAGGCATATCGGAAGCGGGGGATATCCAGAGAAGCCTTTTTGCTGGAACCTTCTCAGACGGGGAGCCGTCTGAAGGAATATATTTTTTACAATAGGGAGGTCTGTTAAAATGAAGAAGTTCCTGTCCCTGCTGTTGGCTGCGCTGATGGCGATTGGCTGTCTGTCCTTCGCTGCCGCGGAAGAGCTGCCCGCCGATTTGATTGATGCCGCCAAGGCCGAAGGCGAGCTGGTAGTTTACGGTTCCTGCGAGGAACCCTACCTGGCCGCCGCCTGCCAGAAGTTTGAACAGCTGTACGGCATCAAGACCCAGTTCCAGCGGCTGAGCACCGGCGAAGTGCCCACCAAGATCGAAGAAGAAAACGGCAACCCCTCCGCTGACGTCTGGTTCGGCGGCACCAACAATCCCTACGACGCGCTGGCGGCCAAGGGCTTCCTGGACAACAGCTACGTCCCGGTGAACGCGTCCCATCTGCTGAGCGATCTGTACAAGGATCCCAACGGCAACTGGTACGGCATCTACACCGGTATCCTGGGCTTCATGGTCAACAAGGACGAGATCGCTCGTCTGGGCCTGGAAGTTCCCCAGACCTGGGATGACCTGCTGAAGGAAGAATACAAGGGCCTGATCTGGTTCTCCAACTATAACACCGCTGGCACCCCCAAGCTGGCTGCCAACCTGATGCTGCAGATGAAGGGCCATGACGACGGTATCGCCTATCTGGTGGCGCTGGACAAGAACGTGGCCCAGTATACCAAGTCCGGCTCCGGCCCCTCCAAGAACGTGGGTACCGGCGAATGCGTCATCGGCATCGGCTTCCTGCATGATGGCATCACCCAGATCCTGGACAACGGCTATGACAACGTTCAGCTGGTGATCCCCGCGGACGGAACCGCCTGCGAAATCGGCCCGGTGGCTATCTTCAAGGGCGCCAAGCATCCCAACGCTGCCAAGCTGTTCATGGAATACGCCCTGTCCCCCGACTGCGTGGAGCAGGCGGACGACACCGGTTCCTATCAGTTCCTGGTCATCGACAACGCGCAGCAGCCCGAAGCCGCCGCGGAGTTTGGCCTGACCCTGGACGCTGTGTGGGATGGCTATGATTTCGCCAAGGCCGTGGAAGAAACCACCCAGAACGTGGAAGACGTTATCAACGCCCTGGGCGACGCCGCGGACGATCGGTTCAAGACCGAATAAGATTCGGCGAATTGGCAATTGAATTCCTGCCCCGCCCCCATCGGGGGCGGGGTTTTTCAGAAACAAGGAAGAACTTTTCTTCGCCCCCAAAGGGGTCGGAGAAAATCGATGTAGAAAAACAAGCACAGATGTTTTTCGACGAAAGACCGTAAGTGAGTAGGAAAGGGGCGATGGCCGGTGGCAAAGGGTCAAAGCGCAAGCCTGGATCGAAAGAAACTGATGGCGGATCCCATCATGATGACCACCATAGTGGTACTGATCGCATTTCTGACGCTGTTTATCCTCTATCCCCTGGCGATACTGCTGGTGGACAGCCTGTATGGCGGCAACGGATTTACCCTGGATACCTTCCGGCGAATCTTTGGCATGTGGACTTTCCGCCGGGCCATTACCAACACCCTGAAGGTAGGTTTCGTGGTGGGAATTCTTTCCACCATGATCGGCCTGCTCTTCGCCTATGTGGAAGTCTATGTCCGGATGCGGAAGGTGGTCGGCGGGCTGTTCCGGGTGGTTTCCATGCTACCGGTGGTTTCGCCCCCCTTCGTGCTGAGCTTGAGCATGATCATGCTCTTTGGCCGGGCGGGGCTCATTACCCGCTTCCTGCTGGGCATCTATGATAACGACATCTATGGCTATTGGGGTATCGTCATCGTGCAGACCATGACCTTCTTCCCGGTATGCTACATGATGTTGAAGGGCCTGCTGAAGAACATCGACCCCTCCATGGAGGAGGCCTCCCGGGATATGGGGGCTTCCCGGTGGAAGGTGTTTACCACGGTGACCCTGCCCCTGCTGCTGCCCGGGCTGGGGAACGCGTTCCTGGTGACCTTTATTGAGTCCATCGCAGATTTCGCCAACCCCATGATCATCGGCGGCAGCTATGACACCCTGGCCACCACCATTTATCTGCAGATCACCGGCGCCATGGACAAGGAGGGCGCGGCTGCCATGGCAGTGGTGCTGCTGTGCATCACCCTGGCCATGTTCGCCGTACAGAAATACTATTTGGAGCGGAAGACCGCCGCCACCTTGACGGGGAAGGCCAGCCGGCTTCGGATGCTGATCGAGGATAAATCCGTCACCATCCCCCTGACCATCCTCTGCTCCCTGGGAGCGATCTTCGTCATCCTGATGTACATCTGCGTGCCCATTGGCGCACTGTTCCCGACCTGGGGATATAAATTCACGCCCCTGACCTTCAAGTGGTTCCAGCAGGTGTTCACCCGCTATCGGGGCCTGCAGGCCTTCCGGGATTCCTTCGTGCTGTCCCTGATCGCCGCACCGATTACCGCCCTGCTGTCCATGATCATCTCCTACCTGGTGGTGAAGCGGAATTTCCGGGGAAAAGGGTTCATCGAAGCGGTGTCCATCCTGGCCATGGCCGTGCCGGGCACGGTGCTGGGCGTCGGGTATATCCGGGGCTTTGCCAATGGCCTGTTCCATACGGGGCTGCTGAGCGGCATCTATGGCACGGGATTGATCCTGATCATTGTGTTCGTGGTTCGTTCCCTGCCTACGGGTACCCGCAGCGGTATTTCCGCCCTGCGACAGATTGACAAGAGCATTGAGGAATCCGCCTATGACATGGGGGCCGACAGCCTGAAGGTGTTCACCTCCGTGACCTTGCCCCTGATTAAGGATTCCTTCCTCTCCGGACTGGTAACCGCCTTTGTCCGGTCCATTACAGCCATCTCCGCCATCATCCTGCTGGTGACGCCCAGCTATCTGCTGATCACCGTGCAGATTAACGAATTCGCGGAAAAAGGTTCCTTTAGCATCGCCTGCGCCTTCGCTACCATCCTGATTTTGATCACCTATGGCGCGGTGCTGCTCATGAACCTGTTCATTAAGTTCTTTGGAACCAGCAGAAAGCAGAAGGAGGTTAAGTGACCTATGGCGGACATGAAAGTAAAGCAGCCCAAGGGCGTCAAACTGGACCATATTTCCAAGATTTATAAGGACCCCAAGACGGGGAAGGATTTCTACGCGGTGCACGACGTGGCGCTGGACATTGCTCCCGGCAGCTTTGTGACTCTGCTGGGGCCCAGCGGCTGCGGCAAGACCACCACCCTGCGGATGATCGCTGGGTTCGAGAGCCCGGACGAGGGCGAAATTTACCTGGGTGGAGAACCCATTAATGCCCTGACGCCCAATAAGCGGGACACGGCCATGGTGTTCCAGAGCTACGCCCTGTTCCCCCATTACAATGTGTTTGATAACGTAGCTTACGGGCTGAAGCTGCGGAAGGTTCCGAAGAACGAGATTCGAGACCGGGTGGAGAAAATTCTCGGCCTGGTGGAGCTTTCCGGCATGGAACAGCGGATGACCAACCAGCTCTCCGGCGGCCAGCAGCAGCGGGTGGCTCTGGCGCGAGCCCTGGTGGTGGAGCCCGGCGTGCTGCTGTTCGACGAGCCCCTGAGCAACCTGGACGCGAAGCTGCGGGTGCAGATGCGGACGGAGATTCGTCGGATTCAGCAGGCTCTGGGGATCACCGCGGTGTATGTAACCCATGATCAGAGCGAAGCCATGGCGATTTCGGATCAGATCATCCTGATGAAGCAGGGGGTGATCGCGCAGATGGGCTCCCCCATGGAGATCTACTACAAGCCCAACAGCGAATTCGTGGCAGACTTCATCGGCGAATGTAATTTCCTGCACGGAAAGGTCTCCGAAAACGCGGAGAAGGGAGCGATTGTTTCCCTGCCCGCGGGGAAGGTGGCCGTTCGCACGGAGAAGAAGAGAAACCCCGGCGAAGCCTGCGAAATCGTGCTGCGTCCGGAGGCCATCACCATCGGGGACGAGGGCATGCTGCCCTGCCGGGTGGAGCTGAGCTGCTTCATGGGCAGCTATCAGAACTATCATGTGCGGGTCGGGGAAGAGCTGGTTAAGATTACCGATAACTGCCCCCTGAACAAGAAAATCTTCCAAACGGGGGAACAGGCGTACATCTCCTTCGATCCGGAGTGTGCCCACCTGCTGTAAGCCCACAGAAGCAAAAGGAAGCTGCGCTCTGCGCAGCTTCCGTCTTTTGAAAAAATAATGGTCTTCAGGAATGCGTTTCCGACGATTTTGAGGCTGAAAATAGTCGGAAACGCATGATAAAAATACAGCTCCCGACGATTTTAAGGTTGAAAATCGTCGGGAACTTCTGCTTGCGTTTCGTCTCTCACATGTTTAGCCAATTAAATCCTTGACCCGTACGCTGGTCAGGCTTTCCGGCGGCAGCTCCACGGAAATTACTTGCTCGGCCAGACGAAGATTGACCGTGGTTTTCTTATTTCCGCGCTGGAACAGCAGCACGCGAATCTCTTTCTCGTCGGGAGAGGATACCGCCACCGCCTCCACCTCTGCACCATAGCTGCTGCAACCAATCCGGACCGATCCGGAGGGGATGGCGTCCATGATCAGCGACAGGTATTCGAAGGTAACCGTGCGGATAACCTTTCCGTCCGCGCCATAAACCAGCGGCGCGGCAAATCCGCCGGCCACGTGCCGCGGGCCGCCGTTGGGATCCACAATCAGGTTCCAGTCGATCCATCGGTTCATGCCGCTGTTCAAATCCCCAATGATGTCATGGGCATAGGCAAAAGCGTCTTCCAAATCCACATCCGCGGGAGTTTTATCCCCCACACTGTCCAGGATCATCGCTTCCTCCGGAGCCAGGGAGGCCCTGGGTTTCTTCTTCAGCGCCTCCAAATCCATCTCCGCAAAGGTGACCCGGCCTGGCATATGCAGGGGGCAGCTTTCAGAATGCATCAATACCTTCTGCGGATACTTCCCCCGGAGCAGCGCCAGGGCGTCAAAATGATCCCCCGTATACCAATGATAAGCGAAACCGCTGATCAAAGGCTCAATTTCCGGGTCCATCATCTCTTCAATTCGCTCCACCATCCGTTCCTTGTTGTGATCCCAGACAAAGATTTCCAGTCGTTCCGCCAGGCCGGCATCCCGCAGCGCAGGGTAGAGATGTCCCCGCAGGAAATCCTTCTCCTGGGCACAGGTCCAGACACAGCTGTCCCAGGGCGTGGCCGCGGCGGCTTCGTTTTGTACGGAAAGCATGGTCACCGGGATCCCTTCCGCCAGATACGCCTGAATAAACTTGACCAGATATTTCGCCCAGGAACCATAGAACTCCGGCTTCAGGCTTCCTCCATTGTTGCGGGAAGGGGTCAGCGATTCCTCTGTGACTTCCTGTCCGCCATAGGTGACCGCGTCGTTTTTCTGCCCCTGGGGCGGGGTTTTCCACTGCCACGGGGGAGACCAGGGGCTCAGCAGCACGGAAAGCTTTCCCCCGGAAAGGGTCAGGGCTTCCTTCACCACGGGCAAAATGTACTTTCGATCCCGATCAATGGAAAAGGTATTCAGCTCTGGATCAGCGATGGGATCCGCCACCGCCTGATATTCGGAGAGGGAGTAGTCACAGCTGTCGATAGGGATACGGACAAAACGGGCTTTATTCTCCTCTGGCCCAAACCAAAATGACAGCGTCTCTGTTCGCTGTTCCGGGGACATTTGGGAAAGTAAATAGCAGGCGGTTTCCGTCAAGGCGCAGCCAAAGCCATCCACCTTCTGAAAGCGAAAGCTGGGATACAGGCCAATCACGTGATCTTCCACGATGTGGGGAAACTGGTTTTCCGGGAGGCAGGACGCTTCGGATTCAAAATGTGCCGCCTGGCCGGTCTTTCGGTCATATTGGATACTGTGTTGAATTGCCTTCATCTGAAATTATTCCCCTCCCTATGATGATTGTGACAAGCAGTCAAAATATCACTTCTTCTTCCCTGGATGAAACCTTCGATCCGTAAAGCTGCCGAAGCCCAGCCCCAGGGCGATCATGGCGATGGTAATCATGGCTTGAATCCCCTGATCCGCGCCAGCGGCAGTAGCCCCCTGGCCCAGCAGCGTCATCATTCGATAGAGCCCCAGCCCCGGCACCACCGGCACAATGGCGGACATCAGAAACACCGTACCAATCATCTTCATTCGCCGGGCCACCCATTGCCCCGCCAGGGAGCCGAACAGCGCCCCGGCAAAAACCGCCAGCGCCTCTGAAACCCCGGCGAAGGCGATCAAGCTATAGACCAGATAGGTCAGGGCGGCGATGATCCCAGAGGGCAGCAGGGACCGCAGCGGGGCTTGCACCAGCAGGGCAAAACCAATGCTGCCGATGAAGGCCCCCAGCACGGGCAGCAGAATATCCTGTATCATCCCAGGAGCCCCCCTTCCAGCAGCCGCACCAGCGCATTGGAAAGCAGCGCTCCGCCAGCGATCAGGCAGGCGGTCAGCAGCGCCTGGGTGCCATGGGACAGCCCGGACACCATATCCCCTCGCATGGTATCCTGCACGGCGTTGGTCATGGCCAGTCCGGGCACCAGGGGCATGACTGCCCCGGCGATTAAAATCTCCTGGGACACTCCGGGAAGCAGGTGGATGATGAAATGGGGCAGCAGGGAGGTCAGGAACCCGCCGAAAATCGCGGTCACCAGCCACTGCATATGCATCTTCTGGTTCACTAATCCTACCAGCTGAACCACCGCAGCCACCAGGCCCGCGAACAGAATCTCCCATTCACCGCCACCAAAGAGCAGGGCAAACCCGCCGGCGCAAAGAAAGGCCGCCAAAATCATCCAGCCGGATGCCACCGGCCCTCGACTTGCGTCGATGCGCTGCAATTCCTCCCAAGCTTCCTGGATGCTCATCTGCCCAGCGGTGACCTTGCGGGACACCGCGTTCACTTGGTCGATTTTCGTCAGATTGGTTCCCTGCCGATGCACCCGTTTCACGCTGGACTCCAGCAAGCCGTCATGGCCGCGATAGCTGATGAACAGCCCGCTGGGCACTGCGAAGCTTTCCACCTCCGTTAGGCCAATCCCTTGGCCCATGCGGCAGATGGTTTCCTCCGCCCGATAGGTCTCGCCCCCGTTTTCTATGATGATCCGCCCCGCCAGCTGCAGCGCCTCCATGACGCCCTGCTCTGGGGCGGGGTGTGTGTTCTCTGACATTCCTGCCCGATCCCTCTCTCCATCAATGCTGCCTTCATTTTGAAGACAGGGTTATTGTACCCTTTCCGGACCGATTCGTAAAGAAAAAACAGATGGTTTTCCGAAAAAGAAAACCACCTGTTTGGATGCGATTTATTCGCTCCTTATTCTACCGCGTTCATGGCGTCAATCAGCTGCTTCAGATCCTCGTGATTTGCCTGCCCGCCGGAGAAGCTGATCATATTCCGCAGGGGAGAATACCGCTCCATGGCTTCGTTCATATCCTCGGTAATGGCCTCGCTGGCGGCGGCGCTTTCCTCCTTCTTTTCCTCTTCCTGGGCAGGCCGCATGGCTTCCCGGGCCTTCCGGAGGATGGCCATCTTGGCGGGATGCTTTTTCAGATCCATCATGATGGTATCCTCGTCCACCAGGATGGGCAGCGGAACGGTGCCTTCCACGGTTACCGGCGCCGACAGCACCACTTCCTCTGCGTTCTTGCAGATCTGGATATCGAACACGCCCGTCTCCACGAACCAATCCTTCGTGTTCACATTCCAGAAGGCGAAAGAGCGCTTGTCCAGCGTGAAGGAAACCGTCTTCGTTTCCCCAGGCTGCAGCTCCACCTTGTCGAAACCCTTCAGCTCCCGAACCGGCCGGAACACCTCGGCGCTCTCCCGGTCAGAGACGTACAGCTGCACCACTTCCTTGCCGGCCACGCTGCCGGTGTTTTTCACGTCCACGCAGACCTGCAGGGTGTCCGTATCCTTGATCTGATCCTTTTCCAGCCGCAGATTGCAGTATTCGAAGGTGGTATAGCTGAGACCGTAACCGAAGGGGAAATTCACCGCCAGCTTCTTCTTCGTGTAATACCGATATCCCACGAAGATGCCTTCGCTGTAAACCGCGGTGTTCGCTTCCCCGCCGAAGCTGAGATAGCTGGGGGTGTCCTCCAGGCGAATGGGCATGGTTTCCGCCAGGCGCGCGCTGGGGTTCACCTCGCCCCAGAGCACTGCCCGGTTGGCGGTACCCACGTTCTGGCCGGCCAGGTAACCCTCCAGCACGCCCTGAACCTTGTCCAGCCAGGGCATTTCCACCGGGGAACCGTTGTACAGCAGCACCACGACCTGCTGATGCTCTGCCGCGATGACTTCGATCAAGGCATTCTGATTAGCGGGCATCCGCATATGATCCCGGTCATAGCCTTCGCTTTCATAGCTGTCCGGCAGGCCGGCCACGATGACCACCTTGTCCGCCTGCTTAGCCGCCGCCAGGGCTTCCGCCTGCAGCGCCTCATCCACCTCATCGCTTAGGATGCGATATCCCTGGGCATAGGTAACATTCGGAATATCCGCCACCGCGTCCAGCAGGCTGGTGACCTTGAAGGAATTGATATGGGAACTGCCGCCGCCCTGGAAACGGGGTTTCTGGGCAAACTCACCAATGATGGCAATCTTCTCGCCTTGCTTCAGGGGCAGGATGTTTCCTTCGTTCTTCAGCAGCACCAGGCAATCCGCCGCCAGCTTTCCCGCCAGGGCGTGATCCTTTTCCTGATCCCAGGGCGTTTCAGGCTTGGCGTTTTCCAGATACCGCTGATGGATGGTCAAAATCCGCTCCACGCAGGCGTCCACATCCGCCTCCGCCAGGCGGCCTTCCCGCACGGCCTTGACCACTTCCGCGTCGTTGACGCCGCCGCTGCCCGGCATTTCCAGATCCAGCCCGGCAGCCACGCCGGCCACGCGATCGGTCACCGCGCCCCAGTCGCTCATGACATAGGCGTCGGACCCCCACTCCTTGCGCAGCACATCCGTCAGCAGCCATTTGTTGACGTCGGAATGGACGCCGTTGATCTTGTTATAGCTGCACATATAGGTCCAGGCATGGCCTTTTTTCGCGGCGGCTTCGAAAGCGGGCAGATAGATTTCCCGCAGGGTCCTCTCATCGATCTCGCTGGAGGAGGACATCCGGCGATGCTCCTGATTGTTGGCGGCGAAATGCTTCACGCTGACGCCAATGTTTTTGCTCTGCACGCCCTGAATCAGGCTGGCGGCCATTTCCCCCGCCAGATAGGGATCCTCGCTCATGTATTCAAAGTTCCGGCCGCAAAGGGGGGAACGCTTGATGTTGATGGCTGGACCCAGGTTGATAGCAACCTTTTCATGCTGGCATTCGTCGCCGATGGTTTCCCCCAGGGTACGGACCAGATTCCGGTCGAAGGAGGAGGTGCTGGCGCAGGCCGCGGGGAAGCACACAGCCTTGATGCTGTCATTGATGCCCAGATGATCCGCCTGGTCATCCTGTTTCCGCAGTCCGTGAGGGCCGTCGGAAACCATGATGCCCTTGACCCCCAGCCGTTCCACGCTGCGGGTGTGCCAGAAATCAGCGCCGGAGAGCAGGGAGCATTTTTCCTCCAGGGTCATCTGAGAGACTACATTCTTAACGTCCATGGAAATTCATCCTTTCTGCTGGATTTGAATGAGGAGAGTATACATAATTAAAACGTTTTTTTCAAGAGGGAGGATATCAAAAATTGGCTCGAAAAACTATCCATCCTTATGATAACACTGTGGTGAACTGAATGATGCTTCTCAAGAAGCTTAGAATAGCGATGCATCCTAAAACTATATAAAGGCTACTAAACGAAATTGTAGAGGGAAGAATAGGTTTTCAGTTGTAAACAGGAGCGAAAAGATCATCCAGCGTCACCTGTCCGCTGGCTATACCGCTATACTTATTTTGTTTCAGCCCATAGGTTGTGATCAGAATAAACTGCAGCGTTTTCTTGGTTTCTGTGACCTGCCGGAAAATATCCCTTTTTGTTCGTAGTGTCTGATCATATTCTTTGTCAATCACATATTCTATTTCGGAATACTTGATCTCACATAAATTGACGACATGATCCCGCCGATCTATTACCAGATCTATCTGCGCTCCAGATGTTTCTTCATTCCCCTTCCACAACCAGGACGCTTCTTCTGTCAATACAGCTGAAATACCTATTTTCTGTTTAATCTGCTGTATATGGTCCTTGCAGATTCGCTCAAATGCGAGCCCAACCCAATTGTATCTTGTGCTCGAGCCAATGGAATGAGTCCAAAAGTGTTCATCCCGGCCATTTCGATTCTGAATAAAATGGAAATAAAACAAGGTATAGTAATCCTTTAATTGGTAGAATGCTTCGTTCTTGCGGCCAAATTGGGAGGAAACTCTGACAAAATCGGAAGCGATGAGATCCTTTAATTTTTCCGTGAACGACCCGTTATCAGGTAACCCTGTCGCCCGAATGATTTCACTTCTGGTCAGACCAATTCGGCGCTTACTAAGTGCTTCCACAATCTGCATGTATTGTTCACTGTTGGAAAACAGAGTACGATATAATTGCTGGAATTCATTCCACAGCTCGGAACGCTTGCGAAAAAACAAATTGTCAATGTTATCGCTCAAAGACCTTTCAGGCTCCAGGAGGCTGAGATAATAGGGAATCCCTCCCATGATCATATAACATTCGGCAATATCATAACGGGACCATTCGATATTTCTGGTCTGGAGATAATGCTCAGTTTCCTGTAGCGTAAATGGCCGGAGATCAATACTACAGGTTTGGCGATTGAAAAGTCCACCCTTGTTCTGTGCAATGTTATTAACCATCCAGGAGGTGGCAGAACCACAAACAACGCAAATAAGATTCCGTTGCGCGCTGCCATAGTCATTCCAGAAATGCTCAAACGCCTTTAGAAACCCGGATCGAGGGGAATCCAGCCAGGGAAGCTCATCGAAAAACAGGATTCTTTTTTCATCGAAAGGCAAAGTGTTTAAATAGCGACGAAGCGAATAAAATGCAGTATTCCAGTCTTTGGGAACAGGAACCAGCTCACCTAAGTGATCTGATAATTCTTCCGCAAAGCTCTCTAACTGGATATCCTTCTTCTCCTTGTAAGCGCCGGTGATTTTAAAATCAAAACGACCTTCAAAGTATTCATTTATCAAAAAAGTTTTCCCAATACGGCGACGACCGTACAGCACGATCAACTGGGCCCGATCCTCCTGCATACAGTGATCCAGGCGTCTAAGCTCATTTTCACGGCCAATCAGATTACGACGCATCGAGCAATCACCAACCTTTCAAGCCTATTATACATAACTTCCGACGATTTTCAACCTTAAAATCGTCGGAAGTTGTATTTTTATCATGTGTTTCCGACGGTTTTCAACCTTAAAATCGTCGGAAACACATTCCTGAAGGCCAACATTTTTCGAAAGACGAAAGCTGCGCAGAGCGCAGCTTCTGTCTTTCTCTTCTGTGGATTTTTACAGCAGGTGGGCGCACTCCGAGTTAATGTCATCCCCTATCATTCTTATCCCTTATTCATATATCTTATCTGGATCGATGTTGAGCCAGTTTCTCCCCCCAGGCGCATCATTGCAAAGCTGTGCCACTAAAAAATCCCTCCCGGGAAACCCGGGAGGGACATGTTTTGTTTCAGGTCTTTTCAGGAATTATTCCTGGGCAGCCTTCCACGCATCATATTGCGCCTGAACTTCGGCCTTGACTTCGTCAACACCGGCGTCCTTCAGAGCAGCCTTCAGCGCTTCGATACCAGCAGAAGCGTTGTCAGGATCCACCTGGCCGCACATCAGGGGTTCAGCGTATTCCTTGATCACCTGGGCCACGGCAGCGATCTGATCAGCCACGGGGTCCTTGGTGAAGCGGAAGCCCAGAGAAGCGGTCGCCACGGCGTCGTCTGCGTAGGACTGCAGCAGGGCGTTCTTCTGAGGATCTTCAGCGGTGGTCACGTACTGCAGCAGGGTGTTACCAACGGTCCAGGCGCCGCCATGGACACCGTACCAGTTGGCATCAGAGGAGATCTCGACCTGCTCGTCGTTCACCTTGGTGTAGTTGACGCCTTCCACGCCAAACAGCATCAGGTTGACCAGTTCCTTGTCGGAGTGCATGAGGTTCAGATACTTCATGGCCGCGGCAGGATTCTGGCTGGTCACCGGGATACCGAACATGGAGCCGCCCGCGTGCACGGTGATGACGTACTTGGGCTGGGTGGTGATTTCGGTGTACTCGAAGTCCACAGTGTGGTTGGCTTCATACATTTCAGTGGCCTTGATGTTGTTGCCCTTCAGAGGCGCGGTCATGACCAGGAAGTCGCCGCGGCCGAAGGTGCCGTTGTAGTCAAAGCTGGTCAGGGCAGCATCGGGATCGATGTAACCAGCCTGGCCGTACTTGTACATAGTGCGGATGTGAGCTTCCTGCTCGGGGGTTTCGAAGATGGAATAGATGGTCTCGTCGAATTCGCCGTTCTCATCCGCCGCCATCTTCATGGCCAGGTAGTTGTCGTCCAGGCTCGCCCAGTCAGCCACCCAGGGCTCATCAGGCCAGCGGCCGGCAGCGCCGTCCATCAGGTAGGGATACTTGTTCGGATACTTTTCCTTGTAGGCAGCCAGCCAGGGCTCCAGGTCTTCCACGGTCTTGATGGTGGGATCGTCAAACTGCACATCCCAGCCAATCTCCTTGGCCGCGGTCACGTTGACCAGGTATCCTTCGGGCACGCACAGTTCCTTGTTGGTGGGGATGCCGTACAGCACGCCGTTCACCTTGACGCCGTCCAGGAAGGTCTGGGGCAGGGTCTCTTTGATACCCTGGCCATATTCTTCCAGCAGGTCATCCAGGGGCTGCAGCAGTCCGCCGGACACTTCGATGCCATACTCACGCCAGTCAGCGGTGAAGATGAGGTCCATCTTCTCGCCAGACTGCAGGGCGTTCACAGCCTTGTCAGTCCAGTCATCCCAACCGATGATGTGGAAGGTTACGGTCGCGCCGATCAGGGGCTCGATGTAAGCGTTGATCGCTTCTTCTACGCCCTGCCGAACGGCAGAGTTGTCGCCATTGCCGACCCAGTAGATGTCCAGGTTGTAGGTGTCATCCGCGGAAGCGAAGGATACCATGCCCAGCATCATGGTCAGAGCCATCAGCAGTGCAACGAGTTTACGCATAGGGGTACCTCCTTAAGAAAAATGTATTTGTTCAGCAGGCGTCCACAGCCTGCGTAGAACCAGGGGAAGGGGGCGGTCGCAGAAAATTTTATTCCGGTCGCCAACATAGTCGCGACTGCCCACTGGGCAGCTCGCTCCTTGTCGGCTCTGATAAAATTTTCTGCAATTTCCCCCACAGGGGGGCAGAAAATTTTATCCCGGTCGCCAACATAGTCGCGACTGCCCACTGGGGATTGGATTCGCACGCGCACCGCAGGCGCAAGCGCCTCACGCACCGCGCGCGGGATGCTCGCTCCTTGTTGGCTCTGATAAAATTTTCTGCAATTTCCCCCACAGGGGGGCAGAAAATTTTATCCCTTCACGGCCCCAACGGTCAGTCCCTTCACGAAATACTGCTGGAAGAAGGGATACGCCAGGATGATGGGGCCCACCGTTACCACGGCCATGGCCATGCGGAAGGTTTCCGAGGGCAGGTTGCTGACGCTGACGCCGCCCATGCGGCTGGCGTTCTCCTTCAGGAAGCGCAGGTTGTTCATGGTCTGATAAATCGTATACTGCAGGTTGTAGTACTCGGAGGAGTCATTCAGCAGCAGGCACTGCCGGAAATCGTTCCATACGCCAATGGCGCTAAACAGAGCCACCGTGGCAAACCCGGGCACCGCCAGGGGCAGCACGATCTGGATCAGCGTCCGCCATTCTCCCGCGCCGTCGATGCGGGCGGATTCGATGATGGCCTCCGGCACATTGCTCTGGTAGAAGGTCCGCATGATGATGACCCAATAGGCCGAGAAGGCCATGGGCAGGAACAGGGCCCACACCGTATCCTTCAGCCCCAGCACGCTGCGGCACATGTTGTAATAGCTGACCGTACCGCCGCTGAACAGCATGGTGAAGAAGCTGAAGAAGGTGAAGAATTTCCGGAATTTGAAGTCCGGCCGGCTCAGGGCGTAGGCGTACAGGCCTACGGTAATGACGGAAATGATCGTGCCGGACACGGTGGCGATCAGGGTATTCTTATACGCCGTCACCATGATGGAGCCATCCCGGAACAGATAGCTATAAGCCATGGTGGACCATTCCATGGGCCACAGGCGGTATCCATACTGGGACAGGGAGCTCTCGCTGGTGAAGGAGGAAATCAGGATGATCCACAGGGGGAAGATCACCAGGATACACATGACGACCAGCAGGATGTTGAACAGCAGGTTCGTCCGCTTGGAGATCAGGTTCCGGGCCTGAGTATCCGAATTATGGTTGTCGTGGACATTTTTCTTCGGCTTGGCAATCGCTGTCATCTTTCTTCCCTCCCCTCTTAGAATAGCGCCATTTCAGGCTGATGCTTCCGGACGATGTAGTTCGTCAGCAGGATGAGCACGAAGCCCACGATGGACTGGAAGAAGGCGGCGGCGCCGGCATAGCCGAAGGAGTTCCGCAGGTTGCCCTTCTTCAGGGTGTCATACACATAGACGTCGATGGTCTGCGTCACGGTCCGCAGCGTGCCGGAGCCGTTGGGCAGGGAGTAGAACATGTCGAAGTCGCCGTTGAAGATCCGGCCGATGGCCAGAATCTGCAGCATGACGATGGTGGGCATCAGCTGGGGCAGGGTGATGTAGCGGAACTGTTCCCACTTGGAGGCGCCGTCGATGGCCCCCGCCTCGTACAGCTGTTCGTCAAAGCCCGTCAGGGTCGCCAGATAGATGATGGACCCCTGGCCGGTGTACTTCCAGGCCTGGGCGATGATGAAGATCCAGGGCCAGTATTTCTTTTCGGAATAGAAGCGGATGTAGTCCGCTCCGCCGGCCTTGAAGGTGGCGTTGATAAAGCCCGTGGCGGAGATCATGGCATACAGGGCATACATGACCACGATCCAGCTGACAAAGTAGGGCATGAACATGATAGTGTGATACACCTTGGCAGTCTTGCGGTTCCGCATCTCGTTGATGATAACCGCCAGGCCCACCTGCAAAACGACGCCGATCACCATGAACACCAGGTTATAGCCCACAGTGTTGCGGATCAGCATCCCCGCGTCCTTCAGCAGATAGGTGAAATTGCTCAGGCCCACCCATTCGCTCTTGACCAGGCTGTTCAGGAAAACGTTCTGGAACAGATCGCCAGGCTTCGGCACCGTCATCTGATAGAACTTGAAGCCCAGCAACGCGCCTGGCATGGGCAGATAAGCGAAGGCCAGCAGGAACAGCACGCCCGGCAGCACCATCAGCAGATAGGCCCCTTGCCGCTTCCTTCCCCCTGCCATGGAGGACTTCTTTTTCTTTTTCACCGTTGTCTGGCTCATTGCGTCACAACCTTTCCCTCTTTTCCCAGCTGTCAAGCCCGAAAAAGAATGAATTTTTCTCTACCGGAGGCAGAATGGCTTCTCTTCTTCCCTTCTCTCTGTTATAATCCATTTGATTCAAGTAAATTGAATCACAGGTGAGTGGCCTTCCACCCGCCCAAAGCGCCCCGCAAGCCCGGCGCAACGACCGGACCACCCGCGCTCTTGAATAGGATTCAAGAGATTCAAGGAAACGAAAAAGCCTTAAGGGATCATGTCACTCGCTCCGCATCCCTCTCAACTGGACAGGATTATACAACAAATGGCCGCAAAAGGCAACCATTTAATGTGTTTTTTTACGGTGTATCCAACCAGCGGGTATAAAAACGTTCCAATACACTATTTAATTGATAAAAACGATTCATATACGTCAAACAAAAGCTGTTTTTTCCTTATCCGAGCTTTTTTGCCGTTCGCGGTTCGAACGCCCGCTTCCATTTTACAATTGATCCGTAATCCCTTTCCGATCCTGCAGGCAGGAGGATTGATACATGGTGCGGGTGGTTTGATAATCCGCGTGGCCCATCAGCGCCGCCTTATCCCGGTCCGCCCCGGAGACGTTCTTGATCAGGTCCGAGAAGGTATGCCGACAGGTATAGGGGGTAAAGCGAGGCGAATCGCCCTTCTGCGGCAGGGGCTGGAGACCCATGGCCGCCAGGGCGGGATAGAAATGCTTCTCTCGGAAATATCGCACGGACATCTTTTTTCCATCCTCCCGGGGAAAAAGCAGACCGGGTTTTCCCTCCGCCCGCCGCTTGATGATGGGCAGCACCTTCGGCGCGATGGTTACCACTCGGTTGATTCCGGCCACCGTTTTCCGCCCGCCAATCAAATAGGAAATCCCCTCCTCCTGGATGAATTTTTCCCCCTTCAGCTCCACCAGCTCGCAGGGGCGAAAACCCGTATAGATCAGCACCGCGATCTCGTCCGCATATGGCGTTTTTCCCACGTGAGCCAGGATCAGCTCAATTTCCCGGGCGGTGAAGGCGGACCGGGGCTCGCTGCGGCCCCGCCCGGTATCCACGAACAGGGCGTAATTCTGGTCCGAAATATGCCGGGGCAAGGCGTATCGATACAGGAGGCAGGCCAGAGCCTTCATGTTTTCCCGGGTACGTTTGCCTTGGGGACAGGCATCCACGCTGGATTGCAGATCCTCCAGATCCAGGGTGTAAAAGGGCCGGTCATCCAGGGCGGCAAAATACTTCCGGGCCGCCTAGTAGCAATACATCGTAGAAGGACTAACCCGCGCCCGATAGGCCTCCGCCCATCGATCGTACAGCTCTTGAAAGGTCAGAGTCTGTCGGACGTCTTCTTCATTTTTCCCGGGGACGATCTTTAATCCGCAGTATGGGCAGAATAACCATTTCTTCTTCAGAACAGCGTGGCACATTCTGCATGCCATCCTACCACTCCTCTCCAGTAAAATAATTCGATTTCCAATCTCTTGAATCCTATTCAAGGGATAAAAAAATGTGGAGGGGATGTTCTGGTGAAGTCATTTCTGGAAAACACCTGGAAAAACCGGGCGCACGTCGTGCTTGCGCTGCCCGTGTTTCTGATTCTGTTTTTTATCATGTATGTGCCCATGTCCGGTTTGGTCATGGCCTTCAAGGATTTTAACTACGCGCAGGGCATCTTCGGCAGCCCCTGGGCCAATCCTCTGTTAAAGAATTTCGAATTTCTCTTCGCCTCGAAGGATACCTTCATAAACTTTACCAAGAACACCGTGCTGTATTATCTGCTGTTTACCGCGGTAGGTACTTTCCTGAACGTGACCCTGGCCATCGCCATTGATCAGCTAATGCTGAAGCGGGCGGCCAAAACCATGCAGACCTTGATGATCATCCCCGTGTTCATCTCCTACGCGGCGGTGCAGTTCATCGTTTACGCCTTCATCGCCTCCGACACAGGCATGATCAATAACGTTTTCGGAACCAACATCCGCTTCTACTCCAAGGCGGGGTACTGGCCCTGGATTCTGTTGATCACCAAGGTCTGGAAGGATACGGGCTACGGCTCCGTGCTGTATATGTCCGTCCTGGCCGGCATCGATACCTCCCTGTACGAGGCAGCGGATATCGACGGCGCCAACAAGTGGCAGCAGATTCGCCATATTACCATTCCTTCCCTGATCCCTATGGTAACGGTCATGCTGCTGCTCTCCGTGGGCAATGTGATGCATTCCGACACTGGTCTGTTCTATCAGGTGACCCGGAACAGCGGCATCCTGTACAGCACAACCCAGGTCATCGACTCCTATGTGCTGAACGCCATCTTCAAGAGCTCCAATTTCGGTTTCACCGCCGCCACCTCCTTCTTCCAGAGCATCGTTGGCCTGTTGCTGATGCTGCTGGCCAACGGCATGGTCCGGAAGATTGAGCCGGAGAACGCGTTGTTCTAAAGCGCGATTGAAGAAAGTTCTCCCGCATCGCGGGGGGACAGGAAAACCTCATTCAGCGCTCATCAAAGGATGCTGACAGGCGCTCCCCCACGGATCGGGGGAGGACATCGGCGCTCTTTAAATCGAAAGGAGTCGAAAGAAAGAAAATGGCTAAGAAATATAGTACCACCGCCAGCCGCAAGTTCGGCACAGGGCAACTGATCCTGCTAATCTGCCTGTTGATTTTTACCGTCTTCACCTTTGGCCCGGTGCTGCTGGTGTTCATCTCGGCCCTGACGGACGAAATGACCATCTCCCAGAACGGTTTCTCCTTCTTCCCGGCCAAATGGTCCACCGCCGGCTTCAGCTCCGTCCTGCGCTATGGACATCAGCTGATCATGTCCTATGGCGTTACCATCTTCGTCACCGTCATCGGTACCTTCCTGGGCCTGATGGTCATGAGCATGTACGCCTACTCCATGAGCCGGCATGATTTCAAGCTTACGGGCTTCCTGTCCATCTTCCTGCTGATTCCCATGCTGTTCAATGGCGGTACCCTTTCCGGATACATCGTCTTTACCAGCTATTACGGCCTGAAGGACAGCCTGCTGCTGCTGATTCTGCCCCTGTGTGTTTCCACCATGAACGTCATCATCCTCCGGACCTATATCGCCAACAGCATCCCCGGGGAGCTGATGGAGGCCGCCAAGATCGACGGCGCGGGAGATTATCGGACCTTCTTCCAGATCACCCTGCCCCTGATGAAACCGTCCCTGGCCGCCGTGGGATTCATGATGGCTACCGCTTACTGGAATGACTGGCAGAACGCCCTGCTGTATATCACCAGCGATAACAAAAAGCCCCTGCAGCTGCTGCTGATCAACATTCAGAAGAGCATCGAGTTCCTGCTGAACAACAATAACGTGCCCGCCGCGGCCCGGGCGGCCATGGGCGGCACTATCCCCCAGTATTCCGCCACCATGGCCACCGTGGTCGTGGTTATCGCCCCCATCATGGTCATCTACCCCTTCTTCCAGAAGTACTTCATTAAGGGGCTGACCGTAGGGTCGGTAAAGGGCTAAAATTTTCTGCCCCCCAGTGGGGGAAATTGCAGAAAATTTTAGCTGAGCCAACAAGGAGCGATCTCCGCAGTGCGGAGTCGCGACTATGTTGGCGACCGGTACCCCGCTGGGGTGAACGCAGAAAAAAATAACTTCCCCGCCTGCGTAGCAGGCGGAATCCAAACTCCGTATTTCCCGCGCTCCTGTTCGGAACGCTCGAAATAAATATTTTTAGGAGGGACTATCATGAAAAAACTGGTAGCTCTGGTACTGTCTCTGTGCCTGATGCTGGGCGTTGTATCCTTCGCCAGCGCAGACGAACCCGTGGTGATCAGCGTGTATCGCGACACCTTCAACCTGGCCAATCCTGACTCCGCTCAGGTGAAGAAGGTCGAAGACGCCATCAACGCCTACATCGCCGACAAGATCAACGTGAAGATCGAACTGCACGATCTGGCCAACTCTGAGTATGTGGACAAGGCCAACCTGGCCCTGGCCAACAACGAGATCAACCTGCTGTGGACCGCTTCCTGGGAATCCACCATCGGCACCAACGATCTGGTTCCCGCCGGCGCTGTCTATGACATCACCGATCTGCTGCCCGGCACCGCCCTGTATGCCTCCATGGACGAAGGCCAGTGGGAAGCCACCAAGTACAACGGCAAGAACTACTTCATCCCCGTGTACAAGGACAACGTGGAAGGCTATGACTTCCAGATCCGCACCGCTCTGCTGGAGGAAAAAGGCTGGGATCTGAGCTCCGTGAAAGAGCTGAAGGACATCGAGCCCTTCCTGGAAGAGATCAAGGATCTGAAGTATCCCTATCTGACCGGCAAGACCGCTATGTTCTATCGCTGGTACATCGATAAGTACGACTTCTTCACCGCCGATGCGAACACCAACTTCTTCGCCATCGACCGGGCTACCGGCGAAGTCGTGGATACCATCCTGACCGAGGATTACGCTGAGTTCTGCAAGCTGATGGGCGACTGGGCCGAAAAGGGCTACATCTCTGAAGATGAAGCCACCAAGGTTACCAGCGATCAGGCCACTCAGACCCAGGATTGGGGCTTCAACTGGTGGACCGACATCCCCGTGAACCAGGAAGCCAGCCAGCGCGCGAATCAGGATATCACCGTGATCCCGATCACCAACCGCTATGCCCACAGCACCTCCGCCCTGGGCAGCTGCTACTGCGTGACCGCCAACAGCACCGAGGAGCAGGCCAAGGCCGCTATCGACTTCATGGGTCTGCTGTACACCGACACCACCCTGGCTGACATGTACACCTTCGGTATCGAAGGCGAAGACTTCGAGTATGTGCAGGAAGAGGGCCAGGCCGTGAAGCACGTGAAGGTTCACAGCGACGCCTATTGGCACAGCATGTGGGAATCCGCTTCCGCCACCGTGGTATCTCCTCTGGACAATGAGCCCGACAACAAGGCTGACCTGTACAAGGAATTCAACGGCAGCGCCCTGACCTCTCTGGCCGCTGGTTTCCGGTTCGACAAGAGCCCCGTGGAAGCCGCCTACACCGCCTGCGCCAACCTGTTCGACCAGTACGGCTTCGCCCTGGAGAACGGCGCTGTGCCCGCGGATGCGGTTGACGCCTACATCGCTGATTATCAGAGCGCTCTGGATGGCGCCGGATATCAGGATGTGCTGGCTGAGTTCACCAACCAGTGGAACACCTGGAAGGCCGCGCAGTAATTCGCGCAGATTTCCAATAATCTCAAGGGGAGAGAGCAAAAGCTCTCTCCCCTCTTTTTCATAAACAAAATCCTCCCATTCCGCGGCATAGAAGCCCATTCATCAAAGAAAACTCCTGCCCAACAGGAAAACAGCTATAAAAGGAGCTCCCCCGCGCGGCGGGGGAGCCCGAAAACATTTGATCGCCTTCCCGTTGATCGATCGATCAGCGTCTTTTATTTGAACACTTTGACCGTGAAGGGCTTGGAGGATTCCGTGCTTACCTGGGGCTGACCATCCTTCATCGTAATGACGTAAGTGGCTTCCACTTCGCCGCGAACATTCGGCATCTCCAGGGTGTAACTCTCCCCCTCCTTCAGGCCATAGACCCGCAGCTCCACGTTCTCTCCGTAGTCATAATCCGTCCGGCCGTGGTTTTCTCCCACAGGGAGCACCGTGCCTCCCCGAACCATCAGGGGCAGGGACAGGAAGCCATGTTTCTCCTTGCGCCAGGTTCCTCCCTGCACCTTCTCGCCCGTCAGCAGGCTGAACCATTCCCCTTCCGGCAGATAATAGCTGACCTCGCCGCTCTCCTGGAAAACAGGGGCCACCAGCAGCCGATCTCCCAGCATGTACTGTCGATCCAGATACTCCACTGCGGGATCCTCCGGGAATTCCAACAGCATGGGACGCATCATAGGCGTCCCATGAGCATGGGCTTCCATGGCCATGCGATACAGATAGGGCATCAGTCTGCATTTCAATTGGGTGAAGAATCGAACCACATCCACACTTTCCTCGTCGAAAAGCCACGGCACCCGATAGCTGCTGGAGCCATGGAGCCGGCTGTGGCTGGACAGGAGCCCGAAGGCCGTCCAGCGCTTGTAGACGTCCGCCGGCGCGGTCTGTTCGAATCCGGAGATATCATGGCTCCAGTATCCGAACCCGCTGTGGCTCATGCTCAATCCCGCCCGCAGGGTTTCCGCCATGGAAACATAGCTGGCGCTGTTGTCGCCGCCCCAGTGCACGGGGAACTGCTGTCCGCCCGCCGTGGCGCTGCGGGCGAAGAGGATGGCCTCCCCTTCCCCCTTCTCCTGCTTGAGCAGATTGAACACCATCTGATTGTACAGGAAGGTGTAATAATTGTGCATCCGCAGGGGATCCGCCCCGTTGTGATACACCACATCCCGCACGGGGATGCGCTCGCCAAAGTCAGTCTTCAGGCAGTCGATGCCCTGTTCAAGAATCTTCTTCAGCTTGCCGCAATACCATTCCCGGGCCTCGGGGTTGGTCACGTCCAGAATCGCCATTCCTGCCTGCCACAAATCCGTCTGCCACACGGAGCCATCCTTCGTCTTCAGGAAATAACCCTTCTCCTTCCCCTCCCAGAACAGGGGGGAGGCTTGGGCAATGTAAGGATTGATCCAGCAGCACAGCTTCAATCCCCGGGCATGATACCGGGCCAGCATGCCCTCCGGATCCGGGAAGATATCCGGATCCCAGGTAAAATCGCACCAGTTGTACGCTTTCATCCAATAGCAATCGAAGTGGAAGACATTCAGGGGAATGTTTCTCTCCGCCATGCCATCGATCATGGAGGAAACCGTTTTCTCATCATAATCCGTCGTAAAGGAGGTGGACAGCCACAGCCCGAAGCTCCAGGCCGGCAACAGGGCCGGCCGCCCCGTCAGCGCGGTGTAAAGATCCATGGTTCCCTTGGGATTTCCGCCATAGATGATGTCATACACCAGCGTTTCCCCCGGCACGGAGAACTGAGCCCGTTCCACCTTTTCACTGGCAATTTCGAAGGATACATCTGCCGCGTCCTCCACAAACACGCCGTATCCCCGATTGGTCATATAGAAGGGGATGTTCTTGTAAGCCAGCTCGCTGGCCGTGCCGCCGTCAGCGTTCCACATGGTGACGGACTGGCCGTTCTTCACATAGGAAGTGAACCGTTCTCCCAGGCCATATACATTCTCCCCGACCGCCAAGTCCAGGGAATCGATCATGTAGCTTTTCCCGTGCGGCTGCAGGGAGGAAGGGCCTTCCTCCTCCAGCAACGCCCGGGCCATGCCATGGTATCCGCTGGATGTCAGGATTTGACCCTGCGCATCCAGGAAATCCAGCTGCCATTGCCCTTCCACGATTCGTGCCCGAGCCGTCAGATCTCCGCTGCGCAGGCAGGCCGCCTCTTCCGTCAGGGTAATCTCCGGCGTCACAGCCTCTTCGTATGTCTCGAAATGAACCCCAGAATCCTTTTCTCCAGCAAAATGAGTCACCTGAACCCGGATGATGTTCTTTCGGGGAGCGGAAAGCACGACTCGGAAAGCCGCGCCATTCAGCACATCTCCCCGCCCTCGCACCGGCCGACAGGCCGCCAGCAGCGCCAGGGTGTCCCCTTCCCTCTCCGCCCGGACGCACTGCGTCGCAAAATCCAGGCGATATTCCGGCTTCGTCAGCCAGTATCCGTTTGTAAACTTCATAAAGTCTCTCTTTCTCCCTTGCAATTACTTAATGGAACCTTCCACCATGCCCTTGATGATATACCGCTGGGCAAAGATGAACAAAACAATCACTGGCAGCATGGCCAGCAGTGTGCTGGTCAGCAGCAGATCCCACTGCTTGATATAGGACCCGGCGAACATACTCACCGCCAGCGGCAGGGTCTGCACCGAGCCGTTGGAGCCCAACACCAGCAGGGGCAGCAAATAGTCATTCCAGATCCAGATGCCGTTCAGAATCAGCACTGTCACCGCCGTGGGCTGCAGCAGCGGCAGCACAATGCGGAAGAAAACCCCCGCCCGGGAGCAGCCATCGATATCCGCCGCTTCCTCCAGCTCCAGAGGCACGGTCTTGATAAACCCATGGAAAATAAACACGCTCAGCGCCATGCCGAAGCCCAGATAGCACAGCACGATGCCGACATAGGTGCCGCTGAGCTTGATGCCCAGGAAATTGCCCATCATCCGCAGCCACTGCACCAGGGGCAGCATGACCACCTGGAAGGGGATAACCATGGAGGCCACCAGGATCATGAAGATCAGATTGGACCACCAGGTCTTGTTCCGCACCAGAACCCACGCGCACATGGCCGAGGCCAGCACAATCACTACCAGGGAAAAGAAGGTGATGATCGCGCTATCCCGGAAGGCGCTCCAGTAGGAGAAATTGGGGTTATTCAATGTGTTGGTAATATTCTCCCCCATCTGCCCCCAGTTGCTGGGCAGGCTGACAGGCGAAAAGGAAATTTCCACCGCCGTCTTGGCGGAATTGATAACCACCAGAATGAAGGGAGCCATAAACAGCAAGAACAGCAGAAAGGAAAGAATGGTCTTAACCCACTGCCCCGCTACCCGACGGACATGAGCGCCGCCGCGCTTGCTCTGGACGCCTGCAGCCTGCATTACATCTCCACCTCCTTCTTCTTGTTGATGGAAACCTGCACCAGAGAAACAATCACCAGCATGATGAAGAACATGATGGCCTTCGCCTGGCCCTGGCCCCACAAATTCTTGGTAATGGCGGTGTTATAAATATTCAGCGCTAACATCTCGCTGGTTTTCACCGCCTTGAGCATGTACATACCCGCGGGGCCTCCCTGGGTCAGGGAGGTATTCAGGTCGAACATCTTGAAGGAGTTGGTCAGGGTCAGGAACAGGGTGATCGTAAAGGAATTGGCCATCATCGGAATTAAAATCTTCCGCAGGCGGACCCAATAGTTCGCCCCGTCCACGGAAGCCGCTTCCATCAGGTTGGCCGGGATGCCCTGGATGGCCGCCACGTAAATCATCATGATATATCCGGCGTACTGCCAGATGTTCACGAAGCTCATGGCCCAAATGACGGTATTCTTGTTGCCGATCAGGGTCTTTTCCAGAAAGCTAATGCCCAGGTTCGTCCCCAGGGCGGTCAGCACGTTATTAAAAATAAACTGCCAGATATAGCCCAGCACAATGCCGCCAATCAGGTTTGGTACAAAGAATCCCGCCCGCAGCACATTCTTGCCGGGCACATTGCTGGTAACCAGCAGGGAAAGGAAAAAGGCCACTACATTGACCAGGATCACGTTGATCACCGTGTATTCCAGCGTGACCAGGAAGGAATACAGAAAAGCAGGCTCCGTAAACATGGCCTTGTAGTTATCAAAGCCCACAAAGGTCAGCACCGAACGAACGCCGTTAAAGTCCGTCATAGAATAATAGATGCCCAGAAAGAAGGGCACAATCATCACCAGGCTGAAGGACAGCACCGCCGGCGTCAAGAAGAGGATATTGGTCAGTCGATGTTTTTTACCCATCCATCGCCACCTCCGAAATGATACAATTTAACCGTTTCTGGCAAGAAAAAGAGGGAGCCGCGAGATGCGACTCCCCCAGCAGGATTCAGGGTAGAATGCTTACTGCGCAGACTCCAGCAGCGCGGGAATCTGGGTAAACTGATCCGCGACCATGGCCACGAATTCATCCACGGAAATGGCCTTCTGCGCCAGCAGCTCGAAGATCGGGCCCAGGTTGTTCTGGCCGAAACCGTCGGGCATATAGCCGAAGCCCCAGGAATAAATGTCGCCAGCGCCAGCAGCCTTCATCACGTCCTTGGACAGGTCTCCGCTGGGCTCCAGGGTCACATTGGAGAAAGCAGGCACCATGCCAGCTTTGTTCACCATGTAATCCTGACCCGCTTCGGTCGCAACCATGTCTTCCAGGAACTTGATGGCCTCAGCCTTGTTGGGGCTCTGGCTGTTAACCACGTACCAGGAGGGAGCGGAAACCATCAGGCCGGTGATCTCCTGATCGTCGAACATCACTTCGCCGATGAAGCCCATGGCAGGGATATCCATTCCGCTCTCCTTCATAGCCGCCAGACTGGGATCAATCCAGTTGCCCTGATGGCAGAAGACGGTCTTGCCGGTGGCAAAAGCGTTCACGTTGTCATCATAGTTGCCGTTCAGCAGGATGTTCTGATCGGAATAGGTGAACAGCAGATCCACGAAAGTGGCATAAGCAGTCAGCCGGGCTTCATCCACCTTGCCTTCGCGCATCTGATCGATCACGGTCATATCGCCATAGGGCAGGCCGCAGGACAGATAAGCGGAGAAGTTCTGGTTGCCGGTAACCCAGGTCATACCGCCAGCCACGGAGGTAGCCATGGAAACCACCGCGTCGATCCCCAGCTCTTCCTTCATGCCATCCAGCTTTTCGAAGGCGGCCTTCAGGGCGGAGGTGGTGGTCAGGGTCGCAGGGTCGATCTCCGCCTTGGTCAGCAGGTCCTTATTGTAAGCCAGGCCGAAGCCTTCCACCGCCACGGGGAAACCATAGGTCTTGCCGTCCACAGTGAAGCCCACGGAGGTGTTCTTCGCGAACTCGGTGTCAGACAGATCTTCGATGTAATCCTTCCAAACGTTGTATCCGCCCAGACCTTCGATCACGAAGATGTCGGGCATGTTGCCAGCCTGCAGCTCTGCCTTTACGGAACCGGAATAGTCAGCGCCGCCGCCAACGGAATAAGCTTCTACATTGAAGCCGGCGGTCTTGGAATATTCAGCCGCGTATTCCTTCAGGGCGGCGTCGATTTCCACCTTCAGGTTGGAAACACGGATATCCGCCAGAGCGGCGGTGGCCATCAGCATCATCGCCAACGCCAGAACCAGAGCAACAAGTTTTTTCATCAAGGGGTACCTCCTTCAAAAATATATTTCAGAGCCTTTGTCCGAGGCCCTTGAAACCAAAGCGACAATGATGCTTGGGCACTTGTTTCCACGAAAGCATCCTGGGCAAAAACAATTGACTTAACCATGTAAGGTATTCTACCATATTTTGGTGGTACTGTCTACCTTAAATTTGAAGAAATTGGTATATATGTAATCAATTTTCTGCAGGTTTGTTATCTCTGTGCGTGACTTAGCCGCCTAAAAAAAGCGCGCCCTTCGGCGCGCCGTAAAATGCTCTCTATGCTTATTTCTTATGGGTCACGGGATCCAGATGCCAGATCAACCTGTTGTATTCGTCGATGGTTCGGTCGGAGGAGAAGATGCCGCTCATGGCCGTGTTAGTGATGGCCATCTTCAGCCACTTCTTCCGGTTGGCGTAATCGTTGTTCAGCCGGCGCTGAGCCATGGAGTAGGAACCAAAGTCCTTCAGCACGAAGTAGCTGTCGCCCATGGAGCCCCAGTCGCCCAGCAGCAGGCTGTGGTACAGATCCTGCAGCACGGAGGGATTCTCCGGGGTCAGGGTGCCGTCGATCATCTGAGTCATGGCCAGGCGAATCTCCTGGTTGCTCTCGAAGATGCTCATGGGATTGTAGCTGTGTTCCCGATACATATCCAGCACGGTCTCGCTGCGCATGCCGAAGATGTAGATATTGTCCATGCCCACCTGCTCGCTCATTTCCACATTGGCGCCGTCCATGGTGCCGATGGTGACCGCGCCGTTCATCATGAACTTCATGCAGCCCGTGCCGCTGGCTTCCTTGCTGGCGGTGCTCAGCTGCTCAGAAACCTCCGCTGCGGGGATCAGCACCTCCGCGCTGGAAACGTCGTAGTTCTCCAGGAACACCACCTTCAGCATCTTCCGGGCCCGGGGATGCTTGTCAATCAGCTTGCCCAGGGCGCAGATCATGCGGATGATCTGCTTCGCCCGGGTGTATCCGGGGCTGGCCTTGGCGCCAAAGATGAACACCCGGGGCTCCATGGTGAAGTCCTCATCATTGACGATGCGGTTGTACAGTACCAGGATATGCAGGGCATTCAGCATCTGCCGCTTGTATTCATGCAGCCGCTTGGCCTGGACGTCGAAGATGAAGTCCGGATCCACCACGGCACCCTGCCGATCCAGCAACATCTTGGCCAGACGCTGCTTGTTCTGCTTCTTGATCTTATCGAATTCATCCCGGAAGGCGGCGTCGTCCGCAAAGGGCATCAAATCCTTCAGCAGCTCCGGCTCCTTGATCCACTTGTCGCCGATGCTCTCGGTGATCAGGTTCGTCAGCCCGGGGTTGCAGCTCATGAGCCAGCGGCGATGGGTGATGCCATTGGTAATGGCGCAGAACTTCTCCGGCATGACCTTGTAATAGTCGTGGAAGGTGTCGCTCTTCAGGATTTCGCCATGCAGCTGGCTCACGCCGTTGACGCTGTAGCCCATGGCGACGCACATGTTGGCCATGTGCACGTTGTCATAGCTGACGATGGCCATGTTGGCGATGCGGTCCCAATCCCCGGGGAAGGCATTCCACAGCCGCTCGCACAGCCGGCGGTTCATCTCGCAGATGATCTGATAGCACCGGGGCAGCAGCTGCTCCACCATGTGCACAGGCCACTTCTCCAGGGCTTCCGCCATGATGGTGTGGTTGGTGTAGGCGATGGTTTTCTGCACGATGGCGCTGGCTTCGTCCCAGCCCAGGCCTTCCTCATCCATCAGGATCCGCATCAGCTCAGGAATAGCCATGCCGGGGTGAGTGTCATTGATATGGATGGTCACCTTATCCGGCAGCTTGGAGAAATCATTGCCAAAGTTCTTCTTGAAGTCCTTAATGATGTACTGCAGGCTGGCGCTGGTGAAGAAGTAGTGCTGCTTCAGCCGCAGCATCTTGCCTTCATAGTGCTTATCCTCGGGGTATAGCACCTTGCTGATGGTCTCCGCCAGCTCGATTTCCTCGCTGGCCTGCACATAGCGGCCCTCGCCGAAGCTGCCCAGGTCGATCTTCTTGGGACTGCGGGCGCTCCACATCCGCAGGGGGTTCACCGTCTCGGTGTCGTAGCCGACGATGGGCATGTCGTAGGGCACAGCTTCCACCGTGTAATAATCCCGGGTCACATACCGCTTTTCGCCGTTGATCTCGATCTCTTCCACATGGCCGCCGAAGTGAATCTCGCAGGCGTCCTGCATAACAGCGCTTTCCCAAGCGTTGCCGTTGTCCAGCCAGCTGTCCGGCAGCTCCACCTGTTGTCCGTCCACGATTTTCTGGCGGAACAGGCCGTATTCATAGCGAATGGTGCAGCCCATGGCAGGCAGGTCCAGGCTGCTGAGGCTGTCCATGAAGCAGGCCGCCAGCCGGCCCAAGCCGCCGTTGCCCAGGCCGGGTTCCGGCTCCTCCTGCAGCACATCGCGAATGTCGATCCCCAATTCCTGCAGCGCTTCGGTATATTCCTTGCTGGACACCAGGTTCAGCATGTTGCAGTACATGCTGCGGCCCATCAGGAATTCCACGCTCAGATAGTACAGCCGCTTATTCTTGCTCTTTTTCCGCTCCTCCCGGGAGACCATGTATTTCTGCATGATCTGATCCCGCACCGTGGAGGCCACCGCGCGGTAAATCTGGTGCGGCGTGGCTTCCTCAATGGTCAGGCCGTTGTAGCGCTGAACCTTGCCCACAATCGAATTTTTGATCGATTCTTTATCAAACTTTGTAGCTGGCATGTGATCCTCCTTCAAAGTCCTTTTACCACGGCGCGCCAAAACACCGCAACGCTTAGTATACCGCAAATCCTTGTATTATACAAGTTTTTCAGCCCTTTTCCGCCAAAAAACACCGGGCGTCTTCCTTGTCCTGTGCGATTTGGTGGATTAACTGGGAAACATTGTCAAATTTCGTTTCCCCCCGCAGGTATTTTTTGAGCGACACCTTGGCCTCCTGTCCGTAAAGATCCACCTCCACGTCCAGGGCATGGGCCTCCACCGTCACCTTGCCGGAGGGCAGAGTGGGCTGCAGCCCGATGTTCACCACCGCTGGCCAGCGCTGGCCCCCGCTTTCCATCCAGCAGGCGTAGACACCGTAGGCCGGCAGCTGTTTCCGGCCGTCGGTTTCGATGTTCGCCGTGGGAAAACCGATACGGGTACCTTCGTGCTTCCCGTTTACCACCAGGCC
The DNA here is from genome assembly GCA_017470145.1 of Clostridia bacterium. GTDB lineage: Bacteria > Bacillota > Clostridia > Christensenellales > Aristaeellaceae > Aristaeella. Next base: position 50,837 of record JAFUFB010000003.1, on the reverse strand, counting down.
GGAGAGGGCGTAATCATATCCCAGCATGCGGTTCGCTCCCTCCAGATCCCCCACCTGCAGCTTATTCCGGATGGCCGTAGAGGAGATGACCTCCCCTTTTTCGTCCTTTACAGAAGGCACCACCACTACCTGATATCCGTGCTCCGCTCCGTCCCGGATCAGCATCTCCGGATTCCCCGCGCCCTGGCGGCCGAAGGAATAATTCCATCCCACCACCACGGCCCGCAGGTCGCATTCCGCCCGCAGCCGCCGCAGGAACTCCTCCGGGGGCGTGTCCGCGGTATCCCGGGTAAAGGGGATCACCCGCAGCTCATCCACCCCCAGGGCGTCCATGTTCGCCGCCTGCTCCTCCGGCGTTTCCAGCATCCGAGGCGCCCGCTCTGGCCGCAGCACCTCCAAGGGATGCCGGTCGAAGGTGCAAACCCGCAGCAGCGCCCCCGTTTCCTCCGCCAGGCGCCTTCCCTCCCGGATCAGGGCCTGGTGCCCCCGATGCACCCCGTCGAAAGTGCCCAGGGCCACCACCCGAGGGCCCGCCTGGGCTGTTTCCGTAATGATTTTCATACCGTGTTCCCTTCCGGCGGAATTTGGGCCCGCCAGATCAAGTCTTCCTCCCGTCGCTGGCCGATGCCCCAGAACTGGCCCTGTAGGTACACCCGGGTAATATCTCCCTCTTCCAGGTCATCTCCCCGCAGCTTATCCAGGGGCAGCTTCGCCCCGGCAGCCACCCATTTGGCCATCCATTCCGGGGCCTCCACCCGGCGCATGTGCTGGATGGGGGTGTCCAGAGGAATCAGCTTTTCCCCCAGCTTTCCCTCCCCGCTCAAGGCCCGGGCTTCCTCCAGGCTCAAGGCCTCCGTCAGCGAAAAAAAACCGCTTTTCGTCCGTACAAGGCTTCGCATATGGGCTGGGCAGCCGCAGAGCTTGCCCAGATCATCGCAGATGGAGCGGATATAGGTGCCCTTCCCGCAGGTGACCCGCAGGGAGGCTCCATGGTCTGCCGCCTCCCCCAGGTATTCAATGCGCTCCACATGGACCACCCGCTCCGGCACCTCGATGGTTTCCCCCTGCCGGGCCAGCTGGTACAGGGGCTTCCCCCCAACCTTGATGGCGCTGTACATGCTGGGCCTTTGGATAATATCCCCCGTCAGCGCCGGCAGCTTTTCCAGGATCAGCTCCCGGGAGGGGTAGTTTTCCCCCGTTTCGATAATCTGGCCCGTAGCGTCCTGGGTGTCCGTGGCGGCCCCGAAAGCGCAGACGGTTTCGTATTGCTTTTCTTTCTCTACCAGATAATCAAACAGCCGCGTGGCCCTTCCCAGCATGATGGGAAGAACGCCCGCGGCTTCCGGATCCAGCGTACCGGCGTGGCCGATTCGCTTTTCCCCCGTCAGACGCTTCAGTGTGCCAACCACAGCGGCGCTGGACATCCCGGCGGGCTTATTGATGTTTAAAAAACCGTTCATGTCATTGTTGCTTTCAATCTTTGAATCATTTCCTTCACCACCAGGTTGGTGGTGGCCTCCAGGGAACCTTCCATGCTGATGCCCGCAGCCCGGGCATGCCCGCCGCCGCCTAACTTGGCGGCCACGTCGTCCACCGTCAGGGGCGCTCTGGCCCGCAGGCTGAATTTGATCCGTCCGTCATCCTTTTCCCGAGCCAGCACGGCCATGCAGGTCCCGATGGTTTCCAGCCCGTAATTCACGATGGTGTCCGCGTGCTCGCTCAGGGCCTCGCAGTCCGCAAAATCCTGTCTCGTCAGGGTCATGACCGCGATGCGCCCCTCGGCCTCGAACCGCATCTTCTCGATGGCCCGGCCCAGCAACCGCAGCTGGGGCTTGCTCTTCTCCCGGAAGAGGATCATGTTCAGCTCCGCCAGGGGCAATCCCACCTCCAGCAGGTCTCCCATGACGTGGAAGGCCTCCGGGTCCGTGCAGTCGAAGGAGAAGTTCCCCGTGTCCGAGCTGATGCCTACGTATAGGCATTCCGCGATTTCCCGGGTCAAAGGGGCCTGCAGATACTCCAGCTGCTCCCGAATCATGGTGCATGTGGCTGAGGCGTCCCCGTCCACGCTGTTTACCTGGGCGTATCCCGGGTTGGTACCATGATGGTCAATCTGCGCTGTGTTCTCACAGGCCTGCCTTAGCTCTGCGCAGGCGCCCAGCCGGGCCACGTCGCTAACATCCACAGACAGGAACAGGTCGTAGCGATCCTGGTTTTCCTCCGGATGCCGAATCTCCTTCGCCCCCTGCAGGAAGCACAAATCGTCCGGCACCTTGTCCTGACAGAACACGCCCACGCGCTTGCCCATTCCCAGCAGCGCCAGACGCATGGCCAGGGCACTGCCGATGGTATCCCCGTCCGGGTTCACATGGCTGCAGATGCAGACGCTCTCCGCCGCGGCGATGGCCCGGGCAATGCCTTCAGGATCTCTCATGCCTCTTCTTCCTCCGGAGTCTCCGCCAGGCTGGAGATGCCTGTCTCCGCCAGCACTTTCGCGATATGTACGCCGTATTCAATGTTCTTGTCGCTGACGAAAATCAGCTCCGGCGCGGAGCGGATGATCATCCGCTTCCCCAGGGAGCGGCGCAGATAGCCCTTGGCGTTCTTCAGCGCCTCCAGCAGCTTCTCCCGCTTATCCTCCTCCAGCACGCTGATGTAAATCTTCGCGAACCGGAGATCGCCCGTGACCTCCGCCCGGGTGATACTCCAGGTGCCATCCACCCGGGGGTCGTTCAGCTCCTCCCGGATGATGGCGTCCAGCTCCCGCCGCACCTCCTCCGAGATGCGGTCTATTCTTTGATATTCTCTCATTTTACCGGGGAATTTCCTCCATGATGAAGCACTCGACCACATCGCCTTCCTTGATGTCGTTGTGGCCTTCCAGGCTCATGCCGCACTCGTATCCGGCGGCCATTTCCTTTACATCGTCCTTCAGGTGGCGCAGGCTGCTCAGCTTGCCCTCGTGCACCACTACGTTATCCCGCAGCAAGCGCACCTGGGCGTTCCGCTGCACCTTGCCGTCCGTCACATAGCAGCCGGCGATGATGCCTGCGCCGGTGATCTTGAACACATTGCGCACCTCGGCGTGGCCCAGCAGCACCTCGCGGTACTCCGGCGCCAGCAGGCCCTTCATGGCCAGCTCCATGTCCTCGATGGCCTTGTAGATCACGGTATACAGCCGCACATCCACCTTCTGCTTTTCGGCTTCCTCCCGGGCGGAAGCGTCCGGCCGGATGTTGAAGCCGATGATGATGGCATTGAAGGCGGAAGCCAGGTTCACATCGTCCTTGGTAATGGCGCCGGCAGCGCTGTGCAGCACGCGGATCTTCACCTCGTCGCTGGACAGCTTTTCCATGGCCTGCTTCACCGCTTCCACGGAGCCCTGCACATCCGCCTTGATGATCAGGTTCAGGGTGGTTACCTTGCCCGCCTCGATGGAGGAGAACAGGTTTTCCATGTTCACCTTGGCCATGGAGGCTTCGCGGCTGGCCCGCAGCTTCTCCCTGCGCTCGTCCGCCACCTGGCGGCTCAGATGGTCATCGCCCACGGCGATCATCTCGTCGCCGGCGCTGGGCACATCGTCAAAGCCCATGATTTCCACCGGCATGCCGGGGCCAGCGCTCTGGACCCGCTCCCCGCGGTCATTGATCAGGGCCCGAACCTTACCGGAGGCCATGCCCGCAATAATGGAATCGCCCACCCGCAGGGTACCGTTCTGCAGCAGCACGGTGGCCAGCGGGCCCCGCGCCTTGTCCAGCTTCGCCTCGACGATGACGCCGCGGCCCAGCCGGTTGGGATTGGCCCGCAGCTGCAGCATATCCGCCTGCAGCAGGATCATTTCCAGCAATTCATCCACGCCCTCGCCGGTCTTGGCGGAAACGGGCACGCAGATGGTCTCGCCGCCCCAGTCCTCGCACACCAGGCCGTACTGGGTCAGGTCCTGCTTCACCCGCTCGGGGTTGGCTTCCGGCTTGTCCATCTTGTTGATGGCCACGATCACCGGCACCTCCGCCGCCTTGGCGTGGTTGATGGATTCCACGGTCTGGGGCATGACGGAGTCATCCGCTGCCACCACCAGCACCGCGATGTCTGTCGCCTGGGCGCCCCGGGCGCGCATGGCGGTAAAGGCCTCGTGGCCAGGGGTATCCAGGAAGGTGATCTGCCGGCCGTCCTCCACGTTCACGGTGTAGGCGCCGATGTGCTGGGTGATACCGCCAGCCTCGCCCTGGGTCACCCGGCTGTTCCGAATATAGTCCAGCAGGCTGGTCTTGCCGTGGTCCACGTGGCCCATGATGGTGACCACCGGGGGCCGCTCCACCAGGTTCTCCTCTTCGTCGGTGAAGTCTTCCGCCACCAGGGCCGCCTCCGCCGTCTGCTCCTGCTTCCGCTCCAGGGTGATCTCGAAATCGGAGCAAACCAGTTGCGCCGTGTCGAAGTCGATTTCGCTGTTAATGGTGGCCATGTTGCCCAGCATGAACAGCTTCTTGATGATTTCGCCGGCGGGCTTACCGATCTTTTCCGTCAGATCCCGGACGGTGATGGTGTCCCCCGCCATGTAGGCGGTCTCAATCTTGATGGGCGCCATCATCTGCTGGGCGCTGGGCTTCTTCGCCCGGGCCCGCTTGCCGCCGCGGATGGGCTCATCGTCGTATCCGTTGAAGCGGCTGTTCTGCTTGCTCTGCTGCTTCTTGTTCCGTGCTACGCGTTCCGGATCATGCTGCCGCTCGTAGTTCTTCTTGTTCGGGTCGTAGTTGGAAACCCGCTCCTTGCCCATGGGCGGTGCGATCTCCACCGCGCTGCTGCGGGAAGTCTGCTGGCCCCGGGCGTTGTTGCCGTATCCGCCTTGAGCGTTCCGGTTGCCCCCCTGGGCATTGCCAGCGCCATTGCGGTTAAAGCTGCCCTGCTGGCCGCCGGCAGCCCGGCCATATTGACCCTGCTGCCCATTGGCCGGCCGGCCATACTGGCCCTGCTGGCCACCCGCGGGCCGGCCATACTGGCCTCCCTGCTGCTGCCCGTTGGCGGGGCGGCCATAGGGGCCCTGCCGCTGGGCGCCGTTCGCCGCGGGGCGGCCGTTCTGCCCCTGCTGTCCATTGGCGGGACGGCCGTAAGGGCCCTGCCGCTGGACGCCGCTGCCCTGCTGGGGCGCGCGAATGACGTTGGGTGCCAAGCCCACGGGCTTGGCCGGTTGCTTGGGCGCTTCGCCCGGCCGGCTGATAATCTGGCCGATGGCAGGCTTCTTGGGCTGCTGCGGCTTCGGCTCCTGCTTCTTTTGCTCCTCCCCACGGGCAGGCTTCGCCTGCTGGGACTGGGGCTGAGCCGGCTTTTCGGCAGGCTGCTTGTCGCCCTGCCGCTTCTCCTCCGGCTTCGCTTCCTTCTTTTCCGGCGCAGGGGCAGGCTTCGCTGGCTTCTCTTCCGCCTTCGGGGCCGGCTTTTCCGCTTCGGCCGCGGGGGCAGCCGGCGCTTCCGGCTGCTTTTCCTCCCGGGCGGGTGCTTCCGGCGCTTCCGCGGGAGCGGCCTTTTCCTTCTGGACTACCTTTTCCCGATCCTCCCGGAGAGCTGCCTCCATCTGAGCCTTTTCCTCGTCGTCCAGCATGGTGAACGCTCTGGAATGGGTGGACTGAACCCGCATCTGCTCCTCGCGCTTGCGCTGGGCAGCGGCTTCCTCCTTGCGGCGGGCAATCGCCGCGTCCATCCGCTTCAGCTCATCGAACATCGCGTCCGCGTCCTTCCGGGCCTGTGTTGCCCTGGACAGCACCTCCGCGGACTGCTCCACCAGCTCCCTGGTCGTGTTCATCAAGTTTCCGTTAGCCATTCGCCCTTTGTACCCCCTGCCGTTTTACGGCATTGAAATCATATGAATTGAATCATCCGCTCCGCGAACCCTCCGGCCCGTACCGCCATGGCCATGCCCGGCTTCCCGGTGGCCTCCTGCAGGAACCCCGCCGAGGTTTTGCGGAAGGGAATTTCCGCCCGCTGACAGGCCCGCTGATACTTTTCCGCTGTGGCGTCGGAGATTTCTCCGTCCATCAGCAGCAGCGCCGCCTGGCCGTTCCGCAGAGCCTTCAGGCAGTTTTCCTCCCCGAAGATGCCCTGTCCCGCCCGGACGCAAAGGCCCATCAGCCCTTTCAGCTTGCCTTCATCCATGGTCTGCCTCCCGCAGCGCCGCCAGCTCCGCCTGCAGACCCTGACTGACCTCCTCGGTCATCTCCGCCTGCAGCTGCCGCTCCAATTGGCGCTGCTTGATGGCCCGGGCCAGGCATTGCCCTTCCCGGCATACGTAGGCCCCTCGCCCCGGCTTCTTCCCGGTGGGATCCAGGCTCAGCTCCCCCTCCGGCGACCGCACCACGCGAATCAGGCTTTTCTTTTCCTTCATCTCGCGGCATCCGACGCACATTCGCAGGGGAATTTTCTTTACTTTCGTCGCCATCTTCTTTGCTTACATGGTGTCGTCGTCGCCCATGACGCTGTCGTCGAATTCCATGGTGAAGCTGTCGTAAATCGGCGTCTCCACCTGGACGTAGTCCACCAGCTGGCCGTTCTCGTCCACCATGTCGTTCAGCTCCGCCATCTGGCTCTGACTCTTGATGTCGATCTTCCATCCCGTCAGTTTCGCGGCCAGGCGGGCGTTCTGCCCTTCCTTGCCGATGGCCAGGCTCAGCTGGTTGTCCGGCACAATGACCCGGAAGGCCTTTTCATCCTTCGCCTGATATACGCTCAGCACGTGGGCGGGGTTCAGGGCGTTGGCCACGAATTCCGCCGGGTTGCTGCTCCACTTGATGATGTCTATCTTCTCGCCCTTCAGCTCCGCCACGACCCGCTCCACGCGGCCGCCCCGCTGGCCCACGCAGGCGCCCACCGGGTCGATCATCAAGTCCTGGCTGTGCACAGCGATCTTGGTGCGGCTGCCCGCCTCCCGGGCGATGGCCTTGATGGTCACGATGCCGCCGGCGATCTCCGGCACTTCCATTTCGAACAGCCGCTTCACCAGGTTCTGGTGCGTCCGGCTGACATACACTTGGGGAACATAGTTGGCGGTGTTCACCGTGCGCTGTACCGCCAGCACGTAGACCTTGATGTGGTCGTCGTCATGCAGCACTTCGCCGGGAATCATCTCGCTCTGCTCCAGCACGCCCTCCGTCCGGCCCAAGTCCACGTACACCACGTGGGGCTCGATGCGCTGGACGATGGCCGTCAGAATCTCGTTCTCCTTGTCGGAATATTCCTCGTAGATCTTACCTCGTTCCACTTCGCGGATGCTCTGGATGATGACCTGCTTGGCTGTCTGGGCCGCCACCCGCAGGAAGCCCTTGGGGGTCACGTCCACCTCCACGATGTCGCCCACCTTGTAGGTCTGGTTGATCTTCTGGGCCTCTTCCAGGGTGATCTGGTTGGTGGGCATCTCCACCTCTTCCACGATGGTCTTCTTGGCGAAGACGGAGATGGCGCCGGTCTCCCGGTCGATGTGCACGTCCAGCATGGTGGGCGTAGCCTCGTTCCGGGGAGAATTCTTGCGATAAGCGGCCTTCAGGGCCTCCTCAATCATCTGGAACAGCCGTTCCTCGTTGATTTCCTTTTCCTTCGCCAGCATCTTGATGGCTTCGATCACTTCAGATTTCATTGAACCTTCTTCTCTCTTTCTATGCTGATCTATCTTCCAGGGGCTGGAGGCTCACTCTTCCGCCTCGTCCTCTCCCAGGTCTACTTCTTCCACGCCTTCCATGTCCACAATGGGCTTCACCAGGGCGGCGGCCTTCCGAGGAATCTCTTTGTTCTCCCCTGCCACCTCCAGCGTCAGGTTCTCTTTATCGAACCCAGCCAGAATGCCCTGCAGCTCCTTGACCCCGTCCAGCGGCTTAAACAGGCGAACCTCCACCTCGGCCCCCAGGTTCCGCTCGAAATCCCGATCCGTCTTCAGGGGACGATCGATCCCGGGACTGGAAACCTCCATGAAGTCGTAGTCGTAGTTCTCCACCAGGGGCATCACCGCCCGGTGATACTTCTCGCAGTCGTCCAGGGTGATCCCCTCCGGCTTATCGATGTAAATCCGCAGGTATTTCCCCGTGGGCTCCTTATCCAGCGCCACTTCCACCAGCTCGAAGCCCATCTGATCCGCCACCCGCTGGCACTTGGGCCCAACGGCCGAAATCAGCTCCGCTTTCGCCATGCTTCCTCCTTCCGGACATAAAGAAAAGAGCGGAAAACACAGCCCTCCGCGGACAGGTCGGAAAACAAATCCCCTCTTCCGGGGCCCTTCCGAAGCCGCAGGCTGTTTCCACTCTTTACGTTAAACCCTTCTTTCAAGGCAAATGCCACATGGATTCGCCGCCCCTTCCGGGAAACGGACACGCGGAGTATAACACAGTTTCAACCCCTTGACAAGCCTTTTCTCCAGGCTTTTTCCGCCTTTTTCGAAGGATTTTTTCTTTTCAGCGATCAGGGTGCTCACTTCACTCCTTCCCGAATTCGATCCAGCTTCATCTTGCCTGGAAGGTTACGGTGCCACTGTTGGATAAGGCTCGAGTAATTTTACCAGTATTGATCAACCCTTCCACAGTTTTTCGCATTTTCGCCGTAATCCCTTTATAACCCATGGCATAAGCGAGCTGAGTCAGCGTAAGCGCATCTCCAGATAGCGCGGATAGCACCCTGGCTTCGTATTCCTCCGCCTTTGTGTCCTTATCCGCGGAAAGAAAAGCTGGATGAATCGGAATCGTTACCGATAAATAATCTCTATCCGGATTCATCTCAAAAGACAATTGCGGAGAACCGTTATTCTGCAATGCCCTCATTGCGTTTGGAAAGCCGGTGTTTCTTCCCTCAATGAGATGCAGCTCCTTCAGAAAGTCTCCGATGCGCCGATTGCGATAGATTCTGGAGCGGATTTGAAAATTCGCCACGTTCTCATCCGTAATACTTCGATCAAACCCGGGAAAGCTGGTGATCTCGATTGCGTTAGTTGTAATTCGAACAATAATCGGTTCCTGAATCTGATAAGAACGGTGATATACGGCATTAGACAAGATTTCCTCAATGGCCGCGAACGGGTAATTCACGATTCTGTTTGCCTCGGCCTTGTTGTTTACCTTGAATACCTTTTCTTGGATTGCATAATTTTTGATATACGCCAGCGCGTCCGTCAGTTGTCTTTGAATGGGTCCCGTAAATGTCTTTTCCGTCATGCCTGTGCCCGTAGGGTCCGGAATATCAACAACCTCTATCCTCGCGTATCGAAAGTACTTCTCCGGATGCTCCGAGAACATCAATAGGCCCACATTTCGCGGCTTGAGTGCCTCTGGCGGCCCTGCGACCAGTTGCATGCTCTCCGCCGTGTCCAGCAAAGACCATTTTCCTTCATACTGAACCAAGTCACTTTCTATCGCACGCAGATGCGCCCTCATCAGCCCCAAATCCAGATCATTGATATCCGCAGCCAGATGCGGCCGATCATCATAAGGAATGTTAGAGGACACGTAGAATAGTTCTTTCTCTTCCTCCGGAGAAGCGACCACCGTGCTGGAGAATTTCCGAATGTAGTATCTTTTCGTGGAAAGCTTTGCGGTTACATCCTCCGGAGCTTTATATGGACGTCCAAATCCTCCCGAGATCCTTATCACGATCACATATTTATCCTGATAAAGCATTGGTTCAGCCACCGGCTCATAAAATGGTTCCAGCGAATGGCAATGCTGAAGCAACTTCTTTAGTATGCCATCGATGCGGCTCTTTTCAATCCCTCGGATGGGGAAAACAGGAGCGCCGTCTTCTTCCTCTACCCCCAGTACAATGTATCCCCCGCCAATATTGTCGATGTCATTGGCGAAGGCACAAATGGTCCGGATCACCGGAGCCGGATTGTAATCCCCTTTGAATTCGATTCGATTGGACTCAACAACCTGCTGATTCAACAGCTGATCTATGTTAATCGGAATAGCCATGCACAACCTCCTTTCCCGCCTCGACATAAGTATACCATGTCGACATGATTTTGTCGAGTCCTCGACGTTATTTTATCGAGAGCTCGACAGAATGGGATCGAGTATATTGCGCATATCTCCCAACTCATATCATGCTTCTTAGAGCATATGGAAAAACTTGTGTTCCTGGCAGATTTTCTGTATACTATCCTCCAAGCGGATGAATAATCAGCCTGTTAGAAGATACACTATTCGACAGAGTTTGTATCTAAGTCTTGTGTTTATTCAGACTGTCACACGGGCTTTTCATCGTAGCTATTGGCAGCGATCTTGACGGAGTAGAAGGTGAAGGTTTGAAATACGACAACATTACGCCCGGAATCTTTATAGACCGGCCGAATCGGTTCATCGCCCATGTTGAAATTGATGGGCTTATCGAAACTGTACATGTGAAGAATACCGGCCGATGCAGGGAATTGCTGATCCCCGGCTGCGAAGTATGGCTGACAGCTCCTGCGTCGTCGGGGCGCAAAACAAAATATGATCTGGTGGCCGTCCGCAAAGAGAACGGAGTTTTGTTCAACATCGACAGTCAGGCCCCGAACAAAGTCGTCAAAGAATGGCTTGATGGGCAAGGGTTTGATCGAATTGTTCCAGAATACACCTACGGCAATTCCCGCGTTGATTTCTTTATGGCGCGTGGTAATGAACGCTACCTCATGGAGGTCAAGGGCTGCACGCTGGAGATAGCCGGGATAGGCTACTTCCCTGACGCGCCCACTGAACGCGGTACGAAGCATCTATACGAATTGATCAAAGCCCACAAAGCAGGATTTCATAGCATCGCCGCTTTCGTGATCCAGATGGATGGCGTAACGGAGGTCCTGCCCCACGGAGTAACGGATCCCGCATTTGAAACCGCTTTTCACGAAGCTGAAAAAGCTGGTGTGGAGATCCTGATGCTTCCCTGCCATGTAGAACCGGATAGTCTTGTGATTTTATCGAGTCCTCGATGAAATAATGTCGAGTCCTCGACAAAACGTATGTCGAGTCTGTCGAGTCGGAATGTCCATAGCTCTTCCTTGAACTTCATCATCAGGTCGGATAGGACATACCTTTCCTATAGCGAATTAGAACCACATATAGCCCCTGATTGTACGATTTTCATACTCTGCTTCCCTTACGATGGCTGCTATTTTAAGCCGACACGTCACGCCTCTCCCATGACATCCTGCAGCATCAACATATGAACATTGTCTCTTTGGGCAGCCAAAGCAATCATCTCTGGAGAATATCCACCCCGGGAGAACAGATAGTAATCAATCCGTCTGTATCCAGGGAATACGGAAACGCTTTCCTCCAAATGCGTGAAATCCCTGTCCTGAAAGGTTCTATTCCTGTATTTATCTTCAATGATCAGCAGTGATTTCCTGCCATCGTCAATGCTCTCCGCCAGACCATCCAACTCGATAGATCGTCCCAGTTGGGAATTCTCGACCCGATAGTTGCGGATGGCATCATAGTAATGGGGCAATTTCCCAAGTACATTCTGTTCCGTCATGTAGTCTATAATCAGACTTTCAAAGCCATGGTCCAGGAAGGTTCGAATCGCCTTTTGCTGGGCTTGATATAGTATTTCGCCCAGGCCCAGGGTAATTTGATCCTCCCCTTCATAGGTGAATCGGTACCAAAAGCGGAGCAGATTGTCGGATATTTCATAATAGTTCAGCTTCTTATTGCGGGTAAATGCCTCCCGATGATCCAGAATCTGCATATCAACCATGGCAGATAAATACGCCGCCAGGTATCCGGATGACTGGCCTACATAATCGGAGATTTCCTTGCTGGATCGTTTTCCCAGAGATATGGCTCTCAGTATCGTACTGTAAGTATTTTGGTCTGATGTACCCTCCGGCAGCACCTTATCCGGTGCGTCTACCAGACTGCCATAGGCGCTGAACAATAAATTTTTCACATTCGTCTCAAAGCCCTGACTGAGATCGATCATCGCCAGATAATATGGATAGGTTCCGAAAAGAGACAGATAAGCAACCTTATCCTCTGTGGTACACTCCCGAACAAATTGTAGTGCTTCGCTAAAGGGAAGTTTCAATACGTTCATCTCAAACGTTGCGCGCTTATATAGGGGATCGTTACGATTGTTCAATAGCTCTTTCATGAAGGAGATGTTGCTTCCTGACAGGATGAACATCATATTGGCTTCTTGGAATTCTCCATCCACAAAATATTGCAGCGTAGAGAGGAAACTTTTGCTTCGGACACAGAAATAAGCGATTTCATCAATAACGAATACAAAACGTTCCTTCTTCGCATAAGCTACAACCGCCTCCAACGCATGTTCGAAATTGTCAAAGCGAAGGTTCTCATCGATCCCCCGAAAGCGGTTAAACTCCCTGGAAAAGGCGCGGAGGTTCTCCTCCTCTGTACCTTTTCTCGCCTGGAATCGGAAGCCGTTTCTTTGGCTGATAAACTCATTCAGCAGAACAGATTTTCCAATCCGCCTGCTGCCATATACGACGCCAAACTCGAAACGTCCCGAATTCCATCGTTTTTCCAGTTCTTCCAATTCCCGCGCTCTGCCGATAAACATTTTTACCCTCCCAGATTACCAAAAATCACTTTGCAAAAGAGGTCTTTGGCAAAGTTCTCTTTTGCAAAGTGTAACTCATGATACGCATTTCGTCAAGACAAATTGTTAACCGCTACAGCACACGATAATTATTTTGTCGAGTCCTCGACAAAATCATATCGAGTCCATCGAGTCCATCGCGTTTATTATAATCGAACAACCTTCTCTTTCCACGGATAAACATCCGGGAGGTTGGCGCACTGGGCCCAGAGTTGCCAGGCTTTTATGTCTGTTTCATTGGTCCAGGAGGTGGTGATCAGGTTCTTTTTATTCCGCCAGAGGGCAGTCATTTCCGGTTTATCTCGAAGGCTTAACAGGATTGCATGCTCTGGAAGGCGCTCTGCCTCCAGCTCTTCTGCCTTCAGGCCCAGCAGCGCCCAGGCGCAAATTCGGCTGATTCTTGCTTTGGGATAGCGCTTCCCGGAGGCCATATCCAGTAACTGTTCCCGGGTTTGCACTTTTCTGGCGGCGGAGAAGATCAAGTCTTCCAGTCCCTCGGATACATAGGGCAGGGCTTGGATATCTTCCCGGGTCATGGAACGCAGACGCCCAATCAGCAGCGTATCCAGTGCTTCTCTTCGAGGAAGAGCGCTATTCAGTATCGCCTTGCGCAGCAGCCGGGCGCTTTCTGCCGTCATGGCTTGATACGTGGGCCAATAGTTTCCTCTCTCCAGGGCTCCTCTTAAGACAGAGGCGGAAGGCTGTTCCGGATCGATTCGATCCGCATGATATCCTCCTTGGCGTGGAATCAGAACGGGTTGAATATGGGCGTCCAGCCGCAAGATCGCCCGCAGATAGCAAATCGCCAGGATATTATTGGGCTGATTCATGATCTCGGCCCAGGCCGGATTGATTCTCTCCAAGGCTTGGCTCACGGCCCGGGGATAACCCGTCCCCGCCTTCAGCCCGCGATGCAGGGCTTGCTGAAAACTGTCGGTTGGATTTTCCAGAAGCTCCGCGATTCTTCCCATGACTTCCAGGCTTTCCGCCTCAGCACCAAAGGCCAGATGAGTAATTCCCAGCCTTTGCAGCAAAATTACCGCCCCCAGGGCATAATGCTCCGCATCCCTTACCGTCCAGGCGGCGGGCAGCGCAAACACCGCGTCCGCTCCCGCGGCCAAGGCGCACCGGGCTCGATCATAGGGCGAAAGCATCGCCAGCTCCCCCCGCTGCTTGACGCAGCCGCTGAGGACCACATAGGTAAAATCTGGCCGCACCTGCTCCTTCGCCAGGCGCAGGTGTCTTTCATGCCCCCGATGGAAGGGATCGTATTCCGCGACAATGCCTAAAACCTTTCCAGGGGAGAACTCCTGTCGATTCAAATCCAAAATAAATCCTCTCTCCGTTGATATGGCAATATGATTTTGTCCTCCCCTTTATTGGGGAGGACTTGTATAAATTATATTCCCAGAATATGCCTTGCCACATACACGCCGCTGGCGCTGGCATGGCTCAGGCTATGGGTGACGCCGCTGCCGTCCCCGATGACGAACATGCCGGGCCTGCTGGTTTCCAGATTCGAATTCAGGGCCACTTCCATGTTATAGAACTTCACTTCCACGCCATACAGCAGGGTATCATCATTGGCGGTGCCGGGGGCGATCTTATCCAGGGCATAGATCATTTCGATAATGCCGTCCAGAATCCGCTTGGGGATCACCAGACTCAAATCCCCCGGCGTGGCGCTGAGGGTGGGGGTCACAAAGGAGCCCTCGATCCGCCCGGGGGTGCTGCGCCGGCCCCGAATCAGGTCGCCAAACCGCTGCACGATAACCCCGCCGCCCAGCATATTGCTGAGCCGGGCGATGCTTTCACCATAACCATTGGAGTCCTTGAAGGGCTCGGAGAAATGCTGGCTCACCAGCAGCGCGAAATTCGTATTGGAGGTGTGCTTCGCCGGGTCCTCATAGCTATGGCCGTTCACCGTGACGATGCCATTGGTGTTCTCGCTGACCACCGCGCCCCGGGGATTCATGCAGAAGGTGCGCACCAGATCCTCAAACTTCTGGGTGCGATAAATGATCTTGCTTTCGTACAGCTCATCTGTCAGATGGCTGAAGACCTCCGCGGGCAGCTCCACCCGCACGCCGATATCCACCCGGTTGCTGCGAGTTTTGATGCCCATCTCCCGGCAGATGCCTTCCATCCACTTGCTGCCGCTGCGGCCGACAGAAATCACCAGTTTCTTCGCCCGATAGGTTTCCTCTCCCACGGTGATCTCGTATTCCTCCCCCAGATGCTTGACATCCGTCACCATAGCGTCGAAATGGAAATCCACCTGGTCCCGCAGGAAGTCATACAGCCGCTGGAGCACCACATAATTGATATCAGTGCCCAAATGGCGCACCTCCGCGTCCAGCAGATGCAGCCCGTTTTCCAGGCATCTGCGGCGGATGGAGGTATTGGCGGTGGAATACAGCTTCGTCCCTTCGCCGCCGTATTTCAGGTTGATCTCGTCCACATACCGCATCAGCTCCAGAGCTTTGTTTTTGCCGATATATTCATGGAGGCTGCCGCCGAAATCATTGGTGATATTGTATTTCCCATCCGAGAAAGCCCCGGCGCCGCCGAAGCCGCTCATGATGGAGCAGGACTTGCAGCCGATGCAGGACTTGATCTTCTCCCCGTCGATGGGGCATTTCCGCTTCTCCAGGGGGCGGCCCATCTCGAACACACCCACCCGCAGGGGCGTATCAGACTTTGTCACCAGCTCATAGGCTGTAAAGATGCCGCCGGGGCCTGCCCCGACGATCAGTACATCATATTCCTTCAAAGCCGATCACACCTCCCCCGCCATGCTTCTTTCCAGCACATCCACAATCTTCGGGGTCCACTCATCCCGGCCGATCCGCTTCTTCTCCGTCAGCTTCAGCAGCAGCATGCCCGCCGCCAAGCCGATGATCGCCCCCAGGGCGGTGCCCAAATCCTGGCCCTCCGCCAGGATATTTCCCAGAATCATGCCCAGCAGCAGGGTGATCAGGGGCAGGCCATAGGCGATAAAGGAAGCCCGGGCCACGATGGTGTCCGGCATATCCACAATGGCGATATCCCCCACGTTGCCTTCCGTCCCCCGGACCCAGATCACATGCTCCTTCTTCCCGCCCTCGCAGGCATTGCAGGCGGCGCAGGCTTCCGGCCGGCAGAAGGTGATCTGCGTCATACCGTTCTTGACCTGCGTAATTTCTCCAGGCTGTCTCATTGGTCGATACTTCTCCTTACATTTCATCCAGAATTTCTTCGATGGTAATAGGCACCGTGATCAGCCGATCGCTGTCCTCCACGGCGCCGGGCTGCAGATAGAAAACGGGATTGCCCGTTTCGTCCAGATAGAAATCCTCCTCCGGGAAGAAGGCGAATTCCAGATATTCCTCGTCCAGTTCCTCGAAGAGGGCAATATCCTCCCGCTCCTCCAAGGCGTCCCAGACCATCTCCCGCACCAGGCGGTCCGCCTTCCCTGTCTGCCGATCCTGCAGCCAGGTATCGCTCTCCTCGCTTTCCAGCAGGCCCAGCAGGTAGGGCAGCGCCACGGAGGAGCCGGGCTTGATTCCCTGGCGGGAGAAGGTATGCCCCGCGTAGGAACACAGATCCCCTTGGCTGGTCCGGATCAGGATGGAGAAGAAATCCTCCCCATTGCAGGTGACCTGATAATCGATCTCCACCCGCACATCCTCCGTCGGCTCCTGGGCCTGATAATAATCCGCGTTCATGGGAATCTCAAACCCCACCGCATCCTCCGCCTTGTATTCATAAAAGCTGTTGATCAACTCCGCAGAAGGGTCAGCAGCGTCCACCTGGGGATAGCGATACCGATACACATAATCCGCCTGGTCGTTCAGCGGAACCCGTACCTCCTCCGCCAGATCCTCCCCCAGGGTCAGCGGCTCCGCCAGCGCCGCGGCGCTCATCAGGGCCAGCGCGGCGATTCCGCTGAAGATTCTTCTGATTTTTCTCAAAGGAACCCTCCCCCTTTACTTGGTGTAGGTATATCTGGCGTTCAGCCAGGGCATACTGTTATAGGTGGAGTACGCGTCGGCATACAGGCGATAATACTGCCCCACCTCCCAGGTGGTCCGGCTGTAATTCTGCACCAGGACCGGCTGACTCTTGCCGTCCTCGCTGGTGTTGATGACCACCATCTGGGGCTTTTCGGACACGGAGTACTGCACCACGCCCGTGACCACATACACCTGGCCATAGCTGGCCCGATGGGCCATGTTGCTCAGCAGCTCGCTGTACCCCTCCGCGCTGAGGGGCCAGGCTTTGATGGTGTATTGATCCGCCGGGGGCACGTAATACACCGTGTGCTCCACCACCGAGGGCTTCCGGCCCGGATAAGAGGCGGTAATGGAGATGGTGTTATTGCCGATATGATCAAAGATGGCGTTGAAGGAGAATTTCCCCGTGGAGTCCAGACTGGTAATATCCAGATCGGAATAGGGGGAATTGACCTCCACATAGGCGCCGGGCAGGGTGGTGGCGCTGACCTTGATCACCTGTTCATAGGTGGTGCCGTAGGTACCCACCGCCAGATCCAGGGGGATCTCCTGGGGCGCGCGGTACAGCGTCACATTGATGGAATTATCCCGGCAATACTGGCTGCGCACCTTGATCTCAAAGACGTTATCCCCGATGGGCTGCACTGTGGCGTTATAGCTCATCTCCCCCGTTTCCGAGGAAACCGTGTCCGAGCAGTCCACCCCATTCACCGTGACCCGGGATCCGGGGCGAACGGTGATCTGGATGGTGCTCATGGTGGTGGCCACCTCCGTCCGCAGGGAATCGGGGGTGTTCAGGGTAATGGGGCTCAGGGGGATATAGATCGTATAGGTAATGGGCTCCATGGGGGTCTGCTTCCCCGCCGAGGTTTTTAAAAACGGGGTCAGGGTCACATCCATGGTCTCGTCCAGGGTGCCCTCGTAGTTATCGTACCAGGTGTGGTCCGCCACCTGCACCGTGGCAAAGCCGCCGGACACCACATAGCTGGCATGCAGCTCCCGAATATAGATTTGGGCCCCGTCCTCTCCCGGAATCAGGATCGTATGAGCCGCCAGATCGTCCATCATGGTGGCGGTGACAGAGGCGGTGGACGTATATTGCAGCGTGGGCTTCCGCTCAGAAAAATATTTCCAGGTAAAGAATCCGCCGGCGCCCAGGGCCACGATTAGCAGCAGCGTACCGAAGGCCCGGAGGAACTTCTTCCGCCGCCTGGCCCGGGAGGGCAGCTTGCCCCCCAAGGAGGGGGCATAGGAATAATGGTGCTCCTCCCCAGGATTGTCGTACAGGGGATCATAACTCCGGGGCTCGATAAAGGAGCCGTTATCATCCATATACCGCACCCGATGGCGAATCTCCGCCTCCTGGGCCGCGGCCACGCTGGCGGGGGAAACCCGGCGCATCCGGATGGTGCCTGCCTTGCTTTCCTGCGGAGCTTCTTCGATCTTGATTCCCCGGGTGTCCGGCGCCCGCTCCAGCATCTTGGCCTTCCGGCTTTCCCCTTCCCGCTTCCGAACCTTCAGCTCCTGCATCTCCCGGGCCAACACGTCCCGGGAATCCGGGGTCCGATCCTCGTTGCCGAATTCATCCACGCGAATGTAGCTGGTGGACTGGCCCTCGTCCCGCAGGCTGTCCTTCCACTCCAGCCGGGAGGCGGCGTCTATATTCAGTTTTGCTCCGCAGTTCGTGCAATGGGGCATAGAAGCCCGATTCCACTGGCCGCACTCAGGGCATTTCATTGAATCTGTTTCTCCAATTCAGGGGTATTGTTTCTTCATCAATCTTCTTCGTCTTCGATGACCAAGAAGCTATTCTGCAGATAATTCGCCATGGACTGGCGGCAGATGTCCCAATCCACCTCCTGGGCCGCCATGGCGGCAAAGGTAATGGGCGTCACCGCGCCATCCGGCGGCAGGCGCAGCTCCTCGATGGTGCAATCCCGCAGGGAGTAGGCATACCTCGCCGCGTCCAGCATCCCCTCCAGGTTAATGTTGGTCATGGTGTTATTATCCATGATATTGTTGACCAGAGCTTCCGCCTCTTCCCAGGTAATCTCCCGGCATTTATCCGCCAGGGTGCTCATGACCGTCCGGGCCCGCTGGGTCCGCATAAAGTCTCCGCCGCCGCCAGCCTTGCGAATGCGCATATAGATCACAGCGCTGTGCCCTTTGAAATGATATAACCCGGGCCGATGGGTTCCGCCGGAGCGCAGGTCCGCGCCGGTTTCCACACTGCGCACAGATCCCGCGGGCACAGCATAGCGCCGCAGATATTCAATCTCGGAGGCGTTCAGCTCGATATCCACACCCCCCAGATAGTCAACGATGTTGGCGATCTGGGTAAAGTCGAACAACAGATAATCCTCTACCTTAACGTCGATATGCTGGCTGATCACCTTGCACAGGGCTTCCGGGCCATAGTCATTATAGACATAATTGATCCGCCCGATGCCGTCATTAGGCTTCTTGATCAGCGCATCCCGAATAAAGGAGGTCAGCATGATGCGATGAGCGCGGGTGTCCAGCGTCACCAGCACAATGCCATCCGTGTTGCCGTACAGGTCCCTCCGCTTGCCGTTTTCCTGGGTAGGCGGCGGCGCGTCCGCGGGGCGAACCTTCCCCTTCCACAGATCGGTGCACAACAGCAGATAATGATGCTGCCCCTCCACAGTTGGGGAAATCTCCTCATAGGGGATGGTTTGAATGGGCTTGGGCGTCCGCTCAGCAGCCAGGGCCAGGCCTGTACTCAGCAGCAGGCACAGGGCCAGCAAAATGGACAATAGCTTTCGTGCCAATTCTGTCACTTCCTTCTCTTCATGTTGAAGAAACTGAAACTCATTATACCGCAAAAGTGTGCTTTTGCAAATTTCCCGAAATATGTTGGAAGTCAAGGATCACCTCTCCGGAATAGCTCACCCGCTCCGCGGGGGAGCAAAATAAGTGCTCTCCCTAAAACGGCGCGGAAATGCGAAACTCCTTCCCGTCCAGCGCGGGCAGAGCGCCCTCCGTGTCCAGCTTCAGACTCACGGCGCAGAGGCGTAGATTGCGGGTCTTCTTCTCCCGATTCCACCTTCGGTCCCCATAGACATCATCCCCTAAGATCGGATGCCCCAAGGCCGCCAGATGGGCCCGAATCTGATGGGTTCGGCCTGTCATCAAATGCACCCGCAGTCGAGACACTGGGCCAGCCTGAAGGGTTTCATATCCCGTGATTATTTGCTTTCCTCCCGGGGCAGGATGATCCAGCACCTTCACCTTCCCTGCCTTAGCGTCCTTTACCAGATAGGCCTGACACTGAGCACTGGCGGGCTTGGGAATACCCCGCACCAGGCATTCATAGTATTTTTCCATTCGTCGCTGGCGGAACACCTCCTGCAGAATCTCCAGTGCCCGCTCATCCTTCGCGAACAGGCACAACCCGCAGGTCTGGTTATCCAGCCGATGGCAGGCCGCCGGGGGAAATGCCCCGGGATCCTGCTCCCGCACATGGCGCAGGCAAAGCTCCGTCAGGGTGACGCCCCCCTTGCCGTCCGGCTCCACGGAGATGCCCGCCGGCTTGTTAACCAGCAGGGCGTCTCCATCCTCATACACCACCCGCAGCAGGGGCGCCGCCTCCGCCATCTCCTCTTCCTGCAGATAGATTCGCAGCTCCTGCCCTGTCCGGGCCTTTTCCTCCCGGGCCACGCGCCGGCCCTCCAGCTTTACATCCCGGCGCAAAAAAGCCGCTCGGACGCTCCGTTCCGGCAGCTCTGGAAAATATCGGCTGATCAGCCGATCCACCCTCTCCCCCTCGCCCTGCGGGGGGATGGTCATTTGCAATAGCTTCACTGTACCCGCTCCATGTTCAGGGTAAACCATTTGGGAATCCGGTCGTGCATAACCTGCAGCACGTCGATCATCTCCGCCGTCGGCAGGCAGATGATCTTGGTCCCCAGCACCTGGCGCATTTCCTCCACCGGGGCGCCCTGCTTAGCCAGCAGGATCAGATCCTCCACCGTGTCCTCCGGGCTGGCTTCCGGACGGCTCAGGGACGCAATGAGCCCCATCATCTGGTCATACAGGGGATCCTCCACCTCCATCAGGCTGGTGTACAGCTCCGTCAGCGCCGTAGGGTCCAGCCCCGCGTGAACGCCGGTTTGAGCCTGGGCCAGGCTGCGGGGCTCCGCCAATCCGGGATGCACCAGCATCAATCGGCCCTCCCGGTCCAGCATGGTTTCAAAGGCGGAATGAATCAGCCGCCGCCACAGCGCCGGATGATCCCCGGCGAGAGAGCCCTGCAGCTTGAAGCCGATATCCTTCTCCACCGTCTCCGCTGGCATCATTCCTGCCAGATACAGGGTATTATCCACGGTTTCGATAATCTCGTCCGTAATCTCCCGGATGCGGTGCAGCTCGTCATTGGCCAGGGAAAGGATCGCCATAACGCACAGCTGCCGGGGCAGGCGGATCCAATTCCCCTTCTCCGGCACCGCCCGACACCACATTCGCCGAATCAGAGACCGGGCGGGCAGCAGATCGTTCCAGTCCCACAGGGGAATCTCACCCCCCAGAAAAGCCAGCTTCATCAGGAGGTTAAATTCCTCCTCGCACAGCATGGTCACCTCCGCTGGGAAAGCGGAGATCACCTTCTCCCGCAGCTCCTCGATGGTGTGCAGGTGAATATCCTTCTTCTCCTCCTCGGCGTAATAGGACTGTTCGAACAGGCGCTCCGCGTCGGCGTCGGTGGTTTCCGCGTCAAAAAGGCCACAGCCGCCCAGGCCTGCCAGTTCCTTCTCGCAGGCCTCCAGGCGGCTGATGCGTAGAACGCTCAGCGTCCGATCCGTCCACCGAACCGGACGCGGATTGGTGTTTAATCTCATGGAATCCTTTCCAAAATAAAGGAGTATTTTCAGAAAGCGCTGATCTACATGGGTTTTCTTGCTCCTCCGTAATCCGGAGAAGCTTTCCTCAGCAATTCCTGCATGGGGATTTTCTTGCCCGCCCCTTTCTGGAAAGGGCGTCTCTTTCAGGAATTACAGCTTCACAATCCAGCCATTTTCATCCGGCAGGCGGCCGTACTGAATACCCGTCAGGGTGTCATACAGCTTCTGGCTGATGCGGCCGATGCCGCCGTCGCCCACGGTCACCTTCTCGTCCCGCAGGGCCAGGGTACCCACCGGGCTGATGACCGCCGCCGTACCGGTACCGAAGGCTTCCGTTAGCTTACCGCTCTTTGCGTCAGCAAAAATCTCTTCCACATTCAGCCGATCCTCCACCGCTTCGAAGCCCAACTGCTTGGCCAGCTTCAGCACGCTGTCCCGGGTAATGCCGGGGAGGATGGAGCCGTTCAGCTTCGGGGTCACGATCTTGTCGCCATAGGCGAACATCATGTTCATGGAGCCCACTTCTTCCACATACTTCTGCTCCACGCCGTCCAGCCACAGCACCTGGCTGAAGCCCTTCTTCTCGGCCACGTCCCCCGCCAGGATAGAGGCGGCATAGTTGCCGGCGCACTTGGTGAAGCCCACGCCGCCGCGGACTGCCCGGACGTATTCATCCTCCACGTAGATGCTGACCGGCTTCAGCCCTTCCTTATAATAGGCGCCCACCGGGCTCAGGATGATGTAGAACAGATAGGTCTTGCTGGCGTGGACACCCAGGCCCACGTCCGTGGAGATCATGGTGGGACGGATGTACAGGCTGGTGCCATCCCGATGGGGCACCCAATCCGCGTCCACCTTCACCAGCTGCTTCAGGCCCTCCAGGGCGGTTTCCTCGTCCAGGGCGGGCATGCCCATGCGCTGAGCGCTGCGGGTCATCCGGGCCAGATTGTCCGCGGGGCGGAACAGCTGCAGCCCGCCATCCTCCCGGCGATAGGCCTTCGTGCCCTCAAAAATCGCCTGGCCGTAATGCAGCACCATAGCCGCCGGATCGATATCAAAAGCGCTATAGGGCACAATACGCGGATTGAACCAGCCCTTACCCTCTTCGTAATTCATCAGGAACATATGGTCCGTAAAAATCCGGCCAAAGCCTAAAGCGCCTTCGTCCTGGGGCTTGGCCTTGGGGGCCGGATTCCGGGTGATCGTAATCTCTTGCATGGGAAAAACCATCCTTTCCTCTCTTAGATGGAAGCTATTATACTCCTTCTTGTCCCGATTGGCTATGTTTTTTTCCTGGATTTATGGAGCCCCAATGGCTTTCCTTATTCTGCCAGCAGGGCCTCCGCGTTCTTTTCCAGGATTCGCTCCTGCTCCGCCTCAGTCAGCTTCAGGGCATGAAACCGCTCCAGCTCCTCCTGCGGGTCCCACATGGGATAATCCGTGCCGAAAAGCACCCGTTCCGGCGCGTAAGCCCGGATGACCCGCACCGCGTCCGCGATGGTCATGGCGTAAAGGGAGCTGCAGGTATCCACATACACGTTTTCAAACTCCGCCAGGCTGCGCCAGGCGTCCCCCCATTCGCCCCATCCCCCCAGATGGGCGCAGACACAGGTCAGCTTCGGAAAGGCCTCCAGCACCTTCCGCATCTGATGGGGCCGGGAAAACTCGTGCCGCGGATCTCCCGTGTGAATAATCACGGGCAGGTTCGCCTCCTCCATAGCTGCGAACATGTCCATAGCCCGGGGCTCGTCCAAGGCGAAGAGCTGCATGTCCGGATGAATCTTGAAGCCCCGGAGCCCCAGGCCCCGAACCTCCTCCATCAGGCCTGGAATGTCCTCATAGTCCGGATGGATGGCGCCGAAGCCCACCAACTGCCCTGGATGATTCCGGACGCTTTCGGAGATAAACCGATTGATGGAGCCGATGGAATGGGGCGTCACCGCTACAGAATGGATACAGGTCCGCCCGATGCCCGCCGCATCCTCCGCCTGCAGCATGGTCCCCAGGGTGCCATCATGGCACATGGAGATGCCGTAAAATTCCCCAATGCTCTCCGCCGCCTTCAGGGCAATCTTGTCTGGAAAAACGTGGCAGTGTATATCTGTAATCACGCCGATTTCGCTCCTTCCCCGCTGGGAACGAAGGAGCTGACCCTGTTTTCATCCTGATTTGGAAAAAGAAAGGAACATCCCGCATTTCGCCCCGCGAATCCCGCCCATTATATGCGTTTTTTTCCTTCTTTTCAATACCCTTGACGCCTTTCGGGAAAAGTTGTATGATCATCATCGGCGAAGATTGTTTTTCCTTGGCTGAATTTAACCAAATTGGAAATGAATGGAGGTTATCCCCATGGATCGTTTGAACGCTTCCCTGGCCCCCGCCCCAGCCCGTCCCGTAAAGGTGCTGCAGTTTGGCGAGGGGAATTTTTTGCGCGCCTTTGTCGATTATTTTATCGACATCGCCAATGAAAAGACCGACTTTAACGGCTCCATCGTCCTGGTGAAGCCCATCGCCTTTGGCAATCTGGATCGCTTTCATGATCAGGACTGCCGTTACACCGTTATTCTCCGCGGTCTGGAGGAGGGCCAGCGGGTGGAAAAGACCCGGCTGATCACCTCCGTTTCCGACGCCGTGGATGCAGTGGGCGAATATGAGAAATACGCAGCCTACGCCCTGGAGCCCACTCTGCGGTTCATCGTCTCCAACACCACCGAGGCCGGCATCGTGCTGGACAAGGAGGATCAGTTCGACCTGAATCCGCCCCGTTCCTATCCCGGCAAGCTGACCAAGTTCCTCTTCCAGCGAGCGGAGCATTTTGACTACGCGGAGGACAAGGGCCTCATCATCCTGCCGGTGGAGCTGATCGACGATAACGGCATCATGCTGAAGAAGTGCGTTCTGGAGCTGGCGAAGCTCTGGAATCTGGGGGATCGGTTCCTCGCCTGGCTGGAGAGCGCCTGCGTGTTCACCTCCACCCTGGTGGACCGCATCGTTACCGGCTATCCCCGGGAGGACGCGGAGCAGCTCTGGGAGACCCTGGGCTATGAGGATCAGCTGCTGGATACCGCCGAGCCCTTCGGCCTGTGGGTCATCGAGAGCCCCAAGGACATCTCCAAGGAGCTGCCCCTGCCGGAGTGCGGCCTGCCCGTGGTATATACCGACAACCAGAAGCCCTACAAGCAGCGGAAGGTCCGCATCCTGAACGGCGCCCACACCTCCTTCGTCCCCGCCGCGTTCCAGATGGGATACGATATCGTGCTGGACGCCATGAATGATCCCCTGGTGGCAAAGTTCATGGACGACACCCTGCATGAGGAGGTCATCCCCACCCTGACGCTGCCGAAGGAGGATCTGCTGTCCTTCGCCGACGCGGTGACCCAGCGGTTCCGCAACCCCTTCATCAAGCACGCGCTGCTGTCCATCTGCCTGAATTCCGTGTCCAAGTGGCGGGCCCGGTGCATGCCTTCCCTGCTGATTTATCAGGAGAAGGAAGGGAAGCTGCCGGCCCGGCTGACCTTCTCCCTGGCCGCCCTCATCAGCCTGTATCGCGGCGGCACCTTGAAGGATGGGAAGCTGGAATGCCTGCGGGAGGGCCAGCCCTATACCCTGCAGGACGATGCCGCGGTGCTGGCCTTCTTCGATGAAAACAAGGCCACCCCGGCGGCCGAACTTGCCAAGGCCTTTATCCAGCGGGAGGATTTCTTCGGCCCCGAGCTCCAGGCTGTGCCCGGGCTCATCGACGCCGTAGCTGCCTGCCTGCAGGAGATTGAAGACACCAGCGTTCGCGCTGTCGTTGAAAAATACTTCAAGTAAGCGCCGACATCTTCCAAAGGCCCCGGAGGGAAGCATCCCTTCGCGCCCATTGATCATTATTTTCATCAGAAAGGACATCGATATATGCCCTCCTTCTTACGGATTCACCCCACCGACAATGTGGCCGTGGCCCTGGAGCCCCTGGCGGCCGGAACCGTCCTGACCCTACCGGAGGCAGCTGTCACGGTCCAGGAAGAGATTCCCGCCGGGCATAAGATCGCCCTGCAGGACATTGCGGAAGGGGAAAACATCATCAAATATGGTTTCCCCATCGGTCATGCCACCAAGGCCATTCCCCAGGGGAGCCATGTGCATATTCAGAATTTGAAGACCAATCTGTCCGAGACCCTGTCCTATACCTGGCAGCCCGCCCCCGAGGCGGCGCTGCCCCAGGTGTCGGAGCGCTCCTTCCTGGGCTATCCCCGGAAGGACGATCGGGTGGGCATCCGCAATGAGCTGTGGATTCTGCCTACCGTGGGCTGCGTCAACGACATCGCCAAGGCCCTGGAGCGGGAATTTCAGTCCCTGGTAGGCCCCGGCATCGACCACGTGTACGCCTTCCCCCATCCCTATGGCTGCTCCCAGATGGGTGACGACCAGGAAAACACCCGCCAGATTCTGGCGGATCTCTGCACCCATCCCAATGTGGGCGGCGTGCTGCTGATGGGCCTGGGCTGCGAAAACAGCTCCATCTCCGAGATTCAGAAACACTTCCCTGCCGACGCGGACGAAAGCCGCATGCGCTTCCTCATCTGTCAGCAGGAGGAGGATGAATACGAAGCCGCCCGGAAGCTGATTCTGGAGCTGGCGGAGCAGATGAAGGCCGAAATCCGGGTGCCCTGCCCCGCTTCCAAGCTGGTAGTAGGCCTGAAGTGTGGCGGCAGCGACGGCTTCTCCGGCATTACCGCCAATCCCGTCATCGGCGGGCTCAGCGACCGCATGGCCGCCCTGGGGGGCTCCACCATTCTGACGGAGGTGCCGGAGATGTTCGGCGCGGAGACAATCCTCATGTCCCGCTGCCCCACGGAGGAGCTGTTTAACCAGACCGTGGACCTGATCAACAACTTCAAGCGCTATTATCAGGAGAACCACCAGACCATCTATGAGAATCCCTCCCCCGGCAACAAGGCCGGCGGCATCTCCTCCCTGGAGGATAAGGCCCTGGGCTGCACCCAGAAGAGCGGCTTCTCCCCCGTGCGGGGTGTGCTGGCCTATGGCGAAAAGGTAACCCATCCTGGGCTGAATCTGCTTTCCGCCCCCGGCAACGATCTGGTGGCCGCCACGGCCCTGGCCGCCTCCGGCGCCAATCTGGTGCTGTTTTCCACCGGCCGGGGCACGCCCTTCGCCGCCCCGGTGCCGACGCTGAAAATCGCCACCAACCCCCGCCTGGCGGAGTTCAAGTCCAACTGGATCGATTTCGCCGCTGGCGATCTGCTGAAGGGCAAGACCCTGGATCAGCTGGCGGACGCCCTGCTGGATCTGGTGCTTCAGGTGGCCTCCGGCAAAGAAGTGGTCAGCGAAGCTCGCGGCTTCCATGATCTGGCCATCTTCAAAACCGGCGTTACGCTGTAAGGATTTTCTATTTCCCGATCAAAATTCCCCCGCCTTCCGGCGGGGGAAATCTTTTTATGGATCGTATTTCATGTCTATCGCGGTCACTGTTCCGTTTTCATTGACGTAATATTCCAATTGCCACCAATGGGCGCTGTCCGCAGAATAGCAGCGGTAACGAATAATTTTGCTGCCATCCTCCTGCAGCCAAATTTTGCCCGTGCCATCCTTGCTGGAATAGAGCCCCCGATTGCCGCTGGGGCTTTCCACCTGGCCCATATCCCGGAATTTACCTACCACAAAGCTTTCGGCGTCCCCGATCTTCGTATTCCGAGGGGCGGCGATGGGACCATTTTCATTCATGTACACCTCCGCCACCACCCAGCCGAGGTTGGTTCGGCTCATGATCGCATACCCCCAGGCATAATCATATCGGCGGCATTCGGTGTCCAAATTGTCCATGGTTACATTGCCCACCAGGGTTCCCTCGCCGAAGAGCCGCTGGAATTCGATCATGGAGGTTACATAAAGGGTGAAATCCTTCGGCGCGTCCTGCTCATAATTGTATCCCCGCAAGGGTTCTGGGATGTCGATTTTATACAGGATCTCCATCATGTTGGAAACCTTGTTATACTTATTGACCGCCACCGCCTTCACCGTCACCCGGCCGCCGGGCAGCCAGAAGGCTTCGCCGGTAAAGATAGGGCTGTCCGCATCGGGAGAGGAGCCATCGATGGTGTAATAGATCACGATATCATCATCGTTCTCGTTGTCCAGCCCCGGCTTCAGCCGTACCCGCTGGCGAGTCTTGTAGGTATTGGGCGCCAGGGAGGACCGGGGGGTCTGGGGGGAGGGCATAATGATTCGATAGGTGCCCCGCAGCTCATTGGAGACCAATTCCCCATTCACCGCCACGGCCCGCAGAGTGTGGATCCCCTCGTCCAGGAACACCCGCTCCGTAAACAAGATGCCCCCCGCCGGCAGCTCCGCGTTTTCATCAAAGGTATAATAGACGTCGAAACCCTGATAGGAGGTAATGGCGATGTATTTCTTCGTCTCGTAATATCCCGCCGTCAGGTCCACCTCCGGCGGCGCAGGCACGAAGTCGTTCCTTTGGGTGTAGAAGGACACATCCCCCGTCTTTTCGTAGGCCAGCTTCATCAGCTCGCTGGCCTTTGCATTGGAACCCGGCGCCCCGCTGGCCAGCAGAATTCGAATGTGGTTTACATAGGCCTCTGACCGGCTGGGGGTTTCGGTATAGATTTCTTCGTAGAGATTCGCGGCGTCGTCGATTCTTCCGTCCGCTTCATAGGCATTGCCCAGCAGCAGCAAGCCATCCACGTCGATGACGTCGTTTTCCGCGTCCTTGGCCTTCGCTTTTTCGAAATTCTGAATCGCGCCTTCGATATCCCCGCTGTCCAGCATCTCCTCCCCCACCTTCCACAGGGCGGTGGAGGAAGCTTCCTGACCCAGCCGGGCCATCAGCACCTGGCCGGGATCCGTCCGCTTCAGGAAGAAATATCCGCCTGCCAGCACAGAAACCACCAGGATAAAGACCGCCAGCCCAACCTTGAACCAGTTCACCATTCGGCGATTTCCCGCCCCCGGCGCGTGCCGGGCAGCATAGGCCGCTGCCTGGGCCTGTCGGGCTGTTTCGTCGGAATAGACCTGGGCGTTCCGCCGCTCAAAGGTGGCCTTTTCCTCCGTTCGGTCCTCCCCGATGCCGCCCAGATTGTCCACCATGGGATCGAAGTATTCCGGCAGCTCCACTCGGGTGTCCTTCACCGGGGAAAGCGGTATCGTCGCATGGCTGGCACCGCTGCGCCGCTTCCGCCGAATCTCGTCCTGCTTCTGGCTGGAGCGGTTCTTGACCGCCTCTCGGGCGCGCCTTCCCTGGCGGATGGATTCTGCCCCCAGCCCGGTGGTCGTCCCTTCCCGCATCACCGCGCCGCATCGGGGGCAAACTATTGCCTCCTCTGGCGCGTAATATCCGCATTGCTTACATAGCATTTCCGCACTCCTTCATGCACGTGTCCATACATGCGCGCAGAAGTTCTCCTCCGGGGCACGCTCGCGTTCCGGTTCCAGACGTAGCGGCACAAATCGGTTGTCTTTGCGCTAGCGCTCGCCGCCCGCTAAGTGCCAACGTCTTCCAAGGGCTCCAGAGTAAAACATCCCTTCGCATGTTCTATGACGTTAAGTCATTTCCATGCCTGCAAGCGCGTCATATTCCGGATCCTCTTCGAACTCCCGCTCCGGGCAGTTTCCGCCCAGCACCTCAATGGCGTTTCTGAGCTCGATAAAGGTCAGATAGCTGATGTTTTCCTCCTGGGCCGCCAGCTCCAGCTCCGGCAGCGCCCGATCGTCCCCCAGCTTGGCCAGGTATCCCGCGAAAAGTGCCCGCCGCTCCGGGTGCTCCCGGAAAAGCTTCATCGCCAGCTGGAAGGTCTGCTCATTGCCCGGATAATTGGACAGCACCTCCAGCAGCGCCTCCTGGCCGTGGGCGTTGGCCTGGTTCACCACCTGCAGAATGGGCTGCACCACGGCCGGCCCCATCTCCCGCAGGCTTTCCAGGGCGTTGTCCTTCATCTCGTCCTTCTCCGCCCGGTCCAGCTGCCAGTTGATGTACAGCATCTTGGGCAGCAGACTCTCCATCTCCCGCAGCAGGCCGATGGCCAACATCTGGGCTTCCTCCTCCGCTTCCGGATCCTTCAGCAGCTCCAGCAGCCGCTTTTCGCAGGGCTTGCCCACGAAGGTGATCTGGTCCGTCAGCAAATCCGGCACCGGCACCCCCTGGCGGCAGTATTCGTGCATCCAGTCCACCAGCACCTTAGGATCCTCAAACTGGGTGAAATAGGAGCCTGGCGTTAGGCTCCCCAGCCACTTGGCCCGGGTGTTCAGGAACATCATGTACACCCGGGGAAGGTCCGCCTCCATGGCGTCGTAGGTGGCGTAATCCCCCTGGTGCTCCTGCATCCAGGCGGACATGAAATCGGCGAAATGTTCGTCGAAGTTGATAATCGGCATTTTGCTCATTGTTCCGCTTCTCCTTTGCTGCCGGCCTTTGCCAGCATCTCCCGCAGCTGCTCCGTGGTGAAGAAATGCTTCCGGTGGCAGAAATGGCAGCTCAGCTCCGCCCCCTGATTCTCGTCGATCAGGCTCTGCAGATCCTTCCTCCCCAGGGAGATCAGCGCCTTTTCCATCCGTTCCCGGCTGCAACTGCACTGGTACCGAATGGGCGTCCGCTCCAGAATCTTTGGCTCCAGGCCCCGGAACCAATCCTCCGTCAGCTGGTCCAGCGTGCCGAAGGTCAGCTCCCGGCTGATGTCCGCAAACATGGGGCTGCGCAGCTCCAGCTGGTCGATCAGCTCCTCCGGGCATCCCGGCAGGGGTTGAATCAGAATGCCCCCGGCCTGCAGCACCAGTCCATCATGCACCCGGACCCCCAGGGCCACCAGGCTGGGCTGCTGCTCCGACACGGTAAAGTAATTGGCGAAATCGATGGCGATCTCTCCGCTGACAATCTCGCTCTGGCCGATGTACTGTTTGCCATAGCCCAGATCCCGAACCACTGTCATGCGGCCGTTGCGGCCCACGGCGCCGCCCACGTCCAGCTTGCCATCCGCCCGCAGGGGCAGCTCCACCGTCGGGTCGTCCGCGTAGGCTCGCAGGTCGCCGTGGTCCGCCACGGCCATCAGGGTACCCAGGGGGCCATCCCCCTTCAGGGTGACGGTGACGGATTCCTCCTCCCCCTTCAGCATGATGCCCATCATGGCTGCCCCGGTCATCAACCGGCCCAGCGCCGCCGTGGCTACGGAGGAGGCGCCGTGAATCCGGACGCACTCCTGCACCATGGCTGTGGAGCTGCAAAGAAGCACCCGGGCCTGGCCGCCGCACAGGTCAATTTGGAGAATCTCATCCGGGTGCTGAATCATTTCCTGGTTTTGATAATTTTGTTCCATTTTATCCGATAACTTTTTCCTTTTTTACAATTGTTCCTCCGCCGGCCGGCTGGCGCAGATGTGCCATCTGCGGTCCGTATCCTTGCCGGGGTTCAAGTTGCCATCTCCATAGATGCAAACGCCCCGGAAGCCGGTCTGCAGCAGCTGATTTTTCAGCTCCGCCATCTCCCAGGCCCGCTGAATCTGTTGTTCCTCCAGCCGACGATAACGCCCATCCTCCTCCCGCAGGAAGAAGCACAGGGTCATCTCCACCGTGGCCGACCGGGCATGCCACTGGTTCTGCCAGAAATAGGTCAGGTCCTCCTGATCCTCGCAAATCAGCCCGGCGCAAAGCTGATCCCGCAGCTTGTGGGGAGTGGATACGTCGAAGATCAGCGCGCCGCCGGGACGAATAGCCCGATAGGCCGCCCGGAGGAAGCTCCGCAGCTCCTCCTCCGTCCGCAGATAGTTCACCCCATCGCAAGTGGCGATCACCGCGTCCATGGGCCGATGCAGGTTCAGCGCCTTCATATCCTGCTGCACAAAGGGGATGGCGATGCCCTGCTTTCGGGCCTTCTGTGCCGCCTGCCACAGCATTTCCCGGCTCAGATCCACCCCCGTCATCTGGAATCCCGCCCGATACAGGGGGATGGTCAGGCTGCCGGTACCGCAGGCGCATTCACAGATTTTTCCTTCTCGAACCCCATAAATGGACAGCAGGCGAACATAATAGTCCGCCCAGCCGTCATAGTTTACGTTGTCCATCAATCGGTCATAGATTTCAGCAAAATCCTGATACATTTAGATAGCTCCGTTATTCAGATCGTCCTCTTCTTCCTCGTCCTCATCCTCGTCGCTTTCCTGCCGCAGACCCTGGTTCACCTTTGCGCCCTCAATCCGGGTGTTCAGGAAACGGTCGAACACGCCATTGGTATAGCTGGCGGTGATAAACCGGCTCAGCGTAAAGCCAATCAGCAGATAGTATCCAAAGAGGATCAGCCCGCCATAGATCGGGTTCCATAGATAGCTGATGGCTAAGCCGATCAGCAGGGGCACGCAGTGCAACAGCCGGATGCCCACGCTCATGGGCAGCCGGGCCACGCCCATCAGCATGCCGTTGCGCAGCACATCCTTCATCTTCAGCTGATAGGTCACCAGCAGGGGATAGAAATAGGTCACGCACAGGGCCCAGATCAGGGCGATGAAGAGGATCAGCACCTGGGGAATCACCATAAAGGCCTGGGTCGCCGCCAGCTGGCCATAGAATCGCCAGCCCACGTACACCAGCATGGGCAGCACGGAGGTGATTACGGAAACCACCAGCCCCTGCTTCCAGTTTTCCTTTACCGCGTCCTTAAAGTCGCTCCAGATGAAGGCGTGCTCGTCCCGGGCCCAATTGCGGACCACGTAGCTGACGCCCGCGGTGGCCGGGCCGGTGATGGCGATGCAGGGAATCAGAATCAGCAGCGTCGTGAACAGCGTGCTCTGAATATAGTCCGCCGGATTCATGGCCGCCAGCCGAGCAATCTCCTCGTCGGTGTAGGTAACAGCGTTTTCCTCTCCTGCGGTTTCCTCCACGGTCTGCTTCAGGCTGCCATCCTGGGCCGCCAGAATGGTGTTCAGGCTGGACAGGGAACCCATGAAGCTCATCAGCAGCACGATCATGGTCGGAAGCCAGATGACCATGTACATCAGGTTCAGCCGACAAAGGGCGCTGAGCCGCGTCCGGAGCGTATCCCAGAACAGCTCCCAGCGGTTCTCCGGCATATCCTCCTTCCGGAAATCGCCCTTGCCGCTCTTTCCGTAGTAGTAATTGTTCATCAGTCTTCCAAACAAAACTCATTCCTCCAAGTTCGTATAAGTAACGATTAATCCCCTTCCATGTCCTACTTAAAACTTGTCTGCAAAAGGGGGGTGGGGGCGAAGCCCCCACCCCACATCCCCCCCTTCCCCCGAGAACGGGGGAAAGGGGGCAGGGGGTAAAGGGGTCCCGCCCTAAACTCAAAAGACTACTCACTGTAAAAGCTTCATACTTGCTTCGCACAAATCAGCATTCAACTGCTGCGCAGCCTCCTGCTCCTTCGCGTTCGTATTCACATACAGCTTGATCTTCGGCTCCGTGCCGCTGGGGCGCACGCAAACCCAGTTGCCATTCTCCAGCTCAAAATACAGCACATCGGAGGCCGGCAGCCCGGTGGGCTCGCTTACCCCGCCGGCTACCCGGACGCCCTTCAGATAATCCCGCACCGCGGTCACCTTCAAGCCGCCGATCTCCGTGGGATGACTCTCCCGCAGGCCCGCCATGATCTCCTTCATCTTGGTCAGGCCGTCCTTGCCGGGCAGCGTCGTGGAGACCACCTTTTCTACATAGTAGCCATATTCCTGGAAGATCTGCTGCATCCGGTCATACAGGGTGATGCCCTCTTCCTCGCAGGCCGCCGCCACTTCCGTCACCAGCAGGCTGGCGTTGACGCCGTCCTTGTCCCGCACGAAGGTGGAGCTCAGGAAGCCATAGCTTTCTTCAAAGCCGAACTGGAAGGTGTAATCCCCGGTATCCTGGAACTGCTGAATCTTTTCGCCGATGAACTTGAACCCGGTCAGCACCTCGAACATCTTTACGCCGTAGCTGTCGCAGATGCGGTTGGCCAGGGAGGTGGACACGATGCTCTTGCAGGCCGCGGCGTTGGCCGGCAGCTTACCCTGCTTTTTCCGGGTGGACAGGATGTAGTGCAGCAACACGCAGCCGATCTGGTTCCCCGTCAGCAGATGCCATTCACCCTTCCCGTCCTTCACGGCCACGCCCAGGCGGTCGCAGTCCGGGTCGGTGGCGAAGATCACCGTCGCGCCCACCTTCTCCGCCAGCTCAAAGGCCAGGGTAAAGGCTTCCGGATTTTCCGGGTTCGGGGCACAGGTCAGGGTGGAGAAATTGCCATCCGGCTTTTCCTGCTGGGAAACCACGGCCAGCTTCTCGATCCCCAGCTCCTTCAGCACCCGGCGCACCGGCACATTGCCGCTGCCGTGCAGGGGCGTGTAGACGATGCTCAACTGCTTGCCCATCCGGGCCAGCATTTCCGGCTGAACCACCAGGGTCTTTTCCTCCACCATGTAATCATCGTCGATTTCCTTGTCGCCGATGATCTTCAGCAGGCCCTTCGCCTTCGCTTCTTCCTCGTCCATCAGGACGCAATCCGTGTACTTCGTGGCCCGGATAATCCGGGTAATGCCTTCCGCCGCCTCCGGGCCTACCTGGGCGCCGTCGTCCCCATAGACCTTGTAGCCATTGTATTGGGGCGGATTGTGGCTGGCGGTAATCACGATACCCGCCGCGGCGTTCAGGTGCCGCACCGCGTAGCTCAGCAGCGGCACAGGGCGCAGCGCGTCGAACAGATAGGCCGGCACGCCTTCGGCGCACAGGGTCAGAGCCGTGTCTTTCGCGAATTCGGCGCTGAAATTCCGGCTGTCGTATCCGATCACGACGCCACGCTTCGCGTTCTCCGGATCCTCCAGCAGGTATCCCGCCAGGCCCTTGGTGGCCCGGCGAACGTTGTATTTATTCATCCGGTTCATCCCCGCGCCCAGCACGCCCCGCATCCCCGCGGTGCCGAAGCTCAGCTCGGTATAGAACCGATCCTCAATTTCCTTTTCATCATTCCGGATTCCTTCCAGCTCCGCCAGCGTATCTGCGTCTCCCGCAAAATCCTTTAGCCACTGTTCGTAATTTTCTTTCACTGTCATGGGAAAAACCGCCTTTCTGCAAAATTTGGTTATCTCTATTATAGGAGGATTTTTCTTTCCTGACAAGTAAAATCTCCCCCTTCCTTGCTAAAAAAATAGTTTCACGCTATAATTTTCGCCGTATATTTTAGGAAAGGGGAAAAAACATGTTCAACCCCGGCCGAATGATCATCTCCCTCCAGCAAACGATAGGCCAAGCCATCGTCGGCAAGGAGGAAGCCATCGAATATGCTCTCATCGCCCTGCTCTGCAAGGGCCATGTGCTCATCGAGGATGTACCCGGCGTGGGCAAAACCACCCTGGCCAGCGCCCTGGCCAAGTCCCTGGACTGCACCTTCCGCCGCATCCAGTTCACCCCGGACCTGATGCCCTCCGACATCACGGGCTATACCCTGGCCAATTTCCAGACCGGCCAGATGGAATATCGGGAAGGGGCCGTCATGAGCCAGATCATCCTGGCGGACGAAATCAACCGCACCAGCCCCAAGACCCAGTCTGCCCTGCTGGAGGTGATGGAGGAGCACCAGGTGACCGTGGATGGCGTGACCCATCCCCTGCCCCAGCCCTTCATCGTCCTGGCTACCCAGAATCCTGGGGAATTCGTGGGCACCTATCCCCTACCGGAGGCCCAGGTGGATCGCTTTTTCCTGCGGATTTCCATCGGCTATCCCACCATCGAGCAGGAGATGGACGTGCTGGAGCGCTATTCCGGCGTGGTTCGGCCCATGGATACCATTACGCCCATCTGTACCGCCCAGGATATCCTGGCCATGCAGGAGCAGGTAGCCACCATCTATTGCTCCCCGGAGGTGCGGAATTACGTGGCCCATCTGGCCGCCGCCACCCGGCAGGAGCCCGCCTTCCAGCTGGGGGCCTCCACCCGGGCGGCCATCGCCCTGATTCGGGGGGCCCAGGCCTGTGCCCTGCTGGATGATCGAGATTTCGTGCTGCCGGAGGATGTGCAGCATATGTTCCTCCCCGTTTTCGCCCATCGCATGGTCCTCTCCCCCGAGGCCCGGATGAAGGGCGTGCAGGCGGAGGATATTCTACTTCAGATTCTCCGGGCCACGGTGGTGCCCGTCAAGCTATGAAAACGCATATCGCCTTTCCCCTGGCCTTCCTGATCACCTTTCTGCTGGCCGCCCTGTCCACCGGCAGCTCTATTCTGATGCTGCTGGCGGTGCTCCTGCTGATGGGCCTGCTCTTCGGGCTGGTCAGCGTCCTCTGGGCCTCCCGAACGCTGCGTTTGTCTGGGGATCTGGACGCTCAAACGGTCCATCGCGGGGAGGCGGTCCAGCTGCGCCTGCAGGTCTGCCATCGGGGGCTCCTGCCCATCGCGCCCATTCTGCTGGAGATCAGCCCAGGAGCGGGGCTTCCCCTGCAGGAGGTCTATCTGCGGGATGTGCCTAGCAAGCTGCAAACCCTGACGCTTCCAGTACACGCAAACCATGTAGGGGAATATACTCCCGGGGTACAAGCCTGGGCCGTGGAGGACCTGCTGGGCTTTTTCCGCGTCCGTCGTTCCCTGGAGGACGCCCGTTTTCGCCTGCTGGTGCTGCCCAATCGGTTCGAAACCGAGCCCCTCATCCTGTCTCCGGGAGATCCGGGCTCGGAGATGCTGCAGCAAGCCACGGAGGATCTGTCCGCTCCCTCGGATATCCGCAGCTATCAGCCCGGGGATCCCATGAAAAAAATCCACTGGAAGCTCTCCCTGCGGAAGGGGGAGCTGCTGGTTCGAAAATTTGAGGAGCCCATCCTGAAGGAGGTTTTGATCCTGATGGACTGCTCCCGCCCCCCTTCCTGGGGCCGGCCAGCGGCGGAAGCGGATTTGCGGGACGCCCTGCTGGAAACAGCTGCCTCCGTCTTTGCGGACCAGGCCAACACGGATCTGGTGGTTCATCTGCCCCTGCATGGCGTCCACCCCATAGAGCTGGAAAAAACCATGGGTATTCCCCTGGCCATGGAAAGCCTGGCCCGAGTGGATTTTTCCGACCCGGACCGATTCGAGCGGGTGCTGACTCTGGAAAGCCGCCGCCTGCGGAAGGTGGGCTGCCTGGTGGTTATCTCTGCCCGGCTCAATTCCGCCATGGTGGACGTCATGACCCGGATGCACCATCTGGGGCCCACCATTCGTCTCTATTTGGTCACCTTTGCTCCCGAGGATCCTCGGCTGCTTCCCCTGATTGCCAGGCTGCAGCAGGATGGCATCCAGGTGGCCTATGTGCAGCCCACGGAAACCGCCGGAGAGCCGGACTGAATTGATTTCCAATTTTTACAGGAAAGGAGCGTCTATCTATGCGGCAGCGAATCATTGATCGGCTTCCCCGCTTTTTGCTGACGCTCCTTTTATCCTTCGGCTTGACTTTCCCCTTCCTGGGCGCCCTTCATGTGGATGTTTCCCTGTCGGTTCTGATGCTGCCCATCCTGATCTTTTCTCTCCTGCTGGAGGGGATTTCCCTTTCCCGCCGCGCCTCCCTCTTTGGGGCCATCGGGCTGCTGCTGTGCTTCCTGGTCTGGCTGGCTGGCAGCGGCTTTTCCCTGCTGTCGGACGTTTTTCGCGCCTTTACGCTGCAGCTTTCCGGCGTTCCCGGGGCGATACCCCTGGTAACCCGGGAAACCTCCCTCGTCTTTGCCCTGTTCTTTACCCTGATCAGCTTTCTCTGTACCCGTCCCCTGGCCGGCAGCCTGGGCGCCATCCTGCTGACGCTCATGTCCCTGCTGCTGCTCTGGCTGGCAGATCGGACGGATCTGGTGCCGCGGCTGCTGCCCGCCGCCATCGCGGCCATCTGCCTGCTTTTGCTGGAACGGCACCCGGAGCTCTCCTTCCCCCGTGCCTTTCCCTGGGTGGTGGCGCTGACGCTGCTGGCTTATGGCTTCACGCCCCGGACCGGCGTCGTTTTCTCCCCCCT
This sequence comes from Clostridia bacterium, assembly GCA_017470145.1. Taxonomy (GTDB): domain Bacteria; phylum Bacillota; class Clostridia; order Christensenellales; family Aristaeellaceae; genus Aristaeella. The sequence goes on along the minus strand of JAFUFB010000003.1, from coordinate 13,473 downwards.
GAAGGAAAGCATGGATACCCTCCGCCAGTCCGTCATGGATCGACTGTTTTTTACGGAGCCGCGGGATGTGTTCTCCCTCTCCAAGGAAGGCTTCTATCCCCAGGGCGTCTCTCAACTGGGCGGCCCTGTAAATCCTTCCGATCATCCCGTGATGCAGGTTTCCACCCCGCGAACTGCCTATCTGCGGGGCGTCCTCATGAATGAATATGACGGCCGCTCCTGGCACAACACCCTGGGGGGCCGGCGCTATCTTTGGGACGCCAGCGGCGTTGCTGGCCAGCGGGCCACGGTATTCAATCAGAACCTGCCCCAAGGGGAGTTAGCCTCCGCCCTGCCGGCGTCTTCGGAGGTTTCCGTCCGCATGCTGGCGGAAAGCGCCTCTACCCTCTTTACCCCCCAGCGAGTCCAAGCCCTCCGCACCGGCGGCGAATTAGTACCCTATTTTACCAATTCCTCCGAGCTGTTTGTGACCCGCAATCTGCAGGAAGGAGACACCTGGTCCGTCTCCGCGCCCCTGATGATGGCGGGCGATCCGGGGCTGCAAACACTGATCGACGCAGCGGAAAATAATTCCGACCCGGAATATCGCGCCATTCAGGAGACCTATACCGCCCTTCCCTCCCATCTGGAGGAGCCGGTTTGGCTGCTGGCGGCGGAGATCACCGCAGGCATCGATTCCCCTTATGAAAAAGCCTTCGCCCTGCAGAATTATCTTTCCCGAAATTACCGCTATACCCTCTCGGTGGATTATCAGCCTACGAATATTGATTTCGTGACCCATTTCCTGTTCAACACCCACCAGGGCTATTGCACCTATTTCGCCTCTGCCCTCACGGTGCTCTGCCGCATGGTAGGCCTCCCCGCCCGATATGTGGAGGGATATCTGGCCCAGCCCAATGCCCAGGGGGAGGCCCTGGTTACCGGGCAAAATGCGCATGCCTGGACGGAGGTATATTTCCAGGGCTTTGGCTGGCTCACCTTTGACGCTACCCCTCGGCAGGAGAGCCCGAATGCGGAGAATCAGAATTCCCCTCAGGGACAGAATCCACCGTCTTCTCTGGAAACGGAAACCGTTGTAACTCCGCCGCCGAATACAGAAATAACTACGGCAGAACCCCTGCCTCAGGAGGAAGCCTCCCCAGATCCCAATCTATCTGACGAACAGGATCCTACTGAGCCCGGCCTGCCCGTGGAGGAAGTATCCCCCGCGGAGAAAACCTCCTTCCCCTGGCAGCTTTTGCTGCTGATGCTCCTGCTGGCCAGCGTGGGCGCGCTTTGGGTTCGCTGGCTTTGGACCTCTCCGAAGCGGAAGGCGAAGCATGCCGCCCAGGATATAGATCAATTTGACCTTTGGCTGAAGGATGTCCTCTCCCGTCTCTCTGCCGCGGGATACACCCGCCAGCCCGGGGAGACCCTCATGGCCTTCACCCGCCGCCTGGAGAGAGACTCCGACCTGTCCGTCTCCCTGAATCAGCTGGGCGAATGCGCCTCCCTGCTGCATTACGGCCGGGTACAGCCCCTGGCCACGGATGTGGCACTGGCCCGGGATCTTGCTTTCCAGCTCAAGAAAACCCTTCCCTGGAAGGCCCGTTTCCGCTATGCCCTTCTCCGGCTCCGAGGGGTGGCCTCATTCGCCGCCGATCAGGCGTTGTCGAGGCCAAAAATCGCCCCTTGACAGGAGCAAAAAAACGTGTATAATAGCACTGTTGTCAGACGTAGGGCAATGGTGTAATGGTAACACGTGGGTCTCCAAAACCTTTGTTGAGGGTTCGAGTCCTTCTTGCCCTGCCAAACCAGATTCATCCGAACCTTTTCGGATGGTCCACTGACAGAATCCCTTGCAGCGATTGCTGTTCAAGGGATTTTTCTTTTCTCTGCCCTCGTTCCTCGCCCGAAGAAAAAAACAAAATTACTTTTCAGACCGGAAAAGCTGTGATATAATGACAGCATCTTTGGAAGAGGAGGTTTTACCCATGCCTATTGTTACAACCACAGAAATGTTTAAGAAGGCCTATGCCGGCGGTTATGCTGTGGGCGCTTTCAATGTGAATAACATGGAAATCGTTCAGGGGATTACCGAGGCGGCCGGCGAGCTGAAAGCTCCTGTCATCCTGCAGGTTTCCAAGGGCGCCCGCGCCTATGCGAACCACAAGTATCTGGTGCACCTGGTGCAGGCCGCGGCGGAGAATTATCCGGATATCCCGATCGCCCTGCACCTGGATCATGGCGATACCTTCGAGCTCTGCAAGGACTGCATCGATGGCGGCTTTACCTCCGTCATGATCGACGCCAGCTCCAAGCCCTATGAAGAGAACATCGCCCTGACCCGTAAGGTCGTGGAATATGCCCATGATCACGGCGTCGTGGTAGAGGCCGAGCTGGGCACCCTAGCCGGCGTGGAAGACGAGGTTTCCGTCGAAGCGGACAAGGCCATGTACACCCGGCCGGAAGAAGTGGTGGATTTCGCCACCCGCACCGGCTGCGACAGCCTGGCCATCGCCATCGGCACCAGTCATGGCGCCTACAAGTTCAAGCCCGGCACCAAGCCCCAGCTGCGGTTCGACGTGCTGGAGGAATGCTCCAAGCAGCTGCCCAACTTCCCCATCGTGCTCCATGGCGCCTCTTCCGTGCCCCAGGAGTTCGTGGCGGAGATCAACAAGTACGGCGGCAACATGCCCGGCGCCATCGGCATCCCGGAGGATCAGCTGCGCCAGGCTGCTCGCAGCGCGGTTTGCAAGATCAATATCGACTCTGACATCCGTCTGGCCATGACCGCCAGCATCCGGAAGTATTTCGCCGAGCATCCGGATCATTTCGATCCTCGGCAGTATCTGAAGCCCGCTCGCCAGGCCGTGAAGGACATGGTGACCCACAAGATCGTGGACGTGTTGGGCTGCGACGGCAAAGCCTAATCTCATTTCTATACGAAGGCCCTCCCCGCTCGGGGAGGGCCTTTTCCTTATGCTTACTTCATCTGATGGTCTCCGGGGAAAACATTCTTTCCCCGAAGATACTACCGAGCAGCTCTATTCTCTTTTCGTCACGCCTACATACACCCGTTCCGGCTTCGGCTCATAGGTGTCGGAATAAAGCAACGCCCGCTCCACCTCCGTATTGCCCTGATATTTGACGCGGTAGCTTTCCACCACGTATCCGGGCTTCGCCTTGGAAACGGACTTTTGCTGGTCCGTATAGGTAACATAGGTAGCGTCCTTATCCTTGATGTATGTGGGCGTTTCCGGGGGATCGATCTCCTGCACCGTTTTGCACTCGATCTCGTAGCGCACATCCCCCATGTCCGCGCCGTACATCATGACCTTGGCGATCAGCCGCCGCTTATTGCTGGGATCCTGCTGCACGGCGGCCACCATGTAGATGGGATCCTCCGTGTTGTTCCGGAAAACCAGGTCGATTTTCCGCTTGTACAGCCAATACACCGTGGCGTCCTTGCCATACTCCGTGTAGGAAACGGCGTCGGAATGGGGTTCCCGCTTTACGATCTGCAGCCCGGCGCAAACCGCCGCCTGATACACCGTGGTGCTGGCCTGGCAAACACCGCCGCCTATGCCCATCACATGCTCGCCGTAGGCATACTCAATGGCGGGGAAAAAGCCATTTGCCTCCGTCCGCTCGCCAACCACATTGTTGAAGCTGAATTGCGTTCCAGGCTGCAGCACATAGCCATTGATAAACTCAAAGGCTCGGCGGATATTGTTGTTCCGGTCCTCCTCCGAGGAGGTGGAAATCGGGGTATACACCGAGGACCGCAGCATGTAATGCTTCTGCAGATCCACCAGGTAGGTGTTGGGTTCGATGACCTCCGGCTGCAGCTCCACGTTGCCGCTGGTCATGGTGGCCACCATGTGATATAGCTCTTCCCGAACTTCGTCCACGTTCAGCCGCAAGCCCTTGGATTCCTCCTGGAAGGTGAAGGGATAAGCCTGGCTGGGGTCAAAGGACAGCAGCCGGGCATTCACCGCCTGGGTATCAATCTGGCTCTTTACCTGGGCCAACACGTTGTCGATCACCGACGTATCCCCGCTGGGGGTGGCGGTATATGCCTCGTAGGGCGTCTCCTTCAAGGCTGCCATGGCGGCATAGCGGGTGGCCTCGTCCCCCGTGTGCCCCTGGGCCCAGGCGTCGTTCAGCACCTGGCCGATGTCCACGCTCATGCCCAGCATGCCCGCGTTGATCTGGGCCAGCTGCGCGCCATGATAGGTCAAGGTCACGTTCCAGGCGTCGTTCCGCTGCTGAATTTGGCTCTGCACAGAATTCAGCCCTTGCTCCGGGGTCATGCCCCCCAGATGAATTCCATCCACGTAGACGCCCTCGACAAACAGATTGTCGTAGGGCGAAACCGCGTCATGAATCTCTTTGGTTTGCAAATAGTTCCGCAGGGCAAAGCCGCCGCCGGTTCCCAACAGGGCCACCATGGCCACGATCACCAGAATCAGCCCCACATGGCCCTTTTTCTTCGGGGGCGGTAGGGGCTGAGCGTTCCCCTGGCCGCCGATCGCTGGCGTCTGGCCGGTATACCCCCGGAAGGCGCCATGGCTGGAGGTTTCGGAGGAAACCCGCTCCTTTTCCACCCGCTGCCGGTGCAGCCGCTGCTGCTCCTGCTGCCAGGCATACTGCTGGCGGGCATATTCCTGCTGCATCGCCTGCTGTTGCTGATAATACTGCTGTTGCTGCTGGGCCTGATAATAGGCCTCCTGCTGCGAAATCGCCCCCGGAGGCATCCCCCCATAGGGCGTCTGTTGGGGAGCTGCGCCATAATTGGCCTGGGGCTGCGCCGAGGCCTGCTGCGCCGCAGCGTTCACCCGCTCCGGCGTCTGCTCGGAATATCTCTCCGCTCTGCGCGCTCTATGCTGTCCTTCCGCCACGCGGCTCCCCTCCTTTCTTTTGCTTGCTTTCTCTCATCCGTGGTTGATGAAGCGCGAAGGCCTCCACTGATCCGGGGAGTCCTCCCCGCTGGCTGATCCCGCTCTTCCTTAATCGTTCAGATACTCCGTTTGATCCTTCTCCGGCGCGGGGGCAAAGCCTGCCACCGGCGTCATGGGCTCCTCCGCCTGGGCATCCTGCAGAATCTCCCGCACGCTGCGGGGCTTATCCTGCCGGGTTCCGTCCGGCATGATTCCCTCGTCCATCAAGGCCACAAATTCAGCCCGGTTCAGGGTTTCCTGCTTCAGCAGGGCGTCCACCAGCATATCCATCTTATCCCGATTTTCCCGCAGGATGCTCTTGGCCCGGTCATAGGCCTTTTCCAGCATGGTGCTGACCTCCCGATCGATCCGGGCGGCCACCTCCTCGCTGTATTCCCGGGTTTGGCCAAATTCCATGCCCACGAACACTTCCTGGTCGTTGCCATAATAGATGGTGCCGATCTCCTCGCTCATACCGAACTGGGTCACCATCTTGCGGCAGATCTCCGTGGCCCGCTTCAGGTCGCTGGAGGAGCCGGTATAGATCTCACCCAGACAAACCTCCTCCGCCGCGTGGCCCCCCAGCATCATGGCCAGCTGATCCGTCAGTTCGCTGCGGCTCACATTGTCATGCTCCTCCGCCGGCAGCGCCAGGGTATGCCCCGCCGCCATGCCCCGGGGCACGATGGTAATCAGATGCACATCGTCGCATCCCGGCAGCACATGGCCCACGATGGCGTGGCCGCCCTCATGGTAGGCCACCATGCGGCGATCCTTGTCGTTCACCTTGTGGCTCTTCTTCTCCGGGCCCATCTGCACCCGGGCGATGGCGTCCACCAACAGCTGCTGATCGATCTCCTTCTTCCGGGCCCGTGTGGCCAGGATAGCGGCTTCGTTCATGACGTTTTCCAGATCCGCGCCCGTGGCATAGGGCATCCGCTTCGCCACGTTTTCCAGATCCACATCCGCCGCCAGAGGCTTGCCCTTGCTGTGGACCTTCAGGATGGCCACGCGGCCGTTTTGATCCGGATAATTCACCGTCACCTGCCGGTCGAATCGGCCGGGCCGCATCAGCGCCGGGTCCAGAATATCCCGGCGGTTGGTAGCCGCCATAACGATGATACCTTCATTCACGGCGAAACCATCCATCTCTACCAGCAGCTGGTTCAAGGTCTGCTCCCGCTCGTCGTGTCCGCCGCCCAAGCCCGCGCCCCGGTGTCGGCCTACGGCGTCGATTTCATCAATAAAGACAATGGCTGGAGCCACCTTCTTAGCCTGGTCGAACAGGTCCCGCACCCGGCTGGCGCCCACGCCGACAAACATCTCGACGAAGTCGCTGCCGCTGATGGAGAAGAAGGGCACTCCCGCCTCCCCGGCCACAGCCTTCGCCAGCAGGGTTTTTCCCGTTCCGGGAGGGCCTACCAGCAGTACGCCCTTGGGAATTCGGGCGCCCATTTCCGTATAGCCCTTCGGGTTCTTCAGGAAATCAACCATTTCCTGCATTTCTTCCTTCTCTTCCTCCGCGCCGGCTACGTCCGCGAAGGTGACCTTGTTCTTGCCCTGGTCCGCCACTCGAGCCCGGCTGCGGGAGAAGTTCATGACGCCCCGGCCGCCCCCGGTCTGGGACCGGAGCATAAAGATCCAGAAGGCCGCCATCAGGGCCAGCATAATTACATAGGGGATGAATTCATACCACCAGGGAACCGTCACCGGCGCGCGATACTGTACGTCGAAGCTCAGGTCGTTGACCGAGATCAGATCCGGGTCCACGCCCTGTTTTTTTGCCTCCATGATACGGACCGTCTCAAAAAAATCCGCCCCGATGGTGGTTTCGAAATCGTAATCCGTGTCCGGGAAGGCCAGGCTGGAAACCTGAGTCGTCTTGGTCAGGCCCACCAGCGTGTTGTTCCGAATCGCAACCCGAGCCACCCGGCCGTCCTCGATCATCTGCAGCAGCTGCGGGTACTCAATCCGCTTGGACACGGTCTGCGTCAATCCGCCGTTTAATAAAATCGCGATGACCAGCAGCGTGCCCAGCAGCGCCAGATATCCCGCAATTCCCCTGGATTTCTTCAAATTCGTTTCCTCCTAAAGCTTCACAGTCAAGCAGCGAATGCTTCCTTTTATTCCTTCTCGTACACCTTGGGCGATAGCACGCCGATATCCGGCAGGTTCCGGTAGGTCTGATCATAGTCCAGCCCATAGCCCACCACGAATTCATCCGGAATGTTGAAGCAGCTGTAATCCACCTTCAGGTTCTCCACCCGCCGGCGGGCCGGCTTGTCCAGCAGTGTTACAATGCGAATGGACGCGGCGCCCCGATGCTCCAGCATGCCCTTCAGATAATTCAGCGTTACGCCGGAATCCACGATATCCTCTACGATGATGACGTCCTTGTTCAGAATATCGTTGTCCAGGTCCTTAATCACCTTTACCACACCGCTGGTCTTGGTGGCGCTGCCATAACTGGAAATGGCCATGAATTCCATGGTGATGGGCAGATCAATCTCCCGTACCAGGTCCGTAAAGAACACGGCGCCGCCCTTCAGAATGCAGATCATCACCGGGGATTTCCCCTGATAGTCCCGAGTAATCAGCCGCCCCAGTTCCTTCACCTTAGCGGCAATCTCCTCCCGGGTGACCAGAATTTTGGTCAGATCCTGATAAATCGTTCCGTTTGCGTCGATCATGTGCTTTCCTCATTCTCGCCCTCTGGCGCGGTTATTCTTGGTCCGGTTGGTAGGATCCAGCAGGCGAAGGGTTTCCTTCTCCCGCCTGGCTCGCCATTCTCCGGGTAAATTGATAATGGTTCCTCTTTCCGCCTCCAGCAGCCCGCAGAGCCGTCGCGTCTGCTCGAAGCTCAGCTCCCGCTCGGCAAGCCGGGGGCCTCGCCGCCGCCACCATAGCCGCAGCACTCGGCTGCGGGTTGCGTCGGGGGCAGCAAGCAGCGGCGCAACTTTTACCCCCAGAATCGTCTCGCATGCCTGCAGCATCGCTTCCGCCTGGGCGGCGAGCACGTCGTTTTCCTCCCCCAGCAGCCCCGCCGTCCGGGCCAGGCGCTCCGCCGCCCCCGGGGCCATCTGTTCCATCTGGGGCAGCAGCTCCAGCCGAATTCGATTTCGAAAATACACGCTTTGCTGGTTGGTTTCGTCCTCCCGCCAGGGGATGTTCGCCTCCCGCAGGGCGTCTCGCAGCTCCTGGCCGGAAATCTCCAGCAGGGGGCGCAGGATGCGGTATCCCTCCCGAGCTTCCTCCGCCCGCATGCCACCCAGGCCCTCCAGCCCGGCGCCTCGCAGCAGCCGCATCAGGAAGGTTTCCGCCTGATCGTCCCGCTGATGGGCCAGAATCAAGGAAGGAATCCCCTCCCGAATCATCGCCGCTCGAAAGGCCGCGTGCCGAGCTTCCCGGGCCGCGTTTTCATCCCTTCGGCCCTCCAGGTCCAGGCAAACGACCTCCAGCGGAAGATCCAGCCGCTGGCATAGCTGCCAGACAAACTCCGCGTCCGCTTCCGAGGCCGCGCCTCGCAGGCCGTGGTTCACATGGAGGATGGAAAGATCTATCTTCCCTTCCGCCTGCATCGGCAATAGCAGATGCAGCAGGGCCACCGAATCCGCCCCGCCGCTGAGCCCCAGCAGGCATTTCCCCTCCGGCAGGGGCTTCATCCGGCCGCGAAGCGCCTCTAACTTCGTCATGGCCGCAGGGGCGCCGCACAGACATTGCAGGGGCTCAGCTTCGCATATTCCGTATTATTGATTTCCCCATAGGTGAAATGTCCCTTCATGGGCAGATACTTGGCATGCACACTCTTGCAGTTCTGATCCAGGTGATATTTCGCGCCTCCATCCGGGTTGTAATAGAGCACGGTGGAGGAGTTCACCAGGGGTTCCGGCGAAGGCGTCGGCGTGGCCTCCTGGGCCGGGTCCGGCGTTTCCGCGTTCTCATAGGTCTTCAGACTTTGCGGGTCTACGTACCAGGTGTCGTTTTCCTTCACCATCAGCACGCCCAGCCGATATTTCACCGGGTCCTTGCCGTTGTTCCGATCCATGGTGGAGGTAACAGTAACGGTACGGGAGGTATCATCCACCGTGCCGGAAATCTTCTCCACCGTGTAGTCCAGGGGCGTCCGGTTGGCCAGGAGGCCAAAGAGCGCTGTCTTGGGGTTATCCACCCCGCTCTGCCAGGAGGGAGAGCACAGGGCAAGCATCTCGTCCTGCCGATTGGCGCTCCAATAGCGGAAGAAGCTTTCCAGCCGATCCGTGGTCACGCTGTCGTCCACCATGGGGGTGGGCGTTGGCGTATTCTGCGCCTGATTCACCGCGCTGATGACGCTGCCCGTCTGTGGATCGATAACTGCCCCCGCGCTGCCGCTGCTGCCAGAGGCCGGCTGCGCCGTTTCCGCCGCCGGGGGCGAAGCGGGCGTATTCGTCCTGTCCCTGGGCTGCAGCAAGCCGATGGCGCTGATGATCGCCACCAGGGAAAGCAGCCCAAAGATGATCGTATAGCACAGGCGGCGGTTCCCCGTCACCAGGGGGCGAATCCAGAACAGGGCGATCGAAGCGATGGCCAGCCCCGCGAACACCCACAGCAGAGCGTTCATCTTTAGATACAGCCCGACCGCGAAAAGCACAGTCAGCACCGCGCCAAGCGCAATCAGCATCCAGGTTTGAAAAACGAAGGGCTGCTTCTTTACCGGCACCGCCGGGGGAACATATCCCCCCCCATTGAGAGGGATCTGACGATTGTTGTAATCCTGGGGCTGCTGGGGCATGGGTTGGGCCTGGTTTCTGCCCATCTGGGCGTAGGCGTTGTATCCAGCCTGCGCGCCCCCTTGGGCTGCTCCATAGCTCTGCCCCGGGTTCATCTGGGGATAGGTATATCCCCCCTGGGGCTGGGCATAGCCCTGCCCAGCCTGAGCATAGGGCGCTCCCTGGGCATATCCCTGGGCGGCCTGCCCGTATCCTTGGGGCTGCGCGTAGCCTTGCGGCTGCCCATAGTTTACATATCCGGCGCCCCCAGTCTGGCCATAAGCCTGCCCCGGCTGAGCATAGCCCCCCGTGGCATAGTTTTGCCCCGCGGGTGCGGCATACCCTCCCCAGGCATTGTTCCCCGTGGCATAGGGCGATTGAGCTTGCGCCCCGTATCCGCTCGCGGACGAATAGCCGCTGGGCGCCTGCTGCGCCGCGCCGGGGGTATATCCGGCGTATCCCGTGCCCGCCTGCTGAGTGGGATATCCGTTGTTCTCCCAGGGGGAAGCCTGGGCGTATCCCGCCCCCTCCGTCGGAGGATAGGCCGCGGATGCCGGAGCGCCCTGTCCATTCTGTATATTCTGCTGACTCTGGGCCTGTCGATTGCCAGATTTACCAAACAGCATGTATTCGGATCCTTTCCGCCCGGCCCTGCGCCAGGCTTTATCTATCGAAGAAAGCCTCCTGAAAAAAAGCTACGTGAAAACAACGAGCATAGCTGCTCGAGTGTGTAGTTTATCATTTCTATCGAGGCTTGTAAACCTTTTTTTGAAAAGGGCGCGGCCATCACTTTCCCGCTTCTTCCCCCACCTGAATCTGAACCGTCACCAGCCAGGTATCCGCTCCAATCCAGGATTGAATCAACTTTTGCAGGCGCTGAATCATCCCCTGCTGCGCCTGAGTGGAGTTCGCCTCCTCCAGAGCATTTTGCGCCCGAGTTTCCTTTTCCTGAGCCAGCAGCTGACTCCGCCGCTTTTCCGTCAGGGGATACCAGAAATCCTGCCGATCTACCCGGGTAGGTGTCAGGGCGTCGCTAAGGATCTCCAACTCGGGCAAAGAAACCGTCACCACACTTCCCTCCGAGGTAACGGTTGCCTCCTCCAGGTCCACACCGATACTGGCATGATAATCATAATCGATGGTGACTCGCTGTACCTCGCCGATCAGGGCCGCCTGGACGCCGGCCGTCATGGTGCCCTGCTCATCAACGGTCATGGTTTCCAGCCGGGCGGACTGATTCAATTCATGGCGTAAAATCTCACTGACCCGGGTGGTTCGGGCCGGATCTGGCCACAGCTGGGCTGCCCACCGGGTAGCATAGGGCAAAAAAGCCAGGGTCAGGGCTAAAATCAGGGCGGTACTCACCACCCTGACTATGAAACGAACCGGCCTCGGCAGCCGCTTCGTTCTGCGAGGTGGCCGATCTCCCTTGGAATGACGCATCCAGGATTCCCTCCTTTCTCTGCGTGCAGCGTCCGCATCTTTTTTACGCGATCAGCACCAGCAACGGAATGATCAAAAAGCGAGCCAGCACAAACAGCACCGCCACGACGCCGATTAGGGCAAGCACGTAGATCATCGGGCTGTGCCGCCGGGGCTGCCTCCTTCTGCGCGGAGGGCGGGGTTCCGGTGGGCGTTTCTTTCTTCTGAATCTAAACATCGTTATTCCTCCATCTTCAATTGGGTAAACAGCTTATTTCATCCTATCGCGTCAATGTGTGCAAGCAAAACGAAGCAATCGCTTTATTTTCTCCACTTCCGCAGCAGCAACGAAACAGCATAGCACGCCGCCGCCACCAGCACGATGGACGCGCCGGCGCTGGTATCCTGGCTGTAGGCAAAAAGCAAACCAAGAATGCCGCTAAAAAGGGCGATGAGCACGGAAAACACCGCGTGCTGCCGGGAATTCCGGGCCAAGTTTCTTCCCGCGGCAGCGGGCAGAATCAGCAGGGCGTTAATCAGCATGACCCCTACCCAGCGGATGGCCAGCATCACCGCCACCGCTACCAGCACCACGAAGGCTCCCTCAATAATGCGAGTCCGAATCCCCCTGGACCGGGCCAGGGAGGGAGAGACGCTGGTCATCAGCAGCTGGTTGTACAGCAGCGCCCACAGCAAAACGCCGATGGGCAGCGCAATGGCCAGGGCCAACAGGTCCGAGGGCGTGACCGCCAGAATATCCCCGATCAACAGAGAGGAATATTTCGCGAACTTCCCGCCCCGGGCCAGAATCAGCAGCCCCGCGGCGATGGAAGTGGATGAAAACACGGAAATAATCGTATCCACCGAAGCGGAACCGCTTTGCTTAATCAGACAGATCAGGATCGCCCAGACGATGCCGAAGATCAGCATCGCCAGCAGGTCATTGTGCATCCCCAGGATCATCCCCAAGCCAATCCCCGTAATGGCGGAATGTCCCAAGGCGTCCGAGAAGAAGGCCATTTGATGATTCACCGCCATGGTTCCCAGCAGGCCCAGCAGCGGCGTCAGCAGAAGAACGGCCAGAAAGGCATTCTTCATAAAGGAGAAGCGCAGCGCCTCCAGGGGCAGCAGGGCATCCATCACCGCGTAGATTCCATCCATCACGCTCCCTCCTTTCCAGACACCTTCCAGCCCTCTGCCAGTTTTTCCTCCAGGGGCGGAGTATGGTGCACGTGGGTATGGGAACGGAGCGTCGGCGTTTCGCCAGAGCCGAAGACGTTTTCGAATGCGTTCGAGGAAAAAACGTCTTCCGCAGAGCCCTGGGCCAGCACGTTTTTCTCCAACAGCACCACATGATCCGCGTATTCTCGAACCAGGCGCAGATCATGGCTCACCAGCAGAATGGCCATATGCCGGGTTTCCTTTAGGCGGGTTACCGTGTCCAGAAACAGCTTCAGGCCGTTCCGGTCCACGCCGCTGACGGGTTCATCCAACACCAGCAGATCCGGCGCGGGATGCAGCGCCAGGGCCAGCAACACCCGCTGCAGCTCTCCCCCGGAGCAACGGCCCAAGGGCCGATCCGCCAAGTCCGCAGCGTCCACGTCCGCCAGGGCAGCATCCACCTCGCACCGGATAGCCTTGCTGATTCCGGTCCACACGGGCCGGCGGGTCATGGAGGAAGCCAGGAAATCCCGCACCGTCAGGGGCATCTCCGGGTCGAAGGATAGATGCTGCGGCACGTATCCCGTGGTCAGGTGGGCCAGGTTCCGGCCCGCGCTGTCCACATGGCGAATGGCGCCGCCATGGGGGATTTCCCCCAACAAAGCCCGAATCAAAGTCGTCTTTCCAGCGCCGTTTTGGCCAATGAGCACGGTCAGCTGGCCACAATGAATATGCATGGAAATATCCTGCAACAGGGTCTGTCCGCCCCGGCGGACAGAAACCTGATCCAGGTCGATATGGCAAAGATCGCAACGATGAGGTCGCATAAAATAGCACTCCTTGAAGCATCCCCAGCGGGGAAAATCCAGAGAAACGGGGATGAATGTCCTCCCCGAAGAGAGAACGATCATTCGCTGAAAGCAGTCCGCCAGGAAAGGAAATACCCTCCCTGACTGGAAAAATCAGCATTTCTCGGGGCGTATTATATCATAGAGAAGTTTTTTGTGTAAACCGGCATGGAAATCTAAGAGAGGAAAGCTGCGTCGCACAGATATGCTTTCCAGCTGGCTTGCTTTCACCAACCCGAGTTTGCCACTTGATGTAGTAACATAAGAGCCCCTTTTCCAGATAGATAGTCGAAAAAAATCTTTATTTTGCAAGGAAAAGCCCTTGCTTTTTTTGTCGGCATATGTTATAATAATTTAGTTGGCACGTATGTATAT
>JAFUFB010000010.1 GCA_017470145.1 Clostridia bacterium | reverse complement strand
TACTCAAGGGGGTCATGGGCTACGGAACGAATGGTTAAATCCGGATTGGCCAGATAGCGGGACAGCAGGCTGGCAAGCATGTTTCGCCAGCTAAGGTAATCCTGAATCACCGGTATGCGCTTAAAATACCACCGAAGGGCGTCCAGGGAAATAGTGCTAAAATAGGTGGATTTTGTATGTGCAATCGGGGGAAAAGTGTGGTATAAAGTACGTGGAAGAAAAAGCCCCCGCGGAATGGGAAATGGAAAGCGCCATGTCAGGAAGAGTGAGAGGGTACAGATGGAAAAAGAAGTCATTTTTGAAGCGAAACACATGCGCAAGGAATTCGGCCCCACCATCGCGCTGAAGGACGCGGGGATTTCCATGATCCTGCAGGAGGCCAATACCATCCCGGGGGTTACCGTGGCCCAGAACATCTTCTCCGGCCACGAGGCGGAGTTCTCTAAGCTGGGCGTCATCAACATGGCCAAGATGAAGAAACAGGCACAGCAGGTGCTGGAAAGCTTCGGCATCGGGCACATCCGGGTGGGGGACCCCATCGACAGGTACACCTTCGAGGGCCGGAAGCTGGTGGAGCTGGTGCGCTGCGTCACGGATCGGACGGAGATCCTGGTGGTGGACGAAACCACCACGGCTCTCTCCCTGGTGGCTTGAAGAAACAAACCACCTCTATTTGTAAAAAGAAAGGAAGGAAAAAAACTATGATCGATCTGAAAGCCAATCCCTTCTTCCTTCAGGAGGAGGATATCCGCTGGGTGGAGGAAACCAAAGCCAGCATGACCACGGAGGAGAAGCTGGAGCAGCTGTTTTTCCCGATCGGATATAGTCCCAACGAAGGATACCTGCAGTATGAGCTGTTGAACCGGCATCCCGGTGGCGTCATGTTCCGGACCGGAGAGACGGAGGAGCTGTTTGCGGCCCATACCTATCTCCAGAGCCATACGAAGATTCCGCTGTTCCTGGCGGCGAACCTGGAGGCAGGGGGCGATGGCATCGTGGCGGAAGGAACTGCTTTCGGCAAGCAGATGCAGGTGGCGGCCACGGGAGACCCGGAGCAGGCATATCGGCTGGGCAAGATCAGCTGCGCGGAGGCCCAAGCCGTGGGCTGTAACTATGCCTTTGCCCCTGTGGTGGATATCGACCGGAACGATCATAACCCGATCACCAATGTGCGCACCTATGGCAGCGATCCGGACATGGTGAAGCAGTGCGGCCTGGCCTACATGCGGGGGGCCAAGGAGTGCGGCAGCGCGGTTTCCATCAAGCATTTCCCGGGGGATGGCGTGGACGAAACAGATCAGCATATTCTGACCAGCGTCAACAGCCTGTCCTGCGAGGAATGGGACGCGACCTACGGCGAGATCTATCAGTCCCTGATCGATGCAGGCGCGCTGACCGTGATGGTAGGGCATATCGCCATGCCGGCCTATCAAAAGAAGTATAATCCGGATTTCCCGAAAAAGCTGATTCCTGCCACCCTCTCCCCGGAGCTGCTGCAGGGCCTGCTGCGGGAGAAGCTGGGCTTCAATGGCATGATCATTACGGACGCCACCCCCATGGTGGGCTTCCTCTGCGCCATGGATCGCAGGCTTTCCGTGCCCACCTGCATCGCTGCGGGGTGTGATATGATCCTTTTCAACAAGGATTATGGCGAAGATCTGGAGTACATGCGCCAGGGATACGAAAGCGGCATCCTGACGGAGGAGCGGCTGAACGAAGCCATTACCCGCATTTTGGCGGCCAAGGCGGCCATCGGGCTGCATCGCAAGCAGCGGGAAGGGACTCTGACGCCCCGCCGGGAGGATTTGTCCATCATTGGCTGTGCGCAGCATCAAGCCTGGGCCCAGGAATGCGCTGACAAGGCGGTAACCTTGGTGAAGGATACCCAGCAGCTGTTGCCCCTGGATCCGAAAAAGCATCAC
Organism: Clostridia bacterium; assembly: GCA_017470145.1. Classification (GTDB taxonomy): domain Bacteria; phylum Bacillota; class Clostridia; order Christensenellales; family Aristaeellaceae; genus Aristaeella. The sequence continues at coordinate 20,162 of JAFUFB010000010.1, read as the reverse complement.
CGGGTGCTTTTCGAGATTCTGGGCAAATGTCCCTCTGAGGAAAGGGTCGCCCGGCGGTTTATTCAGAAAATGGAAGCCGAAGGGTTTGAGATGATCCCCTACGAGGAAGAGGTCTTTGACTTTACGAAACCGGTGCATATGGAAACGGTGGAGGAATTCCGGGCGAAGTATGACCTGGTGATCTACTTGGGCAATGTGGAGAACGCATCCAATAAGACAGTGGCCCGGCTGAACTGGCACACCTCCTTCGGCGCGGGAAATAATATCCCCTGGTTCGTGGAAATTGTGCCCACCCTGTTCATCTCCCTGCAGAATCCCTATCATCTTCGGGATGTGCCCATGATTAAGACCTTCATCAACGCCTATTCCAATCATGATGGAATGATCGATACCGTCGTGGAGAAGATTCTGGGCCGGAGCCCCTTTGAAGGGAAAACTCCCGTGGACCCCTTCTGCGGGAAAGAGTACCTGGCCTATTGACAATATCAGGAGGGAAAGGAAGAAAACACATGGTTTATTCTGAGAAGCTTTCCTTTGTTTCCGATTATATGGAGGGCTGCGCGCCGGAGATTTTGCAGCGGCTGGCGGAGACCAATCTGGTTCAGTCCGCAGGCTATGGCCTGGATCAATTCTCTGGGAAGGCGAAGGAAAAAATACGGTTGGCCTGCGGGGACCCCGAGGCGGAGATCTTTTTCCTCGTAGGGGGCACCCAGACCAACGCCACGGTGATCGACAGCCTGCTGCGCCCCTGGCAGGGGGTCGTCGCGGCGGAGAGTGGGCATGTCAGCACCCATGAGGCCGGCGCCATCGAGTGGGGCGGTCATAAGGTGCTGACCCTGCCGGCCCAGGAGGGGAAGCTGTCTGCGGACTCAGTGGCGGCCTGTCTGCGAACCTATCGGGAGGATGAAAACCGGGATCATCTGGTGATGCCTGGCCTGGTCTATATCTCTCAGCCTACAGAGTATGGCACGCTGTATTCCCTGACAGAGCTGGAGGCATTGAGTTCCCTTTGCAGGGAATATCAGGTGCCCTTATATTTGGATGGCGCTCGGCTGGCCTATGGGCTGGCTTGCCCGGAGAATGATGTTTCCCTGCCGGATATCGCCCGCCTGTGCGATGCCTTCTATATCGGCGGAACGAAATGTGGTGCCCTCTTTGGAGAGGCGGTGGTTTTCCCCCGCCATGGCGCACCAGATCATTTCTTCTCCATGGTAAAGCAGCATGGCGCCCTTCTGGCCAAGGGCCGGATTGCGGGTATTCAGTTTGAGACGCTGTTTACGGATGGCCTGTATGAGCGCCTGGGGCGAAACGCGATTCAGGCGGCAATTCGAATCCGGGAGACTCTGGAAAGATTGGGATACCAACAGTATATCGTCTCGCCCACGAATCAGGTCTTTGTCCTGCTGGATCAGGCGGAAAAGGATCTTTTGACTGAGCAGGTGGAGATGGGGTTCATGGAGCGGACACCGGAGGGGGCGTATGTCATGCGCTTTGCCACCAGCTGGGCGACTCAGCCTCAGGATGTGGATGCATTGATCTCTGTGCTGGAAAAGGCGAAAGGCTAAGGAAAAGCGGTTGAAAGCTTTCCCCATAAAGTGGGTGGAATGAGGAAGTCCATGTAAAAACGCAGAAGAAAGCTCCCCTGCGAAGCGGGGGAGCTGAGAAATCCCATGCGGATGAGAAACGATCAGCGTCTCTCATTTCTGCGCCAAAGAAGATGAGAAGTTGTATTCTCAGGGGAATTATGATAGAATGACCCCTGCGGATCGGCGGGGACGAGCGGTCCCCGCCCTTTTGCGAGTGGAGGTTTCCAAGCCGATGTGCTTGGGGGATGGATTATGAAGCAGGAAGCGTGTTAATGGCATGAAATTATTGACCCTGGTGGTGCCCAGCTATAATGTGGAAGGGTTCCTGCGCCGATGTGTGGAGCGGATGGTGCCCGCCGGGCCCGAGCTGGATGTACTGATCGTGGATGACGGTTCCCGGGATGGGACGCCAGCCCTGGCGGATCAGCTGGCGGAGGAGCATCCGGGGATCGTCCGGGTGATCCATCAGGAAAACGGCGGCCATGGGGAAGGGCTGAATCAGGGGATTCGAGAGGCGGAAGGAATCTATCTGAAAAGTGTGGACGCGGACGACCGGATCGATACGGAAAGCCTCCTGGCCCTGATGGAGCTGTTGCGAGCCCATGCGACACCGGAGACCTGGGCGGATCTGGTGGTCAACGATTATGTCTATGACCATCTGGACAAAGAAAGCGTCTTCCAGGTTCGATACAATCATGTGTTTCACGCTAACCGGGTGGATACCTGGGAAACCTGCCGGTATTTCCCCATGTGGAAACAGTTTATGATCCACTCTATGTGCTATCGGGTGGCGTTGCTCCGGGAGCATCATTACGAGCTGCCGAAGCATACCTTTTACGAGGATAATCTGTACATCTATCAGCCCCTTCCCTGGGTGAAGACGATTTTGTACCTGCATCGGCCCCTGTATGGGTACACTGTGGGGCAGGAGAATCAGTCCGTCAGCCAGAAGAACATCCTGCGCCGTATGGATCAGAACACGCATATGATTACGCAGATGATCTGTACCTGGACCTGGGCGGAGATGAAGCGAATGCCTTGCCGTCTTCGGAAATATATGATTTCCTTCCTCAGCGGGCAGATTCTGGCGGTGACGGTGCTGCACGAGTCCGCCAACAATGAGGAGGCCCGGGCCTTGAACCGGGAGATGTGGGAGCGGATTCAGGCCTTTGACCCGGAATTGTATCGCCGGCTGCGCCATTATCCCAGCTCCGCCATTATTACCCTGCCCGGGCCCATGTTCAAGCGCCTGGTGTTCAAAGTTAGTCGAACAGCCCAGAAGCAACTGGGATTTTAATTCAAGGAGGAACATTCTATGACCATTTCCAAGGATATCCGGTACGTCGGCGTCAATGATCATAACCTGGACCTGTTTGAGGGGCAGTACATCGTGCCGAACGGCATGGCTTACAATTCCTATGTCATCCTGGATGAGAAGATCGCCGTGATGGACTCGGTGGACGCTCACTTTGGCGAGGAATGGCTGGCTAATTTGGCCGCGGCGCTGGAAGGCCGGAAGCCGGATTACCTGATTGTCCAGCACATGGAGCCGGACCATTCGGCGAATATCTTCCGCTTTCTGGAGGTTTATCCGGAGGCGACAGTGGTTTCCTCCGCAAAGGCCTTCCAGATGATGAAGAATTTCTACGGCTCCGACCTGTCCGATCGGAATCGCGTGGTGGTGGGGGAGAAGAGCACCCTGGAGCTGGGGCGGCATACCCTGACCTTTGTGACCGCTCCCATGGTGCATTGGCCGGAGGTGATTTTCACCTATGACAGCGCGGATAAGGTGCTGTTCTCCGCGGACGCCTTCGGCAAGTTTGGTGCCCTGGATTATGAGGATCCGGAAGGATGGGCCTGCGAAGCTCGGCGGTATTATTTTGGTATCGTAGGGAAATACGGCGCTCAGGTGCAGGCGGTGCTGAAGAAGCTGGCGGGGCTGGAGGTTGAAACCATTTGCCCCCTGCATGGTCCCGTGCTGAACGAGAATCTGGGGTATTATCTGGACCTGTACAATACCTGGAGCTCCTACGGCGTGGAGAGCGAGGGTGTGGTTATCAATTACACCTCGGTATATGGACACACTAAGGAAGCGGCGGAGCTGCTGGCCAAGCTGCTGGAGGAAAAGGGCTGCCCCAAGGTGGCGGTGAATGATCTGGCCCGGTGCGACATGCCTGAGGCGGTGGAGGATACCTTCCGCTATGGCAAGGTGGTGCTGGCTACCACGACCTATAACGCGGATATCTTCCCCTTCATGAAGACCTTCATCGAGCACCTGACCGAGCGGAACTGGCAGAACAAGACCGTGGGCCTGATTGAAAACGGTTCCTGGGCGCCCACCGCCGCCAAAGGCATGAAGGCCCTGCTGGAAAGCAGCAAGAATTTGACCTTCCTGGAGCCTGCGGTGAAGATCACCTCCGCTTTAAATGACGAAAGCCGGGCCCAGCTGGAGCAGTTGGCGGACGCCCTGATGGCCTGATCCGCTCATGATGTTCCCCAAGGGGATGCAAAGAAGAGAGACTGTGAAAGAAAGTCACAGCCCCTTTTTTCTATCTTCCGAAGATCAGAGGCGTTTGCGGCGGGATCGGGGAATGGCTGCGCGTTGATCCCACTATCATTTGGACTAGCTGGGCCGTATTGGCATGCGACAGGGAAACTGATATTGCGCTGTATTTTCACATGGCGTTTGCTGCCGAAAGTTCATTTTGCCATAGAAAATGACAAACGACTGAAAATATGATATCATAGGAAAAGTTCCTGCTGAAAAAGAAAACGGCGGGGGAAAAGAGGAGGAAACACCTATGAAGAAAGCGTTAACCATTTGTCTGGCGGTCGTGGCGGTGATCGCCATCGTCGTCAGCGGCGTCTTCGGCTCGCAGAAGGGCAATCTGCAGAAGACCATCGACGAAGTGACGCAGCAGCTGGCCGACGCCCAGGCGGCGGCGGAAACTGCCAAGGCGGATCTGGAACAGCAGCTGGCGGACGCGGCCAGCGCGGCGGAAGGCGTAAAGGCCGATCTGGAGCAGCAGCTGGCCGACGCCCAGGCGGCGGTGGAAGCCGCCAAGGCGGACGTAGAAAAGCAGCTGGCGGATGCCCAGGAAGCCGCCAAGGCAGAGCTGGAGAAGGCCCAGGCGGAGGCGGATGCGAAGATCGCCGAGCTGGAGAGCGCCGCGGCTGAGCTGCAGGGCAAGCTGACCAAGGCGGAGCGCGCCGTCGTCGCCGCGAAGAGCAATGCCTATCTGATGTATGCCAACAGCGACTGGTCCGTGCAGAACTGGGGCACGGAGGACAGCGAGGATGGCGCTGTGATCGTGACCCCCGCCGCCGTGACCGGGGAAGGGGATTACACCGTGGCGCTGGAGTTCGCGCAGCCGGCGGAAGGCCTGGCCTTTACCGCCCTGGGCATCCAGAAGGGCGAATTTGATCTGCCCTATTACTCCTATCGCATCAACGCCATCCGCGTGAACGGCGAGGGAGTGGAATTCACCAAGGGATACACCTCTTCCGACGACGGGAAGGAAACCCGCGTCAACATCTACAACGAATGGGTGTCCGCCCTGCCGGAGGACGCGCATACCGCGGACGGCGATCTGACCGACGCCTCTCCCATCATCGTGAACAAGGACGCCTTCACCGGCGTAACCAAGGTGGAAGTGGACTTCACCGCCATTCCCCTGCAGGCTTATCTGATGTTCGCCAACAGCGACTGGACCGTCCAGTTCTGGAACGACGGCAACGTGGCGGAGGGCGTAACGCCCATCCTGGCGGCGGTGACGGGCGAAGGTGAAGGCACGGTGGGTCTGGAATTCGCCGAGCCCTCTGAAGGCCTGGCCTTTGCGGCTGTGGGCATCAAGAACGGCGAAAAGCTGATCCCCGGATACATCATTCAGGTGACCGGCGTGTATCTGAACGACAGCGAGGAGAACATCCTGACCGGCAAGAGCTATACCAACTCCGACGACAAGGTGGAGACCCGCGCCAACGTATACAACGAATGGGTCAGCGCTCTGCCGGAGGACGCCCGGACGGCGGACGGCAATCTGGAGGACGCCAGCCCCATGATCGTGGACAAGGAAGCTTTCACCGGCGTGACCAGCGTCAAGGTGACCTATCGGATCGTGGAAGGCAAGCCGGCTGCGGCTACGGCGGAAGCGCCCATGAGCCAGGAGGAGGCGGACGCCCTGAAGGCGGCGGGCTTCCATGCCTACATCGGCGTCCAGGGCAAGAACACCTATGTGTTCCGCAACGCCTGGAACGACAGCTACGGCCTGAACGACGAGGCCAATCCCTTCTTCTACCGGCTGACGGGCTGGGATGATTCCAACAACGCCCTGGATCTGGGCGGCAGCTTCGTGGACGCGGACATCAACGGGGACGGAGAATACACTGTGAGCCTGACCACCGGCGAGCAGGGCTTCCTGACCACCGAAGCCTTCAACCTGCTGTTCGCTTCCACGGACATTCCCAGCAAGCTGGTGATAGACGGATACCTGACCCTGAGCGATGTGAAGACCAAGATCGGCGACGCGGCCACCCAGGATTATACCCAGATCGACACCGAAGGCGACTATGTGCGCATCGTGGTGCTGGATTCCTACAACCAGAGTGCGGAGCCCTTTGGCTACACCGTGCCCGGGGCGGAAGCGCCCATCTCCATCACCTTCACGGTGAGCGGCTGGTAAGAACAATACCCCAAAGGGGAAGCGCCTGAAGCCCAGGCGCTTCCCCCTTTCTCCGGCGCTTTTGCGGAAAGGGGCTGAAAGAGAGAAGCGGCTTTTTTCCATAAAAACGGCGATCCGCCCGGACGGCGAAAAAAAGGTTATTCTTTGCAAAAGGGAAGGAGCGAGGAGGAAAAGTGGAAATGACAGGAAAGGCAAGGAGCCCACGGAATCCCCAGACCGGTCTGGAAAGGGGCTTTCTCTGGGTGTTTCGGGGGGCGGCGCTGATTACGGGCATGGCGCTGTTCTTTCCCCCGGCGAACCCGGGGCGGATCAGCGGCAAGATTAATCAGGCGGCCAGCCTCTTTACCACGGGCATCAGCCGGGACACGGTGACCAACAACATGGGCCGCATCCTTCGATCCCAGTGGATCACCGATGGGGACGTGACCCTGCTGATGATCTCCTGCCTGGTGGTCATGCTGGGAGTGTTGGCCTGCGCGGCGGGCGGATGCATGAGCCTGGGCAATCGGAAGATGCGAAAGACCGGCCTGGTGCTGCCCCTGGTGGGGGCGCCCATCATGGGAGCGGGGCTGTTTCTGATCCACCGGGCTTACGAGAGCATGCTGGCCCACGGAACCAGCGCGGACAAGCTGGACAAGCTGGAGCTGGCGATTCCTGCCGGGTTTGCCGTCTTTGTGGCGCTGACGGGACTGCTGTTCCTGACGGCGCTGGGCGCCTATCTGGCCACGGCGAAGGAGAAGGATCCGGCGGCGAAGATGGAAATGGAGGAGAAATACCGTCTGTTCCTGATGATGCTGCCCGTGATTCTGCTGGCCTTCATCTTCTGTTATCTGCCCATCTGGGGATGGCGGTACGCCTTCTTTGACTATACGCCCGGAAGCGACATCGGGCCCCAGAACTATGTGGGCTTCAAGTGGTTCCGCTTCCTGTTTACGGACCCGGCCACCTCGGCGGATCTGGTTCGGGTGCTGCGGAACACCCTGGCCATGAGCGGGCTGGGCATTGCCACCAGCTGGCTGCCCATCGCCTTCGCCGTGCTGCTGGCGGAGGTGCGGTCCACCAAATTCCAGCGCTTTGTCCAGACTTTTACCACCATTCCCAACTTCATCTCCTGGGTGCTGGTGTACGCCATCGCGCTGAGCATTTTCTCCACGGACGGGTTTATCAACAGCTTCCTGACTAATGTGCTGCATCAGACCGGCGCCAACACCAACTATCTGCAGTCCGCGGATCACACCTGGCTGAAGATGCTGCTGTGGGGGACCTGGAAGGGCGTCGGCTGGAGCGCCATTATCTATATCGCCGGCATCGCGGGCATCGACCAGCAGCTGTACGAGGCGGCCCGGGTGGATGGGGCGAACCGCTTCCGCTGCATCTGGCATATCACCATTCCCGGGCTGATTCCGACCTACATGGTGATGCTGCTGATGAGCATCGCGGGCATTTTGTCCAACGGCATGGAGCAGTATCTGGTGTTCTCCAACGCGGTGAACAAGGACGTGATTGAGGTGCTGGACCTCTACGTCTACAATATCGGCATCGGCAAGAGCCAGCAGATCAGCCTGTCCACGGTGGTGGGCGTTTCCAAATCCCTGGTGGGCATCACCCTGCTCTTCCTGGCCAACGGCATTTCCCGGACCGTTCGCGGCGAGAGCATCATATAGGAAGGGAGGGGCGAGCATGAGCAAGAAGGAAAAAAGCCAGGCGACCCATATCCGGCGCACCGCCCGGGACTGGGTGTTCGACATCGCAATTATCGTCTTTTTCTGTCTGTTTACGCTGATCTGCGTTTTCCCTTTCTATTATCTGCTGATCAACACCATTTCGGATAACGACCTGGTAACCAGCGGATACGTCAACTTCTATCCCCTGGTCAAGAGCGCGGCGGGGCAGGCTGTGCCGGGAATCCAGATCAGCAACTATGTGGCGCTGCAGAATGTGCAGGATCTGGGCTCCAGCGTGCTGGTGACCGTGGCGCGGACCATTCTGGGCACGGCGCTGATGGTGATTACCAGCGCCTGGGCGGGATATCTGGTGACGAAGCAGAAGATGTGGAAGCGCAGCTTCTGGTATCGGTTCCTGGTCATTACCATGTACTTTAACGCTGGACTGGTGCCCTGGTACATGAACATGCTGATGATGGGCCTGACGGACAACTTCCTGGCCTACATCATTCCGGGCATGGTGGCGCCGTATAACATCATTCTGGTCAAGACCTACATCGAGAGCATCCCCACCTCCCTGGAGGAGAGCGCGGTCATCGACGGGGCAACCACCAGCCGGGTATGGCTGAAGATCATTCTGCCCCTGAGCGTGCCCATCCTGGCCACCATTGCCATCTTCGGCGCGGTCGGGAACTGGAACTCCTTCCAGGATTCCCTGCTGCTGATGAATAACCGGCCGGATCTGTACACCTTGCAGCATCGGCTGTATATCTACCTGAACTCCTCCAGCAATCTGGGGGCCATGATGAGCCAGGGGGGACAGGTCAGCGAGCAGGCGGCCCAAAGCCTGCTGAACCAGCGGGTGATCCGCTACACCGTGTCCATGGTCAGCATTATCCCCATTTTGTTGGTGTACCCCTTCATGCAGCGGTACTTTGTAAAGGGGATTATGTTAGGAGCGGTTAAGGGATAAAATTTGGCGACCGCCTGTGGCGGAAATTTCGCCAAATTTTATCAGAGCCCGCACAGAGCGATCTCCCCGGTGGGGAGTCGCGACAATGCGGGCGACCGGAAGGATTTGGCGACCGCCTGTGGCGGAAATTTCGCCAAATTTTATCAGAGCCCGCACAGAGCGATCTCCCCGGTGGGGAGTCGCGACAATGCGGGCGACCGGTATGAGGTCAGGCGAGATGAGAGCTCGCTTTGAAAAAGGAAAAGGAGGAAAAAAGAATGAAGCGACTGTTGGCAATGTGGATGGCGCTGGCGATGCTGCTGACCCTGGGAGCGGGCATGACCATCGCCCAGGCGGAGGACGCGGACCAGGCTGCCTATGACCGGCTGGAGGATCTGGGCATCTACGACGGGGATCCCATCATCCTGAATGTATATAGCCAGCTGGCCAACTACAGCGGACTGCAGGGCCATTGGAGCGCGGACCTGCTGCTGGACAAATTCAATGTGCGGATCAACATTATTCCGGATTCTGACGGCACCTACGCCACCCGCATGGAGAGCGGAAACCTGGGAGACATCGTGGTCTGGGGATCCGACGGCGACAAGTATCAGGCGGCGGTGGAACAGGGCCTGCTGTTCGACTGGGAAGAGGATGACCTGGGCGAGGAGTTTGCTCCCTATGTATGGGCCAACTATCAGACCGCGCTGGAGGCTAACCGGGCCAAGAACAGCGACGGCAAAATCCATGGCTTCGGCCACAACGTCGCGCTGAAGAGCGGCAGCCATGAAAACTTCTTCTACACCTGGGATGTTCGCTGGGATCTGTATCAGAAGCTGGGCTTCCCGGAGGTGAAGGATCTGGCCGGGCTGGTGGCTCTGTTCCAGGCCATGAAGGAGCTGGAGCCCACGGACGAGAAGGGCAACGAGACTTACGCCGCGTCCCTCTGGCCGGACTGGGACGGGGACATGGTGATGTACGTCAAGGCCCTGGCCACCGCCTACTTTGGCTGGGACGAATTCGAGATGGGGCTCATCAGCACCGAAACCGGCGAATTCCAGGGCTCCCTGCAGGAGGACGGGCTGTACCTGCAGTGCCTGCGATTCTTCAACAAGCTATATCAGGCGGGACTGCTGGATCCCAACTCCATGACCCAGACCTATGACCTGATGGGCGAAAAGGTGAAGGCGGGCGGCGTCTTCTGGAGCATCTTCGATTATGCCGGCTCCTCCATCTTCAATACGAAGGAGCATCTGGCCGAAGGGAAGTATATGTATACCGTGCTGCCCCAGGAGGCTACGCCCATTTCCTACGGTCTGAGCCTGACCGGCGGCAACCGGATCTGGTCCATCGGCGTGGATGCGGAATATCCGGAGCTGTGCCTGGCGGTGATCGACTATCTGGCCACGCCGGAAGGTTCCCTGACCATGTGGTACGGTCCCCGGGGGCTGACCTGGGACTACAACGAGCAGGGCGGCCTGTATTTTACGGAGCTGGGCGAGCAGACCAGCAAAAACCCCAGCCAGGACATGACCGGCACGACGCTGATCGGCCCCCGCACCGGGAAGGAATATCCCCAGAGCGGCACCTATAACGACGGCGCGCTGCAGATCAACAACACCACCCTGACCGCTAGCCAGCAGAACCCGGACAGCAAGATGGAGGAAACCCTGGACAAGGCAGGCTGGGTCAGCGTGCTGGGAGCGGATTTGACCCCCATCCAGCAGGCCTGGGTCGATTGGGCCGGCGCGCCTTCCACCCAGCAGTATCTGAACAACCAGTCCTACAAGGTGATGCTGGATAAGGGCACCTACGCTCCCTCCAAGATGGAGGGGACCCTGTCCACCAAGCGGGACCAGATCAAGGAAGCGGTGAAGAAGTTCAGCTGGCAGGCCATCTATGCCAAGTCCGATTCGGAATTCGAGGGCCTGGTTCAGATGATGATTCGCCAGTGCAAGAGCTATGGCTACGATGAATGCATCGCCTGGTGCGAGGCGGAGGCGGCCAAGTGCTGGGAAGCCCAGCAGGCACAGGCTGCGACTGTTCAATAAGGAAATATGTTCGGAAGCCGGATCAGCTTCCGGGGAGCGGCGGAAACGCCGCTCCCTTTGCTCCTTTCTGCTTCCTTGACCGATGGGCTTTCTCGCGGTAGAATAGCGCCTGTGAATGCAGAGGGAGGCGCGGCATGGCGGAGTTTGACTATCTGGTGGTGGGCGCCGGGCTTTTCGGGGCAGTGTTTGCCCGGGAGGCCGCGGACGCGGGAAAACGGGTGCTGGTCATCGATCAGCGGGCTCATCTGGCCGGAAATATCTATACCGAGGACCGGGACGGCATCCCGGTTCACTGCTATGGCGCCCATATTTTTCACACCAGCGATGAGGAGGTCTGGCGGTATGTGAACCGCTTTGCCGCCTTCAATCGATTTACCAACGCACCTCTGGCTCGCTATCAGGGAAAGCTGTATCATTTGCCCTTTAATATGAACACCTTCTATGCCCTGTGGGGCACGGCCACGCCCCAGGAGGCGCGGGCGAAGATCGAGGCCCAGCGGGGGGAGAGCGCTGGGGAGCCGAGAAATTTAGAGGAGCAGGCCATCGCCCTGGTGGGGCGGGATGTGTATGAAACCCTGATCCAGGGATATACGGAGAAGCAATGGGGCCGCCCCTGCCGAGAGCTGCCGGCCTCCATTATCCGGCGGCTGCCGGTGCGGCTGACCTGGGATAATAATTATTTTAATGACGCCTATCAGGGCGTCCCCCGGGGCGGATATACCGGGATGGTGGCGCGGATGCTGGAGGGCATCGAGACGCGGCTGAACACCGCCTACACCCCGGAGCTGCGTTCCCTGGCGGATCGGATGCTCTACACTGGGTCCATCGATGGGTATTTTGGATACTCTTTGGGCCATCTGGAATACCGATCACTGCGGTTCGAAACGGAGCGGATGGAGGTTCCCGACTATCAGGGCAACGCGGTGATCAATGACACCAACGCGGAGACGCCTTACACCCGAACCATCGAGCACAAGCATTTTGCCTATGACGATCCTCAGGTCATGGCGTCCCCTTGTACCTGGGTGACCCGGGAATACCCCCTGGCCTGGAAGGAGGGGGAGGAACCCTATTACACGGTGAATGACGAGAAGAACGCCGAGCTCTATGCCCGCTATCAGGCCTTGGCCGGGGAGGATTCGAAGGTGATTTTCGGCGGGCGGCTGGGTTTGTATAAGTACCTGGATATGGATGACACCATCCGGGCAGCCCTGGATCTGGCGGCCCGGGAGCTGGGAAGGGGATAAGAGAAGTATCGAAATGTCGGCGGTGCTCCTAAGCTTTGACGCGGCTATCTTCGCTTTATCCAGCCCCTCTATGATCAGCAGGGGAAGCGGTGCAGGATCTGATCCGCCAGGTGCAGCACAGAGAGTATTGAGGGGAGACGAAAATTTTCTTGACTTTTGGTGGCGTCTTCCGTATACTTAGAAAGCTGTTTTAATCGCCGTAGCGATTACGATAGGTTTTCCGGGGCTTCCCCGGGGCGGGGAAGGTCCCCTGTTCAATGATTTCAGTAGAGGAGTGTTGGAAAGATGTTCCGTACGTATCAGCCCAAAAAGCGTCAGCGCAGTAAGGTTCATGGCTTCCGGGCCCGCATGGCGACCAAGAATGGCCGTCGCGTGCTGGCCGCCCGCCGTCGCCGCGGCCGCAAGGAGCTGACGGTGTGACCGGCGCCGTCCAGCATATACGCTTGACTGTGGATCAGGCCCGCCTTCCGATGTTGAGGCGGGCTTTTTCCGCGTAAAACGAGAAGGTTTTCCGGGAAGGAATCGGATCAAAGGAATCGTATGGAAAGACAGTATCGGCTGCAAAAAAACAGCGCGTTTCAGTATGTTTACCGTCGGGGACATTCTGTCGCCTGTCGCGATCTGGTCCTGCTCCACGCCAAAGGCCGGGGTAGGAAGGTCGGGTTTTCCGTCAGCAAAAAGGTGGGCAACGCCGTGGTTCGCAACAAAACCAAGCGTCGCCTGCGGGAATGCTTTCGGCCCTATTTAGGGGACGTGAAACCCGGGCTGTACGTCGTCGTCGCCAGACCGTCGGCCGCCAAGGCCACCTTCCAGAGCCTGCAGCGGGACATGCGCTATCTGCTGAAAAAGCAGGGTGCCCTGCAGGAGGAGGGGAATCGCGCCCCATGAAAAGGTTCCTGCTGTTCCTGATTCGGTTTTATCGGAGGTATCTGAGCCCCCGCAAAGGGAAGCCGGCCTGCCGCTATTTTCCCACCTGTTCCCAGTACGCAGTGACGGCCATCGAGCGTTACGGCGCATGGAAGGGCGGGGGGATGGCGCTGTGGCGGCTGCTGCGCTGCAATCCCTTCAGCCAGGGCGGATACGACCCCGTTCCCGTGGATCTGTATACATTCATAAGGAGGGAGTAAACCAACCAATGAACGAAGCGCTATTCAACTTCCTGTCCTGGATCAATTCCTGGGTGGGCAGCTGGGGCTGGGCCATGGTGATCTTCACGGTGCTGATCCGCCTGGTGCTGTCCCCGCTGGACCTGAAGAGCCGGGCGGGCATGCGGAAAACCACGCAGATTCAGCCCAAGCTGGCAGAGTTGCAAAAGAAATACGCCAATGACCGGGACAAGCTGAACCAGAAGACGGCGGAGCTGTACAAAAAAGAGGGCGTCAACCCCATGAGCAGCTGCCTACCCCTGCTGCTGACCTGGCCCATCCTGATCATCGTGTTCTCCGCCATGCGAACCGCGGCCAACCGGGAAATTCTGGGCCAGGTGACCGAGATTTTGAACAATCAGGCTCCCACCATGGAGCCCTTCCTGTGGATCAAGAACCTGTGGATGCCGGACAGTCTGTTCAGCCCCGCTTGGCCGGATCTGGGCACGCTGCGCCAGATTCCCTCCAACCTGTGGCAGGAGTGGTTCAATGGCTTCCAGGGGAATTTGCCCGTGCTGCTGCAGGGGTTGGATTTGACGGCGGCCAGCTTTGAATCCAGCAGCCTTATGGCTACCCTGACCCAGATTCAGGCCGCCATGGCCAGCGGCAACGCGGCCTACACCGAGGCAATCAGCGCCTCCGGCGGCTGGACCTTCAATCTGTTCGTGACTACCCTCACCGTGGTGAAGGAATACAACGGTTACATGATTCTGCCCATTCTGTCGGCGGTGACTCAGGTGATCATGACGAAGATCACCGGCGCCCAGCAGGGCCAGAATCAGCCCGCCGCCAATGATCAGGCGGCTGCTACCAACAAGATGATGACCTGGTTCTTCCCGATTTTCTCCCTGGTTATCTGCTTTGGTTACAGCTCCGCCTTCGCGCTGTACTGGGTGATGGGTAACCTGGTGATGATGGCGCAGACGGTGATTATCAACAAGATCCTGGACAATCGGGAGAGCAAGGCCAAGCTGGCCGGAGAGGGTACGGTGAAATAAAAATGGCAAGGAAATACGAAGCGTCCGCCAAGACGGTGGAGGAAGCGATTGAACAGGGTCTGCAGGAGCTGGGGGTTTCCATTGGCGATGTGGACGTTCAGATTCTGGAAGAGGGCAGCAAGGGGCTCTTCGGGCTCTTTGGCTCCCGGCTGGCCAAGGTGAGCCTGACGGTGAAGGATGAGGAGGAGGATCTCCTGGAGGATTTGATCTCCGCGGGCGAGAAGCCCGCCCCCAAGGCGCCGAAGGCGCCCAAGGCCCAGCAGCCCGCGCCGGAAAAGAAGGCGGAAAAGCCTGCGGCGAAGCAGGAGGCCGCCCCCGCGGCTGCGGCCCAGGCGGAGGAAGCGCCGAAGTCGGAGCCGGCTCGGCCGGCGCCCGTGAAGCGGGTCGCTCCCAAGAAGGCGGAGAAGAAGTCCGTGCCGAAGGAAAAGGCGGAGCTCCAGGAGACAGCGGATAATGCGGAGGAAGCTGCCCCCGTCCAGGAAAAGGCGGAAGTGAAGCTGATGGAGAAGCCGGAGATCACTGTGATTCCCGCAGACCAGGCGGATCCGGAATCCGTGGTGGGCCAGACATACGCCTTCCTGCAGGAGATTACCAAGCTGATGGGCGTGGAGGTTTCCATCGAGGTGGGAACGGACGCTGAGGGCAATGTATACGGCTCCATGATGGGGGACACCCTGGGAATCCTCATTGGCCGCCGGGGCGAGACCCTGGACGCCCTGCAGTATCTGACCAGCCTGAAGGTGAACCGGGGCCGGGAGGGTTACACCCGGGTGACCCTGGACACGGAGAATTATCGGGCCCGCCGGGAGGATACTCTGATTCGCCTGGCTAACCGCATGGCCAATCGGGCGGTGCGGACGGGCCGCCGGGTGACCCTGGAGCCCATGAATCCCTATGAGCGCCGGATCATCCATTACGCCTTGCAGCAGAACGAGGCTGTCAGTACCCACTCCGAGGGGGATGAACCCAATCGGCATGTGGTCATTACGGTGAAGAAGTAAAGGGAGGCGCCTGCGGGCGAAACCTGGGAGGAAGAGAAAATGATCGATATCAATCTGCTCCGGACGGACCCGGAGAAGGTCAAGGAAAACATCCGGAAAAAGTTTCAGGATCAGAAGCTGCCCCTGGTGGACGAAGTGATCCAGATGGATAAGGACTATCGCGCCGCCCAGCAGCAGGCGGACGGCCTGCGCAACCAGCGGAAGACCATGAGCAAGCAGATCGGCGGGCTCATGGCCAAGGGCCAGACCGAGGAGGCGGAACGGGTGAAGGCCCAGGTCGCCGCCCTGGGGGAGGAGCTGGACGCCCTGGAAGAGAAGGAAGAGGAGCTGAAGGCGGAGATTCGCAAGCGCATGCTGGTGATCCCCAATATCATCGACGACTCCGTGCCCATTGGCAAGGACGACAGCGAGAACGTGGAGATCCAGCGGTATGGCGAGCCGGTGGTGCCGGATTTTGAGGTGCCCTACCATGTGGATATCATGGAGCGACTCCATGGCATCGAGCTGGATGTGGCCCAGAAAAAGACCAGCGGCAATGGGTTCTATTACCTGATGGGGGATATCGCCCGGCTGCACAGCGCGGTGCTGTCCTACGCCCGGGATTTCATGATCGACCGGGGCTTTACCTATGTGGTGCCGCCCTTCATGATCCATGGGGACGTGGTGACCGGCGTCATGAGCTTTACCGAGATGGAAAACATGATGTACAAAATCGAGGGGGAGGATCTGTACCTCATTGGCACCTCGGAGCACAGCATGATCGGCAAGTTTATCGATACCATCCTGGAGGAGGATACCCTGCCCCAGACCCTGACCAGCTATAGCCCCTGCTTCCGCAAGGAAGTGGGCGCCCATGGCATTGAGGAGCGGGGAGTCTACCGCATTCACCAGTTTGAAAAGCAGGAAATGATCGTGGTTTGCAAGCCGGAGGATTCCATGATGTGGTTTGACCGGCTGTGGCAGAACACGGTGGATTTCTTCCGAACCCTGGATATCCCGGTGCGGACGCTGGAATGCTGCTCCGGCGATCTGGCGGATCTGAAGGTGAAGAGCCTGGATGTGGAAGCCTGGTCCCCCCGGCAGAAGAAGTATTTCGAGGTGGGCTCCTGCTCCAACCTGGGGGATGCCCAGGCCCGGCGGCTGCAGATTCGGGTGAAGGACAAGGATGGCAAGAAGTATTTTGCCCATACTCTGAACAACACCTGCGTGGCGCCCCCCCGGATGCTGATCGCCTTCCTGGAGAACAACCTGCGGGCGGACGGCACGGTGGCGATTCCCGAAGCCCTGCGGATGTACATGGGTGGGAAGGATCATATCGGATAAATTGACTGAAAAAGATGGGGCAATTGCTCCATCTTTTTTAGAAGACGCTGCTTTATTTTACATCAGCGTAGAAGCATATGGCTTACTATGTTGATGTACAAGAGTTTTTTCGCTCCCCCGCTCCGCGGGGGAGCTTTCATCAGCTTTTCCTTCATCGAAACCCAGCGGAGAAGCGAAAAAATATCTTTTCATCCACCGGCAAATGAGGTATAATCCCCTTTGAGCGTGATTCACGCGAATCAGGTTTGAAAGAAAGAATAAACAGCAGGAGGAGAAGAAAAATGTCTGTCATCGATCGCATCAAGGCGCAGGCGAAGCAGAATGTGAAGCACATCGTGCTGGCGGAGGGCAGCGAGCCCCGTACTGTGCAGGCCGCGGCCCAGATTGTGGCCCAGGGCCTGGCGAAGATTACCCTGGTGGGCAACCCGGAGGAGATCAACAAGGTAGCCGCGGAGACGGGGACGGATCTGAAGGACGTAGCCATTGTGGATCCCGCCACCTGTGAAAAGAGCGAAGCCTATGCCGAAAAGCTCTGCGAGCTGCGGCAGAAGAAAGGCATGACCATCGAGCAGGCCCGGGATCTGGTGTACAAGAACACCTTGTATTTTGCCACCATGATGCTGAAGATGGATGACGCGGACGGCATGGTGGCCGGCGCCATCAACTCCACCGGCAACGTGCTGCGCCCCGCGCTGCAGATCATCAAGATGGCTCCTGGCATCTCTACCGCCTCCAGCTGCTTCATCATGGAGCTGCCGAACAAGGACTTCGGCGACGACGGCGTGATGCTCTTCGGCGACTGCGCGGTGAACATCGAGCCGAATTCCGACGAGCTGGCGGCCATTGCCCTGGCCACGGCCAACACCTGCAAGAGCCTGCTGCAGGCCGAGCCCCGGGTGGCGATGCTTTCCTTCTCCACCAAGGGTAGCGCCAAGCATGACGCCGTTACCCTGGTGCAGGAAGCGACGGCCAAGGCCAAGGAGCTGGCCCCCGATCTGCTGCTGGATGGAGAGCTGCAGGCGGACGCCGCCCTGGTGCCGGAGGTGGCGAATTTGAAGGCCCCCGGTTCCCCCGTGGCGGGCAAGAAGCCCAATGTACTCATCTTCCCGAACCTGGGCGCGGGCAATATCGGCTACAAGCTGGTGCAGCGCATGGCGGGCGCCAAGGCTATTGGACCCATCATTCAGGGCCTGGCCAAGCCGGTGAACGACCTGAGCCGCGGATGCAATGTGGAGGAAATTATCAACACCGTGGCGGCTGTGGCTGTGATCGCGCAGTAAGCTGACCTCTTGAAGGAGAAATGAAGCATGAAGCTGGCCATCGGTAATGACCACGCGGGCGTGGAGATGAAAAACCAGATTGTCGCTTTCCTGCAGGAAAGAGGCGTCGAAGTGATCAATATCGGCAATGACGATCCGACGGATCGGGGGGATGATTATCCCATCTACGGTTACGGGGTGGCTCGCCTGGTGGCGGATGGAGAGGCTGATTTAGGCATCTGCATCTGCGGCACGGGGGTGGGCATTTCCCTGGCGGCCAACAAGGTGCCCGGCATTCGGGCCTGCGTCTGCTCCGATCCCTATACGGCCCAGTTATCCCGCCGGCATAACAACACCAATGTGCTGGCCTTCGGCGCCCGGGTCATCGGCGTGGAGCTGGCGAAGATGATCGTTTCGGAGTGGCTGGACGCTACCTTCGAAGGCGAGCGGCACCAGCGGCGGATCGATATGATCTCCGAAATTGAACGGACCGGCCGCCTGAACGAAGGATAATATTCATCCTTTTTTGCGAAAAAGAATATTCTTTTTGTCCCCCTGAAATGATTTCAAAGATTTCAGGGGGATATTTTCGGAAAAAATGATGAAAGCTCCCCCAGGTCGCGGGGGAGTGAGAAAGCTCTTGTAAATCAATGAAGTAAGCAATATGTTTTTTACGCTGATTTAAAATAAATCAGCGTTTCATTATGCATAAATACCATATAAATATTCATCGATCTTGAATAGACAAAGCTAACAAAAAATGTTATACTCTCGTTGTAAAAGTTCAACACAGGAGATTCATGGGCATGAATATTCAAGACATTCGAGAAATTATGGGTTTAACTCAGGCGCAGGTGGCGGATGAGTTAGGTGTGCCCAAACAAGAAGTGATCGATTGCGAAGAAAATGGAGAAACCTATCTCCTGTTACAATATATTTCCGCGTTTCCCATCAATCCGCAAATCCTGAAGAATGAGGATGTGGATCCCTTCCTGCCCTCCTTTGATCAGACCACGCCGGGGCATCGGATGCGCCTGTGGCGGGAGGAGAACGGCCTCTCCCTGGCACAGATGGCAGAGGTTTTAGAGATGCCGGAGGAGAAGCTGGCGAAGTTCGAGGAGGGGGAGGCTGCGCCCTTGAGCCGCCGCCGGGGGGAATGGATCGAGAAAAAAACCGGCATGAACCGAAAATGGCTCATGTATGGCGATGGCCGGGAAAAAGGCCAGCTGCGCATAGAGGCGGATCAAAAGGCGTCGAAAAAAGCGGAGCGGGCGCCCCGAGAAAAGAAGTCTACCGCCCCCAACAAGCCCGCCGGCCAGCGGCTGAAGCAGGCCCGGATCGACGCCGGGCTTTCCCGGGAGGAGGTGGCGGACATGCTGAACCTCTCCGTCAGCCGGGTAACGCAGATGGAATCTGGCTATGTAAAGGACAAAAAGGCGGAGCATATCATCAGCCGCATTGCCGCGGTGTCCAACGCGCCAGCGAAAGAGGACCCCAAGGCGGCGGGCCAGCGGCTGCGGGACGCGCGCAAGAGCGCAGGCCTCTCCGTAAAGGAGGCGGCAGAGATTGTCCAATTAAAGCATACCACCCTGGCCCATCTCGAAAGTGGATACATTACCAGCAAACATGCGGACGAATTGATCGCGATGATTCAAAGCGCCCCCGCCAAGGGAACCAAGGCTGCCTTCGACCCCAAGGAGGCCGGGGCTCGCATCAAGGAGGAGCGGAACAAGGCAGGCTTGAGCCAGAAGGAATTGGGGACGATTCTTCGCCTGCCAGTGACCCGGATTAGCTTCATCGAGCTGGGAAACGTGACGGAGAAGGAGACGGAAGATATCCTTCGGCGCATTCATGGCCAGCCCCTGCGGGAAATTATTAACCGAAAGGTGAAGCCGACGGAGCAGGTACTCCTGGGGTCCCAGATTCGGGATGCGCGGATTCGGGCGGGGCTGAGCCAGAAGGAGCTGGGGGGCATGCTGAATCTGCCCCAGACCAAGGTAAGCCTGATGGAGCGGGGCAAGGTGGATGAGCCTACGGGGAAAAAGATTTTGCAGATGTTGAACGCCCTGATCGAAAACCAGGAAAACGAGACCGCGGCGCTGCCTGCGGTTCCCCAGGAGCCTAAGCCGGAAAAGCGCCGTCGGCTCCGGCGGGAGCCTCGGCCGGATCTGGGGCAGAAGGTGCATGAAGCCAGAATCGCCGCCGGCATGAGTCAAAAGCAGCTGGCGGATATGCTGGGGCTTTCCCAGGGCAG
>JAFUFB010000009.1 GCA_017470145.1 Clostridia bacterium | reverse complement strand
CGGAAGAATCTACGAATTCTGCGGTAAAATTAGATTCAAATATCAAGGCAGTTGTGGTCGAAGCAGGGAAGAATGGCAATGAAATCGCTGAAACGGCCATCGTAACTCTGGTGAACACTTATACAAGGGCTATTTACCCAGTTGAAGCTTCTGTCGGAATGAAGGATCATGCGGAATTAGGCACATACCAGTTTGTGCTTACCAGTCTGGATGATGGACCAATGCCAACTGAGGAAGATAGTACCAATGACTCGATTGCACCGATCATTGTAAATAATGGTGAAGCCGGGCAGATCACCTTTGGGAATATCTACTTCGCTCGTGGTGATATGTATGATCCGGAAGATGAATATAAGGATACGCGCACCTATCATTATTCGATCAAACAGGTCAAACAGGAAGCGATTGCTGAAAAGAACTATGTGGTCGATGATACCCAATATGATATGGCAGAATTCCAGCTGGCTATCACATTGAGCTATGATGTGGGTACAGATCGGCTGACGATCAATGAAGCTGAAACGAAGCTGTTCAAGATCGAAAAGGGAATTCCTACAGAAGTATCGGAAATCCATTTCGAAAATGAAAAGCTCGGAAGTTTGAAAATTCAAAAGCAGGTGCGGACAGATAGTGATACGCTCGCAGTCGGGAAGCTTGCAGATGGCGTGTATGTATTCAAGGTATATGAGGATGACGGCCGGACGGAAGCCAAGAAGGCCAATGGAGAAAGTGTTGGTAAGGTTGAACTCCATGTTATAGAAGGTGCTGATGCGAAAATCGAAGTTGATGGCTTGCATGCGGGTACATACTACGTAAAAGAGACCGAATCGAGGAATCCGCAGATACAGGTAAACTCCGAAGCTCAGAAGGTTGAAGTCATTGTTGGAGAAAGAGAAAATACAAATCACTTCGAGGAGAAGAATGACGCAGGAGTCGCGGGACAAAACGGAGAAGGTGGGCAGTCGGCATCGATAGGGAATTCCGATGCTGATGGACATAACGGAGCGCTGAACGGAGCAGCATCTGGAATTGCAACTATCATCAATATCTTTGAGACAACGGATCGACATGTGAGAATAAGCTTTGTGGATGAAGACGGTCTTAATGATGCTCTACGTGTATCGAAGATCAACCGGGCCAGGGGGCTGCTTGCGGAGGATGCATCTCAAGATCAACCTACATTTACCCTGATCGCTAATGATGGAGAAAATCGGGAAGAAGACCTGGAACAGTATGGAATCCAGGCGACAAAGCAAGCCACACCCGAAAACAATTATGCCATAGACTGGTTTGATCTGCCGAAGTACGCGAAAGATGGCAGTCTAATGGAATACAGCATTAGGCAAGAAAGCGTTGATGGAATCAAGCAGATTAGCATAGAATATTTGGAAGAGGTACGCACATGGCTGATAACGGATCAAATTGAGATTCAGGAAACAGAAGTAAAGACAGAAAATATATCTATTATTTGTCAGGTAGCTGTCAACGGAAGCGATACCAATGGAAACCTGGCAGACGGCACATATACTTTCGAAATATATGACGATCCAGAATGCCAGATGGCGGCGACTTACGCGAATGGAGACGAAATTGACCCAGTGAAGATAAGCATCGTCAGTGGAAGGACGAGCGAAGAAATCATTGAGGGGCTGAAAACCGGCACATATTACATCCGACAGACAGAAGCAAGCAATAAGACCGTTCGACTGGACCAAGAAGTCAAAACAGCAGTGATATATCCAGATGACGACGAAACAGTATTGACAACAGATGTAACATTCACGAACACGTTCACATTTGCAATGACTCCTTTGACAGCGGAGGTAATGATAAAAGGAGATGATGGGAATACGCAGCATGCGATTATCCTTCGAGCTCTGGATGATGGTCCTGTTCCGGCCATTGGAAAGTTGCTTCCTGATGGGGAGGTACAAGTCAGTCTTGATGGGCAGGAGGGAAGGGTATTCCTCGGCAATCTGGTTTTCTACAGAGAACACATGATGGATGATACGCAAGACTACTTGCAGACAAAGGCTTATCATTACATGGTGCAGATGAAGGAAGCTGATAAAAGTGAAGGCACAGGGAAGGATTCTCGATTTGAAACGATTGTTACGCTTTCCTATGATTCGGCAAGGGACGTGATACAGATTGCCAAGGTTCAATTCCTAAGGATTGAATACGGTACGGCACAAATTGCAGAAGATATTCATTTCGAGGTTGAAGGGAAACCGGACTCTACAGAAATGCCGACAACAGTACCGACGGCTACTCCTACACCGGAAGCAACAGCAGTACCGACAGCTGCTCCTACGCCGGGAGCGACAGCGATACCGACGGCTACTCCAACACCGGAAGCGACAG
Source organism: Clostridia bacterium (assembly GCA_017470145.1). Classification (GTDB taxonomy): domain Bacteria; phylum Bacillota; class Clostridia; order Christensenellales; family Aristaeellaceae; genus Aristaeella. The sequence goes on along the minus strand of JAFUFB010000009.1, from coordinate 86,794 downwards.
CGGTACCAACGGCGACTCCTACACCGGAAGCTACAGCGGTGCCGACAGCTGCTCCTACGCCGGAAGCGACAGCGATACCGACGGCGACTCCTACATCGGAAGCTACAGCGGTGCCGACAGCTGCTCCTACGCCGGAAGCGACAGCGATACCGACGGCTACTCCTACACCGGAAGCAACAGCAGTACCGACAGCTGCTCCTACGCCGGAAGCTACAGCGGTGCCGACAGCCACACCTACACCTACACCGGAAGTGATAGCGGTACCGACAGCCTCACCTAAACCGGGGGCAACAGCAGTTCCGACGGCTACACCTGTGCCGGAAATGACCGTTATACCGACCGCGACTCCGACATCTGTAACAAAAGCAGTACCAACGGCCATACCTACTGCATGGACCGCGCAAGAGATGCAAACTCAAGTGAGTCCGGAAGGGTCAACTACGGTGCTTATCAGCGGAATACAAAAAGAAGGAGCATTGCCTGAGGATCAACTGGCGCAACTTGACCCGAGCGAAACGCAGCAAGGGACCCAAACCTACTTTGCGCCGATAGGAAACTATAGATTCATCAATCACGCTGGAGATTGTTTTGACTAATAAGGGAACAATGACTGAGACGAGTACTGGTCGGAGTGTGACAACGCAAATGTGTAGAACGTGGTGGATGAAGAGCTGCTTGAGGTTGCATGACACGGAGAAAAAAGAGAACACACAAGTATGAACGGTTGATAATGAACGTTCTCGCACCGTCTCCCTAAAAGGGGAGGCGGTGTTTTGTGGGGTGCTGATTCAAAAATCTGCTCTTGCGCGGGAGAAAAAAATATGCTATACTGCCCCTCGTGAGCCGGAGTGGCGGAATGGCAGACGCGGCGGATTCAAAATCCGTTGGCCTTAAAACCGTGCGGGTTCAAGTCCCGCCTCCGGCACGAACCTTGGAACGGTAAAGAGTTTCAAGGTTTTTCTTTGCATCCATCTGAGCGACAAAAAAGAGATTTGGGCAGAAAAGGAACAGTGAGCACGACGCATGAACCAGGAAAAGGTCTATTCCGGAATTGATCAAATCCCCTCCGGGCAGGCGAGCCAGCATCTTACGCCGGGGTGTCTGGTGCTGGAGGGCGGCGCCTTTAAAGGACTGTACACCCAGGGGATGCTGGACGCCTTTATGCAGCAGGATCTAAACCTGCAATGCGTCATCGGCGTATCCGCAGGCGCCCTTTCAGGCATTAACTACGTATCCGGTCAAATCGGCCGTTCCGCCCGGGTGAGCCTGACCTATCGGCACGATCCCAGATATGTGGGCGTGAAGGCCCTGCGCCATAGCCGAAGCATTGTGGACGTCAGTTTCCTGACGGAGGATCGGGGGATCTATGAGCCGCTGAATGAAGCTCGATTCTATTGGCCGGAACAGCGATACCTGGCCGTGGCTACCAATTGCATCACCGGGGAATGGGAGGCCTTCGAGAAGGGAAAATGCGGGGACATCATGAAGGCGGCCCAGGCCTCCGCCACCCTGCCATATCTTTCGCCCATGGTAGAAATTGATGGTGTGCCTTATCTGGACGGCGGCTGTGCCTGCAAGATTCCGTATCAATGGGCGCTGGACGAAGGCTTCGAGAAGATCATCGTCATTCGGACCCGGGAGGTCGCCTTCCGGAAAAAGAACCGGGAGGATCCTCTGGCAGAGAAGATCTACCGGAAATATCCCCAAGTGATGGAAAAGATCAAGACCATGAACCTGGAAGCTAATCGGGAATTCGAAGAGGTGGAGAAACTCCATGCGGAAGGGCGGCTGATGCGCATCGCGCCCTCTCAGGAGGTGCTGGTCAGCCGACTGGAACGGGACATGGAAAAGCTGGGGGATCTATACTGGCTGGGATACAAGGATGGCACGGAAAAGCTGCCAGAGATACGGGAATATTTGGAAGGATAATCATATCACCCATAGCTGAAAAGCGCATTGGACGGGAACCATAGATTTCGACAATGATAGATCGTTAAAAATTTAGAATAGGTTGCCAAGAAAAGCAAAGAATGTTAAAATTGGCGGCAGAAGGAGAGTGAGCGGCGGTGCGGAGCGCGTTGAGAAACCAGGCGATGATTTGCTGCCTGGTGGCGTGGTTTTCAGCGCAATTGGCCAAGTATATCATCGATGGGTTGCGCCATCGCGGCTGGAGCCCGCGGCATTTGCTCTTTGGCTCCGGTGGAATGCCTTCCTCTCATACCGCTTTTGTGTCCGCCCTGGCTACCGTGGCGGGGCTGACGGATGGGTTTGACTCCCTGACCTTCGCCATTTGCTTCGTGCTGGCCTTCGTGGTCATGACCGACGCCATCGGCGTTCGAAGGGAAACCGGGCGCCAAGGCAGCGCTATCAATCTACTGATGGACTGGTTTACGCTGGAGCATGACGATACGGAGGAAAGCACGGAACTAAAGGAAAGAATGGGCCATTCTCCCCTGGAGGTGCTGGTAGGCGCCCTATGGGGGATCGGGTGCGCCCTGTTGTTTATATGAAGAAGGAAAGAAGCGCGTTGACATTCCGCCGGGGGGACGCCGTCGCCATTGCGGGGGTGATTCTATTCGCCCTGGCGCTGATGGGATACTACCTGTTTTTCTTCTCCGCCGGGGAGGCTTCCGTAGCCCGGATCTATCAGGAAGGGCAGGTCGTTCGGGAGCTGCGGCTGGACCGGGACGTGGAATTCGTTCTGGAAGGGGATTTTCGCAACGTGGTTACCGTCCAGGACGGGAAAATCGCCATTACGGAGAGCGATTGTCCGGGAGCGGACTGCGTCCATTCTGGGTGGATCTCCCGCCCGGGGCGCAGCATCGTCTGTCTGCCCAATCGCGTGGAGATTCGGCTGGAGGGCGGCGAGCTGACGGACGATGACGTGGACGCGGTAGTGCAGTAAGGAGAGGCCATGAGAACAAAACGATTGACAACCATGGCCATCCTGACGGCGCTGGCGCTGGCCCTGAGCTGGGTGGAGCGGATGATTCCGCTGGAGCTGATCATTCCCCTGCCGGGGGTGAAGCTGGGGCTGGCGAACACGGTGACGCTGTTTGCCTTGTACCAGCTGAACCTGCCCTCGGCGCTTCTGATTCTGATTGCCCGATGCCTGTTGACGGCCTTGTTCAGCGGCAACATGACGGGGTTGGCTTTCTCCCTGACGGGGGGGATTTTGAGCATGCTGGTCATGACCCTGGCCCGGCATAGTCGGCATCTGAGCGTCTATGGCGTCAGCGTACTGGGCGCCGCGGGGCATAATTGTGGACAAATTCTGATCGCCATGATCCTGATGCACTCTACATACATTTGGGGCTATCTGCCCTATCTGTTGCTGATTGGCACTGCCTGCGGCGTGGCTACCGGTGCGGTGAGCAGCGGCGTGCTGCGGGCCCTGGGCGGCGGAAAACACCACTATGCGTGAACTGAGGGACGGAGAAAGATGAGCTTGTGTCCCCGCGAGAAGGAATCCAGAAGGAGGAAAAGCGGTTGAAAAGAAAAGGTATCGCCTTGGTTTTGGCGCTGCTGACGGCGCTCGGCATGAATCTGGCGCAGGCGAATACGGCGAAGAAAAGATTCCAGGCCAGCTATCTGGACCTATTCGACACGGTGACCTCCATCCTGGGCTACGAAACGGATGAGGAAGCTTTTCAAAAGGTGACCGCGGAGATCTATGACGAGCTGCTGATCTGCGACCATCTGTACGATATCTATCATGAATACCCCGATTTGGTGAACCTCTGCACGATCAATGCCCATCCTGGCGAGGCCCTGGAGGTGGATCAACGGATCATCGATCTACTATTGGTGGCCCGGGAGGCGGATCAATTCTCCGGCCATCGGATGGACGTCACCCTGGGGGCGGTGCTGCGCATCTGGCACGAAGCGAGGGAAAATGGGATCAATCATCCCGAGAGTGCCTATGTGCCCGACTTGGCGGAGCTGAAGGCCGCCAAGGAGCACACGGGGTTCGACCTGCTGGAGATCGACGCGGAGAACTGCACGGTCAAGCTGCTGGATCCGGAAACCAGCCTGGACGTAGGGGCCCTGGGCAAGGGTTACGCCGTTCAGCGGGTCTGTGAAAGACTGCCGGAGGGATACCTGCTGTCCGTAGGGGGCAATGTGGTCGCCACTGGCCCCAAGCCGGACGGTTCTCCCTGGGTGGTAGGCGTGCAGGATCCGGAAGGCAGGGGGGAAGGATACTTACACAAGGTGAACCTGGTCAAGGGCGCGGTGGTCACCAGCGGGGACTATCAGCGGCTGTACGAGGTGGACGGAAAAGCATATCACCACATCATCGACCCGGAAACCCTGTTCCCCGGGGAAAAATGGCGCGGGGTTACCGTGATTACGGAGGATTCCGGCCTGGCAGATGCCATGAGCACCAGCCTCTTCCTGATGGAGCAGGAGGAAGGCCAGCAGCTGCTGGATCAGATGGGTGCGGTGGCCATGTGGATCGGGAAGGATGGGAAACAGCTGTTCAGCCCCGGATACGAGGCATACATCAAGCCCTGATGGAAATGATTTTGAGGAGTTGCGGAGAGAAAATCGATCAACGCGCTCCTGGTAATTGGCACACAAAAAGAAAGGGAGAAAACAACGATGAAAAACAAAATGCCCGCATGGTTGGTTCTGACAGTGATCTGCGTGGTGGCCGCGGCGCTGCTGGCCGGCACCAATCTGCTGACCAAAGACGTGATCGCCGAAAATGCGTATCGCGCCAAGTATGAAACCCTTGGTAAGCTGATGCCTGACGCAACGGATTTCGAGGAGCTGGAAAGCGGCATCGTCGTCGGCAAGGACGAGGCTGGCAACCCGGTGGGCTACTCCCTGGCGGCGGTCACTCAGGGATTTGGCGGTGAAGTGGAAACCACTGTGGCCGCGGGTCCGGATGGCAACATCCAGGGCATCAGCGTGGGGGGATCCAATTTCGCGGAAACCGCTGGCCTGGGCGCTCGGGCGAAGGAGCCGGAGTTCCAGGCTCAGTTCGCTGGAAAGGCCGCGCCGGTGGCGCTGACCAAGGATGGCGGCGAGATTGAGGCACTGTCTGGCGCGACGATTACCAGCCGCGCGGTCATCAAGGGCGTCAATGAAGCCATGGAGAACATCGCTGCGGAGGCGGGCTTCGAGGTGGAGAGCAACAGCACTGCCATCCATCTGGGCGAGGGCAAATATGCCGCCACGGCCCAGGGATTTGGCGGCCCTGTGAAGGTTTATCTGACCCTGGATGATAGCCGGGCGATTCAGGAAATCTCCATTGGCGACAGCCAGTTCGCGGAGACCCCCGGCCTGGGCGCGGCCGCGCAGGAGGAGAAATTCCAGAGCCAGTTCATTGGCAAGACCATCCCGCTGACCATTGGGGATATCGACGCCCTGTCCGGCGCCACCATTACCACCAACGCGGTGCTGGACGCCATCAATGAAATCAATTCCGGACTGGATAAGGGCCTGGCAAACGCCGCCATCACCGAGGAAGCAGCTCCGGCAGAGGAAGCAGCCCCCGCGGCGGAAGACACCACGGAATATCAGTATGAAGGCCTAGCCAATGGCTTCGTGGGCAAGGTGAAGGTGTTCCTGAACCTGGACGAGAACAACGCCATCACCGCCATTAAGATCGGCGATGAAGACTTCGAGGAGACTCCGGGCGTAGGCTCTAAGGTCCAGGAGGATGAATTCACCAGCCAGTTCATCGGCAAGACCCTGCCCGTCACCATCAAGGATATCGACGGCGTTTCCGGCGCTACCTATTCCACGGAAGCGGTCATGCGGGCCCTGAAGCAGATTAGCGACAGCCTGGAGCAGGGCGCGGAAGAAGCGGCCCCGGCAGAGGAAGCTGCCCCGGTGGAGGAAGCCGCTCCCGCGGAGGAAGTGGAGTATCAGTACGAAGGCCTGGCCACCGGATATGTAGGCAAGGTGAAGGTGTTCCTGAATCTGGATGAGAACAACGCCATTACCGCCATCAAGATCGGCGATGAGGAATTCGAAGAAACGCCGGGCGTGGGTTCCCGAGTCCAGGAAGAGGAATTCACCAGCCAGTTCATCGGCAAGACCCTGCCGATTACCATCAAGGACATCGACGCCGTTTCCGGCGCCACCTACTCCACGGAGGCTGTTATGCGGGCGCTGAAGCAGATCAGCGACAGCCTGGGTGAGTAAAATCGAAACAGATATATATAAAAAACAGGAAGTCGTGATTCGACTTCCTGTTTTTGTAAAATCCGGTCAAAAACTTGACGGATGGAACCATAGATGATAAAGTATGCGAAGAGTGTGAAAGCGGTGCGGAAGAAGAATCATACCAATTAACTCGTCTAAGAAATGGGCCGCGGAAAGGAAAACGAAGATGAATTTTCATTTGCTGGATCAATATCTGGATTCCTTGAACGAGGAATATGGCATTCCCGGGCTGGATATCATCGTGACGAAGGATCACGAGACCATTTATCGCCACTCCGCGGGTTTCGCGGACGCGGAAGGGAAGCAGCCTGTCAGTCCTCGGGATTTTTACCTGCTTTACTCCTGCTCCAAGGTCATTACCATGACAGCCATGATGCAATTGATCGAGCAGGGAAGGGCTACGCTGTACGACCCGGTAGGGAAATATCTGCCGGAATGGACCCATATGACCGTCATAGACGCGGATTATAAATCCAAGGGGTCGAACTTTAGCCCCACCCTGCGGGAGCCAGCTCATTACGCGAAAAACCAGGTACGGATTATCGACTGCATGGCCATGATGGCGGGGCTGACCTATGACATGCACTCCGAGGCCATTCAGGAGCTATTAAAGGAAAAGCCGGAGGCCACCACCCGGGAAGTTATCGCGGCCATCGCCCGGATGCCCTTGCTGTACGAGCCAGGGACCCATTGGCAGTACTCCCTGGGCCATGACGTCATCGCCGCAGTGGTGGAGGTCATCTCCGGGGAGCGATTCAGCGACTATCTGGATCGGCATATTTTCCAGCCCCTGGGGATTACGGACCTGACCTGCCACCCGACGGCGGAGCAATGGAGCCGCCTGGCGGCCATGTACGAATATCAGCCTGCGACCCGGGAGATGAAGCTGATTCCCAAACCGGACAACAACTATCGCATCACCCCGAATTACGAGAGCGGCGGTGCCTGCCTGGCGGGGACGGCGGACAGCTATTCTGCCGTGGTGGAAGCCCTGGCCAATGGCGGCGTGGGCCACAATGGGGCTCGCATCCTGCGGGAGGAGACGGTAATGATGTTCACCCACGCAGTGCTCTCCGGAGACGCAGTGCACGAATTCCGCACCGTTCGCTTCCTGGAATATTCCTATGGACTGGGGGTCCGGGTGAAAACCAGCGATGCCCTGGGCTGGTCTCCCGTAGGCGAGTTTGGATGGGACGGCGCCGCCGGCGGATACGCGGTGGTGGATCCCTTCAACCATATCAGCATTTTCTACGTGCAGCATATTCATAATTTCCTGGAGGGCTACACGGTGCTCCATCCCCGGGTCAGAGACCTGGTATACAAGGGATTGGAGAAATAAGAATCGGTGGGTTTTGGCGCCCATGCGGGAAGAAGCTGCAACGAGCAAGGGCACGAGGTGCTGGATTACGCCTTGTACGCGGAAAGACACCGGAAAAAAGAAAAGAATGCTGTTTACAAAAGGGACAAAATTTGATATTATACGCCTTGGGTTCAAATGAACCGCGCGCGCAGGCGTCCGACTTCTCCGACGGCGCTCCGGGCTCGCGGCGATTGGAATCCCGAGAAAATAAAGGAGGACATGAAGAACATGACCAAAGCTGAAATCATCGCCGCCTATGCTCAGCATGAAGGCGACACCGGTTCCCCCGAAGTGCAGATCGCGTTGCTGACCGATCGCATCAATCACCTGAACGAGCATCTGAAGGCGAACAAGAATGACCATCATTCCAATCGCGGCCTGCTGCTGATGGTTGGCCGTCGCCGCAACATGCTGGAGTACCTGAAGAAGACCGATATCGAGCGCTATCGTTCCCTGATCGCCCGGCTGAACCTGCGTAAGTAATCGCCGGACAAAGGTTTTCATTCGGGTCCCGGAAAGAGCAAGGAAATATGCCGCCGGAAGGGGAGACTTCCGGCGGCTTTTTCAAAAAGCAAGCCCCGCGCCATCGGAGAGGAGCGGGAGAGGGAAAACGGAGGGTCGTGTGTTATCCCTTGAAAATCCCAGGGAGTGGGGTTTTCATATGATAGCATACGGCGGCCTCCGAGAAAGAAAAGGAGAGAGAGAATGGATTCAAAATGCTTTTCCATGGATCTGGCCGGAAAAAAGCTGACGCTGGAATTCGGCCGGTACTGTGAACAGGCCAACGGCTCCGTCTGGGTGCACCTGGGCGACACCGTTGTCATGGTGAACGCCACCATGGCTCCCACCCCCCGCGAGGGCGTGGATTTCTTCCCCTTGGCCGTGGATGTGGAAGAGAAGCAGTACTCCGTCGGTAAGATTCCCGGCGGATTCATCAAGCGGGAAGGCCGCCCCACCGATAAGGCGACCTTGACCTGCCGGCTGATCGACCGGCCCCTGCGCCCCCTGTTCAACAAGGGCATGCGCAACGACGTCCAGGTAGTGGTAACCATCCTGAGCGTGGAGCAGGATGTGCCGCCGGAAATCCCGGCCATGATCGGTTCCTCCATCGCCCTGGCGGTGTCCGACATCCCGTGGAATGGCCCCACCGGCGCGGTGCTGGTCGGCCGGGTGGACGGGAAATTCGTCATCTGCCCCGATGAAGCCCAGCGCGCGGCCAGCGATCTGAGCCTGTATGTGGCGGGCACGGAAGAAGCCATCATGATGGTGGAAGCTGGCGCCAACGAGCTGAGCGAGGATACCATGCTGGACGCGATCCTCTTCGGTCATGAGGAGATCAAGAAGCTGGTGGCCTTCCAGAAGCAGATCGTTGCTGAAATCGGCAAGGAAAAGAAGGTTGTTCCGCTGATTACCACTGGCGACGATGTAAAGGCCGCCGTGCGGGAATTTGCGCTGGAAAAGTGCAAGTGGGTCTACGAGACCTTCGAGCGCAAGGAGCGGCAGGCCCGGGAGGCCCAGGTCAAGGAAGAGACCATCGCCGCCCTGAGCGAGCAGTTCCCCGAGCGGGAGAGTGAGATTGAGGACGCGCTGTACTACCTGAACAAGGAAGTCATGCGGGCCAAGATCCTGAACGAGGGCATCCGGCCCGATGGCCGCCAGGTGACCGAGATTCGGCCCATCTGGTGCGACGTGGGCGTGCTGCCCCGGACCCATGGCTCCGCCATCTTCACCCGCGGGCAGACTCAGGCCCTGACCGTGACCACTCTGGGCATGGTCTCCGAGGGCCAGACCCTGGATGGGCTGAGCACCAGCGAAACCTTCAAGCGCTACATTCATCAGTATAATATGCCCCCGTACGCCACGGGCGAAGCGGGCCGCATGAAGAGCCCTGGCCGCCGGGAAATCGGCCATGGCGCCCTGGCGGAGCGCGCGCTGCTGCCGGTGATCCCCTCCGAGGAGGAGTTCCCCTATGCCATGCGCCTGGTCAGCGAAATTCTGAGCTCCAACGGCTCCAGCTCCATGGCTTCCGTGTGCGGCAGCACCCTGAGCCTGATGGACGCGGGCGTGCCCATCAGCGCGCCGGTAGCCGGCGTGGCCATGGGTCTGATTACCGATCAGGAAAGCGGCAAGCTGGCCGTGCTGACGGACATCCAGGGCTTGGAAGACTTCCTGGGCGATATGGACTTCAAGGTGGCCGGCTCCATGAACGGCATCACCGCGCTGCAGATGGACATCAAGATCGCCGGCATCAACCGGGCGATTCTGCAGAAGGCTCTGGCCCAGGCTCTGCAGGGACGGCTGCACATCCTGAAGATCATGCTGGAGACCTTGAGTCAGCCCAGGGATGAAATGAGCCCCTACGCGCCAAAGATCATCAACTTCACCATCAATCCGGAGAAGATCCGCGAAGTCATCGGGCCTGGCGGAAAGATGATCAACAAGATCATTGAGGAAACCGGCGTCAAGATCGACATCGAGGACGATGGCCGCGTGTTCATATCCACCGCCGATTCCGAAGCCGCCGCCAAGGCGAAGAAGATCATCGAGGGCATCGCGAAGGATATCGAAGTGGGCGATGTGTTCACCGGCAAGGTGGTTCGCATCATGAACTTCGGCGCCTTTGTAGAGCTGGCCCCCGGCAAGGATGGCATGATCCACATCTCCAAGCTGGAAAATCACCGGGTGGAGAAGGTGGAGGATGTGGTCAACATCGGGGACGAGCTGGAAGTGAAGGTCAATGAGATCGACGCTCAGGGCCGGATCAACCTGATCCGTAATGATATCGTCTACGAGAACACCGCGCCGGCCCGGAGAGACAATGGCGGCAGCCGCCGTCCGCCCCGTCGGGATAGTCACTAAAAATGCTGATTTTCAGGGAGGCTGAAAAGCCTCCCTGAAATAGTTTCAACAGTTGATTGAAGCTCCCCCGCGGAGCGGGGGAGCGAGAAAAATAAATTTATGCATTGCTTTGCCTATTAATTTGTGATTACATGATGAAAAGAATCGTTTGTTTGGATGTGGGGGACGTTCGCGTCGGCGTCGCGGCCTCCGACCCCACCCGCACCATTGCCACACCGGTGGAGGTGATCCACCGGGTGGGCTGGGGGCCGGATTGGCGAAGGATCAAGGAGATTTGCGATCGGTTCGAAACCGATGAAATCCTCTCTGGCCTGCCGCTGAACATGGACGGAACCGAAGGCTTTCAGGCCAGGAAGGTTCGGGAATTCTGCGCCCAGGCGGAAAAGCATGGCCTGCGGGTGTGCTTTCAGGACGAGCGACTGACCACCGTGACGGCGGAGGAGGCCCTGCTGGAGGATGGCATGGGCCGGCTGGAACGGAAACAGAACGTGGATAAAGTAGCCGCGGCGGTGATTTTGCAGCAGTGGCTGGATGAAAACAGGAAAGGAGAATAAAACACATGGCGGAAGATTTTGAGAACCTGGATGAAAATCTGGAAGAAGAGAATGACCTGATTGAGCTGATCGACGAGGAGGGAGAGCCCCAGACCTTTGAGCTGTTGGGTTCCTTTGAGCTGAACGACAATCAGTACCTGGCGGTGGCGGATCCCATTGAGGAGGACGATCCGGAGTCTGTAGAGGTGTTTATCCTGAAGATTGTCACGGACGAGGATGGCAATGACTCCTACGTCTCCGTAGACAACGACGAGGCGGACGAGGCCTTCGAGTACTTCCTGACCCTGGTGGATTCCGAGGAAGAATAAAAAAAACAGCCGGCTTGACAGCCGGCTGCTTTTCATTATAGAGACTGTAGCGCCTTCCGGACCGCTCCGGGGCCGGCCAGCATGGCCTTGAAATCGGCCTTGATTTTGTCGGCCAGAGGGGTCTTGGTCAGGTCGGTGGCGAAGAGGGTAGCATCCGCCAGCAGGGCATCCAGCTTGCCCTCTGCGGAGGCCGGATTACCCAGCTCCACGCCGGAGAGAGCTTCCTGCAACCGGGGCAGCAGGGGATCCGGGCTGATCTCGAAGGGCTGCCCTTCGTCATCCACCCCCAGCAGATACCGCAGCCAGCCGGCGATGGCCAGAGGGATGGCCTTCAGGGAGTCGATATCCCGAGAGGGATCCGCCAAATAGCTCTTGATGGTTTCGCCAAAGCGAATCGGCACCTTTTGACTGGTGTCGCAGGCGATACGCTGGGGCGTGTCGGGCATAAAGGGATTGGGCAGGCGCACGCCCACCACCGTGTCGATAAACTCCTTGGGACTGATGACACCGGGATCCGTCACCACGGGCAGGCCTTCCTGATAGCCGATGGTCTGAATCAGGCGCACCAGATCCGCGTCCTTCATTTCATCGCTGATGCGGGTATAGCCCAGCAGGCAGCCATACACCGCCAGGGCGGTGTGCAGGGGGTTCAGGCAGGTGGTCACCTTCATGCGCTCCACCTTGTTGACGGTTTCCCGATCCGTAAACAGGAAGCCCGCCGCCTCCAGGGCCGGGCGGCCATTGGGGAAGGCGTCCTCAATGACCAGATATTCGCTCTCCTCCGCGTTGACGAAGGGGGCGATGTAGGTATGCTTGGAAGTCACCACCGGATCCAGCCCTTGCAGCCCGTCTGCCCGCAGCATGGCCTCCACGGAGGCATCGGGCCGGGGGGTGATCTTGTCGATCATGGTCCAGGGGAAGGAGACCTTGGCGGGATCGGACACATAGGCCAGGAAGCCTGCGTCCTTCCAGCCTTCGGCGAAGGTATGGATAGCCTGGAACAACTTTTCTCCGTTGTGGGAGCAGTTGTCCATACTGACCAGGGCGATGGGCAGCTGGCCGGCCTGATACCGGGCATACAGCAGGGAAGCTACCTTGCCCAGATAGCTGTTCGGGGCCTGGGGACCGGCAGCCAAATCCTGAGCGATGGCGGGGGCGATGTTGCCCTGAGCGTCCCGAACGGCATAGCCCTTCTCCGTAATGGTAAAGGAGGCCAGCTGCAGGGAGGGGGCGGAGAAGATGGCCTTCAGATGGTCAAACTCCGCGGCGTTGCCGCTGTCCAGAATGCAGGACTCGGCGATGGAGCCGATGACTGTCTTTTCCACCTTTCCGTCCGCCTTCAGCGTCACCAGCAGGGTGTAGTTATCATTGGGACGATAACCTTTTTCCACGATTTCGTAATCGAAGCCTTCCACGGCGATGATGCCGGTCTCGGCTTTGCCCTCGTTCAGCAGCTTCTGCATCCCGGCGCATTGGAAGGCGCGAAAGATGTTGCCCGCGCCAAAATGCACCCAGGCGGGGGCTTCTGTCGTGCGAGCGATCATCCTGGCCCGGTCAAAGGCGGGAAGGGTATACCCCTTGTCCTGCCATTCCTGGGGGTTTTGGAGTCCTTTTTCGTTTAAAGACAGCATATGTTGTTCCTCCTGCGGAAGATTTTTGATGGGTCTATTCTATCGAATTTTTGGGCAGAAATCAACAAAAAAACGTTTGATAAAAAACTAACTGGGCCATGGCCCGAAAATCCCGGAATGTCCATTGACGGAGAGGACAGGAATAGGATACAATAACCATGTTTTTCGCTTCCTATTAAAATCAGTAGGGGCGGGGATCGATCAAATTATATGCTCCCGGAGGAGGGAGAGGGGGAGGTTTTTCTCTATGTTAGCCTGGTATATCATTACCCTGGTTGTGATTGCCGCTACGATCTGCTACGTCTTCTGGAACTATGGCCGGATCAAAAAGATGCCGGAAGGCACGCCGGAAATGGTGGAGATGGCGGGCATTATCCGCAGCGGCGCCAATACCTTCATGAAGACGGAATATCGGACCATCGCCATCGTCGTGGCGGTGCTGGCTATTGTCTTCAGCCTGTTTGTGGAGCGCACCAGCGGCATCACTTTCCTGATGGGTTCCCTGATGAGTTCCATCGTGTGCGTGTTGGGCATGCGCAGCGCTACTTACGCCAACGTGCGCACGGCCAATAAGGCCCGGGAGAGCATGTCCATTGGCGAAACCGTGAAGGTGGCCCTGTGCGGCGGCTCCATCTCCGGCCTCAGCGTCCAGGCCTTCGGCCTGCTGGGCCTGGTGCTGGTGCTGCTGATTTTCGGCAATGTGAAGCCCGACGCGGTGGGCGGCGGCATTCTCACCACCCTGCAGGGCATCAACCCCACCATTATGCATGTGTCCACCTACAGCCTGGGCTGCTCCCTCGTGGCCATGTTCAACCGTGTGGCGGGCGGCAACTACACCAAGGCGGCGGACATCTCCGCCGACATCCTGGCCAAGGTCCGGAACGACCTGCCTGAGGATGACAGCCGTGTGCCCAATGTGATCGCGGACTTTATCGGCGACAACGTGAACGACATTGCCGGCAACTGCTCCGACCTGCTGGAGAGCTTCGTGGCTACCGTGGCCGCCGCGCTGATGATCGCGGTGGTGCTGTTCAATCAGCATGCCGGCGTGCTGGAGGACAGCCTGTTCCAGGCGCTGACTATTTATCCCGTGGCGCTGGCGGGTCTGGGTCTGCTGGGCTGCTTGCTGGGCCTGGTGTACGCTGCGGTAAAGAAGATGGGGGATAACCCCTCCCGGGAGCTGAACCTGGCCACTTGGATCTCCGCCGGGCTGACGCTGGTGCTGGGGCTCTTCGGCGCCCTGATCGTCTTCCGGGGCGTGGACGGCGCCGTGCTGAAGGACACCCTGGGCTGGGTGGCCGGCTGGATCAGCCCCTGGATCTGTGCCGTGCTGGGCATCGCCAGCGGCGTGGCTATTGGTTCCATCACTGAGTATTACACTTCCACCGAGTATAAGCCCACCCGCACCCTGGCGGAGATGGCTCCCGAAGGGGAAGCCTTCGTCGTCACCAAGGGCGACGCCGTGGGTTCCCGCAGCGTGCTGCTGCCCGTGCTGGTCATCGGCCTGGCCCTGTTCGTCTCCGGCAAGATTGCTGGCATCTATGGCGTGGCTCTGGCGGCCCTGGGCATGCTGGCCTTCGTAGGCGCGACGGTTTCCATCGACGCCTTTGGCCCCATCGCGGATAACGCGGGCGGCTTGGCGGAAAGCTGCCATCTGCCCCATGATGTGCGGACCATTACCGACAAGCTGGACGCCGTGGGCAACACCACCGCGGCCGTGGGCAAGGGATTCGCCATCGGCTCCGCTGCCTTCGCCACGGTGAGCTTGATCGTTTCCTATGTTGGCTCCTATTCCTCCGGCGCGCCGGATCTGAACATCGCCAGCTTCGTGGTGGTGGCCGGCGCCATCATCGGCGGCGCCCTGGTGGAATATTTTGCCGCCATGCTGACGGATAACACCATTGATTCTGCCAAGCTGATGGCGGACGAGGGCGACAAGCAGCTGACCCCCGAAGTGCTGGCCGGCAAGAAGACTCCGGACTACAACCGCATGATCCAGCTGGCCGCGAAGGAAGCTCTGCGCAAGATGCTGGTGCCCTCCGTGCTGGCCATGGTCATCCCGGTCATCGGCGGCTTCGTCTTCGGCGTGGAATTCGTGGGCGGCATCCTGATTGGCGCCACCATCGTGGCGATTCCCCGGGCCATCTTCATGGGCAACTCCGGCGGCGCCTTCGACAACGCCAAGAAGTATATTGAGTCCGGCGCTCTGAAGGGCCATGGCAAGGGTTCCGCGGCCCACAAGGCAGCCGTCACCGGCGACACCGTGGGCGACACCCGCAAGGACGTGGTTGGCGTTGCGCTGGATATCTTCATCAAGACCATGTCCACCGTGGCCAATACCCTGGTGAGCCTATTCCGGAACATCACCCTGATCCACTAAGCTTTTTCAAGGCTTTCCTCGGTTTTCCACACCCCCGCTCCGCGGGGGTGTTTCTTTCAAGATTTTATGAGGATTTTCTCGCTCCCCCGCTTCGCGGGGAGCTTTTTCCTTTGCTTGCACCAATTGTTTTCGCGGGGAATCCATGGTAAAATATGGCCCGAAATGGAGCGAAAGGAGCGGCCGGGGATGAAGCTGATCCATCTGTCCGATCTGCATCTGGGGAAAAGAGTGAATGAATTCTCCATGCTGGAGGATCAGGAATATATTCTCAAAGAGATTCTTGGCATCATCGATCAGGAAGCACCGGCAGGCGTCCTCATCGCGGGGGATGTCTATGATAAGCCGGTGCCGCCGGCGGAGGCGGTCCATCTTTTCGATGATTTCCTGGTGAGCCTGGCCCGGCGGCGGCTGCAGGTGTTCGTCATCAGCGGGAATCACGATTCCGCGGAGCGGATCGCCTTCGGCGGGCGCCTGATGTCCCATAGCGGAATCCATCTATCCCCGGTGTACGATGGCCGGGTTGTTCCCCTGTCCCTGGAGGATGCCTATGGCCCGGTGCATATATACCTTTTGCCCTATTTGAAGCCGGCCCATGTGCGAGCCGCCTTTCCGAAGAGGGAGATCAGCTCCTATACCGACGCGATTCAGGTGGCGGTGGAGGAAATGCGGGTGAATCCAGCGGAGCGGAACATCCTGGTGACCCATCAGTTCGTGACCGGGGCCGCCCGGTCCGACTCGGAGGAAATCTCCGTAGGCGGGACGGACAACGTGGACGCGGCGGTGTTCGCGGATTTTGATTACGTCGCTCTGGGGCATATCCACGGCCCTCAGAACATTGGCAGCCCCCGGATTCGGTACTGTGGCACACCGCTGAAATACTCCTTCTCCGAGCGGAACCACGAAAAATCCGTTACGGTGGTGGAGCTGGGGAAAAAGGGGAATTTGCAAATTCGGACGGTTCCCCTGCGGCCCCGGCGAGATCTGCGGGAGATTCGGGGCACCTACGATGAATTGACGCTGCGGCGGAATTACGAGGGGACCCAGCGGGAGGATTATCTGCACGTGATTTTGACGGACGAGGAAGACGTGCCCGACGCCATGGCCCGATTACGAACGGTGTATCCCAATCTGATGAAATTGGACTATGATAACCTGCGAACCCGCAGCGCCGCGCTGCTGGAAGAGGCGGAGGATCGGGAGCAGAAGGATGAACTGGGGCTGTTTACAGAATTCTATGAGAAGCAGAATGGGCAGCCCATGAACGAAGTGCAGCGGGAGCTGGCGGCCCGGCTGATGCGGAAGCTGAAGGAGGGGGAGGCATGAGACCGCTCCGATTGATGATATCCGCCTTTGGGCCCTATGCGGGGCGGCAGGAGATTGATTTGCGCCCCCTGGGGGAGCGGGGGCTGTACTTGATCACGGGGGATACCGGCGCCGGCAAGACGACCCTTTTCGACGCCATTACCTTCGCCCTGTATGGCGAGGCCAGCGGGGAAAACCGGGATGCCGCCATGCTGCGGTCCAAGTATGCGGAGGACAGCACACCCACGGAGGTGGAGATGACCTTCCTGTACGCAGGGAAGGAATATACCGTCCGTCGGAATCCGGAATACATGCGGCGGAAGAGCCGGGGCTCCGGGGAAACCAAACAGGCCGCCGGGGCGGAGCTGCGCTTTCCCGACGGCCGGGTGGAGACAAGAACCACCGTGGTGACCCAGAAAATTGTGGAAATTCTGGGGGTCAATCGGGATCAGTTTTCCCAAATCGCCATGATCGCACAAGGGGATTTTTTAAAGCTACTCCTGGCGGACACCCGGGACCGGCAGGCCCGCTTTCGGGAGATTTTTCGAACCCGCATCTATCAGGCCTTCCAGGAAGAATTGAAAATGGAAACGGCGCGGGTCAGCGGGGAGAGGGACCGGCAAAAGAGCAGCATTCAGCAATCTCTGAGCGGCCTGCTGTGGGAGGAGGAAAATCCCCTGGCCCCGGAAGCCCAGCGGGCCCGGGCGGGGGAGCTGCTGACCGAGGACGCCATGGCGCTGGTGGAAAAGCTGATCGCCCGGGATCAGGCCCTGGCGACGGCGGAGGGGCAGGCCCTGGCGGAAACGGAGAAAAGGATTCAGGAGCTGACGGGAGAAATTACCCGATGGGAATCCGCCCAGCGAACCCGCCAGGAGCAGCGCCAGGCTCAGGCGGAGCTGGCAAGCCGAGAGCAACAGGAAGCAGCGCTGAGGGCCGCCTTTGAGGCGGAGAAGGGCCGGATGCCGGAGGCGGAGCAGGCGGAGAAGGAGGCGGACCGCATCGAAGCGGAGTTTCCTGCCTATGGCGAGCTGGACCGGCGGGCGGCTGCCATCGCCCAGGCTCAGAAAAGCATCCTGGCCCGGCAGCAGGAGATCGTCGCCCAGGAGAAACACAGCGGGGCGCTGGAGATGGACCTACAGGCCCTGCGGGAGGAAAAGCAGGGGCTGGAAAACATTGGAGAGCAGCGGGCGGAGCTGCAGCAGGCCTTTGACCGCCTGGTGGAGCAAAAAAAGCGGCTCACCGCCCTGGAGAAGGACTTGAAGGCCCTGGCGGAAGCGAAAACAGCCTATGAAAAAGCTCAGCAGGACTATCTGCAGGGGGAAAGCCGAGCGGAAGCCAGCCGGGCCCGGGCGGAGGAGCTGCGAAGGGATTTCAATCGGGAGCAGGCAGGAATCATGGCCTCCCAGCTGCGGGCGGGGGAGCCCTGCCCGGTTTGCGGATCCACCAGCCATCCCCGGAAGGCCTGCCTGTCCGAGAAGGCGCCGACGGAAGCCCAGGTAAAGACGGCGGAAAAGGCTGCCCAGGAGGCCCAGAAGGCAGCCAACCTGATGAGCCAGGGCGCGGCGGAGAAGCGGGGAAAAATGGAAACGGCGGAGGCGGCCCTGGCGGAGAAGGCAAGGGAGCTGATTCCGGATTGGACCCTGGAAGCCGGGGCTGCACAGATTCAGGCGCTGCTGGCGGAGGTCAACGCCCGGGGCAAGGAAGCCCAGGCCAGCCTGCTGGCGGCCAACAACGGTCAGCGGCGGAAGGAAGCGCTGGAGAAGGAGATTCCGGCGAAGGAGAAGGCCTTGTCGGAAGAAACCCTCCGCTTGGGGGAGAATCGCACGCAGCAGGCGGCGGAAACCTCCCGAAGGACGGAGATGGAGGCCGCCTGGAGGGAGCAGAAGGAGAAGCTGATCTTCCCGGACCAAAAGGCCGCGGAGGAGAGGATGCAAGCCTGCCGGAAGCAGGCTGCTGCCCTTCGGCAGGCGTCGGAGGCAGCGGAAAAGCAATGGCGGGCTTGTCAGCAGGAGATCATCGCCCTGCAGGCCCGGGTGAAGCAATCCGAAAAGCTGCTACAGGACGCCCCTGCCCTGGAGATCGAGCCCTTGCGGGCGGAAAGGGAGGTTTTGTTGCAGCGAAAGGAGCAGCAGCAAAATCGGGGAGAACAGGCGCGGCATCGCCTGCAGACCAACGAGAGTGCCTTGAGGCAGATTCGGAAAACGGCGGAAACCCTGGTGGCGCTGGACCAGCAATGGCAATGGGTCAACAGCCTCTCTGCCACGGCCAACGGCGCCATAAAGGGAAAGGATCGGGTAATGCTGGAAACCTATGTACAGATGCATTATTTTGACCGCATCCTGCGCCGGGCGAAT
Organism: Clostridia bacterium; assembly: GCA_017470145.1. Lineage (GTDB taxonomy): Bacteria > Bacillota > Clostridia > Christensenellales > Aristaeellaceae > Aristaeella. The sequence continues at coordinate 67,869 of JAFUFB010000009.1, read as the reverse complement.
GTGCACCTGATGGCTATGAGCGGCGGGCAATACGATCTGAAACGCCGGGAAATTGCGGAGAACCAGCGCAGCCAGAGCGGCCTGGACCTGGACGTCATCGACCATTACAATGGCAGCGTCCGCAGCGTGAAAACCCTCTCCGGCGGGGAAAGCTTTATCGCCTCCCTGAGCCTGGCCCTGGGGCTGTCGGAGGAGATTCAGAACAGCGCCGGGGGAATCCGGCTGGATTCCCTGTTCGTGGACGAGGGCTTTGGCTCCCTGGATGAGGAGACCTTACGCCAGGCCATGCGGGCACTAAACAGACTGACGGAGGGAAATCGACTGATTGGTATTATTTCGCATGTGTCGGAGCTGCGCCGGGAAATTGATCAGCAGATCATCGTCCGCAAGGGAAAAACTGGCGGCAGCACGGTTACGGTGATGGCATAAAAAAGGAGGAAAAGGAGCAAAATGAAAATCAAGGAAATTGCGATCGGATATGTATCCATCCCCCTGGTAACGCCCTTCAAAACGGCGTTGCGGACGGTGGACGCCATTCATGACCTGGTGGCGCGGGTGGAGTTGGAAGGCGGCGAAGTGGGCTATGGGGAAGCCCCGCCCACGGCGGTCATTACCGGGGAAACCCCCCAGTCCATCGAAGCGGCCCTTCGGTATTATATCGCGCCGGCCATCCAGGGCATGACCTTCGACCACCCCTCGGAGGTTTGGCAGCGGATGGAGAAGAGCATCGCCAAGAACACCACCGCCAAGGCTGCCATCGACATGGCGATGTATGACGCCTGGGCCCGGGCTCAGAGAAAGCCCCTGTTTCGCTTGCTGCACGCGCCGGCGGAGGGGGAAGCCCGCCCTCGGCTGGAAACGGACATCACCATCAGCGTCAATCCGCCGGAGGTCATGGCCCAGGATACGGAGCGGGCCATTCAGCAGGGGTTCCGTATTCTGAAGGTAAAGGTTGGCAAAGGCGGCCGGGAGGACGTGGAGCGGGTTCGCCGGGTGCGGGCCGCGGCAGGGACCCAGGCGGTGCTGCGGGTGGACGCCAACCAGGGCTGGACCCCCACGGAGGCCAAGCGAACCATCGAAATGATGGAGGATGCGGGGCTGAACATCGAATTGGTGGAGCAGCCGGTTTCCTGCCATGATTTCGCTGGCATGCAGTATGTCACCGCCCATGTGCAGACGCCCATCCTGGCGGATGAGAGCGTCTTTTCCCCGGAGGACGCGGTGCGCCTGATCGAGGAGCATGGGGCGGACTGGATCAACATCAAGCTGATGAAAACCGGCGGGCTGACCCCGGCGCTGAAAATCTGCGATCTGGCGGCGGAAAGAAAGGTGCCCTGCATGATGGGCTGCATGCTGGAAAGCGCGGTGTCCGTCAGCGCGGGGGCCCATCTGGCGGCGGCCCGGGGGATCATCTCTCTCTGCGATTTGGACGGCCCCTCCCTCTGCGCGGAGAATCCCTACGAGGGCGGGCCTATTTATCAGGGGCCCTGGATCGACATGACGGAGGCGGCAGGCATCGGAATTACCAAGGTGCCAGCGGATTTTGAACGCATTTGAAAAGGGGAGAAGCTCATGAGCGAAGAACTGTATTTGGTCCAGGCCCCCAGTGCCTTTTTGTATGATGAACCCACGGAAGCAGCCGGCCCTCAGACGGACGAGGTTTTCTCCGGATGGGCGGTAAGAGCACTGGAAAGCAAGGAAGATGGCTGGGTGGAGGTTCAAACCCATTATGGCTATCGGGGGTGGATTCGGCAGGAGGTCCTGATCCCTATTTCTAAGGAGCAGCTGGCGGCCCGGGACCGGGAGCAGCTGCTGCGGGTGCGGGCTTCCTGGATGGATATTTATGGGGAGCCAAAGGTGCAGGGGCGGCTGCTGGCCAGCCTGCCCCGGGGAAGCTTTGTGCAAAGGGCCCAGGAGCCTGCCCAGGAGGGCTGGATCGCCGTGCGGACGGCGAACGGCGTCGAGGGCTGGGTGCATACCCTGGACGTGGCGGATCGCCGGGAAGGAGACGGCTTCCTGCTGCAGGGCCGGGAGGATCCTTCCTGGTTTTTACACCAGGGGCAGGAAGGGCTGGACAAGGCGGCGGAGGAGGAGCTGCGGGCCCAGGCGGCGAAAAACGCAATGGCCTATTTGGCTACGCCCTATCGCTGGGGCGGAAAATCCTCCCAGGGGATTGATTGCTCCGGGCTGGCCTTTATGAGCTGGATGGAGGCGGGATTCCTGATCTATCGGGACGCCAGCATTCGGCCGGAATATCCGATTCGCCAGATTCCGCAGGATCGGCTGCAAACGGGAGATCTGATCTTCTTTCCCGGGCATGTGGCGGTTTATCTGGGGGCGGGAAAATACATTCACGCCACCGCCTATGCGAAATCCCCCTGGGTCACGGTGAACAGCCTGAACCCCGAGGATCCGGAGTATCGAGAGGATCTGGCCCAGAAGATAGAGGCTTGCGGCAGCTTGTTTGCATAAAAGCCAGTTAAAATGGCTCTAAATCCCTTTTGTCAACCAAAGGGTTGACAAAAGGGACAAATAGGCTTACAATGAAAAAGCCATCTAAAATGGCAATATCAATACGATTACCTGCGGAAGGGGTTGATCCTCGTGGCTTTTTCTAAACCTTTGCCTCCAGAGCGCGTGTATGTCAAGGTTAATTCCGATTTCGACGCCACCGGCTCGGTGACGCCCCGGTCCATTACCTGGCGGGATGGGCGGGTGTTCCCGATCGACGCCGTGAGGGATTTTCGCCCCGCGGCCACTATTCGGGCTGGGCACCCGGGGGATTGCTATACCGTTGTGATCCAAGGGGAGGAAAAATATCTGTTTTTTCAGCGGACGGACAGCCGGGAAAGCTGCCGCCTGGGCCGCTGGTGGGTGGAAAGGGCGGTTCCCTGAGGAAGAAGGGCATCGCGGACAAAAGTACCCCTGCGGAGCGGGGGTATGGTAAAACTTTGATCGATGGGCGAAGGCTGCTGACTTGACTGGGCCAGCGCTTCCCGGGATGGCATCGCGGGGAAAGGAGGAGAAGGATCAATGGCGGACAAACAGCGGACCTATCTGGCCATCGATCTGAAATCCTTCTACGCCTCGGTGGAATGTACGGAGCGGGGCTTCGACCCGCTGACGACCCATCTGGTGGTGGCGGATGCCTCCCGAACGGAGAAAACCATCTGCCTGGCGGTGTCCCCCAGCCTGAAAGCCCACGGCATCTCCGGCCGGGCGCGGCTGTTCGAAGTGGTGCAGCGGGTGAAGGAAGTCAACCGGGAGCGGATGGCAGCCGCGATTCGGGCTCGGGCGATTCAGCGGGGGGAGGACGGGCAGTATCATTTTTCCGGCGCCTCCTTCTCTGCGCCGGATCTGGCGGCGGACCCTTCGCTGGAGCTGACCTATTGTGTAGCCCCGCCCCGGATGAAGCTGTACGAGGAGTACAGCACCAAGGTCTTCTCCATCTATTCCAAATATATCAGCCCGGAGGATATCCACGTCTATTCCATCGATGAATGCTTCCTGGACGTAACGGCGTATCTGGAGACCTATCAGCTCACGGCCCATGAGCTGGCTATGACCATGATTCGCGAGGTGCTGTATACCACGGGGATCACCGCCACCGCCGGCATCGGGACCAATCTGTACCTTTGCAAGGTGGCCATGGACATCGTGGCCAAGCACGTGCCGGCGGACAAGGACGGGGTCCGCATCGCGGAGCTGGACGAGCAAAAATATCGGGAGCTGCTGTGGTGTCACACGCCGCTGACGGATTTCTGGCGGGTGGGTCATGGCATCGTCCGGCGCATGAAGGCCCTGGGGTGTGAAACCATGGGGGATATCGCCCGGCTCAGCCTGCGGGAGGAGGATCTGATCTATGACGCCCTGGGGATCAATGCGGAGCTGTTGATCGATCACGCCTGGGGCCGGGAGCCGACGGAGATCGCCACCATCAAGGCTTATCGCCCGGAGAGCAACAGCCTCTCCAGCGGGCAGGTGCTGATGGAGCCCTACGATGGCGAGAAGGGGAAGCTCATCGTCCGGGAGATGACGGAGCTGCTGGCCCTGGATCTGGTGCGCAAGCGGCTGGTGACCCGGAAGCTGACCCTGACCATCGGGTACGACCGGGAATCCCTGGTTTGCAGCTTTCAAGGCCCCACGGTGCGGGAATCCTCCTTCCGCGTGGCGAAAACCGGGGAGCGATACACCGGGAAAATCAGCGTGGATATGTATGGCCGGGCCTGCCCGAAGTTTGCCCACGGCACGGAGAAGCTGGACCGGTATACCTCCTCCGCCCGCAGGATTGTGGCCGGGATGATGGCCCTGTATGACCGAATCATGGATCCGGATTTGCTGATTCGCCGGGTCTACGTGGTGGCGGAGGGGCTGATTCCGGAAAATGAGATTCCACAGGAGGGGCCGGAGCAGATGAGCCTCTTCGTGGATTACGACGCCCGGGAACGCCAGCGGGAAGCGGAGGCCCAGGAGGACGCCAAGGAGCGGAAAATTCAGCAGGCCACGCTGCTGCTGCAGGCGAAATTCGGCAAGAACGCCCTGCTGAAGGGCATGAACCTACAGGAGGGGGCCACCACCATCCTGCGCAATGGACAGATCGGTGGGCACCAGGCCGGGGCGGAATCCCGGACAGTGGAAAAGAAAGCGCCGCTGGCGGAGGGGCCAGCGGCAGGGGAGGAATGGGATGGCGAAGGGGATTACGGGGAAGGAAGCTGACCCGCGGATGGTGTACGGAGACATTATCGATCTGCCCGCGCCAAAATCCAAGAAGCACCCTGCCATGAGCCTGTACGACCGGGCGCCCCAGTTCGCCCCCTTCGCGGCGCTGACGGGATACGACGATATGATTCAGGAGGAGGCCCGGCTGACGGATGAAAGGATCGAGATGGGGGAGGATGCGCTGAATCAGCTGAACCTGGCTCTGCAGGAAATCGCGGGGCGAATTCAGGCCGGGGAGCAGCCACGATGTAGCCTGACCTATTTTGTGCCCGACCCGATGAAAGCTGGCGGCGCCTATGTCACCCGGACGGAGGAGGTCCGTCGGGTGGATCTGGCGGCGGGGAAGCTGATCCTTTGTCGGAAGGAAGGCTATGGCGACGAATATGCTACTGTCGATTTACATCAGCTTCTGGAAGTAACGCAGGAGTGAGAAAACGGCCTCCCCGCTCAGGGGGAGGCCTCGTTTTAGAGAAAAAACGCGCCCCAGGGGAGCGTGTTAGAGCTGATGGAACATGCTGATTGGCGTCAATCAGCTTTTTTCTTTAGCCCCTGGCGCTTCAGCAAGGGGGAAACTTGGGCCAGCACCACCGCTGTGAACATGATCAGGCAACCCATCAGCTCCCGGGAGGAGAGATGCTCCCCCAGCACCAGGGCGCCACCGATGACGCTGAACACGGACTCCATGCACATGATGAGGGAGGCCAGGGCGGGGGGCACATCCCGCTGGCCCAGGATCTGCAGCGTATAGGCCACCGCGCCGGACATGACCCCTGCGTACAGCAGAGCGATCAGGGCTTGCTGAATGCCGCTCCAGGTGATGGTTTCCGTAAAGAGGGAGAGCAACGTGCCCAGCAGGCCGCAGGTCAGGAACATATCCCGGCTGAGCCGGACGCCGCTGACCATGGGGGAGTAATGATCCACGGAGAGAATTTGCCCCGTAAAGCAGGCGGCGCATCCCAGCAGCAGCACATCCGCCCGGGAGAGGGAGAAGCCTTCCCCAACTGGGACGCACAGCAGGAACAGCCCGGCCACTGCCAGCAGAATGCTGAGCCAGATCCAGTTACCCGGATTTTTGTGGAATAGCAGCCAGGCGAACACGGGCACCAGCACCACGTACAGCGCGGTGACAAACCCTGCCTTGCCGGCGGAGGCGTCCACCAGGCCGGCCTGCTGCAGGGTGGAGGCCAGGAAAAGGAAAACGCCGCAGAAAAGCCCGCCCCGCAACTGGGTACGCTTCTGGGCGGGGGAGCTGGGCTTCTGCTCGGGATGGCGGCTTTCTGCCCAGTAGCAGACGGGGATGAGGCAGAGCCCCGCCAGCAGGTTGCGGATGCCGTTGAAGGAGATGGGCTGCATGGAGTCCATGCCCGCCCGCTGGGCGGCGAAGGCAAAGCCCCAGATCACGGCTCCCAGCATCAGGAGCAGGCTGCCCCGCAGGGCTTTATTCTGTTGCAAATTCAAGGGAAACACTTCCTGTTTGGTTTATTTTTTTATTTCTGCTGGTAATCCGCCTTGTTGTAAACATACAGCTCGGAGCTGATTTCGTTGGGGCCGAATTCCAGCAGTTCGCTGACGGTAACAAACTCATAGCCCTGCTCCAGCAGCTGAGGGATGATGGCTTTCATGCAATCGTAATCCTTTTTCCGGGTGTGGAACAGGAGAATGCTGCCATTTTGCACCTTTTGCAGGGCCAGCTCCGGATTCGTCTGGCTCACATCCCAGAGCACCACGTGCTCATATCCGAAAATGTTCACGCCGCGGCGGAAGGTTTTGGAGCTACCATTTCCATCCTTGATGTTGCCCTCCGGCGGGCGGAAGGAATTGATCTGATAATGATAGCCCAGGGCAGCGTCCAGGGCCTGCTGGGTCCGCCCCAGGGAATTTACGATAGAATAGGTGTCGGATTTGCCCATGGGATAATGCCCCCAGTTGTGAGAGCCGATTTCGATGCCAGCGTCGATAACCTCCTGCCATTTCGGCCCGTCCTCGGGGAGAATGCGGATGCCCAGGGGAAAGAAGGTCCCCACGACGCCCATCTCTTGCCACATATCCCGAATTTTCCATCCCCAGTCCAGGTTGAAAAAGTCATCCACGGTGACGGCGATTTTCTTTTCATCCCGGCGGCCGTGGCGGATGGCGAAAACGGAGAGGGGATCCTCCTCTTCCGCCAGGGCGACGGGGATGGAGAGCAATGAGGCGCAGACCAGCAGCAGGGAAATCAGCTTTTTCAGCATAAGAAGGAAAGCTCCTTTCTGAGGGAAGTACCCGCCCATTATACTTTTTCAGGGAAGGAAAGACAAGTGTGGTTTTTTTTCGGGGAATATGATAAGATAGGGGGCAGAAATATCGAAAGGACCTGAGAGTATGACGGATATGATGACCCGGATCGCCACCCTGACCAGTGAACTGATGACCGCCGCCTGGCCCGAGGCCCAGGGGCTGCCCACGGCGGAGGAGCTGCGGGGGCTGCTGGCCGTGCCGCCGGATTCGGCCATGGGGGATTATGCCTTCCCCTGCTTCCGCCTGGCCAAGAGCCTGCGGATGGCCCCGCCGAAGATCGCGGAGGCCCTGTGCGAAAAGTGGAATCACGAGGACGTGGCCCGGGTAGAGCCGGTGAATGGATATATGAATTTCTTCCTGAACCGGGAAAACTTTGCCCGGGAGACCATGGAGGAGCTGATCGCGAAGGGGGAGAAGTTCGGTTCCTCCGACCTGGGGGCGGGGAAGACCATCTGCCTGGACTATTCCTCCATCAACATCGCCAAGCGGTTCCATATCGGCCATCTATCTACCACCATGATCGGCCACAGCCTGCGGCGGATCTTCGAGTTCCTGGGATACAACACGGTGGGCATCAATCATCTGGGCGACTGGGGGACCCAGTTTGGCAAGATGATCTACGCCTACAAGACCTGGGGCAGCCGGGAAGAGGTGGAAAAGGGCGGCGTGGACGAGCTGACCCGCCTGTATGTGAAATTCCATGACGAGGCGGACCATGACCCCGCTTTGGAGGATGAGGGTCGGGCCTGGTTCAAGAAGATTGAGGACGGGGATCCGGAAGCCCTGGAGATCTTTACCTGGTTCAAGGAGATGACGCTGAAGGACGCGGCCCGGGTCTATGATATGCTGGGGGTCTCCTTCGACAGCTATGCTGGAGAGAGCTTCTACGTGGACAAGACGGACGCCATCGTGGCGGAGCTGCGGCAAAAGGGCCTGCTGACCCAGAGCGAGGGCGCCTGGGTGGTGGATCTGAGCGAGGATAACATGCCTCCCTGCCTGATTCTGAAAAAAGATGGCACCACTATTTATGCCACGCGGGATCTGGCCGCGGCGAAATATCGGCAGGATACCTATCATTTCGACAAATGTCTCTACGTGGTGGCTTATCAGCAGGACCTGCATTTCCGCCAGGTTTTCCGCGTGCTGGACAAGATGGGCTACGACTGGGCGAAGGACTGTGTCCATGTAGCCTTTGGCATGGTTTCCTTTGGCGGGGAGGCCCTGTCCACCCGGAAGGGGAACACCGTGCATCTGGACGACCTGCTGGAGCAGGCCCAACAGAAAGCCCTGGACATTATCAACGAGAAGTCCCCGGAGCTGCCGGAGAAGGAAAAGGTGGCCCGGCAGGTGGGCATCGGCGCGGTGATCTACGCCGACCTGAGCAATAACCGGATCAAGGATATCGACTTCCGCTGGGAGAATGCCCTGAACTTCGACGGGGAGACGGGCCCCTATGTGCAGTACACCCACGCCCGCTGCTGCTCCGTCCTTCGGAAGGCGGCGGAGATGAACCTGCCCGCCCCGGATTGGACGGCCCTGACGGACGACGAGGCCCAGAGCCTGCTGCGGCTCATGAGCCGATTCCCGGACGTGATTCAAGAAGCGGCGGAGAAATATGAGCCCAGCATGATCACCCGGGCGGTAACGGACATTGCCCAGGCCTTCAATAAATATTATTATGAGCATCGGATTCTGGATGGGGATCCCGCCCTGGCGGCGGCCCGGGTGGCGCTGACGGGCGCCACGGCGGCTTTGATCAAGACGGGACTGTATCTTATTGGCATCGAGGCGCCGGAACGGATGTAAGTCAGAAAATTGTAACATTTTTCTGAAAAAAGAAGGAATTTTACAAAAACATGACGAAATGATTAATGTTTAAATCTGTTCTCCTGATTTTCAGGGAGGAAGGTGTGAGGGAATCATGAGTAAGCCCAAGAAGAGCAAGGCGGTCCCGGTAGTCATTGTGCTCACCATTTTTTTCGCCGCGCTGACCGTAGCCTGCTTCTATGCCAAGGATTGGGTCATCGCCCAGCAGGCGGATATTTTAAAGACAGCTCAGGAAGAGGCGGAGGCCCATAACGCCTCCGAGCAGCAAAAGTACGCTGCCGCCCTGGCGGAATTCGAGCAGGAAACCTCCAGCGGGGCGAATCTGGCCTGGCCGACGCAGAAATCCGAGGGGTGGGATCTGCTGGATCTGACCAATTATCCCCTGGAGAGCCCCTCGCTGGTGACCATGACCCGGAGCGAAATTATGAACAACGGTCTGCTGCTGGTCAATCAGTGGCATTCCCGGCCGGAAGATTTCGACGAAAGCTCCCTGGTGGGCCTGGGGAATTACTTTAACTGGGCGGTGCAGGTGGCGGACGCCAGCGTCAGCCTGTTCCCCGTGGCGGCGGACGCGCTGAAGGCGGCCATCGACGCGGCGGGGGAGGAGGATCTGACTCACTACTATGTGCCAGAAGCCTATCGTAGCTGGGATACCCAGAACCAGTACTTCCAGAACCGGGTGGAAAAGCTGAGCACCAAGTACACCGGTGATGCGTTGATCGAGGCGGCGAAGAAGGAAGTCAACTATCCTGGCACCAGCGAATACAATTCCGGCTTGTCCTTCCGGCTGCAGCTGTATGACCGGAACGACAAGGAGATTAACAACACCAAGTTTTCCACCTCCAGCCAGGGCATCTGGATGAACACCCACTGCTGGGAATACGGCTTCGTGTTCCGCTTCCCGCTGAACGCCTGGCCCCTGGAAACCTCCACGGACAAGAGCTTTGTCACCGGCATCAGCAGCCAGATGAACCTGTACCGCTATGTGGGCAAGGGAAGCGCGGCCATCATGCACGCCATGGACTTCTGCCTGGAGGAATACATCCAGTATCTGGAGGAGCATCCCCATGTGGCTCTGTTCGAGGATGGGCAGCTGAAGTACGAGGTGTATCGGCAGTATGTGGGCGAGGATGATTCCTTCCAGGTCATGGTGACCAACCGGGCCCGGAGCTATGTTTCCTCCCTGGATAACATGGGTGGAGTGATCACAGTATTTGAATACTAATTCGATTTTTCGCTTCCCCCCGCTTCGCGGGGGAAGCTTTTTAGCATATGGCGGCCGTCATCATGGTTTTTGACGGTGGCCCCTGAGTGAAACATCCCTTCGCATGTATGACGCGGAGCGCGAAAGCGCTCCGTTTTTTTCATTGACAGAAAAAAGGAAAACGCGTATAATGAACTCGTTTGAAGAAAACCGTGTTTTTCGTGTGCCCGCGGGCCGCGAGGGGCGCGGACTTCCGCTCTGATATTCTTTATATTATCCAAGGAGGGTTATCCATGGCCATCAAAATCACCGTGGACGGCAATACCGCCGTCAGCCATGTCGCGTATGCGTTTAGCGATGTGGCCGCCATCTACCCCATCACTCCCTCTTCCCCCATGGCGGAAGTGGCGGATGAATGGGCCGCTCACGACAGGAAGAACCTGTTTGGGCAGACTGTGAAGATCGCCGAGATGCAGTCCGAAGCCGGCGCCGCTGGCGCTGTGCACGGGTCTCTGTCCGCCGGCGCTCTGACCACCACCTTTACCGCCTCCCAGGGCCTGCTGCTGATGATCCCCAATATGTACAAGATCAGCGGCGAGCTGACTCCCTCCGTTTTCCATGTCAGCGCCCGCGCCCTGGCGTATCACGCGCTGAACATCTTCGGAGATCACAGCGACGTCATGGCCTGCCGGCAGACTGGGTTTGCCATGCTGGCCTCCAACTCCGTTCAGGAAGCTCATGACATGGCGCTGGTGGCCCATCTAGCGACGCTGAAGAGCTCCGTGCCCTTCCTGCACTTCTTCGATGGCTTCCGCACCAGCCATGAGATCCAGAAGATCGACGCCATCGACACCAAGAACTGCTACGAAGAGATCAAGAACCTGGTTCCGTGGGACAAGGTAGCCGAGTTCCGCGCCCGGGCCCTGAATCCGGAGCATCCGCATCAGGCCGGTACCGCCCAGAACAGCGACATCTACTTCCAGGGCCGTGAAGCTGGCAACAAGTTCTATCTGGAAGTGCCCGCCATCGTGGAAGAATGCATGAACGACGTGGCGAAGCTGACGGGCCGGGTGTACAAGCCCTTCCAGTACGAAGGCGCGCCGGATGCCGAAAAGATCATCATCTCCATGGGCTCCAGCTGCGACGTAGCGCACGAGACCGTGAACAAGCTGATTGAGAACGGCGAGAAGGTGGGCGTGCTGAAGGTCCATCTGTATCGTCCCTTCAGCGTGGAATACATGATGAAGGAACTGCCCGCCACCGTGAAGAAGATCGCGGTGCTGGACCGGACCAAGGAATCCGGCTCCCTGGGCGAGCCCCTGTACCTGGATGTATGCGCGGCGCTGATCGAAGCCGGCCGCAGCGACATCAAGGTGGTGGGCGGCCGCTATGGTCTGGGCTCCAAGGAATTCACCCCCACCATGGTCAAGGCCGTGTTCGACAACCTGGACGGCGAAATGAAGAACCACTTCACCGTCGGTATCGAGGATGATGTCACCGGCACCAGCCTGAAGCTGGGCGACACCTTTGCCGCCGCTCCCGCCGGCACCAGCGCCTGCATGTTCTACGGCCTGGGCTCCGACGGTACCGTGGGCGCCAACAAGAACTCCATCAAGATCATCGGTGACCACACCGAGAAATACGCGCAGGCCTATTTCTTCTATGATTCCAAGAAGTCCGGCGGCCTGACCGTGTCCCATCTGCGCTTCGGCGACAAGCCGATCCAGAGCCCCTATCTGATCGACCATGCTGACTTTATCAGCTGCTCCAATCCGGCGTACGTCACCATGTACGACATGGTGAGCCCCCTGCGGGACGGCGGTATTTTCCTGCTGAACTGCCAGTGGAGCAAGGAAGAGCTGAGCGAGCGCCTGCCCGCCTCCATGAAGAACAAGCTGGCCCAGAAGCACGCTAAGTTCTACATCATCAACGCCATCGACCTGGCCCGCAAGGTGGGCATGGGCGGACGTACCAACACCACCATGCAGGCGGCCTTCTTCAAGCTGGCCAACATCATCCCCTACGAGGATGCTGACAAGTACATGAAGGAAAAGGTCGTGGCCTCCTACGGCAAGAAGGGCGAGGACGTGGTCAAGATGAACTACGCCGCCATCGACGCCGCCCTGACCGGTCTGGAAGAGGTGGAGATCCCCGCGGATTGGGCGACCACCACGGAAGGCGCCGTGCCCGCCAAGGTGCCCGGAACCAACGCCTACTTCGATGAATTCATCGCCCCCGTGCTGGCCCAGGAAGGCAACAAGCTGCCCGTCAGCAAGCTGGATCCTCGCGGCATCGTGCCCACCGGAACCACCAAGTTCGAGAAGCGCGGCATCGCCGTGTTCGTGCCCGAATGGCAGATTGCCAACTGTATCCAGTGCGGCAACTGCGCCATGGTTTGCCCCCATGCCTGCATCCGGCCCATCTATGTGGCGGAAGGCGCGGACAAGCCCGAATCCTTTGAGACCAAGAACGCCACCGGCGCCGAATTCAAGGGCATGCAGTATCGTCTGCAGGTCAGCCCGCTGGATTGCACCGGCTGCGGCAACTGCGCGGATGTTTGCCCGCTGAGCGGCAAGGAAGGCAAGGAAGCCCTGATCATGAAGCCGCTGGATTCTCAGCGGAAGGAAGAGGCCAACTGGGAGTATGCCATGACCGTGCCGGAAGTGGCCGATCGCATCACCAACAAGGCCACCGTGAAAAACAGCCAGGCCCTGAAGCCCCTGTTCGAGTTCTCCGGTGCTTGCGCTGGCTGCGGCGAGACTCCCTATGTCAAGCTGGTTACCCAGCTGTTCGGCGATCGGATGCTGATTGCCAACGCGACGGGCTGCTCCTCCATCTATGGCGGTTCCGCCCCGACCTGCCCCTACACCACCAACGAGAAGGGCTTTGGTCCGGCCTGGTCTAACTCCCTGTTCGAGGACAACGCGGAGTTCGGCTTCGGCATGAACCTGGCCACTGCTCAGCGCCGCGACAAGCTGGCGGAAGAGGTCGCCTACATCGCGGAGAACACCAAGAACGAAGCCAAGAAGGCCGCGGCCGAAGAATGGCTGGCCAACAAGCAGGATGCTGACGGCTCCCGTAAGGCGGGCGACGCCTTGGTGGCGGCCATCCAGGCGGACGACCATGTGTGCGAGCATTGCCAGTATGTGCTGGACAACAAGGATCTGCTGACCAAGAAGAGCATCTGGATCTTCGGCGGCGACGGCTGGGCCTATGACATCGGATACGGCGGCGTGGACCATGTGCTGGCCCAGAATCAGGATGTCAACATCCTGGTGCTGGACACCGAAGTTTACTCCAACACCGGCGGCCAGGCCTCCAAGGCGACGCCCACCGGCTCCGTGGCGAAGTTCGCCGCCGCCGGCAAGCGCACCAAGAAGAAGGATCTGGGCATGATGGCCATGAGCTATGGCTATGTGTACGTAGCCCAGGTGGCCATGAGCAATCCCGCTCAGGTGCTGAAGGCCATGATCGAAGCCGAAGCCTATGACGGACCTTCCCTGATCATCGCCTACGCGCCCTGCATCAACCACGGCCTTCGGGCCAAGGGCGGCATGGGCAAGAGCCAGGCCGAAATCAAGAAGGCTGTGGAATGCGGCTATTGGCAGCTGTATCGCTACAACCCGACGCTGGAGAATCCCATGACCATCGACAGCAAGGATCCCACCGGCGATTATCAGGAATTCCTGAAGGGCGAGGTTCGGTACACCTCCCTGGCGCAGCAGTTCCCCGAAGCGGCCGCGAAGCTGTTCGTGGCGCAGGAAGAGGATGCCCGCGTCCGGAGAGAGAGCTACAAGAAGCTGGCTGGACAGGCCTAATTCCCCGCAAAGTAAAAAGTGCCGCCTCCCGAAAGGGAGGCGGTTTTTAAAAGGGCCCTTCGCCTTAGCGGCGAAGGGCCTGCATCAATTTTCGATGGTTTACAGATCGGCAATCTCCAGATTCGTGCATTTTTCCAGCAATTCCCCGGGCGCTACCACGCACACCGCGCCCTGCGCCGCGAAGGCGTCCAGCAGCTCCGCGGTAGCTTCTAAGGTGGCGGGGGTGGCTTCCAGAATCTCCTTCCGAATTTGCTCCGCTTCCGCCCGGGTGTAATTGGAGAAATAGCGGCTGTCCGCCACGGCCCCCTTGTCCCGGGCGCTGAGCAGGGGATTCAGGTCATTCAGGGTGGAGATGATGAACTTATCCAGGCTCTCCGCGCTGGAAAGGAATTCCCGCAGGAAATCAGAGGCCCCGGCGTCCATGGTCAGGGTGCGGCCCGGGGTTGGATCCCGGAAGGAATAGGAGAAGAGGTTGCCGAACCGATCCGCGTGGAAGCCGCAGCCATAGGCCCCGCCCTGAACCCGAACCTTGTTCCAAAGGTAGGAATAGGACAGGATGTTGGACAGCAGGAACAGGCTGCCATGGAAGGGGCGGCCCAGCTTCGACAGGTGATATCCCCGGGCGGCGAAGCCCACCTGAGCAGGCACGCGATAGCCCTGACGCGGGGCGGTTTCCGCGCTGTAGGCGGCGAATTCCGCTACCGTCTCACCCAGAGGCAGGGCTCCCAGCAGGGTTTTGCAGGAGTAATTCTCCTCTGCGGTGACGCTCAGGGTCAAGCGCTTGCGACAGGTAATCTCCTGCTTCAGCTTCTCCGCCGTAGCCCGCAGGGAGGGCAGCTTCGTATCCGGAGCCTGGGCGAAGGAATGCAGGTAAATCGCCGCCTGATCCCCCTCCAGGGCGTTCTTTACGGCATATTCCGCGGAATAATGGGACAGCACATGCCGCAGGGCGATGATCTGCCCGGCGCCGACAATGCGCTGCCGGGAGATCATCTCCAGCTGGCGAACGATCTCCAGAATTTTCTCCGTGTGGGAGAAATCCGTGGTCTTCAGAATCTCCAGAAGCAGTTCCTGGGCCTTTTCCAGGTTCTCCTTCAGCACGCTGACCGTGGCCACCAGGCAGGGGCCGCACAGGGCGGGATCCTTGGGGTTGGCCCGGGTGGTGAGAGAGAAAGCCAGCCGCCCGGTGTAGCGCTTGATCTGCTGCTGCAGGGCGGCGGAATCGTAATGAGCGGTGGGAAGCTTGCCCAGCAGCCCGCACATGAGGCTCAGATCCTGCAGCTGGGGAAGGGAAAGATCACACAGATTGAAATAGGCCCGCAGGTGCACGATGCCGGAGGTGGGCTGGGCGTGGAACAGCACCGGCGTCTCCGCCAGGGTCCGCAGCTCCGTTTCCGGCCATTCCGGCGGGATATCCGCGTCTTCCTTCTTCAGCATGGGTAGGGTGGCCAGGGCCTCCGGGCTGTCCGGCGCGGCCTGCCAGGCCTCCAGGGAGGCCAGAAGCTGCTCATTGGCTTCCCGCTGAGCGTCGGTCCATTGGCTGGTGATTTCCGCCAGACGGGCCTCCTCCTGCCGGCGCAGCTCCTCACCCCGGGTCTTGGAGGGGCGCAGTGTCAGCCGGCACAGACCAGCCTGATCCTGCAGCAGGGAGGTCGCCAGGGCGTTCAGCTCCCCGGAGGCTAGCATCTGCCGCAGCTCGGCGATCTGGGCGTCATTTTCCAGGGAGAAGAGGGGATCCCCATCGTAGAGCCAGGAGCCCATGATGCGGATGGCCCGGTCGATACCCTGGGGTTCTTCCTCCTCCTTCAGGGCGAAGGCGAAGCGGTTCAGGGAGGCCTCCGCGTCCTCCGGGTTCAGGCCCGTCTTTGCCAATTCCGCAGCGAAGGCTTGGATGGTCTGGATAATCTCCTCCTCCTTGCCGTCGGTGACGTTCTCCGCGTGCAGGGAGACCACGGACTGCAGGGAGGAATCATCCACCGACAGGGAGAAATTCTGGGCCAGACCCTTTTCCAGCATCAGCTTCTTCAGGGGGGCGTCGTTGTTCCCCGTCAGCACATCCCCGACGATGGAGGCGGCCATGTTCCTGGTTTTATCCTGCCAGGATCCGAAGATCCGGGCCAGATACAGGTGGCCTTTATTCTCAGGATCCTCCTCCTGGCCCAGTTCATATTCCTTTTCGCAGGTGGAGGGGGTGGGCGTTTGCAGGGTGAAACGGGGCAGATTCTCCTCCTTCTCATAGGTGTCCAGATAGGAGGCGATCAGAGGCAGAATCTCCGCCATGGGCACCGCGCCGTCCAGATAGATCCAGGCGTTGGAGGGGTGATAGTGCCGCCGATAGGTATCGCAATATTGCTCGTAGGTCAGGTCGGGAATGGCGTCTGGATCCCCGCCGGAGTTGAAGCCATAGCCACTGTCCGGGAACAGCTGCCGGGCGATTTCGGTTTCGCCCACCTCGGATACATCGCTGAGGGCGCCCTTCATCTCGTTGAAAACCACGCCCTTGTAGATGTAGGTGCCTTCCTCTTCTTCGCTGGGTTCGATATGCCAGCCCTCCTGGCGGAACAGCCGCTCATCCTGCAGAATGCGGGGGCGGAACACGGCGTCCAGATAGACCTCTGTCAGGTTCAGCAAGTCCCGGTCGTTCCGGGAAGACACGGGATACATGGTCATGTCCGGAAAGGTCATGGCGTTCAGGAAGGTATTCATGGAGCCCTTCAGCAGCTCCACGAAGGGCTCCTTTACCGGATATTTCTCGCTGCCGCAGAGCACGGAATGCTCCAGAATGTGGAACACGCCGGTGTTGTCTACGGGCAAGGTCCGGAAGGCAACGGAGAAGGTCTTGTTCTCCGCGCCGTTGTCCAGCCAGGCCAGGCGGGCGCCGGTCTTTTCGTGGATCATCTCCACCAGCTGGCCGTGCAGCTCCTGGGAGGGGCGAATGTTGGTGACGCGGAAGCCGTTGGTCGTTTGATTGATGGTGAAACTCATGGGTTGCTCCTTTTATTCATAAATTTTACGATCTTTTTGATCCGGAATTCCGGAGAGGCGATAGAAGAAGGTGTTGATCACATCCCGCCAGTTGGCGGCGTTGGCGGTCTGCTTGGCTGCCCGGGCCAGGATCACCAGCCGATCCGGCTCCGGGAAGGGGAGAGCCCTAAGCGCTTTTTCCAGCTCCGCGGCCTCCTGGGCCCCCAGGAAGTGATCGTCATAGATCCGCTGGATCAGGGTCCGCCCGTCCTGCATTACATAGTCATAAGGCAGCCGGTGGAAGAAAAGCAGCAGCAGCTCCGGGCAGGTGGCGGGATCCTGATATCGGGCCTGCAGGGCCTCCGGGTACTGGGAGAGATACCCCGTGCCCGCGGCGGTGCGGTCAATGCCCACCGCCAGATGATTCGCCCGGTGATAGGTGCCCCAGGCGTCGTATTCGTATCCCGAGGGATTGGGGCCATAATGGGAATGGGGCGTAATCATCCATCCCAGCCCCAGGGGCGCGGTGTAGCGTTCATAGATCCGCCGGGAGCGGAGCATCGATTGCAGCAGGGTCTCCGCCTGCTGGGGGGTGAAATCATAGGTCAGCCGAATCCACTGAGAAAGCATGTCCGTGGGATCAGCTTTCGGATTCCAGGCCAGCAGGCCGAACCCGAAGAAGTTGGCTGCCGCCAGAGGATGGCCGAAATAGTTTTCGTCCCGCCCCAGGTTGGACACCGCCGCGATGGCCTGAATCCGATTCGTAGGCAGGTCCTCAAAAATCTCCTGCCACATGGGGGCCATGGCATAAAGGTCGATCTGTTGCCCGGTGTATTCCTGGGCCAGCTGCAGCTCCAGGGCCAGGGGTGTCTTTTCCAGAGACAGCAGCAGGGGGGAAAGGGGCTCCCGCACCTGGAAATCGAAAGGTCCGTTCTTCACCTGCAAAATTACGTTGTCATCAAACTGGCCGTCCAGGGGCTGATAGGTTTCGTAGGCGGCTTTGGGCCGGTCGATGGAGGTATCCCGCCAGTCCTGCTTGCAGTTGTAGACGAAGCACCGCCATACCAGCACGCCCCCAAAGGGCTTCAGGGCCCGGGCCAGCAGATTGGCCCCCTCCGCGTGGCTGCGGCCATAGGTGAAGGGCCCGGGGCGGCCTTCGCTGTCCGCCTTCACCAGGAAGCCCGCCAGATCCGGCACCTCCCGGTACACCAGGGCGGCCACCCGGCTCCACCAGTCCTGTACCGCGGCATCCAGGGGATCGGCGGTGGACAGATCCGCCCGCAGGGGCAGGGAGAAGTCCACGGACACCATCAGCCGAACCCCGAAGGGGCGGAACAGGTCCGCCAGGGCGGAAAGGTCCGGCAGCAGCTCCCCCAGCAGGCCCTGGGCGGGTTCATGGACGTTGACATTGTTGATGCACAGCACGTTCAGCCCCACGGAGGCCATCATGCGTCCCAGATGGCGCAGGCGGGCGGGATCATAGGCGAATTGATCCCCTTCGAAGAAGAGGCTCCGCCCGGCGTATCCCCGCTCCACCGTGCCGTCCATATTATCCCAGCAGTTGATCATCCGCAGAGAATAGCAGGGGGCGGATTCCTCCGGGATAGGGGCACCGCTGAGCAGCCCCCGGATGGCGGCATAGGCCCCGTAAAGCAGCCCGGTTTCACCGCCGGAAATGATGTTGTTATGAATCTGGAATCTGTCCCCCATTTCCGGGATCAATTCCAGATGGTACCCCTTCTCGGAGAAGAATTGGGACAGCTCCCAGGCGGCCAGGGCATGGGGGGAATCCAATTGGGAGAAATCCTCCGGCAGGGGAGGAAGCTTGGCTAACCAATTGTAGTGCATAATGATCTCCTTATTGTAAGTTGCTTCGTCTATATGCGCGCGGGAGATTGCCCAGGGCTCTGCCCGTTTTTCACTGAAAACAGTCCACTGGACTGTTTTCCGGGCGTGAAAAACCCCTCCATGGCACGACTCGTTAAGTGCCGACGTCTTTCAAGGGCCCCTGAGTGAAACATCCCTTCGCATTACTTCGTTGTCTACTGCTCAAACTGGGCATGATAGAGCTTGGCATAGGCACCGCCCTTCTTCAGCAGGGTTTCGTGTGTACCCTGTTCCACCACCTTGCCGGCGTTCATCACCAGGATCAGATCCGCGTTCTGGATGGTGGACAGCCGATGGGCCACGATGAAGGAGGTGCGCCCCGCCATCATGGCGGCGAAGGCCTTCTGAATCCGCTGCTCCGTCATGATATCGATGGAGGAGGTGGCCTCGTCCAGGATCAATACCGGGGGCAGGGCCAGCATCACCCGGGCGATGCACAGCAGCTGTTGTTGCCCCTGGGAAAGGGAGCCTCCCGCCTCGCCGATGGGGGTGTCGTATCCCTGGGGCAGGCGGCGAATGAAGGAATGGGCATGGGCAGCCTTGGCGGCGGCGATGATCTCTTCCTCCGTGGCCTCCGGCCGGGAGAAGGCAATGATTTCCCGAATGGTGCCCGCCGGCAGCCAGGTATCCTGCAGCACCATGCCGATGTGGCTGCGCAGCTCGCCCCGGGTCATCTCCCGGGTTTCCACCCCGTCCAGGGTGATCTGGCCGCCATCCACGTCGTAGAAGCGCATCAGCAGGTTGATCAGCGTGGTCTTGCCGCAGCCCGTGGGCCCCACGATGGCAATCCGCTGGCCAGGCTTCGCCTCCAGGGACAGATGCTCGATCAGGGGCGTGGCCGGGTCATAGGAGAAGGCCACCTGCCGCAGGGCGAAATCTCCCTGCACGGCGGGCAGGGTCTTCGGCGCGGCCGGGTCCGGCGTCATGGGGGGCTCATCCATCATCTCGAAGATGCGCCCGGCGCAGGCCAGGGCGTTCTCCAGCTCCGTAATGACCCCGGAAATCTCGTTAAAGGGCTTGGTGTACTGATTCGCGTAGGACAGGAAGGAGGTCAGGGCGCCGATGGTCAGCCCCCCGGACAGCACCGCGAAGGCCCCCGCCAGCGCCACCGCCGCGTACACCAGGGCATAGATGAACCGGGTGGAGGGGTTCACCAGGGAGGAGAAGAACGTGGCCTTCAGGGAGCAATCCTGCAGCCGGGTGTTGATCTCGTCGTATTGTGCAATGGTGGCATCCTCGTGGGAGAAGGCCTGAATCAGCTTCAGATCCCCCACCGCCTCGTTCAATACGGCGGTCTGCTCTCCCCGGGTCAGGGACTGCAGCCGGAACATCTCGTAGGTATGGGAAGCAATGTACTTGGCCACGAAGAGAGAGAGGGGCGTCAGCACCACGACTACCAGCGTAATCAAGGGAGATAGCCGCAGCATGAACAGTAGCGTGCCCAGGATGGTGATGACCCCGGTGAACAGCTGGGTGAAGCCCATCAGCAAGCCATCAGCGAAGACGTCCACATCCGCGATCATGCGGGAAAGAATGTCCCCAGCGGAATGGCCGTCCAGATATTTCAAGGGCAGGGTGTGCAGATGGGCAAAGGCGTCCTGCCGCAAGGATTGCACGGTCTGGAAGGTGACGCGATTATTCAGTGCCCCCGTCAGCCATTGCAGCAGGGCGGTAATCCCGATGCAGATCGCCAGCCGGACCAGATAGCTGCCCAGCAGGGCGAAATTCACCTGCCCCGCCCCGGCGATGGCGTCGATGGCCTGACCCACCAGGATCGGCACATACAGGGTCAGGGCCACGGAGATGAGGCTGAACAGCAGGCTCAGGCCGATGAGCCCGCCCTGGGGGCGAACATACCGCAGCACCCGGCGGAGGGTATCCTTCCGGAAGGTTTTCTTTTCCTTAGCCATGGCTGGATTCCTCCTTTCCGGCGGAGGCTTCGTGAATCTCTCGATATACCGGGCAGGACTGGAACAGCTCCTCGTGGGTCCCCTGACCTACGCAAAGCCCATCCTCCAGCACCAGAATCTGATCCGCGTAGCGGACGGAGGAGGTCCGCTGGGAAACGATGAAAGTCAGGGGCGGATTCGGCATCTCCCGCAGGGCATGGCGCAGGGCCGCGTCCGTGGCATAGTCCAGGGCGGAGGCGCTGTCGTCCAGAATCAGGATGGCCGGCTTCCGCACCAGAGCCCGGGCGATGGTCAGCCGTTGCCGCTGACCCCCGGAGAAATTCTTGCCCCCTTGCTGAACGGGCTCCTCCAGGCCGGCGCCCTTGCCCCGGACGATCTCCGCCGCCTGGGCGATCTCCAGCGCCTCCCACAGCTCCTGATCCGTGGCCGCCGGGTTCCCCCACAGCAGGTTGGAACGGATGGTGCCCTGGAACAGGGTGGCATGCTGGGGCACCACCCCGATGGCCCCCCGCAGGGAGGCGAGGGTCAGTTGCTGAATGGGCGTGGAGCCATATAGAATTTCGCCGAAGGTGTGGTCATAGAATCGGGGAATCAAATTCACCAGGGTGGATTTGCCAGACCCGGTGCCCCCGATGACGCCGATGGTCTCCCCGGGATGAGCGGTGAAGGAAATATGCTCCAGGGCCGCGTCGCCGGAGGAGTGGTAGGAAATCCCCGCATCCCGGAAGGTGAGGGAGGTCAGGTCCGCGGCGGTGAGGGCCTTGTCCCCGTCCCGCTGGGAGGACTGAATGTCCAGCACGCCGGAAATCCGCTTCGCGCAGGCGGCGGATTTGGTCAGGGTGACGATGAGGTTCGCCAGCTTCACCAGCTCCACCAGAATCTGGCTCATGTAGTTATACAGGGCGATGAGCTGCCCTTGGGTCAGGGTGCCGCTGTCCACCCGCAGGGCGCCGGAGCGCAGCAGCAGGAGGATGGCCAGGTTCAGGGCCACATAGGTCGAGGGGTTCAGCGCCGCGGTAAACCGGCCCACATGCAGCTGGGCCTTGGTCAAAATCTCGTTCAGCCGGTCGAACCGCTCCGTTTCGGAGGCCTCCCGGCGGAAGGCCCGGATCACCCGGACGCCGGAGAGATTTTCCCGCGTCACGGCGGAGACGGAATCTGTGTCCGTCCGCACCTGCTGCTGCATAGGCATGGTGCCCAGGATGATGCCGAACACGATGAGAAACAGTACCGCGATGACGCCCACGAAGATCAGGGCCAGCCGCCCGTCGATGACAAAGGCCATGATCATGGCGCCAAAGACTACGAAAGGGGAGCGCAGCAGCAGCCGCAGCCCCAGGTTCATCCCGGTTTGTACTTGGTTGATGTCCCCTGTCAGCCGGGTCACCAGCGTGGCGGATCCCAGATGATCCAGATCCTTATAGGAAAGGGAATGAATGTGGGCGAAAACCGCGTGGCGCAGGGAGGTGGAAAACCCGATGGCCGCCTTGGCGGCGAAATACTGGGCCGTAACGGAGGCGGCCAGGCCGATCAGCGCTAGCAGGGCCAGCATCAGCCCGCTGCGGATGATGGCCCCCGTCTCCCCGGAGGGGATGGCCTGGTCCACCAATTGAGCGATGATCAGGGGCACGATCAGCTCGAAAAGGGCCTCCAGCAGCTTAAAAAGAGGCCCCAGCACGCACTCCTTGCGGTAAGGGGAAAGGAAGGTTGCCAAACGCTTCATGAAAAAAGCTCCCTCACACGAAATTACGCCCGGTATTCTACCATAAAAAGAGGTAGAAAAAAAGACTGTACAGAACGGGAAAAATATGGTTTAATGGATGCATGAATTGTGCCCGCACGTGCGGGGAAGAAAGGGAGAAGGAAAAAACATGAAACCATTTCTGGACAAGGATTTTCTGCTGAATACCGACGCGGCCAAGGTGCTCTTCCACGAGGCGGCGGAGGGCTGCCCCATTATCGATTATCACTGCCATCTCAGTCCCCGGGAAATCTATGAGGATATCCGCTATGACAACATTACCCAGGTCTGGCTGGGCGGGGATCACTATAAGTGGCGGCTGATGCGCTCCGCCGGCGTGCCGGAGAAGTACATCACCGGCGACGCGGATGATTACGAGAAGTTCGAGAAGTACGCCGAGGTCCTGGGAAAGGCCATCGGCAACCCCCTGCACCATTGGAGCCATCTGGAGCTGCGCCGCTTCTTCGGCTATGACGGCATCCTGAACAAGAGCACCGCTCCCGAGGTCTGGAAGATCGCCAACGAAAAGCTGCAGAGCGAAGGCTATACCAGCCGGGGCCTTATCCGCATGAGCAATGTGGATACCATCTGCACCACCGATGATCCGGTGGATAATCTGGAATGGCACGAGAAGATGGCCGCAGACAAGAATTTTGAGGTCACGGTGCTGCCCGCCTGGCGTCCGGATAAGGCCATGAATCTGGAAAAGGAAACCTATCTGGACTATCTGGCCCAGCTGGAAGCCGCCGCGGGGCTGAAGATCGCCTCCTTCGCGGATCTGAAGGCCGCCCTGCATGTCCGGCTGGATTTCTTCGCCGCTCATGACTGTACCCTCAGCGACCATGCCCTGAATTATGTCATGTACGCTCCCGCCTCCGATGAAGAGGTGGAGAAGATCTTCAAGGCTCGCCTGGCGGGGCAGACTCCCACCGCGGCGGAGGAAGCCACCTTCAAGTTCGCCTTCATGACCGCCATGGCCAAGGAATATACCGAGCGCAACTGGGTCATGCAGCTGCATTACGGCTGCCGCCGGGATAATAACCCCGTGACCTTTAAGCAGATGGGCCCGGATACTGGCTTCGACTGCGTGGATAATACCGCGCCTTCCACTCAGACGGCCGCCTTCCTGGGCTATCTGGAGGAGCGTGGCAGCCTGCCCAAGACCATTCTGTACTCCCTGAACACCAATGACAACGCCGCCATTGATACAATCCTGGGCTGCTTCCAGAATGACTCCGCCGTGGGCCGCATTCAGCATGGCTCCGCCTGGTGGTTCAATGACCATTTCGACGGCATGAGCGAGCAACTGAAGAGCCTGGGCTCTCTGGGCTATCTGGCGGGCTTTGTGGGCATGCTGACGGACAGCCGCAGCTTCCTCAGCTATCCCCGCCATGAGTATTTCCGCCGCATCCTTTGCCGCATCTTCGGCGAATGGGTGGAAGAGGGCTTCTACCCCGAAGATATGGAAACCCTGAAGGAGATCGTAAAGGACATCAGCTATTACAACGCCAAGCGGTACTTCAACTTCAAGAAGAAGGAAATTTGACGGAGCGAGCTCCGCTAAAACGCACAAGAAGCAGCCCCCGCGAAGCGGGGGCGTTTCTTTTACCCCAAAGTGCTTTGCGGAGCGGAGAAAAAGATTCCAGCAAAAAGCATTTCTTTTTTTGTCATAGATGGAATCTATGACAAGTCATAAATACATTGCATCAAAGATTTTTGCAAAACCTATTGACATGGTATGTTTTTGGTGCTAAGATACCGCCATTCCATTCGGGAAAGGAAGGTATTGAATGATGAAGAAGGTATTTGCTCTGGTGCTGGCTCTGGCCCTGGTGGCGCTGTCCCTGGCGGCGGTGGCGGAAAGCGGAAACAAATTGGAACAGATCAAGGCGGCGGGGAAGATCGTCATCGCCACCGAGGGCGATTGGTCTCCCTGGACCTATCATGACGAGAACGACGAGCTGGTGGGCCTGGATATCGAAATTGGTAAGTTGATCGCAGCTGGCCTGGGCGTGGAAGCGGAATTCGCCGAGACCGCCTGGGACTCCATCCTGGCGGGCGTTGAGTCCGGCCGGTTTGACATCGCCTGCAACGGCGTTGGCTACACCGAGACCCGCGCGGAAAAGTATGATTTCTCCACCCCCTATGTTTACACCCACAAGGTGCTGGTGGTGCGGGAAGATAACGAAGAAATCAAGTCTGTGAACGACCTGAACGGCAAGACCACGGCCAACTCTGCCTCCAGCACCTACGCGGCGCTGGCGGAATCCTACGGCGCCACCAACACTCCGGTGGACACCCTGGGCGAGACCATCGAGCTGCTGAAGCAGGGCCGCGCGGACGCCACCATCAACGCGCAGGTTTCCATCGAGGATTATCTGCGGGAGCATCCGGACGCCGGCATCAAGGTTGTGGAAGTGCTGTCCGGTGACCCTGTAGCCTATCCCGTGCAGAAGGGTGAAACCGCGCTGGTAGAAGCCATCAACGAGATTCTGGAAGCTGCCCGTCAGGATGGCACCCTGGCCGCCATCTCCGAGAAGTATTTCCAACTGGATCTGACCAAGGCAGAATAAGATTGACAGAAAACCCCTCCATCCTTTATTATGCCACAGGAGCTTTTAGCTCCTGTGGATATTTTGCGGTTTACAGGATGAAGAAATAGCTCCCCCGCGGAGCGGGAGAGCCAAAACCCCAAAACTCCCGCGGAACGGGGAGCGGGGAAGACATCGAGGAAAATAAGAATTCTCTTAAATAAAGAGGTTAGTCAATGAGCGAAAGACTTTGGGGTATTTTACGGGACTCCTTCCCCCGGCTGCTGGGCTATGGCGTCCGGGTCACCATTCCGCTGACCGTCGTTTCCTTCGCCCTGGCCCTGGCCATCTCGGTCCTGGTGGCGCTGATCCAGTACGCCAATGTGAAGGTGCTGCGGCAGATTTGCCGATTCTATATCTGGATCATCCGGGGCACGCCCCTGCTGGTGCAGCTGTATCTGGTTTTCTATGGCTTACCCAGCGTAGGCATCGTGCTGGACGCCTGGCCCGCCGCGGTGCTGGTCTTCGGCTTTAACGAGGGCGCCTATATGGCGGAAACCATGCGTGGCGCCCTGGAGAGCGTCTCCACAGGACAGGTGGAGGCCGGATACTGCGTCGGCATGAACTATCTGCAGATCATGGCCCATGTGGTGCTGCCCCAGGCCTTCCGCACCGCTTTCCCCGCCCTGAGTAATAGCCTTATCTCCATGCTGAAGGGTACCAGCATGGCCGCCACCATTACTGTCATGGAGATGTTCCGTCAGGCCCAGGTCATCAACGGTCGGGTGTATGAATCTCTGGGGCTCTACAGCGAAGTGGCTGTGATCTATCTGGCCTTCTGCACCATTCTGACCTGGCTGCAGCATAAGGGCGAAAAGAAGCTGGCCAGCTATGGAGGGACGCGGAAATGATGCTGGATATTCAAAACGTACATAAGAAGTTCAACGAGACGGACGTCCTGAAGGGCATCGACCTGCAGGTGGAAAAAGGCGACGTGGTAGCCATCCTGGGGCCCAGCGGCTCAGGAAAAACCACCTTCCTCCGCTGCCTGAACTTCCTGGAGCGGGCGGACAAGGGTACCATGATTTTCGATGGGGAAACCTTCGATCTGGGGGCGGCCTCCCGGCAGGAGATTGCCCGCATTCGGAAAAAGACCGCCTTCGTTTTCCAGAACTATAATCTGTTCCTGAACAAAACCGTCCTGCAGAATGTGACCCTGGGGCTTACCGTCGGCGCCCGGATGAACAAGGCGGAAGCCCGGGACATCGCGGAAACCATGCTGCGGAAGGTGGGCATGGCGGATCGGCTAACCAGCTATCCCAATCAGCTCTCCGGCGGCCAGCAGCAGCGGGTCGCCATCGCCCGGGCCCTGGCCTCCAGCCCGGAGATCATCTATTTCGACGAGCCCACCAGCGCCTTGGACCCGGAATTAATCGGGGAGGTGCTGGCCGTCATGCGGCAGTTGGCAGAAGATGGCATGACCATGCTGGTGGTGACCCACGAGATGGATTTCGCCCGGAATGTGTCCAACAAGGTTCTCTTCATGGAAGGGGGCAACGTCATCGAAAACGGCCCCTCCAAGGAATTCTTCGCTAACCCCACCCATCCCCGGACGAAGGAATTTATCCGCACGATTCTGGAATCCCGGCAGTGATGCTTTCCTGAATGATTCAGCCCCTTGTTCTTTCGAGAAAGGGGCTTTTTTCGTGCCCGAAAAGCCCTTACATCCACCATGGATTTTCGAAAAAAGTGATTGACTTCTCCCGGATTTCGAATGTATAATCTTTTCGGTTGTAACCCCTTTGAATTTGGAAAAAGAAGGAGGGAATGTCATGGACGCTGGGAGTAGCAGCGGCACACCGGTCGGGCGAAGACGGCGGGGCTGGGGCGGCATGACGTTCCCGATCCCGGAATAATATTTTTCTTCGTCGCGAGGCGGGTTTTTTCACAGGCGCAAACGGATCAGTCTTTAGCGCCATTTTTGTGTGACTAAATTCACCTTTTTTAAGACCGTGAGCCGGCTACCCATGGTTCTGCCTTCGGGCGGAGCGAAAGGGTTTCCCGAGAGGGATTCCTCATTATTTTATCAAGAAGAGGAGGAAAAAGCATGGCGGAGCATAATGTAACCGTAGAAAACACCTTGCAGGTGTTACTCTCTGAAAAAAAGTATACCACCATTCGGGATATCTTGATTACTATGAACCCCGCGGATATTGCCGCGGTGTTCAATGGCCTGAACCCGGAACAGCTGCCCCTGCTTTTCCGCTTGCTGCCCAAGGAGCTGGCGGCGGAAAGCTTTGTCGAAATGGAAAGCGAGGAGCAGGAAGCCCTCATCAAGGGCATTAGCGATAGCGAGCTGAAGCAGGTGATGGACGAGCTGTATGTGGACGACGCGGTGGACATCGTCGAGGAGATGCCGGCCAATGTGGTCCAGCGGATTCTGGCCCAGAGCGATCCCCAGATGCGCAAGGAGATCAACGAGATTCTCCAGTATCCGGAGAATTCAGCCGGGTCGGTCATGACCACGGAATATGTCAGCCTGAATCCGAACATGACGGTGGGGGACGCTATCCTGCGCATCCGGCAGACCGGCGTGGATAAGGAAACCATCTATACCTGCTATGTGTTGAAGAATCGCCTGCTGATCGGCATGGTGACGGTGAAGGATCTGCTGCTGGCCCCCAGCGATATGCAGACCATCGACAGCGTCATGGATTCCGGCGATAACCTGATCACCGTCACCACCCATACGGACCAGGAAGAAGTGGCCCGCATGATGAGTAAATACAACCTGCTGGCCATTCCCGTGGTGGATGGGGACAACCGCATGGTCGGTATCGTCACCTTCGATGACGCCATGGACGTCATGGAGGATGAGACCACCGAGGACATGGAAATCATGGCTGGTATGACCCCCAGCGATAAGACCTATCTCCGTTCCAGCCCCTGGGATCTGTTCAAGCATCGGATTCCCTGGTTGGCCCTGTTGATGGTCTCCGCTACCTTCACTGGCCTCATCATTACCAGCTTCGAGGAAGCCCTGGCAGCCCAGGTGGCCCTGACCGCCTTCATCCCCATGCTGATGGACACCGGGGGTAACTCCGGCTCCCAGAGCTCCGTTACCATTATCCGTGCCCTCAGCCTGAACGAGCTGGAATTCCGGGACCTGCCCAAGGTCATCTGGAAAGAAATTCGTACCGCCGTCATGTGCGGCCTGGCCCTGGCGGTCCTCTGCTTCGGCAAGATCATGCTGGTGGACCGGCTGATGCTGGGCAACGAGGAAATCACCGTCCTCGTCGCGATGGTGGTCTGCCTCACCATGGCCATCACCATCCTCTGTGCCAAAATAGTGGGCTGCAGCCTCCCCATGCTGGCCAAAAAGCTGGGCTTCGATCCCGCCGTAATGGCCAGCCCCTTCATCACCACCATCGTCGACGCTCTGAGCCTGCTGGTCTATTTCGGCATAGCGAAAGCGCTGTTGCATCTGTAAGGAGAAAATCATGGCAAGTACTAAAAAGAACGCGATGTACAACATAGCTTATCGCCTCTTTTCTGTACTTCTTCCACTTGTTACTGCCCCATACCTTTCGCGTGCTGTTGGACCGGAGGGTGTGGGGCTTTACCACACCGCCTGGAACATCAGCTACATCTTCTGCCTCCTGGCCATGTTAGGTCTCAACGACTATGGCGTTCGAGCCATCGCCCGGGTCCGAGACGACCAAAATACCCTTAACCGCACATTCTCCGCCATCTGGCAGATGCAGCTGCTGGTTGCCGGCCTGACTCTCCTGGCCTGGCTGGGCTATGTCTTCCTCGTCGCCGGCGAGGAGCAACAAATCGCCTTCCACCTGACCCTCATGAGCGTCAGCTGCCTGGTCAGCTTCGACTGGTGCCTCATGGGCCTGGACATCTTCCGCCCCATCGCCCTGCGCAATACCTTCGTCAAAAGCGCCGCGGCGGTCTGCGTCTTCATCTTCGTGAAGCAGAAGAGCGACCTTTGGATCTACGGCTTGGTCTGGAGCCTGGCCACCCTCCTGGGCAATCTCAGCTGTGTCCCCGGCCTGCGGGGGAAGGTGAAATATACCCCCGTTCCCCTGCGGGAGAGCCTGAGGCATCTGGCCCCCTGCGCCTTGCTGTTTATCTCTGTTCTGGCGGTGAATGTTTATCGAACCATGGATAAGGTCATGGTCAGCGCCATCGCCGGGCTGGAGCAAAACGGCCTCTACGAAAACGCGGAGAAAATCATCTATTGCCTCTCCGGCTTTATCTCCGCTATCGGTACCGTCATGATGCCGAAGATTAGCCATATGCAGAAGCAGGGGAGGACAGAGGAGATCAAGCACCACATCGACCTGAGCATGAATCTGATCCTCTGTATGGTCAGCGCCATGGCCTTCGGCGTTGCGGCGGTGGCGGATCGCTTTGCCCCCCTCTTTTATGGCAAGGACTTCGCCTATTCCGGCACCCTCATGGCCCCCTTGGCCTTTACTCTCATCATGATTGGCTTCGCCAATGTGGTCCGCACCCAGTGGGTGCTACCCCAGGGACGGGATACCATCTTCGTCCGCAGCGTTTGCAGTGGTGCGGTGGTGAATCTGGTGGTCAACGCCCTGCTGATCCCCCGGCTGCAGAGCATGGGCGCGGTCATCGGAACCCTCATGGCGGAAATGACGGTGCCAGTGGTGCAGTTCCTCTTGCTGCGGAAGGAGCTGCCCTACAAGCGCTTCCTGGGCTATGTTGCCGTTTACGCAGTCATCGGCACGGCCATGCTGCTGTGCGTCCGAGGGGTTGGCAGGCAGATCCCCTGGGGCGGATGGCTGGGCCTGGGAGTCCAGGTGGCGGCGGGAATGATGGTATACGGCGCCCTCTGCCTGATCTATTGGAAAACCGCGGGAATTCATGTAAAAAAACTATTGACGCGAGGCAGGAATTGAGATACAATAGCGTTTGGTATCAATAGCTCCGCTAGCCCCGGTAGCTTTTGTACATCAGCCTGGACGTGCGACCATCACGGCTGGGGATTATTGAGAATCATTTTGAGGAGGGAAACCTTTGAAGACGTTTGTGCCGAAGACCGCGGACATCGAGCGTAAGTGGTACGTCGTGGACGCGGAGGGTCTGGTGCTGGGTCGTCTGGCCAGCCAGGTGGCGAACATCCTGCGCGGCAAGAATAAGCCCATCTACACGCCCAATGTAGATACCGGTGACTATGTCATCATCATCAACGCCGATAAAGTCGTACTGACTGGCAAGAAGCTGGATCAGAAGATTTATTATCACCACAGCGGATACGCTGGCGGCCTGAAGGAAACCAAGTATCGCAAGCTGCTGGCCGAAAAGCCGGAGCTGGCTGTGCGCCATGCGGTGGTGGGCATGCTGCCCAAGGGCCCCCTGGGCCGCCAGATGGCGAAGAAGCTGAAGATCTACGCCGGGGATCAGTTCGAGCAGGCCGCTCAGAAGCCTGAAAAGCTGACCCTGAAGTGACGCGGAAAGGAGTAATTTACAACAATGGCTAAGGTAGAATACAGCGCTGTTGGCCGCCGTAAGAAGGCCGTTGCCCGCGTCCGTCTGGTTGCCGGCGATGGAAAGATTACCATCAACAAGCGTGATATCGACAATTATTTCGGTCTCGAAACCCTGAAGATGACCGTGCGTCAGCCCCTGGTGCTGACCAACAATGGCAAGTTCGACGTCCTGGTGAACGTCAACGGAGGCGGTCTGACTGGCCAGGCAGGCGCCATCCGTCATGGCATCAGCCGTGCGTTGGTGAAGTCTGATCCTGATCTGCGTCCCGCCCTGAAGAAGGCTGGCTTCCTGACCCGCGATCCTCGTATGAAGGAGCGGAAGAAGTACGGTTTGAAGGCTGCTCGTCGGGCGCCTCAGTTCAGCAAGCGTTAATGCGTCCTTGCAATTCTGCTGGAGAGCTTCGGCTCTCCAGTTTTTTTCTTCGAAAGGGCCGGGCCTTGCTTCAAAAAATCGTCAGGAGGCGAAGAAAAATGCAGTTTTCAGAGAATCGGGAAGGGTTCGTGGTCGTCAGTGACGTGATTCCCGAGGTCATGCTGGACATCCGGTATTATTCTACTTTTAATTTCGTTGGAGAACGAATTGAAGGCTATGAGCAGCCCGTTGCATTGCTGACCTGGCAGGCGGCGGAAGCCCTGACGGGTGTG
The DNA here is from genome assembly GCA_017470145.1 of Clostridia bacterium. Lineage (GTDB taxonomy): Bacteria > Bacillota > Clostridia > Christensenellales > Aristaeellaceae > Aristaeella. The sequence continues at coordinate 36,821 of JAFUFB010000009.1, read as the reverse complement.
AGCCAGGAAGCGCTCCGCCAGGGGTATCGGCTGAAGGTCTTCGACGCCTATCGCCCCCAGCGGGCGGTGGACCATTTCATGCGCTGGGCGGAGCAGGAGGAAAATATCCGGATGAAGGAATATTTCTATCCTGACCTGGCGAAGAAGGAAATCATCCCAGGAGGCTATTTAGCCCGGCATTCCGGTCACAGCCGGGGGAGTACGGTGGATCTGACCCTGTGGGACATGAGAAACCAGCAGGAGCTGGACATGGGTGGCTGCTTCGATTTCTTTGGACCAAGAAGCCATTATGCTTTTGAAGGTCTGACCTTGGATCAGCAGGCCCATCGGGCCCTGCTGCGGGAAATGATGGTGCGCCATGGCTTCCGCCCCCTGGCAGAGGAATGGTGGCATTTTACCCTGGATCAGGAGCCATATCCGGATACCTATTTCGATTTTTCCGTGCGGGACGCATAAGCAGGCATGAAACGGCCCTCCCCCTAAAGGGGAGGGTCAACTTGCATACAAAAGCTGTTCCGGAGGGAGGGCTGAAATAAACACATGCAGAAAACCGCCTCCGGAGGGGGCAGTTGAATCAATTCAGCATTTCCTTAGGGAAAAGCTAATTCTGGCTTCCCCGCGGAGCGGGGAAGCCAGAAAACTCTTGAAAATCCACGAAGTAAGCAATATGCACTTTCGCTGATGATAAATAATTCAGCGTTTCCTTAGGCGATATCGATGTTTTCGCCCATCAGGCCTACATAGGCCCCGTCGGCGGCTTCGCTGCTGTCCGGATGGGCCAGGAGCCACTTATTCCGGGCCCAGAGCCATTTATCCTCCTCGTTCTGAGGGGTGATCTCCGGCTTGTCCGTATTGGTCCCCCGGGGCAATACCACCGCCACCCGGAAGCCGCTGTCGTCCACCTGGCAGGGAGCGTAATGCAGGGAGGTTTCGTATACCTCCACCACCACGCCGGCGGGCACCCGGAAGGCCTTCACCTTGGCGGTATCCAGCTCGCCATCGATGATATCCTCCGCCTTCGCCAGCAGGAGCACGAAATCCCCCGTGCCAATGTTCAGCTCGCTATCCCGGTGATACTCCAGGCAGTTCAGCTTCGTGTTATGTCCCCAGCACATGCCCAGCTGCACAGGCATGCCGCCATAAGCCCGATCCTGCAGGCAGGAGAAGATGCGGCAGGCCTCTAGAGAGGCGATGCCGGGCTCATAGGCTGTTCCCGCTTCGGGCAGGGGAATGGCTTCCATGGCGGCCAGCAGCTCCGCGGTGTCATATCCAGGAAGCACCTTGCCATAGGGGGCGAATTCAGGATCAGAAACGGAATAAATTTTCATTGGGATCAATCCTCCTCCAAAAGTGGAATTCCTTGCTATACTTATTTTGACAGAAAAACCGAGAATCCTCTTTATAAAACTTTTTTGACAAAATATAGTCAAATATCCCCAATCATGGTAGAATATCCGCCGAGGGAAGAAAGCAAGCATTTTTCGATATTTCAATTCTCTCTATCGGGAACGGCGAAAGGGGAACCGGAATGAACAGCAATAGCATCATCTCCCATGTGGCCATGGCGCTGATGATTGATTATTCCAGCGTGTATTATATCGACGTGGAAACCAGCCATTACCAGTGCTACAGCACCAATCAGGGCTACAAAAATCTTGAGCTGCAGGCCTCCGGGGAGGATTTCTTCGCGGATTGCCGGCGGGATATCCGGCTGGTGATCCATCCGGACGATTGGGACATGGTGTCCGAGCTGTTGACCCGGGATACGCTGCTGCAGAAGTTTCGGGATAACGACACCATCTCCGTGGTCTATCGACTGATGATCGACGGCAAGCCCGTGTATCACACCATGCGCATTATGCACAACGCCTCCGGGGAGGAGGATTGCATCATCCTGGGCGTGCTGAATGTGGATAAAACCGTGCGGACGGAGATGGCCACCAAGACCTATAACGCCATCGCGAAAACCCTGGCCAATCGCTATGCTACCATCTATTATGTGGACCTGGCCACGGAGCATTATGTGGAATATAGCGCCACCAATGCCTATAAGGATCTGGAAGTGCCCCCGGAGGGGGATGATTTCTTCAATGAATCCCGGAAGAATTCCCTGCGGGTGGTGCATCCGGAGGATCAGCAGATTCTGATTCAGAAATTCACCCGGAAAAATATCCTCGCCAAGACGGAAAATGGTCGCCGGTTTCAGCTGGAATATCGCCTGATGCTCAACGGCGAAGCCCACTATGTACGCCTCATTGCCGTCCAAACAGACAATCGGGAAAACCTAATCGTGGCCGTGGATAACATCGATGAGGAAGTCAAGAACCAGAATGAGCTGAAGGCCATGTCGAAAAAGAACCAGGTGTTTACCCACATCGCCGAGAGTCTGGCCAACCAGTATGGCATGATCTATTATATCGACACCGAGACGGACGAATATATCGAATTTGTGTCCACTGACGAATATAAGGAATTCAACATCAGCCCCACTGGCAGCGATTTCTTCGGCACCTCCCAGCGCAATGTCAGCATGATCGCCCGGCCGGAGGATCGGGAGCGGCTGTTCGACGCCCTGGATAAGCGGACCATGCTGCAGAAGCTGCAGGAGAATGGCTCCTTCTCCATGACCTATCAGCTGATGATGGGCGAGGGGAGCGGTTATACCTGGATGACGGTTTTCTGGGCCAACGATCATAAGCACCTGATCATGGGTGTCATGAATATCGACAACGAAATTCAGCGGGAAAACGCCATGAAAAAGATGATCGAGGAGAACGCCATTTTCTCCCAGATCGCCGAGAGCCTGGCCAACCAGTATGACACCATCTATTATGTGGACATGTTGACGGACCATTACGTGGAGTTCACCTCCACCGATGTGTATAAGAACCTGGCGATTCAGCCCGCGGGGGACGATTTCTTCCGCATCTCCCTGGAAAATACGGACAGGGTGATCCATCCGGAGGACCGGGAGGCCTTCAAGCGGATCATCACCAAGCCCACCCTGATTCAGACGCTGGCCGGGAAGCACATGATCTTCCATACCTATCGGGTGATGATGCCGGATGGCCCCCAGTATGCCCGTATGAGCATCATTTGGGCCAATGACAACAAGCATCTGATCATCGGCGTCATGAATGTGGATCAGGAGGTCCGGCGGGAACAGAAGGTCCAGCAGGAGCTGCAGGTAGCGAACGTAAAGGCATACCGGGATGAGCTGACCGGCGTCAAGAACAAGGCAGCCTATAAGGAAATGGAGGCCAAGCTGCAGGGCCAGATTGATGGGAATGAGATTCAGCGCTTCGCCATCCTGGTGTGCGATGTCAATGGACTGAAGACTATTAACGACAATCTGGGTCACATCGAGGGCGATGCCTATATCCGCAGCGCCTCTTCCCTGATCTGCCATATTTGGGCTCATAGCCCTGTGTATCGCGTGGGCGGAGATGAATTCGTGGTGGTCATGACCGGGGAGGATTATGAGCATCGCTATCAGCTGCATCGGCAGATGGAGGCCCAGGTGAAGGAAAACCAGAAAAACGGCAAGGTAGTCATCGCCTCCGGCCTGTCGGAGTTTGTGCTGGGGATGGATATAGCCGTGACCCAGGTTTTCGAGCGAGCGGACGGTCTGATGTACGAAAACAAAGCGCTGCTGAAGCAGTAATGCAAAATAAAAGATCCCCCGCGAAGCGGGGGAAAGAAAATTCAGGGCGATGTCCCACGCGGAGCGGGGGATAGAAAATGCAGGGAGTCCCCCGCGAAGCGGGGGAGCAGAAAAAGCATACCGCGCGTAGGGGCAGTCAGGATTGACTGCCCCTCTCTTTGGCCAGGTCAAGAAAATTCCGCAGAATCGTCTTTCCATCCGGCGTCATGATGGATTCTGGATGAAACTGCAGCCCGAAGATAGGATACTCCGTATGCTCCACGGCCATCACCTCTCCATCCATCGTCCGGGCTGTAACCCGCAGACAGGCCGGCAGGGTGTTTTCCAGCACCGCCAGGGAGTGATACCGCGCCACCGGCGCCTGAGTTGGCAGCCCCTGAAACAACGGACTGGCGGCGTCAAAGCTGGTTTCACTCTGCTTGCCGTGCATCAGCTGGCGGGCATAGGATACCGTGGCGCCGAAGGCCGTGCAGATGGCCTGATGCCCCAGGCAGACCCCCAGCAGAGGAATGCTCTGCCCTAGCTCCTTCGCCGCCTGGACGCAGATGCCCGCGTCCTCCGGGCGCCCGGGGCCGGGGGAAAGAATAATGGCCTCCGGGTGCAGCTCCGCCACCTCCGCCACGGAGAGGGCGTCGTTCCGCAGTACCCGGATGTCCGGATTGATGGATCCCACCAGCTGATACAGGTTGTAGGAAAAGCTGTCGTAGTTGTCAATCAGCACGATCATGACTTATTCCGCCTCCTTTGCCGCGTCCTTCAGGGCGCCGATGACCGCGGCGGCCTTGTGCAGACATTCCTGATATTCCTTTTCCGGCACCGAATCTGCCACGATGCCCGCGCCAGAACGGACGAACACCTTGCCGTTCTTCAGGTAGGCGATGCGGATGGCGATGCAGGTATCTAAATTTCCCGTGAAATCCAGGTATCCAATGGCCCCGCCGTAGATGCCCCGCTTGTTATCCTCCAAATCGTTGATCAGTTGGCAGGCGCGAATCTTCGGCGCGCCGGAAAGGGTTCCCGCTGGCAGGATGGCGTCGATGGCGTCCAGGGCGTCCTTGTCCTCCCGAATCTCCCCGCGAACGGTGGATCCGATGTGCATCACGTGGGAATAGCGCTCGATGGAGTGCAGCTTTTCCACCTGCACCGTGCCGAATTTGCTGATCTTTCCGATGTCATTCCGCCCCAGGTCCACCAGCATGTTGTGCTCTGCCAGCTCCTTCGGGTCTGCCAGCAGCTCTTTTTCCAGGGCCTCGTCCTCCTCCGGCGTGGCGCCCCGTGGCCGGGTGCCCGCTAGGGGAAAGGTGTGCAGGATGCCGTTTTCCAGCTTCACCAGGGTTTCCGGCGAAGCGCCAGCTACCTCCACATCCGTGCCGGAGAAATAGAACATATAGGGGGAGGGGTTCCGGGTCCGCAGCACGCGATAGGCGTCCAGCAGGCTCCCTTCGTATTCCGCCTCCAGCCGGTTGGAAAGCACGATCTGGAAGATATCCCCCTCCCGGATGTGATGCTTCGCCCGCTCGATCATTCCGCAGAACTTTTCCCGGGGGAAGAAGGGCTGGAAGTCACTCTTCAGCCGGCCCGGCGTTTCCTCCTTCAGCGCCCCGTGGGTCACCAGCTCCTTCATCTGGGCCAGATCCAGGGCTGCGCGATGATAATCCGTCTCTGGGTCATCCAGGTGCACATTGGTGATCAGCAGAATCTTCTGGCGGTAGTGGTCAAAGCAGATCACCTTTTCGAACAGCATCAGGTCTACATCCCGGAAATGCTCCGTGTCCTCCGCGTCCAGGTGCAGGGAGGGCTCGGCGTATTTCAGATAGTCATAGGAAAAATACCCCACCAGCCCGCCGGTAAAGGGCGGCATCTGGGGCAGGCGAGGGCTGCGGTGCTCGGACAGTACCTGGCGGATGTATTGGTTGGGGTCCTGGGTCTGCAGCTTGACGCTGCCCAGCCGCAGCTCCCCATTGGTGCAGGTAATGATCATGGTAGGATCATAGCCCAGGAAGGTGTATCGGCCCCATTTTTCATGCTCCTCCACCGATTCCAGAAGGTAGCAATGGCGGGAGACATTCTTCAGCGCCCGCAGCACCTGAATGGGCGTCCGGATGTCTGCCAGCAGCTCCGTGTAGACCGGGAAGAGGTGATATTCCTTCTTCTTAGCGTATTCCTGGATGACCTCCAGGCTGGGAAATAGCTCCATCTTCTTTTCCTCCTTTGCGGAAAACATAAAAATCCCTGGCAGAAAAATCTCTGCCAGGGACGAATGAACGATGAAAAATCATTGATCCGCGGTGCCACCCTGCTTCGCGGCGAAAAGGCCGCGCCCTTGACGGGATACGATCATACCCCCGGGGACTGTCGCGCCCCTGGCGTCATGGAATACTCGGCGGGAAAACGCCTTTGACCATGCCCTCCGCGGCCCATCATAACGACCCGATCACCATCCGGATTCCACCAGCCCGGACTCTCTGCAGGCTCCAGCATCGCTTTCCTTCCGCTTCAACGGTTGGGAGAAGGATAACCTGAAAGGGGAGCCTCTGTCAAGAGAGAATATTGTATTTGTGTTGTATTTTGGATCGACCTCTGGCGAAATCTGGTCAATCTTTGGTCAAACGGAGACAGCTATACCGATGGAGCGCTTGCGCCGCATGTTGCTTTTAAGTATCAAAACCCGTATAATAAAGGGGATGACGGTTTTTCCGCCTGAGAGAGAGAGGAGGAATGGACCATGCAGCCCATTACCCGTTTTGAAGATTCCCCGGAGTTTCAGGAATTCGCAGCCCGGCGGGAGGAGATGGTGGCCGCCACGGGCAACCGGGATCCTTACTTTATTCGGCATGATTCTGCCCTGACGGACACGTCCCTGGTGGACGGGGTGCGGAAGTTGAATTTCGCCAGCTATAATTATGTTGGCATGTCCGGCCGCAAAGAGGTTTCGGAGGCAGCCAAGGCCGCCATCGATCAATATGGCACATCTGCCAGTGGCAGCCGCCTGCTGGCTGGGGAAAAGACCATGTATCGTGAACTGGAGCATGAAATCGCCCGCTGGAAGCGGTCAGACGACGCCCTGGTTCTGGTCAGTGGCCACGCCACCAATGTTACCTTTGTGGGCAATTTCTGCGGCGAAGGAGATCTGATCGTCTATGATTCCTTGAGTCATAATTCCGTATGGCAGGGGTGCCAGCTGAGCCGAGCTACCTGCCGGCCCTTTCCCCATAATAATGTGGCGGCGCTGGATCGGATCCTGTCCACTCGGCGGGAGAAGTTCGGCAAGGTGCTGATCATCGCCGAAGGGGCCTATTCCATGGATGGGGATGTGGGAGACATCCCAGCCCTGGTGGCGGTGAAGAAGAAGTATGGCTGCTTCCTCATGGTAGATGAAGCTCACTCCAGCTGCGTCCTGGGCCCCACGGGCGGCGGCGTGGATGAGTATTTTGACCTGCAGCCCGGGGATATCGATATCCATATGGGAACCCTCTCCAAAGGCTTGGGAGCTTGCGGTGGCTATCTGGCGGGCAGCCAGGCGATTATCGACTATATGCGCTATATGCTGCCCGGCTTTGCCTTCTCGGTGGGTATTTCTCCGCCCCTGGCCGCGGCGGTGCGGAAGGCCATTGAGCTGCTGCATCAGGAGCCGGAGATCATGCAGCGGTTGCAGCATAATATTCATTTCTTCTGCGACGAGGCCAAGAAAAGAGGCCTGAACATCTGCCTGGCAGGGGAGAGTGCCATTATCCCCGTGCTCATCGGCGAGGATCTGGATGCCTATGTGCTGTCCAACGCCATGCGGGATAAAAACGTCTGCGTGCCCCCGGCGGTGTTCCCTGCGGTGCCAAGGGGGGAAGCGCGACTGCGCTTCAATGTCATCTCGGAGCATACGGACGAGGAAATCATCTATGCCCTGGATACCCTGGTGAATTGTGCCAAGGAGCTGGGAATCAGCCTGCCCAAATAAAGTCAGAAAATCGGCCCTCCCCGAAAAGGGAGGGCTAAAATAAATCCATTATGGAGCAGGCAGCTCCAAATGTCTGGCATCCCGCTGGTTCTCCGCCGCATTGATCTGGCTGGTCAGATAAGCGGCTGAAGGATACTTCTTTTGTACAGCTTGCACTAGCTCCCATGCAGGATCCTCCTCCCAGGGGGTGGGTGGATTGGCGAGTTCGCCGGTGAAGTAGGCGTGATTTACTCTGGCGGTGAAATCCTGCAGCGTCTTCCGCTCCTCCTCCGAAATCTCCAGCTCCTCCAGGCTGTTCCGCTGGCGAGCGTTGTGAACATCCTCGAACCAGGTTTTCGCCTGTTCAACCACTCGCCCCGGCAAATGCTCCTCGCAGAGGCGCTGCGCCTGATAGGAGATGGCTCCCGCGTCGTCTACCTCGATAATCCCGTAGGTAAAGGGGGGCACGGAGAAAGCGCCGGTGGCGATATCGTATATTCCGTCGTCCTCCGCGATGTGCTGGATGTGTAGATGGCCGGAAAGATTCAGCTGACTGCTGCCGCTGGTTCGCATGTCTGCCGCCATGTTTTCGCCCCGCCAGACGGACATAGCTTCCTGCAGGAACGCTGTGTGAGATACCACGCTTTGATGGGTGGCGGTAATGACCTGGGCGCCGGCTTCCTTTGCCTGGGCCAGCACCTTTCGCAGCCACAGCTGGTGCCCAGTAGTGTAGTATCCCGCGGTGGCAGGCTCCGGATCATAGATCGCCGCGTCGCACATGGCCAGCCATAGATCCTCCCGCAGGGGTACTACATAGCTCAGATTGGCGCCATTTGCCCGCTCTGTACCCAGGAAAGGGGCATAGAGCGCTGCGAATTCTTCCGGGCTGGTGTTAGGCGTGGGCTCATAGGAGTATTTGATGAAGGCCCAGGTGTTCTCAATATTGATGTCGTGATTGCCCGGGATCACCCATACATCGACGCCGGTCTCCTCGATTTGGGCAAAAGCGGCAGCCAGTCCCTCGTGGCTGGCATACTCCCCGTTGAAGCTGATGTCCCCGGTGACGATTAAGGCGTCAGGCTGCTGATGCTGTACTTCCTCCACCAACCCCTCCAGCAACTCCCGGCTGTAATGAGTCATCTTGCCGTCCGCTTGCTGCATGACGGAGAGAAAAAGCCCTTCGCTTTGTTCGTAACACGAAGGGGCCAGAAAATGGATATCGCTGATCACCATCAGTCGGACAGGCTCCGCGGCGGCAAAACCAGTCAGCAGCGTGCAAATCACCAAGGCCCAGAGGGCATGAATCAAGCGGGATCGAATAGGCATGATGGGAACTCCTTTTTTATCCGTAAAAATGAATTCAGTGGGACATGCGTGAAAGGAGAGAAGGGGTCTTGCTTCCCTGTAGATATATAGCCATTTCCATATTTTGTCAAGAGCCAGGCGAAAAAGTGCTTGACAAGGATGGAAAACAGGTGTATTATTCCCCTTGTCGCTCGAAGCGACGCTCGAAGCGACGCTTGATGTCGCGGGGTGGAGCAGTTTGGCAGCTCGTCGGGCTCATAACCCGGAGGTCGGGGGTTCAAGTCCCTCCCCCGCAACGATATGGCTCAGTAGCTCAGCTGGCTAGAGCATTCGGTTCATACCCGGAGTGTCATAGGTTCAAGTCCTATCTGAGCCACTTCCCGGAAGCCCTTGAGATAAAGGCTTCCGGGTTTTTCTTTGCCTGATAGTTGGTGAGGAAAATGAGGTAAAAAACGATCAAAAACGATCAAAAAAATCAAAAGAAAGGTGCAAAACGGGGTGCAGGGTGAGGTGCAAAACGAGGGGCGGATTACTCCTGCCCCTCTTCTTTATTCTCTGGCACTTTTTCGCCTTCCAGAAGTTTCTTTAGCCGTTCAGCTTCCCGCTGGCTGCGGGTGTCTGTGAATTCATCATAGACCTTCATAATCATCTTTGCATCAGCGTGGCCCATCCAGTGGACGCAGGTGTTTAGCTCCACCCCGTTATCTCGGCACATCGTACAGAAAGAGTGGCGCAGATCGTAGGGAGTGACCGTGAAGGACACCCAGGGAGGCAGGGAGCCGCCTGCGGCCAGGATGGCTTTATGTTCCCTTGTTTTGCCATACCAGCGCTTTTCGCAGCCGTTGATGGCCTTTTCCATGTGGAAGACATAAGAATTCCACACACATTTCCAGGCCTCTACATTCACCCGCTCGCCTTTAGCATTGGTGATCAGATAACCAGACTTTCCTTTTAGAGCCTTTTTCAGGGGAGGAAAGAGGGGAATGGTTCTGGCTGCATTGCTGGTTTTGCCCTCTGAGGTGATTTCATATTCATAGGGGTTGCTCTTGTGGGCAAAGTCTACCAGGGTGATTGTTTCATTTTCGAAATCTACAGACCGCTCGATTTGGAGGGCCTTCATCTCCTGAGGGCGCAGACCGGCGTACAGCATGGTCATCACAGCGGCATGAGCTCGGTGATCTGTGCAGAGGGTGAGAATCCATTCCCGCTCCTGGGCGGTGATGGCCCGATGACCGCCAAAGGTTCCTTTGTGTGGCTTTGCGGTGACATCTCTGGCGGGGTTGCTGCGCAGATAACCATCTGATACAGCAGCGTCAAACATAGCGCAGAAGAGCTGCTTCCCGGCCCGGATGTAGGAATTGGAGAGGCCGGCGTATTCTGTGGAATAGACTTCCTTGACTTTGAGCGGGGTGACTTCGGAGAGAAAGACCTGGCCTATTACACGGTTCAGCTTCGTAATATGGGCCTCCAGGCCAATATACGTAATTGGGGAGATGGTGGTTTGGGGGTGAGCGATCGGTAGCCAATTGGTCGAGTATTCTTCTACTGTGGTAGAGCGCATTTCAGCGGCTAATTCTGCCTGTTTAAAGGCCTCTCTGGCGGCCAGAGCTTCATCCTCCGTGTTGCCCATGAACTGGATACCGTGATACTTAGTGCGATATCGTCCATCTTTCCGCTGCTTAAGGTGCTGTTTCTTTTGACGGCCCATAAAATGCTCCTTTGATGGTTGCTGGTTCTCGTCCCTGATCCTTCACAAAATGGAAGAAATGAATATAATAGAAGTGGCTAAAATTGCCATGGAATATGAGTGCTTATTGAGTTAAGAGAAAATATTCGATTGCAAAGCATATTGGAGGGGTTACGAAGATGAAAGAAGGGCGCCGGTGTTTGGATCTATTGATTCCCCAGTCGGCAGAAACATTTTGGGGTACAGATGGTGCAAACGATGTAGAGGATACTTTTGATTTATCATCTGAATCACAAGTCGTTTCACATCGTGCTCATCTGGTACCATATAAATTCCGTGACATAGTTCCTCAAGAACAACTGCCACCCTGGTTATCGGACTCTTTTGACGATGTAGCCGATGTAGATCAATTAACGCCAGAGTTGTAGATTCCCCTATTGCCGATTCACTCAAAGTCATATCAAAATGCCCATCTGCAAAAGCGATAAGAGCGAATGTTCTGAGATTCGCCGCTGGTACCGGATGGGTCTTTTCGTATTCACTGAAAAGCATAAATGCTTCATGAAGTATCTCTGCATCTACTTCTCCAATATTCTCTGGAAGAATCATCCCACAGCGAGCAATGGCTCCACCCTGGGCAACGATATCTTGAAATCTGAATATTTCGTAACCTTTAGATTCCATTTGTTCCTCTCCTTTGATGGTTGTTTGTTCTCGTTTGCTGGCTTTTTACAAAGTGGAAGAAGTAGGTATACCAGTGGTGGCTATATAATATTTTTTCTATAATGGTGTAAAATTCACAAACCTTTTCTTTGACTATCCATACTTCTTTTAATCTGTTATTCAGAGACAAAGGAAGAAACCAACAAGGCCTCATTAGGTTGTGAAAGAAATGTCTTCATCGAAATGGAAATGATTCAGATTGATGAAGGGGAGCATGGTGCGCTTAGGACCCATCTGATGGAGTATTCCGGCTTGAAGCAAGAAAACACGCAGATTTGCAAGACTGTTGGTCATGGCTGTGCGTGAAAGCAAATTCTGGAAGGTAGACTCTGGCTCTGGTACAGAATCTATATCCATTTCGCACATGGCAGCGCATTGCCCATTCATTGTCATTTCATTACCATCTTGTTCAGCATGAAAATGAAAAACAATCTGTATGATTGCTCGGAGATTGTTGCCCTCTGATTTGACTTGATCGATATGGGCATTTATGGTCCAGTGATGTTCGATCTTGTCAGAGATATAAGGAATCAAATTGTTGCAACTGAAAGAAATAACCCGCCAATCCAATATCTGAAAAGGTGAAATAATGTTTTTCTCGCTCATGCTATCCCTCCTGATCCATCAAGCTACATCCAGTTTAGTTTCATCCAGAGCGCACATAAACGGGTCGTAAGAATCTCTTGAGAGCTGTGTGTGGGCATCTTCATAGCTAAGCTGCACCCTAACTCCAATCTTTTCACAAAGCTCACAAAGACGCTTTATAGAAATATTATTCGTTCCAGCTTCGTATTGAGAAACCATTGGCTGAGTAATGCCCAGTTCCTGCGCAAGCTCTGTCTGGTTCAATTGATGCTCAATGCGGTAATTCACCAGTTGAAGAGAAAACTCGTCCAGAGCCTTCCTTGAAACATAGCCAGCATAGTTTTCGAGCGGCTTTTCTAATTGCCTGGTGTAATAGTCCACGATGGAATGTGCATCTACAAACGACGAATTCATAGCATCCTCTCCTTATCTCCCAGCCTCTTTAAGGCCGGGTCAATAAACTTTGAATACTCCGTATTCTTATGCCCCTGGCGTTCCTCAAAAGCAAGCAGAAGGAATGCTTTGCTGTTTTCCACCACATAAAGAATTCTGAGATTACGAAACGTTACAAAATGGACAGATCGCAACCCTTGCGCCTTTTTCAGCACTTCAAACCACTTCGGATGATAAATCGTTTCTTTTCCCAGGTTTCGGCTCAGAAATCCGATACGTTGCTCATAGGCGGCAATGAATTCTGGTATCTCACCTTCGTGAATCAACGAGATTAGTTCCGCTCGACATTCGGAGTGCATAACCACGTTCGAATGCTGCGGAAAGGGGATCGTTCTCCTTCCTCCTTCTTCGGGCATACTGTCACCTCTCAATAATATAATCTATACATTATAATGTCAAGATAAAATCTTGGATGATCCTCTTTCATCGAACAATGGAATCAGCTTTAATGCTTGCAGGATGCTAATTTTACGTGCACAATTTCTGCATAAAACATAAGATTGTGTCTCGATGTCAATTATCGAGCATGGCCCCTGCTTATGGCGTGCCTTCATCTTTATATACCTTCAAATGAGGCCTGGCGGGCCTTTCTATGCTTCTTTCGATAAGGATGTATCTTCCTTAATGGCGTCTAACACTTCGGCAGCTATGTCCTTTTTCAGGTTTTCGATATAGGAAAGCTGGGCCGGGGTGAAGGGTGGATTGTTGGCCGTGATAGACGGTTCAGCAAGAGACGCTTTTGTGGAGGCTTCGACTCTTTTGATGTGAGCAGGGCGTTTGTCTTCTGCCTTTGGATAATCGTCAGGGATTGGCTCTAAACCCAAGATACAGCCGACGGTGACGCCTAAAACATTTGACAATTCAATGAGGTTTTCGACCGATGGAAACATTTTGTCATTCATCCAATCGCTAATAACACTCTGGCTGACACCAAGGGTTTTACTTAACCCAACCTGTTTTATTCCAACACGTTTGCAAAGCTCTTTCAAGTTACTCATGAGACAAACCTCCTGTGCAAATTATAGCTGTTACCTATTTTTTTGACAAGCAAAAAAATATCGCAAGAACCTATTGACAAAATATCTGAAGTTCCTATAATATGAGTGTAACCGATGGAAAGGAGGGAACGGGATGCAACTCAGACTGAGAGAGATTCGAAAAGAAAAGCAGATCACGCAGCAGGCACTTGCTCAGCAGGTCGGGGTCAGTCAAGGCTTTCTTTCCGACGTAGAGAATGGGCAGTGTTCACCAGGGCTGGATGTATTCATCAGAATAGCTTCCGCGCTCGGATGTTCACTGGATAATCTCGCTGGTACCGATAATATCTTACCCAATTCGGAGGGTTAGTACCATGGCAGTTTTCGACGGAAGCGACCTGAAAGAGTGGCGAAAAGCGCGGAAAATCAGCGCGGCGGAGCTGGCCTCCCGGATTTCGGTGGATGAATCAACGATCTTCCGATATGAGAGCGGGAAACAGGTTCCAGACCCGGACACGATGTACCAGATTTGCAAGGAGCTGGGAGACATTCGGAACTGGGACGCATGGATGCGGACAGAGTTTTCCAGCTATGGCCGCTTTCATCCAGAGCCGATCAGATACGACCTTCCCGGTTCGATATTGAGCCTCTACGCCGTGTGTGACCAGATTGAGAAATACCGGAAGAAGGTTTTCCAGGATGCGGCGGATGGCTCCATAGACAACGAGGAAACCAGGGCGAAGCTCCTGCAGTTGATGAATGACATGGTGAGCGCCGGGCAGGCGGTAAGGGCCCTGTTGCCACCGATTGATAAAGAAAGCGGATGGAGGTGAAAAAAAGATGACCGGAACAAAGCTTTACGGTTCAAAGGAAGTGGCGGCCCTGTACAACGTGAGCCAGTGCACCGCCCGGCGGTACATGCGCGAGATGCACCACATGGAGAAGCCCCTTCGGGTGTTCGCCAGCGACCTCAAGGCCTGGGAGAACCGGCGGACCGTGGAAAGTCGGGAGATCGTGATGGAGCGGTTGGCGAAGGAAAAGGCCCTGCGGAAGCAGGCCCAGGCCGCGGACAGAGCCAAGACGGCGGCCCGCAAGAGAGTGGAAGCATAAGAGAGGAGGATTCAGAAAATGGCATTGTTTGACATCATGGATGATCCGAGAATCCGGGAGACGGAAATGTTTGGGATGCCGGAGGGGCCGGAAGTGCTGTGTCCCATTTGTGGCAAGGCCACGGACACCTTCTATCGGGGAAGGGATGGAGATATCTTCGCCTGCAACAACTGCCTGACTTCTGTAGACGCCTTCGATTACGCGGACCGGCACGGCTGGTTTGAGCTGGCCTATGAATGAGAGAAAGGAGGGAAAGCAAGATGGCATTGAGTGAGAACGCCATTCGCCGGGTTGAGCAGCAGATTGATATGCTGGAAAAATCCCTGCGGTACCTGATTCCAGGGGAGAACGACCTGAACATTTACATTTCCACTGAGGGCACGATTCGGATGGAAGCCATTCAGTGGGAAAAGAGCAACGTCCCCATTGCCAACAGGCCCCGGACAAACATCGTGAAGCTGTACCGGTACGCCAATGGCAATTGGGGCGGGGATGAATCAGCCCACCAGAATGAATATCTGAAAGAGCAAGGCCTGTTGGCCGGAATGGAGGAAAAGAAGGATGCGTAAATTGTTTGCCTGGTTAAGCTCCTGGGAAGCCCCACAGGGCGGGCTGTATTCGGACACCCAGTTAGTGCCGGCGGAGAACGCCCGCGGATATCAGTATTATCCCAAGGCCGTGCCCCTGGCCCAGCCGAAGGAGAAGGCGGATTTCTCCCGGGCGCCGCAGCTGGCCTGGTGGCTGAATGAGGACAAAAAAGCGCCCGCAAGCGTGGGGCGCTCGCGGGCTTAGAACAGTTGTCGAGAACAAACAACTGGGGTGATTATACCCCAAAGGTTTGGAGAAAGCAAGAGGAGGGAAAACAAAATGGAACAGGATTTGATCGTCATCAAGCAGCTCCCTGTGATTGAGGATCAGCTGCAGGCCGTCAAGGCCAGCATCGAGGAGCGGGTAAACACAGCCCTCTCCCTGGTGTGCACGGAGGAAACCTATAAGGACGTGAAAAAGGTCCGCAGTGAGCTGAATAAGGAATTCACGGAGCTGGAAAAGCGCCGGAAGGAAGTCAAGGCCGGGATCATGGCCCCCTATGACAATTTTGAGCGGGTATATAAGGAATGCGCCGCCGATATCTACACCCGAGCGGATGCGGCCCTGAAGACGAAGATCAGCGAGGTAGAGGACGGGCTGAAGGGTCAGAAAGCGGAGGCGCTGCAGGCCTATTTCGAGGAGTACCGGGAAAGCCTGGGGCTGGAAAAGGATTTCGTAACCCTGGCCCAGACGGGCATTCGGGTAGGGCTTTCGGATAGCCTCTCTGGCCTCAAGAAAAGGGCCGCGGAATTCCTGGACCGGATTGCCTCCGATCTGAAAGCCATCGACGCCCAGGAGACGCGGGACGAGGTTTTGACGGAGTATCGCAAGAGCTTCAACCTGGCGGATGCCATGATGATTGTCAGCCGGCGCCACCAGGAGATTGAGGTGGCGAAGCGGGCCCGGGAGGAGGCCGAAGCTCGCAAGGCGGCGGAGGCGGAGAAGCAGGCGGCTATTCTGGCGGCGGCAGCCCAGAGCGCCCCGGAGGTCGGGGAGCAGGGGACGGCGGAGAACGTGCCCCAGGCGGCCCCAGAGGCCCCTCTGGCGGCTCCCGTGGCCATGGATGCGCCCCAGGAAGCCAGCCACGGAGAATGGGCCCCGGAGGCCATTCAGCGGTACACCACCACCTTCACCGTTACCGGCACCATGGACCAGCTAAAGGCGCTGAAGAAATTCTTGAATGAGGGAGGATATGAATATGTCTAATGCAGTTGCGGTTCAGGCCCAGAAGCCCAAGTTTTCGGCGGCGCTCAGCACCACCACCTA
Source organism: Clostridia bacterium (assembly GCA_017470145.1). GTDB lineage: Bacteria > Bacillota > Clostridia > Christensenellales > Aristaeellaceae > Aristaeella. The sequence continues at coordinate 20,532 of JAFUFB010000009.1, read as the reverse complement.
TCAGAAACTGATTGACCAGACCATTCGGGACCCGAAAAAAGCCGCCCGATTCGTCAGCGCCATTACCTCTGCTGTTTCCGTGAATCCGCAATTGCAGGATTGCGACCCCGGCAGCATTCTCTCCGCGGCGTTCCTGGGGGAAAGCCTGGACCTTTCCCCCTCCCCGCAGCTGGGCCAGTATTACCTGGTGCCCTTCAATGACCGGAAGACCGGCGTGAAGAAAGCTCAGTTTGTGCTGGGCTATAAGGGCTATATTCAGTTGGCAATTCGTTCCGGGCAGTATCGGGACATCGAGGCCACGGAGATCAAAGAGGGCGAATATCTGGGCCGGGACAGCATGACCGGCCAGCCCAAGTTCCAGTTTATCGAGGATGACGAGGCCAGGGAGGCGGCCCCCGTGGTGGGCTATATGGCCTATTTTGAATACCTGAACGGCTTCCGTAAATGCCTCTATTGGAGCCGGGAGAAGGTCATGGCCCACGCGGATAAATATTCCATGGCGTTCAGCATCGAGGGCTTGCGCAAGCTGCAGAATGGCGAAGTGCCGGATAAGGAGATGTGGAAATATTCCTCCTACTGGTACAAGGATTTCGACGGTATGGCGAAAAAGACGCTGATCCGCCAGCTCATTTCCAAGTGGGGCATTATGTCCATCGACATGCAGGAGGGCTATGTAAAGGATTCCGGGATGATTCAGATGAGCGACGGCGAATTCACCGCCACCATCCCGGAGGGGGAGCGGATTGAACCACAGCCTGTGGAAGCGATTCAGCCGCCCCCCCAGCAGGAACCCCGGCCCGAGCCGCAGATCGTTCCTGGCTATCAGGTGAACCTGGCGGACTTGTAAATGGATTATCGGGTAATTTCCACCGGCTCGCAAGGGAACGCCGTGGTGATCAACGGGGCTGTGTTGATTGATTGCGGGGTTTCCTTCCGGGCCGTGGAGCCCTTTCTGAAAGGGATCAAGCTGGTGCTGCTGACCCACATTCACGGTGACCATTTCAAACCCTCCACCCTTCGGAGGATGGCCGCAGAAAGGCCTCTGTTGCGTTTTGCGGCCTGCTCCTGGCTGATGAAGCCCTTGCTCGACCTGGGCGTCAGAGTGGGGCAGATCGACCTCCTGGAGCCGGATAGGATGTATGACTATGGCATGGTGAAGGTGATTCCCGTTTCCCTGGTTCATGATGTGCCGAATTGCGGCTATAAGCTGCATTTTCCCGCCGGGGAGAAGATGCTTTATGCCACGGACACGGCGAACCTGAACGGCATATTTGCCCCGAATTATGACCTGTACATGATCGAGAGCAATTATTCCGACGAGGAGATTCAGCAGCGGATTCAGGAGAAGAAGGCCAACGGCCAGTATGTGTATGAATATCGAGTGTTAGGAACCCACCTGAGCCGGGCCAAATGCGATGATTTCTTTTATCGGAACGTGGGCCCTGGCAGTGAGCTGGTTTATATGCATGAGCATCATGAGAGGGGAGGGGAAGCGGATGAAGGCAGAGCTTCGTGACATCACAAAATCCATGGATGGGAAATATGTTGTCACCTACACCACCACAGAAGACCCCCGAGAGATGTTCGACGAATTGAAGGATTTCGCCGTGGAGGTGAAGATTCGCAAGTACAGCGAGCCCCGCAGCCTCCGGGCGAACCGTTATGCCTGGGAATTGATCGACCAGATTACGGAGAAGATGCAGCAGAAGGAACCCTGGGTCAAATGGACCCAGAAAATGGTTTATCGCAACGCCATCAAGGAGATGGGCGGCGTAAGCCAGATTTGCGGCATGAAGACCCTGGCGGTGGATTATTTCCGGGCCCAATGGGAATACGGCCATGTGGGCCGGCAGGTGGAAATTCTGGACGGCGGCATGGCCAGCGGCAAGGAAGGTTGGTCTAACGTAAGGATCTGGTTCGGCAGCAGCGACTTTACTTCGGCGCAGATGGCCCAGTTCATCAATAACCTGATTCAAGACGCGGAAGGGCTGGGCATTCCGACAATTACTCCGCAGGAGGAGGAAAGAATGGTCAAAGATTGGGGGAAGAGACATGAAAGAGCCGAGAGCGCCCAGCCTGCTACAGCCTGACGGGGTGAAGGAGTGTTATCTGACCGGGGTGCAAACCGGGCTGCACCTTCACCACATTTACGCGGGAACCGCGAACAGGAAGCTCTCCGATCGGTGGGGCTGCTGGGTGTGGCTGAAAGCCAGTATCCACGCCGACCTGCATGACCGGGATAAGAGCATTGACCTGAGATTGAAACAGGATTGCCAGAGGGCCTTTGAAGCGAAATATGACCATAAGACCTTCATGAGGATCTTCGGCAAGAGCTACCTGTGATTGAGAGCGAAAGGAAGAGAGAGCCATGGATATTTCCCTGAAGAGCTGTCCATTCTGTGGCAGCACCCACGTGACCATTGGTCATAACGACAGCCGTTTTCAGCGGCGCTATTACTTTGTGGAATGCAACGTGTGCAGAGCAAGAACGAGGGGGGATGCGATCAACCTGGATGATTTAGGAGGCCTTCGCAATGAATTGGATAACCCGGCGGTCCGAAAGGCGGTGACCTGCTGGAATCAGAGGGCGGTGAGGGATTGATGGCATGGCGGATGATCAAGGATTCTGTCAAGTACAGCAAGACCATCAACGATCTGAGCTGGTTTGAGGAGGTTTGTTTTTATCGGTTATTGGTGACTGCGGATGATTATGGGCGGTTTTATCGGGATTCAACGATATTGAAGAGTGAGCTTTTTCCCCGTAAGGGAGACCTGACAGTGAAGTCTATCGACGAAGCGTTTGAAACTCTCGAACGTGTTTCGCTGATCAAAAGCTACTGGGCCTCCGGGGAGAGATACCTTCAAATCGTGACCTGGGATAAGCACCAGCGCATTCGCGCAGCCAAGAGCAAATTTCCCGAGCCAGACGGCGAGCAACCGACGGATGGCAGCACCCAAGCGACCGATGCCGGACTTTTGTCGGACATTTGTCGGACAGATGTCGGACAAATGCACAAGAATAAGAATACGACTAAGAATAAGAAGACGATGACGAATAGCGCGCCCGCGCGCGAGGCATCGCCGCCGCCATTTTTGCCAGACGGCGAGGCGGAGCAGATTGCGGGGGACCATAACGCCATCTTTGACCGTATGAAATACTGTGGTTTCGTCCTGAACAGCAAGATTATGGATGACGCGGTTCAGCTTTATACCGAGTATGGCCTGGAAACCATGCTGAACGCCATTGATGAATGCGCCGGGGCTTCCGGGGATAAGATGCGCTATCTGCGCAAGGTGCTGAAAAACGCAGGGATGCCCAGGCCCGGAGAACGGGAAGAGGAATTTAATTTCGTGTACGGATAGGAGGGGATGACCTATGGTGATTCCGCAGAACCGGAGCGCGGAACTGACCCTCTTAGGCATGGCCTTCCTGACCCAGGAAGCCGCCGAGAAGGTGGCTGCCCTGCCGGAGGATACATTCTCCTATGCTGACACTGTGAACCTGTTTAAGGGCATTAGGAAGGTGGTAGAGCGGCGGGGAAAGCCGGACCTGGTAACCACCGCCGCCGCCATGCATGAGCTGGGCTTTGATACCGGCGTAGAGCTCATAGAAGCCTCTCGCTTAGCCATTACGGCGGCGAATTACGGCCAGTATGAAACGATTCTGCTGGACCTGCGGAGGCGTCGGAACCTCATCAAGGCCTGCACCGATGTATCTGCCAAGATGGGCGATATGAGCGAGAACGTGGAGGACCAGGTGAAGAAGCTGCTGGCCGTGATGAATGACAACGCGGACGCGGGCCAATCAACCACCCTCCGGGACGCTCTGATGCGGCTTCTGCTGCGTCTGGACGAGAAGAAGGAGAGCGGGATATCCACGGGCATAGCGGGGTTGGACGCCCTCACAGGGGGCTTTAAACCGGGGCAATTGATTTACCTGGGAGCCAGGCCTGCCGTTGGTAAATCCGCTCTGGCTCTGTTCATGGCCGCCCATGTGGCGGACCACTCCGGGCCGGTGCTGGTGGTTTCGCTGGAAATGGAGGACGAAGCTCTGGCGGCCCGCGTTGTGGCGGAATATACCAGGGTGAATGTGGAAAAACTGGAAAACAACAGCCTGGAACCGGAAGACTTCGCCACGGTGTGGGGCCAGGCGCCGGCAGTGAGCGAAATTCCGATTCGGTTCGCTGAACACACGGTGACGGTAATGCAGATTCGCCGGGAAGCTCAGAAGATGATCCGGGAGGAAGGGCTGAAGATGATCGTGGTGGACTATTTGCAGCTCATGCGATCGGATGAAAAAACCGGCAGCAAGTACGAAGAGGTGACGCAGATTTCGCGGGATCTGAAACTGCTGGCGATGGAGCTAAAGGTGCCGATTCTGGCGCTGACTCAGCTAAACCGGGGCAGCGAGGGAACCAACGGAACCTTGCGCCGGAAGCCCAGCATGTCGGACTCCCGAGACTCCGGGGCCATCGAGCAGGACGCGAATATCTACCTCACCCTCTACGCCCCGGATGAACCCAAGGCGGGAACCCCAGCTCATGAATTCTGGGAAGCGTGCCAGCGGGACAAAACGGAATGGCAGGTTTTGACCATCGAGAAAAACCGGCAGGGCCGTTGCGGCCAGGTGAGCCTCAAGTTTGACAAGCCGCACATGACTTTTACGACCATGATGCCGGGGGATAGGGCGTATTAACCGCCCGGAAAGGAGAACAGACAACATGGAGAACAGTGCAGAGAACAACAACGATCGGCGGGGGAAGATCGAGGCGGAGATTCGCCGGGTCGAGGAAGCCCTTCGGAAAACCAAGAGCCAGTATCAGAAAAACGATTATGGGAAATACCTTCGCCGGATGAAAAAGGCCCTGGAAGCCACCCTGGCCCTGATCCTGGCACTGGTGCTGCAAGTGGGGGCAGCGCAGGCCGGGGAAACGGAGCAGATGTGGGTGCTGTGCAACCCGGAGAGCTATGTGTGTATCCGGGAGGCGCCGAAAAAGAATGCTCATGTCGGCGGATACCTGTATTTCGGGGATTCGGTGGAAACGGATGGCCTAACCAAAGGGGATTGGATTCACGTTGTGAATGCCTCCGTGGAGCTGGGCGAAGGATGGGTGCATAAGGGCTATCTGGGGTGGAGCGAGCCCCAGGAGATTAACCTCCCGGCCAAGGTGCTGAAGAAGCAGACCAGGGCCAGAGGGTGCATTGAGGGTCAGGTAAAGAATACGCTGAAGAAGGGCACGGTGGTCACGGTGTACGCCGAAAACCTGCAATGGAGCGTGACCTCTGTGGGATACATCAAGACGGAGCTATTAGAGGTGCAGCGTGAGTGAGTCAAAAGTACGGGAACCGGAAAGTGACGCTGGATGGAAGGATGTTCGATTCCCAAAGGGAGGCCCGGAGATATGCGGAGCTGAAATGGCTGCTGCGGGCTGGGGAAATCAGCAATCTACAGTGCCAGGTGGCCTATGAGCTGATTCCCCAGCAGCGGGACACCCAGGGGAAGGTGGTTGAACGCCCGGTGAAGTACATCGCGGATTTTGTTTATCAGGAGAAGAACGGAAATACCGTGGTGGAAGATGTGAAGGGCATGAGAACCAAGGAATTCATCATCAAGCGAAAGCTGATGCTCTGGCGTCACGGAATCAGGGTGATTGAAATTTGAGTGAAGGAGAGAAAGCCCCATGAATGAATTCGGCATTATTCTGAACACTCAGGAGATGCGGCAGATTATCAGGACAATTTCGAACCACAGCAGATGGATCAGACATCCTTCTTTCCCGGACAAGCTGACCGCCCGTTTTCGACTGCAGAGTGGGGAAACCATTCGCGCGGAATATACGTTCCCCCATGAGACAAAGGCCTTCGTGGACATCATCGCCATGACGGAAAATTACCTGCTCATGCAGAACAAGCCAGCTCTGGAAAAGCTGACCATGCGGGTGCGGCTGGATGATGATAAGACCCAATTCGTGATCATTCGCCCGCCAGCAGAGAAGAAAAACATGGAGTGGCTGCGGCGGAAAACCAAGGTGACGATCTCTGGGAAGGAATTGGATGGGGAGGAATTCCTGGCGATTCTGTTCGCGGTAACGGAGGGCGCCAGAGGGCTTCCAGGGGCCTTCCATGTGACGGAAACCAGGCCCGGGGAGGTGTGGTTCTCCCCGCGGGAAAACTTCAAGGATGCGCTGGTGGCGGCAGTAATTCAAGAACGGAAGACGATGCTCACCAAGGGCTTCGACACCATTACCATGAATCAAAAGCAATTCGCCAAGATGCAGGAGCTATTGGAGCAAACCAGCTTCGAGACTTCCCAGTGGAATTACGACGAGCTGCCCCTGAGGAAATTCTGCTTCCGCCTGGTGCAGGATCACACGATGGTCTACACCTATCACGCCTTTGAGGATGGGCTGGTGATTTCGGTGGATGCCGAGGATGTGCTGACGGAGAATGTTTCCTTTATCGCCAAGATTAAGGTCCTGGATCAGCCGGGAGAGAATGGCGAATACGCAGAGGTGACATTTAAGCCAGATTCCACCATGACAGCCAGGGCCCAGGCGTATATGGATCAGCCTGCAGGCGAGGGGGCCGAGATGACCAACGCAGAGTGGTGTGTGCATACCTTCATCGGGCTTACGTATTTCCTGCTGCATTTCGGGGATGTTTCCATGGATGTTGAGGAAAAGATTGCCAAAGAGCCCACCAAGGAGAAGGGGAGAGGGGCCAAGCAAAAGGCGCCGCCTAAGGTAAGGCTGTTCAAGAGTTATACCCTGAAAAAGAACTGGGTTTCCAGGGTAAACCGGAAGAAAGCGGAAATCACCTGTCCGGCCTGGGGCGTGAGAGGGCATTATCGGCATTATCGGAACGGGAAGACAGTGTTTGTGCAGGCTTATGTGAAGGGGCGGGATCGCGCGAATTATGCCGGAAAGGAGTATGAACTGCTGCCTGCGGAGATAAAGACCGCCGGCCAGGACGAAGCCGCCAGCCAATCAGCATAGATGGATGACCCAAGAGAAAAACGGATGTAACCAAGTTTTTGATAGCCGGGGAACCGGCGGAAATGAATGGAAAGATGATTAAGTATTTTTGTGACGTGTGCGAGAAGGAGATGTCAGTGCCGGAGAACGCCTCCATTGATGGCTATGTGCTCCTGAAAGTGAAGAATGGCCCGGATGCGCGGGAGTATATGAACCTGTGCGATGATTGCAAAACCTTCCTGAGGGAATGGATTGTAGGAAGAAAAAGAGCGGAACCCGTGCAAAGCCTCAAACAGCTCTATGTGAACGTGGTGCCGACGCCATCTACTTTCAGCGCAGCGAATAGCAAAACAACCATTGAGGATTTCAAACCATTTGAGTGAGGGATAGACGATGAAGTATGAACGCAGACACAAGCGGGTAGATCGAAAGTGGCGGAAGCTGGAACCGAAGGTCCATTTCTGCCCAGACTGCTGCGGGAGCATTATTGCACTCTCCGATTCTCTGGATCAGCGCTTCAAGCGCTATAACCTGGTGTGTGAAACCTGTCACTATAGAGGCCCGACAGCCAACACCATCAGAGGGGCAATCCGAAAATGGAACCGGGACCATGGCAGCTATGGGACGTTGATGGAATAAATCAAAGCAATGCGAAGGAGGAAAACCCATGAAGGTGTATACAAAAGTGGCTGTTGATGTCGATCTGATTGTTTTCAACTGTGGCAATAAACAGGAGTTTGCAGAATGCGGAAACTGTGGAGCGGAATATGAGCCGGAATGGGGATTGTTCAATCAGAAGCTGGAAAACTCCCCCTATCCGAACTGGTGTCCGAAGTGCGGCAGAGTCTTTACCAAGCTGGTCAGAGCAGAGGAGGTCGAGTAAATGACGCCCGGAAGCCTGTATGTGGGGCCGCTACTTTGATAATGCCAGCACCTTGTGCGAAAGAAATACCCAGGAGTCACCCTGGTAAGACGGTAATGGGCGGCCGCCATGGTGTCCGCTGGTAGAGATTGACGATGCTGCCTTAGAGGGAAAACAGTAGGCAGGGCTTGGAGGAATGAAGATGGATGTGAGACGTTCAACGTGTTTGATCGTTCGCCGGGGAACTGAATTCCTGGTGGGCAGAACGATCATAACGAGGGAATTTCGTTGGAGCGCTTATCCCTATGACGCGTGGCGCACCAGAAGCCGCGAGGACGCGGAGAAGGTGGCTCATAGGGTTGGCGGAGATTTATATCTCTTCAACCCTGTGGTGGGTCAGCTTCGAGCCTATAAGCCGGCGAACGGAAGCCAGCAGCAGGAAGGAGGAACGGCATGATCAGCAAGCAGGCGGCGATTGAGGCGATCCTGGGCGTAACAACCTATAAGTCGGTGGAAGAGATAAAGGACCAGTGCAATGAGCACGCCTGGGCGGACAACGGCTGGACCGGCGGCGTTCGGGACGCGATCGAGGCCATTGAGGATATGGACGAGGAAGAGTCGGAGCCGGAGGAGGGAAAGAATTGCGGGAATTGCAAGTGGCTGTCAGACGATTTCACCTTGGTATGCGTCAATGTAGATAGTGAGCACCGGGCTGATTTCGTGGACGGAGAGACGTGCTGCGACAAATGGGAGGCGATGAAAGCAGATGCCACAGATTGACAAGTTTGCTCCGGTGCGATGGTGTGATAAATGCGAGAAGGATGTTGATGTGATCTTCCGGAACAAGATCGTGCCGTTCACTGTGGAAGGCGAACGGGTGAATATCACATACAAAGCATCCTACTGCCCGGTGTGCGGTCAGGCTGTTTGTGAACGGGACTTTGATGACGCACTGGAACGGTTTGTAGAAGAGAAGCATAAAGCTTTGTGGCCGAAGGAGGCGTAAATTGTTAGGACAGATTCAAATTCTTCCAGATGGAACGGCGCTGAACAAGGTTGAGCTGGCGATCAGGCGAATGAAGTCTTTTGAGCCGGAAGAAGGCTATTACCTTTGCTTTTCGGGCGGGAAGGATAGTCAGTGCATCTACCATCTGGCGAGGCTCGGGGGGGTGAAATTCGACGCGCATTATACGGTGACCAGTGTTGATCCTCCAGAGTTGGTGCGGTTTGTGAAGAAGAATTACCCGGATGTTTCTTTCGACATTCCCCACGACAAAGAGGGAAAGCCGGTGACCATGTGGAGCTTGATTGCCAAACACACATTACCGCCGACCAGGAAAGCGCGATACTGCTGCGCAAGCTTGAAGGAGCCTGGCGGAGCGGGGCGGGTTGTGGTGACAGGCGTGCGGTGGGCAGAATCAGCCAACCGGAAGAATACCCACGGTGTGGTTGGATTCCAGGGGAAGACGAAGGGAACCATCAAAAAAGCGAATGCCCTGGGAGCCGATTACCGGCTGAATAAGCATGGTGAAGTCATTATGAACGATGACAACGATGAAAACCGGAAGATGGTGGAAAGCTGTTATCGGACGCGGAAGACCATGGTGAATCCGATCGTGGATTGGGAAGACGAGGAAGTGTGGGAATTTCTGAATGATTGGGTGAAGGTGGAGCATTGCAGCCTATACGACGAGGGATTCAAGCGGCTGGGGTGCATCGGGTGCCCTCTGGCCGGAAGCAAGAACATGATACGGGAATTCGAGCGGTGGCCGAAGTACAAGGAGAATTATATGAAAGCCTTTCAGCGGATGATTGATAATCACCCTGGACATATCAAGGTACTTCAACCGGAATATCAGGAGCGGCAACGGGAGGCCGCGAAGAAACTTGGAAAAGAGTTCATAGACGCAAGCGAGGAATCCGCGGCGTTGGAACGAATGTGGGGGCGGTGCTCAAATGGTGGATCAACGCCGAGTAACGCCCCCACAGCAAGAGATATTTTCCTCCGATGGGTGGAGGCAGGAGCGATATAAAAGAAGGAGAGAAGACCATGAAAGCAATGTTGGATAAAGGCGCTTTTGCGCCGGAGCGGGCTCATGAGACGGACGCGGGGCTGGACCTGCGGGCTAAGCAAGATATGTTCGTTCCGGCTTTAGGGTCGGCGGTTATTGGAACCGGGGTGCATGTAGAGCTGCCGGAGGGCTGTGCTGGGCTGCTGGTGAGCAAGAGCGGGCTGAATGTAAATCACAATCTTACGAGCACGGGATTGATCGATCAGGGCTACACAGGGGAGGTCATGGTGAAGCTACACAACCATGGGCGCAACGGTTACCAAGTAAAGGCCGGGGACAAGATCAGCCAATTGGTGGTCATGCCTGTGCTATATGAGCCTGTCGAGATTGTGGACGCCATAGACGGCGCGGGAGACCGTGGAGATAACGGCTTCGGCAGCACAGGGAGGTAAGCGCATGATTAACCAGGGAATGTTCACCTCTAAAAGCATGGAATGGACCACGCCTCAGGAATTCTTCGAGAAGCTGGACCGGGAATTTCATTTCGACCTGGACCCGGCCTGTACGGAGGAAAACGCGAAGTGCGAGCATTTCTACACCAGGGAACAGAATGGCCTGCAGCAGCCTTGGGGGGTTATAGGGTGTTCTGCAACCCGCCCTATGGCACAGCCCTGGAAAAGTGGGTCAAGAAGGCCTATGCAGAGCGGAATAACGCGGAATTGATCGTGATGCTGATTCCCTCCCGGACGGATACCCGCTGGTTCCATGATTACATCCTGGGAACGGCGGAAATCAGGTTCATTAAGGGGCGGTTGCGGTTCGGCGGCAGTGAGAACAGTGCTCCCTTTCCGAGCCTGATAGCGATTTATCGCAAGAAGATGGGAGCCTTTAATTCAGCAAGCTAAGCAGGGGAGAGTGAGAAGGAACCATGGCGAACAGGGCGCAGCGGCGGAAGATGATGCGGAGTCAGATTGATCGGGATAAGGAGCTGATTCGCACCTATGGCAAACAGCAGATGATGGCCCGGCTGGTTCAGAACGGCATTACGCCGGAGGATTTGGAAAACAATTACCGGGAGGGCTGGGAAACTGGCTACGGAGAGGGCAGCGTGAATGTGACCAAGAGCTGCTATGCAGCGGTGATTCTGGCCCTGAAGGAAGAATTTGGCTTTGACGATGACCAGTGTTTTGAGGCCGTGCGGGCAGTAGATCGGAAAATCGTCTGGGCCATTGAGCACGCAGAGCTGGTGGAGGAAGTGCTGGAAAAGACCAGCCTGCAAATCAACCTGGATGAGCCTTTTGCAAGGATTCAGAAAACGGAGGTAGGGGAGAAATGAACAAGACAATCATTATTGGCAACCTGACAGCGGACCCGCAGGTGCGGTCCTTCACGGATGGGGAATCTGTATGCAATTTTCGCGTGGCCGTGAATCGCCCCAGCAAGGACGGCAGCAAAGAAGCGGATTTCTTCAATGTCTCTGCCTGGGGCCGGCTGGGCGAAAACTGCGCGAAGTTCCTTTCGAAGGGCAAGAAGGTCTGTGTAACCGGCCCTGTAAGCGCCAGGGCCTTCACCCGGCAGGATCAGTCGGTGGGCGCCAGCCTGGAAATCAATGCCAGGGAGGTGGAATTCCTCTCCGCCAGGGGCGAGGACGATGGAAGCAGCGGAGGCGCTTATGTGCCAGCCCAGGAGGCCCGCCAGGCCGAAGTGACCACCGCCGCAGCTGTGCCGGATGTGTCCAGCGGAATGCAGCCAGTGGATGTGGATGACCTGCCCTTTTGATGTGATTACGGGAGTGTGAATTGAGATGACTCGGGAACGTGTGGATGAGCTGCTAAAGAGATACAAACCGACGCTGGCGCGGTGTGAATACCTGCGGGGGCAGTTGGAGGTGCTGCAGGCAGCACTGGAAGAGAACAAACAGCAGATGATCGGGGATCAGGTTTCCATGAGTCAGGCAATTACGGGAATGCCCCACGGAACCACCGTGGGGGACCCGGTGGGGAATTTAGCACTGGATATTGCGATGGGCAATGTAAGTGTGTTCGTGAAGCAGGTGGAGGAGGAGATAGCGACAATCCAGGATGAATTGTCGCGCAGCGGCCACCTGCTTTCCTGCGTCGATAAATGGATGAATGGGCTGAGCGATCGGGAAAAGCTGGCGGTGCAGGAGAAGACCTTTAACGATAGCTCCTGGGCACAGATCGTGTATGTGTTCAGTCGGGAATTTGGCGGCAGTTGTTCGAAGCGCTCTGCGCAGCGAATCTATGACCGGGCCATGGAAAAGATTTATGAAATGGCGGCGTGAAAGGAGGAAAAATAGGTGGAATGGTGGCAGATTTTGATTCTGATGATCGGGGGAGCCATCGTGGGAGATTTGTTTATTTCCAGGATTGGAAAAATCATCCTGACAAAGGCCCTGATAAAGTATGGAAAAACGTGGATTTTCGAGCAAGTCCTGAAACCCAATGATTCCAATGCTTAGAGGGATGCCGTGGCACGAATTTGGCACGTTTTTGGCACGTTTTTGGCACGTTTTTGGCACGTTTTTGGCACGTTTTTGGCACGTTTTTGGCACGTTTTTGGCACGTTTTTGGCACGTTGACAGCCGAAAAAATTGGTGCTATAATATAATCACCAAAGGTGTAAGGAAACCGCCGGATTGCTTCCGCGGTTTTTATTTTTGCCCTGGGTTCTCTGTGAGGGGGTGAGCCTGATGCAGGAGAAAATTGTATACAAAAGCATGAGCGAGCTTCATCCCTATAAGAAGAATCCGAGAAGAAATAAAGACGCGATTGATCCGGTGGCCGCCTCTATCAAAGAATTCGGCTTTCGTTCCCCACTGCAAGTGACAGCGGATGGAACGATCATCAACGGTCATACCAGATTTCAGGCTGCTAAGAAGCTGGGCCTGAAGGAAGTTCCCTGTGTGGTGATAGACAACCTCTCAGAGGAACAGATTCAGGAATACAGATTGATCGATAACAAGACCTCAGAATATGCCGCCTGGGACAAGGATCTGCTGGCGGGTGAGCTGATGGGCCTGGACTTTGGCAACCTGGATTTTGGTTTTGACTTCGCGGATGATGTGAAGAAGGAAAAACGCTGGGCCGAATCAAAGAAAAAATGTGACCTGACTGATAAGGTGACGGTAAGAAAAGCCAATGGCGAGTATTACCAGTGTCTTATGAAGACGGGGAACAAGGGCATTCCTTTGGAAAGCATCAAAACAGAGAAGCATGTTCCGTTTATTGCGGAAAACGCCATTGAGTTCATTCGAGAGATGAGTGGAGGAAATCTCAGCGAATGCGGATGGTGCTTACTGACCACGCCCAGGAGAAGACACGCAGAAGGTTTTCACTTCGCAACGGCGGTATGTGAGTATATTGCCGGGGAGCTGTTGATTCCGTTCTATCCCGATGTAGCCACCTGCAAGAACAGGGACCGGATAAACCCGGAGTTCACGATGCATGTTTGGCCGGAGGAGAAGAACGTGATTCTCTATGATGACATCCTGACAACCGGGCGAACGGTGAAGGCCATGCGAGAATTGCTGGTGGAGGCCGGCTACACGGTGCTGACCGTGATTTCGATTGATAACCATTGACTCAGGTACATAACCCTGCGGCAGAGGCCGTGGGGTTTTGTTATATCATCGAAAAAATCAGGAGGGAAAAATGCAGGAAAGGATTGAGATCACAAATTGGCATGTGGCCGATTTGCTCCCTGACCCGGATAACCCCCGGCGCAATGATGCGGCGGTTCCGGGTGTAAAGGAAAGCATTCGGCAATTCGGTTTCCGGGTGCCAATCGTGATAGATGCGGAAGGGCATGTGGCTGCCGGCCATACCCGCCTCAAGGCCGCAATCGAGCTGGGCCTTGATGAAGTGCCCTGTGTGGTGGCGGATAAGCTGACCAAGAAGCAGCTAAAAGCCTTCCAATTGGCCGATAATAAGACCGGGGAATTCGCTTCCTGGGATGTGGGCCTGTTGGCTACTGAATTGGATGACCTGGCTGGCGCCTTTGATATGTCCGTTTTCGGCTTTGATATGAAACCGAAGAAGGAAAAGGCCGCAAAAGCGACCAAAGACCCGCAGTGGGTGATTTGCCCCAGATGCGGGGCGAGAATTCTGCGCCAGAAAGCCATAGAATATAGCACTGAGGATTTTGAATCCGAGAGCTACGACCCGGAAGAGGAAGGTGATCTGGAATGAATGTCGTTTACAGATCGCTGGACGAGCTGATTCCCTATATGCGCAACCCCCGGGACACCCAGAAAGCCATTGATAAGGTGGCGGCCAGCATTCAGGCCTTTGGGTTCCTGGTACCAATTGTGGTGGATAATGACAGCGTGATTGTGTGCGGGCATACTCGCCTGCTGGCGGCGCGGAAGCTGGGCTTGAATGAAGTGCCCACCGTATCCACAGATGACCTGACGGAGGATCAGATTCGGGCTTATCGCCTGGTGGATAACCGGGTGGCTGAAATGGCCGTTTGGGATGAACCGCTCCTGACCGAGGCTATGGATTTCATCGGGGATGAAATCGATATGCTGCAGTTCGGCTTCGAGGATGAGCAGAAGGACCGCAGCGAGCGGGTAGACACCGGCATGGAATTTGATGAGGACGATTTCGGAGATGAGGCCTTCGAATATGAATGTCCAGAATGCGGGTTCCATTTCAGTGAGCTATAACTGGAAGTGGTATCTCAAGGACCTGGATGCCGTGGAGAAAAATGGCCTCAAAGTATTTTCATGTTTCTCCTGCGGCGGCGGTTCCTCTATGGGATACAAATTGGCCGGATACACCGTGATTGGCAACTGCGAGATTGATCACGCCATGAACAAGGTGTATGTGGCGAACCACCACCCCAAGTATAACTACAACATGGATGTCCGGGAATTCGGAGCTATTGACCGGGATAAACTGCCGGAGGATTTGCTCCATCTGGATATCCTGGACGGTTCCCCGCCATGCAGCGTGTTCAGCTCTGCGGGAGAACGGGAAAAGGGCTGGAACACCGAGAAGCAGTTCCGAGAGGGCCAGAAGATGCAGCGCTTAGATGACCTGTTCTTCTGGTTTATCGATATTGCGAAGAAGCTACAACCCAAGGTGGTCATTGCCGAAAACGTGAAGGGGCTGACCGCCGGGAATGCCAAGGGATATGTCAATGAGATTTTCAAGGCCTTCCGGGCGGCGGGGTATAAGCCCCAGATGTTCCTGATGAATGGCGCCAGCATGGGCGTTCCCCAGCGGCGGGAGAGAGTGTTCTTCCTGGCCCAGCGGAATGATTTGGATCTTCCGAAGATTCAGCTCGGTTTCCATGAGAAGCCGATTCTGTTTGGTGAAGTCAGGTCAGAAGGGGGGGTACCGTTGAAAGAAGGTTCGAGACTGAAAATGCTCCTGGATAACAGGAAGCCGACGGACCGGAAATTAGCGGATATCAACGAGAGACTTTCTGGACAGTATAAGGGCTTCACAAACTACATTTGGTCAGACGATCAGGTGTGTGGAACCATCGCCAGCGGCGGTTCCTATTTTCGGATGTATGATGGCATGGGGATGAGCAAGCAGGATTTCATCAACGTGCAGACCTTTCCGCAGGATTATGACTTTATCGACCAGCCGCCGCAGTATGTGTGCGGAATGAGCGTGCCACCAGTGATGATGGCGAGGATCGCCAAAGAGGTGGAGCGCCAGTGGTTAAGGCCGGGTGATTCGGTTGCCGACTAAGAGAAAGACGCCCGAGGAAGTTGCTGAAAGCCGAGCAAAAAGCAACGCCAATTTGAAGCCAGAGAATGGAAAGGCGACTCGGTTTAGAGCAGGCAGACAACAGGTAGAGACAGCCCGAAAAGGCGGGAAGAAATCTCAACAGGTTCAGCGGGAAACCAGGACGGCCCGGCAGATGCTTGAGGAAATCATGAGCTATAAGCCGGTGCTGACCCCAGTCCTGAGAGATGGGCTGATTAAGATGGGCGCTGACCCGGAGGACGGCTCTTATACCGCCGGTTTCCTGACCTTTGTAGCCCTACAGCAGAAAGCTATGCGCGGGGATGCCCGAGCAATTCAGATGTGGATGGAGATAACCAACCAGGACCCCAAGGTGCTGTTGGAGCGGGAACGGCTGGAAGCCGAGAAGGAAGCGCTTAAACAGGGGATCAGCGGATACTCCGCCCTGGATGATGCATTCTCGATGCTGGGCGGGCCGGAGGAAAAAGACGGGAGCGATGCCAAGTGACGCAGAAGGAAAAAGCGGCCTGGTTCATTGCTCACCCGATGGCCCTGGGGAAGGCCCTGGGCTATTCCAATCTGAATGAGATGCATGAGCAGTGGATTGTAAACATGATGAACGGGACCGAGGATTTTACCCTACAGGCCCACCGTGGATCATATAAGACCACCTGCCTCTGCATTGCCATTGCCCTGATGATGGTTCGAGACCGGAGCAAGAACATCATCTTCCTGCGGAAGACCGACACGGACGTGACGGAAGTCATCAAGAACGTGAATCGTATCCTGAATTCGGATATCTTCCAGCAGGTGTATGAAGCCCTGACTGGGTTCAAATTGATTGTTCTCCGAGCCACGGCGAACGAAATCACCACCTCCTGCTACAGCGCTCCCCGAGGGGCCTCCCAATTGCTGGGAATGGGTATTTCGGGATCTCTGACCGGTAAGCATGCGGATATCGTGATTACGGACGATATTGTCAACCTGAAGGACCGTATCTCCAAAGCGGAGCGGGAGCACACCAAGAGCGTATACCAGGAGTTGCAGAATGTCCGCAACCCTGGCGGCCGGATCATCAACACCGGCACTCCCTGGCATAAGGAGGACGCGTTCACCATTATGCCCCGCCCGGAAATCTGGGATTATCATCGGACGGGGATGCTTAGTGAGGAGAAGATTGCCCAGCTCCGCAGGGATATGGCGCCTTCTCTGTTTGCCGCCAACTATGAGTTGCGGCATATCGCTTCAGAGAATGCTCTGTTCAGTGAATCTCCCGAGTTCTTCAAGGATGCGAAGCTGCTCCGGGATGGCATTGCCCATATTGATGCCGCTTATGGCGGCGAGGATGGAACGGCCTTCACCTGCGCCAAGCGGGTAGGGGACACCATTTATATGTATGGCCGTCTGTGGCAGAAGCATGTGGACACCGTACTGGATGCGATCATTGAGGATTGCGACCGCCTGGCCTGTTATCCTATCAATGTGGAGGATAACGCCGACAAGGGCTATCTCAAGAAGGAGATCAGGCGGAAGGGCCGTTACCCGCATGGATATCATGAATCGCTGAATAAGTACGTCAAGATTTCAACCTACCTCAGAAAGTGGTGGGGAAACATCAAGTTCCTGGAAGGAACAGACCCGGATTATGTGGCCCAGATTTTGGATTACACCCAGGATGCGGAGCATGATGACGCGCCGGATAGTGCGGCCTGCTGTGCAAGGCTCCTGGATAAGGGAATTGGGGCCTAAGACAAAGGAGGTGACGCAAGATGTCCAGCAAACGGCGCAGAAACATTCGAGCGGCCCAGCGGCAGGCACAGGAAGCGAAAGCTGAAAAGCAGGGCGCGATGCCCCTGTCCTTACTGGCGGCCCGAGACGGATATGTCAATCAGGCGGCCTTCCTGGGCGAAGCGTCCCCCCTGAATGAATCGAATGATTACCAGCGGAATTCAATCACCCGAGACTATGAGCTGTTGACTGTGCTCTATCGGGAAAACTGGATTGCGAAGCGGATTATCGACACCCCCTGTGAGGACATGACCCGCGCCTGGTACTCCGTTTCCTCTGCTCTGGATCAGGATAAGATAGATGAGCTGGCGGAGCTGGAAACGAAGCACAGCGTGAAACAGGAAATCACCAACGCCCTGCGCTGGGCCCGGTTGTATGGCGGTGCGGCGGCGGTGATGGTGATTAAGGGCCAGGAGGATATGTTGGATCAGCCTCTGGATTATGATGACCTCATGCCGGGGTGCTTCCGGGGACTCATCGTGGTAGACCGCACCAGCGGCCTGGACCCCTCCCTGGACCTGGAAGAGGATATGGATGACCCGGAATTCGGCTATCCGAAGTATTACACCGTGCGCCTGAATAATGAGACCAACGAGACGGTGAGAGTTCACCATTCCCGCTTGCTCATGTTCCGGGGCCGGATGCTGCCGATTACCGAGGAGATCAGCGAGAGCTATTGGGGCGCTTCCGAATTGGAGCATGTCTATGAGGAATTGCAGAAGCGGAACGCCACCAGCGCGAACATCGCTCAGCTGGTTTTCCAGGCCAATGTGGGCGTGCTGAAAATGGCTGACTTTGGCGAAGTCATGGGCATGGGCACCGAGAAGCAGAAACAGCAGATCGTGAACAGTATCCATGAGGAAAACCGTTTCCGCACCTCCTTCGGCATGATGATCATGGGCAGCGAGGACGGCTATGAGCAGCACCCCTATTCCTTCTCAGGCCTGTCTGAAATCTATGAATCCTTCATGATGGATATGGCTGGCGCGGCGGAAATCCCCGCAACGAAGCTTTATGGCCGTTCTCCCCAGGGTATGAACGCCACGGGCGAGAGCGACATGAAAAACTATTATGAGATGCTTTCCCAGCTCCAAGAGCGGAACCTGCGGCCTGCCATTGATAAGCTGATGCCCGTTATGTGCATGAGCCTGTGGGGCAAAATCCCGGACGGAGTGCAGCGGATTGTGTTCGAGCCCTTGCAGGTAACCACCCCGGCGGAGCGTTCCAACATTGCCCAGCAGATTACCGGCACCGTGATAGAGGCCTTCAATTCTGGCCTGATATCCCAGAAAACCGCCCTGACGGAGATGCGGAAGAATGGCAAGGATATCGGCATTTGGACTTCCCTCACGGACGAGATTGTGGAAGCTGCGGACGAGGAAGTGGACGGCGGCGAGATGGGCGGCGATCCCATGGGTGGAATGGGCGGCATGATGGGCGGCCCGATGCCAGAAGGGCCGGAAGCCCCGGAGGATGAGCCAGGAAAAGAACCTGGGGAAGGGCCGGAACCGGAAGAAAAGCCGAATAACATCGTGAAGATGCCCCAGAAACCCCAGAACCCGCCCAGGAAGCCCCAGGTGAAGCCAGAGCGGGCTTCTGGCGGTGAGGGCGAGGAAGCGATGACCGAAAAGCTGAAAGCCCTGAAAGGGGCCAAAGAAACGGAAAAACAGGAGGACGCCGTGGGAGCAAAAGAAACCGATTCCTTCTGGCAGAATCTAAAGCCCAACGCCGAGCAGCGACGGATGCTGGCCCGGATGAAGACCGATGTGGCCGAAGCGGTGGCCGCCGGGGATCTGGAAGAGGCGAAGCGGATTGTTAGGGAAACCCGGCAGCGCCTGGAAGAGGATGCCGAGAAAGCCCAGAAACAGCCCGAGAAGCCCCGCAGGAGCTTCCTGGCCGATGTGCTGACAAACCTATTCCGGCGCAATGCCAGGGATGCGGAGGATGACAATTGGCGTACCGTCAACGGCGCCAAGGTGCATTTCACCGATGGTTCCGGCGGAAGGGTGGATAAAGGCCCCGCCGCCTTGAAGGGCAAAACCATGGCGGAGGTCAAATCCGAAAGCCGGAGCAACAAAAAACACTCCGAGGGCGAAAATTTCCACGCAGAGCCTATTGTAAAATCATCGAACACAAGTTATAATATATCCGAGGAGGCGGAAAAGAACAAACCAGCCTCCGGGAAGAGTGTTTTAGGGTGGAAGGGTCTAAAAGCAGCCATGGCAATTGGCGGGCCAAAGGCAACGAAGGCCTATGTTGATCGATATGTGGCAGAGCACCCTGAAATCGAAGCAGAAATTCCGAAGTACATGGATGTGCGAAGAAAGGTCGAGAACTTTCTTGAGGATCATCCGGGCGTTGAGAATTACAACACCTATGATGTGAACGGCAACCTAAAGAACGTCACCAGCGGTTATTGCGTTACGTTCCATCAGAACAACACGGAGACAGATCCTCTGGGAGCTTACTCAGATCGGGATTATGCGGCCATGTGTGCAATTGCCATGAAAGAATTGGGAGCCACGGGCGTAAACATCGGCTACTTTGGAAACCCGGAAGTCAGTTTTGAATGTCAGGACGAGCGGGCGGCCAAAGAATTCGCGATCAAGCATAATCAGCACTCAATTTACAGTGCTTCGACAGGGAGGACATTGCTGAACAAGAAATATCGGCAAGACCTGAACCCGATACGGCTTGAATGAGAGGGGGAGATGTTTCATGGTAAACCAGGACGCGGTAAAAGAAGTGCTCACAGAGTGGCTTGATAACCCTTACTGGGCGGCGTATTATAATGATGCGCCGACAGAGGAGTGCAAGCATTATGTTGCTTTGCAGATGTACGCCAGCGACACAGAGGATGAAGAAGCTTTTGAAGAGCTGGATCAGCTTTTAAAGCACATGGGGTTGCCTGAACTGAACCATCTCCTGCAATACGCGGGAAACACGCCGGAACGGGCGAGAATTGCCAAGATAATCGATCACCTGAACAACGTTTGATATTTGTGACCATAAACCAGCCCAGCGGGAAGCCGCCGGGCTTTTCTTATACCCAAATGCGGCCCGAAACTGTTTCAATGCGCCTACCAGGGACGGCGCACAGCCGGAAGCAGCGCACGGGCCTTTCCTTTTGCCCACTTCATTCTTCATAGTGGGGTTCCTCCATAATGTGG
>JAFUFB010000002.1 GCA_017470145.1 Clostridia bacterium | reverse complement strand
GGCTTTGTCCAGCGCCTTCTGATCCTCCGTTTTCCAGTTTTCTGTCATTTTCTTGGTCAGGTCGCCCAGGACGGTGGTGCCCATGGTAAAAGCGCCGCTGCCGTTGATATCGAAATATCCGCGCAGCTGGTACTTTTCCGCCAGGGGCAGATTGAGGCTGATGGTCATGCCGCCAAAGGGCTTCACCCAGCCGCTGGGCAACGTGATCTGGAAGCCGGGGGTCATCACGAATTTGGTGTTGGGATCACCCAGGGGCTTTTTGAGGGTGCTGGCTTTCAGCTCCAATTGCGCCTGGTAGGTTTCCGTTTGCCCGTTATAGGTGATTTCGGCGAAGAGCTTTCCTTCCGCCGGAGCCTTCATGAGCCATTGGCCCTCGAAGGTAAAGGTCTGTTCGCCCTTTTTGCCGTCCTTTTCGCCAACAGCAACGGGGTTGTTCCCGCTCTTATCGGTAAAGTACACCTTCAAATGATAATCAGCGGGGCTGGATACCTTGAGGGCAATGGGCTGCTTGGAGTCGTTGATCGGGCTGGTGATTACGGTGTAGGTAGACGCCTGCAAATCGTGATCCCAGAAGGACCAGGAAATCAGGTAGGGCTTGCCGTCGTCCTTTTTGAGCGGAATGGTTTGCCCTTCGCCCTTTTTGAGCCATACGCCGGGGGCCTCCAGCTTGCGGTAGCCTTTGGCGGAGACCTTGATATTCAGCATCGTTTCCCCTTCCACGTCATTCTGGAAATCGCGGATGGGAAAGGTCACAGCGCCCGAATCGTCCGTTTCCTGGGAATGCTCCTCTTTCCCGGTTTCATAGATGGTCACCGTCGCGCCGGAAACTTTCGTGCTGCCGGATACCAAGGCGATGCCAAAGTTATTATCGTCCAGGATTTTGACGATCATTTTCTGGTCGCTGTCCGCCAGGGCGCTGCTGATGGGCGACAGCCGGGCCAGGCGGGTCATGAGCGTTTGATCCGGGGCCACCCGAACCGCGCTGGCGGAGACGGTCATGGTGCGGGCGGCGCGTCCATCCTGGCTGCGCATGGAATCCATCGTATCCATGAGCCAGTAAACGCTTTCCTCATGGGAAGCGTCCGGATCGGGCACATTGAGCAGCCGGTCGTAATGGGTATACAGCCTGTCCCAATCCGTGGTCCGGTCTACGGCCTCTTCCATCAGCTGCTTGAGTTCCTCCCATTTGGCGCGCATTTCATAGGCATAGATCGCCTGATCCCTCTCGGACAAGGCTTCTTCGCCCTGGAAGGCTTCCGCGATATTGTAGATTCCCCCGGCCAGGATGGGCAGGCGGCCGGCGTAATAATTCACTTCGTCCTGCCATTCCTTGGCCATGCTGTATTCTTCATACAGCATGTCGATGCCGCCGCCGTAGTTCTTTTTCAGCGTTGTATATTCCAGGGGATGATTTTCCTTGATGTCGTACAGCGCCACGTCGTAGTTTTCAAAGCTGTCCAGGATGTAGTTCAGCTGATTTTTCTGAAAATCGTTGATCCAGCCCGTTAACTGCAAGGCGGTCATGCTGTAATTGGGGTCCATGCCGCTGTGGTAGCCCGGCGCGTCGTCGGAAAGGCCCGTGATCGCCACCGCGGCGGAAAGCTCCTGGCTGGTGGCAGGGGGTTCAGCGCCTCCGCCATGGCGTCCAAGGGCATGGCCTGCCATAGGAATATGCAAGCCAGCAGGGCGGAAATGAGCTTTTTCATAGGTGCCTCCTGTTGGAATAAAATGTATATTTTCACCGCTTTCGCGCGTTTCGCAAGAGAGCGGAGAGGGTTTCTTCCGTTTCACCCTCCCGCAGCCTTCGCGCCGCTACGACGCGGCGGCTTTCCTCCGTTCCTTCGCAGGTAACAAGCAAAAGAAGCTGATCGTCTGCCGAAACGGAAACAGGGGAAGAAAAATGAGAATACGCTTGCAGCTTTTGAATGCAGTCCGCCCGCGCTTTTTCCTCCATGCCAGGAAGCTGCATGAACGGTGCGAAATGCTTCATCCCTTGCACGGTGTCCACGTCCGCAATAGCGAACACCACGTATTGTCCGTCCTCATACAGTGCATTGAAATTGATCACCGCGTGTCGGCGGTAGTAGCCCACGTCCTCATACAATCGCAAACTGCCGAACATGTCGCCGGTTTTCATGTTGTGGCCGAAAATAATGTAGGTATCCGGCCGGGTTTTGAGGGAAATGTTTTCCTCCAAAAACAGCGCGCCGTTTGTGTTGTGGTAACCCAGATAATCCCGTTTCAGATAATAAGTGTTATTCCTTTGCACAACAGCCTGGGAAAGCATCTCCGGGATGGACAGCCAGCCCACAATGTCCTTGTTCTGCCGTTGGAGCTTTTTGAGCTGCGGCGATACAACCATGCCGGGATTCCCCGGCCAATCGCTGACCTTGGGCTGGGTTGTCGCGGCGATGTTCTCCGCGCTCGCCTTGGAAAATACCACATCATACTGCCGGATGACCGGGCCGCGCTGAGCCTGGGGCTCCTCCGGACTTTCGTATATCTCCTGAAACGACTGGTTAATCCGCGCCGACCGCCAGGCGTTCATCCCGTAGCGAACCAGTCCAAATACGCATACGCACAAAAGCAGCCCGCTGCCAAGCAAAAGCCACCTTTGCCGGAAGTCCTTCCGCCTTCGCCTTTTCCGGCTCGGATAAATTCTTATGCGCATAAACCGTTTCCCTCGTGTTCAAACAATTGTTTTTTCATTCTTTTCACTCATGGCCAGTATAAGGCGTTGCCGCACCTATACGAAGTAAATCTATCAAAGGCTGTCCAACAAATGTCCAATATCAGATGCCGGTAATGTTAAAAAATAAATTTGGCATTTTCTGCATATTGAATCGACTCGTCAAGTGGTATTAATGGCTTTTTTATCCTGTAATTCATTTGTCGGAAGCAAAAGATTATGTTTAATCTGTTCAGAGTACTTTGAATCTCGTATGACTTGTTTAAATCTATTTACTCCTCTTTGCTCGCCGGGATCAGATTTATCTTCTGTGCTATTATTCATCCTTCGTCCCATTGATATTCCATGGAGACGTCATCCTTCTCCTTGATCAAAAGCTGATGTTCAGATTTTCCATGGTGTCGATCACCACAACGCAATCCGACTGCACCCGCTGCATCACCTGCTTCATAATGTTTTCCGGGATGGCTACGCAGCCGCCTGTCCAGGGCTTTTCCGGCCCCAGGCAATGCAGGAAGATGGCGGAACCTCGGCCTGGCGTGCCCTCCTCGTTGAAGCTGATGTTCAGGCAGTACTGATACTGGTATTCGTAATCTACGATGTGCTCGCTGTTTTCCATATTCAGCTCGGGCACCTCACTGAGCCGCACCATTTCGTTGTAAGAGCGGTCAAAATCGCCGGACCAGTAGATGTCGTCGTCCACCTGAAGATAGGGCATCTGGCATCCGGGATCTTCCGCGATACCGAAGGCAGCGGTGAAATGATAGGTACCAATGGGCGTTTGACCGCAGCCTTCCACGTGATCAGCGTCCAGGCACAGGCCGTTTTTTCCCACGAAGCCCGGCGTGGAAAGGACGCGCTGCCATTGACTGTTTTCATCCCGCTGATGCAGGGAAATGCTGGCGGCGGTGCTGTCCATGCTGAATCCGGCCACGACGAATAGCTGCTTTACGTTTTCATCCTGAGCGGCGGGCAGCGCCTTGACCCATTCCGGAGATTCCACCGTTTGCTGGATGGAGGCGTGCAGGCCATCCTCCGCCAGGGCAGCGCCGCAGATCAGAACGAATACCAGAAGAAATAGCACGATCATTTTTTTCATCTTGTTCCTCTCCTTTTATTGATTGCGATGAATCCGTTTAGTACCGGAGATAATGGCCCGCTGGGGGCACACCAGCACGCACAGGTGACAGCCCACACATTGCTTTCCGTTCAGCTTGGGATGGCGGTTTTCGTCCAGCCGGATGGCCTGATGCCCGCCGTCCGCGCAAGAGATTTGGCAGCGCCCACAGCCGATGCAGCGCTCCCGGTTGAACTTCGGGAAGATGACCGTATCCCGCTCCAGGGTGTCCGTGGTGGGGCTGAGAGAATCCAGGGCCAAGCCCATCGCTTCCTTGACGCTATGGAAGCCTTTTTCCGTCAGATACAGGTTGAGTCCCGCTTTCAGATCGTCGATGATCCGATAGCCGTACTGCATCACGGCGGTGGTCACCTGGATGGAGCCCGCCCCCAGCAGGATAAATTCCAGCGCATCTCGCCAGGTTTCGATGCCGCCCATGGCGGACAGATGCATCCCCTGCAAGGCAGGATTCTGGCCCAGCTCCGCGATGAAACGCAGGGCGATGGGCTTCACCGCATTGCCGCTGTAGCCGCCCACGGCACTGTGTCCGTGCACAGCGGGAGCGGACACATAAGTGTGCGGGTTGATGCCCACGATGGATTTGATGGTGTTGATGGCAGCAAGGCCATCCGCACCGCCGCGTTTGGCAGCCTCGGCCGCCGGGCTCATATTCGCCACGTTGGGCGTCAGCTTGGCCAGCACAGGAATGGAACAGGCTTGCTTCGCTGCCCGGGTGAAGCGCTCCACCAGTTCCGGCACCTGCCCGATATCGCTGCCCAGACCGCCCTCGGCCATGTTGGGGCAGGAGAAATTCAGCTCCACCGCGTCCGCGCCGTTCTCCTGGCAAAGCCGCGCCAGCTCGCCCCATTCCGCTTCGTTTTGTCCCATGATGGAGGCCAGGATGAATTTGGTGGGGTAATTCTTTTTCAGTCGGCGGAAGATCTCCATGTTCTCCGCCACGCTGTGGTCGGAAAGCTGCTCGATGTTCTTAAAGCCGATGATGCCGCCGTCGCTGCCGCTGATGGCCGAAAAGCGGGGCGAGGCTTCGTGAATATCCAGGGTGCAGATGGTCTTGAAGCAAGCCCCGGCCCAGCCCGCTTCAAAGGCCCGAGCGCACATATCGTAGGTGCTGGCCACCACGGAGGAAGAAAGCAGGAAGGGATTTTCCAGCGGGATGCCGCACAGGTCACATTGCAAACGATCTTCATTTTCCGGCAGCGGCGTTTCGCAGTCGGGCTTCACCTGATCATACAAGCGATTGACCAAATCCCTGATGGGCACCTCCCCCGCCCGGACGCAAGCCTGCTCACAGGGAGCGCCGCAAGTAAGGCAGGGATTTCCCTCCGGCAGCCGCAGCGCCGCTGTTTGCTCATTGGAAAACCAAACAGAGCGCAGCAATCCCGTCGGGGCCAGTTTTTCGCAAGCCCTGTCGCAGGGGGCGTCGGCACACAGGGCGCAGCGGATCATATCCGCGCGGGTGATTGTCTGATCTATCCGGATCATGCGGAAGCCTCCTCTCAGCTGATAGCATCATTGGGTTGTTCTGCCTGTTCGGCGGCGAAAGGAATCCATCCTTGAACCGCCAGTTTTAGTTTATGATATCAAAGGCTGTCCAACAAATGTCCAATATCAGATGCAGGTGATGATAAAAAATTCGGCATTTTCTGCAAATCGAATCGCCTCGTCAAGTAGTGTTAATGGCTTTTTTATAGATATGAAGTGATCCATGAGTGCTTTGCCCAGCTCGAAATCACATGATGAAGCGTCGGAAATTTGGAGTAATAAAGCTTCCCGAGTGCGAAAGAGCTGCTTGGTGCGATGCAGCAATCATTGATACAGATTCTGTCCATCGTCCTCTTGACCATAAAGATGCTTGCTGAAGATAAACCGCTTCATGCGTTCCCTGTAATCCGGTGCGAGATCATAGACCGCATGACCATAGCCGTCGTACATATAGAGCTCGCAATCCTGTATTCGCTCCGCTATCTGTACAGACGCCTCTCCGCCCAAAACCTGATCATCCCTGGAGCCCAGCACCAGTGTAGGACAAGCAATTTTCTTCAAATCCTCCCGGATATCAAAGCCCTTCATACCCTCCGCCTGGATGGCAAAGCGGTATAGCTCCTCCTCAGTCACGGACTTTGCAGCTTCCAGAAGCACCTGCCGTGATTGTTCAAACACAAGCGTGGGGTAAATCGCTTCTCCGAACACCAGGTAGAGCGCCATCGCGTTCCCGGCCCTGGCGATATCCGCCCAGCCTTTAAATACCTGACAATACAGCGTTTCAGTCACTTGTGCTGATGTAGAGCCAAGGACCAGCCCCTTGACCAATTCCGGATGATCCGCGGCGACCTTCATGGCGATCATTCCGCCCTGAGACGCACCAAACAGGCATACCGAGCCAAGTCCAAGCGCCTGTAGGGCGATTGCCGTGTCCTCTGCCATCTCCAGCACGGTGTAGGGTTCTGGAAGCTCGTTTCTACGATCCAACACATAAATTGTAAAGTCATCTGCAAGCGCCTGGTAGGATTTCTCAATGGCTTTGGCAAAACCCAGGACACTCTGAACACTAAGCCCCGGGACGATGACCAGCTTTGCCTTTCCTTGCCCGAACCGGCAGTAATTCATCGAAAAGACTTCTGTTTTTACGGTTTCAATTTTCATGCTCACCCTCGCCTTCTCATGAATCGCACATTAGTATAGGTAACCATTTGTTCGCATGTAATCGTCGGGAGATCACCGTATTTCACGGCGATTTCGTTCAGCCATGTTGAAAAGCGCAATTCCATCATGTGATTACTCTCCTCACTATAGAATAATTTACGAGTATTATATCCGCACAAGGAGATTATTCAGCTTCAATATGCTGGTGTATCTTACATCCTTCGACATATAAATAGTCATCCGAAGTCCGATGTGATGGATCTTATCCTCATCGGTATACATTGTAAGCTGACCTACGGGATCGAATATGAAACAGTCATCCCGTATTCTGAGGACATACTCTTCCCCCTTCTTCAACACACGAATCTCCACACTGTGTTTCCTGTTATCATGTGGAAATCCATGCTGTATTACATTCCCTGCCATCTCTTCAACTGCAAGCGACATATGACAAGTTCTTCTCTTGTCGCAGCCATGGGACTCACAGAAGCTATAAACATCGTTCGAAAGGCTTACTACTTCTTCCTTGGATGAGATGGATAAATCAATGCGATCCTCCTCTGGAACATCAAATGTCGAAGGAAGTAACAAAACCCGATCCCAAAGGCTCATCTCTTGCGTACCATTACGCCTGCTTTCCACGGCAATGATCCCTGCGTAGAGGATATACATTAATATCTGCGTGACGACAAGCGAAAACCATACCGCATCTGCCCTAAAAAAGCGCGACATCACAAATGCAGACAGCATCAGGAATCCGGCCTCTGATAAAAAACCGCAGACCGAAGACAATCTGCTTCGCCCGATCCCTTGAAAATAGTTGAAATAGATAAGGCTCAGACCATATAAGGGCATTCCCACAGCATACGTTCTTACCGCCCTTGTTGCATAGGCATATGCCTCAGCGCTACCTTGAATATACAGGGAACAGAAATGCGGCGCTGCAAACCAGCACATAACTGCTGCGCCGAGCGTAATGAGGAGCGTGGCCTGAACGGATGTAAAGAGCAGCCTTTTCATCTTTGGTCTGTCCTCTTCTCCCATCAAAATACCAGCAATCACAGCCACCGTATCCGCCATGCCAATGGTGAGACAGCAAAGGATATCATCCGCCTGCTGATAGATGGAATAGGCCGCAATGGCCGGCGCTGCAGCAACACTTGCAAGTATCTGGTTCATGAAAGCTACTCTGACAGTAAAGCTAATGAGACATATCCCTATCGGAATCCCCTGAATGATGATTCCCGGAAGCTCCTTCCAAGGGAGACGCTTTGCGGATATCTTCAGAACTATATTTTTCTTTCTGAAATGGAGAAGAAGCACCGTGAATGCCACATAATAGCTTACGCTGGTTGCGACACCCATTTCCAACGTATCGCCATGTAAAACGAATGCAGCAATCAGATCTAAAATGATATCTGAGACAGTGAGCGCCAAAGATGACAGCATCGGGAGCCGTCTGTCATTATCTATGGGGAGGAATCCATGAAGTATCTTCATGGCATTTATTGCGGGAAGGCCGAATGATATCCCTATGAGATATGATCTCGCCTTGGGAAGAAGATCTGTTGCATGACCGGATGCGCCAAGAGCAATCGTGATCGGCGTGGAAAAAATCAGAATCACGATCATAAGGGCCACGCCAAAAATGATCGATAAAAGGAAGGAAAGTGAGAAAACCTGCTGTGCTTCCTTCGTCTTCCCTTCGCCCAGCAATCTTGTGAAACGATTCCTGGAACCCGTTTGGACGATAGCTCCTATCAGCGCGAAAACCACCATGATCGGGCTCACGATGCCGAATGCCGCCATCGAGTCAACGCCAAGGTATCTTCCGATGATCACACCATCGACAATGTTACCTATCATGTGTGTCAGTTCAGAAATAATATAGGCTGACAGCTGTATATAAAATGTATTCCTGATGATCCTGCTTTTCTGCATCAGAGGCTTTTCTCCTCATCTATTTGCTCACGAGATTCATGTCCGTTTTTCCTGCTTTTTCAGGCGTATGCTTTTTCATCAACTTTCCATATATTGCTCGCTTTTAAAGCGCCGCCATCAGTTCGTAAGTTGCTTTTGAATCATCAGGATATTACATCCATTTTCATATTGGTAATTGATTCTGTCCATGGTCTTCTTGACCATGAAGATGCCAAGGCCCCCTACTTCACGTTCCTCCGCGGAAACGGTTACATCCGGGTCAGCCTTTTGCAAGGGATCAAAAGGGATGCCGCTGTCGATAAATGTGATAGACACTGTGCGCGTCGTTTCGTCAAAATCAAAGCGTACAGTCGCATTGCCCTTACCGCCCGGATAGGCGTAGTGGGCAATATTGCCGAATAGTTCGTCGATGGCCACGTCGATCTGCATCTGCGCCTTCATGGGGCAGCTTAGCGTCTCCAGCTGTTCATCCACAAATGCCGTCACCACGGGGATATTGTCCAGCATGGCCGCTAACGTCAGCTCCTTCATGGCTTCGCCCCTCCTTTGTATTCCAGGCACAGCATGGTCAGATCATCAAACTGCTCCGCGTCCTTCACGAAGCCATCCACATGGGCACGGACATTTTTCAGCACCTCCTGGGGCGCGGCATCGGGCTTCGCGTTCAGGGCGTCCATCATGCGATCGGTGCCGAACAGCTCTTTTTCGGCATTGGTGGCCTCCGGCACGCCGTCCGTGTACACAAACAGCTTGGCCCCGGGCTCCAGCTGGATTTCATACTCCCGGTATTTTACGCCTTCCATGCCGCCGATGACGAAGCCGTGGCGATCCTTGTACAATTCATAATTTCCGTCGGGGCGCTTGAATACAGGATACTCATGCCCCGCGTTGGCACAGGTCAGCTTGCCAGTGGATAGCTCCAGGATGCCCAACCACACGGTGACGAACATCTGGGCCTCGTTGTTGGAACAGATCGCTTCATTCGTTTTTGCCAGAATCTCCGCCGGGGAATGCCCCAACATGGCCACGCTCTGCAATATGATCTTGCTGGCCATCATGAACAGCGCGGCGGGCACGCCCTTGCCGGATACGTCCGCGATCACCATGCACAGATGGTCGTCGTCGATGAGGAAATAGTCGTAGAAATCGCCGCCCACTTCCTTGGCCGGGTCCATGCTGCCGATGATGTCAAAATCCGTGCGGTCCGGGAAAGCGGGCACGATATGGGGCAGCATGGCTGCCTGAATTTTAGTGGCCAGGGAGAGTTCCGCGCCGATGCGTTCCTTCTCCGCGGTTACCTGAACCACCTTGTCCATGTACTCCACGGTCTTATGGGAAATATTCGCAAAGGACTGGGCCAGTTCCTCTACTTCATCCCCTGTCCGGTAGGCGTCCTCCATCTTGAATTCCAGATTTCCTTCGCTGAGCTCAGAGATTCGCCTGGTGATGGTGTTCAGGGGCTTCACAATTCGCTTGCCCAGCACCAGCGCGCCAATGAGCATCAAAACCATGACCGCAATCAGCAGTACCGTGGCCGTCATTTTGGATTGGTTGACGCTCTGCTGATAGCTTTGCGCCGCCTCTTCCTGAATCTGCATAAATTGGGCGGTCATGCTGCCTGCCAGCGTATCGTCCATTAATTCCTGCACAGCTGTCAGCTGACGCTGACTGGATTCCAGTGCCAATTGCTCCAGCATGTTGGCGTGATCCAAAGATACCGCTGAAAACGCGGCTGTCAGCAAAATGACTGTCAGCAAAATCAGGTTGAACACCTTGCTCTGGATGCCGCCGATCACCAGATTTTTGAATCGCTTCATATGAAACCACTCTCCCATTTTACTGATCCTGCTTTGCGAGGTTTCGCCGCGTCTGCTTATTACTTTACCATCAGCGCATATTTGGGCTTTTCCGGCAGATACTTGATGCGCAGCTGGGTTCCCTCAGCAAGGAAGCGGGGCGGGTTGCCCAGCTTCGCTTCCACGGTTTCGCCCGCCTGATTTTGATACCGAACAAAATATTCATAATCTGTGCTTTGATGCCCGTCGGAATCCTCTTTTTCGATCTCCTTGACACGGCTTACGATGGCGTCGGCCTCCACACCGTTTTCCTTGATTTTCTTGCTGCGTTGATACGAATATACAAAGCTGGCAATAACAACCACTGCGATTACCGCGATCCCAATATACATCATTTTTCTTTTCTCCTATTAAATCTTTTTCAGCGTGTTCATAAGCGTCTTCCGGTTGCCGCCGCGATCATCGCTGGCACCGCTGCGGGCGAAGGCCAACAGGGTGACGAACAGCAGGCTCAGATCGGTCTCGGTGGTACGGATACGATAGAAGCCCTGCACGGGAATCAGGCTGGCCAGCTTCGACTTGGCTTCTTCGTCCTCCTCGTGCACATTCTGGCTGCTGCTCACCGCCGTGGCAATCTCCTGGCCGTTCCGCTTGATAATATACTCGGTTCGCGCTGCGCCTGTCAGGCTGGAATCCACTGTGATGCCGTTACGCTTCAGATGCTTCCAGATATCCTCCCCATCAAAGGTAAAGGTATAATGATTGTCAAAAAGCAGGCTGTTGCCCCAGTCCGACGCTTCCTCGTGGCCAATCAGATGCGGCGTGGTTTTACCGTGCTCATGGTCGATAAAATCAAAGCCGAAGGGAGCCGTCAGGGTGAACTTGGTCATCTTGGCCTCATAGAGCACATTGCGGCTCGCGTCCTCGATACGGTGCCCGGCTTTTGTCGTTCCAAGATCGGTCAGGAAGTACAGCCAGCTTTCCGGGCCAGGGACGGATGCAGGATAGGTGTTCCCGCCGTTTTCTGCCTGCACCGTCTTCACCTGGCCCAGCGCCTTTTTCTTTTTTACCTCGGACACGATGATCACGGCCAGGATGACCACGCCGACACCCAGGAAATATACCCCCAGGAAGCTGTCGCTATGCGCGACAGCGGGATCATTCGGGTCATACAGCACGGAAATCACTTGGCCCATCTTATAGGAACCGCTGGCAACGTCCAGCTCCTTTGTGTAGGTCACGCCGTCTACAGTATATTCCGCCGTGGGATAATAGGTCGTACTCCCGTCCGT
The DNA here is from genome assembly GCA_017470145.1 of Clostridia bacterium. Lineage (GTDB taxonomy): Bacteria > Bacillota > Clostridia > Christensenellales > Aristaeellaceae > Aristaeella. Next base: position 69,686 of record JAFUFB010000002.1, on the reverse strand, counting down.
GGTGCTGTCCCGCAGATCCACGATGGTGGCCTGGGTCTTCACAAAGCCCACGGAATGGAAGAATGTGAGATAGACGCCTGCGGCCAGCGCGATCACCGCCAGCACCGCCGCAATGATTTTTACCGGGATTCCTTTGAGCGAAAACATGTTTTACTCCTTTATCAAAAGCTGACGTTCAGGTTTTCCATGGTGTCGATCACCACAACGCAATCTTTTATATCGTCGAATTAGAGTATGATTGAGATACTGTTCACGCCATTTCCAAGCGATAATCCATTTGCTTCATGATGATTTTCTTCCTTTCAGCAGGTTCCTCAGGCCAGAAATCTGAAATGGGGAGAGAAACGAGGAGCCAGCTTTTGATGAGAAGGGATCAACTGCGATCCAGCACGATCCCATCAGCAGGCGTGACCGCGTCATCCTTCCAGACCAGATGATTATCATCCTTCAGGGTGAAGGTGCCGCCATTGGAGAACTCTTCTTTTTCCAGGAACAGATTGATGGACTCAAAATCGATGGGCGCTACGTCCACAGATACGAACGCATTTTGATCACGATCATAGGTGCACAGGTAGCTATAGGAGGTCTCCTCTCCAAGATAAGCCTGCACAAGGTAGTAACAGGTCACCCATCCAATGGAAGCCGAGTAGCCTTCTTCATTCCACCAGTAAGCAGCCATCAGATCCTGCTCGATGTGTTCAAATTCTAATCCGCTCTGGGCTGCTTCTTCCTTCTCACTGGTCCAGACCAACTGATTCCGGGCGTTCTGGAAGGCAAAGGTGGCGGTATCATCCTCAAAGCCTTCTCCGCCGAAGACGATGCTCTTGGAGCCCGTTCCGGTCAGCACGTCGGTTTCTTTATCCAGCACGCATTCATAACTCCAGGACACGAAATTGACCCAATCGTCGATGTTCACCTGATATTTCGTATCGCCCAGCCAGTGGATGGTCAGCGTGTTTACGCCGTTGAAATACTGAGCGCCATCCAGGGGATCGATGATCCGCGTGAACGTAGCGCCCTCGCCGAACCCGGGTTCCCAGATCAGCTTTTCATCCATGGGATAATATACGAAGATGGCTACGCCGTGATCCGACTGTTCCTCCGCCAATTCATCATCCCCGGTGCCGATGGAATTCAAACTGATATAATAGACGTCGTCATCGCTCACATGCTCAGCATAATCGCACAGGTAAACGAATTCCTCGTCCCCCTTCGTCACAAGCACCTTGTAATATCCGTCCTGGAAAAAACTGGCCAACTTCGTTTCGCCGCTTTCCCAGTAGGTGCCGTCAAAGGTATTATCAATCACATAGGAAGTATCTTCACCATAGTCCACTCCGGTAAAGCCTTCTTCACCGCCCATGAATCCGCCAAACAGCCCCAGCAGCCCCTCCAGGGCTTCGCCGCCTTCATCGGCTGCGCCGTCCGTCAGGCCGCCAAACAGGCCGCCCAGCATGCCCATCATGGCTTCTTCCCCATCTTCACTTTCAGCCGCCTGAGAGAAAAGCGTGAACAGGCCCAAAACCTGCGCAAGCTGATCCGCAGCTTCTTCCTTCGTGATATACTCCAGCGGCTGGTCGTACCCTTCCAGCTTTTCCAGGATGGTATCCCGATCCCAGGTAAGCACCTGCTCAACTTCCTCCTCCGGGATCTGCGTAGACAGCCACTCCATCAGGGTTTCCATCTCCGCTTCCTTGAGGGCGTCAAGATTCTCCGTGGTTTCCGCCAGGGCGGAGAAGACACAGGTAAACAGCATAACCAAGACCATTAGCAGGGACAACATTCTTTTCATATCATTTTCCTCCTCGTGAGAATCAATTTCCCACATATTCTTTCACAGCAGCACATTACACAACGAACGGCTGTTACAAAAGTATTGCACACTTTGTCCAATAAATGTCCAGCAGGAATACAAATTTGTACTCCATATTGTTAATTAGTTGCTTTGGGCGACAGCTTGATCGTCAGGTTGTTCAGGTTCAGGGAATAGGTGTATCGAATATCGTCCGCCATGGCCATGACTACCCGGATGCCCAGCGCGTCCTGCGTATCCTTCGGCGTATAGCTTACCGGGTCAAAGGCTCGGCAATCATCCCGGAAGCGCAGCGTCCACCTGTTTTCCTTGTGCTGGATGCGAATGGACAGGTGATTGTTCTTACCCTTTTCAAATCCATGCAGCACCGTGTTGCTGGCCATTTCCTCCACGCACAGGGCGATGTGATTGGCCGTTTTTTCGCTTTGCCCATGCTGGCGGCAGAAACGCTGCGCCTGCTCCGCGGCGGACACGACCTCGTCGATGGAATGAAGATCCATCTCCAGCAGGTTTTCCTTCTGCACGCCGAAATCCTGTTTCAGCAGCAAAAAGGGCGCGGCCTTCAGGGTGATACCCCCGTTTTTCTTCCACACATACAGCGCGGTCAGAAGCAGGGTCAGGCTTTCGCCCAGCACAAAATACAGCCAAACGCCGGTGACGCCCCACACCAGGCTCCCCAGCCACGCGCACAGAGCGGGCAGCGCCGCGCCTTCCAGCGCGGAAATGATTTCCATCAGCACGACCCTTTCCGTCCCCTGATACATGCTCTTCAGCGCGTTGTTCACACAGCAGAAGAGCAGCCCCAGGGCGAACAGCCGCACGCCCAGGATAGCCATGTTCTGCGCCGCACCAGTCTCCGGGATAAAGATTCCCACCAGGACGGGCGCAAAGGCGATGAGCAGCGCCCCAACGGCTACGCCCAGCATCACCGCATAGCGGACAAGCAGCTTCAACAGTTCCCGCAGTCCCGTCCGATCCTCTTCGTTATACAGGATGCCGGACAGCGTCAGCGACACACCGCCTACGCCAGTGGAGATGCAGTTGCTGGCATTGCCGATGGTCATCAGCACGGAATAGGCCGCTACCGCCTCACTTCCGCCTACGTTCAGCAGGATTTTGTTGAGGACGAACACCAGTACCACGGAGGCCGCCATGCCGACCACGGTGGGTACGCCACCCACGAATAGCTCTTTAATCTTCTCCCGGGAAATGAGCTTCATGGAAAACCTGAACACACATTTCTTGGAGAGGAAGTACCCCATGGCGATCGCCATCGCTACATAGTAGCTGAGGGAGGAAGCCAGCCCCATACCGAACATGCCGCCATGGAATACCAGCACGTTCAGCAGGTCAAAGCCCACATCCGCCACGGTCATGCCCAGCACCGCCACGATCAGCAGACCGCTCTGCCCGGCCATCTGCAAAAATGGCACCAGCGCCAGGGCCCCCATCGTGGCCGGCGCACCGATGATGAAGCCCGCCAGGTAATCCCGGGTCTGGTCGTATAATTCTCCCTCGCTTCCCGCGCCCATGGCCGTAGCCAAAGGGTTACGGAAAAGCAGCACCAGCAGCGTGAACGCCAGCGAAATACCCAACATCAGCCCGATGGCGGAGGAATAACCCTTATCGGTTTCCTCCTTGGAGCCGCTGCCCAGGGATTTGCTGCAGGCTACCTGCACGCCCGCGGTCAGCATGCTGCCAATAGCTCCAATCACCAGCAAAACCGGATTGGCCAGGCCGTAAGCCGCGATGGCCTGTACGCCCAGGAAGCGCCCGATCATGATATTGTCGATCAGGAGGCACAAAGATACCGTCAGCGCAGACAGAGTCTGCGCTGCCAGCATTTGTTTGATCAGCTTTCGTATCATGGCTTTTCTTTTAGTTCATCTTTTTCACGATAATCATTTCCACCATGCGGCCCTTGATGGATACCTTCACGTCGTCGGCGACTTTCGCCACCACGGATTTCTCCAACTCGTCCCAGGCTTCTTTGGCCGCGGTATCATCTTGCTTGATTCGATTGAAAAGAACACTTTCATACCGCATCATGGACCATTCCCAATCCAGCGAAGGCGTGGAGGAATGTTCATACATTTCAGGATATAGCAGAGAGCTGGAAAAAGATGTCACATCCTCATCCGCGCCCTGGTCAAAGAAATCCCGCAGGCGGCCCATCAACCCTCTGGCGGACTCGTTCTTCCCGCTGCTGGCGGCGGACAGGAGCTGTTGCCGTTTGCTGCTGTCCATGCGTGTGATCGCCTGCAGATGCAGCTGATACACGTCCTCCTCGTCTTCAATCCAGAATTTTCCCTCGGTTTCCCCGGTGATGGAGCGCATCATGCCCATCATTTCCTCCGCCAACAGGCGCAGATGCAGGGCATTTTTCCCGGTGAGCCCTTTGTACTCTATCACCTTGTCCACCTGGGAGAGGGCCGTTTCCATCTGGGCGCCCTTGCTGGAAACTACAATCACATCTGTTTTCATTTGCCGCACCTCTTATTCAATGGTCAGAATGTCGGCAAATCCGGTGACTTCGAATACTTCTTTCACGATCTCATTGACGTTCGTGATTTTCATGCCGCCTTTTTTGCTCATGGTCTTATGAGCGGACAGCAACACCCGCAGTCCGGCGGAAGAAATGTACTCCAGCTTGCTGAAATCCAGGGTCAGGGTCTCCGCGGCCTCCAGGGAATCCTTCACTTCCTTTTCCAATTCCGGGGAAGTAACGGTGTCCAGCCGGCCCTCCAGAGCGATGGTCAGGGCGTTCCCGTTCTGTGTCTTGTTGATGGTCATGTTGATTGTCCTCCTTTGAGCTTGGTCGTAATGATTGAGTGCAGGGTAATCTCTCGATACCTAGACTTTTTTATTTTATCAAAGGCTGTCCAATAAATGTCCAGTAAAACGAAAACAAATCTTGAATCAATCAAAAAGCCGGCTTCCCCTAAGGGAGGCCGGTCTTTTCGTCAATGGATTGGTTTTTGAATGTTTGCTCCATTCAATGAGCTTCTCTGTCCGTTCATTACTTTTCCAGCGGAACAAAGTCCACGTCAGACAGGAAGGCCAGCACCGCGTCCACATCCGCGTCGGTGATGGGCGCATCGTCAGAACCGAAAAGCACGATTTCGATCTCGTGGCTCAGATAGATGGTATACACGGAAGCCAAGGTGCCATCGATTTCGCGAACCACCAGCACGGGGGTGCCATGGGCGGTTTCCATATCCGTGAAGCTCAGGTCGCCTTCGTTCAGCTCCGCCTGCTCATAGAAGTCCGCCTTCACCGCGGCGATATCCTCCTCCGTGGCGTCAGCCAGGGTGTTCACCCCATCCCATTCATCGCTGAAGGCGATGTTCAGAGTCATCATGGGCTTATCTTCGGACTGAGGCAGAATCAGCGCCGTGTAATCCAGGTCCGTATTCTCATCCGCGTCCAGCGTATAGTATTCCGGCAGGGGGTTATACTTGATTTCAAAGGCCCCAACCACGGTCAGGGTTTCCTTCTCGGCCGCTTCCGCCAGGGCGGAGACGCAGCCCAGCAGCATCATCAGGCTCAGCGCCAGGGCAATGATTTTCTTCATTTAATTTATTCCTCCTTGCGTTGCTTCAGGCTTAACTCTTATTTCTGCACATAGGCGGTGTTCACAAAGCCCACCGCGCCGCTGGGCAGCTGCACCTGGTACCAGTTCTTGCCCAGCTGGGCGATGATGGTCCCCTCCGTGCCGGAAACCACGCTGTCCAGCAGAGTGGATTTCTTATCGGGCGCCCAGCGGATGTTCGCCAGGTTCTTGCTGTTGGCGGTAGCCACCAGGGTCACGGTATAGGGCTCCACCTGCTTGGCAATCTGGAACAGGGCGTTGTAATTCACGTCCGCCGTGGGATTATCGGAAGTAGCGGCGGGCACGGTGGGAGCCACATAGGGGCCAGGCTGCTGATCCGTGATCAGGCTGGTCATCACAAATCCGGGCACGCTGCCCCAATAGATTTCGGCCCAGCCGTTCCCCAAATTCTCGGAGACCATCAGCTGCTCGCCGTAGGGGATCTTGCCGATGACGTCATATTCCTTGCCGGGGCCGCTGCGCACGTTCAGGGCCTTTCCGTTGGAGCAGAAGGAGTAGGCGTAATAATTAGAGGTCGGCGCGCTGCGGGCAAACGCCGGGGTAGCAAAAGCGAACATGGTCATCATCAAAGCCATGACCGCCACCAGGGAAAGAATCCGTTTGTTCATGAAATAACCTCCTCGTTCTTTGCGGAAACAATTTTCCGCGGGTACAGGAGCCACTATAGCACCCGATGTCCAATAAATGTCCAGTAAAAATGTCATGTTTTCGTAAATTTTTGAAAATATTTTCTTCATATTCAGGAGAATTCTCTCCTCTCAGATCAATTCCTCCCGCCGGACGATGGCCTCCAGGCTCTCCACATACAGGTCGTGGAAGGCCTTCATCTTTTCCTGATCAAACAGCCCCTCCGCATACTCCATTTCCGAGTCGAAGCCCCCGTCGCCAAATTCATTCTCCAGCAGCTCCATCTCCAGCCGGGCCCCGGCGGCGCTGAAATCATCCGTCAACTCGATCTGCTCATGGGGCAGGGCGTCCAGCTCGTCCCCATTGATTCCCAGCTGCAGATTCACCTCCATGCAATCGTTCAGATACGCCTGCCGGCTTTCGGACATGAAGTCCCAGCTGGCGTGAGCGATGCCCTCCGCCACCTGCTCCTTCACAGAGAGCAGCAGTTCCCGCAGGGAGGAAAAGTCCTCCATCCGGGCAGCGGCGGGCAGGTTGCGAATCAGCATGCCCACCGCGTTTTCCGTCTCCGGCGCCAGCCGGTTGTTGAAAATCCAGTTGATCATCACATGCTGGTCCCCGGTAAAGCGGGACAAGGCCAGGAGCCCCGCGCTGATGGCCATGACGGAGTGGGAAACGCCCCAGTATTTCTCCGCCTCCGCCACCTGCTCCGCCGTGAAGGACAGCCGCTTCACCCGCCCAGCCTGATTGATGTTATCGCTTTGGTGGTCCGGCGGCACGATGTTGCGCCAGTCCTCCTCCCCATAGTGCTGCCGGAACCAGGCGTGATCCTTCTCCGTGCTGCCCTCCGCGGCCCGAGCTTCCGCCTCCGCCAGCATGGCGAAGTAATAATCCGGCTTCAGCTCCCGGCCGAAATAGGCATTCACGATATCCGCCAGCACCACCCCCAGGGAGCCCCCGTCCATCAGCAGATGATGTACGTCCATGAAGAGATAGCACCCCTTCCGGCCCCGGAACACATTGACCTTGCACAGGCCAGCGTTCAGAATCCGATGGAAGGGCAAAAGCAGGATGTCCCCCAAGGCGTCCTCCGTCTCCGGCAGGATATCCCGCACCTGAACCTCCTTCAGCAGCCCCGGCCGATATTCCTGGCGCAGCTCATTCTCCTCGTCAAAGAAGAAAGCCACGGACAGGGCCGGATGGTTCCGCAGGGCGGCGTTCACCGCCGCGCAAAGCCGATCCGCTTCCACCTCCTCCCCGAACCGGACCAAGAAATGCATGTTGCTCCACATGGTGGATCCGGGGCGGAACAGCTGGTTGTCGATCATCTGCAGCTGCAGCGGGGACAGGCCGTGCGGCACGAGCCTTGCCTTCGCTTCCCGCTCCGGCAAGCTTTCCTTTTGGCTCCGCTTCTCCAATTCCCTGGCGATGGCCCCCGGCGTCCGCAGCTGGAACACATCCGCGGCGGTCAGCCCTTCGATCTGGGCCTCCGCCAGCACCACCATGGCCCGCAGGGAGTCGCCCCCCAGGTCGAAGAAATCGTCCAGCAGGCCCACCTGGTCCTCCTCCGCCTTCAGCGTCCGGGCAAAGGCGGCGCAAAGCCGCTGCTCCGTCTCGGTTTCCGGCGGAACATATTCAGCCTTCAGCTCCCGCAGATCCGGCTCCGGCAGGGCTTTCCGGTTCACCTTGCCATTGGTGGTCATGGGCATTTCCGCCAATTGGGTCAGCACGTTCGGCACCATGTATTCCGGCAGCTTCTCCTGCAGGAAGGCCTTCATCTCCCCGGTGGAGATGGGCTCCTTCCCCGTGAAGTATCCCGCCAGATATTCGCTGCCCCCGGCTTTCCGCACCGCCGCTGCGCTGCTGGACACGCCGGGGAATTCCGTCATGACCTTCTCGATTTCGTCCAGCTCGATTCGGAAGCCCCGCAGCTTGATCTGATTGTCGATTCGGCCAAAGATCCGAATCTCCCCTTCTTCCGTCCAGGCCGCCAGGTCGCCGCTGTGGTAAGCCCGCTGCCCCTCATGGGTGAAGAAGGCGGCGGCGCTTTTTTCCGGCAGGTTCACATATCCCCGGCCCACCTGATCGCCGCAGATGATCAATTCGCCCTTCAGCCCCACCGGCAGCTCCTTACCGAAGGAATCCGCCACATAGAAGGTGGTATTGGCGATGGGCGGCCCCACAGTGACCTGCTCCTCGCCGGTCATCAGCGCCGCGGCGCAGCCCATGGTGCACTCCGTGGGTCCATACACGTTCAGGATCACGCTGTCCTGCCGCAGCTCCCGCAGCCGGTCGTACAGCTGCCGGGGGAAGGCCTCCGCGCCGATGTCGAAGAAGGTCAGCTGGCGGATGGCCTCCCGGCTTTCCGGAATCTCCAGCAAGCTCAAGAGGTACGTGGGCGTGCAGGTGATCCCGTTGGCCCCGGTCTCCTGGATCAACCGGGCCAGGGCCGCCGGGTCATGAATCTCCTCTTCCGTAGCGATGACCACGGTGTTACCGTTGCACAGGGGCACAAATTCCTCCACCACCGACACATCGAAGGAGAAGGAGGCCAGGGCCAGGTTGATCCGCCCCGGCGCGGCATAATGCATGATCTCGATGGATTTCTCGTTACGATGGACATAATTCATCAGATTCCGGTGCTCGATCATGACGCCCTTGGGCCGGCCGGTGGAGCCGGAGGTATAGATGCAGTAGGCCAGGTCCTCCGGGGCGGTACGCGTTTTCAGCGCCTCAGCGGCATGGGCCCCGGGATCTACCTTTTCCAGCGCTTCAGTTTCGAAGATTTCCTCCAGGGTCAGGATCTGATATCCCTTCCCGCCCAGGCTGCGGCCTTCAATTTGTTTCTCTTCTGTCAACAGCAGCGGACAGCCGCCGTCCTCCAGGCAGAAATCGATCCGATCGTCCGGGTATTCCGGGATGAAGGGCAGGAAAGCCGCTCCTGCCTTCAGAATTCCGATTTCCGCCACATAAGCCCAGCCGCTCCGGTCCAGCAGCACGCCCACCAGCTGGTCTCTCCCCACGCCGGCCTTCGCCAGCCGGGCCGCCACATAGCTGCTCAGCCCATCCAGCTCCCGGAAGGTCAAGGCCCTTCCCGCGGCCTGAACCGCCTTCTTGTCCGGCTGGGCCAGGGCCTGGCGGTGAATCTGCTCCTGCACTGGGATGAAGTCCATGGGCATGGAGGTATCGTTAAAGCTTGCCAGCTGAGTCCGATCCTCCGCCGTCAGCAGAGATACCTGCCCAATGGATTTGACCGTCATCAGCTGCTCCGCCGTGGTGAACAGATCCTGGGCGAAGCGCCGCACCCATTTTTCGGAGAATTTCTCATTACGATATTCGATGGTCATGTTGTACAGGCCGCCGGTGCAGAAGAACTGGATGGACATGCATCCGGTCACCATGCCGGTATGATAATGCTCCATGAACCATTTGTCGCCCTGGAGGAGAGGAATATTTGCGGGCGCTTCGCCTCCGCCCATATTATCTGTAAATAAATCCCCCTGATAGATGAACTCCACATCCTCATTGACGGGGCAGGTTTTCAGCACCTCGTCGAAGGAGTAGATATCATGGGCCATGGTGGTAAAGATCTGCTTACTGACGCCCCGCAGGAAATCCCCCACCGGCTGATCCTTGCTCAAATTTCCATAGACGGGGATGCGCTTGATCAGCGTGCCAATGGTATGCTTCATCTCCGCCAGGGGGCGGCCGTTATACACGGTGGAAAAGGACACATGAGAACTGTTCAGGTATTTCCCCAGCATCAAGGCCATGGCTCCCTGGAAGAAGCTGCTTTCGGAGATATGCTGCTGTTCGCAGAAAAGCTTCACCCGCTCCGCGGTCAAGGTGCCGGGCTCATAGCGCAGGTTTTGGCTCACGCCAGGGGTCAGAGGCCCATTCAGATCTCCGGAAAGGGCAGGCACATCCTCCGCGTCCCGGAAGAGCTGCAGATGATATTCCTTCGCCTTTTCGTGGGTACCATCCGCCATCTGCCGCTCCTCCAGCAGGGCCGCCTGCTGAATAGTGCAGGCCTCTCCCAGCAGGGGCTGCCCCGCCAGGGCCCGGTTCATCTCCCCGATGAACTGGCTGATGGAGGTGCCGTCGAAGAAGATCAGATGAATCTTCATGGCCAGATAGCACCGCTCCGGCGTCCGATATACCGCCAGATGGAACAGCAGCTCCTCCATCATCGGCACCACTGGATAAAAGTCCCGCATGAAGTCCAGCCGGCCTTCCTCCGTGCCGTCGATGACCGGAATCTCCACCGGCGCCTCCGGCGTCAGCGCCATCCGGGGCATGCCTGCTTCGTTCACCCTGATCATATATTTCATGGCAGGGTGGGCCTGAATTACGGCCCGGGCCGCCTGAATCAGCTGTTCCGCGGTGATGCCCTCCCCCGCCCGGGCCAGATAGGGGCTGGAATAGGTCTGGGCGCTGCCCCCCGTCAGGCTCTCCAGATAGATACCCATCTGGGTCCGGGTCAAGGGATAATCCTCCCGATCCATGGCCGGCAGGGTATTTTCCTGGATTTCCGCCAGGAAAGCCGCCAGCTCCCGGGGCGTCGGGTGGGCGGACACATCCTGGAAGGAAAGGCTGCAGCCTTCCCCTTCCAGATCGCTGATCAGAATCGCGGCGCTGAGGCTGGTGCCTCCCAGCTCGAAGAAATCCGCCAGGGCGCTGACCCGCTCAATTCCCAGAGCGCTCCCGAAGGCCTGGCAGATCCTTTGCTCCGCCTCATTCGCCGGCGGCTCATAGGTTCCGGCCTCCGTCTCAATCTCCCGGGCCTGCAGTGCGGGATAATCCACCTTGTTCCGATCGTTCCGGGGGAGTTCCTCCAGATGAAGGAAGAATTCCGGAATCATATATTCCGGCAACCGCCGGCCCAGCTTTTCCTTCAGGGCCGTGGGGGAAGCCTCCTCCCCGGTGTAGTAGCAGCAGATCTTCTCCCCGCCGTTGACCCGGACGGAAACCACCGCCGCCTCCTGGATTTCCTGGCTTTCCCGCAGGACCTGCTCAATCTCTCCCAGCTCTACTCGGTATCCGTTGATCTTCACCATCCGGTCCTGCCGGCCGTGGAAGATCAGGTTGCCTTCCTCGTCATAGGCCATATAATCCCCGGTGCGCACCATCCGACCCTCGCCGTCCCTGGCCGCGTCCACGAATTTCCGTGCAGTCTCCTCCGGCAGGCAGCTATAGCCCTGGGCCATATAGGGGCTGGAAACCCACAGCTCCCCAATCTGCCCCGGCACCTGAATCGCGTTTCCATCCTCATCCATCAGGCAGACCTGTACCTCTGCACAGGGCTTCCCCAGCGCCCCGGGTCCGCCCTGGCCAGCGATATGCATCAGCACGGCGGGAACCTCCGTGGAGCCATACAGCTCCCAGACGTTTTCCTCCCCCGTGTCCTCGGGGTTTACCTTCTCCCCTGCCAACAGCACATACTCCAGGGGCAGCCGGCCATGGAGCCGGCGCAGCACGCTGTACATGGAAGGGGGCATGAACATGCCGGTGATCCCTCGCTTGCCCAGCAGTTCATAGATCATTTCCAGATTCCTACGTTCCGTCTCACCCGCAATATACACGCTGCCCCCGCAGCCCAGGGGTGTCACCAGATCCAACAGGCTGGCCACGAATCCGAAGCCCGCGATGCACAGGGTCCGGGTCTGAGGGGACAGGGGAATCCGCCCCTCCAGCACCTCGGGATAATTGAACATCTCCACCCGATGGACCACGCCCTTGGGCTTCCCGGTGGAGCCGGAGGTGAACAGCAGGCACCCCTCCGCGGACAGATCGGAAAGATCCAGGGTTTCCTCCCACGTGATCTCCTTCTCCTCCAAGGCTTCGATGCCGTCTATCTTCAGCGTGGGGAAGCCCTCCGCCTTGCCCGCCAGGGCCTCCGTGGTTATGCACAACCCGCAGTCCGCATCCTCCAGGATGCTTTGCACCCGCTCCGCCGGATATTCCGCGTCGATGGGCACCAAGGCGCAGCCCGCCCGCAGCACAGCGATCTGAGCCAGGAGGAAGGCCTTGGTCCGGGGCAGCAGCAGGGCTACCCGGCCCCGATGCTCCCGGCCTCCCAGGCGTTCCAGCGTCTGTTCCGCCAAATGGGCGGACAGCTGATTCAGCCGGCCATAGGTCATGGCTCCCTGAATATCCAGCGACGCCACCCGGTCCGGAGATTGTTCTGCCTGGTCCAGGAATTTTTGAATTATCGTCCGATTCATTGTCCTTCTCCTTCCGCCGGGATGCCCTCCCGCACTTTCTCGTCTTCTCTCTTCCGCCACCACAGAAAGCACAGGCCCACCGCGCCCAAGGCCAGGACCTCCGCCAGGGGCGTGGCCAGCCAGAGGCCGTCCGCCCCCAGCAGCCTGGGCAGCAGCCACACCGCCGCCAAAGGCCCCGCGAAGCCCTTCACCACGGCGATGATCAGGGAAGCCGATCCCTGATTCAGCCCGGTGAAATAGGAGGAGGCGTAGGTAGTAATCCCGCCCAGCAGGAAGGAGAAGGAAACCAGCCGCAGCGCCCGGATGGCCAGAGCCGTCAGCTCCTCATTGTATCCCACAAAGATTCGGGAGATGGATCCCGCCAGCGCCAGGCACAGCCCGGTCATCCCCAGGCCAAAGGCGCCCATCAGCAGGAAGCCGTTCCGCCGCAGGCTGTGCAGCTCCTGGAGATTCTTCTTGCCCAGATGATAGCCCACCACCGGCACGATGCTCATGCTGACGCCATAGAACACCGCTGAGAACAGGCCGCCCACATATTCGCTGACCGCGTAGGCTCCTACACCGGCTTCCCCCAGATACCGCAGCATCTGCAGATTGAAGATCAGGGCCACCAGGGCATAGGCCACCGCATCCACCATCTCGGAGGCGCCATTGTACAGGGTCTTTCCCAGGGCGCCAAAATCCATCCTCGGGCGGGCAAAATGCAGGGCATGCTTCGGGCTTGCGAAATACACGAAGGGAATCACCGCGCTGACCAGCCAGGCGAGGCCGGTGGCGATGGCCGCGCCACGCATTCCCCAGCCAAACCCGGCCACGAAGGCCCAGTCCAGCAGGATATTAGCCGCCGCGTTGGCCAGGGTGGTCGCCAACCCCAGCCCCGGCCGCTCCGCTGTAATCAGCAGCGGATGGAAGGCCATGGAGAGCATCTGGAAGGGCATGAAGAAGGCCAGCACCCGGCCGTAGGTAACACAGTCCGGCGCCAGAGCTTCCGACGCCCCCACCCATCCGGCGATGGAAGGCAGCAGGAAGTATAACCCTGCGGACAGCGCCACCCCCACCGCCGCCAGCACGGCGGCAATCAGGCTCAGCAGCCGATTGGCTTCAGCTTTTCTTCCCTCCCCCAGCTCCCGGGAAATCAGGGCGCTGGCGCCGGTGCCGAACATGAGCCCCACATACATGATGATCAGCAGCGGCGGAAAAATCAGGTTCTCCGCCTCGAAGGCCGCCTCGCCGATGTAGTTGGAAATAAAGTATCCATCCGCGATCTGATAGGTGTTGTCCACAATCTGCATGCCGATGCTGGGCAGGGCGAACAGCAGTATCTTCCCGCAGGTAAAATGGTCTGATAATTGAATCCGTTTCACAGTCTTCTCTTCCTTAGTCGTTCATTCATGGCGCGTAAAGGTCAAACGCAGGGTTTTCTCCCTCCCCCCTCCTCGGGGAAGTTTTCGTCTGTCTTTTCCTACTTGCCGTCCCTGATGCGCCTGGCCGCCACCACCCGGCGCTCCGTCTCACTGCCTACACAAACGGTTAATGTATCCCCCTTTGTCCAACAAATGTCCAGTAAAGTCCAGTAAAAATGAAAAAAAGCCTCCGCAGTCCACATTATGTGGTGTCGGAGGCCCTTGCGATATACTATTTACAGGTGATGGGATATCTTCTGGATGGCTTTCAGGCAAAACGCCGATGGCTATAAATCCGCAGGAGCCCATTCCTTTTATTCCGCGGAAGAGCGCCCAGCCAGGGCGCCCGTGGCAAAGGCGATCTGGAGGTTATAGCCGCCGGTATGGGCGTCCACATCCAATATTTCCCCGGCAAAATAGACCCCCTGGACCCGCTTGCTTTCCATGGTGCCGGGGTTCACTTCTTTCACGTTGACCCCGCCCCGGGTCACCACCGCCTCAGCGATAGGTCTTCGCCCCAGCACGTTCAGGGGCAGCTGTTTGAGTCCATTCAACAGCTTTTCCCGCTGGGCCGTGGTCACCTGGTTGCAGGGAATCCCCTCCGGCAGGCCGCAAACCGGACAGAAGATTTCCGCCAGGCTGGCGGGCAGCAGGGCGGGCAACACATTCTTCAGCTGCTTTTTCGCGCCGGCTTCCAATTCCCGCAGCAGCCGGGCGTCCAGCTGCTCCCGGGTCAGGCCGGGCTTCAGATCCAGCTCCAGGGCATAGGGCTTGTCCCCCTCCGGCAGGTGGCAGCTGGCTTCTAAAATCAAGGGGCCGGAAAATCCAAAGTGGGTAAAAAGCATCTCCCCCAATTCCGTATAGAGGGTCTTTTTCCCCGAGCGCAGAGTGACCCGCACGTTTTTCAGGCTCAGCCCCTGCAGCTGCTTCGGCCAGGGATCCCGGCTCTCCAGCCCGATCAAGGATGGAACCTGGGGCACGACCGTATGCCCCAGCTCCCGGGCCATGCGATAGCCATCCCCCGTGGAGCCGGTGGAAGGATAGCTCAGGCCGCCCGTGGCCAGAATGACCCGATCCGCGGGCAGGCAGGTTCCGTCCCGCAGGATCACCCCCGTAGCCCGGGGCAGCTCACCCTCCTCCGACAGTTCCGTCCGGATGGAAGCTACCTCCTGGTTCAGCTGAACCCGCACCCCATGGCGCTGGCAGATGGCCATCAGCGTCTTGGTGACGTCGCTGGCCTTCATGGAGGCGGGATAGGCTCGCCGCCCCCGCTGCACCTCCACCGGGCAGCCGTTTTCCTCCAACAAGGCGATCATATCCTGGGGAGAGAAGTAATTCAGCGCGCTGTAAAGAAACCGAGGATTCCGAGGCACCTCCCGCAGGAATTCATCCAGGGTGCAATCGTTGGTTACATTGCAGCGGCCCTTCCCGGTAATGTATATCTTTTTGCCGGCCTTTTCGTTATGCTCCAGCAGGGTCACTTCCGCCCCCGCCCGGCTGGCATGGATGGCCGCCATGAGCCCGGCGGCGCCGGCGCCGATAATCAGGACCTGATTGCTCATTTTTCCAGCCGCTTTCTGGCGCTGTCGATAGCAGCCTGCACCATCTCCGGCGCCGGCGCGCCGGGGATCTTCCGCTTCTCCACGCAGGCAATCATGCTCAGATCGTCGAACACGTCCTCGGCGAAGGCGGGGTGGAACCGCTGTAGCTCCGGCAGGGTCAAATCCAGCAGGGCCTTGTTTTCGTTCAAGCAATGGGCCACCAGCTCCCCCACCACCTTGTGGGCGTCCCGGAAGGGCACGCCCTTCTTCACCAGATAATCCGCGCAGTCCGTGGCATTGGTAAAGCCGCCGGAGGCTCCCTTCTCCATGACCTCTGTGCGGAAAGTGACGGTTTTCAGCATGGCGGTGAACACCGTCAGCCCCTTCACCAGGGTGTCCCGGGCGTCGAAGAAGGCTTCCTTATCCTCCTGCATATCCTTGTTATAGGCCAGGGGGATGCCCTTCATCACCGTCAGCAGGGCCATCAGATCGCCGTACACCCGGCCGGTCTTGCCCCGAATCAGCTCCGCCACGTCCGGATTCTTCTTCTGGGGCATGATGCTGGAGCCAGTGGCAAAGCCATCGTCCATCTCCACGAAGCGGAACTCATTGGTGTTCCACAGAATCAGCTCCTCGCAGAAGCGGCTCAGGTGCATCATGCATATGGAGGCGGCGGACAGATAATCCAGCAGGAAATCCCGGTCCGACACGCCGTCCAGGCTGTTTTCGGAGATGCGGGAGAAGTCCAGCAGCTCCGCCACCCTTTCCCGGTTCAGGGGATAGGTGGTCCCCGCCAGGGCGCCGGACCCCAGCACCATCACGTCCGCCGCATCGTAGGCCGCCCGGAAGCGATCCCGGTCCCGCAGGAACATCTGGACATAGGCCATCATATGATGGGCCAGGGTAATGGGCTGGGCCTTCTGCATGTGAGTATATCCAGGCATGATGGTATGCAGATGCTGCTGGGCGATGTCCAGCAGCGCGGAAATCAGCTCCTGCAGCATCTCCTCGGTTTCCCGGCAGGCCACCCGGGCGTACATCCGGGTATCCAGGGCTACCTGGTCATTCCGGCTGCGGCCGGTATGCAGCCGCTTCCCCGCCTCCCCGATGCGCTCCGTCAGCAGAGCCTCCACGTTCATGTGGATATCCTCCGCGTCCGTCTGCCAGGCGATCTTCCCCTCCCGGGCGTCCTGCAGAATGCCCTGCAAGCCCGCCACGATCTGCTCCGCGTCCGCCTGGGGAATGATACCCTGCTCCCCCAGCATGGTGGCGTGGGCGATGGATCCGGTGATATCCTGCTCAAACAGCCGCTGGTCGAAAGAGATGCTGGAATGGAAATCATCCACCAGGGAATCCGTTGCCTTGCCGAACCGGCCTGCCCATAATTTCATCTGTACACTTGCTCCTTTTCTTTCTTGTCTTCCAGGGGCAGATCAGGCGTGGAGCCCTTGCCCCACGCCCGACAGAGGGGAACGATCCAATGCGATGTCTTTTACTTTTCTTCCAGGGTGCAGCCCCCGATGAATTCCCGCAGCAGGCTCAGGGGTGGAATCTCGTTCCAAATCTCCTCCGGCACATCCGGCAGATAGTTCAGGGTCTTGATGAGCCGCCGGGCCAGCAGGTAGGTTGGCGAGGACTCCGGAATCTGCCGCAGCAGCTCGTACACCGAGCTTTTCAGCACCGGCAGCTCATAATGCAGCGCGGTGTTGAACATGCTGTCAGCGTTCTCCTGATAGGGGAAGATCCATTTCTCCTCCCCCTTGCGGACGCTGGGCCACATGGCCAGGGTTTCCTCCGGCGCGGTGCCCCGGAACTGATGATCCCGCACCACCCGCCGCAGCAGCCGCACGTCCGTGGTACGGATGCGGTTGTGATCGTCCAGGTTCAGGCAGGTCAGGGCGGAAACGAAGACCCGATACACCTCCTCCGGGGGGAAGAGGGAGGAAATCTGGGGATTCAACCCGTGGATGCCCTCTAAGATCAGCACCTCGTCCGGCCGCAGGGAGATGGGCTCCGTGACGTATTCCTGCTTTCCGGTCTGGAAATTGAAGGTGGGCATGGCCACCGTCTCCCCCTCCAGCAAGGCGGTGATCTTTTCCGCCATCAGGGGCAGGTCCAAAGCCTGGGGGGATTCCAGATCCACCGTGCCGTCTGGCGCCAGGGGGATCCGATTCCGATCGATGTAAAAATCGTCCATGGAGATCCGCCGGGAAGGATGCCCCTGCACCTGCAGATGCACCGCCAGGCGGCCAGCAAAGGTAGTCTTCCCGCTGGAGGAGGGCCCCGCCACCAGCACCACGTGGCGATACTGCTGGCTGATCCTCTGGGCGATTTCGCTCAGGGCCCCTTCATGCAGTGCTTCGTTGACGCGGATGAAATTCCGCAGCCCGTGATTCTCGATCATAGCCGCCACGTCCGGCACATTGCGAATGCCCAGGATGTCGCACCATTTGGCGCTCTGGTTGAAGATATCCAGATGCTTGGGGCGATAGAGGTAGGGCGCGGCGTGATCGAAATCCGCCCCGGCGGGCAGCTGCAGCACGAAGCCGCCCCGCAATTCGAACAGGGTGAACACCGCCACCTTGCCCGTGGAGGGGGCCATGATGCCGTAGAAATATTCCCACATACCGTCGATGGCATACATGTCAAAATAGGGGAAGGGGCGTCTTTCCAGCAGCTCCACCTTGTCCGGCTGCTGCTCCTCGGTGAAATAATCGATGGCCGCCTCCCGGGTCCAGCGCTTCTTTTCAAAGGGGAGATCCAGGCCGATAATCCGGCGCATCTCGTTCTCAATCCGGACGATCTCCTGCCGATGCAGATTCCGCCCCGGCAGCCGCACGAACACGCCGTATCCCACGGAATATTCGATGCGCACCTGTTCGTAGGGGAAAAGGTGCTTCAAGGCCAGCAGCATCACGAAGCGCAGGGAGCGCTCATAGATGCGCCGGCCTTCCTCGTGCTCCAGGGTCAGGGGCAGCAAGGTGCAATCTTCCTTCACCGGGCTGTTCAGCTCCACGGCCACGCCGCCCTTCAGCGCCGCCAGGGTCCCGGCCGGGAAAGCCTCCAGGGCCTCCAGACAGGCCTGCACCCTGGTCCCTTCCGGCAGGTTGACCTCTCTCTGATTGGCTCGAACCAACATGGGATCGCCCTCCTTTTACGATATTCCCTCTCGCTGCCGGGCCTGGAACTGCTTGGTGTGCACATAGGCGATGTTGGAATAGCTGGCGGGGGCGACGGACCTGCGCATCAGCACATGCCCCTCCTCCTCTGTTCGCAACGCCAGCCGCAACAGCATTTTTCCATGGCCGCGGCATTTTCCGATGGTGATGTATTTATCCGGACT
This sequence comes from Clostridia bacterium, assembly GCA_017470145.1. Classification (GTDB taxonomy): domain Bacteria; phylum Bacillota; class Clostridia; order Christensenellales; family Aristaeellaceae; genus Aristaeella. The sequence goes on along the minus strand of JAFUFB010000002.1, from coordinate 51,122 downwards.
CTGTAGTACATATTCGCCATCCAGGGCCAAAATCCTGCCGCAGCGGGGGCAGGTGGGCTTCAAAGCCAGGTCGCTTTCCAGCGCGGCCTGAACGGAGGGATAGGGCGTCATTGCGGTGCGCTCCCGGGTTTTCCGGGGCTTATGAATCAGGGACTTGGGGGTCTGGGTGTATTCCAGCACGGCGGCGGGATCCGGCAGCGTCTGGAAAACCAGCGCCGTATACCAGGCATCGTTCCGGGCGTTATGGAAGGCCATGGATTCGTCCGGCGCGATGTTCATCTGCTCCATGGCCTTCTTCAGGGAGGGCCGATCCTTCAGGGAATGGACCTGGGTGAACAGCTTTTGAATATCGCACAGGGGGGCCAGGGAGATATCCTGGCACTCGAAGAAGTCGATGTTCTGCTGCAGCACGGACACATCGTCGCAGCCCCAGGTCAGCAGCACATAATCCTCTCCACACCAGGCCGCGAACTGCTCCAACGCCTCCCGGAAAGCCGGCGCCCCCGCCAGCTCCTCGTTCCCCAGGCCCGTCATCTTGCGGATGCGGGGATGGATCTGAATATAATGGGTGGGGGCGATGGGCAGGGACAAGGCGTCCGCGATCTGCAGATTTTGATCCAGCTTCACCGCGCCGATCTGGATCATTTCGAATATCAACTTATTGCCGATTTGCTTGTATACCGGGCTCTGCCAGGAGATGGGCTGGTTCCACTCCAGGTCCAGAATAATATATTGCATAAGCCGACAGGTCTCCTTACCATCTCTACTCAACTATGCCGAAGCACGAGGGGTAGTATAGCCCATGCAGTCAAATAATTCAAGATGGGGAAAGTTTCCCCATTCACATTTATCTTTACCGATCTTTTCACTTTGTGATAGAATACGCTCAGATAACCGGCCAGAGCGGTACGAACAGAAGGAGGAATGCAGAATGAACATCATTGACCTTGCTGGAATATGGACCTGTGAAATTCCCGGGCAGCGAGGTGAAATTCGCCTCCCCGGCACTCTGGATGAAGCTGGTTTGGGCCATCCGGATGATCCTTTGCGCCAGTGGAAGGTGGATGAGGTTCAGCGCATCGGCTTCTGGCAGGAAGGGGATCCCATTGTCACCCGGCTGACTCGAAATTATCTGTTTGAAGGGCAGGCCCAAATCAGCAAAACCATTTCCTGGGCATTTCCCCAGGGGAAACGAGTGTTTGTGGACGTGGAACGGGCTCGCCATCTGCGCCTTTTGGTCAACGGCCAGGAGGTATCCTCGCTTCGCCCGGCGAACATTTCCACCCCCTATACTTTTGAGGTCACCGATCTGGTTACCGGGCAGGATGAACTGACCTTCCTTTCGGACAACAGCTATCCAGGCTGGCCCCGGGAGGCCATCGTCTACGCCTCTGCCGCCTCGGATGAAACCCAGACCAACTGGAACGGCTTGCTGGGTTCTCTCTATCTGCGGGTGGAAGAGCCTGTATTTTTCTCTGACCTGCGGGTCTATCCCCAGGGAGATCATCTGGACGTCTGCATCGAAATAAACGCGTCCCAGTCCTGGCAGGGAGAAATCCAGGTGAACAGTTCTGCCTTGGCGCAGCCTGCTTCCATGGTTGTTCAGGTTACCCCCGGTCTGCGGGAGATTTGGCTGCGAGGGCTGAAGGCAGGGCCCGATGCTCTGCGTTGGGATCTGGAGGAGGGAAACCTGCAGGAGCTGACCGTTTCCGCTCCAGGGCTGGATTCACGCAGCGTTTCCTTTGGCCTGCGGGACTTCTGTACTCAAAACGGATGCCTGACGCTGAATGGCCGGCGCATTTTCCTGCGCAGCGAAGCCAATTGTGCCGTTTTTCCGGAAACGGGCTACATTCCCATGACGGTGGAAGCCTGGCTGGATATTCTGCAAAAATACCGGAGCTACGGCGTGAACTGCATGCGGTTCCACAGCCATTGTCCGCCGGAAGCCGCCTTCCTCGCCGCGGATCAGCTGGGGATGCTGATGCAGCCGGAGCTGTCCCACTGGGATCCGGAGCATGCCTTCGCCTCCGAGGAGGCCCGGAGTTATTATCAGGCAGAGCTTATGCAGATATTACGCTGCCTGGCAAATCACCCTTCCTTTGTGATGCTGAGCTTCGGGAATGAACTTCATGCAGACAAAGCCGGTCATGCCTTCATGGATCAACTGCTGCAGGAAGCCCGCGCCTATGATCCTACCCGCCTGTATGCCAACGGTTCCAACCCACATTACGGTGCCCTGGGTCCGGATCCTGAAAGCGATTTCTATACTTCCATGTGTCTGGAAAGCTTGGAAACCAGAGCCACCAACCCGGGGCCGGAGGGATGGCTGAACCATGCCTACCCTGATTTGCGGCGAACCTATGATCCGGCGGTGGCGGAGCTGCGCCGGAGAACCGCCCAGTCCATCTTCTCCTTTGAGGTGGGGCAATATGAAGTTCTGCCTGATTTCGCGGAGATTCAAGAGTATCGCGGCGTCACCAGTCCAGAGAACCTGAAGCATATCCAGCGGAAGGTGCAGGAGAAGGGGCTGGAGGGAGATTGGGCCCGCAGGGTAGAAGCGACAGGCGAAAGCTCCCTTCTGTGCTATCGGGCGGAAGTGGAAGCAGCCCTGCGCACGGAAGGCTACAGCGGAATCTCTCTGCTGGGGATTCAAGACTTCCCGGGACAGGGTACCGCACTGGTGGGCATGATGAACGCTCATCTGCACCCCAAGCCTTACGCCTTTGCCCAGCCGGAGCGCTTCGCTGCTTTCTTCCGGGATGTGCTGCCCCTGGCATTGCTGCCCCGGTTTACCTTCGTCTGTGGAGAAAACCTTTCCGTCCAAATCAAGCTGGCAAACTATGGCAAAAAAGAGCTCGTCGCGCCTCTCCAGTGGCGTCTGGAAGGAGTCTCCCTTTCCTTGGAAGGTTCCCTGCCGGAGATTTCCGCCCCGGCCGGCAGCCTGACCGATCTGGGCTTGCTATCTTTGACCCTGCCAGAGGCCGCCTCGGCCGAGAAACTGACCTTGACCCTCTCCTTCGCCGGGTTTGAGAACACCTATCCCCTGTGGGTTTATCCCCAGATCACCCCTCGTTGTCCGGCGGAGGTATATGAATGCCGGGCGCTGGACGCAACCGCGAAGGAAGTCCTGGCTGCCGGGGGAACGGTGTATTTGTCCCCGGACAGCACGGCGGAGGCTCTTCCGCATTCTATTCCCGCCCAGTTTAGTCCAGATTTCTGGTCCGTATGTACCTTCCCGGAACAGGCGGGAGGCATGGGTCAGCTGATCGATACATCGCATCCCTTGTTCCGGCATTTTCCCACAGAAAGCCATACCAATTGGCAATGGTGGCCCATGGCAACCCAACGGGCCATGATTCTGCCCAATCGCATCGAATGTATCGTGGAAGAAATGGATTCCTATGCTTTCCTGCGGCCTATGGCCCAGCTGTTCGAGTGCCGGTGCGGCGCTGGAAAATTACTGGTTTCTTCCCTGGGGCTTCATCAGCTGCAACAGTATCCAGAAGCCCGGGCGCTGCAGCAGGCCATCTATGATTATATTATCTCCGCTGACTTCCAGCCAAAGCAAACCCTGTCCCTGGACTGGATTCACCAGGCGGTCAAATAGAACCATACTAACCAAAACGCCCTATCCCCGAAAAGGAGATAGGGCGTTTTGGGTTAGCTGCTTTCGCGCTGGATGTCTTATTCTTCCGTCTTCAGGGCGGCGACCATGTCGATGTGCTTGTTCTTCCGGGCTACCATCAAGCCCACGATCAGGCTGACGCCAAAGGTGAGCAGGATGCTGACCAGATAGGTCACCGGACCGATGACCAGAATCAGCTCATATTCTCCCGCCAGGGCCTCCAGCAGATATTTCAGTACCCCCCAGCCGGCGAAGAGGCCAATGACAACACCGATGACCGTCAGCCACAGATTCTGGCTGATCAGCAGGCGGCCGATCTTGCGGTCCTTGAAGCCCAGCACCTTCAGCGTGGCCATCTCCCGGTACCGCTCGGTGTAACTCATCACCCCCAGGTTATACAGCACCACCACGCCCAGCACCACCGCGGCCACCACCAGCAGGAACACCATCACGTTCATCAGCTCCATAAAGGTGTCGAAGGAATCCATGATGGCCTGCTTGCTCTGGGCATTCAGGATATGCTTGTTCGCCTCGATCTGCGTCTCCCGGGTATAGATGGTATTGATCTGATAATCATACCCTACGCTGCGGGCATAGGCGTCCGTCATCACGATGCTCTCCGTCATGGCGCGGGTCACCCCCGCCACCCGCAGGGTGTAGCTTTCGTCGCTGCCATAGGGAGATACCGCAATGCTGTCCCCTGCCTGCAGCTGATGCTTCTTGGCGATGCGAGCGCAGACCCAGGCTCCCTCGTCGTTCAATTCAATATAGCCCGTACCCTCGTCCGGGAAGCGCACCAGATCCTGGGTAATGTGATATACCTCCAGGCTGGCGGGGGCGTCTCCCAGCTGCACGCTGGCGATGGCGCTCCAATCCCCCTGGTACTCCGCCGCCAGGGTTTCCGCTTCCTCATTGGTCACGCTCTCCGTGTCCAGATTGACGCGGTTTTCATACCGGATGGACTGGTTATAGAAGGATTCGATAAAGGCGTCCATAGTGTCCTTCATGCCCAGGCCGCCCACCAACAAAATCATGCAGCCGATGATGCCGAACAGGGTCATGAAGCTGCGGCTCTTATGCCGCAGGGAATCCCGCAGGTTCCATTTGGAGCCGAAATCCAGGGACTTGAAGAGCTTCGTCTCCTCGATGGCCAGATGCCGCATTTTCCGGGGCGTATAGGGCCGCAGGGCGTCGGCCGCCGTGCCCGCCAGCATCTTCCGCACACTGAGGAAGCCGATCAAGGTCAGGAAAATCAGGATGAATCCCAGCACCGCCCAGCAGAACAAAGGCGTATGCAGCGCCCAGGAGGGCAGATCGATATAGGTCGCCATAGCGCCGCCCGGGCTTAAGATGTACCAGCCCAGCAGATATCCCAGCCCGACGCCCAGCAGGGAGCCGATGATACCAATGGTCAGGGCGTACACCGTATAGTGGGTGATGATCCGGCGATTATGGAACCCCAGGGCCTTCAGGGTGCCGATCTGGGTCTTCTCATTGGCGGTGATCCGGTGCATGGTGGTCACCATGGTCAGCACTGCGATGGCCAGGAAGAGCACCGGCAGGATGGACCCCATGGTTTTCCCTTCCTCGATTTCCCCCTGGGTTTCCGCCCAGGAGACGGTCTCGTCCTTCCCTAAAATCAGGGTGGTCTTGCTCAGGGTCTCCTCCGCCGCGGCCACAAACTCCGCCTTCTCCATCCCCGTCCGCACATTGATCTGGGCGTAGAACTCGAAGAAGATGGCCTTCTTCAGCATGGCCGGAGAGATGAAAGCAAAGCCATAGGACGTGTAATCGGGCATCAGCTGAGTCTCGTCCGGAATACAGATCATATATTCGCTGGACTTCACCAGGCCCTTTACCGTCCCCTTCAGGCTCAGCAGCTTATAGGTCAGGGTCAGCTCGTCCCCTACCGAAACCCCGTTCTTCTCCGCGTACTGGTCCGACAGCCAGATGCCGTCCTGGCTCTCCGGGTCGTAGGGTTCCCCGGCCATCAGCAGCAGCCCGGAGACGTTCATATTCTCGTTCACCGTTAGAGCGATGACGTCCGTATCCCCCTGCACGGTGGTATTGACGGAGAGGTAGCGTGTGGCGTCCTCCACCCCGTCGATGGCTAAAATCTTTTCCAGATCCGCCTTGGTGAACCCCGCCTCGGAGAAAATCCGATAATCCGCGAAGCCGGTGGCCTCGAAGATCTCGTTGGTATCCACCTCCAGGCTGTACCATTCCATATTGAAGCCGATAAACACGCCGACGCCCAGGGCGATCATGATGATCATGGAGATGAACTGGGCCTTGTATCGCAGCATGGTTCGAAATAGCTTTCTGCGCAGCATCTTACCACTCCACCTCTTCCGCCGTCAGCGGGTTTTCCTGATTCTCGCAGGAAACGACGCGGCCATTTTTTACCCGGACCACCGTGTCCGCCATCTTGGCAATTTGCTGGTTATGGGTCACGATGATGATGGTCTTCCCCATCTCCCGGGCCATGGACAGCAGCAGCTTCAGCACCATGACGCCGGTCTCGCTGTCCAGGGCGCCGGTGGGCTCGTCGCACAGCAGAATCTTCGGATTCTTGGCCAGGGCCCGGGCGATGGACACCCGCTGCTGCTCGCCACCGGAGAGCTCAGAGGGGAAATGGTGCACATGGTCCGCCAGGCCCACCGCCGCGATCATATCATGGCTGCTCAGGGGATGGGGCGCGATTTCCTTGACCAGGGCCACATTCTCCTGCACTGTCAGGGTCGGAATCAGGTTATAGCTCTGGAAAACGAAGCCCACCTTTGCCGCTCGGTAATCCGCCATTTCATCATCCTTCAGGGTGGAAATGTCCTTCCCATCCACCAGGATGGTTCCGCTGGTGGGGTTATCCAGCCCGCCCAGCAGGTTCAGCAGCGTGCTCTTCCCAGCGCCGCTGGGCCCCAGCACCACCACGAATTTGCCTTCGTCCAGGGCCAGATTCACATGATTCAGCGCGTACTGCTCATGGTCGCCGTTCCGATACACCCGGGATACGTCCTTCAATTCCACAATCGCCATTTTTCTTTGCTCCCTTGCTCCTTATCTGATGATGTAGGGGAGGGCTGATGGCACCCGCCCAGCAATCCCCTTAGTCATAACTAATATTTGTTAGCAATTGCTAACACCAAGTCAGTATACGCCTCCGTTTCTTCCCTGTCAAGGAGAATTCAATTGCCTCCCCGAAATCAATATGAAAGCTCCCCCGCGGAACGGAGGAGCCGGAAAATCTTTGCAAAAGGGCAGCGTTCGCAAAACGCTCCCCTGCTAGCCTGCATGCATCAGCTTTTCTTGAGCGGAGCATGGGCATATTGGTCTGTATCCGTGGGCAGGCCCTTCTTCTTCAGCCGCTGATTCATGATGGACTTGAAGATGGCATACAGCACGGCGCAAACGGGCACGCTGATCAGCATGCCCACAAACCCAAATAGCGCGCTGCCCAGAATGATGGCCACCATGGTCAGCAGGGGCGAAATCCCCGTATAATCCCCTAAAATCTTGGGCCCGATAATGTTTCCATCCACCTGCTGAAGCACCAGAATAAAGATGGCAAACTTCAGCGCAGAGGAGGGGTTCACGATCAGAAGAATCAAGATGCTGGGCGCCGCGCCAATAAAGGGGCCAAAGAAGGGCAGGATGTTCGTCACCCCTACCAGCACGGAAATCAGCACGCTATATTCCAGCCTGGCGATGAGCATAAAGAGATAGCAGATGATCCCCACGATGATGGAATCGATGATCTTCCCGGTGGTAAACCCCGCGAAGGTCCGGTTGGCCTGCCGGGCCCAATAAAGGAATTCCTCGCAGGCGTCCTTGTTCAGCACGGCGTAACACAGCTTGTTGCATTGCCGGGCCAGCCGCTCCCGATCCATCAGCAGATAGAAGGACACGATCAAGCCGATAAACAGCCAGAAGATGAACCGGTAGATCAGGTTATAGGAGGTCCGGATCAGGGTCGGCAGCAGGCTCACATAATTGGTGGAATAGGTCAGAATATTCTGCCAGGCGGAGTTCAAGGGATCCACATCCTCGTTCACCAGGCCGAAGCGCTTCAGCGCATCGTTGATGGCGGCGTCGTTTTCATTCACGAAGCGGGTAATCTGGTTCACCAGGCTCTCCATGGAGGTAAAGACCTGGGGCAGCAAAATATAGAAGAACAGACAGATCAGCAGCACCAGCAGCAGCAGGGAAATCAGCGCCGAAACCAGCCGCACCGTCTTGGCCTGGGGCTTCTTTTTGAACAACGTTGCCCGCAAAATCGCGGAGATCTTTCGGTCAATGGGCATCTGGATGAAGGCCAGGGCTCCGCCGATAAAGAAGGGGGCCATGCTAGACATCACGGAAGAGACGAAACCGGACAGCCGGTCCAGGTAAATCAGCACCGCCACCAGGGCCACGGTAAAGGCAATGACCACCATAGCCGCCCGGACACCTCGCCGGTATTCCTCCGGAACCAAATGCTTCATGCCCTTTGTCCTCCTTCATTCTCCTTCGGCGTTGCCCGCAGGAAATGGATTGCAAACCCTACCGACAGGGGGAAGGCCAACACATAGGCCAGGGGCTGCGCCTCCTGAATGCCTGCCAAGCCCCGAAGGGCGGAAAGAATCAGCAGCATCGGGATAAAGAAGAGCCCGCTGCGGGCGGAGGAAAGCAGCGCCGCCCCGAACCGGCGCCCCGTGCTCTGATAGGTCATTTCCACCGCCATGGTAAAGGGCACAAACAGCATGGTCAAAAACTGCAGCTTCAGGGCCCGGGTTCCAATTTCGATGACCTTCGGGTCATCCCGGAAGATGGCCACCAGGCTGTCGGAGAAAAGTAGCCCTGCCGCAGACATGATGATAATGATCGCCTGGGCCATCCAAACGGTGACCCAAAAAGCCTTCCGCAGCCGGGCATATTTCCGCGCGCCATAATTGAAGGCGCACACGGGCTGATATCCCTGCCCGATGCCCAGCGCCAGGGCGAACACGAAGAAGGCGACCCGGGATACAATGCTCATGGCCGCCACCGCTTCATCGCCATAGGCCGCAGCGCTGCTGTTCAGCAGGATGGTGGCCACGCTGTTCAGCACCTGGCGCAGCATGCTGGGAAGCCCGGTCGCCACGATGTTTCCGATGGTCCGAGGAGCCAGATCCGCCTCCCGGGCGGAAAGATGCAAGCTGGTCTTGTGCCGCAGGAACATGCTCAGCAAAATCAGGAAGGAAACGATCTGGCTAAAGGCGGTGGCAATGGCTGCCCCCGCGATGCCCATGTTCAGCGTAAACATCAGCAGAGGGTCCAGGGCGATGTTCAAAATCGCGCCGGTCATCAACCCGATCATTCCCAGGGATGCCTTGCCTTCATAGCGCAGCAGGTTGTTCAGCGTGTATCCCCCAGTCATGGCCGGCGCCGCGATCAGGATATAGGTCAAATACTGTTTCGCATAGGGGGCGATGGTCTCTGTGCTGCCCAGCACCCGCACGATTCGGTCCAGCAGCGGAAAGGTGACCAGGCTCATCACCACGCCGATGGCGAAGGAGCACAGAATCCCCGCGGAAGCCACCCGGGAAGCCTGGCGATCATCCCTGGCCCCCAGCAGCCGGGCGGCGATACTGCCCGCGCCCTGGCCAAACATGAAGCCGACGGCCTGAATGATGGCCATGTATCCAAAGATGACGCCCACTGCGCCGCTCTGGCTGGTGCCCAATTGGCCTACGAAGGCCGTGTCCACCAGATTATAAATATTCGTCACCAGCATGCTCAAAATCGTCGGCACCGACATGGTAGCGATCAATTTGGGGATGGATTCCCCCGTCATCCGTTCATATTGTGCGTTAGATTTCTCCGTCTGCTTTTGCATCTGGCTGTTGATCCTCTCTTCTCTAAAGGTTGCGCTGATGGGATTTCCCTATCCCTGTACAAAGTGAATAAACTCCTGGGCTTCGTCGTAGGTATCGAATCGAGCAGTGTACATATACCGTCCCATCTGGGGCCAATTCATGGGCGGCATCTCCTCCTGCATCATCATCATGCCGCCATATTTTGCCATAATCTCCTCATGGGTGTGCTGATAGGCATGCCCATCCTTTTTGCTGGCATAGACGCAGTAGCGATGGGGGCCCTCCGTCTGGTGGCGAGCATTCAGGGTCACCATGTCCGCATAGATCTGATAGACATCCGTGCTGTGGGCAAAGTTCATCATGTCCGGCGTATAGCCCCCCGCTGGGCGCATATTGACCTCGAGGGCTACAAAATCCCCTTCCTGCCCCAGCCCCTGATGATCCCGCGTGAGCCGGAAGAATTCCAGATGCACGAACCGGCGATCCACTCCGAAGGCCTTCACCGTCTTCCGGCCCAGCTCCCGCAGCTTTTCCGGTACCTCCGGGCAGGTGTAATACATCAGGTCCAGATCCTTATTGACAATATCCATCACCGGGGGCCAAACCGTCATGCTTTCGAAGAGCGGTTCGCAGCTCGCGTCCGTGATGGCATCATAGGAGCAGATTTCCCCTTCGATGAATGCTTCCATCACATAGGGACTCTCCGGCAGATGGGCATAAAAATCCTCCAGATCCCCCTGGCTCTCCAGCTTCCAGGTCTGTGTGGCCCCAACGCCCACGTCCGGCTTCACGATGACCGGATAGCCCACCTGGCGAATGAACTCCAGCGCCGCCTCCCGGGTGGAAACCCGATGCTGCGGCGCGGTGGGGATACCCGCCTTCAGGTAGATTTCCTTCATCAGGGATTTCTCCTTGATAAAGCTGATCCGATCCTCCTGAATGCCGGTTGTGACGTGGAAATCCGTCCGCAGGCGAGCGTCCTGCTCCAGCCAGTATTCATTCATGGACTCAATCCAGTCAATCTTGCCGTATTTCCATCCGAAGAAGGCCACCGCCCGGTATACCTGGTCGTAATCCTCCAGGCTGCTGACCCGGTAATACTCCGTCAGAGCACCCTTGAGCTCCGGGCTCAGCTCCTCGTATCCCGCGTCGCCGATGCCCAGCACATTGACCCCATTCCGGCGCAGCCGGTCGCAGAAGAGCCAGTAGGTATGGGGAAAATGAGGAGAAATGAAAACAAAATTCAGCATTTTCTTACACCTCCACCCCGAAATGCGGCAGGAAATACTTTGCCTGCTTGTACCACCAGGGCCAGTCGTGGTTCACATCCCCGCCCCAGAAATCACACCAGGCGTGGATTCCCTTCTCTTCAAACACATGGCGCAGATGAGCCAGGGTCCGCACCCCGTCCTCCTCCCAGGCGCCTTGCCCCGTGCAGAAAATCATCTTCCGCTGATTATACAGGTCGATGTAGGGATGATCCGGCGCCAAGGAGGGCAAAAAACGCTCCGGAGAGTTTTCGTACAGCACGGGATTCATCCACCCATGGAAGAAATAGTCGCTATCGTACACGCCGGAGAGGGCCATAATCCCCCGGAACAGCTCTGGTCGGCGCAGAAAGACGATGGCCGCGTGGTTCGCGCCCATGCTGCATCCCATGACCACTGGCGGCTCATCCTGCCAGCTGCGCATCAGGGGCACCGCCTCATCCACGATGTAATGATAATACTGCTCCTGCCGGTTCGCCCGCCAAACGGGGTCCCCCTGCTCGTCGGACCAGCTTTCCTCGTCCACGCTGTCCACCACGAATAGCCGCATCCGCCCCTGCTCCAGGGGGGCGGCCAGCTGGTGAATCATGCCGAAATCCTCATAATTCCTGCATTTGGAATTTTGCGTAGGAAAGCCCAAAAAGGGCGTGCCACTGTGCCCATAGGCCATGATATGCATTTCCCGCCCCAGGGCGGCGCTGTAATGGGTCAGTTCTCCGCGATACATAATCCGCATCCCGCCTTTCTTAAAAACAGCAGCATTCTACCATGATTTGGATTTTCTGTCCATTTTTTTAGAAACGCTGATTGATTTTGTTCATCGTAAAAACATATTGCTTTCTTCTTTGATTTACAAGTGTTTTCTCGCTTCCCCTCGACCCGGGGAAGCTTTCGTCAGATTTTCCTTAGAGGAGCGCTTCCTCCGGAAAGGCCTCCGGCAGCGCGTCCCTCGTGTCCGCAAAAACAGCGCAGATCAGGGTATGCTCCCCGGGGGCCATTTCCGCCCGTAGCATGGGCAGCACACACCGGGGCCAGATCAGATTTGTGTTGGGCTCCGTGTGAATTACTTCTCCCTTCTCGTATCCTTCCAGGCCAAAGATGGCGCTGGTGCCGTAAGCGCCGTGGGCCCCGGCCATGCGCTTCGTCTGAACCGTCTGGGAGGCCATCCGGTCGCATCTCCTGTCTCCCGCCCAATCCTTGCGGACGGAGAAGGCGCCCTCCGCCAGCTCCAGCGGGAATTCGCTGTGAATCACATGCTTTCGAATGTGCCACAGGCCCCAGGGGCGAATCTCCGTGTCGATCATGACCCCTTCCAGCGGCGACCAGCGGAAACAGACTCGATCCGCTGAAAGCGCGAAGCTTTCGCATCCGCTGCGCACATGCCATAGATCCCGACCCTGCCGCTTCACCGCCAGCATGGAGTCGAAGGCTCCCTTGTTCAGGGTCGTCGCCTCCTTGGTAACGGAGAAGGCAAAATGCGTCGAATAGGCAAATTTTTCGTATTTCTCGTCCTCATGCATGTGCTCCCAGGCGTGGTTGCCCGCCGTGTAAGCCACCACCTGCCGATTGTCCGCGTCCCGGGTCAGCAGCAGTCGAACCTGTTCATCCAGGAAGCAGGCCGGAGGCGCGTATTCCTCTTCCTCCGCCTGCCAGAAGAGATGCTCCTCCGGCACGGCCAAGGCAAAGAAGGTCTTCATCCCCCAATAAGGAGACCCCGGCGCGTTATACCCCTCCGCCGCGCATAGGTTAGGATATCCATAGCCCACCGTCAGCGCGCCGCCCCGGTCGAAGATGGGCATGCTCAGCCACCAGCGCAGGTTGCTCAGCAGCAGGTGCTTCATCTGGCCCCAGGAAACCTCAGGGGAATCCACCCCCGCGAAGGCCATGGCCGCCCAGAAGCTACTCTGGCAGAAGCGATAGGTCAGGCTGCGCCCATAGGGCAGCGCTCGACCTTCCCGATCGAACCAGCAGGCAAACCGGGGCGCCATCAGCCGAGCCCGATCCCTCATCCGCTGGCAGCGCTCCGGGTCCTTCTCCCCCATGGCTGCGGTGTACACCAGGCTGTAGAAATGGAAGCCCCAGATGGTGTAATAATCCCGCTTGGTGGGATAATCAAAGTACCATCCGTCCCCGACGTAATGGCCCTCCATCATGTCCAGATCCTCCTGCAGTCGCTCCTCATCCACCGGGCGGCCTACCTTCAGGAAGCCGATGTTCACCAGGATGCGGAAAAACCGCCAGTTATTCTTGGGCATGTCGTACAGATTGATCTGGTTCAGCCAGGCGTACAGATGCTCCCGCTCCTGGGGCTTCAGCTCCTCCCAGAACCGGTCGGAAGCAAAGCACAGCCCCGTGCCAATGACCGCCATCTCTACCATCCGCTGGTCATAATCCCCGATTTCGCCCCAATATTCCTCGTGTTCCGGGTCCGTGCCGTGGATCAGCCCTTCCTTCCACAGGGCCCAGAAGGGCTCGGCCTCTGGGCATTTGCCTACCAGCATGGGCACCAGCGCCCATAGCACGCGGCTCCAGCCCTCCATGCCGGCCACATCCTCCGGATAGTGGGCAGATCCCTCCCCAACGATCATCCGGGCCCGGCCCGGGGTCAGGCATTCCTTCAGAGGTTCCATCATCTGCACCGCCGCCCGCACCAGGTCCTGCCGGGTGCGCAGGGGATTGTTCTTTACTGGATTCATCTTGTTCTCCTCCTCCTGTTTGTTCTCTATAGACAAAGGGAGGCCAGGGAAAACTCCCCCTGCCTCCTGGTCATGTTCTGTTATCTCCATAGCAGAGGATAGCCTTCATCCCGCATTTTGCCGCCTGTTCAGGAAAATGTTATCGGTAACATTTGGGTATAACATTAAACAAATTCCCACAGCCACCTTATTGCGTGGATTATACGCCCCAAATTCCTAGACGGTCAATAGGATTTTATCTTTAATTTGTAAAAATTCTGTTTCTTTTATCTTTTGATTTGTCTTTTCCGGTCTCCACTCCCCAAAGTTTCGTCTTGCAACCCAAGTTGCTTTCATGGTATGATATCGTTCCTATCAGGAAAGGAGTTCTGCCCATGCGTCGTACTTTTGCGGAACATCATGTTCGTCCCGTATACTTTTTGGATGGTCTCTGGACCCTCCGCCCCCAGGATGGCAGCGGCACTGCTTACAGTGCCTGGGTTCCCGGCGTCTGGGATCGTATTCCCGCCCTGGCCCGCTTCCGGGGCGTGGCGGATTATGAGCGCGCTGTGGAAATCTCGGAATCGGGGGATTATCTACTGCGCATCGGCGCCGTCAGCCATACGGGGCTGGTCTTCTGGGATGATCAGCCGGTAGGTCAGCACTATAATGCCTTTACCGGCTTCGATATTCTCCTGCCTCAGGTGGCCCCCGGAACGCACACCCTGCGAATTCAGGTAGACGATCGCTTCTCCGAGGATTCCACCCTGCATATTCCCAATGACTATTACACCTATGGCGGCCTCAACCGTTCCGTGGAGCTGCAAAAAATAGCCTCGCTGTACATCCAGCGTCTGGCCTTCCACAGCGTGAAGGGCAAGGAAGGGTATACCGCCGTCGTCAAGGCGTATGTGCAGGCAGTTTCCCCCGTCTCCGGCGCCCAGTTGAAGCTGTCCCTGGCCGGGGCGGAGCTCACCTCTCCCCTGCCCGACTTATCCGCAGGAGAGACCGTCGAGCTATCCCTTTCCCTGCCCGTGGGGCAGGTGCAGGAATGGGATGTGCTGCAGCCCCATCTCTATTTTCTGAAAGCCGAACTGCTGCGGCAGGGCGAAGTGATCGATGACCTCATTGACCGGGTGGGCTTCCGCACCGTGGAAATCGCCAGGGAGCAGCTGCTGCTCAACGGAAAACCTGTTCATATTCAAGGCTTTAACCGTCATGAGGATCACGAGCTTTTCGGCTCTGCCCTGCCGGTGGAAGCCACGGCCCAGGATATCCAGATGCTGCTGGATCTGGGGGCCAACAGCGTCCGCACCTGCCATTATCCCAACGATCCCCGCTTCCTGGATCTGTGCGATGAGGCCGGGCTGCTGGTCTGGGAGGAGCATCACGCCCGGGCCTTGCCCATTGAAATCTTGCAAAAACCCCTCTTCGCCCAGCAGGAGGCCGCCTGCAATGAGGAAATGATCACCCAGCATGTCAACCATCCCTGCATCTATATCTGGGGCGTGCTGAACGAATGCGAAAGCGAAACGGAGGCCGGCCGCGCCATCTATGAAGCCCAGCTGAGCCATCTGCGCCGCCTGGATCCCACCCGGCCGGTCAGCTATGCTTCCTGCCGCTTCATGACGGATATCTGCATGGACCTGGTGGACGTGGTTTCCTGGAATATTTATCCCGGATGGTATGTAAAGGAGCCTGTTTCCTCCTACGCGGATCGACTGCTCCAATGGATCGAGGAGCATGGCGCGGCGGGTAAGCCCGTACTGATTACCGAGGTCGGCGCCGGCGCCATCGCCGGCTTCCATGATCCCTTCGGTCAGGCCCTCTGGAGTGAGGAGCGGCAGTGCACCATCCTGCGGGAGCAGCTCACCGCCCTGCTGGGGCATCCCCGGCTTTCCGGGGTCTATCTCTGGCAGTTCGCAGACGTAAATGTGGCAGAGGAATGGGCCATGAGCCGCCCCAAATCCCAGAACAATAAGGGCGTGGTCACCAGCCTGCGCCAGCCCAAGCTCAGCTATGCCACCGTGAAGGAGCTGTTTCATCAGAGCCTTTGACCGCCATCCATCGTAGGAATCCCTAAACAAAAATGGCTAAATCGTGTTGTTTTTGACACATTTAGCCATTTTTATGACTCGCTCAGATGGAAGAAGCCTCCGTAGCAGCATACACGCCCAGGAAGGAAATCGTAGGCCGAACACGGGCATCATCGATCACCAGCCGCAGCGCGTCTGTCTTTATTCCACTTAAATTTAAAATCCGCTTATATCCCACCACGGTTCCTTCCGCGATGGTTTTCCAGCCATCTCCTCCCGGAATTTCCACATGGAAGCGTTCGATCCGCTGACTTTGAGATATTTCCTCCTGAATCACCAGGCGGTCCATCTCTCTTGCTTCCGGCCAGCGGAGGGTAATCTGGACGGGCTTGTCAACAGCCGTGGGCAGATAATACCCGCCTCCCTGTTGCAGGATACATTCCACCTCATGGCCTGCTTCTGCTGGGTCCGCTTCCAGCTGCGCCGCCGGCGCCAGATTATGGGTATAATACTTTCGCAAATAAGCGCCGAATGCCTGCAGTCGCTCCACATCCGGGGCGTCCAGCAGCCCCTGCCTGTTCGGGGGAATGTTCAGCAGGAAGGTAGCGTTTCCGCCTACGGATTTTTCGTAGATTTCGATCAGCTGGGAAAGGGGCTTTACCTGATCATTTTCCGCCTCATGCCAAAACCAGCCTGGCCGAATGGAGGTGTTTACCTCCGCAGGATACCAGACCAAGTCCGTTTCCTCCCGCAAAATTTCCCGGCTGCCCAAGTCCTGATCCTGGGCGCGGATGGGCCGTTGGCGGAAGGCGGCGTCATCGGTCTGCTGGCTGAGGGAGGCGATTTTCTCCGTGTCCCTGGTTCTGCGGGGCACGACGCTCCATTCCGAGGCGCGGGTTTGCCCCGCCTCGTTTCCGCACCAGCGGACGTCCGGCCCGCAAACATGGATGCAGGCCTCCGGCTGCAGCTCTCGCACCACCTGATAGTATCTTTCCCAATCGTAATGCTGCTTCTTGCCGTTAGGCCCCTCCCCGCAGGCACCGTCCAACCAGACGCTGCAGATGGGCCCATATCCCGTCAGCAATTCCGTCAGCTGATGAACAAAATAATCATCATAATCCTTCCCGGACCCATAGCGGGGATCATGCCGATCCCAGGGCGAGAGGTAAACGCCGAAGCGCAGCCCTGCCCGGGCACAGGCCTCCGACACCTCCCGAACCACATCCCCTTTGCCGCCCCGGAAGGGGCTGGCCGCCACGGTATGGCTTGTATATTTGCTGGGCCAGAGGCAAAAGCCGTCATGGTGCTTACAGGTCAGGATCAGGCCCTTCATGCCCGCGGCCTGAATGTTCCGAACCCATTGCTCCGCGTCCAGGGCGGCGGGAGCAAACACGGAGGGATTCTCCGTGCCGTCTCCCCATTCCCGGTCCGTAAAGGTGTTTACCGTGAAATGAATAAAAGCATAAAACTCCATCTCCTGCAGGGCGATCTGCCGGGCGGATGGAAGAATCTGGATCAATTGTTCATCCCGCATGCGTCATTTCCTCCTGATTTGCCAGCAGGCTTGATGTTTTTCGGTGCTGCCGTCTGTGATTCGTACCCGCCACAGGCTGCCAGGCCAGTTCCGGGCCATGCGCGGGTCCGTAATGGGAATCTCCTCCCACTCAGTCTGATATCCTTCCGGAATTCGCATTTGAATCCCGCCAGCTTCCAGCCCCTCCGCAGTCAGGATGGGCTGATTCCGCAGCAGGAAAACCCAGGTGACCGGTTTTGCTTCCGCCAGAAGGATTTCATCCGAAAGGTTGGCTCCCTCCTCTGTCAAGGTCAGCGTCCGGAGGCAGGACAGGACCTTTGCTTCCGGGTCATAGGCAGCAGCCAAATCCAGCTTCAGCCCCTCGGGCAGGGATTCCGTTCCCCTGGCCCGATATTCGCTTCCCGCCAGCTGTTCCTTCCCTCCCAGGAGGGGCAGGTTGTGATAAGCGGTGCGCGTATTCCACAGCTCATACCGCTGATGGGAGAAGGTTTTCGCGGTATAGGTCATGTTTCCAGCGTCCACGATTTCCGGCTGGCCATCCAGGTACAGCATAAAGGATCCCACATCATTGTGATTATGGCTTTCCCCGTTATGTCCGCCCTTGGCCGCCAAGGTCCATCCGCCCCGCCGAAGGATGCGCACTTGCAGATCCGGCAGCCAGATATCCGAAAGGGGCTGGAAATCCGCAGCGGGGGCGGCGGGATGGAACAGCATTTTCAGCATCCGAATAAAATGCGGCACATCCGACAGCTCCGTGGTCGGATCCGTCCGCAGGCGTCCCCCCAGAGAAATGAGGGAGGGAATGCCCAGCTTTTCCCCCGCCGTCTGAATCCGTTCCCCTGACAGATAGGGCCGCACATCACAATCGGCAAAGTTCAGGAAGTACCCGTTTCCAATTTCTGCCTTGGCAGGGAAGGACAGAATGTTTCGAATCTTTTCCTCCCCCCAGAAGGTGATCTTCCCTCCGCTGGATTCCTCCAGCATCTCCAGGCAGTCCAGCAGCGCACCTCCCGCCATGTTCCAATAGCCTGCGCCTTCGTCGCAGCCCCCATCTTCCGGCACGCAGTCCAGCCACCGGTCAATCATGCCAAAAGCCCGGGGCATCAGGGCGTTGCGGGTCTGTTGATCCAGGGGTTCGCTGAGCCCGCAGAGCATCACGTTGGAAACGATCCACGGGGTCCAGTTGCACAAATCCTTCCGCAGGAAGCCCATCCACCAGAATTCATCGGTGGTCATACAGGGATCCAGAATCCGACGACGAATTTCCTGAGAGATTCGCTGGCCTAGCAGGGGCGTCACCTGGTCCAGGGATTCCCCCAGCAGCTGGCGCACCAGGGTCAGGATCATCCCAGTTTGAGCGGAAAACAGGTCCACATAGGGTCGCGCCGGATCCGGCAGGGGATAGTCCTCCTGTCGGGGGGCGCCGGGGATGACATTTACATTATGGGCGCTGATGACCCAGCTGCTTTCCTCGCAGATGCACCAAATGCCGTCGATGACGTCGTCCAGATATTGCTTCTCCCCTAAAAAGCAGGCAAGGGTCGCGTAGCATAGCTTTCGCCGGCGGAAGAAATAGGGATCCTCGTCCGCCTTTCGGCTGCCGGAACGCACGAAGGCCAGAAATCCCGTGGCCAACCGCGGCGGATAAGGCTGCTCCCCATAGGCCGCGGCCTGCCGGAGAATCTCCTGCCGATCGCTTTCCAGAATGCGTTCCGGGGAGAAATCAAAGGAAAGGGGCACAAAGTCCCCCTCATAGGCTTGCAACACATTTTCCAGCCGAATCATATGCCGGCACCCCCTGTAATCAAAAGGATATTCCTCCTCCTTCGAGGAGGATCTCCATCGTATTTTAGAAATTCTTTTCCGAATCCAGCAGGATGGTCACCGGGCCGTCGTTCACCAGGGAAACCTGCATCTCCGCCCGAAAGCGGCCGGTTTCCACCTGTACACCCGCATCCCTCCAGGTTTGGATCAGCTGCTGATACATTTCATTGGCCTTCTCTGGCTTGGCCGCCCGGAAATAGCTGGGCCGCCGCCCACCCCGGGCATCCCCGTACAGCGTAAACTGGCTGACGGCCAGAATGGCGCCGCCTGCGTCCAGAATAGACTTGTTCATAACCCCGTTCTCATCGTCAAAGATCCGCAGATGCAGCACCTTCTCCGCGATATACTTCAAATCCGCCGGGCCATCCTCCGTGGAAACGCCTATAAGCGCCATGATCCCCGGGCCGATGGCGCCAGTGGTTTCCTCGCCCACCTGAACCGCGGCGGAGGTCACCCTTTGCACAACGCAACGCATCTAAAAAAACCTCCTGAAAGATTTTCCCGCCTGCGGACCGCAGGCGGGAAACAGATTCCCTGTTGAAATTCAATTTATTTCTCGTTCTTCTCAATGGCTTCCCACAGACCCGCCAGATAAGTGGCCCCCAGGGCCCGGTCATACAGGCCATAGCCGGGACGGCCCTGCTCATCCCAGATCATACGGCCATGGTCGGGGCGGATATAGGTATCCGGGCAGGTATCGTGGATGGCCTTCATGATCTCGTATAGATCCAGATCACCGGTGGAGCTGAGATGTGCCGCCTCCCGGAAATGATGATAGCCCAGATACTTCACATTGCGGACATGCATGGCGCCGATGCGATCCCGCTCTCCAAAGTGCCGAATGATGGCGGGGATGTCGTTATCCGGATTGCTGCCCAGAGAACCGGTGCACAGGCACAGGGTGTTGGCCGGGCTGTCATGCAGGGCGACGATTTTATCGTAATCCTCCTGGCTGTGAGCGATGCGGGGCAGATTGAAAATCGGCCAGGCCGGATCGTCCGGATGGCAGGCCATGCGAACGCCCACTTCCTCGCAAACCGGGATCACCGCGTCCAGGAAGTACTTGTAGTTCTTCCGCAGATCATCCCCCGTCATCCCCTCATATTGCTTCAGCGTCGTCTCCAACAGAGCCAGGCGCTCCGGCTCCCACCCGGGCAGGGTGAAGCCATGGCTGTCCTCCGCGGTCTTGCGGACGATCTCCAGGGGGCCCATGGCGCCCAGATCCTTTTCATCAAAATACAGGCTGTTGCTGCCATCCTCGGGGATTACCCGGGCCAAATCCGTCCGCAGCCAGTCGAACACGGGCATGAAGTTGTATACAATGACCTTCACCCCATGCTTCGCCAGCATGCGAATGGTGGAGATATAGTTGGCGATATACTCATCCCGGGCGGGTAGGCCAGTCTTGATGTCCTCGTGGACGTTCACGGACTCGATGACCTCGATCTCCAGCCCCGCGTCATTGACTTCCTTCTTCAGGGCCACGAATTCCTCCTCCGGCCAGTCCACGCCGGCGGGCTTATCCAGCAGGCCCATCAGGCCCGTCATGCCGGGAATTTGCTTGATGTATTTGAGGGGAATGGGATCGATCTGGCTGCCGTACCAGCGAAATGTCATTTTCATGGTGGGTATTGCTCCTTTCCATCCTGTGGTCCTGTATAGAATACAGATTTACCTCTTTGCTCTAATTCTGGATGCATCGCTCAAATTCCTGCCTGCTTTGCGATCGGAAACAAAATAACCCCTGAGGGCAAGCGAGAAATATGAACACGGCTTCAATCAAACAGCGCGTTCATCGTGATAACATTTTGAAAGATTCCTGCGCTGGAATCCTTCTCTAATCCATATGTCGTAATCAGCACTGGATATATTGCGTTCTTTGTTTTTGTGCTGACGGTCAGATCATTGATTTTTTTGCGTATATCCCGATTCACCTTTTCAGTAACGATAAACTCCATTCCGGAATATTTCATCTCGCAGAGGTTGATTACCCGATCCTGCCGAACAATCAGCAAATCAATCTGAGATCCAAAGATTCCTTTCTCCAGATTCGCTGTACAGTACCAGGAATTTACTTCTGTATATATCCCAGCAATTCCGAGCGCTTTTTTGATTTGCGTAATATGTTCCAAACAAACTCTTTCAAAAGCCAGTCCCATCCATGTATTGATTTCGGGATTATTCCAATGGAGCGTCCAATAATCCTCCGCCACAGGCCCTTTTTTATCCATGAAATGGAGATAAAAGAGCGTGAAGAAGTCAACGAGTTGATATACCGCGTTTTTCTTTTTCATCCCATATGCAAAATATTTTCGAATAAATCCACAGCTCTCTAATTCCTCCAATCGCATTGTCAGATCTCCCGAATTATGCACGCCTGCAGATTCGACTAACTCCTCTCTTGTCATTCCCGCTTTCTTCTGTCCAAGCGCGTGAATGATCTGCAAATAATGCTCTGGATGTTTGAAGATGGAAGCGTATAAATATTGATATTCATCCTTCAGCGGCGCGTCTGGAGCGAAGAAAATGCGATCTATGTTTTGCGGAATGCTCAGACCCTTTCGAAGGAATTGCCAGTAAAAAGGAACTCCCCCAAAAATCATATAATACTGAAGAACCTGCTCTTGATTTAACGCAAAGCCTTCACTCTGCGTATATTCCATACATTCTGAAAGAGTGAAACTCTTCAACTGAATCTGCTCTGTCAGTCGATGGTACAAACCACCCTTATGGTGGATAACTTTTGATAGCATCCAAGAGGTTGCTGATGCGCAAATGATTAGGACAACATCCTTTCGCGCAGAAGCCCATCCATTCCAGAAATGCTCCAGCGCCGCCAGCAAATCACTGTTTCGGGAATCCATCCACGAAAGTTCATCTATGAAAATGATTTTTTTCTTCTCCGAAGACTTGCGCACCACATCCTTTAGGCACTCGAACGCCTCCAACCAGTTGTTTAATGGTTTTTCTATGAAGTAATCCACATCCTTCAGCGAAGCAGCGAAGGAAAACAGTTGATCAGCCTTGCCCCGGTTGGACAATCCCGCATGCTGAAAAGTAAACCTATCTTCAAAGGTTTCCCGAATCAGGAAAGTCTTTCCAATTCTGCGCCGTCCATAAATTGCTATAAAATGAGAACGATCATCTCGCATTGCCTCACGGAGCATTTCCCGCTCTTTTTCTCTGCCTATAATCATCCTACTGTCCCTTTCTAATTCCACTAAATCGCCTTAAAAAAATGAGATTAAGCGGATTATAATTCATTTGCACATAAAAATCAAGAGCGCAAAGCTCTCTTGAATAATGCAATTACGTACTGTCTTGCGCAATGTGTGCGTCATTCACATTTCTTCAATTCCGCTTAATCTCGATTTAAAACATAGATTTAGCGAAATTGAAAGTATAAAACTGGCTAAATGTGTTAAAAATACCACGATTTAGCCAGTTTTGAAGCAAGCCACGCATGTTTTATTTCAGAGGAAGCTGACCTCTTTCAGCGTCTTATCATTCACTTCGTCGCAGCCCACCTTCAGCTATCCCGATGCCAGCATATAGTTCCATACCGTTACCAGGTTGTCTGCATTGTTCTTTCTGTTCTTTCTTTGTATTTTCCTTTTCAATCGAATTGATGATCGTTATAATTATTTGGTTCGTAGCTTTATTTCATATAGCTTGAACAATCTCGACGGACGATCATCTTTATCTGGAGGCGTTTGATGAGTTCGAAGTTTGTGACTTACCTAATAAAGCGGTTGCTGATGGCTCTGCTGACCATTTTTCTTGTCATAGCAATCACGTTCTTCGTCATGCATGCAATTCCCGCCAGCCCCTTTAGTTCCGAAAAGGCTAAAAGCGACGCGGTGATTGCTGCATTAGAGGCCAAGTATGGCTTTGACAAACCGGTTCCCGTTCAGTTCGTGAACTATCTGTGGAACATTTTACATGGTGATTTCGGTTTGTCCACTGGGTGGGTTGGAAACACTGTGATGGAATTGATTGCGGGTGGTTTCTACTACAGTGCAAGAATAGGCTTTACTGCTGGAATTCTTGCACTGTTCTTCGGTATTATTCTTGGATCCGTAGCTGCGTTACGCAGGGGTAGACTTCTGGATAAACTGATCCAGGTCGTTACCACGGCACTGGTTGCCATGCCGTCCTTTGTAATGGCTACGATCCTCCTGCTTATCTTTGCTCTCCAACTAAGCTGGTTTCCTTCCCTCGGTAATCAGCCTGGCGGTCTGGTGTTACCTATTATTTCTCTTATGTTGTATCCTATGGCCTATGTAACCAGATTACAGCGTTCCTCTATGTTGGATGTCCTCGGACAGGATTATATCCGGACAGCTCGTGCCAAGGGTGTGAAAAACACAAAACTGATCTTCAAGCATGCATTGAAGAATACCTTGACTCCAGTGATCACTTACGCTGGTCCGATGATGGCCTACATTCTGACAGGTTCCATGGTAGTGGAAAACATTTTCTCGGTTCCTGGCTTAGGCCGACTTTTCACAAACAGCATGTTGCGAACAGACTACATGATGATTATGGGGGTAACTATCTTTTTGGCCACAATGATTATCCTGATGAATTTTCTTAGCGATATTCTGTATAAGATAGTAGATCCACGGATCGATTTAAGCTAATCACCACAGGAAATAAAAGAGAATGAACAGAGGTTTTAACATGACAGAAGAACGGAAACAAGGCAAGTTTAAGAATCCCCTTAGCCTACAGATCAAACCAGATTTGTTCGAACAGGCTTCGGAGGAAGAAAAGGCACAACAGGTAACTATGCGGGAGTCCGTCTCCTTCATGAAGGATGCCATGCGCCGATTAAGGAAAAATCATATCGCCATGATCTCTTTCTGGGTCATTATTATAATAGCCCTAATCGCTTTCATCGTCCCCGAATTCTATCCGTACACCTATACCAAGCAGGACGTATCGGCACAGAACCTTTTCCCCATGCAATATAGTGCAAAAGAACAAGCCAAGATAGATAAAGGACAAAGCGTTTTCCCGCACATCATGGGAACAGACGCGTTAGGGAGAGATTATGCTATCCGTGTAATCTATGGTACAAGGATTTCCTTAGTTGTCGGAATTTTCTCTGCCCTGATCGTTGTCGTTATCGGAATCATTTACGGTTCCATTTCCGGATACTTTGGTGGTAAAGTGGATATGATCATGATGCGAATCGTAGACATTATCTATTCTTTGCCAGATGTTTTGATTGTGATACTTCTCTCTGTTGCGATTAAAGATTGGGTTTCTGGATCTAAAAGCGAACTCATTGCCCGACTTGGAGCTGGTATGGTTTCCATCTTCGTAGTTTTCGGCCTATTGTATTGGGTTTCCATGGCTCGCCAAGTACGTGGTCAAATTCTTTCCATAAAGGAACAGGAATATGTCTTGGCGTCTAAAGCCATAGGAGCATCGCCGGCTCGAATCATTCGAAAGCACATGGTTCCCAATTGTATCTCGGTTATTATTATCATTGCGGCCATGCAGATTCCCAGCGCCATTTTTACCGAAAGCTTTTTAAGCTTCCTCGGGTTAGGTGTCTCCGTGCCAATGCCTTCCCTGGGATCCCTTGCATCAGATGCACGGACTGGGCTTCGTTCCTACCCCTATCAGTTAATTTTCCCTGCGTTGTCTATTTTCTTGATCGTTCTCTCTTTTAATTTGCTGGGGAACGGTTTGCGAGATGCATTCGACCCAAAGCTTCGTTCCTGAGGAGGTGAAAAAGACATGAGCATGCTCGAAGTTAATGATCTGCATACGTCTTTCTTCACTCCTTCCGGTGAAGTAAAGGCAGTGAATGGTTTATCCTTTTCTCTGGATCGTGGAAAAGTATTGGGAATCGTTGGAGAAAGCGGTTCTGGGAAGTCCGTTACTGCGTATTCTATTTTGCAGATTTTAACCAGTCCTGGGAAAATCGTTTCCGGTTCCATCAAACTTCATGGCGAAGAGCTGGTAGGACTAAAAGAAGAAGAGATGCGTAAAATCCGTGGAAATAAAATCAGCATCATTTTCCAAGATCCTATGACGTCTTTAAATCCCACCTTTACAATTGGAAACCAATTAGAAGAAGCTATCCTATTGCATACAAATCGGGATAAAAAGCAAGCGGAAGCACGAGCCATTGAAATGTTAAGCCTGGTTGGCATCTCTGAACCCGAGAAACGGATTCATCAATACGCTTACGAGCTTTCCGGGGGCATGCGGCAACGGGTAATGATCGCTATGGCTCTTGCTTGTGAGCCAGATGTTCTTATTGCAGATGAACCAACCACAGCTTTGGATGTAACTATTCAGGCACAGATATTGGAGCTAATGTTAAAGCTTCAAAAAGAATTAGGGATGGCCATCATCATGATCACTCATGATATGGGTGTAATTGCGTCCATTTGTGATGAAGTGATCGTAATGTACGCAGGTGGTGTATGTGAAAGAGGAACAACAGATGCAATCTTTTATCATCCGATGCATGAGTATACACGGGGGCTTATGAGATCCATCCCAGACATGAATGATGACGAAAAGACTCCCCTAATTCCGATTACAGGAACTCCTATAGATCTCTTGCACATGCCTCCTGGATGTCCATTCGCTCCTCGATGCGATCGAGCGATGAAGATATGTTTACAAGAGAAGCCACAAGAGTATTGGGTCGGACATGATCATCTGTCGGCTTGCTGGATGAACGTTAAAGATGGCGCATGCTATGCTGAGCGTCCTACGGAGGAGGAAATCTGATGGAACAGAATCAGGCACAACAAGGGAGGCAGGAATACCTGGTTCAGGTGAACCATCTCAAACAGTATTTCCCTATATCCACTGGTTTCCTAAAAACAACCATGTTAAAAGCAGTGGATGATGTTTCATTCCAAATTAAACGCGGAGAGACTTTGGGCCTTGTTGGAGAAAGTGGCTGCGGTAAAACAACCGTCGGACGTACACTCTTGCGTCTATATAAACCTACAGATGGAGAAATCTGGTTTGACGGAGAGAAGATTGAAAGCAAAGAGTCCCTGAAGAATTTTCGCAAGCGTGCCCAAATGGTTTTTCAGGACCCCTACTCTTCGCTTAACCCACGAATGACCGTAGCCGATATAGTTGCAGAACCTATTGACGTACATCACCTATGTTCCACGAAGAAAGAGCGTGAAGATCGAATTCGAGAACTGATGAGCACTGTAGGTCTCAATACAGAGCACGCGACACGATACGCTCATGAGTTTTCCGGAGGACAAAGGCAAAGAATTGGTATCGCCCGCGCACTCGCCTCTCGCCCTGATTTCATCGTCTGCGATGAGCCTGTATCTGCTTTGGATGTGTCAATTCAGGCGCAGGTAATTAATATGCTGGAAGACCTGCAAGCACGTATGGGCCTTACTTATCTGTTTATTGCTCATGATATCAGCGTGGTAAAGCATATTTCTAATCGAATTGCAGTTATGTACTTAGGACATATGATGGAGTTGGCCTCCTCTAATGAACTAACTAAACATCCGCTCCATCCCTACACGGTTTCTTTGATGAGTGCAGTTCCTATACCTGACCCCAAAGAAAGCCGGAAACAGCAACGAATCGTTTTGGAAGGCGATGTTCCAAGTCCTCTAAAAGTGCCCAGTGGATGTCCATTCCGCACCCGTTGCAGTCGCGCAACTGCTGCCTGTGCTGAGACGTGCCCTACCATGCGAGAGGTTTCTCCGGATCATTTCGTAGCCTGCCACAATATTTAATCCGTGTATCCCGCTGAAAAGCGAGTACAAATATTTTATTCAAGGAGGATACCCCTATGAAGAAGCTGATTGCTCTTCTCCTGGCCCTGACCATGGTACTGGGCATGGTGTCCTTTGCCTCCGCTGACGAAGGCAAAGTCATCAGCCTGTTCCTGGGCGGCGGCACACCCCTGTCTATGGATCCGGCGCTGAATAGTGCTTCCGCTGGTTCCAACATTATCCGGAGCGCCTTCGCTGGCCTGACTGGATTCCAGTACAACGAAAATGGCGAGCCGGTAATGGCCCCTGAAATCGCGGAATCCTATGAGGTTTCTGAGGATGGTTTGACCTATAGCTTCGTGCTGCGGGAAGGCCTGAAGTGGTCCGATGGCACTGATGCTACCGCTACCCAGATCAAGGAATCCTGGGAGCGCGCTGCCTCCGCTGAACTGGGCGCTGACTATGGCTTCCTGTATGATGTCATCAATCGTAAGGAAGATGGCAGCCTGGATATCGATGTAGATGATGCCGCTCGTACTTTCGTGGTTCATCTGCCGAACCCCTGCGCCTATTTCCTGGATCTGTGCGCTTTCGTGCCTTTCTATCCTGTGCGGGTAGATCTGGCGGACAACGAAGGCATCTGGGCCACCGACCCCGAAAAGTATGTTGGCCTGGGCGCGTTCAAGATGACCAAGTATGCGGTTGATGATGTCATCTCTTTTGAGAAGAACCCCTACTACTGGAATGCGGATGCCGTGAAACTGGCTGGTCTGAACTTCTACCTGTCCGAGGACAACACTGCTATCCTGACTGCCTATGAAAACGATACAGTGCAGTACATTCAGTCCATCTCCTCTACCGAGTTTGATCGTCTGAATGCGACCTATCCTGGCGAACTGGAGTTCTATCCGACCCAGGGAACCTACTACATTCTCTTTAACGTTTATAAGGATCTGAGCCCCGCCTCCAAGCAGCTGACCGTACAGGAGCAGAGCAAGGCTCGCTTCGCTCTGGGCCAGCTGATCAATCGCTATGAAGTAGTGAACTACATCACCAAGGGTGGTGAAGTTGCTGCCACTGGCTTCTTCCCCAAGGGGCTGGCCGATGGTCTGAACAGCGATGTTCGCGAAGTGGAATACTATGGTACTTGGTATACCAACACCAATGAATTTTCCGACGTGAACCCTGATCTGACGATTGACCAGGTGGAAGCTCTGCAGACCCTGGTTGATTTGGGCTATCCCTACACCGGAAGCATCGAAGCTGGCGATATCACTTTCACCGACTTCCCCTCCATCGAATTTGCTTTCAATAACAGTGGCAATAACGCCCTGATCATCCAGTATATTCAGGAGACTTGGAATCAGTTTGGTATTACCGGCACTGTTAACCAGGAAGCTTGGGCCACCCTGCAGTCTAAGCTGAAGGCTGGTGACGCCGAAGCCGCTCGTATGGGCTGGATCGCGGACTTTAACGATGTTGTCAACTTCCTGGAGATTTTCATTTCCGCCAGTGGCAACAACTATCCGCGTCTGGGTCGTGAAATCGGCGATTACACCCGTAACAGTGAAGTAACCGCAGATGCTGGTATCGGTGCCTATTGGGGAACCGATGGCAACCAGACCTGGGCTGAAGCCTATGATGCGATCGTAGATGCTGTCAAGGCCTCCACCAACCCTGAAGAGCGTGCAAAGCTGTCTGCTGACGCTGAGAAGATTCTGATGGCGACCGGCAGCGTGAACCCGCTGTACTACTACACCACCGCTCAGATGCTGAAGCCTGCTGTCCATGACGTGATTCGTCTGGCCACCGGTGACGTAATCTGGACCTATGCTGATGTAGATTAATTTGTCTCAGTTCTTAACCCTGAGATAAATAGCTTGGCTCCTCCCAAAAGGGAGGAGCCTTTTATTTGCAACAGCCTATTATCACCGATAGTAATTTGACTGTACCAGTTGTGCAACATCGTTTCGCAGTTCCACAGGGATATGGATAACATCCATTGCCTTCTCAACCGTAATTCCAAGTCCCGCTACCATATCTCTGATATGCAGAACATCTTTTTTCATATCATTTCGCTTCTGATCGTCCTTACGAATTTCATCCATTGTCCTACACACTTCTCCAGCCCTCAGGTCTATTCCCTCGCTTCCTTCACTTTTTTCTCGAATTCTCTCACCCGCTGCTCAAGCAATTCGTCGTCAGGAACTGGCGTACTCAATATTTGCGCAAAAATCACATTCCCAACATCCGCTGGCATGTTGGTCATGCTCGGCTTCTTGTACTCTTGCGTCATAATCGCCATGTCCCTTTCTCCTCTATGGTTGCATCAGAACTAATAAAATCACGTCCTTGTTGTTCAAAAGCATTCTAAGACACACACGCAAGAAAGTCAAGCTTCTTATTTTCTCCGTTTTCCGCTGAACACTTCTCAAATTGTTAATCTCGCACCACTGGCAGCGAAACCACTCTCCCCCGGGGCGGATGATAGAGTCGTTAAGAAAAGCTCCCCCGCAAAGCGGGGAAGCAAGAGAACGCTATGATAATTATAAAGTCAGCAAAATGCTCTCACGCTGATGGATGCGTCATCCGCGTTCCTTCAGTCAGTGGACTTTATTTCACCACGATATTCAGCAGCCGACCAGGTACAAAGACCACCTTCACAATCTGCTTGCCGGTGGTCAGCTTCTGGACCTCCGGATTCTCCGGCAGCTCCTTCTCGGCGGATTCCCGGGTCAGATCCGCGGGAATATGAATCCGTCCGCGAACCTTGCCATTGATCTGCACCGCGATCTCCACCTCGCTCTTCTGCAGCGCCTCCTCATCCCAGACGGGCCAGGGCTGATGATGGATAGGCTCGGCATGGCCCAGGTTCTGCCACATCTCCTCGCAGACATGGGGCGCCACCGGAGAGAGAATCTTGAGCAGGGTTTCCAGCTCCGCCTTGGTGATGCTGGGCTGCGCGATCATCTCGTTCACCAGGCTCATCATGGCAGCGATGGCGGTGTTGAACTTCATCCGCTCGATATCCTCGGAAACCTTCTTCACCGTCTCATGCACGGAGGCATTCAGCGCCGGGGAGTACGCGTCCCCCTCGACCACCTTTTCCTGCAGCCGCCATACCCGGTCCAGGAACTTCTTGCAGCCCTTAGCGCCGTTGGTGGACCACGGAATCGCCTGATCAAAGGCGCCCATGAACATCTCATAGCAGCGGAAGGCATCCGCGCCGATTTCATCCACCACTTCCTCCGGGTTCACCACATTGCCCCGGCTCTTGGACATCTTTTCGCCGTCGCCCCCCAGAATCAAGCCCTGGGCTGTGCGCTTGGCATAGGGTTCCGGGCAGCCCACTTCGCCAATATCATACAGGAACTGATGCCAGAAGCGGGAATACAGCAGATGGCGAGTCACATGCTCCATGCCGCCATTGTACCAATCCACGGGCATCCAGTAATCCAATTCCTTCCGGTCCGCGTAGGCCTGGGCGTTGTGGGGATCGCAGTACCGCAGGAAGTACCAAGAAGACCCCGCCCACTGGGGCATGGTATCCGTCTCCCGCTGGGCGTCGCCGCCGCATTTGGGGCACTTGCAGTTCACAAAGCTTTCGATCCGGGCCAGGGGGCTCTTGCCATCGGTGCCCGGCTCAAAATCCTCCACATCCGGCAACCGCAGGGGCAGCTCCTCATAGGGCACCGCCACCACGCCGCACTTCGGGCAATGCACCAGCGGGATGGGCTCGCCCCAATAGCGCTGGCGGTTGAAGGCCCAATCCTTCATCTTATACTGCACGCCGGGCCGGCCCACGCCCCGCTTTTCAATCTCCTGCAGCATGCGAGCGATGGAATCCTTCTTATTAGTGTAGCCATTCAGGAAATCAGAATTCACCATCACGCCATCGCCGGTGTAGGCTTCCTGGGAAATATCCCCGCCCTGGATCACCTCGACGATATCGATGCCGAATTTCTTCGCGAATTCCCAGTCCCGTTGGTCATGGGCGGGCACGGCCATGATGGCGCCGGTGCCGTATCCCATCATAACATAATCGGAAATGTAAATCGGCACCACCTTACCCGTAATGGGGTTGATGGCCTCCAGGCCCTCGATCTTCAGGCCCGTCTTGTCCTTGGCCAGCTGGGTCCGCTCGAATTCCGTCTTCTTGGCGCATTCCTCCCGATAGGCCTGGATAGCTTCCATGTTGCTGATGCGGGAGGCGTACTTATCGATCAGGGGATGCTCCGGCGCCATGACCATAAAGGTCACGCCGAAGAGGGTATCCGGCCGGGTGGTGTAGATCTCGATGGTCTCCTCCACGCCCTGAAAGGGGAAGCGGACAAAGGCACCGGTGGATTTTCCGATCCAGTTCACCTGCTGCTGGGCGATGTTCTCCGGATAATCCACGGACTTCAGCCCTTCCAGCAGCTTATCGGCGTAGGCCGTAATCCGCAGATACCATACATCCTTCGGCAGCTGCACCACATCGTTATGGCAGATATCGCACTTGCCGCCCTGGCTGTCCTCATTGGACAGAACCACCTTGCAGTGAGGGCAATAGTTCACCAGCGTCTTATCCCGGAAAACCAACCCATGCTCGAACATCTTCAGGAAGATCCACTGGGTCCACTTGAAATAATCCGGATCGGTGGTGTCCACCTCGCGGCTGTAGTCGAAGGAGAAGCCCAGCATCTGCAGCTGGCTGCGGAAATGGTCGATATTCTCCTTGGTCACGATGGCGGGATGAATATGATTCTTAATGGCATAATTCTCCGTCGGCAGGCCAAAGGCGTCCCACCCAATGGGGAAGAGCACGTTGTATCCCTGCATGCGGCGCTTCCGGGCAATGATATCCATGGCCGTGTTGGACCGGGGATGGCCCACATGCAGCCCATGGCCAGAGGGATACGGGAACTCGATCAGGCCGTAGAACTTCGGCTTCTCGTGGCTGCTTTCTGCCTCGAAGGCATGGGTCTCCGCCCAAATTTTTTGCCACTTGGGCTCAATGGCTTTCGGGTTATACGCTGGAATTTCAGGCATGACAAAAAAACCTCCTGTTCCTTGAAACAGAAAGAAGTATAGCAAAAAACAGGGGTGGTGTAAAGATTGAACTTTTGCATAATTTTGACATAAATTCTTAAAAAGAAATCTTGACATCGTAATAATTTTGAAATAAAATGAGTTTGTGAAATGCTATTTTATCGAGGTGATTCACTATGACGAGAAAGCGCAGCCGAGTTTTATCGCTGTTCCTGGCCCTGTGCCTGGGGGTCTCTCTGATTCCCGGTGGGGTCTTTTTGTCCTCCGCTAAGGCGGAAAGCTACGGGATGGTGATTAACGGAAGCGTTCGCCTCCGCCGGGAGGCTTCCACCAGTTCCGCCTACTGGTTTGTGCTGCCCGTAGGCTGGGTCTGTGAAATTCACAGCGAAACCAACGCCGGCGGCAACCATTGGTATCGGGTCATCGCCCCCCATCCGGAGGCCACGGATCCTTCCACCGCCCGGACCTATTGGGGCTACATTACGGATCAATATTTCCGCCCCCTGACGGAGCAGGAAACGGCTGATTATCTGGCGGGAAAGGCGGTTACGGCCACCGTGTCCAATAACACGGGCGCCACCACGACCACCACCGTCACCACCACTACGGCCACCTCCGATTCTGCCGCTTCCAACTCTTCCTCCACCACCGTCAGCGGAACCACCGGTTCCATCTCCAGCGGCGGCACCAATTTCCGGGAGGGGCCTGGCAAGAAATATCGCAGCATGATGAAGCTGGACCGGGGGACCGTGGTGAACATTACCTCCGTGCCCGACGGCATTGGCGATGATTACTGGTACGGCGTCAGCTACGCAGGGCTGAAGGGCTACGTGAACAGCGAGTTTGTCCGGATTCTTTCCGGCAACGCCGCCGCCGCGGTGACCATCAGTCCTACCGCCACCCCCACCCCCACGGCCGCGCCGCCCAGCACCACGGGTTACAACGCCGTGCAGCTGATCCTGACCTCCGCCCATCTGCGGACCTCTCCCAACGGAACCTATAACCGGGAGAACGACTGGGAGGGCATGGGTTCCATATTGCCGCTTGCTGGGGCTGCCACCAACGCCGCCGGATACACCTGGTATCCCGTGGAAAAGGATGGGCGGACCTATTATGTGCGGAATGACTGCGTGAAGCTGGTAAGCTCCTCTTCCGTTTCCGTCTCTGCTACCCCCACCCCCACAGCGGCCCCCATCATCACCGCTGAGCCCACCACCACCACCGCCCCGGTCACGACCAGCATTCTGGGCTATGTGACCACCACCAAGAGCGGATGCAATCTGCGGGCCACCCCGGCGGGAACCACTATTAAGCAAATCGCCAAGAATGTAACTCTGCCCTATCTGCTATCCCCAGTACAAAAGAGCGGCTACACCTGGTATTATGTGGACGCGGACGGCAATCGCGGCTATCTGCGCAGCGACGTGGTGAAGGTCACCTCCACTACCGAGAACACCAGCGATAACACCAGCAGCGATTCCCCGACGGATGCCAACGCCACCCAGGCCCCGGCAGCCGTCGCGGACAGCAACGCCACCGGATATGTGAAGACCACCTCCTCCGATGTCAATCTGCGGATCAAGGCGGGCTACACCTCCCTCCTGGGCCGCATCTCCACGAAGGGAACCGTGCTGGCTTATTATGGAGATCCCACCACGGTCAACGGCGTCACCTGGTATCGGGTTTATACCTCGAACTTGGGCTATGGCTATGTGCATGGCAGCTATGTGACCATCGTCAATGCTGATGGATCCTCCACCCCCACGCCGGAACCCACGGAAGCACCCACCGGCGCCGTAGTGACCGCCACCACCTCCCAGACGGAGGCGACCTACACCACCCTGAAGCTGGGCTCCACCGGCACCGCAGTCACGGAGCTGGTACAGGCCCTGAAGGATCGGGGATATTTCACCGGCACCGTTACCAGTAAATACACCTCCGCCGTGGAAAAGGCGGTTCGAGCCTTCCAGCGGGCCGCTGGGCTCAGCGTGGATGGCATCGCCGGCGCGGCGACCCAGCACGCCCTGTATGGCACCGTGCCCATGGGTGCGGCGGATTCCAGCAATCTGACCATGACCATCTATCCGGCGGAAAAGATCGACTGGTGGACCGGCGGCATCAACGAGATGTGGGCCAAGGGCGCCAACTACAAGGTCTATGACGTAAAGACCGGCATCGTCTGGTGGGCCCACCGCTGGAGCGGCGGTTACCACGTGGACTGCGAGCCCCTGACGGCAGCGGACACAGCCCGGCTGTGCAAAGCCTATGGCGTCACCACCGCCCAGGAGATCGCCAACAAGAACCTGTATCAGCGTCGGCCCTCCCTGGTCACCATCGGCAACCGGACCTTCGCCTGCTCCCTGTATGGCGTCCCGCATAACTATCCCGAAGGCGACACCATCGCCACCAACGACATGAAGGGTCAGGTTTGTCTGCACTTCACCAACAGCTGGACCCACCGCAGCAAGAAGGTGGATAGCCTGCACACGGAAGCCATCCAGTATGCCATCGACAACGCCCCCAACGGGCATAAGTAATCCCCCAAAAACACTTGCCCTCCCCTGCCGGGGAGGGCGTTTCATTGTTTCATTCTCTTTATCCCCGGCCTTTCGGCGGGGAAATTTTTTTATGAAAGCTCTCTTGCAAATCGAAAGGGCAAATGCGTTATAAAGCAACACTCATTCGCGTCCATCATCAAAAGGGGATCTTTGAATCACCGCCATATCTTCGTAGAGGAAGGCCGCGTGGGGCGTATAGACATATCGCTTGGTTTCATCCCGGGTGCCGAAGGGCACGAATTGATCCCGCCGGACCATCATGCAGCAGGGGCAGCAACCCTCCACGTTATGCACCTTATTCATCCGATCCCGGGGCCCTCCTGCTCCGTTTTTCAGCCCCATCTGGTCGTTCCGGCCATTCACCCATCCCCCGAAGGAAATCCGGTTCTTTCCATCCACCAGCACCGGCGTCACTCCGGCCACTCCATCCTTCTGGGCGTACATGAGCAGCTCCCTGAAAAAATGCCGGGTTTCCACCATGCCTGCCGCGTCCAGGAAAAGCAGATAATCCGCTTCGCTTTCCGCCGCCGCCTGGTTCAGGGTGTCGTATAAGCCCTCCAGATCCGTCACCGCCAGGGTCGCCTGCAAATTGGGCCAGGGAGCCTGGGCGTTTAAATCCTCCCAGGCGGCCCGGCAGCCCTCCTCGTCGCTGCAGAAGATAATCGCCTCTACCTTTTTTCCCCGGGGGAAATCATACCAGAGCCGAATTTTCTGATCCACCGGGATGGCCACCACCGGAATAGGGGAGAGGTCCTCATTGGCCCGGCATCCCGCCCACAGGCATTGGTCCAGATGCTGCCGGCTCAGGGAGGTACTCAGCTTCCGCCAGCTATACAGAATGTAGGGCACATGGACAATGCGATCCGTACGGGCCGCGATGCGCAGATACAGCTCATGATCCTGGCTGCCATCATATCCTTCCCGGAAGCCACCCACCTGCCGCAGGGTTTCCGTGCGGATGACCCCCAAATGGCTCAGGTAATTATCCGCCGCCAGGGTCTCCGGCTGGAATTCCGGCTTCCGGTGGGGGTCCATATGCCGCCGGCCGTTCTCCGTCATCATGTCCTCATCTGAGTACAGCAAATCCGGGTGCTCCCGGGCGATGGCCTCCCCCATCTGCCACAGGGCGTCCGGCGTCAGCACATCGTCATGATCGCACAGGGCGATGTATTCCCCCCGGGCCAGGGCAATGGCAGCGTTGGTGTTCCCGGCGATGCCCAGGTTTCTTTTCCCATGGACCACCCGGAATCTGGGGTCCTCCCCCGCCGCCCGGTCCAGCAGCGCAATGGTCTCCGGCCGGTCGCTGCCCCCGTCGTACAGAATGGCCTCCCAGTTTTCGTAGCTCTGGGCCCGCAGGCTGGATAACAGCTCCTGCAAGTAAATCTCCTTCGTGTTATACACGGGAATCACCACGCTGAGAAGCCCAGCGGCGGGCGGATTTTCCCGCTGGCGCTGCTTCTCCTCCTCCGTCACCTTTTCCTGGCGCCATTGCCGATCCCAGGTTCCGAAAATCTCCTGCCCCGCCTTCTCCCCCAGCCGGCGCAGGGTATATCCCCAGCCATGGGTCTTCGCATAGGTCCTCAGCCTGCTGATTCTGCTCATTTTTTTGAAAATCTCCTGACTATTTTTTGTCCAAAACCATTGACATTCTTGACAAATCAGATTATACTATCACTGGATTTGTCTAAAATGGTCAAAAGGAACGGAGGGAACGCCATGGACGCCTACTTACTGCAAAACATCCCCGACGAACTGGCTTCCCTGGCGGTGGAGGGCTTCCACAAGCCGGGGAGTCTTACCCTGGCCAGCGGCGCCTGGATTCACGCCGCCGGCAGCTTTGTGCTGGAAAAAGGGGTTTATCCCCTTCGTGAACACGAGCAATGGGTCTGGCTAGCGGTGGAGGCTGGCGATGTGCTGCTCCGGTGGGATCAGCACGAGCTGGCCCTGAAAACAGGTTCCACTTGCTTCCTCCCCGGGGGGAATCGCCCCTGCGAAGTGGAAACGGCCGGGCATGCCCGTTGCCTCTGGATCGCTCTGGAGGGCCCCCTGAGTCCCCTGGTGGTCCGGAAGATGGGGGCGCTGCTTCATATGCCCCTGCGGCAGGGCGCGCTGCCCAGCCAGCTCTACCTCGCCTCCCAGATCGTGCAGGTCATCGTTCGCCATTCCGGCAGCTCGGATGCGACCTATCAGCTCCAGCATCTGCTCTATGGCATGATCGCCAGCCATTGGGGCCAGCCCGTGGCCATGGATGCCATGCTGAGCCATGAAATCGCCAAGGTGGTGGACACGCTGCGCGCCAATCAGTATCGCGATAACTTCTCCCTGGCGGAGATGGCGGCCATCTCCCGCATGCCCATGGAAACCTTCCGCAAGCGCTTTGTCGCCGAGGTGGGCATGCCGCCCCTGAGCTACGTGCTCCATTGCAAGATGGAGCGGGCCAAGGAGCTGCTGCGGGATCAGAACTATTCCGTCCGCCAAGCGGGGGTCGAGGTCGGCATGCAGGATCCCTACCATTTTTCCAAGCAGTTTAAGAACATTGTGGGCATCAGCCCCAGCGCCTTCATGAAGCAGGCCTCCGCCCCCAATGCCACCATCCGTGGCTCCGCCCGGAAGGAAAAGAAATAAGCAATCTTTCGATCCCTTAACCTCCCTGCATAGGGAGGTTTTTTGCTGCCCGCCGGTCCAGCCATCGCTGGATCGGCTTTTCCGCCAGATAAGTGATGGCAATGGCGGCTGCCAGGCTCAGGCCAAAGGCCCAGAGGGTATATTGCAGCTGCCAGGGCCGATCCCCCGCCTGGTTGGGATACTCATATTCGCTATTCGGGAAGCCGATCCGGCGCATATGTACGATCACGGTCTGGTGGGCCAGATAATAATTCATGCTGACCCCCGCCAGAAAATGGGTCACCCGGTTGCCCAGCAATTTCCGCAGTGGCTTCAGGCTAAAGGGCGCGGAGAGCATCATGGCGCCAAAGAGCAGCCCATAAGCCGGCCGGTAGATCATTTGGTTCCGCTGGATCACGGGATAATTGCTGGAGGGAACCGCCATGCGCAGCCCCCGGCTGATCCATCCGCCCAGGCCATATCCTACGGTGTAAACGCTGGAGGCCGCCTGGATCTGGATCATCCGGCTCAGGCCCCAGCAAGCCAGCAGGAAGACCGCCGTCGCCACCCATCCGGAACCCCGGAACAGGCTGCCCCTTTCCTGCTCCCGGGTCTGCAGCCTTTCATAGGTCCAGGCCAGTCCGCATCCCAGGGCATACAGGTCCAGGAAGTTGATCAGCTGGTTCACCACCAGGTTGAAATCGGTCAGGCTCCACAGGCACCAGGCCCGGAAGCCCAGACACAGCGCCACCATGCCGCCGAAAACCCTTCCCGGATGCTTCAGGGAGGCCCGCGCCACCCAGGGGAACAGCGCATAGGCCTGCACCTCGATGGCCAGCGTCCAACAGGCCGCCCCCAGGGGCGTGCTCAGATAGGTATCCCCAAAGAAGGGGAAAAGAAAGGTCAGGTGGGTTGCCAAATCCTTTACCAGGAACTGGGGGGAGCTGTACAGGCCATAGGGCAGACAGATGCCAAAGAAGGTCAGAGCCAGAATGGTGTAATATCCGGGGAGAATTCTCCGGGCCCGCCGATGATAAAAAGCGCGAATCTCCGGCAAGGGCGCCTGCCGAAGCCGGGCCGCGGCATAGGGGCGATATAGCAGGAAAGCGCTCATGAGCACCGTGCCATCCACCCAAATATACCCGCTGCGCAGCAGGGGGTCCAGGGAGTTCCCGCCGATCACCGGCGTCAGCCAGCTCTGTTGCCAGATGTGATACCAGCTGACCAGGAAGATCATCAGCACTCGCAGGCCATCCAGCTCCGGAATCCACTGCCTTTTCCCAGTCACGGTTCGCTCCCCCCCTCTCCAGTTTTTGCTTTCGGGAAACGCTGATTTATTTCAAATCTGCGTAAAAGCATTGTTCTTACTTTGATAATTACAAGTGTTTTCTCGCTCCCCCGCGACCCGGGGAAGCTTTCATCAGCGTTTCCTCAGGCTCATTCCTGCTCTGCTTCCTCCGCAGGCTCCTGCACAGCTGTCTTTTCCTCGATTTCCCGCATCAGCCGCTGAGCATTATAGTTTTCCGCGATGGGCGCCAGGGTCTCCCGGGCCCCGTCGTAATCCTCCGCGTCCATCTGCTGCCGAGCCAGGGTCAGCCGCCAGTTTCGGGCATTCCGGGCGGAATCGCTGTAGGTAATCACCCGCTCGATCATCCCGATGGCAGTCTCCAGCTCTCCTCGATTGGCCGCCGCCTTCGCCCCCAGGTACAGGGCCCGAGTACGAATCTGGGTGGTATCCTTCGTATCCTCCGGCAGATCCTCCAGCCAGGCTGCCGCCGCCGCGTAATCCCGCTTTCGATAATCCGCCCTTGCCAGTGCTGTCGCGCATTGAATCCATTTCGCTCGGGCATCTCTCTGGCCATCCAGCTCCCGATAGAGCGGCAGGGCGCCTTCATAATCCTGAGCCGCCAGCAGCGCCTCCGCTTGAGCCCAGCGAATGGCCAGGGCCCGCTCCGCCGCGTCCTCATAATCCTCCGCCGCCAGATAGGCCAGCCGGGCTTCCTCTGTTTCTCCCTGGGTTTCCAGGGTGTAGCCCTTGAGATACCAGCACTGGGCGATCAGCGCTTCACTATCCTGATAGCCCGAAATCTGCTGAAATATTTCAATCGCCTGGTCATACTCTCCCGCCTCCATGAGCCCCAGGGCCGGGGCATACAGGGCTTCTGTTGCCAGCTCTTCCGCACCAGGATAATCCCCTAAAGCCAGAAAGATTTCTCTGGCCTTTTCATATTCCCGGGCCGCCATGGCTTCCTGCCCTCGGGCAAAGGCGCAATCCGCCGCCAAAGCATCCCGGCCGAC
Organism: Clostridia bacterium; assembly: GCA_017470145.1. GTDB lineage: Bacteria > Bacillota > Clostridia > Christensenellales > Aristaeellaceae > Aristaeella. Next base: position 12,108 of record JAFUFB010000002.1, on the reverse strand, counting down.
CAGCTCCTCTGGCAGCCCCTGCAGCAGCATCTCCACGCCCTCCAGGTCTCCCGCCTGCAGCAGTGCCCGGCCCAGGGAAAGCTCTACCTTCTCCGCCAGGGCGATTTCCGTTGCCCCCTCGGTGGTCCGCAGGCGCGCTGCCAGCGCCCGCATCTCCTCCGGAGGGAATGCATCGGAGGCCTCCGCAGCCTTTTCTCCATCCCGCCGATCTATGCGGGCTTCCGTCTCCGCCAGGCGGCTTTCCGCCCCCGGGAAGCCTCCCAGCTCGGTCAGCATCTGGTGGGCCTCCTCCAAGCGATCCTCCCGCAGGGTCGTGTCCGCCTGCCACAGGCGAATTCCCGGCGCAACAACATAAACCCCAGCCACTGCCAACAGCACCGCCACGCAGCAGATTATCACAATCCGCTTGGCTCGGCGCCGCCGAGCCTGCCGCTGGTCGTATTCCGCCTCTCGAACCCGCTGCAGCTGGGCGGCCTCCTCCCGGGCGCCCCGGGTTTGCAAATCCAATTGCCGCTCCCGCTGGTTCACCTGGCGCAGCACCGCGTTTCGATTATATTGCTGAAAAATGGCATCCTTTTGCCGTCGGCATCGGGCGCAAAGGGCCTCGCCGTTTCCGTTGGCCCGGCCGCATACGCAGACCCAGACCGCCGCCTGCTGGCTGGGAAAGCCCACGGCCCCCTGCCCCGCCACGTATCTCAGAGCGTTCAAATCGTTCCCCGGGGGCAGGGCATTTTCCTCGTATTCTATTTCCCGCTCCGGGCTGCGCCGCCAGACCTCGTTGTCCACGAACCAAACCTTGTCTATGGTTGCTTCCGTCCGGGCCGCGCCCTCCGGCAGCAGCATGGGCAGGGTCATGGAAAAGGCGCTGTGGGCTCTCCCCTTCAGCGCCCGGGCCCGATGCACCGTCCGGCCCAACTCCCTTCCCTCCCGGTCCAGCACCCGGGCGGTAGCCTCGCAGGAATTGATGTCCCGATCCGTCAGGTTTCGCAGAATCAACCGAATCTCATTCGCTCCCTCGTCCAGCTCCGCCCCTGCCAGCTCCGCAGGGCATTTCAGATCTATCCGCATTGCTCCTTATTCCTCATCCACGGTGTGCAAAATGATCTCTGTCAGCACGGTGTCCTGATATCTGAGAATCAGCTCCACATCCGGCCCGCCCAGGGTTTCCGTCACATAGCGCAGGGTCATCTCCGTGCCATCTCCGTATTCCGCGACGCCATAGGGCGCTTTTCCAACCTGGCCGTAGAGCACCTCCACCAAGCCAGCCTCGTCCAGATCCCCCTCTCCGCTGCGGAAGCGGGTGAAGTCCTCATGGAACAGGTCTCCCAGCCGCACGCACCGGGGGCCCTCCAGCTCCGGGGAGAGAATGGCATAGCTCTTCAGCGTGGCATTCTTTCCTTCGCTGTCGCAGGAGAACACCGCCTCAAAGCCGTCCCCGTCCACCCGGCGCAGCCAGGTTCCGTCCTCGTTATCCATCATGAGGGTATCCACGTTGCTGCCAAAGATCTCCGGCTCCGCCGTCCGGAAGCTGAGGCTGGGGAAGTCCAGGTCCGCCTCCGAGAAGGGGGCCAGCTCCAGTCCATTCTGGCTCCGGGGCACACGGGCGTATTCATAATGATGGGTCAACGCCTCCAGCTCCCCGTATAAATCCCGAAGCGCCGCCGCGTCGAAGGTCTCCTGAAAGCCTTCCGCCCGCATCCCGCTGACGCCATCCCCGCTGATCTGCAGGGTCAGGGAGATCTTAGCACCCTGGGCCACATTCACCTCGCCATATTCCATGGCGGCGATCCGCTGGCCATCCCGTTCCACCAAGCCGTAGCGGAACAGGCCCTCCGCCTCCCCTTCCAGATAGAGCACGGCCTCCTCATAGCTGCCGTTCATCTCCGGGTTATCGCAGGGGATGGCGGACATCACCCGGTTCACCTCCCAGTCAATGGCCAGACCCCGGGGGCCAGCCACTTCCTCATCCATGATCAGGAAGGCGTTGATTCCCGTTTCCGCCTGCCAGGCTGGCTGATCGCCATAAATGACGCCGAAATCGAACTGGAAGGCAAATCCATCCTCGGAAGCAGCCTCCTCCGCGGCGGGATCGTTCAGCACCGGGGATTTCTCCGCCAGGGCGCGAGCCTGCTCCGCCAGCCCTCGAATTTCGTCCCCCGTCAGGGCGCTTGATTCCGCCTGGGCCAGGGCGCCCAGAAGGAGGGCGATGATCAATATCATTCCGAAAATCCTGCTTTTCCGCATGGCATTTTCCTTCCTTTCTTCCGTCCATTGGATGAGGACAGTATAACACTCCCGGGAATTTGGCGCAACCAGCACCCCCAGGGTATATGATTCTCCACCTTGTCTATGCTTCCTGGCTGCAGGTATAATACAGGGGCTGAAAAGGAACAATGGATGCGCCCTTCCCTGGGCGTCTTCTCGTGCAAGGAGTGGAATATGATCATGAAGAAATGCTTTTGGTTGATCCTGCTGTTAGGGCTCATGGTCTGCTCTGTGTCCCTGGCCCACAGCCATCTCGAATCCGGCGAAGGCTATGTGCTCTACAATAGCTATGTAGCCCCTACGGAAACCCAGGATGGCACCACCGGGCCGGGCACCTGCTCCGTCTGCGGGGAAGTCATCGTCCCCGCTACCCGCATTCCCAGCCTGGCGGAGCAAAGAGGGGTGAATAATCCGCCCCCTGCCACCTCCCTGCCCGCGTCCACGGCAACGCCAGTGATTACGGCTGTACCTACCGCCACGCCCACTGCGGTGCCCACGCCCGTTCCCACTGCCACGCCTGTGCCCACGGCAACGCCCGTTCCTACGGCGACGCCTACGCCTGCCCCCACTTCAATTCCAGCTGTAACCACCAAACTTCCTTCTTCCGAGGTTTCTCCGACACTCATTCCCACTTCTGATCCAATTTCAACCGATTATTACTTTATTTCTCCCACTCCTGTTATCATTTACATTACTCCCGAGCCCACCTTGGTTCCTTCCCCGGTGCCTACTCAGGCGCCCACGGCGGTTCCGCCTCAGGTGACCGCTCCGCCGACGCAGGCGCCTACCACCATTCCCACTCCCGTCACGACCAACGATCCCGCCTATAACGATTATTTTGACCTGCTGAACCCCGGCTCCGCCCCTACGGCGCAGCCGGACCTGACCCAAGCTTATGACTACGCAGGCTTCTATGCCTTCCCGGAAGGCTCCTTCCCGGAGGATACTTCCAGCTCCGGGTCCTACAGCGCTGGAGGCAGCTCCTCCGGCGCCGTTCAAAATGCTTCTGGCAGCATTTCTTCCCTGCCCGCCACCGGCCGGAACCTGGCCCTCTATCCCATCTTCTCCTCCCGTTTCCCCTGGCGGAGATTGCGAATGACCCCCGCGGTGGGAATCGCCCCCCGGCTGGCCGGGCGGCTGCTTTGGCCCCTGTCGGAGGCCTCCTCCCCCCTGCTGCGGCTCATCAACCCCTAATGAAACGCGAATGAAAGCTCCCCCGCCAAGCGAGGGAGCCACTTTTTTAGGAAAAAGCTGATGAAAGCTCCCCCCGGGTCACCGGGGGGAGCATGAATCCTCTTGGAAATCAACGACATAAGCAAAATGCTTTTACGCTGATTTTGAATAAATCAGCGTTTCCTTAATTGTTTTGGCCCAGGAACCGTTTCAGGAATTCCCTGGTCCGGGCATCCTGGGGATTGGTCAGCACCTGGCCGGGAGGCCCTTCCTCCACGATGACCCCGTCCGCCATGTACACCACCTGGGTGCTGACGTCCCGAGCGAAGCTCATCTCATGGGTCACCACCAACATTGTCATTTTCTCCGCCGCCAGGCTCTTCATGACGTCCAGCACCTCACCCACCATTTCCGGATCCAGGGCCGAGGTAGGCTCGTCAAACAGCAGCACCTCCGGCTCCATGGCCAGGGCCCGGGCGATGGCCACCCGTTGCTTCTGTCCGCCGGAGATCTGGGCCGGCCGGGCGTTGATGTAGGGCAGCATGCCCACCTTGTTCAGGTAGTACAAGGCCCGATCCCGAGCCTCGTTCTTTGGTGCCTTGTTCACCTTCCGCTGGCCGATGACGCAGTTCTCCAGCACCGTCAGGTTGTTGAACAGATTAAAGCTCTGGAACACCATGCCCACCCTGGCCCGATAGGCGCTTTGGTTGATCTTGCCCCCGGTGACGCTATCCCCATGGAACAGAATCTCCCCCGTGGTCAGGGTTTCCAGCAGGTTAACGCACCGCAGCAGCGTGCTCTTGCCGCTGCCGCTGGCGCCGATGATGGAGGTCACGTCCCCCTTATTGACGGTGAAATCCACATCCTTCAGCACCGCGTGGGTTCCGAAGGTTTTGGAGAGATGCCGAATCTCTAAAATCGCTTCACTCATGGCTTCTCCCCCTGATAATCCTTATTCTTCTCCTCGTAGGGCGCGCTGCCGGAGAACTGATAGGTGCCAGCGGTCATCACCAGTTGATCCGTGTTCACCAGCTCGTAATTGCTTTCCCCCGCCAGCTTCTTTTCCAGCTTCCGCAGGAGGAAGCTGGCCAGCAGCGTCAGGAAGAGATATCCGCCCATTTCCAGAAACGCGGAGGGGAAGTATTTGAACACCGCTCCGCTGACCATCTTATGCACGGCGAAGAAATCCTGGAAGCCGATGATGAACATGACGGAGGTATCCTTCACGTTGATGATGTAGTTGTTGCCGATCTGGGGCATGATGTTCCGCAGAGTCTGAGGAAGAACGATGTACAGCATGGTCTGGAAATGATTCATGCCGATGGCCCGAGCCCCCTCAAACTGGCCCGCGTCGATGCTCATAATGCCGCCCCGGACGGATTCCGCCATGTAAGCCCCCGTGTTGATGGACACTACCAGGATGCTCACCGTCCAGATATCCTTGAAGGATACGCCAAAGAAATAGGGCATACCATAATAGATGAACACTGCCTGCAGAATCATGGGCGTCCCCCGGAATATCTCCACGTAAATCCGAATCACCGCCCGCAGCAGCTTCAGCAGCGCCTTTTTGATCCAGGCGTCCCCAGGCCCATAGGGAATGGTCTGCAGAATGCCGCAGAAAAAACCGATGATGCAGCCGATCAAGGTGGCCACCGTGGCCAGGATCAGGGTATTCCCGATGCCCGTCAGATAAACCGTGCCATACTTGGCCCAGATGGACCCAATGTCTGAAAATAACTGTGTAAGCATTTTGATTTTACTCACTCAGGGGCTGCACCGCAATGGCCTGGGCCATCAGGGCGTTAAAGTCCTCCGCCGTCTTGTCCGCCAGATAAGCATTCAGCGCATCCAGCAGCACGGTGTTCCCCTTCTGAATGGAAATGCCGATATTGATATCCTCGTCGGACACCTCGAAATCATCCCCGCTGCCCGCGAAGTCCAGCAGCTTCAGATCCGGATAGGCGATCAGGGCGCCCTGGGCCGTGGGCATGTCGGTGCACACGAAATCCACCGTGCCGCTCTCCACCGCCATCAGCATGGCCGGGGCGGATTCCGCCGGAGGGATCAGCGTCGCGCCTGCCACCTGGGGCAGGCAGGTGTCATACCAGATAGTTCCGCTCTGGCTGGTGGCGGTGCCCTTCAGCTGGCTGATGCCCGTGGCTTCCGTGTTGGGGTTGCCTTCCTTGGCCAGCACCACGATGGTGGCGTACAGATAGGGGCCGGCAAAATCCACCGCTTCCATCCGCTCCGCCGTCATGCTCTGGCCCGCGATGACCGCGTCCACAATGCCGCTCTGCACGGCGGGGATCAGGCTGTCCCAATCCAGCTGAACCACTTCCAGCTCCCATCCATTGGCCTCGGCAATGGCCTTGGCCATCATAACATCGTATCCATTGGCGTACAGGCCGGGATGATCCTTAATCGGCACCGCGCCGTTGGAATCATCGGGCTGCGCCCAGTTGTAAGGGGCGTAGGCACATTCCATGGCCACGGTCAGCACCCCGTCCTCCACCCCGGAGGGAACATCCGCCAGGGCCAGGGAACCCATCAGCAGCATGGCCGCCATCAGCATTGCAATCCACTTTTTCATTCTTCTTGTCCTCCTTTTGTTTCCGTCCCAAAATAAAGAAAAAAGCAACGACGCTATCGCTGCCCGCTTTTCCCCCTTACAAGGAGGACATATCCCGGTTTCAGTGAATAGCGCTCCACAGTCTTGCGGCTGTGACAGTCAGAAGGATCTTCTCCCCCTGCCCAACAAGCCCCTTGCCCTTGGGTCTCATTTCGGCGGCCTCCCCTTTCACGCGTCCTCCTCGCCCCGGCCGGGCTCCTCCGCGCTACTCTTGTCAACCGCGCCTCTAAACAGGTTTTATCCTATCACAAATCTCCCGGATTGCAATAGAAAAGATTGTATTCCTTTTGTACTATAAAAAAGAGAGAAGCTTTCGCTTCTCTACATTCCTCAGGTCGTGCGAAGGGATGTTTCACTCCCCGCGCGCAAACGACCGCACTAGAATCACAAATTAGAGTATCCGTAAGAGTTCACCAGGGCCTCGATTTTCTTCCCTTGCTGACACAGGGGGCAGGAATGAGCCTCCCAGCTGCCATAATCATGCAGATCATTGGTGTCGAAAATATGGGTCACCGGCACGCCGCCACATTCCTTCACCGAGGCGAAGATGGAAGCGATCCCTACTACCTGGCCGCCGTAATACTGAATGGCCTGCATGGCGGCGTCGGCGGTATAGCCGGTACTGACGCTGGCCAGCAGAATCAGCACGTGCTTCCCCGTGATCATGGGCATGGTGTTTTCCCGGAAAATCAGCTGACTGCCGGTGGTATGCTCCGGCGTCACCACGTACAGGCTGCCATGCTCGTTGCTGGTCAGCACCTGGGCCTTCATCATGTCGCTGGCCATGCAGGCGCCGATAACCTCCGTGCCGTCCAGGCAGAGGATGGTATCCACCGCGCCGCGATACTTGTATTCCGCCGTCAGCTCATGGGCCACGGCCTTGGCCTCGCTGAGGCGGAATTTCTGCGCCGTCACGTCGATATAATAATTGGTGTGGCTATGGTTGGTGGCAAAATGCCCCTTCGCCACCCGCAGCGCCAGCCCGTGCTTCCGGGTGGGCAGCTTGGTCAGATTGATCGCCAATGTAAATCATCCCTTTCCCTTTTTTATGATCCCGCCGCCCCGCGGCGGTTCTCCCTGGGGGTATTGTACAACTTTTCCGCGCTTCCCGTCAATGGATTTTACATCCCTTTCCGCTGCCGGTTGTAATTGATGAGGCATCCTGCCCGGACGATGTTCTTTTCGTCCTCCGTCATCTCGGCGATGAACAGCTTCAGCTCCCGGGCTCCCTCCGCCTTCAGCACATAGGCGGGAATCTCCTTCATGTCTCCCGCCAGGGCGGTCAGTGCCCCGGGCACATAGATGTAATCCCCTACCTCCAGGTCCGTAGGCTCCGCCGCCATCTGGAAGGGCAGCATGCCCCAGTTGATGACGTTGGAACGGTACCGCTTGGTGGCATATTCCTTCGTAATGTTTGCCAGCCCGCCCAGCACCCGCTGGCAGGAGGCCGCCTGTTCCCGGGCGGAGCCGTCCCCGGGCTTCACCGCGTACACCAGGGAGCCAATCTCCGTCGCCTGAGGATCCACCGCTTCCTGGCCGGGCAGAGCATGAATCCGATCGTAAATCTCCTTCAGCGCCGGCTCCGCCGCCAGCACGTCCTCTCCCGCGGCCCGGGTTTTTTCTATCCTATCCACTTCCTTGGAGCGGCCCACATATTCCGGATCCCGGCGGCTCAAGGTGAATTCCGCCAGGCCCAGGGGATTGGAACGGTAGGAGGAGGTCTCCCCGGAGGGGATCAGCTCGTCCGTAGTGGTCACAGGATCCAGAATCTTGGAGCAAACCCGCAGCAGGATGTTCTCCGTCAGGGCGCTCATCCGGGGCCAGTCCTTGATATTGGGGCCGAACACCAGGTTCTCCCCCGTGGCCTTGCCGAATCCCTGATACACCCGCCGCTGATAGACCGTAGGATCAAAGGTATATTCCGGCGTCTCACCCCATCCATCGAAGGCCTCCGCCGAGGTCAGAATGCCGCCGTTGACCGCCGTGGCCGCGATGGACCGGGCGTCCATGAGGGCCACCGCCGCCATCTGGCTGTTGCCAGGCTTGGAACCCTCCCGGTTGGGGAAGTTCCGCGTGGTATGCCGGATGGACAGGCCATTGTTGCAGGGCGTGTCCCCCGCCCCGAAGCAGGGGCCGCAGAAGGCGGTGCGCACGATGGCGCCGGCCTCCATCAGGTCCGCCGCGTAGCCTTGGCGAGTCAGGTTGATGAATACCGGCTGGGAGGAGGGATAGACGGACAGGGAGAATTCCCCATCCCCAATGTTCTTCCCCTTCAGCAGCCGGGCCGCCTCCACCACGTTAGTATAGTTGCCGCCAGCGCAGCCAGCAATGACCCCCTGCTGCACCCGCAACCGTCCGTTTTCGATCTTATCCCGCAGGGTGAATTCCGCCCGGCCGCCCGCCACCTTCGCCGCTTCCTTCTCCGTCTCCGCCAGGATGTCTTCCAGATTGGCGTTCAATTCATCGATGGTGTAGGTGTTAGAGGGATGGAAGGGCAGGGCGATCATGGGCTTGATCTGGCTCAGGTCGATGTAGACGCACCCGTCGTAATAAGCCACCTCCGCCGGGTTCAGCTCCCGATAATCCTCCTCCCGGCCATGGGCCTTCAGGAAGGAGCGGGTTTCCTCATCCGTCCGCCAGATGGAGGAAAGGCAGGTGGTTTCCGTAGTCATGACGTCCACGCCGTTGCGATAGTCCGTGCTCATGGCTGCCACGCCGGGCCCCACGAATTCCATCACCTTGTTTTTTACATAGCCATTCTTGAACACCGCCCCCACAATGGCCAGGGCGATATCCTGGGGTCCCACGAAGGGCTGGGGCTCCCCGTCCAGATACACGCAGACCACCCCGGGATAGTTCACATCATAGGTGTCCTCCAGCAGCTGCTTGACCAGTTCGCCGCCGCCCTCGCCGATGGCCATGGTCCCCAAAGCGCCGTAACGGGTATGGCTGTCAGAGCCCAGGATCATCTTGCCGCATCCGGCGTGCATCTCCCGCATGTACTGATGGATAACGGCAATATGCGGGGGCACATAGATGCCGCCATACTTCTTCGCCGCCGAGAGGCCGAACATATGGTCGTCCTCGTTGATGGTCCCGCCCACGGCGCACAGGGTGTTATGACAGTTGGTCAGCACATAGGGCATGGGAAAATGATCCATGCCCGAGGCCTTGGCCGTCTGGATAATGCCCACGAAGGTAATATCATGGGAGGCCATGGCGTCGAACCGCAGCCGCAGCTTCTCCATGCTGTCGGACTGGTTGTGTTGCTGCAGGATGGACCAGGCGATAGTCCCCCGCCGGGCCGCCTCCTTGTCCACCGTCTTTCCCTGGGCGGAAAAATAGGATTCCGCCTCCCCTTCGGGCACGATCTCCCGGCCCGCCGCCAGATATATTCCACTTTCATATAGCTTGATCATTTTTACGCCTTCCTTCCTTTCCTGACGCATGAGCCTATCTTATCACCCTTTTCTTCCCTTTTTCAATGTCCACAATGTTTTTTCGATGCTTCAAAGAGACAAAATAAAAACAGAGTTACCATTCACGGTAAAATCAGGACCAAGAGGGGAAGAAGGCCGGGAAGGTACATCGTGGATATGTCGTTAACCTGGAAGAGTCCGTTGGAGCCAATGGTTCTGTTGTCACAGACTACGCTGTTGAACAGAACAACACCAGCGACAGCACCCTGCTGAAGAATCACTTGACTCAGATGGAGAAGCGGGATGAGAAGGCTACCATGATCGCTGATGGCGCTTATAGCGGAACCGAAAACAAGGAACTCGCTGAGGAGAAGAATGTCGAACTGATCACTACCGATTTCACCGGGAAAGATGTTGATCCGATTTTTGCTGAGTATGAATTCAACGAAGATGGCACCAGGGTGATTGCCTTTCCCATGGGAAACCAGCCCAAAGGCTGCACCTATATCAAACAAAACAGTATGTGCCGGGTATCCTTCTTCCTTGAGCAGAGTCAGAATTGCCCGCATCGGAATGAATGTCAGGCCAAGTTGCACAAGAGAACAGTAATCGTGATGGTTTCCTTGAAAAAGAGAGGTCGGGCGAAGCTCCAGAAGGAAATGAAGAGCGAGAAATACAAGCTCTACGGCAAGACCCGAAACGGAGTAGAAACCATTCCCTCGATACTCAGAAACGTCTACCATGCAGATCGGGTACGAGCCAGGGGAACAATACGAACAAGGTTCTTTACGGGTAGCAGGGTAGCGGCGTTAAACTTCCGAAAGCTCTTCACATTTAGGAAGGGTTTGGGTCGTTATGCCGAAAATTCGCTTCTGGTCCCCCAAAGAGCATGATTGATAGGGGGAAAGCCCCCTTTCATCCATGAATGATTGGGAAATATACAGCATGATCCTCAGATTTCGGCTCTGAATTCTACCGACGCTTCAAAATATCTTATGTTTGTGTGAACCTTTCAAGGTTTGGCGGTATCGGCTTACGCCGGAATGGGGCTTATGGCCCTGACATCATTAATTATTTAAATCCTAACCTAAGAGCCTTGACGAAAAATACCGTAAGCGTCCGTTAATCGGTGTCTATTAATCCGTTCATGGATCTGCTACCATACCAGCGGGTACGTAGGGAACCGCCAATCCGCACTTTTCGCACACCGTACAAAAAGTGCTGGCCGTTTCCGCACTCGAGTGCAAAAAGTGCACTTCAACGAGACCGCTGAATGCACAGTGGACAGTGGAATTGTCAGATTTACGCAGATTGGACGACTTTATCCCGCTTTCTGGGCGTTCGAGGCTTCTCGTTGCCCGGTGGGGCCTGGGCTTTGACGAGTTTCTCTTTTTCCTCGGCCTCGTAGCATCGATACCGCTGCGACCAGGGCATCAGATCCGGCATGTATTCAGATTCCTTCCCTTGGTCATAGAGATGCTGCGGCATCTGTTCCAACAGATACTTCAGATAGTAGTAGGGATCCGCCTGGTTTGCCTTGGCTGTTTCAATCAGCGTAAAGATTACAACCATCACCTCAGCACCGCCCGTCGTGAAGCTGAAGAGACTGTTGCGTCTGAATTGCGCCACAGGTCGCACTGACCGTTCGGTTGCCCCGTTATCCAGGGGAATGTTGCCATCATCCAGGAATTTCCGGAGATTGTCTTCCTGGTTCAGTGCATACTGGACAGCACCCCGGAGTTTGTCGCTGACCAGCGGATCGTTCAGATCAATTGTGCGGATGAAGTTGAAGAAGGCATTTACCTTGGGAAGGACGCTCTCCCGGCGCTGCTTTTGCCGCATGTCGGCAGGCAGTCCCTTCAAGGCGTTATCAGCAATGTAGATTTCCGCGATGAGTGCAACAGCTTTCACCTCTGGAAGCTCGCGTATCTGGTCGTCTGTAAGGCCATTCAGCTTCAGGATCAGCGCTGCCTCCACAAAACGCCTCCTGCAATGCATGTAGCAGCCGGTCAGAATCATCAGTCCACCGGTTTCACCAGCAAAGCACGGATATGCGCCGTAGGCGTCACAGGTCAGATAGATCGTTTGCAGAATCCCGGCATAGAAGTTCCGGAGGTGGTCTGCGCCTCTTGTCTTCTCGTAGCAGTATGCGACAATCGCCGGACCCGGCAGCAATTCTCCGGAACGGTGAACCCAGATGAAGCTCTTGGCTCCGGCCTTCCGCTCATCGAGCACTACCTGCCAGTAGGTTTCATCGCATTGCTGGTAGTAATACTCCTTCAGCAGGCCGCAAATATACAGGTGGACCTGTTGCAGATAATTCCGGACGACGTATCCAATCCAGCTGGACATTCGCTGCCGGGGAAGGTGGAACCCGAAGCGCTCCTCGTTCAGTTCCTGGCGGTAAAGCGGCAGGAACATCCTTCCCCAGTCCACAATGAGTTCCGAAAGCAAGGATGGAGATGCCACGCTTTTCGGATGTTAGCGTCGGGCGAAAAGGGCCATTTTGCGTCGGGCGTAAAGGGCCATATTCGGTCGGATTTAATGGGGCCAAATTAAAAACCTGACGGCTTTTGACCGTCAGGCTGATTTCGGTTTGCCGCGTCAAAACGGCAATTC
>JAFUFB010000008.1 GCA_017470145.1 Clostridia bacterium | reverse complement strand
TCAATAACAAGATCAAAGTCGTTCGCCGACAAGCTTATGGGTTTCCAGATGATGAATACTTCTTCCTGAAGATTATCGATGCGTCAAGAAGAACCTATGTCCGGAACCCTAAAGCCCCCAAAGTTTTGCATTGAAGCGAAAAAAGACGGAAGAAACATAATTCTTCCGTCTAAAACATACCGATTTCTATTTTTGTCTCTGGAAAACTTACCGAAGTTCAGCGCCCAGCTTGAACTTCAGGTTCCCCAGAATCTTCTTGATGTACTTATCCACTTCCTCCGGCTGCAGGGCATGATCCTCGCTTTCGAAACGAATCTTGAATGCCATGCTCTTCTTCCCTTCGCCGATCTGCTCTCCGCGGTAAATGTCGAACAGTTCCACGTCCGTCACCTGTTTGCAGGCCCGGGCAATCTCCGAGATCATCTCACCACAGGTCTTCTCCTCGTCCACCGTCAGGGCCAGATCCCGCACCACCGCCGGGAAAGCGGAGATAGGATGATAATGGAAGCTGACGGCCGCGTGGCTCATCATCTTCGCGTAATCGATTTCGCCCAGGAAGATCTTGTGGTGGCTCTTGCTGTCCTTATGCAGCTTCAGCTCCGCCGTCACCTCGTTGGCCAGCTTGCCAAAGACGCCGACTCGCTCCCCTTCGCAGAGGATGTAGGCCGCGATGCCGGGATGCAGATAGGGCACATCCTGGGCGCGCTCCACCTCGAACTTCAGCCCGAAGGCTTCTCCCAGGGCCTCGATGCTGCCTTTCATGGCGAAGAAGTCCTCGTCGTTGCCGAAAGAGGCCAGGCCAATATGCAGTCGCTCCTCCGGCAGCTGGCCCTTCTCCCCAGGAATATAGATGTTGGCAATTTCGTAGATTCGACCTTCCCCGTTGCTCCTCTTCAGGTTTTCGATCACCACATTCAGCAGGCTGGGGGCCAGCAGGGGCCGCATGATGGCCAGCTTTTCCGTAATGGGGTTCAGAATCCGAACCACGTTCCTCTCCGGGGCGTCCGCCGCGATGTGCAGATCGTCCAAGTCGCTGTCCGCGTAGAAGGCCAGGGTGGAAATCTCGCTGTAGCCCTGGGCGCAGATGGTCCGCATCACCTTGTCCCGCCGCAGTTGCTCCGGCTTCTTGCCGCCGCTGGTCACCAAGGCCTTCTCCAGGAAGGTGGGGGTCATGTGATCATATCCGTATTCCCGGATGACCTCCTCCGCCAGGTCCGGTTCGCCGATATCGATATCCTCCCGATACCGGGGCGCCACCACCTGTAGCAGATCCCCCTCCTGGGTGACCTCGAAATTCAGGGCCTTCAGAATCCGCAGAATCTCTTTCTCCGGCACCTGGATGCCCAGAATAGCATTGATGCCGCTGATGCGGGCGGTAAAGCGCTTACCCTCCCGTGGCGCGCCGGCGCTTTCGTCAAAGGCGCTGGCCGTCACTTCGCCGCAGCCCAGCTCCTCGATCAGGTGCAGGGCCCGGGCCATGCCCAGCTCCGTGGTGTATTCGCTGATGCCCTTCTCGAACCGGGCGGAAGAGTCGGAGCTCTGCCCCAGGGCTCGGGAGGTTTTCCGTACGCTGTCCCGGGCGAACTTCGCCGCTTCGAACAGCAGCTGGCGGGTGTTGTCCGTAATTTCGCTGTTCAGTCCACCCATGATGCCGGCCAGGGCCACCGGGCGGTTGCCGTCACAGATCACCAGGTTTTCCGTCGTCAGATCAAATTCCTTTTCGTCCAGGGTCTGAATCTTCTCTCCCTGCTCCGCCCGACGGACAATGATCTCCGTGTTCTGCAGCATGTCCAGATCGAAGGCATGCATGGGCTGGCCAATCTCCAGCATAACGTAGTTGGTAATATCCACCACGTTGTTAATGCTGCGCAGGCCGCAGAGAGCCAGGTGCCGCTTCATCCAGCGGGGGCTCTCCCCAGGGGTAATGTTCCGCACGCCGTGGGCCAGATACCGGGGGCAAAGGTCCGGCGCCTTTACCGTCACCTTCAATCCAGGATACTGGAAGTCGGAGCAGGAATAATCCGTCCGGGGCATCTTCAATTCCTTGCCCAGCACGGCGGCCACCTCCCGGGCGATGCCCAGGATGCTCTGACAATCCGGCCGGTTGGCGGTGATGGAGATATCAAAGATGTAATCATCCAGGCCCACCACGCCCTTGATATCCGTCCCGGGCACGGTGTCCTTCGGCAGATCCAGCAGCCCGTTCACCTCCGCGCCGGGATACAGATCCTCGTTCAGCCCCAGCTCCTCCCCGGAGCAGAGCATGCCGTCGGAGGGAATCCCCCGCAGGGGCTTCGCCTTGATGGTGATCCCCCCGGGCAGGGTGGATCCGTCCAGGGCGGCGGGGGTATGCATCCCCGCGTACACATTGGGGGCCCCGGTGACAATCTGCTTCGTGCCGAATTCGCCGCAGTTCACCTGGCAGGTGAACAGATGGGTGCCTTCCACCTTCTCACAGCTCAGCACTTCGCCTACCACGACGCCGCTGATCTCCCCGCCCAGGTCGATCAGCTCCTCAACTTCAAATCCGCACCCAAAGAGTTTTCCTTCCAGCTCCTGGGCGCTGATGTCGATATCCACATATTCCTTCAGCCAGCTGAATGGCGCTTTCATTCTTCCTCGACCTCCTTAATCCTTGAACTGCTTCAGGAACCGCAGATCGTTTTCGAACAGCAGCCCGATGTTGTTGATGCCGTATTTCAGCATGGCGATGCGCTCGATGCCGATGCCGAAGGCGAAACCGGAATAGACCTCCGGGTCGATGCCGCAGTTGGCCAGCACCTGCTTATGCACCACGCCGCCGCCCAGCACCTCGATCCACCCCGTGTGCTTGCACAGGCCGCAGCCCTTGCCGCCGCATTCGAAGCAACTGACGTCCACCTCGACGCTGGGCTCCGTGAAGGGGAAATAGCTGGGCCGCAGCCGGGTTTTCACCTCCGGCCCAAAGATCTGCTGTACAAATTTGTCCAGCATGCCCTGCAGGTCGCACAGGGTGATCCCCTTGTCCACCACCAGGCCTTCCATCTGGTGGAACATGGGGCTGTGGGTCGCGTCGCTGTCGGAGCGGAACACCCGCCCGGGGCTCAGCACCTTGATGGGGGGCTTTTCCATGTCCATGACGCGGATCTGGCCAGGGCTGGTGTGCGTCCGCAGCAAAATATCCTCGTCGATATAGAAGGTGTCCTGCATATCCCGGGCCGGATGATCCTTGGCCACGTTCAGCCGGGTGAAGTTATGGTCGTCATCCTCGATTTCCGGCCCTTCAAAAACCTCAAATCCCATGCCCAGGAAGACGTTGATCATCTCGTTCTTCACGATGGTCAGGGGATGCAGATTCCCCGTTTCCCGCTTCTTGGCGGGCAGAGTGATGTCCACCTGCTCCATGCGGTTGCGAGCGGCCATTTCCATCTGTTCCATCCGCTCGGAATATTCCTTGTAGCGCTGCTCCGCCTGAACCTTAAATTCGTTGATCACCTTGCCCATGGCGGGGCGATCTTCCTTCGATACGGCGCCCAGGCCCTTCATCAGGTCGGCCACGCTGCCCTTCTTCCCCAGGAAATCCTGCCAGAAGGCCGCCAGCTTTTCCCGATTGTCGATCTGGCTCAGCCGTTCCTCCATCTGCGCCCGCAGGGCTTTGATTTTCTGTTCCACTCCCAGTCACTCCTTACCCATTTGGATAAAAAAATACACAGGGAGAAATCTATCACGCTCCCCCCTGATTGTCAAGCTCCCCCGCAAAGCGGGGGAGCGAAACGCCTTACTGCGCGTTTTTCACCATTTGCTTGATATCTTCCACAATGGACTTGAGTCCCTTATTCTCCTTCAAATTGGATTCCACCGTCTTGCAGCTGTGCAGCACCGTCGTATGATCCCGCCCGCCGAACACATTGCCGATCTGGGGCAGGCTCATCCCAGTCATCTCCCGGGTCAGATACATGGCGATCTGCCTTGGCACGGTAATCTCCCGCCGCCGAGTGGCTCCTGTCATCTCATTCAGACTCAGGCCGTAGTAGTCGCTTACCGTCCGCATGATCAGCTCCGCCGTGATCTGCTTATGCTGCCGCTGGTCGAAGATCTCTTGCAGCGCCGCCTCGCACAGCTCCATGGTGATGGGCTGATGCACCATGTTGGAATAGGCCACCAGCCGGGTCAGCCCGCCTTCCAGCTCTCGCACGTTGTTCTCGATCTTCCCGGCGATCAGCTGCAGCACCTCGTCCGGCGCCTCGATGTTCTCCCGCTGGGCTTTGTCCCGCAGGATGGCCACCCGGGTATCAACGTCCGGCCGCTGAATATCCGCCACCAGCCCCCACTCGAACCGGCTGCAAAGCCGCTCCTCCAGGCGCTGAATGTCCTTCGGGGGTTTATCGCTGGTCAGGATAATCTGCTTCCCCGCGTTATGCAGCTCGTTGAAGGTATTGAAGAATTCCTGCTGGGTACTCTCCCGCCCGGCGATGAACTGGATATCGTCCACCATCAGGATGTCCACCTTCCGGATCTTCTCCCGGAATTCGTAGGTTTTCTTCTGCTGAATGGCGCTGATCAATTCGTTGGTAAAGGTCTCGCTGGTCATGTACAGAATCTGGGTATCTGGATTCTTCTCATGGGCAAAATGCCCGATGGCCTGCATCAGATGGGTCTTTCCCAACCCCACACCGCCGTAGATGAACAGGGGATTGTATGCCTCCGCCGGATTCTCCGCCACCGCCAGGGCCGCCGCGTGAGCAAAGCGATTGCCGCTGCCAACCACGAAGCGATCGAAGGTGTACTTTGGGTTCAGCCGCGGGTTGTTGGATTCCTCCTTGGCGTCCTCCCTGGCCAGGCGCTGCTCCATCTCTTCCCGGGTCAACAGCTCGGCATGCAAAGCCTTCCCCCCCGCCTGGGTCAGGCACTGATCGATGGCCTGCTTGTATTGCTTGACGACAAAATCCCGCATGGGCTCCATCTTCACTGTCAGCAAAAGGCAGTCGTCCTCCAACGCCATGGGAACCAGATTGTCCCCAATCCAGGTATCATAAGAAACCCGCGCAATATCCTGTTGCAGCAGGTCGCAAGCTTCCGTCCAGAGCGTCTCCAATTCCATCGTTCGTCTTCCTTCTATGCCCTGCTCCAAGGAAAGGGCGAAAAAATCTCCACCGCCCAGGCTGTGGATAACCGGGCTGTGGATAAGTGAACCATTCAAATCCGGTGTCATGATCATATCAGAAAATTCGTGAAATTTCAAGCCTTCCCGGCCTGTGGATAATTTTTGCAATTTGTTAGAAATCCCCTCCGCAAAAATCCCGTGTGTTGTGGTTCCATTCAAACTTATCCACAATATTTATGTTTTTTACATTCCTTCCCCCTTGTTCTTTTTGCGTTTCCCCTCTGTTTTCTTCGCTTTTGTCATAAGTATCAGAAAAAAGTAATATTTTCCCTTGAAAACCTGTTTTTTCTTATTTATATGTGGTAAAATCTGCTCAGGAAACGCTGTTTTTTTCCCAGAAAGGGAACGCCGCATCGCTGCGCCTTCGCGGAGCGATAAGGTCATCCAGCGGCTTCCAGAAAGGGCTTTTTCGCCAGAAGGGAGGGGCTTTCGTGGTTTCAGTCAATCGCGTCCAGGCCGCTTTGCGGCCGCGCTTTGGCGATGCCCTCGTCCGTGATCCCGGCTTTGCCGAAAGCGTGAGGCAAGCTCTTTCCTCTTTTGATCCCCTTCGGGAGCCCCTGTCCGCCCTGACTCTGCGCCTGGAGGACGTATTGTTCAACGCTGTGTATGTTCGGGTAGGCCCAGGGATGACCTATCCCCTGCCGGATGGCTCCTCCCGTCGGCTCCTGATGTCCGATCTGTCCGCCGCGGCGGATGAGGCGCTGTTCCCCCTGTTCGACAGCTGGGCCCCCTCGCGGGAAAGCTACGATCTGCTCCATGCCTATTGGATGGACGCCGGGTCCTTTTCCGCCATGCGCGCCCTGTATCTGAACTATGATGCCTTCCTGCCGGCGGCAGAGAAGGAATATATCCAGCGCATCGTGCGGGAAAATCTGCCTCCCGCCCTGCTGAATTCCTGGTTTTCAAGAAAGGATGAATCGCTTTGAAATCTTCTGCCTCTAAATTTCTGTCCCTCCTGCTGGCGTTGCTCTTGCTTCCCCTGCCCTCCCTGGCGGGGACGGTGGTTACCAGCTTTTATCCCATCTGGCTGCTGGCGCTGAATTTGACGGCAGGGGCGCCAGATCTGCAGGTGCGTAATCTCGCCGCCCCGGATACCGGCTGCCTGCATGATTATCAGCTGCAAACCGGGGACATGAAAACCCTGGCGGAGGCGGATCTTTTCCTGGTCAACGGCGCTGGCATGGAGTCCTATCTGGACTTGGTCTATGATGCCTTCCCCGCCCTCCCCGTGGCCGCTGCCTCCGATGGCATCCCCCTGCTCTATGGGCTGGACGCCCTGGAAATCGGCGAGGCGGAGGAGGATGAGGAGGAAGCCAACGCTCATCTCTGGCTCAGCGCTGCCAATGCCGCCCGCATGGCGGAGAACCTGGCAGCAGCCCTGGAAGCCCAGTTCCCTGCCAATGCCCCCCTCATTCAAGAAAATCTGGCCGCTCTAACTCAGCGTCTCTCGACCCTGGATGCGGAGCTGAAGGAGGGGCTTTCCGAGCTGCCCCATCGTCAAATCATCACCTTTCATGAGGCCTTCCCCTATTTTGCCGCCGCCTATGACCTGGAGGTGGTAGCGGTGGTGAATCGGGAACCCGGCGAAACCCTGACCCCCGCCCAGCTGGCGCAGCTGGTGGAAGTCATTCAGGATCTGGGCCTGCCGCCCCTCTTCGTGGAACCCCAGTATGAGGATCTTTCCGCCCGAACCCTGGCGGCGGAAACCGGCACGAAGGTCTATACCCTGGATCCGGTGGTCACCGGCCCCGAGGAGGATGTCCCCCTGGATTATTATGAAACCATCATGCGCCAGAATATGGCCACCCTTCAGGAAGCCCTGGGGGAATAATCAATGAAGGAGAAAGGAGCGGCAGGATGTCCGAGGAGCTTTATGAAGTTTTATCCCTTTCCTCCCGCTATCTTTTTACCCTGCTGGGGGTGTTGATCGTCCTTCGCGCCTTCTTTTGGCTGCTTAGTGACCGGGCGGAAAAGCGTCTCCGGCTGAAGAAGCTGCCCTTTTCCGGCATGATCGGGGAATTTGTGATCCTGGCGGATGGAGGCGATCTTCACGCCGGAGATCATATCAGCATTCCCTGGGAGGGCGTCCTGGGTTCCGTCCGTTCCTGCGATGTATATGTTCCCGGACAAGAGATTCATCCCAGGCATCTATCCTTTACCTTCGACACGGATCATGGACTGGTGCTCTCCCCCTTTCGGGGCTGCGAGGCCCTGGTGAATGGGGAAAGCATGAATCATCGTTCCCTTTCCCTGCGCCATGGTTCCCTGCTGCAGATAGGGGATGTACTGATGCGCCTGCGGCTCTTCGCTGGGCTGGACGCCAATGCCGGCTTCGATGATGCGCCCTCCGCTGTGCCGACTCACTTTTCACCTGCGGTTCCCCAGGCAGAATATCCTCCGATATATCCCCCTTTCCCGGCGCAGGAGGTTCCTGTGCCAATGGCCACAGCTTCCGTCTTCCCGGCGGAAATAGCCGGGCCTGCGGTGCCTGTTTTCCCCCAGGAAGGGGATTTCGTCCTACCACCCGCTCCCCAGGTTCCCTCGGAACCAACCTCCGTACCAGCGTCCGCGGATACGGTAACGCAGCGCGCCCCGGCTCGCCGTCGGCGCAGCGACAGATGGGAGGTGGACTGGAGTGAGTAAAAGGCAAAATCACACTCCTGGCCGTCGCCTGTCCCTGGTGGTGATGCTCTTTTTCGCCCTGGCCTTCCTGCTGCTGGGGGCGCGAAAGAATGATTCCATGGGGTATACTCTGGCTCTGGCTGTGCCCGCTATGATTTTTGTGGGCACCTGGGTGCTGCCCCATCTGTTCCCCACGGATCGGCTGCTCATGTCCCTGACCAATTTTCTGTGTGCCCTGGGCGTGCTGCTGCTGTATGATACTAATCCAGCCTATGCCCTGCAACAAGTGATTTCCTATGGCGTCGGACTCTTCGCCATGATCCTCTGTATTTATTTTGTCCGCGCCATGCATACTGGCCGGCGAATTATCTGGCTCATCTTTGTAGGATCCCTAGCCCTGCTGAGCCTCCCCCTCCTCCTGGGGCGAGAGATCAATGGCGCAAAGAACTGGATCACCATTGGTTCTTTCTCCCTGCAGCCCAGCGAGCTGGTGAAGCTTTCCCTGGTGCTCTCCCTTGCCTTCTTCCTTTCCCAGCGGCGAATGCTCCCCTGGGTGGTCTTTTCCGTGGCCTGCCTGGGGCTCCTGCTGTTGCAAAAGGATTTAGGAGCCGTCCTGCTCTATTATGGCACGACGCTGCTGCTCTTCTGGGCCGCCACCGGCAATCTCCCCTTCTCCCTGTTGGGCGTGGCGGGAGGCGTCGGCGCCGCCTGGTATGGCTATCAGAGCTTTGCCCATGTCCGGCTCCGGGTGTCCATCTGGCTGGACCCCTGGGCTGATTACGAAAACGCGGGCTATCAGCTGGTGCAGGGGCTGAATGCCATCGCCAGCGGCGGCCTCTGGGGCGTCGGATTGGGGCTGGGGTCTCCTACCTCGATTCCCGTCTATGAGTCGGACTTTATCTTCGCCGTCCTTTGCGAACAGTTTGGCCTCGTCTTCGCCGCCTGCGTGCTGCTGATCTATGTGGCGCTGATCTGGCGGGGAGCCACCATCGCCATGTCCGCTCGTCGCCGTTTCCATGGGCTGCTGGCCATGGGCGCCACCCTGCTGCTTGGCTTGCAGGCTTTCGTCATTCTGGGCGGTGTGCTGAAGCTGATCCCCCTCACAGGAGTTACCCTGCCCTTCATCTCTTATGGCGGCTCCTCCCTGGTGTCCAGCCTGTGTCTGGTGGGCTTCATTCAAGGGGTGGAGAGTCTGAATGAGTCGGACCTGGAGGAGGATACCCGCCTCGCCATGCTGGAAAGGGGGAATCCCGCTTGAAAGGCCAGCGCTATCGTTTTAAGCTGATTACCCTACTGTTGATGGGGCTAATTCTCCTTTCCCTGGTTCATGGGGCGCGAACCATCCCCCTGGAAAGCTCTTCTGCTTCCCTGCGGGATTCCATCCTGCGGCTGACAGGCCAGGCTACGCCCTCTCCCGAGCCTGAAGCAGTAGAAACGCCCCAGCTTTCCGGCCTCGGCGGAGAAGCCTCTTCGACCACTATTGGCGTGGAGGAAACATTCACTCCCTCGCCGGAGCCTTCCGAGGCGCCCACTTCCACCTGGACCAGCCCCTATGATTTTCCCTTCCTGACGCCGGATGCATCTCCCACCCCGATTCCTACGGAAATCGCATCCCCCGTGTCCCAGTCCCTCTCCGAAGCCCTGTCGAATTATTTTGATTCGAAATAAGTGCAACTCAAAGGCGAAGGGATGTTTCACTTTTCTTCTCCCGCGCGCAGCTTACATTATTTCAGAAAGGATCTGATTTTCATGAAAAAGACTCTTTCCCTCCTGCTTTCCCTGCTGATGGTCTTCAGCGCCGCTTCCGCCCTGGCCGCCAAGTCCAAGGCGACTCCGACCCCCTTGCCCCTGGAAATCGGCACGGAGCTGGTATCTCCCCCGGAGCAGATTCAGCGCCTGCTGGACGTGGCTTACAATGAGTGGGTTAACACCAATGGCAAGGATCAGGGCGTCAAGAACAAGTACACCACCTGGTATAATAATTACGACTGGGGCAAGAACTCCTGGTGTGCAGGCTTTGTCACCTGGTGCATGCTGGAAGCGGAGATCCCCCAGATGCCCCAGGATGAGCTGATGAAGACCTTGGAGGAGGGCACCTCGCCGGAACCCATCTATCATATCAAGGGCTCCGCCCCCAAGAAGATGGCGCCGGGCTATCTGTATATGCACCGCACCTCTAATATCCCCCAGAAAGGTTTCGTCGTCCTGTATGGGGAGAAATCCAATAAATACGTCCATGTGGGCATCGTCTATGATGTAGAGCTCCGTCCCGACGGTAAATATCGGCTGACCTGCATTGAAGGCGCCATGAAGAACACTGTTCGCATGTTCGTCTATGACTATGATCCCGCCGCCCAGCGGGAAAAGAATATCGTCCTCCTGCCCAAGGACGAGCGCACCGAGGAGGAAACCAAAATCTTCACCTATGGCAACCATAAAAGCGGAACCAGCTGGTATGTCAATTGCTTCCTGATGCCTTGGGTCCCCGGGGATGATAATCTGTAAAAGACCAAGCACCCCCGCGGAGCGGGGGTGTTAAAAAGAATTGAACGGAGTAAGTAATCGACTTGTCAGCTGATTCGAATAAAAGCCGCTTGCATTTTGATTTTTAGTGATAGGAGGAGATGATTTTATGTGGATTCTGTTGGGCTGCGCGGTTCTCAGCCTGGGAACCTGCCTGCCTCTTTTCCTGCATTACAAGCCCTTGAAGCTTCCCCTGGCGGCATGCTTTAAATCCCTGGGTACTCTCTGTGCCATGGTTCCGGCCCTCACCGCTGCCTTGAAGCTAGATCCCCTGTATTGGATCTTCGTCGCTGCCATCAGCCTCCACGCCGTGGCAGATTACCTGCTGGAGTATGTCTTTGAGGTGGGTCTGGGCTTCTTTCTCTTAGGCCATGTATGCTATATCATTGCCTTCCTGCGGCTTTTCCCCGTCGGCGTGCCCCATCTGGTGCTGTTGGTGTGCTTCCTAGCCTATTTGGCTTATTTGTTCTATCGACATCGTACCCTTATCGGCAAGAACATGCTTCCCTTCGCGGTCTATGGCATCATCCTATGCGTCATGGCGGCCAGCGGCATCGCCGGCGGAGCCACCAATTATGGTTGGTCTGGCCTGATGGTGGCCCTGGGGGCCGCGCTGTTTTTCTTCAGCGATAATATGGTCTTTCGAGGGCTGCTGTTCCCCAACCGACCTCGATATGATGTGCTCATCATGGTCACCTATTATCTGGCCCAGCTGCTCCTCGGTGGCTCCTGCCTGCTGTAAGAAAAATCCCTCGCATCTTTCGCGAGGGATTTTTCCATTATAGGCTTTATATCTAGGGCCTGTAGGGCGCAGCCCCACACCATAATAATACAGACTTAATGAATATACCCAATCTCCTGCGCCAACTTCTTCTCAATCACCACCGTAGCATCCCGATGCATCCGCATAAAGGTGCAGGGGCAATGGGGATCAATCTTATCCTCCATCAGCAGCTTCGTCGCCGCCTCCTGCTTATTCCCGCTGATGATCATCAGCAGCCGCTTCGCCCGCATGATGTTCCCCATGCCCATGGTCAGCGCGTGGGTGGGCACATCCTCCTTGCTGGCAAAGAAGCGCTTGTTGGCCTCGATGGTGCTGTCCTCCAGGGTCTCCTCATGGGCTCCGTCGTACAGGGTATCCCCGGGCTCGTTGAAGCCCAGATGCCCGTCCGGCCCCACGCCCAGCACCTGGATGTCGATATCCGTCCGGTCCAGCACTTCGTTGAATTCCTTCAGGTTCGCTTCCACATCCCCCACGCCCTTGGCCACATAGGTGTTAGCCTTGTCGATATTGATGTGGTCGAACAGATTGGTATTCATGAAGTAGCGATAGCTCTGATCATGCGTGCCTTCCAGTCCTACATATTCGTCCAAGTTCACGCTGTGCACCTGGCTGAAGTCCAGCCCCTCTTCCTTGCAGCGCCGCGCCAGCTCCTGATACATGCCCACGGGGCTGGAACCGGTGGCCAGGCCCAGGGTGCAGGCGGGATTTTCCCGTACGATCTTCTCAATCAGATCCGCCGCCTTCCGGGCGCCGTCCTCATAACTCTCCGCGATAATCACATTCATGGTGTTTTCTCCTCCCACAGTTTGAAACAAAGTATACCCTTTTTCTAAGGATCTTTCAATGTCAGTCTTTGGTTTTTACAACTACCTTCCCGGTGTTCTTCCAGATGCATCCCTCCGGAATCATGCCCCGGACGCAGCTGGTGGGATAGACGTTGCTGTCCCGGCCAATGACCGTACCAGGATTCAGCACGCTGTTGCAGCCCACCTCTACCCGGTCGCCCAGCATGGCGCCCATCTTCTTCAGCCCGGTTTCAATCTTCTCGTCCCCGTTCTTCACCACAACCAGCTTCTTATCGCTCTTCACGTTGCTGGTAATGGAGCCCGCGCCCATGTGGCTCTTGTAGCCCAGGACGCTGTCGCCAACGTAGTTATAGTGGGGTACCTGCACGTTATCGAATAGAATCACGTTCTTCAGCTCCGTGCTGTTGCCCACCACGCAGTTGTCCCCCACCAGGGCGCTGCCCCGGATGAAGACCCCGGGACGAACTTCTGTCGCGTGCCCGATGATGGTGGGCCCGGCAATATAGTTGCTGGGATAAATCTTCGCGTCCTTGGCAATCCAAACCGGGTTTCCCGCATCGTCCTGGGTCTCGTTGAATTCATCCTTGGGCAAATTCTTCCCGATCTCCAGGATGGTCTCCTTAATCTTGCTCAGGACCTCCCAGGGATACTCCGTCCCTTCCAGCAGCGCCGCCGCCCGGGTATGGGTCAAATCGTATAAATCCTTGGTCTTCAGCATTATTATCTAACCTCCACCAGATGTCCGCTTTCTTCCATGGCCTTAATGATGGCGTCCACATGCTTCTCGCATTCTTCCTCGCTGCCCGCTTCGCTCATAACCCGCAGCACCGGCTCCGTGCCGCTCTTGCGCAGCAGCACCCGGCCGCTGTCTCCCAGCGCCTCGGTAGCCGCGGCCACCGCGTCCATCACAATCTGATCCCCCATGGTTTCATCCTTATCGTCCACCACCACGTTCTTCAGCACCTGAGGATACATCTTGCACCCTTCCGCCAGTACGCTCAGGGGCAGCTGGGTGTCGATCATGACGCTCATCAGCATGATGGCGGTGATCAGTCCGTCGCCCGTCCGGGCATGCTTCCGGAAGATAATGTGGCCGCTCTGCTCTCCGCCGATGGCATGATGGTACACCTTCATGTTTTCGTATACGTACCGATCGCCCACCGCGGTCTTCTCATAGTTGATCCCCGCCGCATCCAGCGCCTTGTATAAGCCGAAGTTGCTCATGATGGTGGTGACTACCGTGTTGCTGGGCAACTGGCCATGGCTCTTCATATATTTGGCGCAGATGTACATAATCTTGTCGCCGTTGACTTCCTCGCCCTTCTCGTCCACCGCCAGGCAGCGGTCCGCATCCCCATCGAAGGCGAAGCCAACGTCCAGCTTATTATCCTTCACGTACTGCTTCAGGTTCTCAATATGGGTGCTGCCGCAGTTCAGGTTCTCGTTCACGCCGTCCGGATTGTTGCCGATCACATAGGTCTTCGCGCCTAAGGCATTGAACACCGCGGGGCCAATCATCCAGCTGGAGCCGTTCGCGCAGTCCAGGGCGATGCGATGATCGTCAAAGGGCTTGGTAGCCAGGGTAGTCAAATAGCCGATGTAGCGATTACGCCCAGTGTAGAAGTCCACTGTGCAGCCGATTTTATCCTCGGTGGCAAAAGGTAGCTCCTCAATCTTGCCATCGATATAATCCTCCAGCTGATCCTGCAAGGCGTCGTCCATTTTCTCGCCCTTGTGATTCATCAGCTTGATGCCATTATCCCAGTAGGGATTGTGGCTGGCGCTGATCATGACGCCGCAATCGAACCCCTCCGTCCGGGTAATATAGCTGACGCAGGGGGTGGTGGTCACATGCAGCAGATAGGCGTCCGCGCCGCTGGCGGTAATCCCAGCCGCCAAGGAGGATTCATACATATAGGAGGAACGGCGTGTATCCTTGCCGATCACGATGCGGGCCCGTTCTCCACCCTCATGCTGCTTTCCATAATACCAGCCCAGGAAACGGCCCGTCTTATAGGCATGATCCGCCGTCAGATCCACGCCGGCCTTCCCCCGGAAACCGTCAGTGCCAAAATATCTTCCCATTTCCAATCTCCTCGCAATTCAATACTTGTTCCAAAGAACAAGATGTATTATAATGTCTTATATTGCCTTTGTCAATAGTAAAAAGATAACTCGCTACTTTTGTAGCGAGCTATTGGCTTAATGAAATACGCTCCACTGCTTTTGCAGTGGAGCGATATGGAATCCGGCAGCGACCTACTCTCCCGGGCCGTCTCCAGCCAAGTACCATCGGCACTGAAGGGCTTAACTTCTGTGTTCGGTATGGGAACAGGTGTGACCCCTTCGTTATCACCACCGGAAAGGGTGATCAAAGCATTCTTAACCCGCCCGCAACCTTGACAACCGCACAGCGAAGATTTTGATTCAACTGACCTTGTTGACGTTTTCCAATTAGTCTCTCGGACCTGCTTAAAATCAAGCCCTCGACCTATTAGTATCATCAAGCTGCATGCGTTACCGCACTTCCACCGATGACCTATCTACCCGGTCGTCTTCCGGGGG
>JAFUFB010000030.1 GCA_017470145.1 Clostridia bacterium | reverse complement strand
TCCTGCTGGCCATGGTTTTGATCATGCTGCATATCCTGGTGCCCCTGGGACAGAGCGGCGGCGAAGGGGACAGCCGGGGGGAAGGCAACGTAAACACCTTTGGACAAATCCAGTTTATTCTGCAAAACCCGCTGGCGTACTTGGAGATTCTTTGGCATTTCCTGCAGGGTTACCTGGATCCGAACCGGATGGGTGGGTTGGTCTGCTCCTATGGATATCAGGGGGGCGGGGATAACGCCGTGCTGGTGCTGATCCTGATGGCACTGGTCACCTTTACGGATGCGCCGGAGGACCGGCTGCGGCTCCGGGTGGGCATTCGGGCCTTTGGGGAGGTGTTGCTCTTTGGATCCCTGGTGTTGATGATCACGGCCATGTATGCCTGGTTTACAGAAGTGGGCTCGCCGCTGATTGACGGGGTGCAGAATCGATATATGATTCCCTTTCTGTTCCCGGCCATGGCGCTGTTGGGCTCGGGACGTACCCGCAACCGGGGCAAGCAGGGGCTTTACAATGGCTTGATGTTGGCGGCCATGTTCTTTGCGGGAGTGTCCGGCATGATGGTTACGCTGATCGAGTACTATAATTAAGAAAAACTGCGTTTGCTGGGGAGGATGGTTTTTTGAAACTGCTTTCCGTTTTGCTGCTGAGCTATCGGAACCTGGATCGGGTATATGGCACCTTGGATAGCATCTTTCGGCAGGATTATCCCGCCCTGGAGCTGGTGCTATCCGATGACGCTTCCCCTGATTTTTCGCTGCAGCAGCCCCGGGTGGAGGAATATATCCAGCACCACAAAGGGGAAAACGTGCAGAGGGTTTGCTGGGTGTCCCATCCGGAGAATGTGGGCACGGTCCGGAATATGAACGATGCCATTCGGGCCTCCCAGGGGGAGTATCTCTATTCCTTCTCCCCGGAGGATGAGTTTGCCCATGAAAAGGCTCTGTCGGACATGGTGCGGGCGCTGGAGGAAAGCGGACGGGAAATCTGCTTTGGCAAAATGCAGGGGATTACCCCGGCGGGAGAGATCGTAGATTATTTGCTCAGCTGCGAATCGGATTATGATCTGTTGAAATCCTACACTGTGGAGCAAACCCGGCAACGTCTGTTTTCACGGAATTTTTTGCCGGGAGCCTGTAAAATCATGACCCGGCGGCTGCTGGAGGAAAATGGCCTCTATCCGGAGTCCATCCGGCTGATCGAGGATTATCCCTATTGGTTGATGCTGACGGAAAAAGGGGTTCCCTTCGCCTATCTGGATGAGGTGATTCTGCGCTATCAATTGAATGGAATCAGTAGCTCCGGGAACTACAGCGAGGCGTTCATGGCGGATATGTTCAAAATCTATGATCAATTCATTTTCCCCTATGATCATCGCTTCGGCCCGTTTCAGGGCGTTTATAACCTGCTGAAGCGCCAGGGCCTGCAATTCTATTTAGCCAAGGCTCGGTGGCCGCGGCTGTCCCGGGGAAAGCGGATCCTGCTCAAGATTCGATACCTGCCGTTTTTGATCTATACCCGATTGCTGGAGGCGCGGGTGGCCAGAAAACAGAAGCAATGACCGGAGAAACGGACGGCTTTGCCGCCCCTAATGGGAAGATACTCTGGAGAAAGGGAGAAGCATGAGAGACCATCATCAATTGAACGGATCACGATGGGATCCGCGGACGCTGTTTTACCTGATCTCGGCGCTGGGGATTTTGCTTTATTTTCTGCTTTCCCTTCGTTGGGGCGGGCAATTGTATACATGGATGATCCAGGAGAACGCGCCGGAAATCCGGTTTATCGATTATTTTCCTCATCTGGATGACTCGGCGGATCGCCTGAGCCTGTACCAGCATATGACGGGGGACGAACAGACGACCTATATGCCGCTCTTTCCGCCCCTGGCTTACGGCATGTATCATCTGCTGTATCGGCTGACGGCGATCCAGGGGGAGGTGATTGGCGCACTGCCGGAGGCGGAGCAGATTCCCGGCGCGCTGTCCGTCTTTTCCATCTATTTGATTTTCAACGCACTGCTGCTGTTCATAGCCATTGAGATGACGGGGCAGCGGAATCGAAAAAGAGACTGGATGATTTTTACGCTGCTGATGCTGTCCGCCATCTTCGCGGGTAGCGGCTTCCTGACCGGGAATTCCACCATGCTGGTGCTGGGGCTGCTGATGATCGGGCTGCAGCTTCGGGACAGCGCCAGCGGCGGCCGCAGGGAGGCGGGGCTGTGGCTGCTGGCCGCCTGTGTGGCGCTGAAGCTGTATCCTGCCGTCTTTGGGCTGCTGTATCTGAAGGAAAAGCGATACAAGGAACTGCTCCGGCTGATCCTCTATAGCCTGCTGCTGCTTTTCGTTCCCTTTGCTTTCTTTGGCGGAGTCTCGGGCGTCCAGGCCTGGGTGGATAATCTGCTGAACACGATGCAAACCTCGGACTATGGCAGGCCTCAGTATTTGCAGGGCATCTTTACCACCCTCTTCCGCTGGATCACCGGCGGGGAGGCGGGCCTCTGGGGAAAGCTGCTGACCATCGTGGTTTGTCTGGGATGGGTGTGGCTGGCCTGGCGCAGCAAGAGCAAGCAGCGGACGATGTTCTTCCTCATCTGCCTGATGGTGTTTTTCCCCTCCAATTCCTTTCGATACACCCTGTCCTATTTTGCCATTCCGTTGGTGATGCTGCTGAAGGCGGGGCCGGAGGAAGGGACGGGGCGGCTGCAAACCGGTTTGCTTTCCGCCCTGTATGGGCTGCTGTATACGATTCCGGTGTGGTGGCTGGCGGTGATTCCCCTGGAGCGAAGGTATGAAGCTTACGCCCTGACCTCCGTGGAAATCTATTTATATTTGGTGACGTATGTGCTGATCCTGGCGATGATGGCGATGGAGCTGCGGAGCCCCAGACGGGGAAAAGAAAACGCCGGAGCGAAATTGAAAGTTGCGTGAGAGGAGTTTGGACGGGTGAAAATTTCCTTCCTGGTTACTTATTATCAGCAGGTGCGGTTTGTCCGGGAAAGCATGGAAAGCCTGCTGGCGCTGGAAAAGCCGGCGGAGTGGGAAATTCTCATCGGGGATGACGGCTCCACGGATGGCACCATCGAAGCGGTCCAGGCCTATGTGGCGCAGGATCCGGAGCATATTCATCTCTTCGTCATGCCGCGGGATCCGGCCCAAAAGTATAACTCCGTGGAGCGGGCCAGCCTGAACCGGCTGAACCTGGTTCGGCATGCCAAGGGGGAGTATTATTGCCTGATGGATGGGGACGACTTTTATTCGGAAACGGACTTTCTTCCCCAGGCCCTGGCGGTATTGGAGGCGCAGCCGGAGGTTCATGTAGTGGCCTTTGACACCTGGATGTACCGGGAAGGGCAGGCCAGACGGGCCAAGCAGCCGGACCGAGCCGCGCCGGTGCCGACCCATCGGAAGACCTATCTCCGCTGGCAATATACCCACGCGGGGGCCTGCGTTTTCCGGAACGCCCATACGCCGGAGAACCTGCAAAAGCTGGCACAGCTGGGGCTTTTTGATGATAACGATATTACCCTGAACGGCCTGAACGGGGGAAAGCTGGTGCGGATTCCCCGGCCGGTATATGCCTATCGGCAGGCGGAGGGAAGCGTGTATACCGCCATGCAGCCGGAGGAGCGGGCGGCCTTGAACCTGGCGGGGCTGGGGGCATGCCTGCGGATCATGGACGACAGGTGGGAGCGGGAAGTGCTGGCCCGCTTTGCCACCGCCGTGTGGATGGGTTGGTTTCTGCGGAAAGGGCTGCGGCAGAGGATGGACCCGGGGAAGTATCGCACCTATCTGGCTGCCTGCGGGCGAGCGGGCTTCCGCCAGGGAGAAAAATTGCTGCGATACCCGGAATTGGAGAAAGCGGAGCGGCGGGAGGTTCGGAAGTGGGTTTTCCGGGCAGGATGGCTGAGCCCGCCCCGGATTGCCTTCGCCTGGCTGCAGATTCACCGCGGAGGGAAAAATCGTGAATAAACAGATCAGTCAAGGGGTGGTGCTATCCTTCCTGGCCCAGGGAATCGCGATTGTGGTCAACCTGGTGTACAATCCCTTCGTGATTCGGATTCTGGGCCAAAGTGAGTATGGCTTGTATCAGCTGGTTCAGTCGGTGGTCAACTATCTGAACCTGATGAACTTTGGCTTCACCTTCGCTTACATCAGCTTCTATTCCCGGGCGAAGGCCCAGGAGGGCGAGGAAGGCGTGGCCCGGATCAACGGCATGTTCCTGCGGATTTTCCTGGTGATCACGGCCATCTGCGTAGCGGCCGGCGCATTCCTGGTGAGCCATATTCAGCTGCTGGGTTCCCGGCTGTCCGCGGCGGATTATGTAACCGCCAGGAAGATCATGATCCTGCTGGTGCTGAATCTGGCCTGCTCCTTCCCCACCTCGGTGTTCACCGTGTATATTACCGCCCGAGAGCGCTTTGTGTTCAAGCGGGGGCTGGTGATTCTGAATTATGTGCTGATTCCCCTCTGCGGCTTGCCGGTGCTGTATCTGGGAGGCGGCGCGGTGGGCCTGGCCTGGGTGACCCTGGGGCTGTCGGTGCTGAAGCTGGCGCTGAATATGTGGTATTGCCTGGGGCCGCTGGGGATGCGCTTCCGCTTTGGCAAATTTGATCGGGCCCTGTTTGCGGAGCTGGTGGCATTCACCTTCTTCGTTTTTCTCAGCGATGTGGTAGATCAGATGAATTCCAATGTGGACAAGCTGCTGCTGGCCCGCCTGATGGGTACGGTGCCGGTGGCTGTTTACAGCGTGGGCTTTGAGCTATGCACCTATTTTATCTTCTGCTCCTGGGTCATTCCGGAGATGTTCGTGCCGGAGGTGAACCGCGTCGCCGTGGAAGAGCGGGACGATGGAAAGCTGACAGAGATATTTATTCGCATTGGCAGGTATAATAATTATGTGCTGCTGCTGATCCTTACCGGATTCATTCTGGTGGGCCGGCCCTTCATCCAGCTCTGGGCGGGAGAAGGGTACGAGCAATCCTACTGGGTGGGGGCCATCCTGATGCTGGCCAATTACATCCAGGGGGTGCAGTCCATCGGGGTAAATATCCAAACGGCGAAGAATCAGCATCGGCCCCGGGCGATCATTTATTTCGTCATCGCCTGCGTGAATGTGGCGGCCAGCATCGCGCTCATTCGCCTGTGGGGCGTGGTGGGAACCAGTCTGGGCACCCTGGCGGCCATGGTGCTGGGCACGGGCTTGTTTATGAACCTGTACTATCATTTCCGGGTAGGGCTGAATGTAATCGCCTTCTGGAAGGCGCTGCTTCGCTGGATTCCTCAGGCGCTGCTGCTTTGCCTGGGGGGATGGCTGCTGGTTCGGAATCTGGAGCTGAACAGTTGGCCTCGGCTGCTGGGCGTGGTGGCAGCCTATGCGGCGGTATATGCGGCGCTGCTCTGGGGCACAGGCATGGACAAAAACGAAAAGGCAACCATTCGTCAGGCACTGGCCAGAAAATGAACGCGAAACAGGCGCGTGGACAAAAGGATGGGTTTATGGTATGCTTTCGCACGAAAGGGGAGGGATGGTTTTGGCGAAGGAAACAGAGGGAATCCGCATGGGACAGCACTGTGTCATCGGCCAGGAGGTGACCCTGGGGGAGAATGTGACCCTGGGGCACAATTGCGTGATAGAGGATCATGTGACCATTGGGGCCAATACCTATATCGATAGCAATACAGTGATTCGCAGCGGCGTGACCATTGGCCGGGATTCGTTTGTCGGCTCCAATTGCATCGTCGGCGAATATTGGATGGGTTTTTGTCTGGATCGCCAAAGCCACGAGCATCCCCTGACCATTGGGGAAAAGGCCTTGATCCGCAGCGGCTCCATCCTGTACGCAGGCTCCGAGATTGGCGATGATTTTCAGACCGGTCATCAGGTTACCATCCGGGAAAAGGCCCAAATCGGGCATCATGTCAGCGTGGGGACACTTTCAGATATCCAGGGAAATTGTAAAATCGGGAACTATGTTCGGCTGCACAGCAATGTGCATATTGGCCAGCTCTCCCAGGTGGACGATTTTGTCTGGATCTTCCCCTATGTGGTGCTAACCAACGATCCCAATCCGCCCTCGGACAATTTCGAAGGCGTGCATGTGCATCCCTTCGCGATTATCGCCACCGGGTCCATCGTGATGCCAGGGCTGGACATTGGGCAGGACTGCCTGGTGGGCGCCGGAGCCATCGTGACCAAATCCGTGGAGCCCTACGCCGTGGCGGTAGGCAACCCTGCGAAGGTGATCTCGGATGTGCGGAAGGTGCGGCATAAAATCACCGGAAAGCCGGTCTATCCCTGGCGGGAGCATTTTGATAAATATATGCCCTGGGAGAAAATTGGGTTTGACGCCTGGTACGCCGGGCTGGATTTGGCAGAGAAGGAGGCCCACCAGATCGTCGATCTGGCGGAATGAGAGGGGAGCATGCAGGAGATACGGACGGTCACGGTCATTGGGGTCACGGGAACCATGGGAGCCAACGTGGCGGGGATTTTTGCCTCCTTTGGAAACTGCCGGGTATACTGCGTGGGGCGGGATCTGGAAAAGGTGAAAAGGACGCTGCCGCGCATCGTGAAATCCGTTCGGGCGGACGCCATCGCGAAGAATTTGAGCCCCGCGGATTTTGCTTCCCTGGAGGCCTGCGTCGCGGAAAGTGATCTGGTGTTCGAAAGCGCCGCGGAGGAAATGCCGCTCAAGCAGGCTATTGCCCGGCGGGTGGCCGCAGCCTTGCAGCCGGAGGCCTTTTCCTGCACGGGCACATCAGGGCTGTCGATTCATACTCTGGCGGAATGTTACCCGGAGGAAGCCCGGAGACGGTTCTTCGGGGTGCATCTGTTCAATCCCCCCTACAGCATGCCTCTTTGCGAGCTGACGGCCACCGCTTGGTCAGACGCCCAGGCTCTGGAGGCGCTGAAGGAGTATCTGGAAAAGCGGCTGTATCGAACGGTGGTCCAGGTCAAGGATTCCCCGGCCTTCTTGGCCAACCGGATTGGGTTTCAGTTCATTAACGAGGCGCTGCAATACGCAGAGCGGTATCGGGATCATGGCGGGATTGATTATCTGGACGCTATCCTGGGTTCGTTTACCGGCCGGGCCATGGCCCCGCTGGTGACCTCAGATTTTGTGGGCCTGGATGTCCACAGCGCCATTGTCCACAATCTGTATGAGAACACCCATGATTATGCCCGGGAGAGCTTTGTGCTGCCCTCCTTTGTGGAAAAGCTGATCGCGGAAAAAAAGCTGGGTCGGAAGACGGGCAGCGGCCTATATCAGCGGGTGACCTATGAAAGCGGGCTCAAGCGGCAGCTGGTGTATGATATTAACGGCGGCATTTATCGGGACGTCATCCCCTATGCCTTCCCCTTTGCGGAGAAGATGCGGAGGAGCATCCAGGAGGGAAACTATCGTCAGGCCTTTGCCTGCCTGGTGACGAATCACTCCCAGGAGGCAAATATCTGCCGGCGCTTTTTGCTGAATTATATCGTTTATTCCCTGCACGCCGCAGGGGAGGTGGGATACTCCCTGCAGGCCGCGGACGACGTGATGGCGGCGGGATTTAATTGGTGCCCGCCCTTGGCGATGCTACAGGCGTTGCGCGCCGTGACGGATGTGTCGACGCTGATGCGGGAAAGCCTGCCGGAGGTGTGCGCGCAGATCGATGTGGACGCGCTGCTGGCGGAGACGGAGCCCTCCCGGTATGATTATCGGCCATATTTCAGATCAGGGAGACATGCATGAGAGAGGTGTATATTCTGGGCGGAGCGCAGACGGATTTTGAGCGCAATTGGAAAAAGGAAGGGAAGAACACCGTCGCTATCCTGAAGGAAGCCATGGATGATGGACTTTCCAGCGCGGGCGTCACCTACGAGGAGCTGACCGCGCTCAATGAGCAAAACCGGGTGGCCTGCTTTGTGGGCAATTTTATCGCGGAAAAATATACGGAGCAGGGGCATCTGGGAGCGCTGCTGACGGAGGTGCATCCTGCCTTCTATGGGGTGCCCTCCGCCAGATATGAGGCCGCCTGCGCCTCCGGCTCCGCGGCCATTGACGCGGCCCAGACCAAGATCAAATCCGGGGATTATGATGTTTGCATCGTGGTGGGCTGGGAGCTGATGAAAACGGTGGATTCCCGCACCGGCGGCGATTTCCTGGGCCGGGCTGCCCTGTACGAGAAGGAAGCGAAGAACATTGATTTCCCCTTCCCGAAGCTCTTCGGCCGCCTGGCGGATGAAACCCTTCGAAAGTATGCCGTCCTGGACGAGGATCGATACATGAATGCCCTGGCCGCCATCTCTACCATGAATTATGCCAACGCGAAGCGAAATCCCCTGGCCCAGACCCGGAAATGGTTCATGAGCCTGGAGCAGGCCCAGACCCGGGGGACAGAAACCAACCCTCTGGTGGGGGGACGGCTGGCGGCGTCGGACTGCTCTCAGGTGACGGATGGCGCCGCAGTGGTGGTGCTGTGCTCGGAGGTCTATTTGAAGGAAAAGGGCATCCAGGCAAAGCCGATCCTCCGGGGATATGGCCATCGGGTAGCGCCCATGCTGTTCGAAAAGAAAATGGCGGAGAACGCGGATTCGCCGTACATTCTCCCATGGACCCGGCGCGCGGTGCTGGACGCCTATGGCCGCGCGGGGCTCACCGTGGCGGACATAGATGTTTTCGAAGCCCATGATTGCTTCACATCCTCCGAATATGCGGCCCTTTCCGCCTTCGGCCTGGCGGACCCGGGCAGGGAATATGAGGCGGTGGAGAGCGGGCTCATTTCCTTTGCCGGGGAAAAGCCCGTGAACCCCAGTGGAGGGCTGATCGGCTGCGGTCATCCCGTGGGCGCGACAGGGGTTCGAATGCTGCTGGATCTGTATAAGCAGGTGACGGGCAACGCAGGGAATTACCAGGTGAAGGACGCCCGTCACGGCATGATGCTGAACATCGGAGGCACGGCGACAACGAATTATGCCTTTGTGGTCAGCAGGGCATGAGGTGCCTTGGCGAGGAGGCTGAGGAGATTCCTGGCAGCGGGAGAAGGCGGAGGAAAAAATGGCAAAGGCAAAGGTCAATGGCTGGAGGGGCTGTTTTCGGGATCCCAATGAGATCCTGGAGCCATGGATGGAGTATTCCCTGGCTTTCATCTTTTCTGCCGCTACCCTGTTGGGTGCATTCTTCGACAGAGGTTATTCCTTTGCGCATATGACGGGGCTGCAGCTGCTGGGATGGATCGCTGGCTCTTTGGCGCTGACAGAGCTCGTCAGAAGGCTGCTGCGTTTGCTCTGCAGGGGCTTAGGGAAATGGACTAAAATGGAAAGCAACCAGCGGGAACAAATCCAGGAGCAGGGATTCCTGCGGGGATCCTTTGTCCGCTGTTTTCTTTTCTCCCTGGGAGTGCTGCTGCTCTGCTGGCTGCCCGTGTGGCTGGCGTACTATCCCGGGTTCTGGAACTATGACCCCTGGCAGGCGGATCAGGTGATCACAGGGGTTTACAGCAAGCACCACCCGCTGCTGCACACCCTGCTGTTGGGAAACTGCTATCGCTTTGCGCTGGAAAAGGGGCACCCTCAATGGGCTCCCCTGCTGTACAGCGCCATTCAGGGCGGTATCTGCGCGCTGATCTATGCCTGCTGCTGCGCTTTTCTGCGACAGCGGGCGAGAAGCAATGTGTTTTATTGGTTGACCCTGCTGTTTTTTGCTCTTTTCCCCGTGCATCCCATTCTGGCCATGAGCACCACGAAGGATACGCTGTTTTCCGCGCTGATTCTTCTATCCGGGCTGATTTTTCTCCGGATGATGGAGGTAAATCCGCCCCGGCGGAAGTGGCTGATGATGGCGGAGGTGGCGGTGATTGCCTTGGTGGTCATGCTTCGAAACAATGCCCGGTATGGGCTCGCGCTGCTGATTCTTTTATGCCTGTTCCAGATCAAAAAGAAAACAGGCCGTCGGATGCTGGCGGCGCTGTTGGCGGGAACCCTGCTGGGGATGGGCGCGGATTGGGGACTGGGGAAGGCGCTGCATGCATCGCCGGCCCTGCTGGCAGAGATGTGCAGCGTGCCCAGCCAGATGGCGGGCAGAGTGCAGGAGGAAGTCAGCAACCTGGACGCTGAAACAGGTATCCTCCTGGATGATTTTTACAGCATGAACGAAATCAACTATGATCCGCATCTGGCAGACCCCATGAAGGCCTGTCTGCGCCTGGAAACCCGGGAGGATCTGGTGCGTTATTTGCAGGGCAGCTTCCGTCTCTTCACCAAATATCCGGCCATTAGCATCGATTCCCTGCTGTATACGACGGAGGGACTGTGGAATATACGGGATATATCCCACACACAAATCTATGGCACCGGGGATCGGCAGGGGTATTTGATGACGGATATCAAGTCCTGGTACCCGATGAGGTTGGAAAGCAAGTTTCCCGCCCTGGAAGCGTTTTTGGAAAAGATTTTGACGGAAAATGCGTTCTTAAAGATTCCGCTGCTCCGTTCCATTTTTGCACCAGCTAGCTATGTGTACTTGCTGCTGCTGGTGATTGGTATCCTGCTGCAGGGCAAGCACCGGAAATGGTTGTGGCTTCCGCTGTTTTTGTTATGTCTGGTGGGGACGATTGCCTTAGGCCCCGGAATTCTCCCCCGATATGTCTATCCGTTGATGGTTTGCGCCCCGTTATTGATTTGGATGGCGATGAAGTCGATCCGCCGACCAGTACCGGAAAAATGAAATAGAACGCCTAATCCCACAGGGTGGGATTATGATCGCTGGTATATACGTCGATCTGCCTGGGCTGGTCAAACAAGCTGTATTCCAGCTTGCCCACCCAGGTAAATTTTGCCAGGGTTTCCTCCGGCACCAGTTGCTGATCAGCAGGGCAGAGCAGCAAGGTAGGGCCGGTATATTCCGCGTTGGTGTCGAAATAATAATAATCATCCCAATGGGTGTAATATCCGCCCTCATCCGGGATCTCCTTATACACCCGGTTTAAGTCGCAGGCCCGCATGACCCGACGAATAACGTTCAGATCATAGCCCCAGCAATATACAATGCCCGCGTCGTATTCCTCAGCCAGGGACTGAATTTCCGCCAGGGGCCATACGTCGTTGGTGGTTCGCAGATAGTTATAATCGGACTGGATATCCACCATCAGCAGGGCGCCGGTCATGGCCAGGGACAGCATCAGGGAAAGGATTCGCTGGGGGTCCAATTCGTTGAAGAACAAGGCGGTCAGAATAATGGCGGCGAAGAAGGCCACCAGCAGGTATCTTTCCTCAAAAATTTCGGTGCCATATTGCGCGTTAAACAGTCCGAAGATGAGGAAATTGACCAGCAGGAGATTGACAAAAAACAGGAGAGCCCGGCTGTGCTTCCACTCCTTGCCTACTCGCCGGAGCAGGAAGCCGATGGAAACGGCCATCAGGGCGAAAATCACCAGGATAAAGACCCGTGCCAGCCCGGCGATGGACATGAGTGGCTTGTCATCCGCCAATACCGGCAGGGCTTGCATCAGCTTCATAAAGCCCTGAATCACCGCGCCGAAATTGGTCCATAGATCCTGGAGGGAGGTCCAGGTGAAGGTATTGTCCAGCGCGTTGAAGCCGAACAGCTTCCCCACCAGCACCGCCAGGCAGCAAAGATAGGCGAAAACGCTTTCCTTCCGAATCAGCTGCTTCCAGCTGTTCTGGATCGCGGCCATTTCCAGCTCATATGCCAGGTAGGGGGCCAGCAGCACCACAATGAGATACACGCCACTGGAATAACCGCTGAGCACGCACAGGGGCCAAATGATCCAGACCAGCCAACCGAATTTTTGATCCTGAATGATCTTCAGAAATTCATACATGACCATCAGGGCAATCAGCATGCGCAGGCTGTAAAAGGACGCGCCGGAGAGGACGTTGCTGAAGTAGCCCAGATCATTAAACAGATAGAAGCCCGAGGAAAGGTAGGGGCAGATCATCAGATTCAGGCTGATCATCCGGGCGTGAAAGCGAACCTTCATCCGCCCCAGAATTTCCCATAGCACCCACAGCAGCAGGAGGACAATGGCGATATTTCCCAGACCATAGGAGAGCAGCAGGTCCCCGGTGATACCATAAAGCAGAGAGATCAGGATCAGGTGGGTATCCAGGTTCAGATTCGAAAGCTCTCCCCAGATAGGACTGGTCAGCGCCTTCTCCCGCCACATCAGTGCGGCCCGCAGATAATTCCAGGAGGAATCGTAACCCATATGATTCCGCAATTGAGTCAGATTAAAGTAGCAAAGCACCGCCAGTTGACAAAAAAACAGGATGACAAGCAGGGCACCGATCCCCCGGAGGGAGGCAGGGCCTTGCTTCTGTGATTTGAGGGGACGATTGTTATTGATGGGATGTGTCATGGCGGTCCAGGCTCCTCTTCGTTATCCTCTCTTGGGAGAGGGTTCATTCTTTGGCGTGGGTGGAATGAAACGGCCCCTTCTATGGTCCAACCGCTGCGGTATCCCCCTCTTCCCGGCGCAGCAGCATGACCAGCAGCACTGGCGCTACCCACAGGGAATAATGGAAGAACCGCGCGCCGTCCCACCAGGAGAAGAGCATCAGCATGGTCACCAGGTTGTAGGCGAACACGGATAATACAGGGATAATCCGAAGCCAGCTTTCCTTGCGCTGTAGCTTCCATCTTCCCAGGGCCGCGGTCACGAGCAGAAGCAGGGTAACTCCGCTGTGAAGATAGCAATGGGGTGCCAGGATATACATGATGCGCCGATATTCATACATCAGATTTTTCATCCATGGGATGCCCTGATCCCGCAGGCCCATGTCCGCTCCAGAGACATATACTGCCCCATCCGCCAGGTGATCCGGCCGGATGCCGTACACGATGTCCGTGGTTTCAATCAGCGCGTTCAGGCTTTCCTTGGGCGCTTCTCGAAAGGCGCGTAGCATGTACTTCAGCGCACCGCCGAACCCGGCGTCTGCCAGGGCCTGGTGATTGCTCCGGGGGTCCCAATCCACCCAGTTATAGACGCCGTAGGTATATTTTTCTTCCCAAACCTCCCGGGGAGCCACGCTTTCCACAAAGGTGGTCAAGTCTTCATCCAGCTTTTCCCCGCGGTAGGTATAAGCGCCGCCGATGACAGCCATGGGCAGCCCCATGGTTTGGCTGCTCCTGTCCTCCGTCTTGGTGACGCCTATGGCGGAGGACAGGGGGCCTCGGACTCCTA
Organism: Clostridia bacterium; assembly: GCA_017470145.1. Taxonomy (GTDB): domain Bacteria; phylum Bacillota; class Clostridia; order Christensenellales; family Aristaeellaceae; genus Aristaeella. Next base: position 279,415 of record JAFUFB010000030.1, on the reverse strand, counting down.
GGATCAGCAGCAGAGCCGCTCCGCCGGCAGCCAGGGCACGCTTCCAATTCACGCACAGTGCGGCGCCGGCCAGGCAGGGGAGAGCAAACAGGATGCCATTATAACGAACCAGGGAGGTTGCCGCCAGCAGGAGAGCAAATGCCGCCAGATGCACCGGCTTTTTCAGCCAGTCGCCCTTGGAAAACAGAATCCGCGCGTTCATGCACACCAGCGTCATGGCGCAGATGCCGAAGGTCTCATCCTTGTAGCCATACATCAAATAAGATTGGGTAATAGGGTTCAGCAGGATGACTGCCAGGCTGAGAAAGGCCCAGAAGGGATTTGCCCAGAGGCGGACGGTGTCGCAAACCCAAGTCAGCGCTAGGGAGAAGAGCAGAATTTGAAACAGCATGATGGAAGGGAACCATCCCCCCGTCAGCATCAACGGCAGCTTAAAGGCGATCAGGGTATGAAGCACGGGGTAATAATCGTCATAGGCGCCGGTGACAGCCTGTCGCAGCTGCACCCCGGGATCGCCGTCAAAGCCGCCAGGATTGACCGCTAGAAAGCAAAAGCCTAAAACCAGCAGGCTGCATCCGAAGCAGATGCAGCGAAAGGCCCAGGGGGATAGATGCTGCCCCAGGCGATGACGCCGGGGTGTCCAGTTCCGCACCCATTTCAGCACCAGCGGAGCAAGCAGGCCAGCCGCCGCCAGAGCCATCCAAAGCCGCCCGGTCAGCTGATGCAACGGTGCGTCATAATGGCTGGCGTAAGCGCCGGTTCCCAAAACCAAAAGCAGCCACAGCCCATATAGCAGGGTGTTCAGTTTCCAAGGGGACTGACCTGTTCCGCGCTTGTTTTTCAAAATACTTTCACCTCATCTGTCACTGCTTGATTGCATACGATCGGGAGGGTACCATCCCTTTGCAGGAGAAACCGATCCCATGCCCTTCAGAAATGCTCATCTACGAGAATGATTCCGGCCCCTGCCCTGCAGGGAAGCTTTCATCAGTCTTTTCCTTTAATTTGAGCCATCACTCGAACCTGTTCCGTCAGGAGGCTTTGGGTGCGGATTTCTGCCCATGACCGTTCCCGGGCCTCCGGGGAGGCGATGCAGTCCGCGAATTTTTCCACGATCCGGAGGAATTGATCATCGCTGGCTTTGTATTCCTCCGTATGTTGGCCCTGCGTCAAATAGACCGGGGCTTCGAAGCCGTCCGGCGCGGTAAAGATGCGGGGGGCGGTAATCAAGCCCTGATTTCCCCAGACCTCCAGCTCGCATCGATAGGCATGATCCATACCGTAGGCCAGCTGAGCGCAACGGCCAGTGGGGCTGCGCAGCGTGACGGTGCCCGCCATGTCTACCTCATGCTCGGGCAGAAAAAGGGCTTCAGCGGAAAGCACCTCCAGCGGCCCGCCCAGCATCTCTGTGGCCGCCTTCAGAGTATATCCTCCGCAATCCAGCAGCGCGCCGCCCCCCAGGGCCTTTTGATACCGAAAGTCCGTCGCGTCCCGGTGTGGGAAGCCAAAGGTAGCGCGCACGAGCCGGATATCGCCGATGGCCCCTGCCTGGATCCATTCCTGAATGTGTCGCATCTGATGATGCAGGGGAAAGCCGTAGTTTTCCACCAGGGCGACCTGGTGTTCCCGGGCCAGGGCGATCAGCTCCTGGGCATCCTGAGCACGGGTTGTGAAAGGCTTTTCCGCCAACACGTGCTTTCCCTGCAGAATGGCTTCGCGAATCCAGCGTTTATGCAGGGCAGGGGGCAGAGCGACATACACCGCGTCCACGGCCGGATCCTGTAGCAAGGCGCGATAGCTTTCCCAGGTACGTCCACCGAAACAGGCGGATAGCTCGGCGGCCTTTTCCTGCTTTTTGGCCCAGAGAGGCGCAAACTCCTTGGCTGTGCCGGAGAAGCCTGTCTCCTGCTGGGTGGCGATGGACGCCCCCGCGTACTGGAACGCGGGATGCTTCAGAATCGCGGGAATCATTCGCCGTTGGGCGATGCTGGCTGTGCCAACGATGCCAATACGAATCATCTAGTTGCAACCCCTTTTTCGTTCAATGCCTGCAGATAGGCGGAATAATCATCGTAGGTTTCGTTGCCGGGGGCAAAGGGCCGGTCGCAGACCGCCATCATGACGCAATCCGGCGTGAAATGCCGCATGCTGCGCCAGATCATGGGGGCGATCATCAATCCCTGGGCGGGATCGTCCATGTGATAGGTTTCCTGCTCTGTTCCATTATCCACCACTACATCGCATTCCCCGGCTACAGGAAAGAGGATGAGCCGCGTCTCCTTGGTGGCATGGTCTCCCCGGCTGGCGCCCGGAGCGACCCGGGAAACAAAAAAGATCCGCTGGATGGGAAAGGGAACCTCTCGCCCATGCTCCATGACGAAGAGGGTTCCATCCGCCTCCACGTTCTGCTTAATGGAAATGAGTTCACAGCCCTGCATAGCAATTTACCTCCTGGATCACTTTGCTGATTTCTTCCTCTTCCATGAAATCCATCATGGGCAGGGAGACGATGGTGTCACAGATGGCTTCCGTCTTTGGGAAATCCCCTCGACGGTAGCCAAATTTTTCTACCATGCAGGGCTGCAGATAGGGCGGTGTTTTCCAGGCGATATCCGTACCTACGCCCCGCTCCTTCAGGAATTCCCGGAAGCCGGCCTGGTTCGCTACCCGGACGGTGAATTGATACCAGGTGTGTTTGCACCCCGCTGGGGTCTTCGGTAGCTCCACCAGCGGATTGTTGATTTCCCTCAGATAGCGCTGGGCAATGTGATCCCGATTGGCCAGCAGCGCGGGCATATGCTTCAGTTTGACCCGCAGCAGCCCCGCCTGCAACTCATCCAGCCGGTCATTATATCCGATTTCGATGTTATGATAGCGATAATCGCTGCCATAGTTCCGGATCACTTTCACCCGGTCGATGATTTCTTTTTTGCGGGATACCACCCCGCCGCCATCGCCGAAGCCCCCCAGATTTTTGGTGGGATAGAAGCTGAAAAAGGAGGCGTCACCCAAAAGACCGGTATAGACGCCTTGCCAGGGGGCAAAATGGGATTGGGCGCAGTCCTCAAACAGCAGGAGCCCCCGCCGCTGGCAGATTTCCAGAATGGGATCCATTCTGGTGGCTAAACCGTACAGATGCGTCACCAGCACCGCCTTGGTTTTTTCCGTAATCGCGGCTTCAATGTTGGCGGCGTCCAGCTGATAATATTCGTCCGGCTCCACGAACACGGGCACGGCGCCGCATTGCATAATCCCCAGCATGGTGGCGATGTATCCGTTGGCCTGCACGATGATTTCATCCTCGGGCTGAATGCCCGCGGCCATGAGACCAACCAGGATAGCGTCCAGCCCATTATCCACGCCTGCGCAGTAGCAGCCCTCCCCCAGGGCAGCGGCGAATTCCTCCTCGAAGCTGGAGACCTCTTTTCCCAGCACATACCAGCCGCTGCGCAGCACCTCCAGGGCCTTGGCCTCGTATTCTTGCTGATACAGCCGGAAGCCTCGGCTCAGATCATTGATCGGTATCATCTGTTTTCCTTTCCTCCCTTGTCATGGATTGCATGGCCAGCAGCATCAATAGATTTCGCAGCTGAATATTCAGGCAGTTATTGATCTGGGTCATGGCGTTCAGCGTACCCAGGGTGACCCAAACATATTGATCCGGGTCGAATTCGATTTCTGCCCTTGAAAGCAGAATCACATTTCGATTCTGCTCGTGATAGAACCGGCCGCCCTCCTCCGAGAGGGCCACGTCCGTTAAAACACCATCCTTTTTAGCCAACTGATCGAAGAAATATTTAGCAACACTGTCCCGGCAATGCGCCTGACCGGGCTCCTCCTGCACGGAGGGCCCCAGCTCCGCCCCGTCGAAGCAGCCCATCTCTGGCTTTACGCGGACCAGCGCTTCATATTGGGCTTCCCGAACCCGGCAGATCAGGCCGAAGGTGGCTTGCCCCAGGGCCGCAAATAAGGGCTGATTCCACCGGGTGACCTCCCGCCCCTCGATGTTCAGTTGACAGAAAATCAGCTGAAAGGGGTATCCTTGCCGACGACGGAAGGCTCCCTCCGCAAAGGACCAATCCGGCAGGGAGAGCAGGGGAACCAGATGACGCTCCGGGGCGTGGAACATCTTATAATTGTTCATTCGCAGATAGATTTCAGTCATATCTTCATGGCGAATGGCGCGCATGGAGCTCGCAAAGGGGGTAGCATATCCGCCGACGCTGTCCATCATGAACACATAGGGAAGGCAACTGAGCACCGTCCGGGTATCCATATTGACTAGATTATCCCGCCGCATGCATGCCCGAATTTGATCCAGGGTCATCCATCGGTGGGAGGGCAGCTCCGGCACATCCTCTTCCGTTTTGATGATCACATTTCGATTCCGCTTCCCCCAGAATCGGGAGGATTGTTCCGACTGGATTTGATCCACCAGGATATCCTCCCGGCGCATGTGCTGGAACAAGGAAAGATAGGGCGGCTCTTTGCCGCCATGGCGGCGGGTAAAGTTGCTCTTCGTGGCTTGAAGGGTGGGGGAAATCTGAACATAATTGATGTTCCCCGGCTCGATTTTAGCCTGCATCAAAAAATGCCATACCCCGCCGAACTTTCGGCATACGATGCCCAGATAGCCAATTTCAGGTTGCAGAATGATGGGCTGGGACTGCTCGTTTCCTCCCAGATCCCGGGAGACCATGCCGCCGATGCGGAAAAAGCTGCCCTCGGGATTTCGGATGACGCCCTCGGAATGATCGTAGTACCAGGGCTGACAGGCTTCCAGGGGAATTTGATTGATCTGGATATGCTGATTTTTCTTGCGGTCCTCCAGCCAGGCGAGAATCTCGGAGAAGGAGTGCAGCGGCGTTTCCTGCGCCGCGATTTCAGCGATGCCCTCAAAGCCTTGAATCCATCGACCTATGCCTGTTCTTGCTTCCATCGGCTCGCCTCACTCTTCCTGCCCGTCCATTACTTCATCAATGACGTATAGCGGGCGTTTTCGAGTTTCATCCAGATTGCGCCACAGATATTCCCCCAGTACGCCCATCATCACCATTTGGAAGCTGGAGGTTAGCAGCACCGCCAGCATGACAGAGGCCCAGCCTGCGGGAGTATGGTTGATGATTTTATCGAAGATGACATAAACTCCGAAGATCAGGGAAATGAGCCCCACCAGCAGCCCGGCGCCTGTCAGGAAGCGAATGGGCTTATGGGAAAAGACGATGAAGGTATCCACAAACAGATTGATGCGCTTGGAATAGGTCCACATGGATACGCCCTTTTCCCGATCCTTTTGATCATATTCAATGATGGTGGGCCGATAGCCCAGCCAGATCAGTTGCAGATAGATGCTGGAGTTCTTTTCCTGCATGCGCACCAGCTCCTGCGCTACTTTCCGGTCTATGAGGAAAAAGTCGAAGCCCCGTTCCGGATAATCCGGAATGACCCATTTGCGAATCAGCCGATAATAGGTATCCGCAAACCAATTTTTCAGCCGGGAGCCTTCCCGGCCGCCGCGCACAGCCAAATTGACCTTGTTCCCCTGCTGCCAGGAGGCCACCAAATGGGGAATCAGAGAGGGAGGATCCTGCAGATCGGCACAGATGACGGCAATGGCCTCCCCCCGGGCGACGGAGAGCCCCGCCACCACTGCACGAAATTCGCCGAAATTGCGGGAGAGCTTAACGATGCGAATTCGCGGATCCTGCCGCTGCAGCCGCTGGGCCACCCCCAAGGTGTTATCCCCAGAGCCATCGTCCACCAGGATCCATTCCCAATCGTATTCCGGCAGGAGATCAAACACGGTGGCCTTGATTTCGGCATAGGTGTCGTCCAGGTTCTTTTCGTTGAAGTAACACGGGGTGACAATGGACATCCTTTTCTTGGCACCGCCGGCGTCGAGAACCGATGGACTCTTGGTTGTAACTGCTGGCATCCCCCTGCGCTCCTTTCGGCTGGCTTCCTCTTTTGCTGCGCCCTTCTTTCCATTCTAATGCTACCATAAACGGCGGGGTTTTTCAATCGACATTCCCACAAGAGATGGGCAAGGTGTATGCCCGCGCGAATGACTGGCTCATCTATCCGTGATCATGTTTTTTGAAGGGTGTATCTTGAACAAAAGGATATTCAGTTGTATATTCCTTGTGATGGCTGGGGGATGCTTGTGTTTCGCCGCGTCCCACGGACGGGAGAGTAGTGCATTTCCCGGATACAGAGAAAATGACGGCTTCAAGCCGATGTAGGAGGATGAAGTAGGATGAAAGAGTGGATGCTTCGCTGCGCCGCAGGCTTGGCCGCGATGGTATTGTTAATCCTTTTCTTTGCCGTGCCCACGGGGGAAGAAAACTATATCTATGGCTCCATTTATGATGGCCGGGCTAAATATGAGCTGGCCGCCGGAGAAAGCGTGAGCTGGGAATGGGCCCCGGAGGAGGAGGGGACCAGCGAATTTACCCTTCGGGCGCATGGGGCAAAAAACGCGCCGGAGCTGGGGCTGAAGCTGGTGATGGAATCACTGGCGGGGGAGGAGATTCTTTCTGCGACTACAGTCATTTCTGAATTGAACGAGGAGGGCGACTGGACCATTCAGGGCCTCTTTGATGCCGGGACCATTTACCGAATCAGCTTGAGTGCCAGTGGGGAGGGGAGCATCAAACTGAGAGGAACAGAGGAGGAGGATGGGTTCAAGCCTTCCATGAATTGGGCAAAGAAGACCCTGAACAGATACGGCACGCTGCTGTATCTGGCGATTGGCTTTGGCTTGCTTTCAATTCTTCCGCTTCCCGCCCGGCGGAAGAGCGGGGGACGGGTGGGGCGTTTCCTGCTGGTCGGCGTCTTGTTTTTCCTCTTCACCCTGTGGTTTGTGCAGACGTTGGGAATCCCCCAGGCATATTCCTTAGACGAGGCTGTTGTTTTTGCTTGGTGCCTGCACTATGGCGCCTGGATCTACCTGACGGTTATGGGAAAGCTGCTGTTTGGCACGGATTTGCCCCTGGAAAAGAAGGCGGCCATCGGAGCAATCATGTTAGGAATTCTTTTCATGTTTGCCATCACCCCCAACGCGGGCCCGGATGAGTCCTCCCATTTCGATGATTCCTATGGGGTTTCCAATTACCTTCTTTTTCAGCCAAACAAGGCGGAGGGAAGCGCGTTGGAATTCGACGTGGATGGCCAGTGGGAGGCGAATTTTAATTCGCCAACGAAGTACGCGCAGATTGTTCAAAGGCTGTTTGAAGCGCGGGGGACGGACGAGACCAAGATCAACTGGGTTCCTACCTCCTTTTCCTATCCCTTGATGTTCCTCCCCCAGGCGATGGGCTTGGCGGTGGGAAGGCTCCTGCGGGTGAATCCACTTTGGCTATATTATTTGGGCCGACTTTTCAACCTGCTGTTTTACGCGCTCTGTGTTTATTTGGCAGTGCGAATCGTGCCGAGAAAAAAGGAGCTGTTTTTCGGAATTGGATTGCTGCCTATGGCCATTCATCAGGCTGCGTCCTATTCCTACGACGCATTTACCAATGGTCTGGCCCTTTTGTGGACAGCTTTGGCGCTACGCGCCATCTGGCGGGAGACGCCCGTGGAGAAAAAGGAATATCTATCCCTGATCCTGGTGGGCGCGGTAATGGCTCCCTCCAAGGTTGTTTATATCATCCTGGCGGGACTGCTGCTGCTGATTCCGAAGAAGAGATTCGTACGATGGAATAAGACCCTTTCCATCGGGGGAATGATCCTGACGATGGCGGTGATCCTGGCAGCTTTCTGGATTCCCTCAGCCAGAAGCGGTTCGGCGGTACTGAAGAGCGGCTCGGATGTATATACCCTGGAGGCCATCCTGCGGGATCCGATCCATATTCTTCGAATTCTGTTCTATTCCGCGGAGGAGAATCTCCTGGAATGGCTGGCGGAAGCCACGGGCTTTGTCTTCTGCGGATACAGCCTGTGGATTGACGCTTATCTGCCTGTCGCTTATCTTCTCCTGCTGGCGGTTCTGTCTCAGAAAAAGGTCAGCGAGCCCGAGCTGGGCAGTCGTCCCTGGAACAGGGCGATGCTCCTCTTGATCATCTTTGGAGGAATTGTGCTGCTGGAAATGGTGGAGGTGCTGATCTGGACGCCTGTAGGCGCGAATCGGGTCTTCGGCATCCAAGGCAGATATTTTATCCCGCTGATGCCGGTGATTTTCCTGGCGCTGGAAACAAAATCCATCCAGAGAAGGGACGCAGCTGATGATCGGAAATTGCTTTGGACGCTTGTTTTCCTGCATGCGATGTCCATTGACCATATCCTGATGCAGACCTTCCATATCTGATTCGGGCAAGGATAGCTGCTGGGCTTGAAAACGGTGGATTTCTTGACAAAAGAGGGCATGGGCGGTAAACTGAAGGATGAGGTTTTCCGCCGCTTGGGAAGGCCTGTGGAAGTTGAAGAAAATCAGGAGGCGCAGGGCGACCTGCATTTGAAAAGGAATGAAAAAAGCGCTGGTGATCGGGGCGGGCCCCGCGGGGCTGACCGCGGCCTATGAGCTGCTGAATCAATCGGATGAATATGAAGTCACGGTGCTGGAGGAAAGCAATCAGGTAGGCGGCATTTCCAAGACCGTGGCCTACCATGGCAACCGCATGGATATGGGCGGGCACCGGTTCTTTTCCAAGGTGCCGGAGGTGAACGACTGGTGGGAGCATATGCTGCCCACCCAGGGCGCCATGCCCCGGGACGATGTGCAGCTGGGCCGGACCTCCCAGGTGAAGCCCGGCGGGCCGGATCCGGAGAAGACGGATCGGGTTATGCTGCGGCGGAACCGGTTGAGCCGGATCTTTTTCAACAGCAAGTTCTTTGATTATCCGGTGACCCTGAAGATGGAAACCATTCGGAACATGGGCCTGGGGACCACCATTGCCGTAGGCTTCTCCTATCTGAAAACGGTGTTCCACAAGCGGGAGGAGAAATCCCTGGAGGATTTCTATATTAATCGCTTCGGCAAGAAGCTCTACTCCATGTTCTTCGAGCATTATACCGAGAATTTGTGGGGCCGCCATCCCAGCGAGATCGACCCCTCCTGGGGGGCCCAGCGGGTAAAGGGCCTCAGCATCCGGGCGGTGCTGAAGGACATCTTTGGGAAAATGTTCCACCGGAAGAACCGCAAGGTGGAAACCTCCCTGATTGAGGAATTTGCCTATCCGAAGCTGGGCCCGGGCCAGCTGTGGGAAATCACGGCCAGCGAGGTGGAAAAGAAGGGCGGGAAGGTCCTGATGAACACCCGGGTCGTGGGTTTGGTAAAGGAAGGCGACCACCTGATGGGGGTCAAGGTGATCCGAAATGGGGCGGAGGAGATTCTGCCGGCGGATTGCGTCATTTCCTCCATGCCGCTGAAGGATCTGGTGCATGGCATGAACGACGTGCCGGAGAACATCCGGGCCATCGCGGAGGGCTTGCCCTATCGGGATTATATGACCGTGGGCGTGCTGATTCCCCGGCTGAAGCTGGAGAACAAGACGAAGACCAAGACCATCGGGAACATCGTTCCGGACAACTGGGTCTATGTTCACGACCGCCATGTTCAGATGGGCCGCTTCCAGATCTACAACAACTGGTCTCCCTATATGGTGAAGGACCTGGAGCATACCGTGTGGATGGGGCTGGAATACTTCTGCAACGAGGGAGACCAGATGTGGTCCATGTCGGACGAAGCCTTCGGCCGGATGGGCATCCACGAAATGGTGGAGCTGGGGCTCATCGACCGAGAGGACGAGGTGCTGGATTTCCACGTGGAACGGGTGAAAAAGGCCTACCCCGCCTATTTCGATTCCTACGAGCATATCGACGAGCTGCGGGCCTGGCTGAACAAGGTGGAAAACCTGTACTGCGTGGGCCGGAACGGGCAGCATCGCTACAACAATATTGACCATAGCATGTGCACCTCCTTTGAGACGGTGAAGAACATTCTTTCCGGCGAAAAGAGCAAGGATAACATCTGGAGCGTAAACACGGAGCAGGAATACCACGAGGTAGGCAAGTCCTGAGGGGGAGATTTCATGGCGATTCGAATCAGCAGTTTTCTGGGGAAGTTTGGCTTCTGGGCGCGGGTAAAGTTTCCCAAGGTTTCCAGCGAAGCTTATTTAAAGCTGCAGTTTATTACCCGCAGCAAAATGCAAAAAAAATATACGGATTATTTTCTGAGCCAGGCGGAAGCGCCTATGCCCAATGTGGTAAATATCGAAACCATCAACCGGTGCAACTCCACCTGCGCCTTTTGCACGGCGAACATTCATGCCGAGAAGCGGCCCTTCCAGCTGATGGACATGGATCTGTACAAGTCCATCATTGACCAGCTGGCGGAGTGGGGATACAAGGGGCATCTGACCCTCTACGGCAACAACGAGCCGCTGCTGGACAAGCGGATTGTGGAGATGCACAAGTATGCCCGGGAAAAGCTGCCGGAGAGCTTCATCTTCATGTCCACCAACGGCCTGATTCTGAACATGGACCGGTTGAAGGCACTGCAGCCCTATCTGGATCAGCTGATCATCAATAACTACGCCAATGAGTATAAGCTGCACAAGAATATTCAGGCCATCTATGATTACGCCAAGACCCATCCGGCGGAGTTCGAAGGGATTGACATCGTCATTCAGATGCGGTATCTGCAGGAGGTGCTGACCAATCGGGCCGGCTCCGCGCCCAACAAGCAGGCGACGGAGAAGGTGATTACGGAAACCTGCCTGCTGCCCTTTACGGATATGTGGATCATGCCCAACGGCAAGGCGGGGTTGTGCTGCTGCGATAACTACGAGGTGACGGATTTCGGGGATCTGCATACCATGACCCTGAAGGAGTGCTGGGACAATCCCAAGCTGCGGAAGGCCCGGGAGGATATCGCCGCCGGCCGGCAGAACTATCCCTTCTGCAAGCATTGCGACTTCATCGACGCGGGCTTCCGGATGACGCTGGTGAAGCATATCCTGGCGGGAAATCAGGAGGCGGCGAACCGCTCCGGCGGGGACGAAAAGAACCGCCTGAAGGACAGAAGATAAGTAAGTATCATCATCTGAAATCGGGAAGGAGCGGCCTCCTTTCCGATTTCGGCATATGATCCGGGGTGCGACCCGCCTTTGAGGAGAAGCGAAGAGAAGGATGAGAGCAAGAATAGCCCGAGGAATCGCAGTGGGGTTGGCGGCCTTCCTGGTGCTGGCCTATATTTTCCTGCCCTTTCAGCAGGAAAGCGAGTTTTCCAACAATAGCGGACGAAAGAAGGAAGAGATTCCCGCGGCGGGAGAAATCTCCTGGCCGTGGACCCCGGGCATGGAGCGGGTGAATGACCTGCGGATGACCCTGTCCGGCGTCAAGAAGGCGGTGGGCATGACGGTGATCGCCACCCTGCGGGACGCTCAGGGGGCAGAGGTGGCCGTTGTTCGCCAGGCGATTGATGATCTGGGGGATAGCGAGGGGCTGACGCTTTCCGGAAGCTTTACGGGGACGCAAACCTACACCCTGGCCCTTTCCGCGGAAGGGGAGGGCAGCATCAAGGTCAAGGGGGAAGCGGACGAGGAAGGCAATTTCTACCCCCTGCTCTGGGAGATGGGGCGGGTGACCCGGCGGAACCCTGTGCTGCTGTATTTTGCCCTGGGTCTCCTGCTACTGGCCCTGACCCCTGTCCGGCCGCAGATGCAAGACGTGCGAGCGAACAAAGGGCGGCAGCATCCGCTGGATCGGTGGCTGCCCTGGGGGACGTTCCTGCTGATCTTCGGGATCGGCCTGCTCCTCAGCCTGAAGAAGCCCTTGATCGATATGGGCAGCGTGTGGCGCAGCTGGGATGAAGAGGATGTGCACGAGGTGATCGTGGCGGCCATGCTGCCCGGGAACGCGGCCTCTCTGCAGCATTGGCTGAGCCAGTGGATTACCTGGTATCCGGGATATTTACCCCTGGCCCTGGGCGGCGCCCTGGCGGGGCTTTTCACCCAGGATGCGGGGATCATCTATCGGGCCTGCATCCTCTGCAGCAGCCTGGTATACGCGGCCTTGGCGGCCCTGGCGGTGCACCATGCCCCTCGCTATAAGGTGACCTTTCTGGTGGCCGGCGCGCTGCCGACGATTCTGTTCCAGATGACCAGCCGAACCTATGACACCGTAGTCACGGGGAGTATCCTGCTGGGGCTGGCGCTGGTGCTGGAATCGGTGGAGAAGGAAGATCGAATCTCTCCCCTTCGGGCGTTGACCATGGTAGCCCTGCTGGCCTTTGGCACGGTGGCGAAGCCGGCATACAGCCTGATGCTGCTTAGCCTGTGGATGATTCCCGCCCAGCGCTGGGGCGGCAAAAAGCAGGCTTGGATTTTCCGGGGCTATGTGCTGCTGGTGCTGGGCTGGTGCATGGCGGCCTTGGTGATGCCCGGGGCCTATGATTCCATCCGGGGCGGGGATGAACGCTTCGCTGGGGCGGACGCAGCCGGGCAGATTGCCTGGATGCTGGCCAATCCGGGGGAGGGGCTGCTGCGGCCGCTGTTGTATTTCTGGCAATCCCGGAGCATGCTGATGACCATGGGCATTTCCCACTGGGCTTATCTGGGAAATAACACAGAATGGAACGATCTGTTCCTGGCGTTGCTGCTGCTGGTGGCACCCCTGTGCGCCTGGGGAGAGAAGCGGCGGGGAACGAAGCTGCTGACCCCGGGCCGGCGGGTCGGGCTCCTGGCCCTGGCCTTCGGCATCGAGCTGGTGCTGGTCTATACGCAGTTCATCGTCTCCTCCCCGGTGGGGGGCCAGGTGCAGGGCATGCAGGCGCGATATTTCATTCCCCTGTGGAGCGTGCTGGCGGTGGCGTTGATGGCGCCCTTTGAATGGCGGAAGCGGATCTCCGCCGCAGCGGGTGGTTTCCTGGCCGGGGCGGCGTTCCTCACCTGCGCCTGGGTGAATATTAGCTATGCCCTTTACTGGCTGGCCTCCACAGGCCAATGGGGATAAACAATATTTGGAAGCGAAGGGAGCGACCTATGATGACACAGCGGATCAATCGGCGAAGCCAAGCGGCCCCCGGGCCGGCGGGGCGCAGCCTGGCGCGTATCGGAACCAAGCGCATCCTCTGCTTGCTGCTGCTTCTGTGCGCGGTGGGGGTCTCCATCTGGACGACCTATGTGGTTTCCGGCAATCTGTTCGACAGCGACACCTCTTCGGAATTGATTCTGGGGGAGAAGCTGGCCCGGGAGGGCGGGATTCTGTCCTCCAGCTGGTATTATTCTACGGAGCTGCAGGTCATTGATTGCCAGATCGTATACGCGCTGCTGTTCCACTTGACCTCCAGCTGGTTCCTGGTGCGGTTCTGGGGCGCGGTGATCATGCAAATGATGATGCTGGGCGCCTTTGGCTTCCTGGCCAGGCAGGCCCGGATTCCCTTCAACCGTTTTTGCATCGCCGGGGCGGCCCTGCTGCTGCCCTTCAGCGTGCCCTATGGGCGCATCGTGCTGTATCATAACTATTACTCCTTTTACATGATCATTGCCTGCCTGACGGTGGGGGCCTACCTGGGCTTTGCCCGGCGGGTGCATGCTCCGCGGGAAGGGAAACGCTGGCCCCTTTGGGCCTTTGCGGGCGGGCTTTGCCTGGTCTCCTTCCTGGCGGGACTGGGCGGTGTGCGCCAGCTGATGGTTTGCACGGCGCCGCTGCTGGCCGCTTCGCTCCTGTCTGCCCTGGTGGGCGAAAAGGGGGAGCAGAGCCGTCTGCGGGCTGCCTGGCCAGAGCTGGTGGGTGCCTTGGCCGCCTTTGCCTGCTCCGGAATTGGCTATCTGGTGAATCTTTCCGCCTTTGCGGGGGTCTATAGCTATACGGATTATACGGGCCAGTATGTGGCCTGGAGCGGCATTACCAAGCTGGATGAGATTTTCCGGAATCTGCTGATCACCCTGGGCTTCCATGACCAGTCCCGGCTGTTTACCCTGTTCGGCCTGCTGGGGGTCTGTGGATTACTGATCTGGCTCATCGCCGTGCTGCTGGGCTTCCATACCCTGCGGAACACGGCGGATCCGGCGGCCCGGTTCCTCTGTGTGTTCATGTTTATGACGCAACTGGTGATGACCGGGGTGTTCATGATGCTGTCCCTGGGGGAGGAGTATCGCATGGAGCTCTACTTCCTGCCGGCGGCCTTCTGGATCATTCCCGCCCTGGGCAAAGCAGATCTGCGGCCGGACAGCGGGCTGCCGCCGGAGGAGCGGAAGCAGGCGAAGACATTCTGGCAGCGGTTTTTCGGCGGGGATGCGCCCCTGTCCGTGCATGGCCTGGTGGCCATCATTACCCTGGCTCTGCTGCTGGCCAACGGATGCTATTACGCGGCCTTCTTCCGGGATCCGGGCAGCTATCGGGATGTAACCTATAATGGCCTGAACTATGGGGACACGGATAATGTGGCGGGCATGCGCCCCATCGCGGAATATCTGCGGGAGAATGAGTATACCATGGCCTATGCCTCCTACTGGGATGCGGCGGTCATCACCGAGCTGACGGACGGCCAGGTGAAATCCCTGCCGGTAGAGGTTGGCCGGCGGAAGCACCCGATTCAGTATTTCGACTGGCTGTCCGACGCCAAGCTGCGGGATCCGGAGCTGATCGCCACCAAGAAGGCGGCGGTGGTAGCGAATTTCGACCTGGCGACGGAGCTGGGGGAGGAAAACCAGTATGGCGCGGTGGAGGTAGCCTCCTTCGGCGGCTACACAGTCTTTGACCTGCCCAATCCTGCCGCCCTGGCGGAGGATCTGGCCAAGTAAGGGAAAAAGATGCACATTGCGATTATTGCCGTAGGCAAAATGAAGGAAAAGCCCTACCGTCAAATGGCGGATGAGTACCTGAAACGGCTCAGTCGGTTCGGCCGATACGAGGAAATCGAGATTCCCGACCTGCCGGAACGGGAGGGCGCCTCCCTGGCGGAGGAGGAGGGAATCAAAACCCGGGAAGGGGAGGAGATGCTCCGGCGGCTCCGCCCGGGAGACCGGGTCATCGCCCTGACCATTCCCGGCCGGCAACGAACCAGCCCGGAGCTGGCCCGGGAAATGCAGGAGGCGAAGAACCAGGGCATCGGGCGGCTGGTGTTCCTCATCGGCGGCAGCCTGGGCCTGGGAGAAAACGTGCTGCGCCGGGCGGAGGGGGAGATGAGCATGAGCCAGATGACCTTCCCCCATCAGCTGGCCCGGGTCATGCTGCTGGAGCAGCTGTATCGGGCGGAAAAGATCAATGCGGGAGAAAGGTATCATAAATAAGATGAAGAAGCTTTGGAAAGGTTTACTGGCCCTGGCCCTGGTGCTGATCCTGCTGGGCGGCGATCTGGGGATGGTCTGGGGTCGGGCGGAGAGCGCACAGGAGCTGGCACCTCAGGGCGTCAGCCTGCGCCAGGGGGCCGATGGTTCAGCGGCGGAGCGCCTGAAGGAAGCCGCGCTGTCGGCGAAAAACAATAAGAAAAAGAAGAATACCCCCACGCCCCGGGTGACGGCTTCGCCTACCCCAAAGGCGACAGCGACGCCCAAACCCACCAAGACCCCCAAGCCCACGGCAACGCCGGCCCCAGCCGGGCCGACGGCCACGCCGGAGCCCGAGGGGCCCATCATTGAGCCCCAGAGCATTGCAGACTATCTGTTTTCCCACGACATGCAGCTGCCGGAGAACTTTATTACCAAGAAGCAGGCCCAGGCCCTGGGATGGGACAGCAGCTATAATTACGTCAGCGATGTGGCCCCGGGCAAAAGTATCGGCGGGGATTACTTTGGCAATTATGAGGGCAAGCTGCCCCAGGGGAAGGGAATTACGTATCACGAGGCGGACTGCTATTATACCAAGGGAAAGCGGAACGCCTACCGGGTGATTTTTTCCACGGAGGGCAGGGTCTGGTATACGGAAGATCACTATAATACCTTCACAGAGCTGTTTCCCTTTACAGAAGGGAAGTAAGCCGGCGAGGGAAGGGACGGTTTGGAAGAAACGGGAAGCGATCAGATTTCAAGGGGAAAGGAGAGGTGGAAATTGAATCAACAGGGAAAGGGAAAATACGCGGCGCTGGCGGGCCTGCTGGGGCTGATGATGGCGCTGTCCGGATGCTACATCGCGCCGGATGATATCAACGATGTGGGTAATAACCAGACCAGCAGCGGGAATCTGCCTTTCCAAACCCTCGCGCCCACCGCCACGGTGGAAGTGACGCCGGACACGGTGGTAGTGGAAACTCAGAATTTATATAATTACCAGAATGGGGGCCAGATTCAGACCACCAATTCTGTTCCGGAGACGCCGGAGAACCAGGCCACACCTACGCCCACGCCCCAGAGCGGCAGCGCCGGATGGAGCGATTGGGGAACGGTGCAGGGGGTTACGGAGCCACCCGCCGGGGTGACTGTATCTGTTTTGCCGGGCATCACCCCGGAGTCCAGCACGATTATTCTTTCCACCCGGACGCCGGATCCGGAGGGACAGGGCGGCAACGCAGGCACCGGTGAAGCGGCTACGCCCCGGCCCACGGTGCAGATCATTACCGCGCCGCCGGCCACCCCCACGGCAACGCCCAAGAGCCTGCAGCGGGGCTTCACCAATTCGGAGGAGGTCAAGGCGCTGCAGAAGCGGCTGAAGGCTCTGGGGTGGTACACCGGGTCGGCGGACGGGGACTTCGGTCCCGCCACGGAGGCGGCGGTGAAGGCCTTCCAGAAGGCCAGTGGCTTAACCGCAGATGGCAAAGCGGGGGAGAAGACCCTGGAGAAGCTAAACTCCTCCTCGGCTATTACCAAGAAACAGGCCACTGCGACGCCGACGCCTAAGCCCACGGCGAAGCCTACCGCCCGGCCCACGGCCACCCCGAAGCCTACGCCCCGGGTGACTGCCACACCGCGGCCCACGGCGACGCCGAACCTGAGCAAGGATTATTACCTGCAGCTCGGCGCCAGCGGCCAGAAGGTTCGGACGTTGCAGAACCGCCTGATCCAGCTGGGTTGGCTGGGGGGCAAGGCCACCGGCACCTATGACGAGGCCACGGAGGCAGCGGTGCGGGCCTTCCAGAAGAAGACCAAGGGCCTTTGGGAGGACGGCATCGCCGGGCCGGACACCCTACAGGCCATTTATTCGGATAGCGCGGCTCGGGGAACGACGGTGGCTGCCAGCACGGGGGAAACCCTGGAATGGGGCAGCGAGGGCGACGCGGTGCGGACCCTGCAGAAGCGGCTGAAGGAGCTGGGCTATCTGGAGGGAACGGTGGATGGCAGCTTTGGCGCGGCCACGGAGGAAGCGGTGCGGGCCTTCCAGCGCAGAAACGATCTGAAGGTGGATGGCAAGGCGGGCACGGCGACCCTGAACAAGCTGTACAGCAGCGACGCCATTTCCAATTCCTCCCTGCGGGAGGGGGATTCCGGCAGTGAGATTAAAACCCTGCAAACCGCCCTGAAGCGGCTGGGGTATTACACGGGGGCCATCGATGGCAAGTATGGCACCACTACCTCGGACGCGGTGCGGGCCTTCCAGATTCAGAACCGGCTGACCCCGGTGGATGGGGTGGCAGGCAGCGCAACCCTGGCGAAGCTTTACGCGCCGGATGCGCAATCGGCGGAGGATGCCTCCGTGGATTATGATACCGCCCGCCTGGGAGACCGGGGAGAACTGGTGGTGGAGATTCAGGATTGCCTGGTGGAGATGGGCTATCTGGAGGATATCACCGGGGTGTACGACAGCGCCACGGAGGCGGCGGTGAAGGCCTTCCAGCGGAAGAACGGCTTGACGGCGGATGGTGTGGCCGGGGGGAGAACCCTGGAGGTGCTCTTCGGCTATTGATCTCTGGGAAAGGGATTTCCCGTCCTCGGGGGCCAAAAAGAGGAAAAAGAAAGGTCCTTCTCGAATTAGATAAGGTTCGCAACTGTTTCGTCCTGCCCAGGCGGGGCGAAAGGGTGGAAACATTTTGAACGAGGTGAGAGATTTGTCAGAATGCGCGCATGATTGCTCCGCCTGCGGCGTGGATTGCCCCAGCCGCAGCGGGTCCGGGAGCCTGCTGGCCCCGGCCAATGCTCATAGCAAGGTGAAGCGGGTCATCGCCGTGGTCAGCGGCAAGGGTGGCGTAGGGAAAAGCCTGGTTACCGGGCTCATGGCTGTGCTGACCCAGCGGAACGGGTTCAAGACGGCGATCCTGGATGGAGACATTACGGGCCCCAGCATTCCGAAGATGTTTGGCGTGCGGGATCCTGCCATGGGCAGCGACGAGGGGATCCTTCCCGCCCAGAGCCGGACGGGCATCAAGATGATGAGCGTCAATCTGCTGCTGGAAAACGATACGGATCCGGTGGTGTGGCGGGGCAGCCTCATCAGCGGAACGGTCAAGCAGTTCTGGAGCGATGTGGTCTGGGGCGATGTGGACTTCATGTTTGTGGATATGCCTCCGGGAACGGGGGATGTGCCCCTGACGGTGTTCCAGAGCCTGCCGGTGGACGGTATCCTCATCGTCACCAGCCCCCAGGAGCTGGTGGGCATGATTGTGGAAAAGGCCCTGAACATGGCGAAGATGATGAACATCCCAGTGCTGGGCATTGTGGAGAACATGAGCTGGATCGCCTGTCCGGATTGTGGGAAGAAGATTTATCCCTTCGGGGAGAGCCGGACGGCGAAGATCGCCCAGGAGCATTCCATTCCCCTGCTGGCCCAGCTGCCCATGGATCCGGCCCTGGCCCGGGAATGCGACACCGGAGTCATCGAGCTGTTCAATGAGGATTGGATGGATGGCGCCCTGGCGGCGGTGGAACGCTGCCCCAACCGCGTGGTTGGATAAGGATGGAAAAGGAGGGGCCGGATGGCAAGAAATAAAAATATCCAGAGCGATCAGCTGATCCGGTCCCGCAGCCGTAACGCGGCGGAGAATCGCCCCTCCCAGGAGCAAAAGCGCCGGCGGCAGATTCGCAGCTGGATTATCCTGGTGGCGGCTATCGTAGCAGTGCTGTTGGGCTTCCACTTTTTGCGAGGTGGCAATCCCCGGGAAAGTGGAGCGACGCGCCTGCCTTGCTATTCCAATCAGAACGTGACCCCCTTTGGCGACAGCGTGCTGTACTATGACGGGGTCAACCTGCATTGCCTCTCCTCGACAGGCACCATTCGTTGGAGCTTCCCGGCGGGGGCGGGGGCTACCTTCTACGCCGGGCCGAAGCATGTGGCCGTGTGGAGTGGCATGCAGATGTACCTGGTGGACCAGAAGGGCAATTCCACCTATAATGAGAGCATGGAAGGTACGGTGCAGTTCGTCCGGGTGGGCGAAAGATACTGCGCGGTGGTGGTGGGCAGCGATACGGAGTCCAAGCTGATTGTAAAGGACCTGCAGGGCGCTCAGATCGACGTGGAGCAGGAAGCCTTCGCCGGGCTGATGATTCTGGATACCGGGTTCTTTGGCGATCAGGGGGACTATCTGTGGACCCTGAGTCTGGATGTGTTCGGCACTGCGCCCAATACCATTCTCAACACCTTCCAGGTGGGCAAAATGAACACCGGTGAGGTGAGCCTGGGGGAGGCCCTGGCTTACAAGGTGGTGTACGAAAACGCCCGGCTGCGGGTGTTCAACACCCAGCAGTGCTACACCTATGATTACAAATGCGTCCAGGACACCAACGCCACCATGCTGGTGTATGGCTGGAAGCTGATCGATTATGAGATTCCGGAGCGGGGCCCGGCCAAGATGCTGCTGGCCCCCACCAGCCAGACCAGCAGCGCCCAGACCATTACGGAGCTGCGGGTGCTGGAAGGGGACGTGGACAAGCGATATACCCTGCCTACGGAGTGCGTGGGCGCTTGCATCTGGCGGGGGAATATCTTCACCTTTAGCAAGGAATACATCTATCGGGCGGATGTGAACAGCCAGCGGTTTTTCATCAGCGGCATGCCCCTGCCGGAGAATGCTCAGGTGACCGCTTTCTACGGCATCACCAGCGACGGCCGGGCTGTCGTTGCCGCCGGTGATTCGGTGTATTCCCTGGGGTTGCCGCAATAATCTAAATGGAGGAACAAGGTCATGGCCAAGGAAAAACAGGAGTTTGTTACCCATATCACCCCGCGCAGCGAGGACTTTTCCCAGTGGTATACGGATGTGATCAAGCAGACGGAGCTGTGCGATTACGCGCCGGTTCGGGGCTGCATGATCATCCGTCCCTATGGATATGCCATCTGGGAGCGGATTCAGCAGGAGATGGACGCCCGCTTTAAGGAGACCGGGGCTCAGAATGTGTATTTCCCTATGCTGATTCCGGAAAGCCTGCTGCTGAAGGAGGCGGAGCATGTGGAGGGCTTCGCGCCGGAGGTGGCCTGGGTTACCCAGGGGGGGACGGAACAGCTGCAGGAGCGGTTGGCGGTGCGCCCCACCAGTGAAACAATCTTCTGCACCATGTATTCCAAGTGGGTGCAGACCTGGCGGGATCTGCCCATGATGTACAACCAGTGGTGCTCCGTCATGCGGTGGGAAAAGGCCACCCGCCCCTTCCTGCGGACCAGCGAATTCTTGTGGCAGGAGGGCCATACCATCCACGCCACCGCCGAGGAGGCGGAGGAGGAGACCCTGAAGATGCTGGAGGTCTATCGGGAGGTGGCGGAAAACGTGCTGGCCCTGCCGGTGTATGTGGGCCAGAAGAGCGAGAAGGAAAAGTTCGCCGGCGCCCGGGCCACCTATTCCATGGAGGCCATGATGCAGGACGGCAAGGCTTTGCAGGCGGGCACCAGTCACAATTTCGGCACCAATTTCGCCGAGGCCTATAACATCCAGTACCAGAGCAAGGAAGGCAAGCTGGAATACGTCCACGAGACCTCCTGGGGCGTCAGTACCCGGCTCATTGGCGCCATCATCATGACCCACGGCGACGAGCGGGGTCTGCGGCTTCCGCCGAAAATCGCTCCCATCCAGGCGGTGATTTTGCCCATTGCGGCCCATAAGGGCGGCGTGCTGGAGGCCTGCGACAAGCTGTATCAGGAGCTGAAGCAGGCGGGCTTCCGGGTGAAGCTGGACGACCGGGACACCGTGTCCCCCGGCTTCAAGTTCAACGACTGGGAGCTGAAGGGCGTGCCGGTGCGGCTGGAGGTAGGCCCCCGGGATCTGGAAAACGGCGTGGTGACCGTGTTCCGCCGGGATACCTTTGAAAAGTTCACCCTGCCGCTGGAGGGCCTGGCGGAGAAGCTGCAGGAGCTGCTGGAGGATATCCAGAAGACCCTGCTGGAGCAGGCCCGGGCCTTCCGGGATGCCCGGACCACCACCGTTCACAACATGGAGGAGCTGGAGCAGGCGGTGCAAACCGGCTTTGCCAAGGCCATGTGGTGCGGCGAGCAGGCCTGCGAGGATGAAATCAAGGAGAAGTTCAACGCCTCCTCACGTAACATGCCCTTCGACCAGGAGGCTCATCGCTTTGGTGATACCTGCGTCTGCTGCGGCAAACCCGCGAAGAAGGTTATGTACTTCGCGAAGGCATATTGATCTTGCTTCTTGGTGAAGCGTTTCGGTGTCAACATACCGGGGCCTTCAGTGACAGAGCTGTTACAGAAGGAGGCCGTGGGGCGAAGCCCCACCACATTATTTTCCCTGTCCCCCGCCGATGCGGGGGAGGGGTGTAGGGGAGAGGGGTCTCACGGAGCAACAAATAAGATTCTCCGCGGAAAAGACCGAAAGAAACAATGAAGATTTATGTAGATGCCATGGGGGGTGACAATGCCCCCCAGGCCATTGTCGAAGGCACCCTGGAAGCCCTGCGCAAGGACAGCGATCTCCAGGTGGTCCTGGGCGGGCCCCTGGACCAGGTGGAGCCCCTGCTGAGCCAAGCGGATGACGTGCGTGCGCGTATCACCCTGGACGACGCGCCAGAGGTCATCACCAACCACGAAAGCCCCGTCATGGGCGTAAGAAAAAAGACGGGCAGCGCCACCGTGAAAGGCATGCTGGCGGTGCGGGAGGGCAGCTGCGACGGCTTTGTGTCCGCCGGCAGCACCGGTGCCGTACTGGCGGGAGGAATGTTCCGCCTGGGCCGGATTCCTGGCATTGAGCGGCCCGCCCTGGCGCCGCTCCTGCCCAATGGCAAGGGCCATTTCCTGCTGATCGACTGCGGGGCCAACGTGGATTGCAAGCCGGAATATCTGGTGCAGTTCGGCCTCATGGGCGATGCCTATATGCGGGGCGTCATGGGGATGGAAAAGCCCCGGGTGGGCCTGATCAACATCGGCGCGGAAGCGGAGAAGGGCAATGCCCTGGTGAAGGAAACCTATCCTCTGATGGAGCAGGCGTCCTATCATTTCGTCGGCAATGTGGAAGCCCGGGATATCACCGGTGATCAGGCGGACGTGCTGGTGGCGGATGGCTTCAGCGGCAATCTGGTGCTGAAATTCATGGAAGGCGTGGCCGGCACCCTGATGGGCATCATCAAGAAGGAGATGATGGCTGACCTGCGGGGCAAGCTTTCCGGTGCCATTGGGAAACCGGCCTTCCGCCGGGTAAAGAAAACCATGGATTATACGGAGGTGGGCGGCGCGCCACTGCTGGGCGTCCAGGGCGCTGTGGTGAAAGCCCATGGCTCCAGCAATGCCCATGCCTTTGCCTGCGCCATCGGCCAATGTGAAAAGATGATCCGGGGCCGGGTGGCGGAGAAAATTGCCCAGGGCGTTCAACAGGATGTTTCCAGCCGGGAAGGCTGAGCAAACATAGATGGGAATTTTTCGGGACTGAAAGAGGAGGAAAAAGAAGATGACTTTTGATACCGTGAAGGAAATGATCGCGACCCAGCTGCGGGCGGACGCCGCTACCATCACCGAGGATACCCGGCTGGTAGAGGATCTGAAGGCGGATTCCGCCAACATCATGGTCATGATCATGGATCTGGAAGACCGCTTTGGCATCACCGTGGAGGATGATCAGATCATGCGGCTGAAGACCGTGGGCGATGTGGTCAAGTATATCGACAGCCTGCAGAAGTAATACTTAGGAAGACGCCGATGAAAACCTATCAGCGTTTTCTGGAATCAGGGGTATCCTTCCGGGGAGCCCCTGATCTTTTTCGGCCTCAGTCGCGTGATTCCGCTAACGAGGGGAACCACGCGACCGGGACCGGGGAAAGAGAAGGAGAAGCCATGACACAACTGGAAAAAAATCTGGGATATACCTTCCAAAATCCAGCGCTGCTGCGCCGCGCTTTGACCCATCCCTCCATGGGGAAGAAAGATAACCAGCGGCTGGAGTTCCTGGGGGACGCGGTGCTGCAGTATCTGATGAGCGACAAGCTGTACCGGGAATATCCGGAGGACCGGGAAGGAGGCTTGACCCATCTGCGGGCTCTGATGGTCTGCGAGGCGGCCCTGAGCCAGGTGGCGAGAAACCTGGCGGTGGGGGAGGCCTTGATCATGGACCGGGGAGAGGAGCAAACCGGGGGCCGGGAAAAGCCCAGCGTCCTGTGCGACGCCATGGAGGCCATCCTGGCGGCGATCTATTTGGACGGAGGCATGGAGGCAGCCCGGGGCGTGATGGAGCGGTGCTGGCCCAGCCCGGCGGAGGTGCAGCGCCCCACCCAGGATAGCAAGGGCGCCCTGCAGGAGCTGTTGCAGCGGGGCGGCGGGGACCCGCCGGAATACCGGATTACCGGCCAGAGCGGCCCGGCCCATGATCCCCGCTTCCAGGCCACGGTGTACCGGGCCGGGAAGGCCATCGCCACCGGAGAAGGGCATACCAAGAAGCAGGCGGAGCAGGAAGCCGCGGTGAAAGCGCTGGAAATATTATCCCATTGATGGGGAAAGCGCCCTGCGGAGCGGGGGCGTAGGGAATGTAGCAGCTTCCGCTGCGGAGCGGGAGCGTAGTAGATGCAGACGCTCCCCCCCCACAGGGAAACAAAAGTTACAAAAAATGAATTAAATATTACAAAAAGATGAAAATCTTGTTGACAAATGGTGCGCGGTCGCGTAGAATACAACTGTGTATCAGTCTGTCAGCGGGATTTTTCTTTTTCCATGGGGAATAACGAATCATCCTGCGTCCCGTATACAGGGGGAGCCCCACCGGAAGGGCGTCTCTCCCAGCAAGATTCCAGCCATGGAGATGGAGGTCGAGATTATGTCCGATAGGAAAAAGTGGATTCGGCGGTTGGCCCTGATGACTGTACTGCTGGCCATGGTCTGTAGCCTGGCGGCGGCCGCCCTGAGCTATCCTTTCCTGACCACGACGACGGATTCCGTTCGCCTGCGGCGCAGCGCGTCCAAAACGGCCACCATCCTGACCAATGTGCCCGCCGGGGCGCAGATCGAGGTGCTGGAGAAGACGGGCAGCTTCTACAAGGTGAAGTATAACGGTACCACGGGATACGTCCAGAGCGATTATGTGGTGACCGATCAGGCCACCATCGTTGCCGTGACGCCGGAACCCATGGAAACCGTCAGTTCTTATCCCTATACTACCGTGACCCGGGAATCCGTGAACCTGCGGCAGAGCAAATCCGTCCGGGCCACCCTGCTGAAAAAGATTCCGCAGGGCGCGGAGATCATCGTCCGGGCCAATAGTGGAACCTGGGCGGAGGTGGAATACAAGGGCATTACCGGCTATGTGAAGAATGAGTATATCGTCCTGAAGGAAGTAAAGAAGGTAAAGGTAACCCCCACGCCCACCCCGGTGCCCACCCTGAGCCCCGAGGAAAGCGCGGCGGAATATCTGGTGCTGGAAAAGGGCATCGAGGGGGCGGAGGTCAAGGCCCTGCAGGAAGCTCTCATCGAGCTGGGATATTTGAAGGGATCCGCGGATGGCAAGTTCGGCGCCGCCACGGAGAATGCGGTGCTCCTGTTCCAGCAGGCCAATGATTATCCTACCACGGGGGTCATGGACGCCAACGCCCAGGCCTTCCTCTATTCCGGAAAGCCGAAGGCCAGCAACGGAAAGGCCACCAAGGTGAGCACGGTGAGCCCCGTGGCAGGTGCGACGCTGAAGCTGAACGGCACCGGCGACGCGGTGGGCGAATTGCAGCAGCAGTTGAAGGATCTGGGGTATTACACCGGGGAGATCAACCGCACCTTTGATACGGCCACCAAGAAGGCGGTCATCGCCTTCCAGAAGAAAAATGGAATTACCGCGGACGGTATCGTGGGCGAAGCAACCCAGAAAGCCCTGGCCTCTGAGGAAGCGCTGCCTGCCAGCGCCACGCCGACGCCCAAGCCCACAGCCACGCCGACCCCTGCGCCAACCTACACTGTGCCGGCCTATACCCTGCGCCGGGATGACAGCGGCGACGATGTCAAGACCCTGCAGAGCCGGCTGAAGGAGCTGGGATATTTCAAGGGCCGGGTGGACGGCAAATTTGGCGCCCAGACGGCTTCCGCCCTGAAGGCCTTCCAGACGGATCATGGCCTGGAGGCGGACGGGGTGGCAGGCAAAGGTACCTACGCCGTGCTCTTCGCGGAGGATACCCTGGCCAAGGACGCCACGCCGACCCCCGTACCGGAGGTGACGCCGGCCCCGGGAGACGAGGAAAGCGGCATTCCCACGGAAGCGAATTATGAAACCCTGCGGAAGGGCACCATGAGCGCCGATGTGGCCATGATGCAGCAGACGCTGATCGATTTGGGATACCTGACTGGGGAGCCGGATGGCAACTATGGCACCGCCACGGAAAAAGCGGTTCGTGCCTTCCAGAAGACCAATGGCCTGAGCGTGGATGGCACCGCTGGCAGCGAGACCCTGAGCCAGCTGTATTCCATCGACGCGAAGCAGGCCACAGCGAAGGCTACGCCGACCCCCGCCCCCAACGGAACCAAGGTGGCGGTCACGGTTACTGCGGCCCCGGATGACGGCACGCTGCGGCAGGGCTCCA
Organism: Clostridia bacterium; assembly: GCA_017470145.1. Classification (GTDB taxonomy): domain Bacteria; phylum Bacillota; class Clostridia; order Christensenellales; family Aristaeellaceae; genus Aristaeella. The sequence goes on along the minus strand of JAFUFB010000030.1, from coordinate 253,622 downwards.
CGGGCAGCGAGGTAAAATCGCTGCAGGAAACTTTGATTCAGCTGGGCTATCTGACCGGCAAGGCGGACGGTGTCTTCGGCGCCAAGACCTACGCGGCCCTGGTGGCTTTCCAGAAGGCCAACAAGCTGACGGCGGACGGCATCGCCGGAGTGAAGACCCTGAAGAAGCTGGACAGCTCCAGCGTGGTGGCAGCCACCACGAATGACAGCGCCACGGCCACGGCCACCGCGGCCCCCGTCAAGGTGGCCTCCAGCGGCAGTGTGACTCCTTCGGCCAGTCGGGTGCAGTATGCCAACTGGTATACTACCACCAAGGCCATCTGCCGGAAGTATCCCTATGCTACGGTGTACGATTATGAAACCGGTATCTCCTGGCAGGTACATATCTTCTCCCTGGGTGCCCACGCGGACTATGAGCCCCTGACGGCGGCGGACACCTCCAAGATGGAGAAGGTTTTCGGCGGAAATACCTGGAATCCCCGGGCGGTGTGGGTCGTCTTTGCGGATGGCAGCATCTACATGGCCTCCACCCACTCCATGCCCCACAGCGTGCAGCATATTACGGACAACAATTTTGCCGGCCATTCCTGCCTGCATTTCCCCCGAACCCAGGCCCAGGTGGAAGCCATTGGCCCCTACGCCACCTCCCATCAGAACACCATCGACGCGGGCTGGGCAAAGACGCAGGCGATGAAATAAAATTGACATGCATGTCCTGTATTGGATATAATAGCCTCGCCGTCGCGTACCGCGGTACGCGACGGCGTTTTTAGAGAGATAAAAGCTGTTTCGATTTGCGGAGGGGAAAACCCGCGTGCATACAGCGAAACAGCTTCTACAAAACGGAGGCAGTATGAAAAAGAAAGGGATTCAGCGCTTTCTCAGCGGCCTGCTGGGAGGCTTTATCACGCTCTTTTCCGCTGCCCTGGCGGATCCCTTGCCCGCCCACGACCTGGTGTTTCGTACGCCGAATGAAGACAGCGAAGTCCTCTGCGATCATGATTTCTGCTTCTGGCAGATGTCCGAAGGAGAGCTGGATGAGGATGTGGTCTGGGAGGTGCTGATGCAGCCCCTGACCGTGCTTTCCGGCAAGCAGCGGGATCAGGTGCTGGTCCGGGCCCGACCGGAGAAGGATTGCATGGATTATGTGGGCGTGGTGACCTGCGCCAGCCAGGGGGTCCATGTCCTGCGGCAGGAAAGGGACTGGACGCTGATCGAGGCTTATTCCTCGGCGGAGGAGGGCTCCAAGGTGCAGGTCTGGGCCACTCGCTTCCAGGGCTATGTGGAAACCAAGCTGCTGCAGGAGCTGCCGGTGGACGATGAGTATGGCATCGTCATTGACAAGCTGCAGCAGCGGCTGTATGTATACAAGCAGGGCCATCTGTATTCCACCCTGCTGTGCTCCACTGGCTTCCCCCGAGAGGATACTCCCTTTAACGAGACCCCGGCGGGGGAATACGGCATCGTCAGCTGGGTGGGGGCCTTCTGGGCCGGCAGCCTGTATTGCGATAAAGCCCTGCGGATCAACAGCGGCATCATGCTCCATGAGGTTCCCTGCCTGATCTCTATGGACGAGGCCACCGGCAAGGAAATCCGGGATTATACCCGCTGCGAGCGCTACTTAGGGGAGAAGGCCAGCCATGGCTGCATCCGCATTCAGAAGGAAAAGACCCCCGAGGGGATCAACGCTGAATGGCTGTGGAAAAACCTGAGCCGTAAGCCGGTGACCAAGGTTATTATCTGGGACGAGCTGGGCCGCCAGCTGGGCTACCCGGACGAGGATTATCCCCTGTATTATAACCCCAAGGGCGGAAAGAATTACCACAGCTCCCCGGATTGCCTGCTGGTGAATTCCAAGTATCGCCCCATGACGGCCTTTACCTGGGGCGAATTGGAGGATACGCCCTACAGCAAGCTTACCCCCTGCCCCGGCTGCGCCCCGCAGCTGCGGAAGGAGGGCATCGATACGGTGAATGCCAAGAACGCGCGGAAATAAAAAGGAGGAAGGGCATATGCATCTGATTATTCCCAAGGATTATAATCCGGTCCTGGACCTGCGGGACACGGAGATCGCCATCAAGCTGGTGAAGGACTTCTTTGAGGCGGAGCTGAGCCGGGCGCTGAACCTGACCCGGGTGTCCGCCCCCATCATGGTGACCCCAGAAAGCGGCCTCAACGATAACCTGAACGGCGTGGAGCGGCCGGTAGCCTTCGATGTGCTGGAAACGGGCCGCACGGTGGAAATCGTTCATTCCCTGGCCAAGTGGAAGCGCCAGGCCCTGAAGACCTATGGCTTCCAGCCGGGGGAAGGGCTCTATACCGACATGAACGCCATCCGTCGGGACGAGGAGACGGATAATATCCACTCCATCTTCGTGGACCAGTGGGACTGGGAGCGGATTATGGCGCCGGAGGAGCGGAACGAGGAATTCCTGCGGAAGATCGTTCGCAAGATCTATCTGACCCTGCGGAAGACGGAAGGATACGTCTGCGCCCATTATCCCCATATCAAGCCGGAGCTGCCGGATGAGATCACCTTTGTGACCACACAGGAGCTGGAGGATCGGTATCCGGAGGAGACACCCCGCCGGCGGGAATACCTGGCGGCGAAGGAATATGGGGCCGTGTTCCTGATGCAGGTGGGTGGCGCGCTGAAAAGCGGCGAGATTCATGACGGCCGGGCCCCGGACTATGACGACTGGAACCTGAACGGGGATATCCTGCTGTATGATCCCCTGCTGGATATGAGCCTGGAGGTGTCCAGCATGGGCATCCGGGTGGATCCGGAGGCCCTGCGGCGCCAGTTGAAAATTCGGGGCTGTGAGGAGCGGGCGGAGCTGCCCTTCCAGAAGGCGCTGCTGAACGGCGAGCTGCCCCAGACCATCGGCGGCGGCATTGGCCAGAGCCGGATGTGCGTTTATTTCCTGCGGAAGGCCCATGTGGGCGAGGTGCAGGCCAGCATCTGGCCGGAGGAAGTGGTGGAAGCCTGCCATCGGGCGAACATTCTGCTGCTGTGATCCTGGCGGGGAATTACCGCGTGCGCATGACGAACCTACACAGGTCGGGAGGAAAAATGAGAAACTGGATTCGGAAATCGCTGCTTTGGCTGGTGACCCTGTGCTTCTTGGCAGCGCCGGCCCTGGGGGAGGACTATGATGATCAGGTGATGGCCCTGGAGCTGCCGGCTGCGGAAGGGGGCCAGTTTGCGACCCTGACGGCCCAGTCGGATCCCTTCATCGGGCCCCATGAAGGGCATTACCTCTTCCAGCCCGGGGAAAAGAGCCCCTATGGATACGCAGATCCCTCCATCACCGTGAATTTGGGAACGGGGCGCATCTATAAGACCAATTATATGTACGCCCGGGTGAAGATCGCTTCTCCCGCGCAGATTCGTACGGTCACCACCGAGGACTCCCTGGCGAAGACCACCAAGGTCTTGGGCAGCAAGCTGGCGGGCCGGGTCAAGGCGGTGGTGGCGGTGAATGGCGTGCTGGAAGCGGATGTTTCCAGCGGCGGCGTCGCCTTTGTGGATGGTCCCGTGCTGCATCATGGGGCCTGGAAGCGGCCCAGCGCCAAGACCAGCGAGGCCAAACTGAACAACTGGAAGGAAGAGCAGGGCCGGGATACCCTGGTGATTGACGATCAGGGAAATCTGGTGGTGCTGGAGGCGGAAAGCTGGGGAGAGATTTATAGTAAGATTCTGGACATGGGCGACAGCGCAGTGAACGCCTTCGCCTTTGGCCCTGCCCTGGTGGTGGAGGGGGAACCTCGCTATGGCTATGACAGCCGCCAGATGTCCTCCAACCGCCCGGCGCAGCGGATGGCCATTTGCCAAACCGGGCCCCTGGAATATCTGCTGATCACCAGCGAGGGGCCGGAGGATCCGGGCAGCACTGGGCTGAAGCTGGACCAGTTCGTGGAATTGCTGGCTTCCTTCCCGGATATCGAAACCGCTTATAATCTGGACGGCGGCGCCTCCTCTACCCTGGTGTTCCGGAAAGGAACGGAAACCTGGGCCAAGGTGAATTGCCCCAAGAGCGGCAAGAAGCGGCAGCTGCGGGATCTGATCTATTTCGCCGATGCCTGGCTGCCGGATTGATGGCGGCCCCTGTGGGCGCGGGAAAGGAGTAACAAAGCTTTGGAAGAAACGGTGATGTGGAATATCCTGGGGCGGCCCATGACGCCCTACGCGGTGGCCGTGTGGGTTGCCTGTCTGGCGGCCCTGGGCGTCTTTCTGTGGCAGGGGCGGAGGCTGAAAACCAGCGCCCGCCTGGCCACAGTGGTGCTGAGCGCTGTGTTGGGGCTCCTGGGGGCGCGGCTGTTCTATGTGGCGGCCCGGTGGGAGCTGTTCCTGGATATTGGGCTGCAAAACTTCTTTTACATTGAGGATGAGGAGCTGCGAATCTGGGGCGCGGCCACTGGCGCGGCCTTCTGGGGCGCGGTGGGCGGCGTGGCCCTGGGGGCGCTGCTGGCGGGAAAGCTGACCCGGGTGAAGACGGCTGATCTGCTGGATGCCCTGGCCCCGGCAGGAGCCCTGGGAATTGCTCTTTCCCGCTTTGGAGAATTCTCCATCGGGGAGGGCATCGGCCCGGAGGTGGACGTGGAAGCCCTGCAGTTCTTCCCCCTTTCGGTGGTCAATGAATGGGAAGAATGGAACTACGCCCTGTTCATGCTGGAAGGCCTGGTGGGGCTGATTATCTTCGTCCTTTTGATTACTTATGGACGCAGGCTGGCTCAAGGGTATCGGGCCCGGATGTTCCTGGTGCTGTACAGCAGCGCCCAGATCATTCTGGAGGCCCTGCGGCGGGATAATTTCCTAAGGTGGCTGTTCGTGCGGGTTAGCCAGGTGACGGCGGCTGTGGTGCTGCTGGGGCTGGTGGTCTTCGGGATCCTGCGGTGGATGAAAAGGCCGGAGGGGCAGCGCATGTCCCAGAAAAAGCTGATCGGGAACGGGGTGATCTTCCTCCTGATGGTGCCCATCATCGTGATTCTGGAATTTGCCGTGGACAAGAGCCCCACCCTCAGCGTGGGCATGGCCTACCTGCTGGAAACAATTTGCTGCATAGGCATGGGCGTTACTTCCTGGAACCTGGCGATGAAAAACTAAAACCCTAATGAGTCAACTCCCCCGGAGGGGGAGTTGAAAATCTCATAAAAGCGTCCCCAGGAGGGGGACAGGAAAAAATGACAAAAAAGAAAAGTTAAAAATGAGTAAAGAAGTATACCTCATAGTTGGATTGGGCAACCCCGGAGAGGAATATGCTCACACCCGCCATAACGCAGGGTTCGATACCATGGCCCTGCTGGAAAAGCATTATCAGGTTACCCTGGGGCGAAAGATGCTCCAGGGCCTTTTGACTGAAATCCCCCAGGAGGACCGGAAGGTGGTCCTTTGCGCCCCCCAGACCTTCATGAACGCCAGCGGAGAGTGCGTGGCGAAGCTGATGCGCTGGTATCACTGCACGCCGGATCACCTGCTGGTGATCTATGACGATATCGACCTGCCCCCGGGGCGGGTTCGGGTGCGGCGGGGCGGCGGCCCGGGTACCCATAATGGCATGCGCAGCATCGTGGAGCATCTGGGGGTACAGGATTTCCCCCGGATCCGGGTCGGCGTGGGGGATCGCCCCGCCGGGCAGGACTTGGCGGACTGGGTGCTGGGCCGGCCGGGGGTGGAGGATCGCCCCGTGATGGAAGCCGCCTTCCAGAAGGCGGCGGAGGCCGCCGTCGATTGGGTGGCCCATGGCATTGATCATGCCATGCAGCTGGGCAATCAGAAGTAAGCTGGTATAAAGATAAATACGCGTAATTGTAGGGAAAAATACATTGAAATTATTAGATTTGATTCCGATCCCGGCGTGGGAGAAGATCGGCGGCGCTTCCGCCGGCCAGCCCCTGGCCCTTTCCGGCGTCACCCAGGCTTTGGCGGCGGCGGTGGCCGCCCGGCTGGCCGGGGAGGGAAAAAAAGTATTCTTGGTGGCGGAGCACGACCTGAAGGCCAGCCGCCTGGCGGATGACGCCCGCCAGTGGACGGGGCTGGATTGCCCCTGCCTCCCCGGGGGCGAAATCGACCTGACCCGAGCCGCTGGCAGCCTGGAAAGCAGCTGGCGGCGGCTGGAAGCCCTCTCCGCCATGACCCAGGGGGCCCGCTTGCTGGTCACCAGCGGCGAGGCGCTCATGCAGCGCATGGGCCGGCCGGAGCCCTTCCGGCAGGCCTGCTTCACCCTGCGCCCCGGGGATCGGATGAGCCTCAGCAGCCTGGTGTCCCGCCTGACGCGGATGGGATACGAGCGGGTGAACATGGTGGAGGGCAAGGGCCAGTTTGCCCTGCGGGGCGCCATTCTGGATCTGTATCCCCCTGCCGGCAAGGAGGGCATCCGCATCGAGTTTTTCGATGACGAGGTGGACTCCCTGCGCTCCTTTGACTGCATCAGCCAGCGCAGCCAGGATCGATTGGAGGAAGCTCGAATCACCCCGGCCTGTGAAGCCCTGCTGACGCCGGAGGAGGGCCCTGCCGCGGCGGAAAGGATGCGGAACGCCCTGCGGGAGGCAGGAGTGGCCCCGAAGGAGGCGCCCAGGCTGCTGGCGGATTTGCCGCCCCTGCCGGAGGACGACGAGGACGAGGAATATTTCGACACCCAGATTGCCCCTAAAGCCCGGGAGGCGGCCTATCAGAGCCGGGAAAGCAACGAGATGGAGCGCCGGCGGGCCCGCTTGCGGGCAGACGCGGATCTGGTGGAAAGCGGCGTCCCCTTTCGGCGGATGCGCAGCTGGATTTCGGTGCTGACGGAGGACACCGCGGACCTCCTGGACTGGATGCAGCCGGATGTGGTGCTGCTGTGGGAGCCGGACCGGATTCGCAGCCGCACGGAGGAGCGCCTGGCCGGCTTTGGCGAGGATTTGCAGAGCGCCATCGCCCGGGGCGAGGCGGTGCAGCCTCAGGAGGAGCTGCTGCAGGATTGGGAGACCCTCCGGCGAAAGATGGAAACCCTGCCCCTGCTGGTGCTGACGGAGATGCTGCAGGGCCTGGGGGGCGTTCGCCCGGTGGATAGCGTGGACCTGGGGGCTGGCGGTCTGGTGGGCTATCAGGGGCAGATTCGCCTGCTGAAAAACGATCTGGCGGCCTGGCGGGAAAAGGGCTATCGGATGCTGCTGCTCAGCGGCGGCGAAGCCCGGGGCCGCCGCCTGGCGGAGAATCTGGCGGAGCTGGAGGAGAAAGCCTCCTTCCTGGAAAACCCGGAGGCGCCGCTACCAAAGGAGGGGGCGGTGATTCTGCCCCTGACCCTGAGCCGGGGCTTCCTGATGCCCGGCGGCAACCTGGCCCTGGTCAGCGATGCGGATATCTGGGGCGAGGGGTATCGGAAGAGCAAGAGCAAAAAACGTACGGGAGAGCGCATCTCCACCTTTACGGAGCTGAAGGTGGGGGATTTTGTCGTGCACGAGGATCACGGCGTCGGCATCTATAAGGGCATTACCCGGCTGCAGAGCGAGGGCACCTGGCGGGATTATTTGCTGATTCAATATAACGGCAACGATAAGCTCTATGTGCCCGTGGAGCAGCTGGAGCGGGTCCAGCGGTACATTGGAAATCCTTCTCAGCCCCCGAAGCTGAACAGCCTGGGCGGAGGCGAGTGGGCGAAGCAGAAGGGCAAGGTGAAGGAGGGGCTGAAGCACCTGGCCTTCGACCTGAAAAAGCTCTATGCGGAGCGCAGCCAGCGGACGGGCTATGCCTTCAGCAAGGCCACCCCCTGGCAGCGGGAGTTCGAGGATGAATTCCCCTGGGAGCTGACCCCGGACCAAAGGGAGAGCGTCCGGGAGATCGAGGCTGACATGGAAAGCGACCGCAGTATGGACCGGCTGCTGTGTGGCGACGTGGGCTATGGCAAGACGGAGGTCAGCCTGCGGGCGGCTTTCAAGGCCGTTGTAGACGGGAAGCAGGTGGCCCTGCTGGCACCTACCACCATCCTGGTGCAGCAGCATTACAATACCATCCTGAAGCGCTTCCGGAACACCGGGGCCCGAGTGGATTTCCTCAGCCGTTTCCGCACCGCCAAGGAGCAAAAGCAGGTGCTTGCGGACCTGGCGGAGGGAAAGATCGATATTCTGGTGGGCACCCATCGGCTGCTGGCGAAGGATGTGAAGTTTAAGGATCTGGGGCTCCTGATCGTGGACGAGGAGCAGCGCTTCGGCGTGGCCCATAAGGAGGCCATCAAGAACCTGAAGCGCCAGGTGGACGTGCTGACCCTCAGCGCCACCCCCATTCCCCGGACGCTGCATATGTCCATGACGGGCATTCGGGATATGAGCGTGCTGGAAACCCCGCCGGAGGAGCGGATGCCCGTCCAGACCATGGTGATGGAATATTCCGACGCCGTGATTCGGGACGCCATCCTGCGGGAGCTGGGCCGAGGCGGTCAGGTCTATTTTCTGTACAATCGGGTGCGCAGCATCGAGAGCTTCTATGCCCGGCTGCGGGCCCTGGTGCCCGAGGCCCGGATAGGCGTGGCCCACGGGCAGATGAAGGAGCACGCCCTGGAGGATGTGATGATGGATTTCTATGCCGGCAGCTATGATGTGCTGCTGTGCACCACCATCATCGAGAGCGGCCTGGACGTGCCCAGCGCCAATACCCTCATCGTCTATGATGCGGAGCGCTTCGGCCTCAGCCAGCTGTATCAGCTGCGGGGCCGGGTGGGCCGCAGCAATCGCCAGGCCTATGCCTATTTCACGGTACGGATGGATAAGATTCTCAGCGAAACCGCTCAGCAGCGGCTGGAGGCCATTCGGGAGTTTACGGAATTCGGCGCGGGCTTCCGCATCGCCATGCGGGATCTGGAGATTCGGGGCGCAGGCAACATCCTGGGCCCGGAGCAGCATGGTCATCTGGCCACCGTGGGCTATGATATGTATTGTAAGCTGATTGAGGAAACCCTGGCGGAGGTGAACGAGGGGGCCCCCCGGCGGGATCTGGAAACCCGGGTGGATTTACGGGTGGACGCCTTCCTGCCTGGGGATTATATTGCTGATGAAAAGCAGCGCATGGAGATCTATAAGCGCATCGCCTCCATCCTGACGGATCAGGATCGGGCGGAGGTGACAGACGAGCTCATCGACCGCTATGGGGATGTGCCGGCGGTGGTGGAAACCCTGCTGGATGTCAGCCAGCTGCGGGCCATGAGCAACCGGCTGGGGGTCAGCCAGGTTAGCCGGGGCAAGGGCGGCGCGGTGTTCCGCCTGGACGAGAAGTATATTCCCGATCCGGCGAAGCTGATGCAGGCCATGGTGCGGGTCAGCCCGGATCTGAACTTCGCCCGGGACAGCCGCCCCGCCATGGTGTATCGCACCCAGCTGTCCTCGGATCGGGAGTTGATGAAGACCTTGCTGAAGCTGGTGCGCCGCCTGACGGCGGAAATCGAAAAGGAGCCCGCCGCATGAGGGTCTGGCGGGAGATCAAAAGATGCCTGCAGGAGGTGCTGTATCCCGAGGGCGCGGTGTGCCTGGGCTGCGGAAAAACCGCTCGCGGGGAGTGCCTGTGTCCTGCCTGCCGGGAGCAGTTGTTTTATAGCGACAGCCTGGAATCCTGGGAGTTTCGGGAGCTGCAGGGAGTGCCTGCCTGGAGCATGCGGCCTCATCGGGGGCTGAGCCGGGAGCTGGTGCTGCGGCTGAAATACGGAGCGGAAGCCCGGGCTGCGGCGGAGTTGGCCGGCGTGTTGCAAACCCGGCCGGCCTTCTTTCCGGAGTTTCCCCCGGACACGGTGGTGACCTGGGTGCCTATCCCCCGGCCCCGCCTGCGGGAGCGGTGCGTGGATCATGGGCAGCTGCTGGCGGAAGCGGTGGCACGGCAATTAGGCTTGACTTGCCAACCTCTGCTGGCCCGCCGGGGAAACGATACGCCCCAGGCCCGGCTGGACCGGGAGCGCCGGCAGCGAAACCTGAAGAAGGCATTTATTCCCCTGGGAAAGGTGGAAAGCCCGGTGCTGCTGGTGGACGATGTGCTGACTACGGGCACCACCGCCCTGCGCTGCATCGCCGCCTTAAGGCAGGGCGGAGCAAAGGACATCACCGTCCTGACCTGCACCCGAGCGGTGGAATAGGTGGAGCGAAAAACTGATTAACAGCCCAAGAGCTGGGCGGGAAAAGAACGTGATCGAAGCACCCCCGCGGAGCGGGGAGTGCGAAAAAAAGCTTGATGGCCCAAGAGCTGGGCGGAAAAAGAATGTGATCGAAGCACCCCCGCGGAGCGGGGAGTGCGAAAAAAAGCTTGATGGCCCAAGAGCTGGGCGGAAAAAGAATGTGATCGAAGCACCCCCGCGGAGCGGGGGTGCGAGAAAAAGATTGACAGCCCAGAAACTGGGCGGTAGAATAGCCTCGTATCACATGATGGGGAGGACTGTCTTCGTGCTTGAATGTATTGTCACCAAGTTTGGCGGCAGCAGTTTGGCCAATGATGAACAATTCCGCAAGGTTCGCAGCATCCTGGAGCTGGAGCCCACGCGTAGATATCTGGTGCCCAGTGCGCCGGGAAAAAGGTTTGCCTCCGATGACAAGGTGACGGATCTGCTGTACGCCTGTCATGCCCTGGCAGCGGAAGGGAAACCCATCCAGGAGCCTTTTGGGATGATTCGGGAGCGCTATCTTTCCATCGCCCAGGCCCTGCATTTGAAGGTGGATATCGAGTCCGCCCTGAATCAGGTGGCGGAGGGCATCGAAAGCGGGAAGAATCGGGATTGGTGCGCCAGCCGCGGGGAATATCTCTGCGGCCTGCTGATGGCGGATTATCTGGGCTGGAAGTTTGTGGATGCCGCGGAGGGGATTCGTTTTCACGCTGACGGCACATTGGATGATGAGAAGACCCAGGAGCTGCTTTCCGCCCTGCTGGCGGATGGGCAGTCCGCCGTGGTGCCCGGTTTCTACGGCGCGCTGGAAAACGGCGAGGTGGTGACCTTCTCCCGGGGCGGCAGCGATATTACAGGGGCCTTGGTGTCCCGGGCGGTGAATGCCGATGTGTATGAAAACTGGACGGATGTGTCCGGCTTCCTGATGGCGGATCCCCGGATTGTGGACGGCCCTTCCGAAATCTCCGCCATTACCTATAAGGAGCTGCGGGAGCTGAGCCATATGGGCGCCTCCGTGCTGCATGAGGACGCTATGTTCCCGGTGCATCAGGCGGGGATTCCCACCAACATCCGCAACACCAATAAGCCCTATCATCCCGGCACCCTGATTACCAAGAACGCCCCCAACGAGGTGTCCGTGCCCACCATTACCGGCATCGCCGGCCACAAGGGTTATAGCGTCATCTATGTGGAGAAGAACATGATGAACAGCGAGGTGGGCTTTGGCCGGAAGGTGCTCTCCGTGCTGGAGGAATACGGCATTTCCTTTGAGCATATGCCCACGGGCATCGATTCCATGTGCGTGGTGGTGAAGAGTGAGCTGCTAGCCCCTCATCGGGAGGAGATCATGGCCCGCCTGGAGGAGATGGTCCGGGGCAGCGGTTCCGTCGCGGTGAACGACAATTTGTCCATCATCGCGACGGTAGGCCGGGGCATGGTGCGCAACTGCGGCACCGCGGCGCGGCTGTTCTCCGCCATGAGCCGGGCCCGGATCAATGTCCGCATGATCGACCAGGGCTCCAGCGAGCTGAGCATCATCGTCGGTGTCAACGACAGCGACTTTGAAGCCACGATTCGTGCGATCTATCATGAGTTTGTTGGGTAAGAATTTTTCGCCCGCCAGTGGCGGGAATTGCGAAAAATTCTTACAGAGCCCGCACAGAGCGAGCTCCACAGTGTGGAGTCGCGACAATGCGGGCGACCGGACAAAGAATTTTTCGCCCGCCAGTGGCGGGAATTGCGAAAAATTCTTACAGAGCCCGCACAGAGCGAGCTCCACAGTGTGGAGTCGCGACAATGCGGGCGACCGGACAAAGAATTTCGCCCGCCAGTGGCGGGAATTGCGAAAAATTCTTACAGAGCCCGCACAGAGCGATCATGTCGCGCGCGGTGCGTGAGGCGCTTGCGCCCGCGGTGCGCGTGCGAATCCGATCCACAGTGTGGAGTCGCGACAATGCGGGCGACCGGATAATGAATGGAGGAAAAACCCATGAGGGTACTGGTGACCGGAGTTAACGGCCAGCTGGGCTGGGAAGTGGTGCAGCTGCTGAATCAGCGAGGCGTGCCCTGCAAGGGCGTGGACGTGCAGGATTTTGACCTGACGGATGGCCCGGCGGTGAAGGCCTGCGTCCAGGAATATGCGCCGGATGTGGTGGTTCATTGCGCTGCTTATACCGCCGTGGATAAGGCGGAAAGCGAGCCGGAGGTCTGCGCGGCGGTGAACGGAGATGGCACCATGAACATGGTGCGAGCCGCCCTCAGCGTTGGCGCGAAGATGGTCTATATTTCTACGGACTATGTGTTCTCCGGAAAAGGGGAAGAGCCCTGGACGGAGGATGCGCCCTACGATCCGCAGAACGTGTATGGCCTCAGCAAGGTGCAAGGGGAGATTGCCGTTCGCAGCTTGATGAAGCGCTATTTCCTGCTGCGGACCTCCTGGGTCTATGGTATCCATGGCAAGAACTTTGTCCGGACCATGCTGCGCCTGGGGGCGGAAAAATCCGAAATTCGAGTGGTGGATGATCAGATCGGTTCCCCCACCTATGCGGCGGATCTGGCCCGGGTCATCTGTGACCTGATTCCGACAGAGAAGTTTGGCATTTATCATGTGGCCAACGAGGGATACATGTCCTGGGCCCATTTTGCCCGGCTGATCCTGGCTGGACAGGGGCTGAAATGCCGGGTAATCCCCGTGCCTTCCAGCGATTATCCTACCCCCGCGCATCGGCCGCTGAATTCCCGCCTGTCTTCCCAGAAGCTGCGGGAGGCTGGCGTGGCGCCCATGCCGACGGTGGAAAATGCCCTGGGCCGATTCATGCAGGAGCTGGCGCTGGAAAAGATGGAACAATAATGACTGTTAGGGGAGCCGTCAGGCTCCCCTGTTTTCAAAAAATCCTCCCCCTAAAAAAGGGAGGAAGGACAAAGAAATCCTCCCTTGAAGGGGGAGAAAATCGAGAAATTTCTCCTCAGAGGGGGAAAAAATAAGGAATCCTCCCCTGAAAGGGGAGGAAAAAAGAAATTCTCCTGCGAATGGGAGAACAGATAGAGTATAACGAATGAAAAAATATGGATGGATTGCGCTGCTGGTATTCCTGCTGGACCGGGCCAGCAAGCTTCTCTGGCCCAGAATCCCGCCTTCAGGCTTCCTCCTGATCCCAGGCGTCCTGGACCTGTATCCCGCCCGGAACACGGGCATGGCCTTTTCCCTGCTGTCCGGGCGGCCCTGGCTCCTTGGCCTGCTGAGCCTGGGGGTCATCGTTGGCGCCTTCTTCTTCCTGCGAAGGAAAGCGCTCCGGCCCCTGTGCTGGGTGGGGCTCATGATGATGCTGGGAGGCGCAGTAGGCAATCTGGCGGACCGGCTGATCACCGGCTTTGTGCCAGACATGATCGAGCTGCTTTTTGTGCGCTTTGCCATCTTTAATCTGGCGGATGTGGCCTTGGTGGTGGGTTGCCTGTTGGTGATGATTGATCTGTTCAGGGGAGAGGAACATGGCTGAAATGATTTGGAAGGCCGCCGGGGACGGCCGGCGGACGGATGTGATTTTGAGCGAGGTCTCTGGCCTCAGTCGCAGCCGGGTGGCAACGCTGATGGCGGAAGGCTGCTGCACCCTGGCTGGAAAGCCCTGCACGAAAGCAGGAACCAAGGCTCCCGCTGGACAAGAGCTGGAATTGACGGTGCCGGAACCGAAGCCCGCCCTGCCCCAGGCGGAGGATCTGCCCCTGCAGATTCTTTATCAGGATACGGATCTGGCGGTGGTGGTGAAGCCCCGGGGCATGGTGACCCATCCCGCGGCGGGCCACGCGGAGGGGACCTTGGTCAATGCTCTGATGCATCATCTGGATTCCCTGGGGGGCATTGGCGGAGAGCTGCGGCCTGGCATTGTGCATCGGCTGGATAAAGATACCTCCGGATTAATGATCGTGGCTAAGAATGATGAAAGCCAGCTGGCCCTGAGCCGGATGCTGGCGGATCGGGAAATTGAAAAGCATTATCGGGCCCTGGTGGAGGGCCGGATGAAGGAGCCGGCGGGCAGGGTAGAATTGCCCATCGACCGCAGCAAGAAGGATCGCAAAAAAATGGCGGTGGACCCGGAGGGCCGGGAGGCCGTCACCGAATGGCAGGTGCTGGCGGAGGGGCGGGAGGCTACTCTGCTGGATGTACATATCCTGACCGGCCGAACCCATCAGATTCGGGTGCACATGAAGGCCCTTCATCACCCCGTTTGCGGGGATCCCCTCTATGGCTGGGAAAAGGGTGTGAAGGTTCCCTGCCTCATGCTCCATGCCTGGTCCCTGCGCTTCACTCATCCCCGCACAGGGGAGAAATTATTCTTCCAGGCCCCCCTGCCGGAGGATTTTCAAAAGGGATTGAGAATTGCGGGAATTGTGAAGCAGGAGTGACGGTTTGCAACTGGGAAGGCAATACAAGCATCCAAGGGATGAAACGATAAAACAGAACGGTCTCAGGAGGCAAGTAAAATGGCGGCAGAAGTAGAGAAGATCAATCTGGCATTCCTGCAGCAGCGGGTGGAAGAAACCACGGGGGTTCATCTGCCTTTTTCCGTGGAATTGGCGGAAGGCCCAGGGCTGGAAATCTCCTGGCGGCAGGGAGAAGCTGCCCGCATCGCGGCGGGGGATGCTTCCGCGGCGGCTCGGGGGCTCTTCCGGTTGAGTCGAGCCCTGCGGGAAGGGAAGACGGAGCTGACATTGCAGGAGAACCGGCATTATGCCCATTGTGGGGCCATGATCGATATGTCCCGAAACGCGGTGATGAAGCCGGAAGCTGTTTGCCGCTATATTGATCACCTGGCGGCCCTGGGCATGAATCTGTTGATGCTTTACACGGAGGATACCGTGGAGGTGCCGGGGCAACCCTATTTCGGCTATCTGCGGGGGCGCTATACCCTGCAGGAGATGCAGCAGATGGATGATTATGCCGCCGCCATGGGCGTGGAGCTGATCCCCTGCATCCAGACCCTGGCCCATATGAAGCAGTTCCTGCAATGGCCGGCGGCCGCAGGCATGGGGGATATTGATGATATTTATCTGATCGGGGAGGAGAAGGTCTATCAGCTGCTGGAGACGGAGATTGCCGCCCTGGCGAAGACGGTGCGCTCCCGCCGGATTCATATCGGCATGGATGAAGCCCATATGGTGGGCCTGGGCAGATATCACGACCTGCATGGGGAAACCAACCGCTTCCAGCTGTTGAATCAGCATTTGGCCCGGGTGACGGAAATCTGTGAAAAGAATGGCCTGCAGCCCATGATGTGGAGCGATATGTTCTTCCGCCTGGGCTCCAAGACCGGGAATTATTATGACCCGGAAGCCCATGTGCCAGAAGAAGTGATCGCCCAGCTGCCCCAGGTGGAGATGGTCTATTGGGATTATTATCATCAGGAGGAGGAAACCTACGACCTGATGCTGAAGGAGCATGCACGGATGGGCCGGGGAACGGTGTTCGCCGGCGGAAACTGGACCTGGTCCGGCTTCCTGCCCCATGTAAAGCGCACGGAGGCAACCATGCGCCCGGCCCTGCGCCAGGCGGCGAAGCATCGGCTGGATACCGTTTTTGCCACCCTGTGGGGGGATGATGGGGCGGAGACGGATCTTTTTCTGGCGGATGGGCTGCTGCCGCTGTTCTCCGAAACCTGCTGGCAGGGGCCGGAGGCGGCTGAGACCGAAATCCAGGCCATGGGTGAATGCCTGACGGGCTTGCCCCGGGAGGTCATCGACGCCTGGGGAGATTTCTATCCCAGCCCGGAGGATCATCGGAACGGAAAAGCCCTGATCTGGGGCGATCCATTGCTGCCGCTCGTTACCCTGGAGGGGGACACCTGGGAAAGCCTGACGGAGAGATATGCACAGGCGTTGCGGACGCTGCGGCCCTGGGAGGAGCGGTTGGATTGCCGCTATGCCGGCGCGCTGTTCGAGGCTGCTCTGGGCAAGGCGGAACTGGCGCAGCAGCTGCGGCCTGCCTATCTGGCCAAGGATCGGGGAAAGCTCTCCTGGCTGCTGGAGGAGCTGATTCCCGATCTTATCGCCCGCTACCGCTCCCTGGCTGAAACCCATCGGGCCCTGTGGGAAAGAAGCTATCGGGCCTTTGGCTGGGAGGTCATGGGCCATCGGTATGGCGGGGCTATCTATCGATTGGAGGAAACAGCTGCTAAACTGGAAAGCTGGCTCAAGGGTGAGATTGATGTGATAGAGGAGCTGGAGGCAGAGCCCCTGCCCAATGATCGGTATCAATTCTATCAACGGCTCATCAGCGCCAGCGTGATTGTATAAGGCCAGGCAGTTGGAAAAGAAAGAATAAAGGAAATCCCACCCCCGAAGGGGGAGGAAAAAGCCGAGACGTTACGTGACGGATGGGGGGATATGATGCATCCATTTTTACAGTCCGTTCAGGAAACCCGGGTCGCGCCGGGGGAAGCAGTTCTCTGGTGGATGGGGCAGATGGGCCTGCTGATCAAGATGGGGGATACCCTGCTTTGCGTGGATTATTTTGCCTCCCTGCGGGAGGATCGGCAGGTGCCGCCACCCGTCCCTATGGAAGAGATGGAGGGAATTCGCGCTTTCCTGGGCACCCATGATCACCTGGACCATATTGACCACGAGGCTTGGCGTGTCTGGGCCAGAACCTGTCCGGGAGCAAAATTCATCTTCCCCCGGATGCATCAGGCTGCCATCCTGGCGGATGAGGTTCCCGAGCAGAATTGCCTGGGCCTCAATGAGGGGGAAAGCTGCCAGGTTAGGGAGGTAACCATTCGCGCCATCGCTGCGGCCCATGAATTCCTGGACCAGGATCCTGCGACCAGGCTCTATCCTTGCCTGCAGTACATCATCGAGGGCAACGGCGTCCGGGTGTATCACGCCGGGGATACCCTGCGGTATGAGGGCATGCTGCCGAAGCTGAAGGGAATGGGAAAGATCAATGCGGCCCTGCTGCCCATCAATGGCCGGGACGCGGCGAGATACAGCAGAAACTGCATCGGAAACATGACCTTCCAGGAGGCAGCTGACTTGGCAGGCGAGCTGCAGCCCAACCTGGCCATCCCCGGCCACTGGGATATGTTCGCCGGCAACAGCGAGGATCCCAAGCAATTCGAGAATTACGTCAAGGTGAAATATGGCTCCCTCGTACCGGTGCGGATTCCGCGGTATATGGAGCCGATTCGAATTGGGTAAGAGAAATGAGCACGCCTTTGCAGAAAAAACACGGGGATAATGTTATTTCGCCTTATTCTTCCATGGCTTTGCTGAACTGGGTTTCGTACAGCTCCTGATAGGTGCCGCCGGCGTGGACCAGCTCCTTATGGGTTCCGCGTTCTACAATTTCGCCATCCCGCACCACTAAAATTTCGTCCGCGGCCAGGATGGTGGACAGCCGATGGGCGATCAGGATGGAGGTTCGCTCCTCAATCAGGGGATTGATGGCCGCCTGGATGGCTGCCTCTGAGATGGAATCCAGGGCGGAGGTGGCCTCGTCAAAGATCAGCAGGGCCGGATCCTTCAGCAGGGCTCGGGCGATGGAAATGCGCTGCTTTTCCCCGCCGGAAAGCTTCAAGCCTCGATTGCCCACCAGGGTATCCAAGCCCTCCGGCTGCTTCTGGATAAAATCATATATATTCGCTTGCTTGCAGGCTTCGATCATCTCCTGCTCCGTGGCCTCTGGCTTCGCGTACAGCAGATTATCCCGAATGGTGCCATTGAACAGATAGGTTTCCTGGGTCACCACACCTACCTCATCCCGCAGGGAATGCAGGGTCCAATCCCGTACATCCCGGCCATCGAAGGTAACCCGCCCGGCGGATACATCCCAGAGCCGAGGGATCAGATTGACGATGGTGCTCTTTCCGCTGCCGCTGGGGCCGACGATGGCGATGCAGTCCCCGCTGTGCAGCGTGAAATTGATATCCTTCAGGATCTTCCGATCTCCATCATAGCTGAAATCCACATGCTCGAAGGTGATTTCGCCCTTGGCCCCGGTGAGGATTTTTGCGTCCGGCCGATCGTCGATCTCCGGCTGCATATCATAATATTCAAAGATACGGGTAAACATGGCCATGGACCGAATCCAGTCCACCTGGATATTCAGCAGGCTGTTCACCGGACCGTACATCCGCCCCAGCAGCGCCACCAGCACGGTGATATCGCCCACGCTGAGGCTGCTATCCCGCTGCATGATCAGGATTCCGCCCACCAGATACAGCAGCATGGGGCCAATGGTGGTCAGGGTATTCAGCAGCATGAAGAACCATCGGCCGGCCATCCGCGCCCGGATGTTCAGCCCGATCATACGAGCGTTGGCGTCTTCATAGCGCTGATATTCTTTTTCTTCCCGGCTGAAAAGCTTCACCAGCAGCTGGCCGCTGACGGAAAGGGTTTCATTCAGGATGCCGTTGATTTCGTCGTTGCAGGCCTGGGCCTCGCCCGCCAGCTTCCAGCTGGCCTTTCCCGCCAGGCGGGTGGGCAGGGTGAACAGCGGCACCACTGCGATGCCCACCAGCGCCAGAATCCAGTTCTTCTGGAACATGGCAATGACCGCCACCGCCAGGGTGATGACATTGGAAAGAATGCTGGTAAAGGTATTGGTAATGACGGACTCCACCCCGGAGATGTCGCTGGTCATGCGGGTGATGATATCCCCTTGGTTTTCCGAGGTAAAGAACCGCTGAGACATCTTCTGCAGGTGACGATACATCTGATTCCGCATATCGAAGGAGATATGCTGGGCAATCCAGTTGTTCAGGTAAGCTTCGCCCACGCCAATGAGGTTCGAGGCCAGATTCAGAGCCAGGGAAAACAGAATCAGCCGGATCAGCGCGGAAACCCCGGCCCCGAACCAGCCGCCCAGATCCTTCCCCGTCAGCACATCAATGATGTTACCGGTCAGGATGGAAGGAAAAATAGCGCAGACGGAAGAGACGATGATGCAGATCAGCACCAGCGCCAGCTGCCGCCAATAGGGTTTCAGATAGGAAAAAACTCTCGTTAGCAGCGCCTTTGTGATTCGGGGAGAATTCTGCTTCTCCTCCTCCGTCAGAAACTGTGTGCGCCCCCTCGGGCCGCCCGGTCCTGGCATGAAATCGCCCCCTCCCGTGCTTTGCAGGAATTATATCATGCGCCTCTGCGCCATGTAAATCCGTTTTCTTGAAGAAAGCGCTGATTTGTGTCAATCAGCGCAAATAAAACCTGTTGATTTTGTACGTAACAAGCGTTGCCTCGCTCCCCCGATCCGCGGGGAGCTTGCCTGATCGCTTATCTTTGTCCTGCCAGAATCTGCTCCACCAGCTCCCGCTTCTCATACAGTACGCAGCCGCCGGCATGATCCTCCAGCAGATGGCCATTCTCCCGCAGGGTGCGGAACAGCCGGGAATTGATGGCCTCTTTCAGCGAGGTATCCCGAACGTTGATGTCCGAATAGGGGGAGAAGGGGCAGGGCTCCGCGCCGCCATGGGAATTGATGTGGAAGAAACCCCGCCCGGCCGCCACGCAGCCGCCGGAGCTCTTTTCATCCCCAGGGAAGGAGATATACACCATCTCGGGATGCTCCGCCCGGAGACGCTGAATCTCCGTCGCCAGATATTCCCGATCCGCATCCCCGGGGGCCAGCTCCTGGCTATCCTCCGTCACAGGGACGAACTCCACAAAAATGACCGCCTTGCAGCCCCGATCCGAAAGGCTCTTTAGGAAAGCGGGGGAGGAGACCTCCCGCAGGTTCTCCGTCGTCACCGTGACCGACGCGCCAAAGATCAGGCCCCGGCGGTGCAGTTCATCCATGTTGGCAATCAGGCGGTCGTAAATGCCGGTTCCCCGGCGGGCATCCGTGATTTCCTTTTCCCCTTCGATGCTCATGATGGGAATCAGATTCCGATGCTGGTCGAAGAGATCGAAATACTTGCTGTCCATAAAAGTGCCATTGGTAAAGATCGGGAACAGGATATTGGGCTTCTGCCCCGCGGCTTCGATGATATCCCGGCGCAGCATGGGCTCGCCCCCGGCCAGTAGGATAAAGCTGATGCCCAGGTCATCCGCCTCGTCGAACAGCCGGAACCATTCCTCGCTGGTCATTTGCTTCACCGGCGCGCTGTCCACCGTGGCGTGATTGCAACGGGAATAGCAGCCCGCGCAGTGCAAATTGCACTGGCTGGTAATGCTGGCGATGAGGAAGGGCGGGATATGCTCTCCCGCGTCCTCTGCCTTGCGGCGCTTGTTGGAGGCCTTTTTGCTGGCCAGGGCGAACCGGGCCATGAAGGCGCTCTCCCGGGGATCCTTCAGCGTGGCCTTGATGGCGTCGGACACCACCCGTTCCACCCCTTTGGTCATGTAATCCTGAATATCAAATGTCTGATTATTTTCCATCCTCGTGTCCTTCTGCGATTCTTCGTATTCTATCTGAACGATGTTTATATCGTTTCAGATATAGTTTCATTATATATAAAAACCAGGATCTTTCAAGATGGAATTTGATGATTTTACTTGGCACACCATTTTCAGAGTAAAATAAAACCCACCCCCAAAGGGTGGGTGAAAAAAACAGGGAGGGTGGCTCAGCCGCCCTCCCCTTTTTTCAGCGGCGAAAGGAGAATTCCTCTCGTTCGCTTGATCTACCGAAATTACTTCGCCAGCTCGACTTCGGTCGCTTCGGTGTTCAGCATATGAGTAGAATAACCCGCCTCATAGGCTTCCGCGCGCTCGTCGATAACTTCCTGATAACCGGCGTCCAGATATTCCTGGGCGAACTGATCATACAGCGCGTCGAATTCTTCGGGAGCGCACATGGTCAGCTTGTCGCGATATTCCTTGTACAGGTTGGTCAGGACGGTCTGATACTCGGCTTCCGCTTCCATGGTCACGCCCCACTTGGCGTTGTCGATGGCCCAGCCAGCGTCCTTCACCTGCACCTTGTCGTTGTACCACTTGACGATTTCATCCGTGAAGTCCTGGGGCAGGTCATGAGGCAGATTGTTTTTGATCATGTCCTCAATGGTACCGGCCTGGCGAGCTTCGATGGTGATGCACCAGTAGTCCTTGTTGTTGCTGAAGCCCTGCTTGTATTCGCCATCATAATCGCTGATGGCCACAGGCAGACCGTTCTCGTCATAGTTGAAGTTCTCGCCTTCGATGCCCCACTGGAAGGTGAACAGGTTTTCATCCTGGGTCAGCCATTCCATGTACATCCAGGCAGCCTTCAGCTGATCTTCGGTGGCGTCCTTGGAGAAGCCAACCATCATGCCGAAGGGGTTGTCCGTACGATAGCCGGGGTTGGTGCCACTGGCTTCGTCAATCTCGCCGCCCACGGGCGCGATGGCCAGCTCGGCGTCGGGGTTGGCTTCATAGAAAGCATTCAGCCAATCCATGCTGGAGGAGATGTAAGCCGCGTACTGATAATACTCGCCGTTGATGAAGTTGGTCTTCTCATCCTCGGTGCCGGTCAGATAATATTCCGGATTCAGCAGGCCCGCGTTGTACTTGTAGTTTTCGTTCTTCAGCAGGTTCTTGTTGGGTTCCCAGGACAGGGAAGGAATGTTGTAATCGCCATACATGGCCCATTCTTTCTCATCCAGGGGCCAGGTGCGCCAAGCGTAGTTCTGGTCGGAACCAACGCCGGTCACCATGACGCCGCCAGCGGGATGCTCCGCGATGCCGGCATCCTTGATCTTCTGCATGGCTTCGTTCCACTCAGAGGTCTTCACGGGCACGTAGTCATAGCCCACCTGCCGTAGCCAGTCCATGCGGACGAAGGTCTGGAAGGTGTAGGCGGTGTCATAGTAGGGGCGAAGGGCCGCTACCAGGAAGGTCTCGCCATTCAGCTGGGTGAAGGACAGCTGGTTGTTTTCCACCATGCGATTGTAATAGGTGGGGGCCACAGCCGCGAAATCATCCATGTTGAAGGTGGTCAGGTAGCCATCAGCGGCCCACTGAGAAACCTTGGGATAGTCGTATTCCATCAGGACGGTGGGCAGATCATCCGCCGCCGCCAGCATGGAGTACTTGGTCATAACGTCCGTCCGGGGAATGGCGACGAAATTCACGGTGATGTTGTACTTGTCGCCGAAGTTTTCCTGGATCCACTTGGTCCAGTAGTTGTCCTCCACGTTGGGTACGCCCGCCTGACCACGGTCATAGACCGGGATCGTGATGGACACGTTCTCCGCGAAGGGTTCCCAGGCCGTCGCGCTTTCCGCGGAAGCCAGGGGCAGCACGGACAGCATCATGATGGCTGTCAGCACCAGGGCAAGGATCTTTTTCATAGGGGATCTCCTCCTTTTTTATTTTCAGAGCATAGCTCCGAATAACACAATTGGTTAGGTTCACTTGGCGATTTGTTTTGGCGGCTTCGCCGCGAAGTTAGTTTTTTTCTGCGTACATCCCAGCAGGGTCCCGGTCGCTAACATAGTCGCGACTCGCCACTGGCGAGCTCGCTCCTTGTTGGCTCTGTGAGAAATCTGCGAGATTTCCGTCACTGGCGGTCGCAGATTTCTCACCCGGTCGTCCGCATTGTCGCGGCTCCCCACAGGGGAGACTGCTCTGTGCGGACTCTGTTAAAATTTCGCGAAATTTCCGCCGCAGGCGGTCGCGAAATTTTAACCCTTTACAGCTCCAACCATTACACCCTTCACAAAGTATTTCTGCAGGAAGGGATAGATGCAAATGATCGGCAATGTGGCGAACATGATGCAGGCGGCCTGGAGCACCTCGGGGGTGCTGGTGACCTCGATGGCCTCGGACAGGGTGGCGGTCTGGGCCTCCGTCGCCGAGGAAACCAGCTGATACAGCTTGTACTGGATCATCTTCAGGGCTTCCTTGGTGATGTAATACTTATTGTCCGCATAGGCATTCCACCGGCCCACGGCGTAGAACAGGCTCAGGGTCGCGATGATGGGCAGAGACAGGGGCAGCACGATCTGGAAAAGAATCTGGAAATTAGAGGCCCCATCCAGGAAAGCCGCTTCCTCCAGGCTGTCTGGAATATTGCTCTGGAAGTAGTTCTTCATGATCAGCATATTATAGGAGGAATAAATCAGCGGCAGAATCAGCACCCACATGGTGTTCAGCATGCCCAGATTCTTGTACAGCAGGTAGGTCGGAATCAGCCCAGCGTTGAAGTACATGGGGATCATCAGCAGGATGGTGAAGAAGGTCCGGCCCTTCAGGCGCTTTTTGGACAGGGGATAGGCTGCGCAGGTGCAGGCGATCATGCCCAGCAGGGTGAACAGCGCCACCACCCCTACGCTGTACACAAAGGAGTGCACCAGGGTACCATCCTGGAAGATGGAGGCGTAGGCGTCAAAATTGACACCCTTGGGCAGCAGCACCACGGATTTCTGCATGACCGCCGTGTTGCTGGAAATGGACTTGGCCGCCAGGTGAATGAAGGGCAGTATGCAGGTGGCGCACAGAATCACCAGCACCAGGATGATGATAAAATCGCCGATGGAGAATTTGCGGATCGCGTGGGAACCGTCATTGATGGTGTCAAATTCTTTTTCCTTATTTCTTGCCATCTTTCCCACCTCCTTACAGAAGCCCGTCTTCTCCAAGGGCTTTGGAGAAGCGGTCGCTGATCAACACCAGCATCAGCCCTACCAGGGACTGGAACAGACCCACGGCAGTGGCCATGCTGAACTTGCTGTTGGCCAGACCTTTTTCGTAGATATAGATGGCCAATTGGTATTGATAATCTCGAACCTGGGTATTGGCGAAAACGTCCAGCCGCTCGAAGTTGCTGCCCATGATCTTGCCCAGATTCATGATCAGCAGCACCACGATGGTGGAGCGGATGCCGGGCAGAGTGATGTGCCAGATGCGCTGCATGCGGCTGGCCCCGTCGATCATGGCGGCCTCATACAGCTCGCCGCTGATGCCGGTGATGGCTGCCAGATAAATGATGGTGCCCCAGCCCATGCCCTGCCAAACGCCGATGAGCAGATAGGTCACGGCCCAGTGATTCTTCTCCGTCAGGAAGGGAATGCCCTCCTCGATCCAGCCCCAGTTTTTCATCAGCACGTTAACGATGCCGCTGCTGGGCTTAAACAGCTGATAGGCCACGGAGCCCACGATGACCCAGCTGAGGAAGTGAGGCAGATACAGAATGGTCTGCGTCACCTTCTTGAACCGGGGGAAGCGCAGCTCGTTCAGCATCAAGGCCAGGATGATGGGCATGGGGAAGCTGATCAGCAGATCCAGCAGGTTGAAGACGATGGAGTTCTTCAGCGCCCGGTTAAAATCCTTATCCCGGAACACCTTGGCAAAGGTTTCCCACCCTACCCATTTAGACCCGGCATAGCCCTTGGCGGGCTTATAGTCCATAAAGACCATCCGCAGCCCGGGATAGGCTGCGTAGTTGAAAACGATGACCAGGGCCACTGGAACCAGCAGCATCAGATATAGATGCCAGTCCCGCTGCAGCGCCTTCTTCCAGCTGGTGCTTTCCCGCAGGCTGGGCGCTTTGACCGACTTCGCGCTCATCTTTCCCTCATCCTTCCTTATGTATATGCATTTCCACAAAGACAGACACAGGAATTGCGTCTGTTGAATCTGGCATGTATTCTACCTGAAAATGACTTTTACGTCAATAGAATCTCCTCAGTGCTGAATCTGTCCGGCTGCCTCCCGCATCTTGCGCGTGATTGTTTCCGCGTAGACGCCCAGGGTGCGGATCAGCTCGTGATCATAGTTCGTCAGCACCCGGGTGCTTCCGTCCACCACCAGCACATGCTCCTTTTTCGCCGTGCTGGCGGGCCAGGTTGGAATTTCATCACAGGCCGGATTGCCAGTTCTGGCGAAGGCGATGACCGCCTGGAAAACCTGCTCCTGGATTTTCTCCGACAGGCCTTCCTCCGCCTGGGGCCCATGGGGATACTCCACCAGGTCGATGTTGTGGAAAACATAGGGGATG
This sequence comes from Clostridia bacterium, assembly GCA_017470145.1. Classification (GTDB taxonomy): domain Bacteria; phylum Bacillota; class Clostridia; order Christensenellales; family Aristaeellaceae; genus Aristaeella. The sequence continues at coordinate 228,603 of JAFUFB010000030.1, read as the reverse complement.
TCGCTGCAGTGCCAGGGGGTGTTCCCGCCATCGATGGGCTGATCCATGTTGAACAGATAGGACCAGGTGCACTGGTTCAGCTTGCTTCTCTCCGCAATATAATCGATTTCGGGCAGACGGAAGATGAAATCCAGCCGCAGCAGATCGGTGAGAGGACGGTCCGGATAAGCCGCCCGGAACAGAGGAATCAGCTTTTCGGCCGGCTCCTCCCCCCAGGCCTTGCGAATGATCTCCACCTGTGCCTCCTCGGAAAGCCCTTCCCGGGGCCAGGGCAGGGGGCTGAAAGAGGTGAATTCGCCGAACACGCTGCCCACCATCAGGGGAACCTGGCTGGTCTCTGGCCGGAAGCCGTTTCGGACGGGCTCACCTGCATAGTGCTGATTGGGATGAGGACAATTGCCGGTGTATTTCCCTTCCGTCTTGAGCTGAGGGCTGACCTTTAGATAAGCCCGAGCCAGGGCGGAATAGTCCACGGTCTCCAGCTCCTGAACAGTCTGGACGCCCAATTCCTGCATGATGGCTTCCGCCAGTTCCTTCCCGCTGCCCTGGGCGTCCGCCAGCACCGGCCCGATGACCCCGCTCATGACGATGCCTTTGTGATAAAGGCCATCCGCAGCGGGGGATTGCAGCAGCGTTGTCACCTTCGCGCCGCCGCCGGACTGGCCGAAGACGGTCACGTTCTCCGGATCCCCGCCGAAATGCTGGATGTTTTCCTGAATCCAGGCCAGTGCCGCGATGATGTCATCCCCGCCGGCATTGCCGGAGTTTTCATATTCTTCGCCGAAATCCGAGAGATCGAAATAACCCAGCACGTTCAGTCGGTGATTGATGGTCACCACTACCACATTTCCCATCTGGCTCATGGCCGCGCCGTCGTAGGCGATATGCTCAATGGCGGAGCCTGCAGAGAAACCGCCGCCATGGAGCCAAACCAGCACCGGCCGTTTGGCGTCGTCCGTATCCGGCGTCCAGATGTTCAGATTCTGGCAGTTCTCGTCCATGGGCCAGAAGCGATGAGGCACATAGAGCTCGCCCCGAGGCGCGTCATTGGTCATGAGGGGGCAAACGTATCCATAGCTGCAGGCGTCCAGCACCCCTTCCCAGGGCGCCAGGGGCTGGGGTGCATGGAAGCGAGCCGCCTTCGCATAGGGTATTCCCTTAAAGATAGACAGCCCGTCGTGTCGGTAGCCTTGAATCTTGCCCTTGGCCGTGGCGACCAGGGCGGTGTTCGTGTCATGCTGAAACTGATGCATTTTGAAACTCCTCCTCAAATTTATTACAGTCATCTGAGAAACCGCATTCACGCATCGAAGATCCCATTTTCCAGAGCGCTTCTAGCGCTGAGAATGTACCGGCTGGTATCCAAGGGATCAATCCCCCTTCGCGGCATGACAGCGCCCAATTCGCGGGGGCATTCCCGATATCCCTGCAACCGCACGCTCATGCTGCCCGCCTTCAAAAGCAGCTGCTCAGAAAGCGTGGTCTTTCCAGCATCCACATGAGCGAAAATGCCAATGTTTCGCATGCGATATCCTCTCCATCGTGACCTTTTGTAACGCGTGACACTTGTATGGGCCCCTTTGGCCGGACCAGTCTACCATAGACGGCTTGCATTTTCAACAGGTATTGATAGCGCTACATGGATCATCAGTTTCAAATCCTCCCATTTACAGGGACGCTGAAATCGAATATAATCGAGCTGTTGATCACAGGTGGGAGGAATTAACGATGGTTTATTCTATTTTGGACTTTGGCGCGGTGGCGGACGGGACGACCAATAACGGCGCGGCGATTCAGGCGGCGCTGGATGCCTGCGCCCGCACGGGGGGCACGGTGGAAATTCCGGCAGGGAATTTTCTCTCCGGCAGCCTGCGGATCTATTCTCACACCCGGCTATATTTGGCCCCGGGAGCTACCTTGACGGCCAGCCACCGGCCAGAGGATATGATTGACTTCGCCGCGGAGGACAGCGGGGACGCCGCCACGGGCCTGGACGGCTCCAAGGACGGCTGCTTCCTGTATGCCTGTCACGCGGAAGGAATCACCATTTGTGGAGAGGGGAAGATCGACGGCGGTGGCAGGAACGTGTATTATGACGCGGAGAACGACAACGGCTTCCACGAGGCACCCTTGGCGGTGCGGGGCTTCCGCCCCAGAACCTCCTATCTGGAGGATGTGAACGGGCTGACCGTGCAGGGGATTACATTTTACGATTCCTGCTTCTGGACGTTGCACATGGCGGGTTGTCGAAACGTGATGGTGGAGGGCATCCGCATTCTGAACAATGACCGGGGGCCCAATAACGACGGTATTGATCCGGACGGCTGCCAGAATGTGGTGATTCGGAACTGCATCGTCTCCACCGGGGATGACGCCATCGTGCTGAAGGCGACCCGGCCCATCGCGGCGAAATATGGCAACTGTGAGAATGTGACCATCTCGGGTTGTGTGCTGCACTCCCGGGATTCCGCGCTGAAGATTGGCACGGAAACCTGGGGAGATATTCGAAATGTGGTCTTCTCCGATTGCGTGATTGACCGCTGCTCCCGGGCGGTAGGCGTCTGGGTGCGGGACGGGGGATGCGTGGAACGGATCAACATTCATCACCTGACAGGCTCCACCCGCAGATACGCGGAGCATTTCCGGGAGGGAAAGCCCACCGGATGGTGGGGCAAGGGCGAGGCAATTTTCCTATCCGCCGCGCCTCGGAGTGAGACCCACCCGGCCCCGGGAACCATCCGCAGGATTTCGATAGATCATCTGCAATTGGACGCCGAGCTGGGCTATTTCCTGGCGGCGAGGGACGGCGGGGTCATTGAGCATGTATCCCTGACGGATTGCGACCTGTTCCTGCGGCGGCAGAGTGAACACTCCCCGGAATACTATGACGAGCAGCCTTCGGCCCGTGGCGTGTATCCCCATGCCCTTTCCTGGCTCTATGCCCGGGGCGTGAAGGGATTGAAGGTTCAAAGCAGCGTAACGATGGATGAGTTCATGGAGAGGTATATCTCCGTGGAGGCGGATGTGGAAGACTGTGAGGCCTTTACATTCGAGAAAAACGCTGATTGATTTGCAAGAATATGATTTTGCGCCCCCACTTCGCGGGGGCGCATTCCTCAGGTTTTCTTTGCTGATTGACAAGAGCTATTTCTGTTCCTCCACTTCGTGGGGGAGCTTTTTTTGTGCTTCTTCGAGGGCATGCAGGGGCTCGCATCACAGGCTATAGATTATAAATCATACATTCCCGCTGATAGCCGAAGGGCCAGGGTAGTATAGCGCTTGGCAATGTGATCATTTTGCACCATGGTCTGAATGACGCTCTCCGTACCCACCAGCACCACCAGGGCCTTGGCCCGGGTGAGGGCGGTATAAAACAGATTCCGGGTCAGGAGCATGGGCGGGCCGCCGGTGACAGGCATAATCACCACCGGGAATTCGCTGCCCTGGCTCTTATGGACGGAGAGACAATAGGCCAGGCTCAGATCCTCCAGGTCGCTGGATTCGTACAGCACATCCCGATCCTCATCAAAGCGCACCACCAGGGTATGCTCCCCGGGGTCCACCTGAATGATAAAGCCGATATCCCCATTGAAAATCCCGCTGCCATCCTCCCATCCGGCGGCGGTTTTTTTATGCCAGACCAGATCATAGTTGTTCCGGGTCTGAATCACCTTATCCCCCAGGCGGAAGGTGTTCTCCCCCCAGGTCAGCTGCAGGGAGGTGCGGGAGGGAGGATTCAGGGCCTCCTGCAGCAGAACGTTCAGGTTCAGCACGCCGCATTCCCCCTTCTTGGCGGGAGCCAGCACCTGGATGTTCCGGGTGGCCAGGGCGGTGGCTTCCGCCGGGGGATAACCCAAATATCCGGGCAGCCGGTCCTTCACCAGGGAGACGACGGTGGCGGCCGCCTCCCGCAGGAGGGGCTTGCGCTCGAAGAAGAAATCCGTGCCCTTTTCATTCAGCAGGGGCATTTCTCCCCGGTTGATCAGATGGGCATTGAGTACGATGCGGCTCTGCTCGCTTTGACGATAGATATCCGTCAGCCGGGCGCAGGGCACCGCGCCGCTGGCGAGTATATCCCCCAGCACGTTGCCCGCCCCCACGGAGGGCAGCTGATCCGCGTCCCCCACCAGGATCAGCCGGGCGCCGGGAGAAATGGCCCGCAGGAGGGATTTCATCAGGCTCAGATCGATCATGGAGGCCTCGTCGGCGATGACGCAGTCCGCCTCCAGGGGATTTTCCACATTCCGGGCGAAGACGCCCTCCTCCCCATTGAACTCCAACAGCCGATGAATGGTTTTCGCCTCGGCGCCGGTGGCTTCGGTCATGCGCTTGGCCGCCCGGCCGGTGGGAGCGCAGAGAAGCACCTCGTTCTCCTGGCTCAGGAGGGACAGAATGCAATTGATGATGGTGGTTTTCCCGGTACCCGGACCGCCGGTGATCACAAAGACACCGGTTTCCAGCGCCTGGGTGATGGCTTCCTTCTGGCGGGGAGAAAAGTGAATGCTATGGGAGGCCTCAAACTGGGCAATGGCCCGGGCGGCCCGGCGAAATGCGCCGGGATGGATGGCAGCCATGAGCTCCTGAATTCGCAGGGCCACCTCCTGCTCGGCGCGGTAATATTCCGGCAGATAGAACCGGCGGGAGGAGCCGCCTTCCTCCATCTCTGCCACCAGCTCCCGGGAGAGCAGCAGCCGGGTCATGCCCTCGGCGCAGAGCGCGGGGGAAATCTGCAGCAGGCTGGCAGCCTGGCGCTGCAGCTCCGCCTCCGGCAGATAGCAATGGCCAGCGCCGGCAGCAGCCTCTCGCATCAGATATTTCAGCGCGCAGCGGATCCGATCCGTGCCTTCGGGGGCAACGCCCAGGGCGATGCCGATGCGATCGGCAGTCTGAAAGCCGACGCCCTCCAGATCGTCGCAGAGCTGATAGGGGTTGGTTTGAACCACCTCTTTAGCCCCTTCGCCATAGCGCTGGCTGATTTTGAGGGCCAGGGAGGCGGGAATGCCATAAGATTGGAGAAAGATGATGGCCTGGCGGGCCCCTTGCTGGGAGGCGAAGCTTTCCGCGATCATGGCGGCCCGCTTTTTCCCGATGCCGGGTAACTCCGTCAGCCGATGGGGATGCTCAGCCAGGATCTCCATGGTTTCCTCGCCAAAGTGTTCCACCAGCTGCCGGGCGGTGCTGGGGCCGATGCCCCGAATGGCGCCGCTGGCCAGATAGCGCTCGATGCCCAGCAGGGTAGTAGGCATTTGAATTTCGCAGGAGGTGCATTTGAACTGGCGGCCATAGGATTTATGCTCCACCCATTCGCCGGAGAAGATGGCCTGTTCGCCAGGGTTCAATTCCGGCAGAACGCCGATGACGGTATGCTCGCTGCGCCCGGCGCGAACGGTCAGCACGGAATAACCATTTTCCTCATTGCGGAAAATGGTACCGAGAATGCTTGCTTCGAGCTTTTCCATAGCGTCTCTCCTGCAGGGGTCATGGACTTGGATGGAGGCCATTTTACCATAAAATTCCTGTATTGTCATGGAGGAAAAGGTTTGGTATAATTGGGGCAGTTTTTTCGGGGAGGAAGTGTGTTTAAGATGGATTTTCTGAAGACCCTGCTGGCCTATATGGCCACAACCCTGGTGGTGGCGGTGGAAAGCACGTCTACGCCTTCTGTGACCCCGGTGCCGACTCCTTCCCCCGTGGTTACGGCGGTGGAGGTGGCGGAAGAGATGGAAGTAACGCCGCTGCTGGAAGAGACGGCCACTCCGGCGCCGACCGTGTCTGTGACGCCGGCGCCTGTGCCCACCATTACCCCTAACACCAAGGCCTATCACAACCTGACCCAGGGGGATAAGGGGGAGGAGGTTAAGCGGCTGCAGGAGCGGTTGATCGAGATGGGCTATCTGCCGGAAGGGGCGGCGGACGGCGCCTACGGCGGACAGACGCGGAACGCGGTGCGTCGCTTCCAATATTATAATGGCTTGACGGTGGATGGCATCGCCGGCCGGGCCACCCAGACCAATTTGTTTGAAAATCCGGACGCTGCGCCTTACCCGGGAGAGGAGACGGCGACGCCGGAAGTGACGGAAACTCCTGTGCCGGAGACGGCAGCGCCGACAGCGGAGCCCACGGAAGCGCCGACGGCAACACCTACCGTGGAGCCCACCGCGAAACCCACGGAGGCTCCGACCGCGGAACCGACGGCTGAGCCTACAGAAGTCCCTACGGCAGAACCGACAGAGGCGCCGACTGCGGAACCAACAGCAGTACCCACGGAGGCTCCGACAGGGGCAGCTATTGCGGAGACTGCGGAAGAAAATCAGGAATCCACTTTGGCGGCAACAGAGTCAGCGAAGAGCACGGTGATCCAGACGGTAACCGCAGCGCCCACAACAGAACCGACGGAAGCGCCAACCGAAGCACCTACCGCTGCCCCGACAGAGGAGCCTACAGAGCAACCCACGGAAGCGCCAACAGCGGAACCGACAGCGGAGCCGACAGAAACGCCGACCGAGGTGCCGGAGGTGATTGAGGAGATCGACCTGGACGAGGTGGAGCAAACGCCCTCCCCCGTCCCGACGGCGGAGCCGGAGGCAGCCGCCGTCTATGAGGATCTGGCGGGTTGGATCGTGCTGAACGACAGCGGCGAAAGCATGCAGTGGACCGCGCTGGAGGATGGGGTGCCCGTGGTGCGCTCTCCCCGGCTGCAGCGGTTTGAGGAGGATATTCGAGTCAGCCTGGACGACCTGTGTAGCGCGGTGGAAGGCTGGCAGCTGACGGATGAAGGGGATTCCCTGATTCTGGAGGCCCAGGGATTCACCCTGGCGCTGCTGAACGAGGACGCGGGCTTCGTGTCCACAGTGGATGGGCTGGAAATGGTGACGGAGAACATCGATTTCGAGTTCGCCGAGGGGCATTTTATCCGCGTGGACTTCCTGACCCGGGCGCTGGACGGCTCCTGGGAGTGGGACGAGGAGGAGGAGACGCTGATGCTGCGGATTCCGGAGAAAAATCCCGCCCTCTATTCAGATTAAAGGCCTGCAGCCATCTTGCGAAAACCGGAAAAATATTGTATGATGGTTTCAGCCGGACAAGAAAGTGAGGTGCATCCGGATGAAAACAGTGCAGATTCGGCTCAGCCTGGTGGAGAACGTGAACAAATTTGTGAACATTGTGGGCCGGTACCCCTTCGACATGGATCTGCGGGCGGGCCGCCACGTGGTGGACGCCAAGTCGATTTTAGGGATCTTTTCCCTGGATCTGAGCAGAGCCATTACCCTGGAGATTTACAGCGACGATTGTGACGACCTGCTGAAGGAGATTCAACCCTTCGTGGTGGCGCAAGAGTAAGCATCCCATTTCCGCACATTGAGGCGGACGAAATGGGGAAAGGACGGCAAAAAGACGAACTTTCCTGGGATGATTGCTTGCAATATTCGCAAATTGTGGTAAAATAGCCTCCGACTGTCAAAGCCGGAGGTTTTTTGCTGCCTGGAAAGCCGGCAGGGCAGGAAGGAGGAGCCACCCATGGAGAAGATTCGCCGCAACGAGCGAATGAGCGTAATGATGAAGATTCTTTCCGGCGCGCCGGGGAAGATGTTTACCCTGAACCAATTCTGCGAGCTTTTTGGTGCGGCGAAATCCACGATCAGCGAGGATATTGACGCCCTGCGCCGGGTGGCGAAGGAATTTGACCTGGGGGAGATTGAAACCATCACCGGGGCGGCGGGGGGCGTGCTCTATCGCCCGCAGCATAGCCGGGAATCTGCCCGAACCTTCATCGCCGATCTGGGCCGCCAGCTCAGTGGCACGGAGCGGGTGCTGCCGGGGGATTTCCTTTATTATTCGGATATTCTTTCCACGCCGGAGATTGTGAACCGCATGGGGGAGATTTTGGCCACGGAGTTTGAAAACAAGCGGGCGGATTTTGTGCTGACCATGGAGACCAAGGGGATCCCCGTGGCCTTCGCCACGGCCAACGCCCTGGGGGTACCGCTGGTCATCGCCCGGCATTCCTCCAAGGTGTACGAAGGGTCCGCGGTGAACATCAACTATGTCTCTGGCTCCGGAAATATCGAGACCATGAGCCTGAGCCGCCGGGCAGTGAAGGAGAACCAGCGGGCCCTGATTGTGGATGATTTCCTGAAGGGAGGCGGCACGGCCCGGGGCATGGTAGAGCTGATGCGGGAATTCAACGTGGCGGTGGTCGGCATGGGATTTGTGATGGCCACGGTGAACCCGGAGAAGAAGCGGGTAGTAGGGGAAAGAAGCCTCATGACCCTGGAGGTGCTCTCCGGCGAGACCCCCGAAGCCATCGTCCGGCCCGCGTCCTGGTTGAACGGGTAATTTGTCTGTCCGTGAACGCACGGGAGTTCTCAATTCCTCAAATTTGCAAACCCCTGCGGGATGTGATAAGATAAAGGGTGATTATTTCCGGGGAAGGAGAGGGATGCCTTGTATCAGATGACGCCGCCGCAGCCGGTGCAGCCCGTAGCGCCGCGGCCGGAGGAGCCCAAGCGCATGAGCGTGACGCAGATCGCGCTGATCGTGGTGGTGCTGGGTTTTGTGGTGTGGTATCTGGTGACAGCCCTGACCCCGGAGGCAGAGCCCTATGGGCAGATCAGCTCCGGGACGCTGGGAGCCCGATATGCGGGGGATTGTCTGCTGGTTCGGGATGAAACACCCTACGACGCGGAGGGCCTGACCAGCATTGAATATATCGCGGAGGAAGGGGCCGCCGTGTTCCGGGGGACCACCATCTGCAATGTCTACTCCTCCGGATTCAGCACCCGGGAGATGGCCACCCTGCAGGATTATCGAGACCAGATTAAGGAATATCAGCTGAAGCTGCTGCGCTCCGAGGTGGCGACGGACGCCCGGATGGAGAAGCTGGAAAGCGAGGTTATGACCCGAGCCCGGGAGGTGCGGGCCATTGTGGGCGGCGCCCGGGGCAATATGAACAACCAGGAAAGCCTGCTGGATACGGCCATCCAGGCCCGGCAGAGCTACCTGAAGCAGAAGTACAGCGAGGATCAGCGCATGACCCGGCTCTACGACGATGAGCAGAGCCAGATGCAGCGCATCAGCTCCTGGACGAAGCAATATGCCGCCTTGACGGAGGGCATCGTCAGCTTCTATTCCGATGGATACGAATATGGCTTGACGGTGAACAATTATGACCAGTTCACCCCGGCCCAGGTACGATCCATGCTCAACGGCAACAAGCCGGAGCAGAGCGCCCTGCAGAAGGGGAAGACCACCATTTATCGCATGATTCGGGATGATTACTGGTACGTGCTGATGATGGTTCGGGACAGCAACTGGAACCCAGTGGAGGGCGCGGAATACGAGCTGAAGCTGGAAAGTTTCCAGGATACGACGGTGAAGGCCCGGGTGGTTTCCTTTACCCGCAGCGGCGGGGAGATGGTGGTACGCCTGGCGGTGCAGGCCAAGGTGAGCCCCATCCTGTATATCCGTACCTGTACCGGTGAGCTGGGGGACAATGTATCCACCCTGACGGTGCCCGCCCGGGCGATTTATTATCAGGATAACATGGCGGGGGTCGTGGTGGTGGACGGACAATATCAGACCTTCATCCCGGTGAACATTCTGGACCGGCGGGAAGGGGAGGTTTACATCTCCGCGATTCAGCAGGGGGTGCTGGCGGAAGGACAGACCGTGCGCCTGTTCTAAAGGAAATGGTGGACGGCAGCACAACCCGGAGGCATCCGGGGAAGGAGCACGCCATCAGCGGTTTCCGAGAAAGCCAGAAAAAAGGAGGCAATTTCAGTTATGGCATGGAAGGATGTACAGGCCCGCATCAGAGGTCTGCTGAGCGGCCGGGGAGGGGAAGCCTCCTCCCGACGGCCGGACGGGGGGACCAGCTGCTTTCGGCCTGTGCAGCGGCGAGACCGGCGGGAGGAGGAATTAGCCCGGGAGAAGGCAGCGGAGTACGCGGCCGCCCAGCCCCAAATTCCCTACGCCCACACGGGCTTCACGGGGATGAACCCGCCCATGACGGGGCGGGCCCCGGTGCAGAGTACCTTTGCCGGCGATCCCTATGGATACGGCGCGGCTCAGGCGGCGCAGCAGGGGTTCCGCGGCAATGGGCAGATGGAGGTCCCCAGCGGGTATGTGCCCGCTTTTCAGGAACAGCCGCCAGCGGATAACATCTCTTACATGCCCGGAGTGTTCGCGCCGGACGCTGGCAACAGCTTCACCCATGTGGAGCACATTATGGCCATCACCTCGCTGCAAAGCTGCTATGAAGCCATCGAGTGCATGAAGAACGGGGAGACCCTGGTGGTGACCCTGGATGTGCTGGGCAGCGAGGGGGAAAGCCTCCGATGCCAGGATATGCTGGCGGGAGCGGCCTTCACCCTGCATTGCACAGTGCGGAATCTGGCCAGCGTAGGCGTGGTGGTCATCGCGCCTCCGGGGGTGAAGATTTTGCCGGAGCAGCAGGTCCGGAGATATGAGGCGCCGGAAAGCTACGTTCCCCAGGTGCAGCCCTACGGGGAGGAAAGCTATCCCCCAAGGAGGGAGCGCCGGATGAGCCAGAACGCCATGGGATGGGAAAACGCCGCCCAGGCAGGGAACCAGGGAGTGAATCCTTACACCGGAAGCATGCCCGCCGCCGCGGGGGCCTATGGGGCCTTTGGCGGATATTGAGCAAGGAAGTTGGCCCGAAAAGGGCATTGAAGAAACCCAAAATGGGAAAGGAGCAACAGTAAAATGGAAAGAGTCACAGTAGATCTGATCAGCACCAAGGAGTTTTCCCACGTAAATAAGGGATACAACCCCAAGGAAGTGGACGAGTTCCTGGACGACATCTGCGACGAAATGGAGCGGATGGAGGCGGAGATTAAGGATCTGCGCCAGAAGACCACGGCGGTTCATCCGGCGGCGCCTGTGGCTGCGGAGGAGAATGCTACCGCAGTGCCCAGCGAGGAGATTACCAACCAGTTCCGGGAGATTCTGACCACGGCCCAGCAGGTGAAGGATGAAACCATCCGCAAGGCCAAGGAGGATGCGGAGGCCATTCGGGCCAAGGCGGAGGCGGAAGCTACCGAGCGGCTGGACGGCCTGAGCGAGGAGCGGGACGCCCTGACCCGGCAGATCACCGAGCTGAAGGCCACCGCCGCCAGCTATCGGCAGCAGTTTGAGCAGCTGCTGGCTGCCCAGCAGGAAGCCCTGGAAAAGGCGACGGAGCTGTTTTAATTCGCCCCTATGCATCCCTTCGGGAAAAGCTGATAATCAAGCGGCTTTTCCTGAAAAGTAAGGAGAAAGAAGAACCATGTTCGGACGCAGACCCGATGGACGGAGACTGAAAGATGTTGACCCGGTCGTGCAGATTACTCCCTATCTGATGCCCATGCGATGCGACGCCCAGGTTTTCCTGGAGCACAAGCTGGATTATGAAATGCTCTCCCGCTACATTGCCAAGAAGGGGGTAGAAGGGGAGAAGATCACCTTCATGCAGATCATCATCGCGGCCTATGTGCGGGGCGTGAGCCAGCATCCGGAGATCAACCGCTTCATCAAGAATAAGCAATATTTCTCCCGGAATAACCTTTCCGTGTCCTTCACTCTGCTGAAGGACAGCCAGAACCACGATAGCCAGGAATCGGTGGTGCGGATTGAGTTCGACCCTACCGACACCCTGTTCGACGTGCGGGATCGGATGATCGCCGCCATCGAGGCCAACCGGGGCGAGGGAACGGGGGAAGGCGGAGATGTGTTCATCGACAAGCTGGCCAAGGGCGTGCTGGCGGTGCCGGGCCTGGCCAGCATCATCGTCGGGCTGGTGCGGCTGCTGGATCGCTATGGGCTGGTTCCCGGCGCCTTCCTGAAGGAGCTGCCCTTCTACAGCAGCATGTTTATTACCAACAATGCCTCCATCGGCCTGCACCATGTGTGGCACCACATTTACAACTTTGGCAATGTGGGCGCCTTCTTCGGCATGGGCAGCATTTTGAAGGAAGCCACGGTGGACGCGGAGGGCAAGGCCCGGATGAAGCGGTGGCTGCCCATCGGCGTGACGGTGGATGAGCGGATCACCTCCGGGGCCCATTACGCCGCTTTCTTCGCGGACGTGGTGCGGAGTCTGAACCATCCGGAACTGCTGGAAACGGCGCCGGAGACGGTGCGGTATGATCCGGATGTGGAATACCATGTGCCCAAGCTGAAGAGCTGATTTGTTCAAATCAGCAGGAAAGTGTTTTCGTTGTTCTGTTGATTTTTTTCGCTCCCCCGCTCCGCGGGGGAGCTTCGTTCAGTGCTTCTTATTCCCCCGCTCCGCGGGAAGCTTTACTATCGTTTAAAACGCAGAACCCCAGGAGAGGCTGACCTCCTGGGGCTTTTTCGATTTCACACAAAACTCTCTGGCTGGTTAAAGACGGGGACGAAATTGGGGTCGGCAGCCTCCGGCTCCTGCAGGAAGCCGGGGAGATCCAGGGCCAGCATGTGGTCCCGCACCCGGCGGTATTCCTTCTCCGTCACCCGGCGATCCAGCCCCGGAATCGACACCCCATTGTAGGGGATATACTGGCGCATGAGGCTGACGGGAGTGCCTGGGGGTAGGGTATCCTTCACCCAGGTGAGCAGCTTCAGGCTTTCCCCGGTGAGAGAGGGCAAAATCAGATGCCGAATCAGGGTACCTCGGGTCATGATCCCCTCCTCGTTATATATAGGGTCCCCAGTTTGACGGCACATCTCCTGGAGGGTGGCGGAGGCGACTTCAAAATAATCCGGCGCCTTGGCGCAGAGGGCCCCCATCCGGGAGGAATAGTGCTTCAGGTCCGGCAGATAGACGTCTATGACGCCCTCCAGGTGCCGCAGGGTTTCCGCCCGCTCATACCCGGAGCTGTTCCACACCAGGGGCAGGGCGGGGCGATAAAGCGCCAGGGCCTCCAGAATCTGGGGCAGGAAGGGGGTGGCGGTGATGAAGGAGATGGACTGCATGCCCATCTCCTCCAGGCGTCGCAGGCTGTCCGCCAGCTGCCGGGGCGTAAAGGGTTGGCCCTGATTCCGATGGGAGATATCCCCATTCTGGCAATAGGCGCAGCGAAGGGTGCAGCCGGAGAAGAACACGGCGCCGGTGCCCCGCTGCCCGGAGATGGGCGGCTCCTCCCACAGATGGGGCGCGATGCGGGCGATGAGCATTTGTTCCCCCAGGCCGCAAAAGCCGGTTTGCTGGCTGCGATCAACCCCGCAGCGCCGGGGACAAAGGGTACAGATCAAGAAATAGGGCTCCTCTCATTTATTGCTTCGTCATCGCTGGGGAAAAGCGAAGCGTGGTGAAACGATATGGAGGTATTATACCCATCCATTCCCGGGGGAGCAAGGGATTTCCTGGAAAGAAACAGACTTGTGAGGGGGACGATTTGGGTATATAATAGAATCGGTATAGAGGAATGTTTTTGCATAGCAGAGGAAAGACAGAAGGAGACGGAACCTTGAGCGAAAGAGAAGAGAAGCTGCAGGCCAGCACGCCTGTGGAAGAGGATAATAGCAGCCAGCCGACGGAAACGGCCGCGATGGAGGATGCGCCCCGGCGGAGAAGACGGGCGGAAAAATACGCGGAGGACAGTGGGGAGAGCGCCGCGCCAAATTACACGGCGCAGCCGACCCTGAGCTCCAGCAGCGAAACCGCCCGAGAGGTGGCGAATCGCTACCGTCAGCGGCAGACCGCGGCTCAGGAGGACATGGGGCGGACCATGATTCAGCCGGCGCGAGCTCTGACGGGAGAGGCCCGACCCCGGCAGGGGAGTGCTCCCACGGAAAGGGTGGGATACCCTGCTGGGCGCATGGGCATGGATGCCACGCAGCGGGCCCGAATGAGCGAGAATGGCCGGGCACGGCTGGCGGAGGAAAGCCAGAAGCGCCAGCGGATGGCTTATCCCGGGGCGGAGACCTCCCGGGGACAGGACAGTAGATACGCCGGGCGGCCAGTGATTGCGGAGAAAAAGACGGACGAGGGCCGCAGCCATAAGGGGCTCAAGGTGCTGGTAGTGGTGCTGCTGGTGATCGTGGCCTGCCTGGTGGCGATGCTGGTGATGCCGGAGGATAGCGCCCTTGGCGGCCTGAGGCAGAATGTGATGGGCATGCTGGGCGGCGCGCCGACCCCTGCGCCGGTGAATACAACCCTCTCCTTGGCGGAAAACAGCGGCCGGGAAGCGCCGGGATATGTGGATTTCCTGGCGGTGACGGGCAAGGGCGTGGCGGATGTGCGCCTGCTGGATGAAAACGGAAACGTGCTGCCCTGCGAGGAGAACGTGGTGGAGGCGGAGGAGGAAATCCGCTGGGCCATGAGCTGGTACACGGAGGAGGCGTATATTGGAGAGGTTCGGCTGCAGACTCTGGCCCAGGATCAATGGATGGAGACGGAGGCCCGGGTGCAGGTTGCCCTGACCCTGCGGCCGACGCCGGAGCCGGAGGTGACAGAGCTGCCGGTGGCCTTTATGACGGAAGCGCCTACGGCGACGCCAGTTCCCACCGCTACGCCGACGCTTACGGCCCTGCCAAGCCCGGAGGAGGAGCCTCTGGAGGAAGAGGAGCTGGACGCGGAGAAGGAAGGCCTGGGAGAGGATTTTGTCGGCGTGCTGGATCCGGACGATCCAGGGGATGAATGGGACACGGAAGCGACGGCGGAAGCGGCGGACGAGGATGCTGCGCCCTTGACCGCCCAGGAACAGTGGGAGGACATAGAAAGCAAGACGGAAGCGGAAGAGACAGAAGCGATCGAGGCGGCGAGCCAGCCTGAGGAAGAAACGGCTGCTGCTGCGGAGGCGCTGCCGACGGCGGAGCCTGTGGCTACCGCGGCGGAGGAACCTGCGCCGGAGCGGCGACTGCTGACCGCCAGCGCCGGGGAGAATGCAGATCCCTCCCTCATCGCCACCACGGTGGTCTATAACGGTACCAAGAAGGTGGTGGAATACGCCCGGTCGGATAAGGAGAAGATCCATATGCCGACCCTGGGAGAATACACCAAGCAGAAGATCGGCGTCCTGACTTTCCGGAATGATGCCTTCCGCCAGAACGCGGCGGTGGGCACGGTGAAGGGCATGGACAGCCTGGAGATGGCCTGGACAGCGGAGGCGGGCAGTATCAAGGGCGCCAGCCAGACCTATTATGGCATTGGCTGGGTGGGCCAGCCCGCCATCGTGAAATGGAGCAAGGAAGTCCGGGAACAGAGCGAGATGTACGACTCCAAGAAGGAGAAATCCGGCTTGAAGGAGGTCATCGTCGGCGGCCTGGATGGGCGCATCTATTTCCTGGACCTGTCCGATGGCTCCGCCACCCGGAATTCCATCAAGCTGGGCTTCCCCATGAAGGCCAGCCCCAGCGTGCATCCCGGCGGCGCGCCCTATATGACGGTGGGCCAGTTCGCCCGGAAGATGGCTGGCAAGCAGGGCACCATCGGCCTGCGGCAATATAACCTGTACATGCTGAAGGAACTGAGCCTCATCGATGGGCTGGACGGGAAGAACAACCGGCCCTACAACACGGTGGGCTCCTTTGAAACCTCCGCCCTCATCGACCGGACCACGGGATGCATGATCACGGCGGGCACCAACGGCATGCTGTATTTGATCAACCTGAATTCGGAGTTTGACTACAACGCGGGCACCTACACCCAGAGCCCCAGCACCGTGGTCATGAAGAGCAAGGCCAAGGGGGAAAAAGAAGCCTCTACGGCGGTAGAAGCCTCCATCGCCATGTACGATCGGTACGTGTACTACGCGGACGTGGGCGGTTTCCTGCGGTGCGTGGATACCAACAGCCTGACCCCGGTGTGGGCGGTTTCCCTGGGAGACACGGTGGAATCCACCCCAGCCTTGGATTGGCATGGGGAGGATGGCCTGGATCTTTATACCGCCACGGAGCTGGCCACCCGCAAGAAGGGGGACGCGGAGATCAAGTGCTTCGACGCCCTGACCGGCGAGGAGCGGTGGACCGCGGCCTTTGGGGTCAAGAAGGATACGAAAAACAAGACCGTTAGCGGCTTCCGGGCTTCCCCGGTGGTGGGACAGAACGGCCTGAGCGAATATGTGTACTACACGGTGAACAACCTGAGCGACGCGGGTCAGGAGCAGTTGGGCCTGGGCAGCGAAACCGCGGCCCTGATCTGCCTGCGCAAGGCGGATGGCGAAGTGGTCTGGACCCGGGGTCTCAGCGGCCGGGGCTATTCCTCCCCCGTGGCGGTGTATGACGAAGCCGGCAACGGCGCCATCATTCAGTGCGCCGGGGATGGCAGCATCCTGATGCTGGACGGCGTGACGGGCCGGGAGCGGGCCGCCCTGCAGATCGACGGCACCATCGAAGCCAGCCCGGCGGTGTTCGACAGCATGATGGTGATCGGCACCACGGAGAAGAACAAGAATAATATTTATGGAATCTGGATTGAGTAAGATCGGAGGAAACATCATGGCGAAATATCTGGTTGCGCTGGACCAGGGAACCACCAGTTCCCGGGCCATCGTCTTCAGCGCGGAAGGGGCCATCGTGGCATCCCACGCGGTGGAATTTCCGCAGCATTATCCCCACCCCGGCTGGGTGGAGCATGACCCCGAGGATATTCTGGACACCCAGATCACCGCGCTGAAGGAAGCGGTGCATCTCAGTGGGGTGGACGTGGGAGACATCGCCGCCATCGGCATTACCAACCAGCGGGAAACCACCTTCCTGTGGGATCGGCAGACGGGGAAATGCGTGGGCAACGCCATCGTCTGGCAATGCCGGCGCACCGCGCAGATCGTGGAGGATCTGGTGGCCGCGGGGCATGGGGACATGATTCGGGAAAAAACGGGCCTGATTCCGGACGCGTATTTTTCTGGCACGAAGCTGAAATGGATGCTGGATTACTATCAGCTGCATGACCGGGCGGAAAAAGGGGAGCTCTGCTTCGGCACGGTGGACAGCTTCCTGTGCTGGAATCTGCTGACGGGCCGGCCCCATGTGACGGACGCCACCAACGCCGGGCGGACCATGCTGTTTAACCTGAAAACTCAGGACTGGGACGAGGAGCTGCTGAAGCTGCTGGGGATTCCCCGGGCTTGCCTGCCCCAGGTGGTGGACTCTTCCGGGTTCATCGGCATGCTGGACCCGGCGATCCTGGGCCGGCCCATCCCGGTCACCGGCATGGCTGGTGATCAGCACGCCAGCCTCTTCGGCCAGGCCTGCTGGCAGGTGGGGGATGTGAAAAACACCTATGGCACGGGGTGCTTCATGCTGATGAACACCGGGGATCAGCCGGTGCAGAGCCAGAATGGCCTTTTGACCACCATGGCCTGGCGCATCGGCGGCAAGCCCACCTATGCCCTGGAGGGCAGCGTGTTCATGGGGGGCGCCACCATCCAGTGGTTGCGGGATGAGATGAAAATGATCACCCGGGCCTCCGAGAGCGAGGGCCTGGCGGAAAGCGTTCAGAGCACCGGCGGGGTTTACCTGGTGCCCGCCATGACGGGGCTGGGGGCCCCCTGGTGGGATATGTATTCCCGGGGCACCCTGGTGGGCATGACCCGGGGCACAGGCCGGGCCCATATTGTGCGGGCGGCGCTGGAGGCTATTGCCTACCAGAGCGAGGATCTGATGCAGGCGATGATCAAGGATTCCGGTCGGAAGCCGGAGCGGCTGCAGGTGGACGGCGGCGCCAGCGCCAATGCCTTCCTGATGCAGTTCCAGGCGGACATCAGCCATGTGCCGGTGGTTCGGCCCCAGGTATTGGAAACCACCGCTCTGGGAGCTGCGCTGCTGGCGGGGCTGGGCTGCGGGCTGTATAGCGGCACGGAGGAGCTGGCCAGCTTGTGGCAGAAGGATCTGGAGTTCACGCCCCGGATGGATGAAGCAACCCGCCTGCTGAACCTGCGGGGATGGCACAAGGCAGTGGAGCGGGCAATGGGGTGGGCAGAGCATTGACGACCGCCAGTGGCGGAAATTTCGTCCATGCTCTGCTCAACCGAAACAGAGGAATCTCCCCAGTTGGGAGTTCCGACAATTGAGGTTGCGGAAAAGAACATTAAAAAATACCTTGCGTCAAAGAGAAAAACAAAGTATAATGACGCCAACGCGAAAGAAGTAGAGCGAAATCTGGAAGGAGCGTGAATCATCATGCGCGAATCCGGCGAAATGTACCTGGAGACTATCCTGGTCCTGAAGAAGAAAAAGCACACCGTGCGGGCCATCGACGTGGCGGAGGAGATGGAGCTTTCCCGCCCCTCTGTCAGCCGGGGCATGGCCAAGCTGCGGGAGGATGACTGCATCATCGTGGAGGAGGACGGCAACCTGGCCTTCACCGAGAAGGGGCAGGCCATCGCGGAGAAAATCTATGAGCGCCATCAGGTGCTGAGCAGCCTGTTCGAGAAGCTGGGGGTTTCCGAGGAGAACGCCACGGAGGACGCCTGCCGCATTGAGCATGTCATCAGCGATGAGACCTTCGCGGCGCTGAAGGCCTGCGAAAAGAAGCTGAAATGATCGCTGGGATGAGCCGGAGAGAAGCCTGTTCTTCTCTCCGGTTTTTTTCGAGAGAAAACGTTGGCGAAAGCCTCTTCCCCCCGAAGGGGTGCGAAAGATGAACATTTGGTGAAAGATAGTCAAATTGACTTTTATTTCCCTGAAAAACAGGATATAATACCCATGCCCTTTCCGCAAAACGATTGGAAACGAGGGAGGGCAGGAGAGGAAGCATATGTTTGAAAACAATGATGGAGATCACAATGCGAAAAGGCCGTTGATCTTCTACGTGGTGATCGTAACGACGATCGTGCTGCTGCTGAACGCCTTCATCTTTCCCACGATGATGGCGCGGCAGATTCAGGTTGTTGGATACAGCGATTTTCTGACCTGGGTGGACGCGGGCCGGGTCAGCGAGGTTTCCCTGGAACAGGAGGCGGACCAGATTATCTTTGTGGCCATCAACGACCAGGGACAGGAGGAGTTGTACAAGACGGCGGTTTTCCCGGATGACGGGCTGATCACCCGGCTGCAGAATGCGGGAGTCCGGTTCAGCGCATCGATTCCGACCCAGAATAACACCCTGCTGTCCTTCGTGTTCAGCTGGATTTTGCCCATCGCCATCTTCTGGGGCCTGGGCCATCTGCTGAGCAATCAGCTGACGAAGCGCATGGGCGGGGGCATGAACGCCCTGTCTTTCGGCAAGGCCAACGCCAAGATCGTGGCGGACAAGGAAACCGGCGTCACCTTCGCGGACGTGGCGGGGGAGGAAGAAGCCAAGGACGCTCTGAAGGAAATCGTGGACTTCCTGGAGCATCCGGACAAGTACGCCGGCATCGGCGCGAAGCTGCCAAAGGGGGCACTGCTGGTGGGCCCTCCCGGCACGGGCAAGACGCTGCTGGCCAAGGCGGTGGCCGGGGAGGCGAAGGTGCCCTTCTTCTCCATCTCCGGGTCGGAGTTTGTGGAGATGTTTGTGGGCATGGGCGCCGCCAAGGTGCGGGATCTATTCAAGCAGGCCAATGAAAAGGCGCCCTGCATTGTGTTTATCGACGAAATTGATACCATCGGCAAGAAGCGGGACGGGGCCGGCGCCATTGGCGGCAACGACGAACGGGAGCAGACCCTGAACCAACTGTTGACGGAGATGGACGGCTTCGACGGCAAGAAGGGCGTGGTGATTCTGGCGGCCACCAACCGGCCGGAGAGCCTGGATCCCGCTCTGCTGCGGCCGGGGCGCTTTGACCGGCGGGTACCGGTGGAGCTGCCGGACCTGCAGGGCCGGGAGGCGATTCTGCGGGTGCACGCGAAGAACGTGAAATGCGAAAGCGGCATCGACCTGAAGGAGATTGCCCGGGCTACCTCTGGCGCTTCCGGCGCGGAATTGGCCAACATTATCAACGAGGCAGCCCTGCGGGCGGTTCGGCTGGGACGCAGCGAGGTCAGCCAGGGGGACCTGATGGAAAGCGTGGAGACGGTCATTGCCGGCTATCAGCGGAAGAACGCCGTGATGTCGGAAAATGAAAAGCGAATCGTTTCCTACCATGAGATCGGCCATGCCCTGGTGGCGGCCATGCAGACCCATTCCGCTCCGGTGACCAAGATCACCATCATCCCCCGGACCTCTGGCGCCCTGGGATACACCATGCAGGTGGACGAGGATGAGCACTACTTGATGAGCCGGGAGGAGCTGCTGAATAAGATCGTCACCCTGACAGGGGGCCAGGCGGCGGAGCAGCTGATCTTCCATTCCATTACCACCGGCGCCTCCAACGATATTGAGAAGGCCACCAAGCTGGCCCGGGGGATGATTACCCGATACGGCATGGGCGAATTTGGCATGGTAGCCATGGAAACGGTGACCAATCAGTATCTGGGCGGGGATACTTCCCTGGCCTGCAGCCCGGCCTATTCCGAGAAGATCGACGATCAGGTGGTGAGCCTGGTGAAGCAGGCCCGGAGCAAGGCGGACCAGATTCTGCGGGAAAACGAGGCAAAGCTCCACGAGTTGGCGGCGTACCTGCTGAAACAGGAAACCATCACGGGGGAGGAGTTCATGAGGATTCTGAACGCCCAACCGGAGGAAACCGCCCTGGCATAAAGAGAAAAACCCGGCTTCGGCCGGGTTTTTCAGTCCAACAAATGTTTCCTGAAGGGAGAGGCATACATATATCATTTCATCAAAAACTGAGATTTGGCGGGGCCAGTCTGGCAGTGGGTGATGGCGCAGGCGATGGCGTCCGCTGCGTCGTCCGGCTTGGGAATGGTGTCCATCTTCAGCAGCAGCTTCACCATCTGCTGCACCTGCTTCTTATCCGCCTTGCCATATCCGGTAACGGCCTGCTTGATCTGCATGGGGGTATATTCGTACAGGTTTTCCGTATACTCCGCCGCGGCGATGATGGCGGCGCCCCGGGCCGCACCCACCATGAGGGCGGTGGTTACATTGCGGGCGAAAAACAGCTCTTCAAAAGCCACGTCGTCTGGTTTGTAGATTTGCAGCAGATCCCGCACCCCCAGCTGCAGCGTCCGCAGCCGGGTTTGCATCGGCGCCCCGGCCTTCGTCTCCACGCAGCCATAGTTAATCAGCCGCATGCGGCTGCCGACGCTTTCCACCACGCCCCATCCCATCAGGGCATATCCCGGGTCAATGCCAAGAACGATCAATCTGTTTGCCTCGTTTCTATGCAATATTATGGCGCTGTTTCGTCGTGCGAAGGGAAGTTTCACTCAGGAGGGGAACTCCCGCGCGCATACGACGAAACAGATATAGGTAACTGTCCATCATGGTACCTGGAACAGGGGGAAAAGTCAAGTTGACAGGCTATGGTGGTTTCGATAAAATGAAGTGTTCCGAAAGCGGGATAAGGACGATATTGAGGAGATAAAAGCGAGATGCGTTTTGACGGAAGAGAGCCGGATCAGCAGCGGGAGATTTCCATTCAGACCGATTTTGTAAAAACGGCGGCAGGCAGCTGCCTCATCGCCACCGGGGGGACCCGGGTGATTTGTACCGCCAGCGTGGAGGAGGTTGTGCCCCCCTTCCTGAAGGGAAAGGGCCAGGGCTGGGTGACAGCGGAATACGCCATGCTCCCCGCCTCCACCGGGACCCGGAAAAAGCGGGACGGCATCAAGAAGGACGGCCGCGGGGTGGAGATCCAGCGGCTTATCGGCCGGGCCCTGCGCCAGGCCATTGACCTAAAGGCCCTGGGGGAGCGAACCATCACCCTGGACTGCGACGTGCTGGAGGCGGACGGCGGAACCCGGACGGCCTCCATTACCGGGGCCATGGTGGCCCTGACCTGCGCCGTGGACCGGCTGATCCAGGAGGGGAAGCTGCTGGCCTCCCCCCTGCGCCATCAGGTGGCGGCCATCTCCGCCGGCATCGTGGAGAACGTGCCCAGCCTGGATTTGTGCTATCAGGAGGACAGCCGGGCCCAGGTGGACATGAACTTCGTCATGAACGAGCAGGGCGAGATGATCGAACTGCAGGGCACCGGCGAGGGTCGGGCCTTTAGCCGAAAGGAGCTGGAGCAGCTGCTGGCTTATGGCGAAAAGGGCATTCGGGAGCTGATGGCTGCCCAACGGGAAGCCCTGGGAGACCGGGCGCGGCATCTGTGCGCCAAGCCGGTGCTGTTGGCGGCCACGGGCAACGCCCACAAGCTGAAGGAGCTGAGCCACATCTTCCAGGATTATTACACCATTCTGCCCATGAGCGCCGCCGGGTTTACGGAGGACATCGTGGAGGATGGGGATACCTTCGCGGCCAACGCTATCATCAAGGCGGAGGCGGTTTGCGCCGCCACAGGGCTGCCCGCCATCGCGGATGACAGCGGCCTCATGGTCACTGCCCTGGGCGGCGAGCCGGGGGTCTATTCCGCCCGGTATGCAGGCGTCCATGGGGACGACGAGGCCAACAACGATCTGCTGCTGCGGAAGATGGAGCAGGTCGAGGATCGGGAGGCTCACTTCGTCTGTGCCCTGGCCTTGAAGCTGCCGGGGCAGGAGCCCATCCTGGCGGAAGGGAAATGCCCCGGGGTGATCCTGCGGGAGCGCCGGGGGAACGGGGGCTTCGGATATGATCCCCTCTTCCTGTACGAGCCCCTGGGAAAGACCTTTGCCCAGGTGAATGAGGAGGAGAAGAACGCCATCAGCCACCGGGCCCGGGCCTGTGAAATCATGAAGGAAAAGATGAAGCAGCTGTAAGGAAAACAGGGAGCGAAAGGGCTTCGCCTCCGTGCTGGTTGAATCAACCTGTGCTGGCTGAAAAAATGATCAAAGCTCCTCCACGGAGCGGGGGAGTGAGAGGGTTTTCTTCACACCCGGATGAAACAAATCAAGGAGAAATCATGTACGCTTTTATTGAAGGCCAGGTTTGCGAAAAGGCCAACGGCAGCCTGGTGCTGCTGGCGGCGGGGGTGGGCTGGCAGCTGAGCTGTTCCAACAACACCCTGCAGGCCGCTCCCGCCCAGGGGGAGACCATGCGGTGCTACACCGTGCTGAATGTGCGGGATGACGCCATGGAGCTGTACGGCTTTGCCACGAAGGAGGAGAAGCAGATGTTTCTGCAGCTGACCTCCGTCTCCGGCGTGGGGGCGAAAACCGCCCTGGGGCTCCTGGGAGCCATGCCCCTGCGGGACTTGAACCTGGCGATTCTGCTGGGGGATGTGAATGCCATGTCCCGGGCGCCGGGTATCGGCAAGAAGACGGCCCAGCGCATCGCCCTGGAGCTGAAGGAGAAGGTGACCCAGGCGGATGTTTCTTTGCAGGCGGAGGGTGGAGCCGGCGCCGCGCCAGTGATGGCCGGGCAGGCGGACCATGTGATGGAAGCCATCGAAGCCTTGACGGCTTTGGGCTACTCTGCCATGGAGGCCCGGAACGCCGTGTCCAAGGTGAAGGACCAGAGCGACAAGGCGGAGGAGCTGATCCGCCTGGCGCTGCGGAACATGGCGGGAATTTGATTTTTCGACCGCCGATGGCGGGCGTTTCAAAAAATCAAATCTCAAGCTTTAAGG
Source organism: Clostridia bacterium (assembly GCA_017470145.1). Classification (GTDB taxonomy): domain Bacteria; phylum Bacillota; class Clostridia; order Christensenellales; family Aristaeellaceae; genus Aristaeella. The sequence continues at coordinate 205,147 of JAFUFB010000030.1, read as the reverse complement.
AACGCTGTCGCGACGATCAAGCTTGCGGAGAACTCAATAGACGGAGAAGACGAGTAGGAAAAGGGTTTGCAGATGGATGATGAACGTTTTGTAACCTCCGGATTCCAGCCGGAGGACAGCGCGGTGGAGCAGACGCTCCGCCCCCATACACTCAAGGATTACGTGGGACAGCAGGCGGTGAAGGACAGCTTGAATATCTACATTCAGGCCGCCCTGTCCCGCCACGACGCCCTGGATCATATGCTGTTGTATGGCCCTCCCGGGCTGGGGAAAACCACCCTGGCCTGCATCGTGGCGGCGGAGATGGGCCAGAGTATCCGGGTCACCAGCGGGCCGGCCATCGAGCGGCCGGGGGATCTGGCCTCCATCCTCAGCAACCTGAACGCCGGGGATGTGCTGTTCATTGACGAAATTCACCGCCTCTCCCGTCAGGTGGAGGAGGTGCTGTATCCCGCCATGGAGGATTATGCCATCGATATCATGATCGGCAAGGGGCCCACCGCCCGCAGCATTCGGGTGGATCTGCCCAAGTTCACTCTGGTGGGGGCTACCACCCGGGCGGGGCAGCTTTCCGCCCCCCTGCGGGATCGGTTCGGCATGCTGTTCCGGCTGGAGATGTATTCCCCGGAGGATTTGAGCAAGATCGTTCAGCGTAGCGCCGGCATCCTGGGGGTGGACGCAGACGCGGAGGGCATGCTGGAGATTGCCCGCCGCAGCCGGGGCACGCCCCGAATCGCCAACCGAATGCTGAAACGGGTGCGGGACTACGCCCAGGTCAAAGCCGGCGGCCATATCAGCCGGGAGGTGGCCCGGGAGGCCCTGACCCTGCTGGAGGTGGACGAGCTGGGGCTGGACAAGGTGGACCGAAATATGCTGACCTGCATGATGGAAAAGTTCGGCGGCGGGCCGGTGGGGCTGGATACCCTGGCGGCCACCACTGGGGAGGACGCGGTGACCATTGAGGATGTGTACGAGCCCTACCTGATGCAGCTGGGCTTCCTGCAGCGGACCCCTCGGGGCCGCATCTGCACGCCCCTGGCCTGGGCCCATATGAAAAAGCAGATGCCCGCTGCGGCCCAGGAGCAATTGAAAATGGAGATAGAATAACGAGCATGAGAACGGCGGATTTTGATTATAAGCTCCCGGAGGAGCTGATCGCCCAGACCCCCATGGAGCCCCGGGACCATTCCCGGCTGCTGGTGGTGCATCGGGCGGAGGGACGAATCGAGCATCGGCATTTCTACGACATCATTGAATATCTGCACCCCGGGGACGCCCTGGTGGTGAACGAAACCCGGGTCATTCCCGCCAGGCTGCTGGGCGTGAAGGAGGACACGGGGGTGCCGGTGGAGGTGCTGCTGCTGCGCCGGGAAAATGCCACGGACTGGGAAGCCCTGGTGCGGCCTGGGCGGCGGCTGAAGCCGGGGACGTTTTGCTCCTTTGGGGAGGGGCTGTTGCGGTGCGAAATGTTGGAGAATGTGAATGAAACCGGCGGCCGGAAGGTGCGGTTCCATTACGAGGGCGTCTTTGAGGAATTGCTGGACCGGCTGGGGGAGATGCCCCTGCCTCCTTACATTCATGAAAAGCTGGCGGATCCGGAGCGGTATCAAACGGTCTATGCCCGGGAGGAGGGCTCCGCGGCCGCGCCCACGGCGGGGCTGCATTTTACCCCGGAGCTGCTGGAGCGGATTCGGCAGAAGGGGATTACCATCGTGCCTGTGCTGCTGCATGTAGGGCTGGGCACCTTCCGCCCAGTGAAGGTGGAGGATGTGGAAACCCACGTGATGCACAGCGAGTTCTGCCAGGTAACGCCGGAGGCGGCGGACACCCTGAATCGGATTCGGAAAGCCGGCGGGCGCATCGTCTGCGTGGGCACCACCTCCGTCCGTACCCTGGAAACCATGGCTACGGAGGATGGAATCATCCACGCCGGGGCCGGGGAAACCCAGATCTTTATTTATCCCGGGGTGAAGATCAAGGCAGTGGATGCCCTGATCACCAATTTCCATCTGCCCCAGAGCACACTACTGATGCTGGTCAGCGCTTTCCTGGGCCGGGAGGAGGCCCTGCGCGTTTACAGGCAGGCCGTACAGGAAAAATATCGATTTTTTTCTTTTGGCGATGCTATGCTGATAGAATAAAAGGGCTAACATAAATACCGGATTGTCGAAAAATATCGTTGAATTTTTGTTAATTACCGGGTATAATAATCCCTGTTCAAAATATTGATTTGGCACTGACTGGAGGCGTCCATGAAAAACTCCAAGGTAATGTGTCTTCCCTTGTGTTTGCCCTTTGACTGTTACGGAATTGATTCCAATCGCTCTCCCCTGCCGGAGGAAGCGGTTACCCATTACTTTGCGGAGCTGGCCCTGATTCGGGAAGGGCAGCTCCGCGTGACCCTGGATCGGGAGGAGCTGCTGGTGTCCCCCGGGGAGGCGATTCTGCTCTGCCCCGGCGTGCGTCATCGTCTGGCCCCGGAAGGGGAGAGCGTGCGGATGGATCTGTTGCGGATGGATCCGGATCGCCTGCCCGAAATGCCGGAATACGCGCCCAGCCTGAAGGCGATTTTCTGCGAGGCCTGGCGGGATAAGCTGCCCATGGTGGTGCCCGCCCCCGAAGTACAAGAGATGGCCCTGCCGGAGCTGAGCGCCCTGTGCGTTCAGGAGGCGACCGATCGGCCCTATGGCTTTGATCTGAGCGTCAGCGCCCGTTTGAGCCTGATCTGCATGGCGCTGGTGCGCTTCTGGCTGGCTCATGGGCTGCGCCTGGGAGAGCGGGATCCGCAGATCGATCCGATCTACAGCCTGTCCGGGTATATCCAGCGCCATCTGCGGGAAAGTCTGCGGGTGGAGGATCTGGCGGCCTACTGCGGCCTGAGCTATCCCTGGTTTGCCAAGAAATTCCGCGAGATTTATGGCATCAGCTGCAAGGACTATATCGAGCAGATCCGCGTGGCTCAGGTGGAAAGGTTCCTGCTGTTTACGGAGATGGACCTGACTCGGATCAGCGAAGCCACGGGATACGCGGATTGCAGCCACATGATCAAGAACTTTAAGCGCATCATGGAGATTACCCCTGGACAATATCGCCTGAAACGGAGATAAAAAGCAGGGAAAAGGGGCCGGCAGGGAGAATATAACCATTTGGTGTTTTCTTTCGCAAAGCGGAGGAAAAGCCAGAGAGGCGGGACCCTTTTGAAGGAAAAAATCCGAAAACTGTTTACCAATGTCTGGAATGTGCCCAATGTGCTGACCATGATCCGGTTGGCCCTGGTGCCGGTGTTCGTGCTCGTGTTCAACGCCGGGTATAACCGGTGGGCTCTGGCGATTTTTTGCCTGGCCAGCCTGACCGACGCGGTGGATGGTTATCTGGCCCGGAAGTTAGGGCAAATTACGGATTTCGGCAAGCTTTTCGACCCCTTGGCGGATAAGCTGATGGTGATGACGGCCCTGTTTTGCCAGGGTAATGCAGGCGTTTTTCCCTGGTCGGCGATTTTCATCGTCCTGGGGAAGGAGCTGTTCATGGTGCTGGGGGGCGTGTTCATGCTGGGCAAGGGCGTAGTTGTTTATGCCAATTACTTTGGCAAAACGGCCACCGTGTGCTTTATCCTGAGTCTGATCCTGAGCTTCTTCCATGAGGAGCTGGGCAGTTGGGGGGTGCAGTTGGACTTGATGCTGCTGTGGCTGTCCGTGGGGCTGGCCATCGTGGCCATGGTGGTGTACACCTTCCGGGCCTGGCGACAGATTCGGAAAGCAAAGAAATAAGAAACCCTTTATTCATTGTAAAATGATCGCCTCGGCAAAGCTTGCCGGGGCTTTTTTTCTGTGCCGAGACTCAGAAAGTTTCGTTGGAAGAAAAATGCTGCGAAAGGCTGGCACGCAAAGCGAATCAGAGATCTTCTATGGTAATATTTTGGAGGAGCGATATACTCTGCTTATGAGATCACATAGAATATGCATATTGGACAAATCGATAGAGGAGGAGTATGCTCTCTCCGAACCAAACGAAAGGAAAGGAGCGGACCAGGATGCGGAAGGTTCAGGAAACGATGGCAGGCCGGATGGGCAAGGGCATGTGTACCTGTATGTGTATCTGTATGCATAATTCGGAAGCATGCGGTCTGCTTTGTCGCGCTTAGTTTGGGTTACAATGCGCAAGGGGAGCGGCTCGCAGGGGTCGCTCATTTTCTTTTGCGCGGGAAAGGAAGATCGATGATGAAAAATCGCCTTCAAGTCGGCAGTGTACTTGCTCGAATGTGCTCCCTTCACGGGAAGACGCGATGTTGATCAATCATCAAAGGAGAGGAAGGACAGATGGAACTGTATCGTGTAACCGGAGAATCCCCCGCATGGCAGCGGATCGCGTATGACTATATCCGGACGGATGCTTTCGTGGTAGGCCAGGGAATCCCTGTGGAAAGGGAGTTTGACGGGGACGGCCCGGCGGAGGAGTTGGAAGCGGTACTGCTGGTGGAGGATCACAAGCCGGTGGCCGGCCTCCGGATCGTTTATCCCCGGGGCGAATTCGCCCAGATTCAGCGGGTGGCCACCGTGCGGGAAAAGCAGCGGGGCGGCTACGGTTCCATCCTGATGAAAGAGGCGGAGAATTGGATCGCGGAGAAGGGATTCCAGCGCATCCTGATCACCAGCCAGGATCGGTCCGTGGGCTTCTATGAGGCCAATGGTTATCGGCGGCTGCCCCAGGAGGCCCTGGATCAATATTTCCCCGAGGACGCGGAGCGCCGCCGCCGGCGGGAGGAGGAGCGGAAGAAAAATCCCGACGCCTTCCCCAAGCTGGGTTTCTCCATCATCCTGGTGGAGAAAGTATTGGAAGTATAAAAAATCAATGGCTTCGCCTTGCGGAAGGGGATTCCTCCGGGGGACGAAAGCAGGATAGAGATAAAAGGAGAGTAAAGAAAATGAAACGGATTATCAGTTTGATTTTGACAGCAGCGCTGCTGCTGAGCGTATTTGTGGTTTCCGCCGGGGCGGAGGGCAGCGGAAAATCCATTACCGTGGCCATCCCCAGCGATCCTTCCTTCACTGTGGACGCCATCGGCGATTCCAACGGCCTGACCATCAACCTGGTTCGGGAAGGATTGACCCGCCAGGGCCAGGGCGGCGTGCTAAGCCCCAACGGCGTGGCGGAAAGCTATGAGCACAACGAGGATTACACCCAGTGGACCTTCCATCTGCGGGACGCGGCCTATCAGGATGGCACCCCCGTGACGGCAGACGATTTCGTGTTCGCCATCGCTGCTCAGCTGGACGGCACGGTGGAGGTCAGCTACCCTGACTTCCTGTACGAAATCAAGAACGCCCGGGGCGTGGTTCGCGGAACGGCGTCCGTGGAGGAACTGGGCGTGCGGGCCATCAATGACAAGACCGTGGTGTTCGAAACCGAATACCCCGTGACCTATTTCCCCCAGCTGATTACCCACCCCATGCACTTTGGTTATAGCCGGGCCAACGCGGAGCAGGTGGGCTACGCTAACATTGGCCTGGAGCCGGAATACTTCATCTCCAATGGCCCCTACTACATCGACGAGTGGGTTCATGACGACAAGCTGGTGTTCAAGAAGAACGCCAATTACTGGAACGCGGAGAACATTGCCATCGACGAAATCACCGTGCTGATTATCCCCGACGAAAGCACCCGGGTGAACCTGTTCCTGAACGGTGAGCTGGATCTGGTGGACTTCGACGCCTCACGCCTCTCCGCCATTACCGCCGCCGGCTTTGAAGCCCAGACCTTCAACAACGGCCGCACCACCTATCTCAGCGCGAACCTGGAGCACGACGTGGTGAAGAACCAGAAGATTCGCCAGGCCCTGTCCTCCGCCATCGACCGGGAGCTGCTGGTGGCTGGCGTGGTGAAGAACGGTTCCACCCCCGCGGACGGCTTTGTGCCGGTAGGCCTGGCAGGCGACGACACCCGGTCCTTCCGGGAGATCGTGGGCCCCACTCTCTCCTATTCCTACGACGAAGCCAAGGCCAAGGCCCTGTTTGAGGAAGGCCTGGCGGAGGAAGGCATCCAGGCCTCCGACATCAACCTGGTGCTGCTGACCTCCAATGCCACCGAGAACGCCACCGTTTCCGCCGCCATTCAGCAGATCTGGGAGGAAACCTTCGGCATCACCGTCACCGTGGACGTGCTGGAATCCGCTTCCTACCGCACCAAGCGCACCAATTACGAATACGACTTCGTGTTCAACTCCTGGGGCGCGGACTGGAACGATGCCACCAATTTCCTCTCCGGCTATGAGCAGACGGAGGATCACAACCCCGCCGCCTATTACAGCGAAGCATTCAACGAGGCCTATCTGCGGGGTGTATACAACACGGACGTCGTGGCGCGGGTCAGCGATCTGGGCGAGGCGGAAGCCATCCTGCTGGAGGATGCCGCCATCATCCCGCTGTACTACACCTCTCAGTACTACGCCACCTCCTCCCGGCTCACGGGCACGGAGCGCCGCGCGGTAATCCCCTATGAGGATTTCTACTTCGCCGATGTGAAGTAATCCTTCTCTTCAAGAAAAGCAAACCCGGGCGGCAGGGGCGAGGAAGCTCCTGCCGCCCAAAGCTGGGAGCGTGGTGGAATTTGAAGAAATATATCCTGGGCCGCGTGCTGGTGGCCTTCGTGACGATCTTCGTGGTCATCACCCTGACCTTCATCCTGATGCGGCTGATCCCGGGCACCCCCTTCAACACGGGGAACACCAACATGGATCCGGAGGCCCTGGCGCAGCTGGAGGCGAACTATGGGCTGGATCAGCCGATTTTCCGGCAGTATCTGATCTATCTGAACAACCTGCTGCACGGAAACTTTGGCACCTCCATCACCTATACCAACCGCAGCGTGACAGAGATCATTCTCCGCTCCTTCCCCGTGTCGCTGGATCTGGGCCTGCGGGCCATGATCTTCGGCGTGGTGGCGGGGCTGCTGCTGGGCATTGAGGCGGCGCTGCATCACAACCAGTTCATCGACCGCTTCTCTACCGTGGTGGCCATCGTCGGCATCTCCGTGCCCTCCTTTGTGCTGGGAACCCTGCTGCAGCTGGTGCTTGGGGTCTGGTTCTCCGGATGGATCAAGGATATTTTTCACACGGATTTCCAGCTGTTTCCCCTGGCCCGGTGGGAAAGCTTCCGCTACACGATTCTGCCCTCCTTCGTGCTGGCCCTGGGCTCCATCGCTTCCATCACCCGGATGATGCGCTCCTCCATGCTGGACGTGATCTCTCAGGACTATGTAAAAACCGCCCGCAGCAAGGGCATCAGCGAGCGCACGGTGGTGTGGAAGCACGAAATTCGCAACGCGCTGCTGCCGGTGGTAACCATCATCGGCCGCATGGTGGGCGGGCTGTGCACCGGCTCCTTCGTGGTGGAAAACCTGTTCGCCATCCCCGGCCTGGGAAAGTATTACGTCAATTCGGTCACCGCCAGGGATTATACCCTCACCATGGGCCTGACCATTTTCTATGCCATATTTATCGTCAGCAGCACGCTGCTGGTGGATATCGTCTATTGCTTTGTGGATCCGCGAATCAGCCTCACCGGGCGGCGCAAGAGATAGGAGGGAAGGTTCATGTCGGTACTTCAGGAGCGTTCCCTTCCCGGGGAGAAGGAGCTGGTGAAGGATTTCACCCCCGTGCCCCGGGATCTGGCCGCCAGCCAGCGAATCAACCGCCTGTCCCTGACCTATTGGCAAGGGGCCATGATGACCCTGCGGAAGAACAAGGCGGCCATGACGGGGCTGGTGTTTATCATCCTGGTGGTGCTGGTAGGCATCATCGGGCCCATCCTGTATCCCAATTATCAGAAAACAAATCTGCTGGCCACCCTCCAGGCCCCCTCGGAAAAGCATTGGCTGGGGACGGACTTGCTGGGCCGGGATACCTTTACGCGCCTGCTGTGGGGCACCCGCACCTCCCTGATGATCGGCTTTGTGGCGGAGACCATCAACCTGGTGCTGGGCATCCTTTATGGCGGCATCTCCGGATACGTGGGTGGGAAAGTGGACGTCATCATGATGCGCATCATCGATGTCATCGTTTCCATTCCCCAGATGATTATCCTCATCCTGCTGCAAACCGTGATGTCCAACGGGGTGGGCACGCTGATCTTCTCCCTGTGCGTCACGGGCTGGGCGGGCCTGGCTCGCATGGTGCGGGGTCAGGTCATGGCCCTGCGGGAAAACGAGTATGTTTTCGCGGCCCAGGTGCTGGGAGCCAGCCGGTGGGAGATTCTGCGGCGGCATCTGCTGCCCAACACCGTGGGACCCATCCTGGTGAACTACACCATGAGCATCCCCGGGGCCATCGGCGCGGAGGCCTTCCTGAGCTATATCGGCCTGGGCATCCCGGTGCCGGCGGCCAGCTGGGGCAACATGCTGCAGGAGGGGGCCAACCAGTTCCCCGGGTCCCTGTGGCTGTTCTTCTCCCCGGCCATCATCTTCGCGCTGACCATTCTGGCTTTCAACCTTTTCGGTGATGGGCTGCGGGATGCGCTGGATCCTAAGATGAGGAAGTGAACACATGCTGGAAATAAAAGATTTACGGGTGTCCTTCCATACCTATTCCGGCGAGGTGCAGGCCGTTCGCGGCGTGAACCTGACGGTGCCGGACCATGATATTACCGCCCTGGTGGGGGAGAGCGGATGCGGCAAATCCATGACGGCCCAGACCATCGTCCGGCTGCACGACCCCGCAATTACGGAGATTAAATCCGGCCAGATTCTGCTGGACGGGGTGGATGTGCTCCAGCTCAGCGATCGGGAGATGCAGCAGGTTCGAGGCAAAGAGGTGGGCATGATCTTCCAGGATCCCATGACCTCCCTGAACCCGACCATGACCGTAGGCGCCCAGATCGCGGAAGTCATCTGGCAGCACGCGGAGCGGGATGCCCAGGGAAAGCGGACCATCACCCGAAGCCAGGCCATGGAGCAGGCGGAGCAGCTGCTGCGGGAGGTAAAGCTGCCGGACCCGGAAAAACGCATCCGCCAGTATCCCCACGAGTTTTCCGGCGGACAGCGCCAGCGGATCATGATTGCCATTGCCATGGCTTGCCATCCCAAGCTGCTGATTGCCGACGAGCCTACCACGGCCCTGGACGTGACTGTGCAGGCCCAGATTCTGGAGCTGATGCGGAACATGCAGCAGCAGCGGCAGGCCTCTATCATCATTATTACCCACGATCTGGGGGTGGTGGCCAATTTCGCCCGGCATGTGTCCGTCATGTATGGCGGCATGATTGTGGAAAGCGGGGAAACCCGTCAGATCTTTGAGCATCCGGAGCATCCTTACACCCACGCGCTGCTGCGGGCCATTCCCACCAAGGGCATGGACAAAAAGCGGGAGCTGACGGTGATCGAGGGGGTGCCGCCGGATCTGGTGAAGCCCCCGGAGGGCTGCCCCTTCGCGGATCGGTGCCCCTGCGCCATGCGGGTATGCAAGGCCCATCTGCCGCCGGATTTCGAGATGGAGGCGGGCCACAGCTGCCGGTGCTGGCTGCTGGATCCGGACTGCCCCCGGGAGCTGCGGGAGAAAAGGAGGGATATCGAGGATGCCGCAACATGAGGAAGCGCTGCTGGAGGTGCGATCCCTGACCAAGACCTTCGGCACGGAGCCAGAGGCGCTATGGGCGGTGGACGATGTGTCCTTCGCCATCCACCGGGGCGAAACCTTCGGGCTGGTGGGGGAAAGCGGCTGCGGCAAGACCACCTGCGGCCGATGCATCGTCCGCCTCCATGAGCCGGACGGGGGCGAGATTCGCTTCAAGGGAAAGCCCATTGCCCGCCTGAACCGTCGGGAGCAGAAGGAATATGCCAGCGCGGTGCAGATGATCTTTCAGGATCCCTACGCCTCCCTGAATCCGAGGATGACCATCGGCGATATTATCAAGGAGGGCATGCGGATTCATCACCTGGGGTCGGAGCAGGAGATCAACGATCGAATGTACGAGCTGCTGGGCCTGGTGGGGCTCAATCGGGAGCACGCGAACCGTTTTTCCTATGAGTTTTCTGGCGGACAGCGTCAGCGGGCGGGTATTGCCCGGGCCCTGGCGGTGAATCCGGAGTTCATCGTCTGCGACGAGCCCATCTCGGCTCTGGATGTGTCCATTCAGGCACAGATCGTAAATCTGCTGCGCCAGCTGCAAAAGGAGCTGAACCTGACCTATCTGTTCATCGCCCATGACCTGTCCATGGTGCGGTATATCTCGGATCGGGTGGGGGTCATGTATCTGGGAAGGTTGGTGGAAATTGCCCCGGCGGAGGAACTATACGAAATGCCGGTGCACCCCTATACCCGGGCGCTGCTGTCCGCCATCCCGGATCCTGCCCCCTCGGACAAGCCCTTCTGCGAGAATTCCATTCTCCAGGGGGACGTGCCCAGCCCCATCGGCCGGGCCCGGGGATGCCGATTCGCGGAGCGGTGCCCCTATGCCACGGATCTGTGCCGATCCACAGCCCCTGTGCAGGAGGAGATCAGTCCAGGGCACACCGTGGCCTGCCTCCGGTGGCGGGAGCTGGTGACCAATGATTACGGAAAGAACGATCCCGCCTGCTTCTTCTGCGATGTGCGGGCGGAGGCAGGAAAGAACCTGAACCGAGTTCGAAATGAAAACAGTGTGTTGTTTCAAAGAAAAAAGGAGAACGAACAATAAATAAGTACCCCCGCGGAGCAGGGGAACAAAAGAACCGTAGAGATACGCTCCCCCGCGGAGCGGGGGAGCGAGAGACGTAAAGGAAAGTCCCCCCCTCTCCGCGGGGGGAGGATTAAAAAAACTTGCAGAATGATACCTATCAAAAAGGAGGAAAAAGAAAATGTCTAACGCATGTGATCTGAACGCTCGTCCCCAGCCCGGCCGTAGTGGCCTGAACGGCTTCCCCTCCATTCCCGGATACACCGACGCGGAGGCAGAGGAGCATGCCCAGGAAGTAGGTGTAGTGCCTCGTCCGGCGGAAACCCGGAACGAACTGGATGAACGGGGCGCCTTCGTGCGCCAGGCGAATTCCTTTATTCAGCCCTTTGGCAGCGCGCCGGGAACCCTGAAGGCGGAGGCCGGTCGCTACGCAATCTACTGGGCCGAGGGCTGCAACTGGTCCAATCGCCCGGTCATCGCCCGGGATCTGCTGGGCCTGCAGGACGTCATCGGCGATACGAAGACCACCCACAGCGGCGAGACCAACAAATATGGCCATGGCTTCGGCGACCAGCCAGGCCATCGGGACCAGGCTACCGGAGCCTATTTCCTCTCGGAATTCTACAAGCGGGGAAATCCGGATTATAAGGGCCGCGCCACCACCCCCACCTTTGTGGACATCATTGAGAAGAAAGCGGTGAACAATGATTATCATCGCCTGAGCAACTATATCGAGGTGCAGTTCCGGCCCTTCCAGCCGGCGGACGCGCCGGACCTGTATCCCAAGAAGTTCCGGGATGTCATCGATGAATTCAATGACTGGCTGTTCCCCCATGTGAACAACGGCCATTATCGCATGGCCTTCTGCTCCTCCATCGAGGCGTATAACGAAGCCTACGCGGATTTCTATGAATCCCTGGACAAGCTGGAGCAGCGCCTGGCCACGAACCGCTTCCTCTTTGGCGATTACGTGACGGACGCGGACATCCGCTTCTATGTGACCCTGGTTCGCTGGGACACGGGCTATTATCGCAACATTGGCCCCACGAAGCATCGCATTGTGGATTATCCCAACATCTGGGGCTATGTCCGGGATCTGTATGCCATTCCTGCCTTTGCCAAGACCACCTTCTTCCCGAAGAAGCCGGCCAGCACCGACGGACGTCTCTTCCGGGATTTCAACAGCCGGTTGGCCTGGCAGGTGGATTATCAGGCCCTGTATGCCACGGACGGCGCTCGGGCGGCCTTGAGCCGGACGCCGGAGGAGAAGTTCCTGCGGCATCCCGCGGGTGAGACGGCGGAGGAATATCAGAGCGAGATTACGCCCTCTCCCTGGAATCGGCCGGATTGGAAGGATCGGGATCCCTCCCTGCCGGAAAACAGCCCCCTGCGGGCCGACGCCTCCATCAATCCCATTGACCTGCATGAAGCGTATACCTAAGCTTAGATTGCTCTCCCCCTCCTGGGGGAGAGCAATCTAAGGTGGAAGGAGGAAAAGATCATCATGGCATCGGAAATCTATACGCGGCTCCAGACCCTCAGCTTTACCCGTCCCAGTGGAACGGCGGAGGAGCGGAAAGCGGCTGCTTTCCTGGCGGAGGAGATTCGCAAGGCAGGCTTCGAGCCCCAGGTAGAAGGCTTTGAGTACACCCATCGCGTCCCGGTCCGGGCGGAAGTCACCGCGATTTTGGCCGACGGAAGCGAGCGCTCCTTCCCGGTGACGGGGCTGATCGACAGCGCGGAAACGACGGAAAGTGGGGAAACTGGCGAGTTTTTCTACCTGAAATCCTTTGACGAGGTGAGCCTCTCCCGGGTTCGGGGGAAGATCGTGCTGCTGCATGATCGGCTGTCCCAGAAGGAATATCGCCGGCTGCTGGAGGCGGGGGTGAAAGCTTATTTGACCACCAGTGGCACTGTTCGGGATACCTACGAGAACAGCGACCTGGAGACGGCCCGATTCCGCCTCAGCGCCCATGGTCTGCAGCCCCTGCCGGCCTTTACCATTCGGATGATCGAGGCGGTGGAGCTGCTGCGGGTCAAGCCGGTTGCCCTTCGGGTGGTGCTGCGGCTGGAGGAAAAGACCGTGGCTTCTCAGAACCTGGTGGTTACCGTGCCTGGCACGGACAAGGCGGCGGAAACTCTGGTAGTGGGTGCCCATTACGACAGCGTGCCCTTCTCCTTCGGCGCCTGGGATAACGGCGCTGGAGCTGTGGAGGTGGTTCAGCTGCTGTCTGCTCTGAAGCAGCATCCGCCCAGGCGCACGGTGAAAGCGATTCTCTTCGGATCGGAGGAGACTGGCCTGCGGGGGTCCAAAGCCTGGGTCAAGGCCCATGAAGGGGAGTTGCCCCAGATTCAGGGCATGGTGAATGTGGACGTGGGCGGAAGCATCCTGGGCAAGGAGATTGTTTTCGTCACCGCGGAGGATGAGGCGGAAACCTGGGCCAAGCAGCTGTTGCGGGAGGTGGGCTATGCCGCCGTAACCACCCAGCGGGTGATGAGCAGCGATTGCGCGGTGTTCAGCGACCATGGTGTGCCCAGCATCAGCATGGGCCAGGGGGCGCCCCGGGGTGGGGGATACATGCACACCCGATATGACAACATGGATTTGATCTCTGCCGATGTGCTGGAGGCGGAAGCGGCTTTTCTGGCGAAGCTGGTTCTCCGGCTGGCGGACGCCGAGGTATTCCCCATTCGGCGGCGCATTCCGGAAAAGCTGCGGAAGGATCTAATTGACTATTTCGGCAAGGAACAGAGCGCGGCGGCGTCTCTTCCTCCGGATGAGGATCCCTCCCTGCCCTTCCATTTCTGAATCGGATGATTCGGGACAACGAAGATTGATACAAGTCAGTGAGAAAGCACATTGCTTTCTTCGCCCATGGATATGTTTTTCTCGCTCCCCCGCTCCGCGGGGGAGTTTTCATCGTCGTTTCCTCAGTCAACTGGGTTTGAAGGGCTACTGTACAGTAATTATCTTGTGTCTCTGCCCTGAGGAGAAACTGTTTTTTATGCAAAGCCATAGATTGAATCTATTGCTATCGATGGAAAAAGGGTATTTCACTTTTCCTCCAGAATCATATACAATTCCTATTGCCTTTGGAGGGGCAATTGGTAAATAAAAGGATGGAGGAAAAACGATGGAATGGAGCTTTGACACTCGATGTATTCACGGAGAAGCGCATGCCTATCAGGATGGAGCGCGGTCCGTCAGCTTTCCGATTTATCAGACGGCAACCTTTGGACATTCCTTGATTGGCCATGAACAATTTAATTATTCCCGACAGGATAATCCTACCCGGCTGCAGCTGGAGGAAGTAGTCGCTTCTTTGGAAGAAGCGAAGGAGGCGATTGCCTTTTCCTCCGGTATGGCAGCCGTTTCTGCGCTGGTTGAGCTGCTGCGCCCCGGGGATCATATCCTCTGCGGAGAGGATCTCTACGGAGGCGTCACCCGCCTGTTTGATCAAGTCTGCGCGAAAAACGGCATAGAGGTTTCCTATGTGGACACTACCTCCCTTTCCCAGGTGGAGGCCAGCATCCGGCCCAACACCCGGCTGATGCATGTGGAGACTCCCAGCAATCCCATGATGAAGGTGACGGACATTCAGGCCTGCGCCCGGATTGCCCATGCCCATGGGGCGCTGCTCAGCGTGGATAATACCTTCCTGACCCCGGTGTTCCAGCGCCCCCTGACCTTGGGGGCGGATATCGTGGTTCATAGCGGCTCGAAGTACCTCAGCGGCCATAACGATACGATTTCCGGCTTTCTGGTGCTGAACGAGCTGGAGATCGCGGATCGGCTGCGGCTCATCGCCAAGACCATCGGCGCGGCCCTGGCGCCCTTCGATTGCTGGCTGGTGCTGCGGGGGCTCAAGACCCTGCATGTGCGGGTGCGCCATCAGGAAAGAACGGCCAAGAAGATCGTGGAGACCCTGGAGAAGCATCCATTGGTGCGGGAGGTGTACTATATTGGCCGCCCCGGCCACCCGGGCTACGAGGTAAACCAAAGCCAGGCCACGGGTTCCGGGGCCATGATTTCCTTCCGGACAGTGGACCAGGAAACCGCCCATCGGGCGCTGAAAAAAGTGCGGTTGATTACCTTCGCGGAGAGCCTGGGGGGCACGGAATCGCTGCTGACCTATCCCCTGACCCAGACCCATTGCGAGGTGCCCGGGCCCCTGCGGGAAAAGTTGGGCATCGACGAGACGCTGCTGCGCCTCTCCGTGGGCCTGGAGGATGCGGAGGATCTGGTAAAGGATTTGACGCAGGCGCTGGAGAAGTAGCCGATCAACGTCTTTTCAGCCAGATTCTTATGCTGAGTTATGTTCATCCCGATAAAGCAGAATGGAACGGAATCGTTATGCCTGGACTGAAAAGTATCATCCAGAAGTATGCCGCTGATGTTTCCTACGCTCATATTGGTTTTCCTTCAGATGGGGAGACACTTCTTGTCAGATAAACTGCCTGCATCTGCCGCTTGCAATTCCGCTTGCACTCTTCATAGCTTTCCAGTATAATCCGCCTGTAAAACAAGGAGGGATTGAACAATGGACAGACTGACATTGGAGAAGGCAAAAGAAATCAATGCAACCATGGTGCATGAGGATCACCTGCTGCTGCACGCGGCAAATGTCTCCGCGGCAATGGAAGCCATGGCTAAATACTTCAGTGAAGATCCGGAGCATTGGGCAGCAGTTGGCTGGCTGCATGACTATGATTATGAAAAGTATCCGGAAGAGCATCTTGCCCACACAGAGGAGCCTCTGCGAAAATGGGGAATCCCAGAAGATGATATCCGGGCGATTCTCAGCCACGGCTATTCAATATGTACGGATGTGAAACCTGAAACATTGATGGAAAAAAGTCTTTTCACAGCAGACGAATTGACTGGAATCGTTCAGGCTGCTGCCCGGATGCGTCCCGCAGGAATTACGGATATGGAAATCAAAAGCTTCATGAAGAAGTGGAAGGATAAGAAATTTGCCGCAAAATGTAACAGAGAATTGATTCTGCAGGGGTGTGAGATGCTTGGAATGGATATCCGGGATGTCTCCGAAATTGTGATTGAAGGCATGAAGGCTCATGCGAATGAGCTTCAGCTCGCTGGTGTTCCGCAGAAAACAGAGAATGATTCGGTGTGAAAATCTGCCCGATGAAGAGCTGTCAGAGTACCTGGTGCTTGAGTAGGTGAAGATCATGCCAGAATTCGAAATTACCAGTACGTCAAAGGCAGAAGACCTGATGGACATGCTGAAAGCCAATGATCGCGTCTTGCTGCTATACAGGGGCTACAAGCTGATCGTAACGCTGAAGAGCCTATATCCATATGTTGGCTCCTCCACCTTTACAGAATTCAAGTGGGGAAGAGATAGAAAGCTGCTGGAGTATATTGAGCGTGGCAAGTGCGATCAACCCTGGCTGATCCGGGTGCAGGTGCCGGGATCGAACTATTACTGGGCATGGACCGGCGGAGAGACGATGTCTCTGCTGGGAAACAGCGGCGGAACGGTCGGGAACTGCTATATTATTGGAGTATCTCCAGTGTGATCCATAATCATTTGCCGGATCTGCCCGTCAGTCTCAGATTTCACTGTGCGGTAATTCATGCCGTACCTTATAGCACCAGTTCGTACATGCAAAATGTCTGTTTCCCGGTTGAAGGATCTTCTCCTTTCCTTTAAAATCGGGCCTTCTGGGCTTATCGCATGTTCACTCTTCTTGGACCGTAAAGCAAGCATTGTAGTAGGTAGAAACTCGGACGTTTTCCTTAACTGTACAGGGGATAATGACACAGAAACGTCACAGTTACAGAAACCTGATTAGCGCCTTCACTGGGCTTTTGCAGGATTTCGAAAAAACAGTGAAACCATTGACAGCAATGGCGGTTTTGCATATAATTACTCCAGTGATCAGGTTCCGGAAACCTACGGGACTGGAACCGCGGGAGGACCTACGGGCCCTCCTTTAATTTTGTTCTGATCGGAGTCGTTGCTGTGAGTAAGCCTTATCTGAGTCCCAGACAGCAGGTTCAGCACTTAATCACCAGAAAAGGGCTGATCGTTCGTGATACTGCTTTTGCTGAAAGAAAGCTGACTGATATCGAGTACACTTCGTTAATCGGCGGATACAAAACTCCGTTCATCAATCCCATGACACGGATGTATGAAGGATCAACGACCTTCGAAGATATCCTGGAGTTATATCTGTTCGACAAGGATCTTCGCTTGCTGACTTTCGGTGCGTTGAACACTGTCGAAGAGAAAATACGGCAGCTGATTTCGGATGCTTTCTGCAGCCACTTCGGTGAAATGCAAAGTGCATTCCTGAATCCGAAGAATTACCGTCCCGGATTAAAGTGCGCAGGGACAATCAGCAATCTGATCAACAGACATCTACTCAAAGCTGTAAATGACAATAACCACAGCTATATCGTTCATCAGCGGAATGCATATGGAAATGTTCCGTTATGGGTTGCAGGTAAGCTTCTCACCTTCGGCGAACTCTCTATCATGTATTCTGTGTTGCAGATTCAGCAGCAAACCAGAATCTGCAGCGCCTTTCCATCTATTACTGAGCAGGAGCTGGAAAACTCTTTGTGCTGCTTGACCCTGTTCCGCAACGTTTGTGCTCACAACGAAAGGCTTTACAGCTACAGGTTAAATCAGCACGATTTTATCGATACACCGCTTCATGCTAAGCTGGGCATCCCCAAGAAGGGGAATAAATACATTCTGGGAAAATGTGATTACTTTGGACTGGTAATCACGCTGCGATATCTCCTTCCAAAAGAAGAGTTTCTGAATTTCAAACGGCAACTCAGGAAGTGCATCGAATCCTACACACGAAAATCAAAGAGGATCTCAAATGCGGAGCTCCTGGGCTACATGGGTATGCCAGCAAATTGGGAATCAATTACCCGTTACAGGTTATAAGGCTGGCATTGAGAGAACTGAATGATCTGGGCTCTGGATTGTTGTCATCCTATTCGGACAGAACAATCCAGAATCCAGTTCTATTTGCCCCTTAAACCCTGCTCCCAGGGGATGTGGAGGCCCCGGGGCAAGAAAAGCACCGATTATCAACCGTTCGCCACGGTTCCGGCCATCTTCAGCACCTGCACCGCTTCCGGCAGAACCAGCTTGCCATCGACACGCTCAGTGCTGACGAAGCCAACCTGTCCGTTTCCGGCATACAGCTCTGTCAAAGCCCGGAAACTGCGGTTCCCGCGATCAGCCACATTGTAGTAACTGAAATCACCGAAAGCCAGCACAGGCTCGCCCGCTTCAACCGCAGGCATATAGGCGCTGGTGTACACAGGGAAACACAGGAGACGATTCGGCTCACCGGCGGTCAAAGCAGGCTGCCAGATATACAGGCCGTTGCCGTCCTTCAGCTTCCGGATCTGCTCCAGCGTGCTGTCAGCGGTGATGAAAGCCGCATTAGCACAGTAAGACCGCTTCAACCGGTAAACCAAGTCAATGATATCATCCGGCAGAAGGCTGTCCTCCTCACTCGCTGTGGTGCTCTGCCCGCCAAGAGACGGATGCAGAATGCCGGTGGGCTTATGATTTCCTTAACTGTGCAGGGGAGGATAATGACACAGAAACGTCACAGTTACGTTAGCCAGAGAGACGCCTTTTCGGCTGATGGAAAAATCGAAGAGCCTATTGACAGGCAAGCCCATTTTGCATATACTTACGCCAGTGACTTAGTTCCAGATACTCGCGAGGCCTGGGACTGCGGGAGGACCTAAGGGCCCTCCTTTAATTTTCACAGGATGGAGATATGCCCCATGGCAAAACCTTACCTGAATGTCAGTCAGCAGATCACAATGCTGACCAGTAGAAAAGGCCTGATCATCGCCGATGCCAAATTTGCAGAGAAGAAGTTGATGAACATAGGCTACTTTTCTTTGGTCGGCGGATACAAGGAACCGTTCATCAATAAAATGACCAGACGGTATGAGAAAAGCACATCCTTCGAAGATATTGTTTCTCTCTACGATTTTGACAAGGCTCTGCGGGAACTTACACTGAGCTACCTTTTTCAAGTAGAACAGAAGATCGGGCAATTGATCTCTGACAAGTTTTGTGCTCATTATGGAGAGCAACAGTATTTCTATCTTTCATCTGCTTGTTATACATCAGACCCGAAGAAATCTGTAGCCGTTTCCAAACTGATCAGAATTCTGGACAAGATAGCGAATCAGGACACCGATCATGCCTATATTGTCCATCAGCGCATTACGCATGGTAACGTCCCGCTTTGGGTTACTAAAAACGCGATGACATTCGGTCAGCTATCAAAGATGTATTCTCTTCTGAGGTATCAGGAGCAAAGTGCCATCAGCAAAGAGTTCTCCAATGTGAATGAAAAAGAGCTCGCCAGATATCTGAATGCACTGACATTCTTCCGCAACATCTGTGCCCACAGCGAACGGCTATATTGCCACCGTTTGATCCAGCAGGATTTCCCTGATAAACCTTTGCATGCGAAACTTGGTCTTCCGAAAAAAGGGAACCAGTATATTCAGGGGAAAAGAGATTATTTCGGCTTGGTGATCGCGCTGAGATATCTCCTGCCAAGAGAGGAATTCCTGATTTACAAACAGCTTCTCTGGAAACTGATCGTCTCTTTTACGAGAAAGACCTCAAGAATCACCAAAGCGGAACTCCTGGGCTACATGGGTATGCCGGCAAATTGGGAATCAATTACCCGTTACAGGTTATAAGGCTGGCATTGAGAGAACTGAATGATCTGGGCTCCGGATTGTTGTCATCCTATTTCAGACGGAACAATCCAGAGTCCAGTTTTATTTGCCCCTTATACCCTGCCCACAAGGGATGTGGAGTCCCCCGTGAGCAGAGTTTTTTCTTATCAGCCGTTGGCAGCAGTACCGGCCATCTTCAGCACCTGTACGGTCACGCTGGCACAGTTTTCCATATCCACTCTGTCGGTGGTGTTGCCGATGGCATCCTCCGGGAACGTAAATCCGGCTTCTTCAAACCTGTCCAGCAGTCGGTTGACGATTTCTGCATCCGTATCATCCGGGAATTCAAGGTTTCCGTCCCTGGTCACCATGAATTCCGCAATCTGGTAAGCGTAGCTGGGGACTCCCTGGTAAATCTGTTTCTCATCCATTGGCCTTTGGCTTGTTATCCGAATCCAGCTCTCTCGCGGCATCAGCATACAGCCCGTACTTGTAGACATAGTATTTGTCCGGGTACCGGAGCCACAGATAGGTGCTGATGGAATTGGTAGACTGGAAATGATTCTTCCACGTTCCGTCATTATACTTTTGACGGATCTCTTCGCTCTTTGCCTGAAATTCCTCCACGCGCAGAGACAGATCCAGGCTCTCGTCATACAGCCGCCGGAACATCTCCCGGACTTCTTCCGGCGCAGCTTTGGCCATCTCGATGATCATTGCCCGGGGATAGGCGTAGCCAGAGGCCAGCAGATTCAACGTCTTGTCCGTCGCCTTCCGGAACATCTCCGAGAAATCCTCCGCGTTTAGATCCCAGTTGTCCTGGTAACATTTGATCGCGATCCATTTATAGATTTCACCGTTCCAGATGGAAGGGAAAGCTTTCTTGTAGCTATCCAGAAGCAGGGCCAGATTCTCTGTGTTGATCATCGGGTGTGTCCTCCGAGTCAGTCAATCTCATACTAATCCAGTATCAGGATTCCTCATTCAGCCACTGTTCCAGTTTTTGCTGGAGCAGTTTCTTATCCGGCAGATACAGTTCATACTTTGCCGCATAGATATTTGTATCTTTCGGCAGCGTCAAAGCCACCATGTTATCGTTTTTTCGCTACATAGCAGGATACCAATCGTTGGGTTTTCATCGTCTGTTTTTTCATATCGATCATAATAGTTGACATACATCTGCATCTGGCCGAGGTCTTGATGCTTAAGTTTTCCAGTCTTCAGATCAATAAGCACGAAGCAGCGCAATAGACGGTTGTATAGAACAAGATCAACACGAAAATGATCCTCATCAAATGTAAATCTGACTTGTCTTCCAACAAATGTAAAGCCCTTACCCATCTCCATCAGGAATTCCTGCAAATGGTCAATAATACGTTTCTCCAAATCGCTTTCTGTATAGTCCGGCTGTTCATGCAATCCGAGAAACTCAAGCACATACGGATCTTTCACGTTGGCGGATATTGTTGCGGGAAGATTTTTCTCCCGCTTGTAGTCCATCAGCTTATTCTTATCCGTACTCAACAGAAGTCGTTCATACAGGGAACTCCCGTGCTGACGCTGTAGTTGTTTTACACTCCAGTTACTGGTAACAGCTTCACGTTCATAGAATAACCGTTCCTGATCGTCATCTATCCGACTAAGTATCAGGTAATGAGAAAAAGAAAGCTGAAAAGGTGGTTCTTCCAAAATCCGAGAAAGCGTCTCGGATTTTTCCATTGCGAATTTCCGAAACATCGTCTCGGAAATCCTGTCCCGATAAGCGATATAGAATTTCCGCATATTCTCCAGACTATCCACAGAATAACCTCTTCCGAATTGATCCGTGAGTGATGCAGAAAGTTTCTGAATCACTTTCTGACCATATTTCGCACGATTCGCTCCATTTTGCTGTTCCTCTACGATCCAGCGCCCCAGCGTGTAGTTTGTCATCAATTCAATGATGTTAATCTGTCTTACAGCCAATCCTCTTGCGTATCTGATCAGTTCGATGGAATTCTTGCAAAGAGTATCCATATCCATCACATTCTGGTTAACCGGCGTAATCTCGCTCATGATTCCTCCTGCGGATGATCGTACAGTCGTAATTCTACCTGCGGGAAACATTATCCTTTTCCGAAACCTTCTCCTGGTACAGTCTCATCAGCCACGCCACGCAGGCTGCCTCATCCGTCTCCTTGATCGGCATGCCGTAGGCTTTCATCACTGCAGCGTCGTTAGCCTGGTGGGCTTTCTTAAGTTCCGGCGGCATTGTCAGTGGATCGTAGAGGTCGGCAAGGGATGCATCAGGATATAGTGCACGTGCATTCAATATGCCTTGTGCTGTCTTTTCAATCTGCTGTTTCTGATCATCGGAAACCTCTGGCCAGGGGAAGTTATTATATACGATGTCTTTGGAATAACTGTAATCGCTCTTCATTCGTCCTGCAAGCAACCTCATCCATGCCATGTGGACGTTCGATGTCAGAATGCCGAAGTGATATACTGTTGCACCTGGAATGATATAAAGCTTATTCCCCGCTATTACATCCTTTGAAAGAAACCCTATCGGAATATAGCGTCTGCGCTGAGTTGATACCGCTGGAACTGCAATATAGTCATCATCTGGCTGCGCTATTTGAGCAAATAAAGTTGGTGTATCAGCCATCCTTCTTGTCTCAGCAGCTTTGCTCTCTAATCTTGCCTGCCTAATTTCTTCAATTCTGCTCATCACAGGGGGACACTTTCGTAGGGTTGATGCCTCGGCACCGATTAACCACATGCAATACCTTGCTCCGCCGTTAATGAATTCATTTCCCATATAGAATTCTTTGAGATACGGAGCAATAAATGGATAATCCTTAATTATCTCATCATATTCTTCTTTTGGCATTATAAAGGCTTTCCCTCTGGGCATACTGCCAAACTTGATAGGTGGCACATCCCAGATAGGCGCGCTAACTGGATGAATAAACCAGTTTTCTGCATCAACCAAGTAGGAATTTATATTACTAGCACTCTGGGCGTTGCCCTTCTCATCATATATCGTTTTTGCATCAGTGTTACTCGTTGAAAAACAGACTATAACGCAGTGAACCGCTGCGGCGTCGCTGGCTTCACTAGTCCATTTGAATGTTCGATAAGCATAATCAATACAAATATTGTACTTTGTAAAAAGCGGTTCCCAAACCGTAATTGCTTGTTGTCCTTGTACAATGGAGTTTGTTGAAACAAAGCAACATTTGATGTTTGTTCCTTGGATATATTTTGCGCCTAAATAATACCATGCTGCAACATAATCCATCTCGCCAACACTTGATGCATCGGCTCCAATGACGCTTTGCATTTCCTTCTTCTTTTCATCGGACATTTTCATTCCGCCGGAAAAAGGTGGATTTCCACAGATACATGTCAATTCCCCTTTGGGAACTACTTCTTCCCAGTTAATCTGTAATGCATTTCCTTCCACAATATGCGCAGCAGTCTTCAGCGGCAGGAAGTCCAGCGTCATGTGGACGATATCTTCCGTTTCTTTCATCATCTGGTTTTCAGCAATCCAGAGGGCTGTCCGCGCAACCGTCACGGCGAAATCGTTGATTTCGATGCCATACAACTGGCTGATGTTGACCTTGATCGGGTTATCCACGATGCCCATGATGACCTGTCCATGCTGCAACAGGGAGATCACCTCGTTCTCCAGGCGACGAAGGCAAATATAGGATTCCGTGAGGAAATTGCCGCTGCCAGCTGCCGGATCCAGGAGAACGGTTGCAGCCAGTTTATCTTGGAATTTATGCAGGCGGTGCTCCTGTGTCTTCCATACAGCAATTCCCTTTATCTCTTCCAGTTCAGCCTTCAGATCATCCAGAAACAGCGGATCAATTACCTTGTGGATGTTCTCTATGCTCGTATAGTGCATCCCACCGCTACGCCGGGTTTCCGGATTCAAGGTACTTTCGAACACAGCGCCGAAAATGGTCGGGCTGATGCCACTCCAGTCAAAATCTTCGCTGGCGTTTCGCAGCAAAAGATTTATAATCTCATCTGTGAAAGGAGGGATGGTGATGTCATCATCCGCAAACAAGCCGCCATTGACATAGGGGAAAGCTGCGAGCAGGGGATCATCATCAGCCAGATATGCATCGCGCTCCTCAGGTTTCTGGTTCAGCACCCGGAACAGATCCCGCAGGCCTTTACGGGCGTGCGGAGCGTCAAACTGGGCCATGTAATCATGGAACATGTTCTTCCGGCCGAAAACGGATGCATCTTCTGCATATAGGCAGAAAACGATCCGGACACACAGTTTGTTCAAGCTCTTCAGCGTTTCCGGATCATCAGGATTCTTGTACTGTTTGAAGAAGACATCATACAGCTTTCCGACAAGCTCGCCAGCTTGCAGGGAAACTTTCATCTCGTCAGAGATCTTTTTCGTTTCTTGGTTGACCAGGAAGTCAAGCATATGGTACTTGGACTGCAGATCAGCCAGCGCGATTTTCACCGGTTCCGGCTTGCGCTGGTTCATGTCGTAAATCCAGATCTCAGCAAAGTTGCTGGTAACGATCCAGCGGGCTTTCTCATCAAACGGAAGACCGTTGTCATACATTTTCGCCTGCTCGTAGGGAGTCATCCCATCATGTCCCGCCTGCGGCTTGTCCAGAGCGATACCCAGCGATTTCTGTTCGATCAGCACATGGGTTTCTGGGATGTAGACGTCGATCCGCTTCGTGTTTCCATCCGGCCCGATGACTTTCTTCTCAAAGTCAACGCGTTCTGTGACGCGATCCACGCCCAGAATGTTAGTCAGAATCTCAATCCAATAAGACCGGGCGTCTTCATCCTCCCGGCCTTTGCCGTTCCACCGATAGTAAAACTGCCTTGCGGTTTCCCGCTGCTGAGCGTCTGTCATGGTGTGCCACCGCCCTGTCGAAAAATGTACTGTTATTATAGCCGAAAACCGTGTATTCTTCAACATTCCAGCGGTTTCAAAAAGCCGCCAAGAGCCAGCGGCACTATCATCATCTCGGCATAACCAGGATCATCTTCGCCCTAACCTTGAATCCTGTAAAGCCATGAAACGAAAAAGACCGTCCCCGTGTTTCGAAAATCGGCTCCCTTTGTCTTGCTTTGCTGTGCTGCCTGTGATATAGTCTGTTCGTGATGTCACAATCTGTGATTTCACGATTTTACTCCTCCAGGAGGCCTTATGAACACCTCAAAAGAATCCGGATTGATTCCCTCCACGCCAAAGGAAATCACTGCTCAGAGCATTCAGTCTTCAATATACACCATACGCAATCAGCAGGTCATGCTTGATGCCGATCTTGCCTCCATCTATGGATATGAAGTCAGGGCATTAAATCAGCAGGTAAAAAGAAACATATCTCGTTTTCCCGAAGATTTTATGTTTCAGCTTACCAGGGAAGAGGTTGAAGCCGTGAAGTCACAAATTGTGATTTCATCAGATACTTCCTTTTTTGCCGGTCAATCAGGTGGCCGTCGGAAACCACCTTATGCTTTTACAGAACAAGGCATCTACATGTTAGGTGCTGTTCTGAAAGGACAGGTAGCAGATCAGCAAACCATTTACATCATGCGTGCCTTCCGGGAAATGCGTCACTTCTATGCTAATAATGAACTGATGTTTAAACGCATCAGTTCCATAGAACTTCGCCAGATAGACTATGAACGCCGCACTGACGAGAAACTCGATGTCATTTTTGATTATATTCATGACCACGAAGAATCAACCCAGAAGGTGTTTTTTGATGGACAGATATTTGATGCATTCAGCTTGATTTCTGATTTGATCAGCAAGGCGACACAGGACATTATTCTCATCGATGGATATGTAGATACCGGGACGCTGGATCTGCTTTCCAAAAAGCAGTCAGGAGTCAAGGTTTATATCTATACCTCTAATCGCGGGGACAGACTGACCGCCTCCGATATCACCACTTTTAATGCCCAGTATCCTTCCATAGCTAAGAATTATACGAGCAGGTTTCATGACCGTTTCCTGATTTTGGACCATACCACAATTTATCATATTGGAGCGTCTTTAAAAGACGCAGGCAAAAAAAGCTTTGCTATTTCGCTCATCGAAGACACTTCCATTCTTCAGGATTTACTTAATCGACTCTGACTTATTAAGCCACTATCAATTTGGTCACTTATTTCTTTAATGCCATCTCATTTGCGGATTCCTTTTTAGGCCGCAGAAACAGCAATGTTTCGCTTTTTCACTCACTGCTGCAGAAAACAGGGGAGAAGCACGATTTTACTCAAGATCTGTGATAAAACGTGTGGCGGTTTTAGCTTTGCAACGTGAGCCCCTGATGTCCATCCGCCCGGGGGAATCCTCCCAGCGGGATAGGAATCAGCGGCTCACAACGCGGAAATTACGGCAATAAGCACATAAAAGTCACGGCATCATACTGCGCTTCTCTGGAATCACAATGCCTCATGATAGATGCGGATGACAGCATTTTTATATGAATTGCCGTTTTTACACGGCAAGCTAAAAGCAGCCTGACGGTCAAAAACCGTCAGGTTTATAATTTGGCCCCATTATTTCCGACCGAATATGGCCCTTTTCGCCCGACGCAAAATGGCCCTTTTCGCCCGACGCTAACAATGGTAATCGTGCCAGTCGGGTCATCAGCAAGAGCAGCGCCCAGGGACAGGGCAACCAGGCACAGGGCCAGTACGAGAGCAATAAGTTTGTTCATTTTCTCCTTTACTTTTTTCGGGAAGGGGAGTATTATCGTCAATAACCCATCAAATAGAAGGGTTATTGACGAGAGGAGGGGGAGCCCGCATGGATTGGAGCTTTGTGTCTGCCCATGTCTCCGATTTTATCGGCGGCGCCTGGGTTACGCTGCGCTTTGGCCTGTATGGCGTCCTGTGCTCCCTGGTGCTGGGGCTTTTGTGCTGCCTGGCGCGGTATTTCCGTGTGCCTGTGCTGAAGAGCATCGCCCATGGATATATCGAGCTGGCGCGGAACACGCCCCTCTTGGTGCAGCTGTTCTTCCTGTATGCGGGGCTTCCCCGGGTGGGGATTCGGCTCAGCGCGGAGGCTTGCGCGGTGATCGGGTTGACCTTTTTGGGCGGCGCGTACATGGCGGAGGGCTTCCGCAGCGGCCTGGAATCCGTGGATAAAAGCCAGCGGGAGGCGGGGGAATGCCTGGGGCTGACCAGGTGGCAGAATATCCGCTATGTCCTGCTGCCTCAGGCCTTGGCTACGGCGGCACCGGCACTGTTTGCCAATGTGATTTTCCTGATCAAGGAAACCAGCATGTTCTCTGTGCTGGCGATGATGGATTTGATGAATGTGGCGGATACGCTGCGGACCAGCGGCGGCCGGACCATCGAGGTGCTTTTCATGCTGGTGGTGGCCTATCTGGCGCTGCTGCTGCCGGTTTCCCTGATTGCAACTTTCACGGAAAGGAGGCTTCGGTATGCAGGGTTTGGGAATCAGCGTTCTGTTTAAGGGAATCAACTTTCAGCGCCTGCTGCTGGGCCTCTGGGTGACGCTGCGGATTGCGCTGATCACCATCGGGATTTCCCTGGTGCTGGGGTTGATTTTCGGTCTCCTGATGATGAGCCGCAGCAAAATTGCCCGGGCGGTTTGCCGGGTATGGCTGGAGATCGTTCGCTTCATGCCCCAGCTGGTGCTGCTGTATATTGTGTATTTTGGCTTTGCCCGGCTGTTCGGCGTGAATCTGGATGGCGAGACCAGCGCGGTGATTGTCTTCTCCTTCTGGGGTACGGCGGAGATGGGGGATCTGTTCCGCGGAGCGCTGACCTCCATTCCGAAGCATCAGCGGGAAAGCGCGGCGGCGCTGGGGCTGACCAAGGCGCAGATCAATCGATACATCCTTTTACCCCAGACGGCGCGGCGGCTCCTGCCCCAGGCGATTAACCTGAGTACCCGGATCATTAAGACCACGGCCCTGGTGAAGATGATCAATGTGACCGAAGTGCTAAAGGTCGGACAGCAGATCATCGGCCAGTTTTACCGGGAGCCCTCTGCCGCCTTCTGGGTATATGCGACGGTGTTTCTGCTGTATTTCCTGATCTGCTGGCCCATCTCTCTGCTGGCAGGAAGACTTGAGAAGTATTGGGGAGTAAGCTGACCGACAGCCCAGTGGGCTGCCGCCGGAGGCGGAGGGAAGCGAGCGAGTCAATCGAAACAAGTGCAGGAGCCGCTCCAAGGCTGCTGCACGCCGATTGAGATTGCGGGGAGTAAGCTGACCGACAGCCCAGTGGGCTGCCGCCGGAGGCGGAGGGAAGCGAGCGAGTCAATCGAAACAAGTGCAGGAGCCGCTCCAAGGCTGCTGCACGCCGATTGAGATTGCGGAGGATTAAAATGAACCCAATTTTAAGCGTCAAAAACATTCAAAAATCCTTCGATGGGACCGGCGTCCTCAAGGGGGTTAGCCTGGATATCCACGAAGGAGAAGTGGTGGTTGTCATCGGCCCCAGCGGCTGTGGAAAGAGTACCCTCCTGCGCTGCATCAATGGCCTGGAGCGGATCAATGGGGGCGAGATCTGGCTGCGGGATCAGCGGATTTCCGACCAGGAGAAGAACATGCACCTGGTGCGTCAGAAGATTGGCATGGTGTTCCAGAGCTATGATCTTTTCCCGCACATGAAGGTGATGGATAATCTGCTGCTGGGCCCGACCAAGGCTTTGAAACGGCCGGCGGACGAGGTGAAGGCGGAAGCCATGGAGATGTTGAAGCGGGTGGGCCTGGCGGAGAAGGCAGACGCCCTGCCCCGGACCCTTTCCGGCGGGCAGAAGCAGCGGGTCGCCCTGGTGCGGGCCATGCTGATGCATCCGGAGCTGCTCTTGCTGGATGAAATTACCGCGGCTCTGGACCCGGAGATGGTGTCGGAGGTGCTGAACGTGGTTATCGACCTGGCGGAGCAGGGGATGACCATGGCCATCGTGACCCACGAGATGCGCTTCGCCGAAGCGGTGGCGGATCGGGTGCTCTTTATGGAGCAGGGCGTCATCGTGGAGGAGGGCGCTCCAGCCGAGTTTTTCCGGGAGCCCCGGACAGAGCGGGCGCGCCAGTTCCTGCAAAGCTTTACCTACGCCTCCACCCGAAAGAATGCCAGATAAAACCATGCCCGGGAGCAAAACCGCTCCCGGCTTTTTTTCCAAAATACAGGCCAAATACAAAATTTCCCGTTGACAAGCAGGAAAATCGGGACTATAATCCGACTAACCTACCGGGAAGGTGGGGAATAAGAGAGGAGGAAAGCGCGTGAGAAATCGTTTTGTCGGCGCCAGGGATCGATGCCGGGCCGGGATGGAGCTTCGAATGTGTTGGAAGCGTAGCGCTTTCCCCGGAGAAAATGAATAAGAAAGAAACCATGATGAAACTATTCCCGCGGAGCGGGGATGTGAAGAAAGAAAAGGAAGGTAAACGAAAATGAAGCGTTTTGTAAAAGTGATCGCGTTGGCTTTGGCCCTGGTGTTGGTGTTGGCTTCCGCCGCCCTGGCGGATGGTTTCCGTACGCTGGATGAAGTAAAGGAAAGCGGAAAGATCACCATCGGTTTGTTCCATGACAAGAAGCCCTTTGGCTATGTGGATGAAAACGGCGAATATCAGGGCTATGATGTGTACCTGGCCCGCCGCCTGGCGGAAGACCTGGGCGTGGAGCTGGACATCGTGGCTGTGGACGCCCCCAACCGCATTGAGTTTCTGCAGAGCTTCAAGGTGGACGTGATCCTGGCCAACTTCACCTATACCGACGAGCGGGCGGAGCAAGTGGATTTCGCGCTGCCTTACATGAAGGTTGCACTGGGCGTGGTTAGTCCCGAAAGCGCGCTGGTGACGGATGTGGAACAGCTGAACGGCAAGAAGCTGATCGTCTCCAAGGGCACCACTGCTGAGACTTACTTCGAGAAGAATTATCCCGATGTGGAACTGGTGAAGTACGACAGCTACACCGACGCTTATCTGGGCCTGCTGGATGGCCGCGGCGATGGTCTGTCCACCGACAACACCGAAGTGCTGGCCTGGGCGATTGAGAATCCTGGCTTCGCTGTGGGCATTGAGTCCCTGGGCGATCTGGACACCATCAATCCCGCCGTTTCCAAGGGCAATGAAACCCTGCTGGCCTGGATCAACGAGGAAATTGTGAAGCTGGGCGAAGAAAACTTCTTCCACGCGGACTATGAAGCCACCCTGCGGGAGACCTACGGTGAGAACGCTGACGCGGATTCCCTGGTGGTCGAAGGCGGCGTGCTGTAATCAAAGAGATCAAGATGGCCATTCCTGGAATGTCGCATACCATTCCGGGCGAGTCTTGAACATGGGTTAACATTTACCTCCATCCTCCATTCTTCAAAGGCGCCTCTCCTGCTTGGGGAGGCGCCGCTTTTTGTGAAAAAAGGATATTTTGCACTGTATCCAGAATTGTATTAGGAAGGCGAATCCTTTGGCTGGGCAAGAGGAGCGAGGCGGCACATTTGCGCCTTGTGTAGGTCGGAAAAGCGCCCAGATCGGGGAAAAGATTTGACATCATCGCGGGAGGATAAAGAGATGTATGATTTTGATCGGGTGGTAGATCGGCATGGCACGAATTCCTTGAAATGGGATTTCGCGGTGGAGCGGGGCCAGGCGGCGGACGCGCTGCCCCTGTGGGTGGCGGACATGGATTTCCCCGTGGCGCCCTGCATTCAGGAGGCGATGCAGCGGGTGGTTTCCCATGGCATTTTCGGATATAGCGAAGTGAAGGGGGACTATTATGAGGCGGTGGCCGGTTGGTATGAAAAGCGGCACAAATGGCGTCCCGCCCAGGAGTGGCTGGTAAAGACGCCGGGGGTGGTCTGCGCCCTGGCCATGGCGGTGCAGGCCCTGACGGAGCCTGGGGAGAGCGTGCTGATTCAGCCCCCGGTCTATTATCCCTTCTATAGCGTAATTCGGGATAATGGTCGACGGATCGTCACCAGCCCCCTTTCGCTGCGGGAAGGGCGATACGAGATTGACTTCGCGGATTTTGAACGGGTGATTGTGGAATCAGGGGCCCGACTCTTTATCCTGTGCAGCCCTCATAATCCAGTGGGCCGAGTCTGGAAGCGGGAAGAGCTGCGGCAGCTGGCGGATATTTGCCTCCGGCATGGGGTGCGGGTGGTTTCGGACGAAATCCATTGCGATTTGATTCTGCCCGGATATGAGCATCAGACGCTGCTGCGGGCGGCGCCGGAGTTGCAGGATCAGGCAATTATCTGTACCGCGGCCAGCAAGAGCTTTAACCTGGCTGGGCTGCAGGTTTCCAATGTCTGGATTCCGAATCCCGAACTGCGGCAGGCCTTCGTTCACCGCATGAACGCCAGCGGCTATTCGCAGCTGAATCCCCTGGGCCTCGCCGCTACGGAAGCGGCCTATTTGGCGGGGGAGGAGTGGTTGGAGGCCTGTCAGGCATATTTGACGGAGAATCTGAACTTCTTCCGGGATAGCTTGAAGAAGGAAATACCCCAGCTGCGGCTCATTGAACCGCAGGGGACTTATTTCGCATGGGTGGATTTCCGGGATACCGGGCTCTCCGGGCCGGAGGTCAATGAGCTCGTGGCGAAGAAGGCGAAGCTCTGGCTGGACGCGGGAGATCTCTTTGGGCAGGAGGGAGCGGGCTTCCAGCGCTTCGTCCTGGCGACCCAGCGGAAGACCCTGGCCCAGGCCATTTCCCAATTGGCTGCTGCCTGTGGAGACCGGAAAGACTGAACGGAATCCTTTCACAAATTGTTTTTCCCCTCCCCGCTGGGGAGAGCTTCCGAAGGGAAACGCTGATATGTTCCAATTGGCGTTTCCCTTCTTTTTAGTATCGAATTTGATGAATGAAAGATTGTTTGATAAAATAGGATGGTGAAACTGAACCGAGGAGGCTTCGATCATGCAGCAGACAGACCTACCGTTTCTCAACGCTTACACCTTTGGCTTTTGTGAAAAACGGGGCTTTACCCGGGGCAGCGGCTGGAAATGGTCCCTGGCTGAAATGAAGCGTACCACGGGCTGCAATGCCATCATTCTGCCCGTCTGCGCCTGGCAGGATCATACCTATTCCACCCGGATGGATTCCGACCACCCAGACGTCATGGGCGGAGAGGACGTCCGGGCCGTATGCCAGGAAGCGAGGGTCCTGGGCCTGAAGGTAATCCTGAAGGCCATGGTCAACTGCCGGGACGGCTACTGGCGGGCCTATATTCATTTCTTCGACCAGGATGTGCCGACGGAGCCGGGCTGGGCGGACTGGTTTGCCTCCTGGGAGGATCATGTGTGCCGGGTGGCCCGGATGGCGGAAGAAAACCAGGCGGAAATGTTCTGCATTGGCTGCGAAATGGTGGGCACGGATGTCCGGGAAGCGGAGTGGCGGCAGGTGGTGGCCCATGTGCGGCAGATCTATTCCGGCCCCATTACCTATAATTGCGATAAGTTCCAGGAGGGGAATGTCCACTGGTGGGACGCTGTGGATTATATTTCCTCCTCCGGATATTACCCCATCCATCAGCTGGAGGAAAACTTCGCTCGGATTCAAAGCGTATGCCAGCGGGAGGGGAAGCCCTTCCTGTTCATGGAGTGCGGCTGCCCTTCCCGGGGGAAGAGCGAATATCGGCCCAATGATTGGCGCTTCGGCGAGGGGACGGATTTGGACGCCCAGACCAGATGGTACGAGGCCTTCCTGGAGGCCCTGAAAAAGAATCCCTGGGTCCGCGGCACCGGCTGGTGGGACTGGAGCGCCACCCGACTCTATCCCGCTCAGACAGCCCAGGACAACAATGGCTACTGTACCTACGGCAAGCCCGCCAACGACGCCCTGCTGCGGTTCAGCGGGGAAATTTGACGGGGCGGAAAGCTTGATCACTCCGCCAGGGGGCGTTCCGAGTCCCGATAGACCGGCTGGCCGCCGATGACGGTTCGACCGAAGGGCTTGGCCATGCCAGCGCAGCGGTCCAGCATGATTTTCACCGCCATATCCACCATGGCGTGCATATTCACCCGGAAGGTGCTGATGCCCGGGCCGGGGGCGGCTTCCATTTCGAAATCGTCATAGCCTGTGACGCTGATATCCTCCGGCACCCGGAGCCCCCGCTCCGCCAGCTGGTCCATGAGCTTCCGGGCCACCACGTCGCAATTGCACACAAAGGCGGTGGGCAGCTCTGCCGGCAGCTCCAGCCTTTCCAGCAGCTGATTATCCAGCCCCCGGTCCATGATGACCCAATCATCCCGCCGGGGCAGGTCGTGCATCAGCATGGCGCGGCAATAGCCCAGATAGCGGTCCATGATGGAGCTGGTGGCCCGATAATTCCCCACAAAACCGATTCGCTGGTGGCCGTTTTTAATCAGATGGGAGGTCAGCCGATAGCAGCCATAGGTATTGTCGCCCACCACTGCGTCGGCGCTGGCCTGCTCGTCGTAAAAATCCAGGAAGATAACGGGGATCCCCTGCTCGGCGATGAGCCTGGAATATTCCTTCTGGGGCTGGCCCAGAATGATGAGGCCGCTGATATGATGGCTGGTCAGCACCAGGGGGAGGGACAATTCCTCCTCCGCCTTCCGATCCACCAGCTCCAGCAGGGCAAAGAGCCCCTCCTCCGTCAGCCGCTGCACCAGCCGCTTATAGATATTGGCATAAAAGGTATTGGCGCCGAAGAAGGCCTCAGGCACCAGAATGCCGATATCCAGATTCCGGGGCGCGGGGACGGCGGACTCCTGGGGATAGCTGTATCCCATCTCCTCGGCAGCCCGGAGAATCTTCTCCCGCATGGCGTCGCTCATGCCCGGCTTGCCGGCCAGGGCCTTGGAGACGGTCACGGCGCTGACGCCTACGGCCTTTCCGATATCCCGCATGGTGGTTTTCTTCATCTTCGGAGCTTCCTTTACAGCGTACTTGGATTTACAATCAAGCTAACAAAATGAGTTTTGTTAACTAAACTATAAGCATTCCTCCTCTGAATGTCAAGGGCAAAAAACAGAAAAGAAAACAGAATAACTGGGACAAAATAGAACCTGGGGAAGTAATTTTGCCAAAATAGACAAAGAACATCTATTGACAACAAAATAGGGATGGTTTATAATGCGGTTAATGAAGTTAACAGATTAACAAATTTGTTAACCAAATAAAAAGGAGGAGAAACCTACCATGAAGAAACTGTTGGCTTTGGTTCTGGCCCTGTGCCTGGCGCTGGGAATGGCCTCTTTCGCCGCGGCGGATGAGCTGCCCACCCTGGATCAGATCGTGTGGGGAGAAAACACCGATCTGACCGCGAAGATCCATTTTGTGTATCATCGGACTGACATCCCGGAGAAGCTCCAGGGCTATGTGGAAGAGTTCAACAAGACCTATCCCAACATCGAAGTTGAGTATGAACTGATCACCGACTACGCCGAGAACGCTCTGCTGCGGATCGGCAACAACGACTGGACCATCATGGGCATCCCCACCGTGGACAAGGATGAGCTGAGCAAGTATTACATCTCCCTTGGCCAGCTGGATACCCTGAACGGCCTGTACAACTTCATGAGCAACTGGGCTTATGAAGGCGAAGCCTACGGCATCCCCTCCACTGGCAATGCCAACGGCATCCTGTACAACAAGCGGATCTTCGCGGAAGCCGGCGTCACCGAGCTGCCCAAGACCCCTGCTGAGTTCCTGGATGCCCTGCGCGCCGTGAAGGAAAAGACCGACGCCATCCCGCTGTACACCAACTACGCCGCTGGCTGGACCATGGGCGCTTGGGATGCTTACATCGGCGTGGCCGCTACCGGCAAGGCGGAATATCAGAATCAGATCCTGCCCCACGCGAAGGATCCCTTCGCCAAGCAGGAAGACGAGCTGACTGGCCCCTACGCGGTGTACAAGATCCTGTATGACGCGGCGGCGGAAGGCCTGATCGAAGAAGACTACACCACCACTGACTGGGAAGGCTGCAAGCCCATGCTGAACAATGGCCAGATCGCCACCATGGTGCTGGGCTCCTGGGCTTTCACCCAGATGCGTGACGCCGAGGGCGGCGAGCATCCGGAAGATGTGGGCTACATGGCGTTCCCCATCACCGTCGATGGCAAGCAGTATGCCCCCGCTGGCCCCGACTATTGCTTCGGCATCAACGTCCAGGCCTCTGACGACGAGAAGCTGGCTTCCCTGTACTATCTGAAGTATGTCACCGAGCAGAGCGGCTTCGCTTACAGCGAAGGCGGCGTGCCGATCGACAAGAATGGCGAATATCCGGACCTGTACGCTGCCTTTGACGGCATCGACATGGTGGCGGACGCCGACGCCCTGGAAGGCGAAGCGACCCTGCTGAGCGAGCTGAACAGCGAGTCTGAGCTGGCCATCAACGCTGGCGGTAACACCAAGGTGCAGGAGATCGTGGAGCATGGCTTCAACCATGACAAGGATTTCGACGACATCATGGCGGACTGGAACGAAGCTTGGAGCGACGCCCAGGCGACCCTGAACGTGGAAGTTAAGTAATTCCTGAAAGCAAGAATTGAAGGGCAGGGGAGGGGATCCTCCTCTCCTCTGCTCACCCCCAGCGGCGGGGCCATGGAAATGCTCCTGGCCCCGCCTTTTTGAAGCAAAGAATTAAGTTCCGGAGGTGCGGCTCATGAGCGTGATGAGCAAGGTTCAGCCCGATCTGCGCAGGAAGCGGATCAATTGGCAGAAGGTGGCGGTGATCGTCCTGTTCGCCATCGTGCCCCTGTTTCTGCTGATTTTGTTTACCTATGTGCCCTTTGTCAAAATGATCCAATTCAGCTTCTACAACATGAGCTACACGAAGAACAAAGGCTTCGTTGGTTTTGATAACTACCTGAAGGTGTTCTCCAAGTCGGAATATGTGGGCGCGATGCTGCTGAGCCTGTACTACATGGCAGGCGCGGTGGTGCAGCTGGCCCTGGCCCTGTTCTTCGCCTCCGTGCTGAGCCTGGAAAACATCCGGGGCGGCGGGGTATATAAGGCCATCATGTTCTTCCCCTTCCTGGTAAATGGCATTGCCATCGGGTATATCTTCAAGTATTTCTACACCCGGGGCTTCGTGCT
Source organism: Clostridia bacterium (assembly GCA_017470145.1). Taxonomy (GTDB): domain Bacteria; phylum Bacillota; class Clostridia; order Christensenellales; family Aristaeellaceae; genus Aristaeella. Next base: position 169,768 of record JAFUFB010000030.1, on the reverse strand, counting down.
GGACTCTGTGCTCCAGGCCATCGGCTTCAAGCTGGACAGCCTGCCCTACTGGCTGCGGGACCAGAGCGTGAACAACTGGAGCCTGGTGTTCACCTCCGTGTGGAAATACTGCGGGCAGAACATGGTGCTGTTCATCGGGGCTATCGCCTCCATCGATCCCACCCTGTATGAGGCGGCCACCATCGACGGCGCTAACCGCTGGCAGCAGTTTAAGGCTATTATCCTGCCGGGCATCAAGACCGTGTTCATGCTGAACCTGATCCTCAGCATCACCGGCTCCCTGTCCGCCTTCGAACCGGCCTACGTGGTAGGTTCCATGGGCGCCAACGGCACGGCCACTTTCTTCATCAAGATTCACCAGATGGCCCACGTGAGCCAGAAGGTGGGTCAGGCCTGCGCCATGGCCATGGTGCTGATGGGCCTGATTCTGATCTTCACCGTGGCTCAGCGGCTGTTCTTCCGGTATGTGATGAAGGATTCGGAAAATACCTTCAACGCCAAGGCCAACAAGGCCAAGGCGCTGTGGTAAGAAAGGAGGCGGCGAAAAATGTCTAATACAACAATGGCGGTTCGGACAACCAATACGGCGGCGAAGATTCAGCGAATCTGCATCAAGACCCTGGAGTACGCGGCGCTGCTGCTGGCGTGTTTCATCGCGCTGCTGCCCATCGTTTCCTCCTTTACCACCTCCTTCAAGACGGCGGAGGAATACGCGACCACCAACGCCATGGACATGCCCCAGAATTGGCTGAATTTCGACAACTACCGCCAGGTGTGGGTGGACGGGGATATGCCCCGGGCCTTCCTGACCTCGGCTTCCGTGGTGGTGGTGGTGGTCATCGTTTCCGTCATGATGGGCTCCATGCTGGCCTATGTGCTGAACCGCTTCCGGTTCCCGGGCAACGGCCTGATCCGGAATCTGTTCATGATTGCGACCCTGATCCCCGGCATCGCCATGCAGGTCACCACCTATGACATCATGCGTCAGCTGGGCTTCCTGAACTCCATCGTGGGTTACATGATCCTGATGAGCGGCACGGATGTCATCTCCATCTACATCTTCCTGCAGTATTTTGAAAACCTGGATGGCGCCCTGGATGAAAGCGCGGTGCTGGAGGGGTGCACCTACTTCGGCGTGTTCTTCAAGATTCTGTTGCCCCTGACCAAGCCGGCCATCATCACCGTGGCGGTGCTGAAGGGCGTGGGAGTCTACAACGAGTATTACAACGCCAACCTGTATCTGCAGTCCAACTCCTGGCGGACCATCTCCACGGCGCTGTATTCCTTCTCCGGGCCCTTCAAGAGCTCCTATAATATCATTTGCGCGGGCGTGCTGCTGACGCTGATTCCCTCTCTGGTGGTCTTCCTGATCTTCCAGAAGCAGGTGTACGCGGGCCTGGCCAGCGGATCCGTCAAGGGATAAGAAAGGGTAAGAAAGATGCTACAACAGGAATTGCGGGATCATCTGACCCGGAAGATTCTGCCCTTCTGGGAGGGGCTGAAGGACGAAAAACACGGCGGGTTCTACGGATATGTGGACAAGGGGTTGAACATCCAGCGGGAGGCGGACAAGGGCTGCATCCTGCACAGCCGTATCCTCTGGACCTTTTCCACCGCCGCCCGGGTGCTGGGCAGCGGGGAATACCGCCGGTACGCGGACTGGGCCTATGAAGCCCTGAAGATGTTCGAGGACGAGGCCCACGGAGGCGTCTACTGGAGCGTGACCTTCGACGGGAAGCCCGCGGACACCACCAAGCACACCTATTGCCAGGCCTTCGCCATCTATGGCCTGTCCGCCTATTATCGGCTGACGGGGAAGCGGGAGGCCCTGGAGAAGGCCCGGGCCCTGTATCGGGTCATCGAGGAAAAATGCACCGTCTATAACGGATACGGGGAGGCCTATCAGGCGGATTTCTCCCCGGAGAGCAATGAGAAGCTGAGCGAAAACGGGGTCATGGCCACCCGAACCATGAACACCCTGCTGCATGTGCTGGAGGCCTACACGGAGCTGCACCGGGCGGAGCCGGAGGACCATGTTTGGCAGGCCGGGCTGCGGGCCCTGGAGATCCTGCTGAAGAAGATGTACAACCCGGAAAAGCGCCGGCTGGAGGTCTTTATGGACGATGAGTATCGCCCCCTGCTGGATATGCAGAGTTATGGCCACGACATCGAGAGCGGATGGCTGCTGTGGGATTCGGCCCAGGAGTTCCTGCCGGAGAAGGACCGGACGCCCTATCGCGCCATGTGTCTGGACCTGCTGGAGAGCGTTCGGGAGCGGGCGTTTACGGACCATGGGCTGAAGAACGAATGGGTGGCCGGAGAGGTCAGCGAGCTGCGGATCTGGTGGGTGCAGGCGGAAACCATGCTGGGCCTGCATTGCGGATGGGAAATGATCCAGGACCCCGCCTGGGCAGCGGATCTGCAGACCCAGTGGGCAACGATTCAGCGAATGATCGTGGATCCTCGGCCCAATGGGGAATGGTATTGGTCAGTCTATGAGGACGGCAGCCTGACGGAGCGGCCCATGGTGGAGGAGTGGAAGTGCCCCTACCATAACAGCCGCATGTGCCTGCGGCTGATTGAGGCGGAAATGCCCAATAATGTATAAAAGGAGATAAAACACGATGTCTGAAATTAAGATTCTGAACGCGGGCGCTTTGCCCAACATCCCCTGGCAGGAGAAGCCGGCCGATCTGAAGACGGCGGCTCCCATCTGGCGCTACACTGAGAACCCCATCCTGGGCCGGAATCCCACGCCGGAAATCGCCCGAATCTTCAACAGCGCCGTGGCCCCCTGGGAGGATGGCTTCATCGCCGTGCTGCGGGGCGAACAGGTGAACGGCATTCCCCATGTGTACCTGGGCCACTCCAAGGACGGCATCCACTGGGAGGTGGAGCGGGAAAAGGTGCCTTTTACGGATGAAAAGGGCGAACCCATGCTGCCTCATTATGCCTATGATCCCCGGCTGGTGAAGGTGGAGGACACCTATTACATCATCTGGTGCACGGATTTCTTCGGCGCGGCCATCGGCATGGCCAAGACCCAGGATTTCAAGACCTTTACCCGGGTGGAAAATCCCTTCATCCCCTTCAACCGCAACGCGGTGCTGTTCCCCCGGCGCATCGGCGGTAACTTTAAGCTGCTGTCCCGGCCTTCCGACAGCGGGCACACTCCCTTTGGGGATATCTTCCTGTCCGAGTCTCCGGATATGGTCTACTGGGGCCGGCATCGCCACGTCATGGGCCGGGGCAATGAATGGTGGGAGAGCGTGAAGATCGGCGCGGGCGCGGCCCCCATCGAGACCACCGAGGGCTGGCTCATGTTCTACCACGGCGTGTCCAGCACCTGCAACGGCTTCGTTTATTCCATGGGCGGCGCCATTCTGGACATCGACGAGCCCAGCAAGGTACTCTATCGCTGCGAAAACTATCTGCTGACCCCCGAGGAGTCCTACGAGGTGACGGGCTTCGTACCCAACGTGGTGTTCCCCTGCGCGACGCTGCAGGATGAGGCCACCGGCCGCATCGCCATCTACTACGGCTGCGCGGACACCCATGTGGGCCTGGCCTTCACCAAGGTGGACGAGGTGGTTCAGTACATCAAGGACCACAGCGTGCTGAACTGGGCGGACGGCGAAGCGGTGCACCATTATTGATGGGAGAAGGACAAGACAAATGCGTGCGAGAAGTTTTGAATCGTTGATGGAGGCCTATGAGCGGCTGCTGTCCCGGCCGAATCCGGTGGATGAGCATTTTTATAACGGGTTGTACAGCCGGTATCGCAACCCGGTGCTGACCCGGGAGCATGTGCCTCCCTTCTGGATGTACGACGCCAACCCGGAGACCAACCCCTTCATGATGCAGCGGCTGGGGGTCAACGCCACCCTGAACAGCGGCGCCATCAAGCTGGGGGATAAATACTGCCTGGTGGTTCGGGTAGAGGGCATGGACCGGAAGAGCTTTTTCGCCGTGGCGGAGAGCGATCGGCCCACGGAGGGCTTCCGCTTCCGGGATCGGCCTATTCTGCTGCCGGACACGGAGAAGGCGGAGACCAATGTGTACGACATGCGCCTGACCCAGCATGAGGATGGCTGGATTTACGGCGTGTTCTGCTCGGAAAGCAAGGATCCGGACAATCCCGATCTGTCCGCGGCGGTGGCCGCGGCGGGCATCGTGCGGACGAAGGATCTGGAAACCTGGGAGCGGCTGCCGAACCTGAAAACCCTGCGGTCCCCCCAGCAGCGGAATGTGGTGCTCCATCCGGAATTCGTGGAAGGAAAGTATGCCTTCTACACCCGGCCCATGGATGATTTCATCGAGACCGGCAGCGGCGGCGGCATTGGCTTTGGCCTGTGCGCCGACATCACCAATCCGGTCATCGATGAGGAAAGGATCATCAGCCGTCGCAGGTATCACACCATTACCGAGAGCAAGAACGGCGCCGGCGCGGTGCCCATCAAAACGGAGAAGGGCTGGATTCATCTGGCTCACGGAGTGCGGAACACGGCGGCGGGGCTGCGGTATGTGCTGTATGCCTTCGCCACGGATCTGCAGGATCCCGCGAAGGTGATCGCCGAGCCTGGCGGCATGCTGTTGGGCCCCCTGGGCCGGGAACGGGTGGGGGACGTCAGCAACGTGGTCTTCACCAACGGCGCCATCGCGGATGAGGACGGGAAAGTATTTTTGTACTATGCCTCCTCCGATACCCGGATGCATGTGGCGGAGATGGATGTGGATCGGTTGATCGACTATGTTTTCCATACGCCGGAGGACGCCCTGCGCTCCGTGGACGTAGTCAAGCAGAGATTGGAATTGATCGAAAGGAATTTGGCCTATCTGGGTCGAAAATAAATAGCAGAGTGAAGAGAAATATTCACTTGCATGTTCCTGTAATTTTCCGGAAGGCGGGGGCAAAGCCCTCGCCTTCCGTTTGATCAGAGGAAATTGTTTAGTCGTATGCGCGCGGGAGTTCCCCTCCGGGGCACGCTCTCGCTCCGTTCCAGACGTAGCGGCACAAAGCGGCTGCCTTCGCGCGAGCGCTCGCCACCCGCTAAGTGCCGACGTCTTCCAAGGGCCCCTGAGTGAAACATCCCTTCGCACGACTAAGCCGTTACGATTTCAAAAGTAGGTAGGAGGGCGCGTTGATGTTGAAAGTATCCCCCATATTCTCGGACGGCGCGGTGCTGTGCCGCGGAAAAGAGCTCCGAATCTTCGGCGAGGCGGCGGACGGGGCCCGTATCCATGTGGAGCTGCGGGATGGGAAGGACGCCCTGCTGGCCCAGGGGGAGGCGCGGGCCTTCGGGGGGAGGTTCCTGGCGGTGCTGCCGGCCCAGGCGGCGAACACGGGATGCCGGCTGCTGATCTCCGACGGGCAGGAAACCTTCTGCGCCCTGGATGTTTCCATCGGGGAGGTGTTCCTGGCCGGAGGGCAGAGCAACATGGAGCTGGAGCTGCGCAACGCCGACGAGGGGCCGGAGCTCATCGACAGCCATGTGAACCCCATGGTGCGATACTTCAACGTACCAAAGTATGCCTGGTTCAGCCAGGAGCGGCAGCAGGCTTGGGGCCAGGTTCGCTGGCAGGCTATCGGCCCCGGCCGGGGGCAGGATATGAGCGCGGCGGCGTATTTCTTCGCCATGAAGCTGCAGCGCCATCTGCAGGTGCCGGTGGGGGTCATCGACTGCTACTGGGGCGGCACCTCCATCACCTGCTGGATGGAGGAAAAGTGGCTGCGGCGGACGGCGGAGGGCCTTCGCTACATCGAAGAATATGAGAAAAAGGCCGCGGGGATCACCTTGGAGGAATATCTGAAAAAGGAGCGGGAGTTCCGCCGGGTGCTGAATGCCTGGAACGATGCGGCGGGGAAATACCGCGCGGAGCATCCGGGCTGCGAATGGGCCGAGGTGGAAAAGGAGCTGGGCCCCAATCCCTGGAATCCTCCGGCGGGGCCGGCGGATCCCTTCCGGCCGGCGGGGCTGTATGACACCATGGTGGCGCCCCTGTCTCCCCTGACCCTGACGGGGATTCTGTTCTATCAGGGGGAGACCGACGCCACCAGCGTGGACAGCAAATATGACACCCTGATGATGTCCCTCATCGATCGCTGGCGGGAAACCTTCCAGGAGGAGGGCTTGCCCTTCCTGTTTGTGCAGCTGCCCGTGTGGCTGGAGCAGGGAAAGACGGACACCAAGACCTGGCCGGCCCTGCGGCTGCGGCAGAGCGCCACTCGGGACCGGATGCGGAACACGGGCATGGCCTGCCTGATTGACCAGGGGGAATTCAACAACCTGCACCCCACCAACAAGCGAGTGGTAGGGGAGCGGCTGTATGAGCTGGCCCGGGAGATCATTTACGGGGAAAAGGCAGAGAAAGCCCCCCGGATCACGGGGCGGAAAATCGAGGGCAGCATGATGACCCTGATGACGGATCAGCCCCTGATGGCCCGGGACGGGAAAGAGCCGGCCCTGCTGGAGCTGGCCGGGGCGGACGGGAACTTCGTGCCCGCCCGGGCCATGCTGGAAGGCCCCTTTCTGCACCTGACGGCGGCGGGGGTGGAGCATCCGCTGCACGCCCGCTATGCTTGGACGGATTACGGGCTGGTGAACCTTTTCGCGGCCAACGGCCTGCCCCTGGAGCCCTTCGCGTTTTAAAGAGAGAAAGGAAGCCGGTTAAAATGGATTATCCTGTGGAAACCCTGCTGGACACCCGGTTTGTCAAGGTTTTTGATCTGCAATACGCCCCGGGGAAGCACTATTTTGACGCCACCCGCCGGGGCCGGGAGGATCTGGTGGCCGCCCTGTCCGAGGAGCAGTTTCGGGCCATGATTCCCGACGCGGTTTCCCTCTGCGTCGTCTGGCACGCGCCGGGTCAGGAGGATCGCATGCTGCTGAATCGGGAGTATCGCTACCCCCTGGGGCAATTCGTGGACAGCGTGCCCGCTGGGCTCATCGACCCGGAGGATCGGGGGAAGGATCGTCCCCAGGCCATTCGGGACACGGCGGTTCGGGAGCTGTACGAGGAAACGGGGATCGCCCTGGAACCTCAGGACGAATTCCGGATGGTCCATCCCTGCCTGTTCTCCTCCCCCGGGCTGACGGACGAATCCAACGCCATGGTCCGGATCGACCTGTATGATCATGCGGAGAGCGAGCTGACCCAGAGCCACGCGGAGGGCTCGGAGCAGTTTAACGGCTTCCGCCTGGTGACCCGGGAGGAAGCCCGGCGGATGATGGCGAAGGAGCCCATCTCCGTCTATACCTGGATTGGCCTGGCGGAATTCGCGAAACAATGAGTAGTTTCATATCTGGATAGCCTATCTGGGTTGAAAATGAAAAGCGGAGCGAATCAAATTCTTCGCTTGCGTGTTCCTGTTATTTTAGGAACATTGCGGCGTGCTTCTGCGCTTTGACAGAGAGGATGGGAAGCCCATGTTTGAATTCAGCCAACGGACCCGGATGATTGCGGAGGAAAGCCTGTCCCCCATTCACCACGCGGCGGATATCCTACGCCGGGACATGGAGGAAATTTTGCCTCCGGAAGGTCCGGAAAATAGCATTCAGGTGACGCTGGATCCCGCCCTTCCGGCGGAGAGCTATACCGCGGAGGTGAATGAGGCGGAAATTCGCCTCACCTGCGCCGATGCCCTGGGGGCGGTCTACGCCCTGCTGTCCGTCAGCGAACGCCTGCTGGGGGTGAAGCCCTTTGGCTGGTGGAGCGGCCAGCCGAATCATCGGGTGGAATCCTGCCGGGTGGCGGATCAAACCTGGGCTTCGCCCGCTTACCGGGTGCGCTGGCGGGGATGGTTCATCAACGATGAGGTGCTGCTGGATGGCTGGTGCTTTACCCCGGCCCAGCGGCATCGGGTCTGGCAGCGGAGCTTCGAGGCCTTGCTGCGGCTGGGCGGGAACCTGGTTATCGCCGGCACGGATCGGCAGTACGATGGGGAGATCATCAACCAGCTGGCCTCCGAGATGGGGCTGCGGCTGGCCCAACACCACGCGGAGATGCTGGGGGCGCCCATGTTTGCCCGGACCTGGCCGCATCTGGAGCCCTCCTATTCCAAATATCCGGAGAAGTTCGAAGCCCTGTGGCGGCGGGGGATTCAGATGAACGAAGGACGCCGGGTGCTCTGGACGGTGGGCTTCCGGGGTCAGGGGGATCACGCCTTCTGGGATGACGATCCAGAGATGGATACGGACGCGAAGCGGGGGGCTTTTATCTCCGCCATGATTCGCAAACAGATGGCCATGGTGCGGGAGAAGGAGCCGGAGGCGGTGTTCTGCTCCTACCTGTATGGCGAGATGATGAGCCTATACCGGGATGGGCATCTGGACATCCCGGAGGAAGTGATCCGCATTTGGAGCGACAACGGCTTCGGGAAAATGGTTTCCCGGCGGCAGGGGCTGGAGAACCCTCGAATCGACGCCATGCCCGGCCCGGAGGAAACGGGGGCTAGCGGCATCTATTACCATGCCGGATTCTACGACCTGCAGGCCGCGAATCACCTGACCATGCTGCAGGTGCCCTTCCCTCTGGTGATTCGGGAGCTGAAAACCGTCCTGGAGCGGGGCGGGGATCAGTGCTGGATCATCAATTCCGGCTCCATTCGGCCCCATCTGTTCACCCTGGAGCTGATTCGCCGCCTGTGGCGGGATGGGGACTGCGATCTGAAAAAAACGGCAGCGGAATACGCGGCGGACTATTTTGGAGATGCATCCCTGGGCTGCCTGCTGACCGCATATGGTGAAAGCTCCGCTGCCTATGGCCCCCACGAGGACGACCGGGCGGGGGATCAGTTCTATCACTTCCCGGTTCGGGAAATGGCCAATGCCCTGGTTCGGGGCGAAAAATGGGTGCGAAAAATCAGCTGGGCAGCCCCGGCGGAGGATTTTGACGCCCAGGCGGCCCAGATGACGGAAATCGCGGAGCCGGGCATCGCCTCCTGGGGCCGGTATGAGCAGCAGTGCCGGGCGGCGCTGGAGAAGCTGCGGGGCCCGGCGGCCCATGCCCTGGAGGATCTGCTGCTGACCCCGGCCATTCTGCATCGGGCGGGCTGTGAAACGGTGCTGGCCTTCGCCCAGGCCTGTCGGCATGCCCTGCGGGGGAATGATCTGCAAGCCTTCCTGTGGACGGACCGAGCGCTGACGGGCGTCCGGGAGACCCGGGAAGCCATGGTTCGGTCCGAGCATGGCATGTTCGCCCATTTTTACCGAAACGACTGCTTTACCAACGTGGGACTGACGGAGCAGGTGCTGACCGGCATGCGGGCTTTCTTCCGCCTGCGGGGGGATGGAACCAATCAGTTCGACTGGGAGCGGAAATATCTGATTCCTCCGGCGGAGACCCGGGTGACCCTGCAAAGCCACATCACCCGCCAGCTGGAGGACGAAGCCCTGGCTAATGGTCTGCGGGACGTCATCGAGTTGGAAAGAATTTAAAAAAGCGGCTCCCGTGAAGGGAGCCGCTCAATTTTTTGTTTATCCCTTGATACCCGTAGAAGCGATGCCCTCGACCAGGCTCTTCTGGAAGATGAGGAACAGCACCGTGGCGGGCACGATGGACAGGGTGGACATGGCCAAGGTAGAGCCGATATCCGATCCGGAGGACGGATCGTTAAACAGCTGCAGGGCCAGGGAAATGGGCCGCATGCTCGCCCGGTTCACATACAGCAGGGCGGACAGATAATCATCCCATCTCCAGATGAAGGAGAAGATGGCCGAGGTCACCAGGGCCGGGACAATCAGCGGCAGAATGATACGGAAGAAGGTGACATAATAGGAGCAGCCGTCGATCTTCGCCGCCTCGTCCAGATCCTTCGGAATGCCGCCGATGAAATTCATGATCAGATAGACGAAGAAGCCCTGCACTGCGAAGAAGTAAGGCAGGATCATGGGGAAGTAGGTGCCCACCCAGTTCAGATGCCGGTACCACATGAACTGCGGGATCATCAGGATCTGCGCCGGCAGCATCATGGTGGACAGCACCAGGGTAAACAGAATCTTCTTTCCCTTGAACTCCAGCCGCTGCAGGGCATAGGCCACCAGCGACGAGGAGAACAGCGTCCCGAAGGTGGACATCAGGGAGATGAAGAAGGAGTTGGCGAAGAAGGTGGCAAAGGTATAACCCATAAAGCCCTGCCATCCCTGAATATAGTTCCGCAGGGTCCACTCAGTGGGAAACAGCTGTCCCGCCGTAGGCAGGATAGTATCCACCGGCTTAAAGGAGCTGAACACCATCCACAGCAGGGGGTAAACCATGATCAGCGCGCCGGCGGCGACGAGAATGTGATACAGGACTTCTTTCCAGGGCTTTCTTTCCGTTTTCATTTCCGTCTCCTCCTTTCTTACGCGTCATAGACCCACTTGCTGCGGGACTTAAACAGCAGGAAGGTGACCAGGGAGATAATCACCAGCATGATCCAGGCCAGGGCAGAAGCGTAGCCCATCTGGCTCTTGCCCAGGGCCGGGAAGGCCTTGTTATACTGATACACGGTGTAGAACAGGGTGGAATCCCGGGGACCGCCGTTGGTAATCAGCTTGGACTGGGTAAAGGCCAGGAAGGAGTTGATGGTCTGCTGCACCAGGTTGAAGAAGATCGTCGGGGTCAGCAGCGGCAGGGTCACGTTGAAGAACCGCCGGATGCCGTTGGCGCCATCGATGCTGGCCGCCTCGTACAGCTCCATGGGAATCTGCTTCAGGCTGGACAGGAAAATCAGCATGGAGGAACCAAACTGCCATACCGTCAGGATGATCAGCACCCAGATGGCCGGCCCCTCACCGAACCAGTTGAAGCCCGTCATGCCGGGGAAGATGGTGCTCAAAATAGCATTGATGGTGCCGTTGGATTCAAACATCCGGCGCCATAGGATGGCCACAGCCACTGATCCGCCGATGATGGAGGGCAGATAATAGGTCGCCCGATAGAAGCCCACCGCCCGGGTTTCGTGGTTCAGAATCAGGGCGACGATCAGGGCGAAGATGACCTTCAGGGGCGTGCCGATCAGGGCGAAATACACCGTGACCCCCAGCGCCTTGGAGAAGGTCTTGTCCTTGGTGAAGATCTTGATATAGTTATCCAGGCCGATCCAGGTGGGCGGGCTCTGAATATCGTATTTGCAGAAAGAATAATACAGGGAAAGGGCCATAGGGATCAGCAGGAACATCAGAAAGCCGATAATGAAGGGCAAGCTGAAGATGAGCCCCGCTGTGGATTCCTTATGGAACCACCGGGTAAAGCCGGATTCCCGCCTTTCCAGCGAGCGATTAGACATAAGCCGAATCTCCTCCTCCGTTGTTGTTCGAGAAAGGGGGCGGTGGAACACCGCCCCCTTCTTAGATTAACTCAGGGATACCGCCATAGGGATTAGTAGTTGGAGGCGATATCGTTGGTGGACTCGACAAAGTCAGCGCCCAGCTCTTCCGCCGTGTAGGCCGGATTCTTCAGCAGGGCTTCGTCGCTCAGCCGCTTCAGCACGTCCGCGTTCACTTCGCCAACGTAGCTGGGCAGGGGCGCGAAGATGGGGGAGCTGTTGTCTTCCACGACGGCCAGGTAATCCACGGCCACGCCGTAGGTAGGATCGATCTTGTTTACTTCTTCCGCGATTTCAGCAGCCACGGAGCTGTTGGCGGGCACGCCGCGCTCGGCCTTCAGCAGGATGTTGGCCTGGGGATCGTTGATCAGGTAGTTCAGCACAGCCACAGCCGCGTCGGGGTTCTTGCTGTCGGTGGTGACGGAGAAGAACTGACCGGGCTTCATGTAGTTGGAGGCCACCGGATCATCGCTGGGCCAGGAGCAGATGCCCAATTCAATGCCATCCGCCTGGGCGGCAGCGTTGAAAGCAGCGATCTGGTTGGAGAAGGCGATGGAGCACCAGGTGCGGACGTCGGGGGTGGCGCCGAAGACCATGGGGCTCTGGGCGATATCGTCCACGTTCACGTTGGCGATTTCATCGGTGTTGAACATCCAGCCTTCGGCCACGCCGTCCAGCATCAGCTTGTAGTAGCCGGCGGCTTCCTCGGCGGTCAGGGTCGTGCCTTCCGCTTCGAACAGGGCCGTCTTGCCCAGGCCGCGAGCGTAATAGGTGGGATAGTTCTCGGAGTTGCCCTGGCCATAGATGACGCGATATCCGCCGTCCTTCGCGGCCATGATCTGCTTGGTGATCTCTTCGAACTTGGCCCAGGTCAGGTTCACGGGAACCTCGATGCCCAGCTCGTCGGTCAGGGTCTTGTTGTACAGCAGGGCGGGGGCATTCACGCCGGCGCAAACCGCAACCAGCTTATCGCCCACCTTGCCGGTGTCGATGATGTTCTGGCTCAGGCCGCTCAGATCCAGGGCGCCGCTCTCCACGTAGGGAGTCAGGTCCAGCAGATCATCGGCGGCAGCCCACTGCTCGATGTAGGCGTAGTCCTGCTGCATCAGATCCGGCAGGCTGTTGTCCGCCGCGGCGGTCAGCATCAGGGCCCAGTAGTTGGACCAGTTCTGAGCGTTGGTGTTGAAGGTGATGTTGGGATAATTCTCGGTCAGATAGTTCAGGGCGTCGGCGGTCGCGGCGTCGCGAACCTGATTGCCCCACCAGCCGAAGCCCAGCTCGATGTCGCCGGCGTTGGCCAGATCATAGGTACCGATCTTCAGATCGTCCGCGAAAGCGGAGGTCATGCCCAGCAGCAGCGCCAGGGACAGGAACAGAGCAACAATCTTCTTCATAACAGGGATCCTCCTTATTGTTTTACGACGCTTCAACATGTCGTTTTCATCTTTAACATTTGGGACATGTCAATATAGAACGTAAAATTTTATTGCCTGTTGCTACATTCTATTCTATCAAATCTATTAACGAGCCAGCCTCGGTGCCCCTGCTTCAAAACGATTACATTTCTTTGCAAAAGATACACTTGTTTTTCCCCTTCTGATTCGGCTATAATGGGGGCCGAAGAAACATCGCGATCTTCCAGATGGACCAGCTTTTATTATGTTGAAGGAGGTCTCCATTCATGTCTGATCAAGTACGTCTCGGCATCATCGGCATCGGCAACCAGGGCTCTACCTACGCCCGCCGCCTGGTGAAGGAAAACTGGGTTCCCGAAATCCAGGTGACCGCCATCGCGGATAAGAATCCCGACCGGCTGCAGTGGGCCCGGGAGAACGTCTCCCCGGACATCGCCTATTTTGAGGACGCCCTGGCCATGCTGGACAGTGGGCTCATCGACGCCTGCGTCGTGGCCATTCCTCATTATGATCACCCGAAGTACGTCATCGAGTGCCTGCATCGGGGCATCCATGTCCTGTGCGAAAAGCCCGCCGGCGTCTATACGGAGCAGGTTCGGGAGATGAACGAGGAAGCGAAGAAATACCCGGATGTGGTCTATGCCATGATGTTCAATCAGCGAACCAACTGCGTCTATCGCAAGATGCGGGAGCTGATCCAGAGTGGCAAGTATGGCCGGGTGCGCCGGGCCAACTGGCTCATCACCAACTGGTATCGCAGCCAGTATTACTATGACAGCGGCGATTGGCGGGCCACCTGGTCCGGCGAGGGCGGCGGCGTGCTGCTGAACCAGTGCCCCCATCAGCTGGATCTGTGGCAGTGGATTCTGGGCATGCCCAAGAAGGTTCAGTCCTTCATGCACTATGGTCAGTGGCACGATGTGGAGGTGGAAGACGATGTGACCACCTACATGGAATATGAGGATGGGCACACCGGCGTCTTCATTACCTCCACCGGCGATCCCCACGGCTCCAACCGCTTCGAGGTGCAAATGGACGGCGCCCAGCTGGTGGTGGAGAAGGATAAGCTGTACCTGGCGGAACTGGAGCAGCTGGAGCAGGATTGGACCAAGACCAATACCATTCCCTTCGGCACAGTGCCCGCCAAGGAGATCGAAGTGGAAACTGACGGCCTCAACCCCCAGCATCAGGGCGTGTTCGCGGCCTTCGCCGGCGCCATTCTGCGGGGCGAGCCTCTCATCGCCGGCGGCGAGGAGGGCATCAACGGCCTGACCCTGTCCAACGCCATGCACCTGTCCGCCTTCCTGGGCCAGGCGGTGGAAATCCCCTTCGACGAGCATCTGTACTATGAGGAGCTGATGAAGCGGGTGGCTACCTCCCGCCGCAAGGAGCCCACCAAGGCCGTCTTTGCCAACACGGAGGGCACCTACTGAGCATGAGCGACGCAATTCGTATCGCGGTCATCGGCATCGGGCATATGGGCACCGCCCATGCCCGATGCGTCCATTCCTACGCTATCGTTGGAGCCCGGCTAACCGCGGTCTGTGACACCAATCCGGCCCGGCTGGCCTGGGCGGCGCGGGAAATGCCGGAGGTGCTCCGTTTTCCGGATTATCATCAGCTAATCGCCTCCGGCGCCGCCGACGCGGTGATCATCGCCGTGCCCCATCCCCTGCATAGCCTTATCGCCCGGGAAGCCCTGGGAGCTGGCCTTCACGCGCTTTCGGAAAAGCCCCTGGATATCCGGGTTTCCGAAGCCCGGAAGGCGGTCCAGGCCGGGAAGGAAGCGGGCAAGGTTTTCGCGGTGATGCTGAACCAGCGGACCAACCCCATTTTCCAGCGGGCTCGGGACATCGTGGCCAGCGGAGAGCTGGGGCAGCTGAAGCGCAGCGTCTGGATCATTACCAACTGGTATCGCACCCAGCATTACTATGACAGCGGGGACTGGCGGGCCTCCTGGCGCGGAGAGGGGGGCGGCGTGCTGCTGAATCAGGCGCCCCACAACCTGGACCTGTGGCAGTGGATCTGCGGCATGCCCGTGGAGATAACGGCCCGATGTGATCTGGCCAAATATCACCATATCGAGGTGGAGGACGAGGCGACGCTCTTCGTCCGATACGCCAACGGCGCCACGGGGTGCTTCATTACCTCCACCGGCGAATCTCCCGGCACCAATCGGCTGGAGATCAGCGGCACCCGGGGCAAGCTGGTGCTGGAGGAAGGGAAGCTCCGGCGGTGGCAGCTGCGGGAGGACGAGGAGGAAGTCCGCTTCTCCTCCCAGGTCAGCTTCGCCCAGATTCCCTATGATTACTCCGACTGGATCCCCGACACGGAGCCCACGGCTCACGCCGGCATCCTGCAGAATTTCGCCAACGCGATTTTGAAGGGCGAGCCCCTGCTCTCCCCGGCGGAGGACGGGCTGAAGGAGCTGACCCTGTCCAACGCGGCCTACCTTTCCTCCTGGGAAGGCGGCCGGCCCGTGGCCCTGCCCCTGGACGAAGCCCGGTTCGATGAGCTGCTGGCCCAGCGGCAGGCGGAATCCAAAGCCCTGAACGACGGCCAAGGGATGGCCCATGATATCACCGGGGAATACTCCCATCGGTGGCAGACCAATTGGTAAACAAAAGGAAGGAGCCTGAATTCGGCTCCTTCCTTTTTATCCTTTCCGGGTCCTTTTCTGATGCTTGATCTCGTATATCTTCTTATCCGCGGTCTGCAGGCAGCTCTCCAGATCCGCCTTGTGCTTCGCGGGGCGGAGGTACAGGGAAAGGTCCTTTGACTAAATTCTTTCCAACTCGATGACGTCCCCCACACCATTGGCCAGGGCTTCGTCCTCCAGCTGGCGGGTGATGTGGCTTTGCAGGGTTACCCGGGTTTCCTCCGGGGGAGCAGGTGCGTCCGTTCCCAGTTGAATTGATGGTTCATCAGTCTGCACTCACTACGAGTCAAGAATTCAAGAATTAAAAACAGATTTCCTGTTGATAAATTTTCTCTCGTGGGTTATAATGGCTTTGAAAGAAAATAAAAACGGAAAAACCGTTTTTATCCGGAAGGATGATGCACGTGAAACTTCTCAGCATTTCAGCCAAGGGGCTGCCGCTATTCAAGGAAGAACTATTTATCACGTTTTATGCTGGGCAGCGTGTCAGCGAAGCAGATCGGAATCAACTTCATCTTCTGCGTCAGGATTCCACCTTTTATTTGAATAATGCGGTTTCTTTGATCGGTATCAACGCTTCTGGAAAAACCTCAATGCTGAAAGTTGTGTTGCTTGCGCTGAATCTGCTGAACAACGAGCCTATCAATCATATCGAAACGAGAGATATTCTTGGATCGGCGGAGAAAGTGAGGCTGAATATATGCTTTTACTCGGACAATGACGAGATATGCCGATTGGAAACAGTGATCGTATCCTTTCAAGATCAAAACCGGGAGATTATATACACGATTAAAGAAGAAAGGCTTTGGACAAAGCCTGCTTCATCTGTGACAACAAAAAAGAAGCTGCTTGATTTTGATGGTATTGCTCCCGCAGCCATTCGAAGCAATGACGAAGCGTTTCTTCCCAGCGATACCAGCATTATCATCGCCTACAACAAGCAGCGTCGGCAACATATCCATATATCCGATTTGTTATCTCTGACCAACATGAAGGTGTTGCCTGTTTCAGACGATATACCACTCGACATTGTTGCTTTTCTTGATCCGACAGTAGAAAAACTTTCTTTCGCACATGAGGATAAAAAGATTACGGTTCATCTGAAATTCAAGGGAAAGCCTGAGATCCTCCTTGCCGATCCAGCAGAATTAAATCATTATCTTTCCTCCGGCACGATCAAGGGAATCGTTACATTCACTTTAGCCATCCGCGTATTGAAAACAGGTGGATATTTGGTCATTGATGAATTGGAAAACCATTTCAACAAAGAGATCGTTGCAACGCTGATCCGCTTTTTCATGGATGCGGGGATGAATCGCTTGGGCGGTACTTTGATTTTTACAACCCATTATCCGGAATTGCTGGATGAATTTGAACGGAACGATTGCATTTACATCATCCGCAATCGGGACGGGATCACGGTTCACAATTTGTCTGATATTCTCAAAAGAAATGATCTCAAGAAAAGCGATGCTTATCAGAGCGGTTTTCTGGAAGGCACTGTGCCGACCTACGAAGCCTATATGAGCCTGAAAAAAAGCATCCGTCTGGCCCTCAAGAAGGAGGGATGACGGATGAACTATGTGGCTTGTATTGCTGAAGGCGCAGCAGAAACCGCTATCATTGACATTCTGCTGGATCACCACCGGCTGATATTTGAAAGAGAAGAAATGCTGGATGAACAGGTGCTACGCTGCCGCAGCGCCAGCACATTTGAAAGCAGATACTTGCGGAAAGGTTTTAGCGGCAAGATTACCGTTTACCGCATCCTTGATTCAAGACGGGAGAATTTTCGTCTTGGAAAAGCCTATGAACACAAGGTGGATGTGATTAACGTAGTCACAGCGCCTGAAATTGAAATGTTGATTATTCTCAATGAGAATCGCTATGAAGATTTCAAGAAATCCGGCATGAAACCCAGCGAATACTGCATGGTGGTTCTGAAGCTGCATCGTGTGAAATCTTATGATTTCGTCATGCAGTATTTCTCCGATCCATCGGTTTTGATCACAGCTATCAAGAAGTATACAGAAGTTTCAAGAATCCCCAAAGGTGAATGGGCACTGCTTCATCTTGTGAAGTAAACGAATGGTGCAAGTTTTGTATCTTACTATCGTTCCCGGGAAAGATTCGGTTCAGAAAAGCGAAAAAAACTTGTTTCGTACGACAAGAAAGGACGTGAAAGAAGATGGCATTTTTACAGGTGGATTACAAATCAAAGAAGCTGGGGCGGAAGGCGCATTTCAACGTTTTTCTGCCCATGGATGTGGATCCGGCGAAGACCGGCGCTCCCTTTCGGACCCTGTACCTGCTGCACGGCATCTATGGCAACAGCACCAGCTGGGTCACCAGCTCCTGCATCCAGCGGTACGCCGACGACCGGAACCTGTGCGTCGTCATGCCCGACGGCGAAAACGGGTTCTACCTGGATCATCCGGACTATATGAACAACTTTTCCCACTGGATCGGGGAGGAGCTGGTGGAGGCCACCCGGGCTATGCTGCCCCTGTCGCCCCGGTGGGCGGATACCTGGATCGGCGGCTTCTCCATGGGCGGATACGGCGCCCTGCGTACGGGGCTGAAATACGCGGATACCTTCGGGGGGATTATCGCCTTTTCCTCCGCGCTGCTGCTGGAATCGCTGCAGAACCGGACGGGAACCGCCGGCCCCATGAACGAGCCCTATGCCCGGGCCATGTTCGGAGATCTGGACCATCTGGTAGGCACGGAGCTGGATCCGCTGCAGCTGGCCCGGGAGCGGGTCCAATCCGGAAAGGCCTTCCCCCGGCTGTATCTTTCCTGCGGGGAGCAGGATTTCCTGCTGGCGGACAATGAGAAATTCCATCAGGCGCTGAAGGACTTGGGCGTGGAGCATGCCTGGCGGACCACCCCCCGGCGGGCACACCTGGGACTTCTGGGAGCAGGAGATTCGCCATGTGGTGCTGGACTGGATGCTGGAGGAGCGGGGCCATGCAGCCCTGAATCCGGATCAGCACACTCTGGATTTTTAAAAGACATTGATGGACAATCCTCTTTCGCTCCCTCGTTTTGCGGGGGAGCGTTTCTGAGGCCTCCAAAAACTTGCGCTTTCCTTGTAGTGCGGGGGTTCTCTCAATCCATTCAACTCCTCGCGCTGGAAGCTCCATAGAGTACTTTCATCAACTTTTGCCGAAAGCGACGTGGCTGTGCTGCTGGCAACAAAATTGTTACAAATTGTTACAAAATTATGTGGAATATTTGCGTTCGGGGCTTGCAATTTGACTATTTATAGGATAGAATAAATTGATTTCCTGTGTGGAGGGGCTTTTTGTTGACCCTTCGCAAGGCGGAAGGGAGAGGAATCATCATGAAGGTTGTACTGCTGAAGGATGTCAAAAATATTGGAAAGCGGGACGAGATTCTGAACGTCAGCGACGGATATGCCCGGAATTTCCTTTTTCCCCAGAAGCTGGCGGTGGAAGCCAAGGCGGGGACGTTGAAGGAGATTGAAAAGAAGCGCGCGGCTCAGGACGCCCGGGAGGCGGAAGCCCTGGCCGAGGCGAAGGCCAAGGCCGACGCCCTGAAGGGAAAGGTCATCAACCTGCAGATCAAATGCGGCGCCCAGGGGCGGCTGTACGGCAGCGTGACCGCGGCGGAGGTGGCCGAGGCCCTGGAGAAGCAGCATGGATACGCCGCGGACAAGCGGAAGATCGACCTGGGGGATCCCATTAAGGAGACCGGGGATCGGGAGATCAGCATTCGCCTGTACCCTGGGGTGTCCACCACCATGACCCTGCGGGTCAGCCCGCTGGAGAAATAATCAATCAACACGCGATGGGGTTGTCAGATGCCGGAACAAATGGAGCAGGGGCTGCGGGGATTGATTCCCCCCAACAGCCAGGAAGCGGAGGTCAGTGTCCTGGGCGCGATGCTGCAGGACGCTGATGTTGTGCTCAAAGCCATGGAATCGCTGAAGCCGGAGGATTTCTATCTGGCGGAGCATCAGGAGATTTTCCGCGCCATGGCGGATCTGGCCCGGGACCGCAAGCCCATCGACCTAACCACCGTGGTGACGGAGATGAACCGCCGGGGCTCTCTGGAGGGCGTGGGCGGCATGACGTATCTGATGCGGCTGCTGAGCTCTGTGCCCACCACAGCCAACGCCGGTGCCTATATGGACATCGTGCTGGAAAAGAGCACGCTGCGCAAGCTGATTGCCGCCAGCCAGGGCATCTCCAAGGACGCCTACGCCCAGCAAAATCCCCTGCAGGAGGTGCTGGCCGGGGCGGAGAAGGCCATCTTTGATCTGGTGATGAACCGGACGGACGGGGGATCCCTGAAGCCAGCCAACGAGGTGCTGGTAAACACCTTCCAGGAGATCGAGGAGCTGTCCCGCCTTCACGGGGAGATCTCCGGCGTGCCCACCGGGTTCATCGACCTGGACAGCGTGCTGACGGGGCTCCATCCCGGCGAGCTGATCATCATCGGCGCCCGGCCGGCCATGGGCAAGACCTCCTTTGCCATGAATATCGCCAGCTATACCAGCATCGTGAAAGGAAAAACCGTGGCGGTGTTCAGCCTGGAGATGCCCCGGGAGCAGATCATGATGCGGGTGCTGTGCAGCGAGGCCCATGTGAACATGCAAAAGGTCCGAAAGGGGACGCTGGAGGACAAGGAATGGATGGCCCTGGCCAAGGCTTTAGGCCCCATCTCCAACGCGCCGCTGTATCTGGATGATACCGCCGCCCTCACCCCCAGCCAGTTCCGCAGCCGGTGCCGCCGGCTGATGATGGATCATGGGCTGGATCTGGCGCTGGTGGACTATCTGGGGCTCATGCGGTCCGACGGCCGGTCCGAGAGCCGGCAGCTGGAGGTGGCGGAGATCAGCCGCCAACTGAAGGCCATCGCCCTGGAGCTGAAAATTCCCGTCATCGCCTGCGCCCAGCTGAGCCGGGCGAACAAGGACCGCATCGACAAGCGGCCGGTGCTGTCCGATCTGCGGGATTCCGGTTCCATCGAGCAGGACGCGGACGTGGTCATGTTCCTGCACCGGGAGGAATACTACAATCCCGACACCGAGGATAAGAACATCGCGGAGGTCAACGTAGCCAAGCAACGCAGCGGCCCGTTGAAGACGGTGAAGCTGGCGTGGCTCAGCGAGATGACCACCTTCGCCAACCTGGCCCGGGAGGATTTCCCCGGCGGGGACGCGCCATTTTAATTGATAAACGGAGAACATATGGAAGTATACAGAATTAACCAGCTGATCAAGGATTCCCGGTTCGAGGGGTTCCTGATGGTCCGCGGAGCGGAGAAGAAAACCGACAAGAACGGCCGGGACTATGTGGATATGAACCTGGGGGATAAATCCGGCGAGATCAATGCCAAGATCTGGAACTGGGACGGCCTGCAGGAGGTGCCGGAGGGCGGCAAACCCATCAAGGTTCGGGGCCAGGTGCAGGAATACAACGGCCGGCTGCAGATGAAGATCGAGCGCTGGCGGGTGGTGACCCCGGAGGATCCCATCGATCTGGCGGAGCTGGTGCCCGCCGCCCCCCGGACCTCCCGGGAGATGATGGCCGACATTCAGGAGACGGTGAACAGCTTTACCAACGAAAACCTGAAGAAGCTAACCAGCGAGATGCTCTCCATGGCGGGGGACCGGCTGAACTGGTTCCCGGCGGCCCAGCGGATGCACCACGCGGAGCGCAGCGGCCTCCTGCACCACACGACGGACATGCTTCGCCTGGCCAAGGCGGCGCTGGAGGTGTATCCCTGGCTGAATCGCGACCTGCTTTGCGCCGGAGTGATTCTCCACGACCTGGGCAAGCTGGAGGAGCTGAAGAGCGACGAGAGCGGCAACGTCTCGGATTATACCCGGGACGGCCAGCTGCTGGGGCACCTGGTTCGGGGCATCACGCTGCTGAACAAGGCAGCGGAGAAGACCGGCGTCTCTGGGGAATGCGTTGTGCTGCTGGAGCATATGCTGCTGAGCCACCATGGCGAGGCGGAATATGGCAGCCCCCGGCCCCCCATGTTTCCAGAGGCGGAGGCGCTGCACTGGATTGACATGATGGACGCCCGGATGAACACCATGAAATCCGCCTGGGAGAAGACGCCGGAGGGCGCCTTCAGCGAGAAGATTTTCAGCCTCGACCGCCGGGTGTACCATCCCTGGTACACCGAAGACGCGGAGTAAGATCAACAGGTTCCGCTGGCTGCCAGGGGAATGATCCACTGGAGACGGCAGGGAGAACCGACAGGGGAGGAAAAAACGATGACGAAGAAAAGGTTACTGTGCTTGGTGCTGGCGCTATGCGCCGTGATGCTGACCGCCTGCCAGGAGAAGGAAGTCTTTGACACCCTGCCGCCGGAGGGCCGGGCCACGGAGGCGCCCACGGCGGAGCCAGTGCAGGATCTGTTTGGATCCACCGTAGTAGGTCCAACGGACTATGACGATGGCAGCTATGATCCGGCCTCCGAGGAGGGCGGAGAATGGGAGGACATCGTGGAAACCGTAGGGGAGGTGGCCACCGCCGCGCCCATCATCCAGAGTGAGTATGCCGGCGCGACCCCGGTGATCATCGATCCCATTGACAAGCCTACCCCCACGCCTCTGCCTACCCTGTCCTTCAGCTATGTGACCTACGAGGCTTCCTCGCTGCATTTGACCTTCGAGGGCCCCAGCGGCTGGCTGGTGGACGACACCATCGCGGACACCTACACCCTGACCAATCCGGATCCATCGATGGATTACGCGGCGTATCTGACAGTGCGGGCGGTGCCGGTGAACAAGGATTACTCCAAATCCGAGCTGACCCGGGAGGTCAAGGGCATGCTGGACACCCTGTCTGGCAGCGGCATGTTCACCAATTTCTCCCCCTCCAACACGGCGGAGCGCTCCTTCCTGGGAACCACGGGGGTCTATGCCAATTACACCGCCGTGGAGAAGGCCACCGGCGCGGAGGTGGCGGGCCGGCTGATTGTGGTCTGCGTGGATAAGACGCTGTACACCCTGCATGTGTCCTATCCCCGGGGATATCGGGACTTCTACGTATCCAACGTATATGACAAGTTCCGCCATTCCGTACAGCTGAACTGATTTTTTACAGGAAGCGCCGATGGTAGCTCCCCTTGTAAATGGGCTGCGTAAGCAAAATGCTTTCAAGCTGATTTGCGCAAATCAGCGTTTCCTTTTCCCTGGCTCACGAAGGGAGCTCCCCTTCGTGAGTTTTTCCGCGCTTGACGGAGTGCGCGAAATACCCAAAGGAGGCCTTTTCGCATCATGAAAGGATGGACCCGCATCATTCCGCTGGCATTGGCGCTGGCGCTGATTTTTAGCCTGATGTCTTCCGCCACGGCGGATGTGATGACGGTGGGCGTCTATTTCCGCGGCATCGTGGAGCAAGCGGACGGCAGCAGCGGGCAGGTTCCTCTGTCCGGCTCCTTCCGCGTGATGCAGGGCGGGATGGATCGGGGCGTGATTCAGGCTGGGGAGAGCACCGTTACCGTGGAGGGGACGGATCCGGTCACCCTGGTTCCCATGCCGGAGACCATCCCCGCGGGGTGGGATCTATCCGAGGCCCAGGTGATGGTGGAGATGCTGGATGGCGGCAATGTGAATGTGCCCATTCTGGTGCATCCATCCGCAGAGGGCGCGGCGCTGCCAGTATCGAACGAACAGCCCGCAACGGCCACATCGGTGATTACTACGGGGAGTGCCACCGCTCCTGAGCAGGAGACGCCTGCGACAGAAACGACGGCACCCGTATCTGGCACGGTGGGAGTCATCGCAGTGACCCAAACGGCGAGCGCCGCCTCCGAGACGGAAACGAAAGCCCAGGCACAGTCTGCTGTGACAGCCGTGGAGACCCCCCAGCTAACCCAGCAGACTGTGGTGGCTACCGCGGCGCCCACGGCGGAGCCAGAGGTGAGCCAGCTGGCCGCCAGCGCGGAGACGGGAACATTCCATATCAAGGTTTTTTACGACAGCAACAACAACGGCGACTGTAGCGTCTATGAAAAGGGCGTAGCGGAGGTGCAGGTTTATCTGGTATCCGCTGACGGCCAGGTGGTAACTGGCGGAAAGACCAACGCCGATGGTGAGATTACCCTGCCCGGCCTGACGCCAGGCAGCTATCGCGTCCGGGTTTATCTGGATGAACAATGGGGCTTCAACCGGAAGTCAAAGGATACCGGGTTGAATAAGTCCATCATGGATTTTTCCGCGGAGGGGAATCAGGATTCCGATCCCATCCAGGTGGCCGCGGGAGAAACCGTGGAGCGGGGTGTGGGCCTGCTGAAGGGCGTCGTGGTGGATGGCGTTTGCTGGCTGGATACCAATGCGGATGGAATTATGGACGCCAGCGAGCCCCGGTTGGCTGGCGTGCATATTACCATGAATGGCCAGAAAAATGGCCTGTCCTTTGAAGCCTATTCCGACGAGAATGGTTATTGGCGGATCTACCGGCTGCGGGCGGGTTTTTACGACTTCAGCAGCTATGCCCCGGAGGGCATGATGTTCACCCGGTACAGCAAGACCGGCGGCAAGAATCGATCCGTGTTTACCACGGAAGGGAAAACCAAGGCCACCAAGACCCTGGATCTGAACGATGGCCGTGATGACCTGGATCAGAACATCGGCTTTGCCTGGCAGGGCTCCGTTAGCGGCATTGCCTTCCTGGACGCGAACTATAACGGCCTCTATGACGAGGAAGAAAAGCCCATGGCCGGCGTCAAGGTGACGGCCATCAAGCAGAACAAGGACGAGGAAGTCGCGGTCAGCTATACGGACGAGGAGGGCCGCTATACCCTGGGCGGCCTGCGGGGCGGCACCTTCCGCATCCGCGCGGTGCTGCCGGACGACGGCAGCAATTTCACCGTGGCGGTGGAGGATCCCCTGGGCAATCATTTTGTGGCCAGGGACAACCGCCGGGAGAATTTCTGGAAGGATTTCGAGGTTCAGGACGGGGAAAGCCGCACGGTCAACGTGGGGGTCATCTATTATGGTTCCGTCAGCGGAACGGTATACATGGACGACGATTTCTCCGGCAACCTTTCCTCCGGCGAGAAGGTTTCCCAGGGCGTCAGCGTCACGCTGCTGGACAGCCAGGGGACGGCGGTGGCCACCAAGCAGACCTCTGCCAAGGGAGCTTATAGCTTTACGGGCCTGACTCCGGGGCGCTACAGCCTGCGGATGACGGCGAAGGCGGGATACGCCTTTACCCGGCTGGGGGATGGCAATGTGATGCTGAACCTGAACGGCGGGGAAGGCTATTCCGAAGCCTTCGAGGTACCCCTGGGGCAGGAGGTATCCGGCAAGGACGCGGGCATGATCATGCCGGGCACGGTGAAGGGCATGGTTTTCGCGGATCGGAACGACAACGGCCGCCGGGATAGCGATGAAGCGGGGCTGGCGGGCACGAAGGTGCGGCTGATGAGCGAGGCGGGGGAGGAATTCTCCGCCACGGTGACGGACAGCGGCGAATTCCTTTTCGACGCAGTGATGCCCGGCCGGTATTATCTGGAATATGAGCTGCCGGCGAATGGCATCTTTGCCCAGGCGGGCGGGGATAACGCCATCTCCGGGGAAGAAGGCGTGGGCCGAGGGGAATGGTTTGATTTTCGCATGGCGGACCAGAAGGAGGCCCCCCTCTGCGGTGGGCTGACCCTGGGAGCGATTTCCGGTTCCTTCTTCCATAACGAGGACGGATCCGGCATCCAGCGGGCGGAGGACGTGGTTCTGGCAGGAATGCGGCTCACCCTGACCCCGGATCGGGAAGATCTGGCGGCGGTAGAGGCCGTTTCAGACGAATATGGCGAATTTAAGATCACTGGACTGCATCCGGACAACTATCAGCTGACGCTGCAGCTGCCGGAGGATCTGGTGACCGCCCGGACCATCGGCACACAGCTGCCCATTGCGGCCGGGAAGAATGAACAGACGGTGAGATTGACCATCGCCATGGGCCAGCGCTGGGAGGATCAGGAGATCGGCGGCGTAAAGCCCGGATATCTGGCGGGGGCGGCCTGGCTGGACGAAAACAACAATGGCATTCAGGAAGAGGGGGAACAGACCCCTGGCGGTCTGGCCATCCAGATCATCGACGAGGACAGCGGCGAAGTGTTTGCCCTGCTGCCCACCGGGGAGGATGGAAGCTTCCTCTCCGCTGGCATGATTCCCGGACGGTATACCGTTTCCCTGACCGTGGATGACAACACGGACCTGCCGCCGGCGGGGGATAATACCTTCCGCAAGGAAGGAAATCATTTGATCCGCAGTGGCATTTCCCTGGGTGAAGGGGAGGCCATCGAGGGCCTGGTGCTGGGCATGGTAAAGTATACCACCCTGGCGGGCAATGTGTGGATCGATCGGGGAAATATGACCCAGACGCTTTCTGGCGCGAAGGTGAGCCTGCTGGATGGGGAGGGGAATCTTCTCCAGACCCAGACCACGGGGGAAAGTGGCGACTGGCGGTTTAGCGGCCTGATGCCGGGAGCCTATCGGATTCAGGCGGAGCTGCCGGAAGGCACGGTGGCCGCGGAGCCGGATGATGAACGGCTGCAAATGGGGCTGATCTCCATCCTCCAGGAAACGGAGGGACGCCGGGGCTGGTCGGATTTGATTGATTTGAAGATGGGCCAGGATCAGCTGAAGATGAACATTGGCAGCGTGCTGCCCGGCACCATCGGCGATTTCTGCTGGCTGGACTTGAACAAGAACGGCTGGCAGGATGGCGGAGAGTTGGGAATCCCGAATGTGAAGGTAGAGCTTGTTCGCAATGGCGTCACCGTGGCGGAAACCATCACGGATCAATACGGGCTGTATTTCTTCCGGGAGGTGTATCCTGCGGTGTATACCCTGAAGGTGACCGCGCCTGCGCAGGTGAAGCCTACGCAGAAGCGGACGGATATCTATCTGATCGTTTCCTCTCTGCTGGAATCGGAGGACAGCGTGGCGTATACAGATGCCTTCGCTGTGGCCAGTGACAGCACGAACTTTAACATTGACCTGGGCTTCGTCCTCCGAAATGAAGGTGATTATCCGGCGGGCTATGGCCAGCAGGATACACAGGATTGGTCGAAGGCTTATGAAGGGGTAGAAGTGAAATAAAAGGATAAAGGAGCCGGGAGCGAAAGCTCCCGGTGTTTTTATGGGGAGAAAAGACAGAGGGCAAGGCAGCCAAAGAAGAAGGACAGGCAGGCGTAGCCCGTCTGCCGTCTAAATGCCCCTTTCCTTGGGGAAAGGGGGCAAAGTAGAAAAAAGAGCAGGCGGGCGCAGCACGCCTGCCGTCTAAATGTCCCCTTCCCTTGGGGGAAGGGGGATAGGGGAACAAGCAATTACGAATTCAGAACTATATATTGCAAAAATCTTACATAAATGTTAAAATAGATCCAAACCTTTGTGAGGTGAGGCGCATGAAACGCTTTTTATGTATTTTTTTGAGTATCCTGATGCTGATCCCCTCCCTGTCCCTGGGGGAAACTGCTCCCCTGGAGGAGGTGGATGAGAGCCTGGAGGAGGGCCTGGAATCCTCGGAGGAAGAAGAGGATGAAGGCATCCCCGTGCCCCTGGAGGACGATCTGACAGAAACCGTTCCCATCGCTTCCGAAAGCCAGGAAGAGATCGAGCCGGCGGAAGAGGATCCGGATGACTTGCCGGATGAGGATGACCTGGAGGAAGAAATCCTGGACAGCCGGGAGATGAAATATGGCGACGAGGGCGATGATGTGCTGGAGCTCCAGACCCGTTTGCAGGAGCTGAAGTATTACACCGGCAACCTCTCCGGCCGATACCGGGAAGGCACCCGGGAGGCGGTGAAAAGTTTCCAGGGGGATTATGGCCTGGAGAAGACGGGGATTGCGGATTTTGCCACCCAAAATCGCCTCTTTGCCGCCAAATACCGCTCCCTGCGCTACGGGGCCAGCGGGGAGGAAGTGAAAGCCCTGCAGACTCGGCTGATGGAGCTGGGATACTACAAGGGAAAGATCAGCGGAAACTTCCTGGGCGGAACCCAGAAGAGCATACGGGAATTTCAGGAGAAAAGCGGCTTGCCCGTCACCGGCGCGGCGGATCCCCTGACCCAGGAGGCCCTCTTTGCTCCCGGCGCGGTGGGCAACGGAGATTCTCCGGACGCCACGAATACCCCTGTGCCGGATTTGAACAGTTTCCTGGTGGACGATAACGACACGGCGGCCAACAATGGTGTCGTTATGCCGGACAACTATGTGCCCTATACCAAAACCTTAAAGAGCGGTTCCAGTGGCGCCCTGGTGAAGCAGCTGCAGCAGCGGATGACGGATCTGGGATATTATGCTGGCCCGGTCAGCGGCAACTTTGCCAAGCAAACCCTGCGGGCGGTGAAGGCGATTCAGGTGCAAAATGGCATGAAGGAAACGGGCCAGGTGGATGAGGATACCTGGAATGTGATCTTTAACGATAGATACATCGTCATGCCGGACGCGACGCCCAAGCCCACCCCCACGCCCACTCCCGTACCCTTCGCCATCACCGTGGACGTGACCAACCAGGTGACCACAGTGTATGGCCGGGACGAGCATGGCGAATACACCGTGCCCGTGCGGCGGATGATCTGCTCCACGGGCACCAAGGCGAACCCCAGCGACGTAGGGGATTGGGTGCTGAACGGGCGGCACGCCAAATGGTGCGTCTTCCCCAAATGGGGCAATAGCTACGCCCGGTACTGGACACGAATCAACGCCTCCATCGCTTTCCACTCCGTGATTTATACGGCGGTGAGCCTGGACGCCATGAAAACCTCCAGCTATAAGGCTCTGGGAACCCGGGCCAGCCATGGCTGCATCCGCCTGACGGTGGAGGACGCTAAATGGGTGTATGAAAATATCGGTGCCGGCACTGTGGTTTCCATTCGGGAGGATCTGCCGGCGGATCCGGAGCTGCGGGATGCCCTGAAGCTGCCGAACCTGAAAAAAGGAACCTCAGTTCCGGTGGAAACGCCGGTCCCCACGCCGGAGCCGGACTATGACGCCACGCAGCAGCCAGAGCTGGGCAACCGCCGCCTGCGGAAGAACAGCGAAGGCCCGGAGGTTTTCTGGGTGCAGACCCGGCTGGCGGAGCTGGGCTTCTACACCGGATATGTGGGCGGGAAAATGTTGAATGGAACGGTGAACGCGGTCAAGAGTTTCCAGAAAGCCAATGGCATTTACGCCTCCGGCGAGGTGGACCAGAAGACCCTGGACGCGATGATGGCTCAGCCAGAGCCTGCGGAAACGCCTGTGCCGGAAAGCACGCCCCTCCCTGCGGAGGTGGTGGCGGTGGAAACCATCGAACCCACCGCAACTCCAGCTCCGGAAAATGTATAAGAATAAAGGATATCATAGAAGAGGTTTTTCGTCCCCTTGCTCTGCGACTTGTCAGGCCCCGTGGAAATGTGTATAATAAGCCTCGGACACTTTTAGCAAGCGCGAGGGAGGTACATCGCTCATGCCCGGGAAAGAGAGGATGCTGATCACGGGGGGGAATCCCCTGGAAGGCGTGGTTCAGGTCAGCGGCGGCAAGAATACCGCCGTGGCGTTGATTCCAGCCTCCCTGCTATGTGATGAGCCCTGCACGATTGAGAATCTTCCGGATATCGAGGATGTACACGCCCTGGTGGATATTTTGCGGGAGCTGGGGGCCCAGGTGGATTACACGCCGGGGGACCGGATGACGGTGGATCCCCGTTCCGCGGAGGGGGACACGGTTTCCTACCGAAATGCCCAGCGCTTGCGGGCCAGCTACTACCTCTTGGGGGCGCTGCTGGGCCGCTGCGGCCGGGCTAATGTGCCCACCCCTGGGGGCTGCGAAATTGGCAGCAGGCCGGTGGACCAGCACCTGAAGGGCATGCAGGCCATCGGGGCCGAGGCGGAGGAGCGTAGAGGGATTCTGCGGGCCCGGAGCGAGGAGCTGACCGGAGGCGATGTGTTCTTCGACATGGTGACGGTGGGGGCCACGGTGAATGTTATGCTGGCCGCTGCCAAGGCCAAGGGAAAGACAACGATCTATAATGCGGCCAAGGAGCCCCACATTGTGGACTTGGCTAATTTCTTAAACAGCATGGGCGCCAAGATCAAAGGCGCTGGGACGGATATTATCCGCATACGCGGGGTGCAATATCTGCACAGCACCACCTATGCCGTGATTCCGGATCAGATCGAGACCGGGACGCTGATGATTGCGGCGGCGGCCACCAGCGGGGATGTGACCATTCAGGGCTGCATCCCCACGCATATGGACGCCTTGAGCGCCAAGCTGCTGGAGATGGGCGTTCGGGTGACGGATTATGACGACGCCATCCGCGTGCGGGCGGCAGGGCCCAAGCGGGCCATCAACATCAAGACCCAGGTCTACCCCGGGTTTCCCACGGATCTGCAGCAGCCCATGAGCGCCCTGCTGACCACGGTGAAGGGCACCAGCTTTGTGGAGGAAACGATTTTTGAACAGCGCTTCCGCCATCTGGACGAGATTCGCCGCATGGGAGCCCAGGTTCGGATTATGGACCGGACGGCCATCATCGAGGGCGTGACGGAGCTATACGGCGCACCGCTGACGGCTACGGATCTGCGGGCCGGGGCGGCGCTGATTATCGCCGGGCTCATGGCCCGGGGTGTAACGGAGATTTATGAGCCCGGGTATATAGACCGGGGATATGAACATATCGAAGAAAAGCTGCGTTCCCTGGGCGCGGAAATCAGCCGGGAGTGGGAATAAAGGGGGAGCAGGCCAAGGATGAGTACCCCCTTTGAAGAGCTGGGGCTTCGAGCCTGGGCGGATCCGGAGGAGATTCGCAGGGCCTACCGGGCTCTGGTGAAGCAATGCCACCCGGACCGGGTGCAGGATCCGCAGGAGAAGGCGGCGGCCCAGGAGCGAATGATCCGGCTGAATCTGGCCTATGAGGAAGCACTGCGGCTGGCTACGCCTCGGCAAAACCCGGCCTATCAGCAGGAGCTGTCCGGGGAGGAGGCGGTGACTCTGGCGGAGCGCATGCTGCAAAAGGGCAAGCCAGAGAACGCCCTGCGGCAGCTGGCCCGGGCGGAAAGCAGGGACGCGGCCTGGTATTACACCCAGGGGCGCGTCCTGATGCAGCTGGAGCAGTATCACTCCGCCCATCAAAGCTTTCGGGAAGCGGTGAGACGGGAGCCGGACAACAACGATTATCGCGCGGGGGCGCTGGCTGCGGCGGTGGCGGAGAAGAAGGAGAAGACCCTGGGAGGAAAGGTAAGGAAAGCACTGCGTAGCATAGGAAAAAGGTGAAAATTCGTTTCGCGGGTGCGTGTGGGAGAGAAACATCCCTTCGCATGAACGACTGACGAGGAGGAAAGACTATGGCAAAGCAGGGGGAGAAAAGGGAAAAGCGATTCACGAAAAAAGAGTGGAGCTGGATCATGTACGACTGGGCCAACTCCATCTATGCCACCAACATTATGGCGGCAATTTTCCCGACGATCTTTGTTTCCATCGCTGGGGAAGCCGGGGATATCTGGTGGGGGTATGGCACCTCCATCGCCACCTTTGTGGTCGCTATTCTGGCGCCGATTTTAGGCGCGGTGGCGGACTATAAGGGCATGAAGAAAAAGCTGTTCACCCTGTTCATGCTGGTGGGCGTGGTGTTCACCTTCCTGATCGCCCTGGTGATGAACAACTGGAAGCTCATGCTGGTGGGCTACATCCTGAGCCGCATTGGCTTCTCCGGATCCTGCCTGTTCTATGATAGCTTCCTGACGGATGTGACCACGGATGAGCGGATGGACAAGGTTTCCTCCTGGGGATACGCCATGGGGTACATCGGGGGCAGCACCATTCCTTTCCTGATCAGCATCGCGGTGCTGCTGATTCTGGGATACAGCAATCCCATTGCGCAGAAATTTTCCATCCTGATTACCAGCGTCTGGTGGCTGGTGTTCTCTCTCCCCTTCCTGAAGAACGTGGAGCAGACCCACTATGTGGAAAAGACCAAGGATAACAGCATCGGCCAGATTTTCCGCAGCGTTGGGCGCACGGCGAAGGAAATCTTCCAGCGGAAGGGACTGCTCCTCTTCGTGCTGGCCTATTTCTTCTACATCGACGGCGTGGGAACCATCATCAGCATCAGCACGGCCTATGGCACGGTGCTAGGGCTGGGCACGGTGGGGATGATTCTGGCCCTGCTGGTGACCCAGATTGTAGCCATGCCCTGCTCCATCATCTTCGCCAACATCGCGGCGAAGGTGACGGCCCGGAAGGCGCTGATTGGCGCGATTATCCTCTACACCCTGATCTGCGTGGTGGGCTTCTACATGGGTTTCTCCCTGGAGCCCCATCAGGCGGCCTATGAGCAGGCGACGCAGGCGGAATACACGGAGCCCTTGGCGGAGCTCCAAGGTGAAAAGGCCCTTTCCCTGCGGGACGAGGTGGCGGGGCTCTTTACGGACAAGGACGCGGCGACAAAGATTGCTGAAATGAAGGCTGGGCTGACGGAAGAAGAGCTGGGAGACGAGGAGATCGGTCAGGTGTTCGCAGCGGCGGAGAGCTTCCTGCAGTCCGGCGGCGGCGAAGACGGTGCCATCACCCGTTTCCGCAGCGCCATTTCCTTCTCCACCATTCTGTTCTGGGCCATGGCGACCTTGGTGGGCACTGTGCAGGGCGGCATTCAGGCTGTGAGCCGGAGCTATTTTGGCAAGCTGATTCCCAAGGAGCGGAGCAACGAGTTCTTCGGTTTCTTTGATATCTTTGGCAAGTTTGCCTCGGTGTTGGGGCCCTTCCTCTATTCCCTGATCGGTGGATGGACCGGACGATCCAGCTTCGGGGTGTTGGCTCTCATTGCCCTGTTCCTGGTAGGGCTGATCATCATGATTCGAGGGAAGGAAGCCTTCGAGGAGCTGGACGCGGCATAAGGAACCCAGAAAAGCAAATTTCACAAGGCGCCGGGAGGCGCCTTGTTTTTCGAAGGGAAGGGAAAACGGATGAAAAAGAAATGGGGAGCTTTGATCTTCGGGGTGATACTGGCCATGGCCGCCTTCGCCGCGGCGGCACCTGCCCGGGACATAACCTCGGAATGCACCCTGCTGCCGGGCTCGAAGAAGAAGGAATTCAAGAAGGCGATGGACGGGAACTATCGCACCTATTGGAACTCCTACGCCGGGGAGGGGGCAAGCATCCAGGTCTCCGTGCCGGAAGGGGAGGAGGCCAGCGGCGTCTGGCTGCAATGGTACGAGCATGAGCACGTGGTGGCGGTCCAGGTGAAGGACGAAGCGGGGGAATGGACGGAATATGGCCGGACGGAGGGTATCTTCCTTTCTGACTATCTGGCCCTGCCGGAGGGGACGAAGGAGTTCCGCATCGCCAACCCGGCGGGGGAAAAGAAATCCCCGCCCATGCCCCTGGCGGAGATCCATGTTTACGGCCAAGGGGAATTACCCCCGGAGGTGCAGGTTTGGCAGAAACCAGCAGAGAAGGCGGACCTGATGCTGGTGGCAGGGCACCCGGACGATGAGATTCTGTGGTTCGGGGGGATTCTGCCCCGATACGCAGGGGTGGAAAAGAAGGCGGTACAGGTTTGTATCATGGTGCCCACCCTGCCCCGGCGCCGGCTGGAGGAATTGGACGGATTATGGACCTGCGGGGTGAAGAATTACCCCGTGTTCGGCCATTTTCGGGATTTCTTCAGCCTGTCCCTGAAGGATCAGTACAAGCGATGGGACAAGACGGTGGTTTATCGGACGGTGACGGGATGGATTCGGCGCTTCCGGCCTGAGGTGGTCATTACCCATGACATCAAGGGCGAATACGGCCATGGAGCCCATCGAGCCTGTGCGGATGCCGTGATTCAGGGGCTGGAGCTGGCGGCGGACGAAAAAAAATTCCCGGATTCCTACGCGGAATACGGGACATGGGATGTACCGAAATGCTATTTACACCTGTATCCGGAAAACGTCATCGACTTTGACTGGCGCGTCCCCCTGCCGGAGTTTGGGGGCCGGACGGCCTTCCAGGTGGCGGAAGCGGCCTTCGCCTGCCACATCAGCCAGCAGGAAACGGAATACAAGGTGGAGGATTTTGGCCCCGGGGATTGCAGCCTCTTTGGACTCTATCGCAGCCTGGTGGGGCAGGATGAGCGACACGATGATCTTTTCGAGAACCTGGGGCCGGTGGTGGATTAAGGCTCCATCGTAATTTCCCCGCCGGCGTCCGCCAGAATTAAGGGCTCCTGCAGGGTGACGAATTCGGACAGAATGTAGCAATGGAGCCCGGCCACGTCGATTTCGCTCCATTTGTCATCCTGGGCAAAGACGGTGATGGGGGTGCCCACGGGATATTCCGCAATCTGCCGGGCAGTGTTCTTGGCGGCGGAGCGGACGTGCACGGTGTTGCCGCTGGGGGTTTTGCCCTTGACGGTAATGATGCCGGCGGCGTACTGCTTGGGCGCGTTGTCGAAGAAGGTAAGCCCCATGGTTAGCACATAGCCCCGAACCCCTTCATCGTCCACCATGGTCCAGGTTTTGCCGACGCTGATGACCCGCAGCACCTTGCATTTATCGCAATGGGCCATGACGAAGGCTTTTTGACTTTTCTTGGCCCGGAGGGTAAGATAGGTTTGCTTGGCCGGGGTCACCAGGGCCAGCAGCTTATCCTCCGGGGCCTCCGTGTCCCATCGCAGGGAAGAGGTGGGGACGATGAGCTGCTGCTTATTTTCTAGGCGAATGGTGCTGCGGCCCAGGCCCAGAGCCTCGATTTCCGCGGGAAAGACGTTGCCGGCATCGTCCATATACACCGTGCCGGTGGTAGTGCCATTGGCTGCGGTATATTTCGCCCATCGAGCGGCCCATTCCGCCTGGGTCAGATGACCAGAGCCGGTGGAGGCCGGATCCTCAATTTGAATCTGGCCGGACTGGACCGTGACGCTGCCATCCGGGTTCACCTGCAGGCCCGCCGTTGGGTCGGAGGAGCCATCGGAGGAATTGACCACCATGGCTCCGCTGGAGGCGGAGGAGGAACTGGCGGCGGGGGCAGCGCTATCGGCGTTTTCGATGGGGTAGCCAATGCCATTCACAATGTAGAGGCCGGCGGCATCATCCCAGTAATCCTCGATAATGGCGCCGCTTTCGTCCACATAGAGGCCCTCGCTGTTCTTCGTATAAGCCAGGGCGGTGCTATAAAACAGCAATGAAAGCGCTGAGAAAGCCGAAATCATTCGTTTCATGACAGATCCTCATGGAATCAGAATCCGGAAAAAACCTTCCGGTTTCTCCATGATACCGGATAATGCACAAAATGTCAACAAAATTGTAATTTTTTTGTAATAATTGGAGGGCAAAGGGCATGAATATTTCCAAAAAGGACGCGCTGCAATGGTTCCAGTTCTTCGCAGCTTTGCCGGAGGAGCAGCCCCTGGGTCCCCGGCAGCAGGAGATTGCCCTGGCCACCTTCAGTCAGATCGAGCGGGCGGCGGAGGCCCGGTTCGCCCGGATGCAGGCGGAAATCCCTGGCCTCCAGGGCATGGGAGCGGGCCCCCGGACCTATTATGTGGGGCCGGAGGACAAGTTTCCGAAGGGATGCCGCTCCTGTCTGACGGGTACGGGGCTCAGCGCCGTGCGGAAGACCAACAAGTGCAACGCTCATTGCCCCTTCTGCTATGATTATGGGGTGCTGGACGCCATCCCGCCCATCGGGGAGGGATACTGGGAAATTGGCGGCGGGAAATATCGGGAGGAGGATCTGCCTCTTCTTTTCGCCATCCAGGGGAAGCCTACGGGCATCGCCTATGTGTACCTGGAGCCCTTCATGGAAATCGAGAAATATTATGGCATTATTCGCCGATTCCACGAGGCAGGGGTGCATCAGCATCTGTACACCAATGGCCTGGGGGCCACGGAGGAGCGCCTTCGGGCCCTGGGGGAGGCGGGGCTGGAGGAGATCCGGTTCAACCTGGGGGCCTCGAACGCGGCGGATCAGGTGATTGAAAGCATGGGTATCGCGAAGCAATACATCCCTCAGGTGGGCATTGAGACCCCCATGACCCGGGAATTTGAGGCCCAGTTCCAGGAGAAAAAGGCGCGGATTTTGGCCACGGACATCGACTTTATGAACTGCGCGGAGCTGCATCTGAACGAGAACAACCTGGGGAATTACTGGGGGGAGAACCTGTACTATTACCGCATGGGATATCTGAGCCCCCTGTTTAGCCGGGAAATCACCCTCCGGCTGATGAAGGAAGCGGCGGAGGAGGGCTGGCCCCTGGTGGTCCACGACTGCTGCAACCGGACCAAGTTTACCCGGGATTTGAACCAGAAGCACAAGGAGGGCGGCTGGTTCGGGCAGACCAGCTATGGCCGGGAGATGGAGAGCTGCCCCTACGAGGCCTTCCTGCCGGTGTTGGAGGATCCGGATTTCTCCTTCCTGGAGGAGGAGGAGCTACCCCGGGGATATCGGCCGGGGGAGATTGTGATCTGATGCCGAGGGAGGAGGAACCGCCCAAACCTTTGCTTTTCAGGGGCGGCGCAGGCTTGCAATCGCCAGGCCCATTTGCTATAATAGCGCTCGGCGCCCTGGGGCGCCGGATATGTTTTTTCGATGAATACGGGAAGGGGAAGAACGTTCAAATGAAAGAGATTACCTCCGCCGAGCTGCGGGAAAAGTTTTTAGCCTTTATGGAATCCAAGGGACATCATCGGATTGCCTCTGCCTCCGTGATTCCGGAAAATGATCCCACCGTGCTGTTTACCACGGCGGGCATGCACCCCCTGGTGCCCTATCTGATGGGCACGCCCCATCCCGCCGGCACCCGGCTGACGGACGTGCAGAAGTGCATTCGCACCGGAGATATTGACGACGTTGGGGATCCCAGCCATCTGACCTTCTTCGAGATGCTGGGGAACTGGAGCCTGGGAGACTATTTTAAGCAGGACATGATCCCCTGGAGCTGGGAATTCCTGACCAGCCCGGAATATCTGGGCCTGCCCAAGGATAAGCTGGCCTTCACCGTGTTCGAGGGGGACGAGGATTGCCCCCGGGATGAGGAAAGCTACAACCTGTGGCGGAACTGCGGCGTGAAGGAGGAGAACCTGTTCTTCCTGCCCAAGGAAAACAACTGGTGGGGCCCCGCCGGCATCACCGGCCCCTGCGGCAGCGACACGGAGATGTTCATCATCACCGACAAGGAGCCCTGCGGCCCGGATTGCTCCCCCGCCTGCTCCTGTGGCCGGTATCTGGAAATCTGGAACGACGTTTTCATGCAGTATAACAAGACCGCGGAGGGCAAGTATGAACCCCTGGCCAAGAAGAACGTGGACACGGGTATGGGCCTGGAGCGGACGGTGTGCGTGCTGAACGGGAAGAAGAGTGTCTACGAGATCGACGCCTTCGCCCAGATCCTGGCCCGCATCGCGGAGCTGAGCGGCAAGGAATACGGCGCGGAGGAGGGGACCACCAAGGCCTTCCGGATCATCGCGGACCATATGCGGACTTCCACCTTCATCCTGGGGGATGACCGGGGAGTCAGCCCCTCCAACACCGACCAGGGATATATCCTTCGCCGGCTGATCCGCCGGGCGGTGCGCTACGGCATGCAGCTGGGCATGCCCGAGGGCTTCACGGTGGAGATCGCCCGGGTCATTATCGACCAGTATAAGGAGGTTTATCCCGAGCTGGAGCGGAACGCCGCCTTCGTGCTGGAACAGCTGCAGCTGGAGGAAGGCCGCTTCGCCCGGACCTTGAAGCAGGGCGAGAAGGAATTCGAGAAGGTATATAACAACGTGGTGCAGACCCGGGCCCTGCTGGAGGGCATCCTGGGGGCGGCGGACAAGGTGGCCCTGGCGAAGGAGCTGGCGGAAAGTAAGAAGCTGCGCCCCTCCCCCGATATGATGCCCATCATCGAGGCGGCTAAGGCCGGAGACGCGGCGGCGCTGGAGGCGGCGGTGAAGACCCGGATGGAAAGCCTGGGCACCATGGATGGCCGCAGCGCCTTCAAACTGTATGATACCTATGGCTTCCCCATCGAGATGACCCGGGAGCTGGCAGCGGAAAAGGGCCTGGCCATTGATGAAAATGATTTCGCGGAGCGGTTCAAGAAGCATCAGGAGCTGAGCCATCAGGGCGCGGACCAGAAGTTCAAGGGTGGCTTGGCGGATAACAGCGAGCAGACGGCCCGGCTGCACACCGCCACCCATCTGCTGCATGCGGCGCTGAGGAAGGTGCTGGGGGACGAGGTGGCCCAGAAGGGCTCCAACATCACGGCGGAGCGGCTGCGGTTCGACTTCTCCTTCGGCCGGAAGATGACGCCGGAAGAGATCAAAGAGGTGGAGCGGCTGGTGAACGTGGCCATCGACGCCAAGGTGCCAGTGGTTTGCGAGGAAATGACCGTGCCGGAGGCCAAGGCCAAGGGCGCCATCGGCCTGTTCGAAAACAAGTACGGCGAGCGGGTGCGGACCTACAAGATGGGCGAGTACAGCTTCGAGATCTGCGGCGGCCCCCACGCGGAAAACACCGGGGATTTGGGCTCCTTCAAGATTCAGAAGGAGGAATCCTCCTCCGCCGGCGTGCGCCGCATCAAGGCCACCATTCAGCCCAAAGCATAAAACCGATTCGCCGCGCTAGAGCGCGGCGAATTGACTTTGAAAGAGTGTGAAAATGAATATCGATAAAAATCATGAATTAACCTCCCTCCGCGAGGAGCGGGTCTCCTCCGAAGACATCTTTGACGGCTTCGTCCTCCATGTGAAAAAAGACGCCGTCACTCTGCCTAACGGCAACCTGGCCCATCGGGAGATCATCCGCCACATCGGCGCGGTATGCGTCATCCCCGTCACGGAGGACGGGCAGGTGATCGTGGAGCGGCAATACCGCTATCCCATCGACCGGGTGATTACGGAAATCCCCGCCGGCAAGCTGGACAGCAAGGAGGAAAACCGGCTCTCCGCCATTCAGCGGGAGCTGCGGGAGGAGACGGGTTTCACGGCGGAGGAATGGATCGACCTGGGGGATTTCCACCCCGCTCCCGCCTACAGCGATGAATACATCAGCATGTACATGGCCCGGAAGCTGCACCCCGGGGAGCGCCATCTGGACGAGGATGAATTCCTGGACGTTTTCACCGTGCCCCTGGCGGAGTTGGTGGAGGAAGTGATGGCCGGGCGGATTTCGGACGCGAAAACCCAGGTGACGGTGCTGAAGGCCGCCCGGATGTTGGGGATTTAAGGGAAGGCTGAAAACAGCTGCACGGGTGGAAAGCATGGATACATAGACGGAAAAACGCCTGCGGGAGCTGGCGGAAAGATCCTGGAGCCGGGGGATTCCCTGCTACACGGATTTCCTGGATCTCAGCGAACAGACTATTTTTACGCGCATTCGCCCCAGCCTGCCCCAGCCGGAGATTTTGCTCTTCGGCGGGGCGGAGGGCTGCGAAAGGGTGATGGCGGGCTTCGGCGTCACGGCGGAAGAGAAGGATCTTTTTCCCCTGGCCTGCCTCCGCATCTCTCCCCTGGGGGCGAAATTCGCCGGGGACATGAGCCATCGGGATGTGCTGGGGTCCCTGATGAGCCTGGGGTTTGAGCGCAGCTTGCTGGGGGATATCATCCTGCGGGAAAAGGAAGCCTGGGTTTTCTGCGCGGAGCGGATCGCGGACTTCATCTGCGACAGCCTCAGCTCCGTGCGCCATACCTCCATAAAGGCGGTCCGGGTTTCCGCGCCGCCGGCGGGGGAACTGTTCCGGACCCGGCGGGAGGTCATCCAGGTGGCCTCCGAGCGAATGGACGCCCTGGTGGCCCATGCCTTCCAGTTGAGCCGGGGAAACGCTCAGAGCCTCTTTTCGGCGGGAAAGGTGTTCCTGGATGGCGCGGAATGCCTGCGGACGGACGCGGAGCCCCGGGAGGGACAGATCATCTCCGTTCGGGGAATGGGCAGATTCCGATACCTGGGGGCAGAATCCCGCAGTAAAAAGGGAAAATGGAATACAGTGATTGAGCGATATGTCTGAAGACATGATCGGTAAACGGAGGCTCCTGCTGCGTAGCGCGTGGCAGGAGCTTTGTTACATCCCCTCAGCGGATATACGGGAAGATGGACCTATACCTTTGAAAAAACCTACTTGAGCCTGACCCAAAAGCGATGTAAAATAAGAATCGCGCTGGGAAGGAGAAGCCCGCGCCGAAGGAGATATCGCTGGAGATGAAATTGATCTGGAAATATGTTCGACCCTATCGCTGGTTTATTCTGGCGGTCATGCTGGTGAAGCTGGCGGGGACGGGAACGGAGCTGCTGATTCCCTACGTGCTGGAGCATTTGCTGGATAACGTGGTTCCTGCGGCGGACAGCGCATGGATCGTGGTGGCCTGGGGCGGGCTGATGCTGCTTTTAACCCTGGCGACCCGATGGCTGAACATCACGGCCAACCGCATGAGCGTCAAGGTGGCCCGGGACAGCACCTATTATATCCGGCGGGATCTGTTTCATACGGCCCTGAATCTCTCCGGCCGACAGATGGATCAGGTGGGGCTGCCCTCCCTGATCTCCCGGATGACCAGCGATACCTACAATGTACAAAGCTTTGTCCGCATGATTCAGACCATGGGGATTCGCGCGCCCATCATGCTGCTGGGGGGCATCGCCATTACCCTGACCATGGATACGGGTCTGGCCATGATTCTGTGCGTCATGGCGCCCATCATGATCGTGCTGGTGTCCTTCGTCTCCTGGAAGGGCATTCCGTTGTACGATGAGGTGCAGAAGCGGATGGATAACCTGGTTCGCATCATGCGGGAAAATATTACCGGCATCCGGGTGGTGAAGGCCCTGAGCAAGGAGCCCTATGAGGAGCGGCGGTACGGGGAGGCCAATTCCGCCATGGCCAAGCAGGAAATCAAGGCCAGCGTCATCATGAGCCTGCCGGGGCCCATCGTGACCCTGTTTCTGAACGTGGGGCTGACATTGGTAGTGCTGATCGGCGCCCGCCGGGTCAATGACGGATACACCGCCCCGGGGGTGATCCTGGCCTTCTTGACCTATTTCAATATGATCCTCATGGGCGTTATGGGCCTAAATCGGATCTTCATGATGATGTCCAAAGCCAATGCCTCCGCTAACCGCATTGCGGAGGTAGTGAACACCCCGGAGGAGCTGACGCCCCTGCCCCCGGAGGCCTGCGAGACCGATCTGCCCGAGGAAGAGGAGTTGGTTTTCGACCATGTGACCTTCCATTACGATGAGGATGAATCCGGCGAAACCCATGGCCAGTTCCTGGGGGAGGAGCGGCAGCAATGCCTGCGGGATATTTCCTTCCGGGTAAAAAAAGGCGGCGGCCTGGGCATTATCGGCGCCACGGGCAGCGGAAAAACCAGCATTGTCAACCTGATGATGCGCTTCTATGATCCGCAGGAGGGGCATGTATTCGTGGCGGGAAGAGACGTCCGCTCCTATGATCGGGACAGCCTGCATCGGAAGTTCGGTGTGGTTTTCCAAAACGACGCCATCTTTGCGGATACCATCCGGGAGAACGTGGTTTTTGGCCGGGAGGTGGATGATCCCATGCTGCGCCGGGCGGCCAAGGACGCCATGGCCCGGGGATTCATCGAGGAATACGAGGACGCCTATGACCACGAGGCGGCCATCCACGGGGCGAATTTCTCCGGGGGACAGAAGCAGCGACTGTTAATCGCCCGGGCCCTGGCGGCAAACCCGGAGATTTTGATTCTGGATGACGCCTCCTCCGCCCTGGATTATCGGACGGATGCGGAGCTGCGCCGGGCTATTCGGGAGCATCATGGCGCTGCCACCACCGTGGTGGTAGCCCAGCGGATTTCCTCCATCATGAATTTGGACGAGATTATCGTGCTGCATGAAGGGGAGATGATCGGTCGGGGAACCCATGCGCAGCTGATGGCCTCCTGCCCGGAATATCAGGATATCTATCGAACCCAGATGAGCGAAAAGGTGGAATAAGAAAATGGCGAAGAGAGATACGGTGATGCGCAAGCCCAAGGATACCCGGGGCGCCCTTCGTCGGCTGCTTCGCTATCTGGGACCCTGGAAATATGTGATTGCCGGCGTCATCCTGCTCAGCTTTGTCAGCAACCTGCTGAACCTGTGGGGACCCAGCCTGGCAGGCAACGCCATTCGGGAGGCGGCCGCGGGGGCGGGGAAGGTGAACTTTGACGCCGTGTGGCACAATGCCCGGCTGATGCTGCTGTGCTATGTAGGGTCCGCTCTGCTGGGTTTTGGCATCAGCCTCAT
Organism: Clostridia bacterium; assembly: GCA_017470145.1. GTDB lineage: Bacteria > Bacillota > Clostridia > Christensenellales > Aristaeellaceae > Aristaeella. The sequence continues at coordinate 128,186 of JAFUFB010000030.1, read as the reverse complement.
CATGACCGTGGTCAGCAAACGCATGGCCCGGCAGATGCGACAGGATGTTTTCGATAAGCTGATGCGCCTGCCAGTGGGCTATTTTGACCGGCACCAGGCGGGGGATATCATTAGCCGGGTCAGCTATGATATCGACGTTATTTCCACCAGCATGGCCACGGACATCGTGCAGATTCTGTCCAGTGTGATTACCGTGGTAGGTTCCCTGGTGATGATGGTGTCCATCTCCTTGCCCCTGTCGGTGCTAACGCTGGTGACCGCGCCTGTAGCCATTGGATATACGGTGTTCATGCGGAAGAAAACCCAGCCACGGTATGCCCGGCGGTCCAAGAGCTATGGCGTGATGAACGGCTTTGTGGAGGAGATGCTCTCCGGCCAGAAGACCATTCTGGCCTATGCCTATGAAAACCGGGTGGACGACCGGTTTGACGGCATCAACACGGAAGCGGCGGAGGCCTTCTCCGATGCGGAGCATTACGGCGTTACCATCGGGCCCACCATGACGGCTATCAACAACCTGGGTCTGAGCCTCATTGGCCTGCTGGGCGGTGTGCTGTATATGAACGGGCGCATCGATCTGGGGCGGATTTCCTCCTTCGTGCTGTACAGCCGGAAGTTCGCCGGGCCCATCAACGCCATTGCGGAGGTGTTTAACGAGCTGTTCTCCGCCCTGGCGGCGGCGGAACGGGTCTTTACGCTGCTGGATGAGCAGGAGGAGATCGCGGACGCGCCCCAGGCCCGACTGTTGGAAAACGTGCAGGGGGATGTGGCCGTGGAGCATGTGGCCTTTGGATACGATCCAGAGAAGACCATCCTGCATGATCTGAACCTGCAGGCCCCCGCTGGCAAGCTGATTGCCATTGTAGGGCCTACCGGCGCGGGAAAGACCACGATCATCAATCTGTTGATGCGCTTTTATGACCCGGACAGCGGGGTGATTCGGGTGGATGGCCAGGAAATTCGCACCGCCGTCCGCACCAGCGTCCGGGGGGCCTATGCCATGGTGCTGCAGGATACTTGGGTGTTCCATGGCACCATCTTTGACAACATCGCCTATGGCCGGGAGAACGCTACCATGGAGGAGGTCGTCGCCGCGGCCAAGGCTGCCCGCATTCATCCCTTCATCATGCGCCTGCCTCAGGGGTATAACACCATAATCAGCGAGGACGGCGGAAACATCTCCAAGGGGCAAAAACAGCTGCTGACCATTGCCCGGGCCATGCTGTATGATGCACCCATGCTGATCCTGGACGAGGCCACCTCCAACGTGGATACCGCTACGGAGCGGGAGATTCAGAAGGCCATGCGGGAGCTGATGAAGGATAAAACCTGCTTCGTCATCGCCCATCGCCTGTCCACCATCGAGCACGCGGATCAGATCCTGGTGCTGCGGGATGGGGATGTGGTGGAACAGGGCACCCATCGGCAGCTGATGGATCAAAAGGGATTCTATCATCAGCTCTATGCCGCGCAATTTGAATAATTGTCAACCAAATAAGTAATTTGTGGTTGACAATATAGCAAAAAGCTGTTATCCTCCCTCTCGAATTTTGAGTTGGGAGGACTTTTTGTGATGCGGAAACTTTCTACCCGGGATATTACCTATGTGGCCCTGAGCATCGCTCTCATCGCCGTCTGTTCCTGGATTTCCGTTCCCATGACCATTCCCTTTACCCTGCAGACCTTTGCCGTTTGCCTGGTGACAGGGCTGCTGGGGCTGAAGCTGGGGCTTTGGTCCGTGGGGGGATATATTCTGTTGGGGGCCATCGGTGTGCCCGTGTTTTCCGGATTCCGGGGCGGGTTGGGGGCTCTGCTGGGAACCACGGGAGGCTATATTGTGGGCTTCCTCTTTACGGCCTTGGTCGTGGGGCTGGCGGTGCGGCGCTTTGGCCGGAAGCTTTGGCCCCTGATCCTTTCCATGGCGGTGGGCATCCTGCTCTGCTACGCCTTTGGCACCGCCTGGTTCATGATTGTGTATGCCCGGGCCACGGGGCCCATTTCGCTGGGAACGGCCCTGGGCTGGTGTGTTTTCCCTTATCTGATTCCGGACGCCGTAAAGCTGACCCTGGCCGCGCTGCTGACCTTGCGGCTGCATCCGCTGATTTCCAAGGTATAAAATTGGGTTGAAAAACAACAAAGGAAGCTTTTAAAGCCAATCAATAAGCCCTCTCCGCCTGGGAGAGGGCTTTATGAAATAGGGGAGATTCTTTAGAACAGGTTCTTTCCCTTGCTCACGGCGGCAATGATCAATCCGAGCAGGAGCGCCAGGAGGGAGACGCCGATCAGCAGCCAGCTGGTTGTTTCGTTGGCGGCGGAGACGTCGGCGGCGTTCTCCGCCAGGCTTTGATCGGCAGGGAAGGGCATGCCACCGATGCCGTTCTCCTGATTCCAATCGGGAGGAGAGGGCATGGCGCCGTCTTCGCTGCTTTCGCTGCTCCAATCCGGCGGAGAGGGCATGGAGCCCTCTTCGCTGTTTTCATTGCTCCAATCCGGGGGAGAGGGCATGGCGCCGTCTTCGCTGCTTTCATCGTTCCAAATTGGCGGGGAGGGTTGTTCAGAATCATCCCCTGAGAAATCCATCCGGCCGAAGCCACCCTGACCTCCGCTCATGAACTGTCTGCCGCCTCCATTCCCGTTTCCGCCAAAGAAGGCGCTTTGCGCGTCTCCGTAGGTGGAGGATACTTCTGAAAGGGTGATTTCCTCAGCGCTGCCATCGATGGTCAGGGTATAGGTTTCGCCCATCTGCATCTCCGGGCAGCTGAGAATCAGGGAAGAGAAGCCACAGGCCACTTCACCGGAAAGCAGCGTGTTTCCCTCCACGTCCGTCAGGGTGACGAGGGCGCCGGCTTCCACGCCGTCTATGATGTTGTACAGGATGGAGCACTGGGCGGAGGAAGCGGCGAAGCCTTCCACCATCTGAGAACCGCCGCCGGCGAGGATGGTTCCGCCGCTGATTTCCGCCACGCCACCGTTTTCACTGCCGTAATCGATAGCGTTGTTGGTGTCGTCGTCGGAAAGACTGATGCGTATATCGCCGCCAGTGATGTACAGACAGCCGTTGGAGTCAATGCCGTCCGCGTCCTGGCCCGTGGCGTTGACGATGGTCAGGCTGCCGCCGGTAATCAGCACATAGGTTTCTTCAGCGCTGAGCACCTCCACGCTCTCGGAAACGTTGGATTCATTTCCCCAGGGCATTCCGCCGCCCATGCCGAAATCTCCGGTATATCCGTTGGCGTTCAGCGCGTCATCCCGGGAATAGATCACCAGATCTCCATCAAAAATCTGAATGATGACCGCTTCCAACCCTTCATAGCAGTCGGTGATGAGCAGGTTTCCGCCCAGTATGTTGATCTGGCCGTCCGCGTGGATGGCATCATCTCCCGCCGTAATAGTCAAAGAAGCCTCCGTGAAGGAGAAGGTTTCGTTGACGTGAATGCCATCCTGAGGCGCGGTGATGGACAGGGTGCCGCCGGAGATGACCAGATTATCCTTGGCGACGAGACCGTGGCGATAGGCTGCGGTGATGGTCAATGCGCCGGAACCATTGATGGTCAGGTCATCATGAGCGTAGATTACCCCGTTGGTTCCGTCCGCCAGGGCCGTTTCGGAATAATCTGCTCCACTGACCAGGCTGTTCTCCGTGCCTTCTGCCAGGGTCAGGAACACCTTGTCCGCCTGATCAACCCGCAGGCACGCGTCATCGGAGCAATTGATTTCGACGCCATTGAACAGCAGCCAGACCTTGGAATTCTTTTTCGCCCGGACGATGATGCTTCCGTCCTGGAGGGCACCGGAGATGACATATTTTCCGGTCTGAGAGATGATCACATCCCCATCCAGCACATAAGCGCCGTTCCCGGAGATGTGAATGGACTCCCCTTCCAGGAAAATCGCGGTGGCGTCCGTGGTATCCCAATCCCCGTTCAGATCATTCTTCGTAAAGAAATCGGAACCGGCATGGTTTTCCGCGTCCGCGTCCACCACCAGGGTGATTCCCAGGAGCTCGCCGTTCATGAACAGAACGGTGACGAGCAGCGCAATCAGGATGACGACGACGCAGAGGCGATCAAACAACCGATGCGTTGACATCACTTATCCCTCCTTTTTCAACAGCGGGGTTATCCCATGTAATCGCCGTTGTAGCTGACTAACACCGCATTCTTTACGCCCTCCAGATCCGCCAGCTGATTCATGAAATCCGTGTTTTCATCCTTCAGCCGAACCTCCAGATTCAGCTCGATGGCGCCTCGCTGTACGCTCTTGCTCTTGACGGACAGCCGATCCGTGTGCTGCTTCAGGAAGGCGGTGGCGGCCTCTTCCCCCGCGTGATTGTCGCACTGGAGGACGACGATGTAGGGTTTGATATGGGATTTCCGATTGGCGAACAGCAGGATGATCAGGCCGATGAGGATGCTTCCGATGACCGCCAGGGGAATCATCCCCGCCGCCAGCACGATGCCCGCGGCAATGGACCAGAAGAGGAAGGCGATATCCAGGGGTTCTTTAATGGCGGTCCGGAAACGGACGATGGACAGGGCGCCCACCATGCCCAGGGAGAGAACCACGTTGCTGGTGACTGCCAGGATGACAAAATTGGAGATCATGGTCATGGCCAGCAGGGTAACGCCAAAGCTGGAGGAATACATGACGCCGGCATAGGTCTTCTTGTAAATCAGGAAGACGAACAAGCCCAGGGCGAAGGACAGGAAAATGGACAGGAACATATCCAGCATGGTGACGGAGGTTACATTCTCCAGGAAGTTGGATTTGAAGATATCACTGAATGTCATGGGAAAGCGCTCCTTTCAATCTGTTGAGGGGATCCGTCGGTGAATTTTCCGAGGGATCGGTTAGGGGTTAATGGCGGGAAAGGGTATCTCCGCGCCTTTGGAGGGGAAAATACCTTGAATCAGTCGTACATTCGACATTGAGCATACTTGGAAAAGGCGGTGACCCGCCGGCCGGGCATTTGGACCGCGTCCCGGATGATGGCGGGAAGAAAAGCGTCCCATTTCACCTCCAGGATGATGCCGGAATCCGGCGCGGGCACGGTAGGGCAGTCCCAGTTCAGGAAATCCGTACAGCTCAGGCCCGTTCGTATGTTATAATCAAAGGTGACCCGAACATTCCCCGGCCCGTAGATAAAGGGTTCCCGGGTGTAGTCCATGATGGTTTTGGGCCGCATGCCCTGGAATTGCATTTTGCAATACAGTTCCTGCACCAAGGGGCGGCCGGAATCGAGCATCCAGTCCAGATGGCCGTCCACGATGGATTGAGCCTCCTCCGCTGTCAGCGGGGCGGAAAATTTGGTGCCTAGTCCGCTGACCTTGCTCTTCTTCTCCAGGTGGATGAGGGAAAGGTCACCGTTGTAGTATCTGATTCGGAACTTTTCCCGCAGGTTCACGCCGTCGATTTTCTCCCGCAGTGCTTTGTCGTTCAGATTGTCAAAATATAGGCTGCGGATCAGATATTTGCCGTCGATGGCATGGGGATCGGCCTGAGCTACGGCCCGCAGGCGCTGCCGGATGGCCAGCAGATCGCTGAAGGAGATCTCATGCTTCCATTCGTGCCGATATTGAATATCCATGCTGCATCCTCCTTCCTTTCGCGGAGGCCGGGGAAGGAATCACCCCGCCCGCGAACAATCGGGATATCGGGTTGGAAGCCTTCCGATCCGACATCCAGCAATGATTTTAGCACAGAAGCTTAAAATTAGCTTGAACTCTGGATAATAAATTTAGTAAGCATGTAGACCTTCCTGCAGTTAATAGAGCTGTACAAGAAACGGAAATGTGTTTCAACACATCCCTATTCACTCATGAAATGTGCACTCATAGAAACGGTGAAAATCAACAGCAGATGTTGACATTCAAACGATTGCTTGATAAAATAAATAATGGGTATTTGTAAGCAGTTTCAGCGCATTTTCGGAGGTGGATCAATATGAAAATGCATTTTGCTTTAATGATGGCAACCCTGCTTCTCATGCTATCTGCGTGTGGCGCATCTGCACAAGAGCAGGCATCCTACACCCAGATTGATCAGGGAACCGCCAAAGAGATGATGACGAGGAGCGACGGGCACGTCGTTGTGGACGTCCGCAGACAGGACGAGTACGATGCCGGGCATATCCCCGGTGCGATCTTGATACCAAATGAATCCATCGGCTGTGATTCGCCCGAAGCCTTACCGGATTACAACCAAATCATCCTGATCTACTGCCGCAGCGGAAACCGGTCGAAGCAAGCGGCAGAAAAACTGGTCGCCATGGGCTACACCAATATCTATGAATTTGGCGGGATAATTGACTGGACAGGAGACGTCATAACGACGGAGGAAGAGAACGCTGCGGATGCTGCCGTCCTTCGTTTTTCATCATTCTCCGATGGAGGATATGTATATTCCGTCGAAGTGGATGATCCCTCGATTGTCCGCGTTGAAGCGCGGTATGAGTTTGAGGCGCACGCCGAGGAGATTGACGGGGCGTCCTATGATTACATCGTCTCCTTCACAGGACTGAAGATGGGCGTCACAACGACCACGGTCTACGGGCGTTCCCCGATTATGGACAACGAGAACAGCGTGTATACGATCACTGTAGATGAGGAACTGCACGTCACGCTGACGCCGGTTCGGGCTCTCTCCACCTTCTACGTCTACCGCAGCGGGGATATCCACTATGACTCCTATCAGATCACGATGGATGAAAATGGATATCACGTATCGATCAATGAAGAACCGGAGCAGCCCCTCAGCACAGAGGTAGCCGACGCGCTGACGCAGGTGATCGACACCTATGACATGGCTTCCTGGGATGGATTTTCAGAATCAAGGCGCTTCGTTCTGGATGGTGAGAGCTTCTGGCTTGACTTCACCCTGACGGATGGAACCAGAATGCATGCCCGCGGAGAGAACGTTTTCCCGGAGCATTACTTTGATGCGATGGGCGCCATGTGGAATATTCTGAGCCGGATTGCGGAGGAGGAAACCGACATGAAGCTGTATATTGGCGAAACCCGCGTCGTACCCGTGACCTGGGAAAAGAACGCTTCCGTGGCGGAGCTAAAAACACTGCTGCCGCTGACCATTCCAATGTCCATGTACGGCGGGTTTGAGCAGGTCGGTCCCATCGGGCAGAGCATCGTGCGTGATGACGAGCAAACCATTACGAGCAGCGGCGATATCGTTCTCTATTCCGGAAATCAAATCGTGATCTTCTACGGCTCCAATGCTTGGTCGTACACGGCGCTGGGTCATGTGAACCTATCCCAGCAGGAAATGGCTGAATTGCTCGGCCATGGGAATGTGAACATCACGATCACGGATGAATGAGCGCGTTTTCTCAGCAAACACGAGTGAAGATAGAAGGAAGGTAATCTACATGAAAACAGCGATTGTCTACTATTCCAACCATCACGGCAACACGAAGAAGCTGATCGACGCCATTGCCGCACAAAACGATGTGGAGCTGATCCATGTGACCGCTGCTCCGGACGCGGACCTCTCCGGGTATGACCGGATCGGCTTTGCTTCGGGCATCTATTTCAGTACCTTTGCCAAGCAGATCATTGCCTGTGCTGACGCCCGCCTCCCCGAGAACAAGGACGTTTTCTACATCTACACCCACGGTGCGCCGAAGGGAGATTTCTTAAAAGGAATTCGTGAAATTGCCGCCCGGAAGCACTGCCGGGAACTGGGAGAATATCACTGCCAGGGTTATGATACCTTTGGCCCGTTCAAATTGGTTGGCGGCATTGCCAAGGGACATCCGACAGATAAGGAAATTGCCGCTGCAGTGGCATTCTATCAACAATTGTGACAGGCGCCCGTTTACTCTCCATAAGCATGAAGAAGGAGCGACCACCATGAAGAAGATCAATCTGGATACCTTTATGGATTTCAAGATGTTATCCTCCCTGACCTTTTCCCCGGACGGCGGGAAGCTGGCCTACGTGGTGACGGGGATCGACCGGGAGAAGAAGGAATACGTAAGCCGCCTGCGCCTCCGCGCGGGGGACGACGACCGCCCGATGGTCAGCGACGGCAAGATCGGAGAATTCTTCTTTGAGGATGGGGAGCACATCCTGTTTGCCACAGACAGGCGGGACGAAAAGAAAAAAGAGAAGGATGGGGAGGAAAAGGGCGCGTCCACCGTGCTGTATCGGCTGCCCCTCACGGGCGGCGAGGCGGAAAAAGCTTTTGAGCTTCCGGTGGATGCGGGCGGCTTCAAGCTCCTGCCCGACGGCAACCTGCTGATGACGGGAGAGATCAGTACGGAGCATCCCGATCTGTATCTGCTGGAGGGCGAGAAAAAGAAGAAGACGCTGGAGAGAATCGGCGAGGATAAGGATTACGAGGTGCTGACGGAATCGCCCTTCGTCTTTAACGGCCGGGGCCTGATCCAGGGAAAGCGCAGCGCGCTGTTCCTCTATCGGGGGAAGGAAAAGAAGCTTCGCCGCCTGACAGGGAAGAATATGGACGTGGGTACTTTCCGCGTGCACGGGAAGGACGTGTATTTCAGCGGCGTGAACTTCCGGAATCGCCGTCCCAACCGGGACTGCCTGTACCGCCTGAACCTGGAAACGGGCAAAACGGAACAGGTGCTGGGGCCCCGCCTGATGATCTACGCCATCGAGTTCATCGGGGACACGCTGGTGGTGATCGGCGCGGACGGGAAGCGCTTCGGGGACAATGAAAACCCCTGCTTCTATACTCTGGATCTCCAGACATTGGAACTGGGGCTCCTTTGCGAAGCGGACGAGAGCCTGGGCAACGCCATGCTGACCGACGTGGAATACGGCAGCACCCGGTTTACCAAGGCGGATGGCGATTTCCTCTATTTCCCCGCTCTGGATCGGGACGGCTGCAAGCTGAAGCGCATCGGCCTGGACGGCGCGATCGAAACCGCCGTTTCCACGGACGGGCTGCTCAGCGATTATGACGTGCATGAAGGCAAGATCTTCTTCGCCGGCATGCTGGACATGAAGCTGCCGGAGCTGTACCATGCGGAAAATAACGGGCACTGCTGCCTGACAACCTGGAATGATGAAATATTAAAGGATGTCTACGTTGCCAAGCCTCAGCCGATCATGGCCGGGCTGGACGGCGAGGAGATCGACGGCTGGGTGCTGCTGCCGGAGGGCTATGACCCGGAGAAAAAGTATCCCGCCGTGCTGGATATTCACGGCGGCCCCAAGTGCGCCTATGGCCCCATCTTCTTCCACGAGATGCAGGCCTGGGCGGCGAAGGGATACATCGTGTTTTTCTGCAATCCCCACGGTTCCGACGGCAGAGGAAACGCTTTCTCCTATCTGGATCTCCAATGGGGCAGCATCGACTACCGCCAGATCATGGCCTTTACGGACAAGGTGCTGGAAACGTATCCTGCCATCGACAAAAAGCGTCTGTGCTGCACCGGCGGCTCCTACGGCGGGTACATGAGCAATTGGATTTTAGGCCACACCGACCGCTTCTGCTGCATCGCCACCCAGCGCAGCATTTCCAACTGGGTTTCCATGTACGGCATCAGCGATATCCCGCCCATTTCCAATTTTGAGGTATGCAGCGCCGACCCCTATTCCGAAAAGGGCCTTGCGGAGATGTGGGACGTGTCGCCACTGAAATATGTGAAGAACGCAAAAACCCCGACCCTCATCATCCACAGCGAGGAGGATCACCGCTGCCCCATCGCCGAGGGCTATCAGCTGTACACCGCCCTGGTCTACCTGCGGGTTCCTGCCCGAATGGTGGTGTTCCACGGCGAGAATCATGAGCTCTCCCGCACCGGAAAACCGGCCCATCGGCTTCGCCGCCTGGAGGAGATCACCGGCTGGTTTGACAAGTACACAAAGAGATGAATATGAAGATCGCGGTGATAACTTTCCGCCTGCACGCTCCCTGAGTGCGCAGTCTGAAAGAAAAGCGGATGGTCGTAAAAAGTCTCGTCGCAAAGATGCAGAATCACTTTCATGTATCAGCTGCAGAAATTGAGGAGCAGGATACACATCAGATCATCGTGATCGGTGTTGCAGCGATTGTTCCAAACAACAGTCTGGCGGACAGCATGATGGACGAGATATCTGCGTTTGTTGAAAGCAGCACCGACGCCGAGATCATCAGGGAGTTTGTGGAGCGAATTTACGTCCACCAAACAGAACGCACTGATGGAAAAAAGGTTCAGCGTATCCGCATCGTCTGGAACTGCATCGGAGAGTTTACTCCTCCGGTGTCTGAGCAGGAAAAGGAAACGGCATAGCCGCATTCCACGACTATGCCGTATTTCCGGGATTATGAAATCCCTAAGTTGCACCCACTAAATGGGGGAGGGCTAAATTGATGGATTTGAATCAGCCCGAAGGTGCTTTTTCTTAATTTTCAGGCAGCACGGTGTGCTTTTCTGTCACCCTGTTCAGCAGGGAAAAGCCCAGGCACATTTCCACCAGGCCCACGCCGGCCACGGCCAGCAGCGCCACGCTGCCGCCTCGGGGCCACAGGAGCACGGCGGGCACGACGCACAGCGCCACCAGCACCACCCACAGCAGCATGCCAATCACCTGATTGAAATTCTTCTTGATGGCTTCCATCTCCGTGGTCCAGCCCAGCTGGGGCCGCAGGGCGTCCACCCATAGGGAGAGGGCCGCGGCGGCCAGACCGATGAGCAGCGCCACGCCGAAGGCCGCCAGGAGCCAGAGCACGGGCATCCGCACCAGGAACCAGGCCACCCCGCAGATCATGACCATGCACAGGAGGTTAATCTCCATGCCCACCATCAGCTTCGCCCGGAAGCGGGTCTTCTGCCGCACGGGCAGGGTCAGGGCGAAGGGCCAGCGCCCGCCCTCCCGGGAGATAGCGGTGGAGACTGCAGGATTCACCATGGCTCCCAGCACGATGACCGCGCAGGTCACCAGGGCCACATATCCCTGATCCACTCCGGACAGCAGCTCCCGCATGGAGAGGATGGAATCCCCGGCCTTGGAGAAGCCGGCGATGAAGCCGATGCAGATCATCAGGGGGAACATAATGACCCCCATCAGGGAATTATAGGCCCAGGCTGGCGTCCGCAGCAGCTCCTTCCATTCCAGGGCGTGCAGCGCCCGGAAGGCGGAGGAGGGCTGCCAGCCATAGGCGGCCCGGCTGTGCTTCCGGCGGGTGGTTTTCTCCGTGCTGGACAGGGCCTGATTCAGATATCCCGGGCCCGCCAGGAGAAGGACCACCGCTCCGCAGAGGAGGGACACCAGGGCGAAGAGCCCTAATGAGCTCCAGACCCCGGTCAGCCCCCGGGTGGCCCACAGGGCTGGCGGAAACAGGTTCAGAAAGTGATTCACCAGGCCATCTGCGCTGGCCAGCATCAGGGCGATCTCGCTGGTCTCCAGGCCCTGGGAGTTCATCATGGTCACGCCGATGGAATAGGCGATGGCGATGACCACGCTCAGGAACATGACCAGGGATTCCCGATGCCGGGAGAAGAAGCTGACGCGCATCAGCAGGGAGGCCAGCAGCGCTACGACACTCAAGGGGATCAGCGGCAGGAGTAGCAGCGTGGGCAGCCCGGTCAACACCACCGGCCAGGCGCTGCCCTGCCCAATGGCATACAGCACGAAGGCCGGGAGGCACAGCAGGGCATCCACCGCCAGCTCGGAGACATAGAGGGTGGTGAGCCGGGCGGCGAACACCTGCCGGGAGGTCAGGGGCAGGGCCGCCAGAAAGGGGGCATCCTTGCCCTGAAACAACTCGGACAGGCACTGGAAAAGTCCCAGCACCAGGGCCGTCATCAGGGAGAGAAAGATGGCCAGCCCCGGCAGCAGCATGGGTAGCCGCATGGTGTTCAGTCCCTGAAAAATCAAATACTCTACATAAACGATGGAGCTGAGGGCGCTGACGCACAAAATCGCCACGAGGATTGCACGGAATATCGCCCGCTGCTTCCGCTTTCCATCCGCGTAACCACCGGCCAGGGGATTCATGGAGGCCAGCATATTTTTCAGCATGACCCGGGTCAGAATCCAGTAATTCTTCATTGATCTTCCGCCTTCTTCCCCGCGCCCGTCTCCGTCAATTCCAGGAAGAGCTCCTCCAGGCTTTCCTCGCCCTGACGATGGGTCAGCTCCTCGGGCCGCCCCTCCATCACCAGTCGGCCATGGTTGATAATGCCCACCTGGTCGCACAGCTTTTCCGCCACCTCCAGCACATGGGTGGAAAAGAACACGGTGGCCCCCTCCTGGGCTCGACGCTTCATCTCCTCCTTCAGCAGGAAGGAGGCCCGGGGATCCAGACCCACCATGGGTTCATCCAGCACCCAAACTGGGGGATTGTGAATCAGGGCGCCGATGGAGGCGATCTTTTGCTTCATGCCCCGGGAATAGCTGGCGATGCGGTCTCCTGCCGCGCTGGTCATCTCGAAGACCTCCAGATATTTCTCCCCCCGGCGCTTCCGATCCTCAGAGCTGACGCCGAAGATATCCGCCATGAAGTTCAGATATTCCCACCCGGTCAGCTTATCGTACATCTCCTGGCTGTCGGGCACGAAGCCGATGAGCCGCTTGGCAGCTACGGGCTCCAGGGCCACGTCAATGCCGTTCACCAGGATTTTTCCCTCCGTGGCTCGCAGGGCGCCGGTCAGCAGCCGGATGGCCGTGGTTTTACCCGCGCCGTTGGGACCTAAAAAACCGTAGACGCAGCCGTCCCCGATCTTCAAGCTCAGATGATCCAGCGCGGCTTTGTCGCTCTTGCCATAGATTTTGGTGGCTCCCTGAAACTCAATCATGAAAAAAACTCCCTCCTTCAGGCGGCTCTCCGCCCGATTTCGGGAGTATTATATCGTGAAATTTTTATCTTTTACATCGTGTATTTGGCAAAATAAGGGGTGTTTTTTTTCGAAATGGCGGGTTTTACAGGCGAATGCTGATCTCCCCGGAGCGCAGCAGCTGCTCCGAGCCATCCGCCAGGCGAACCCGGAGGGAATAGTCCCTCTCCAGATCCAGGGCCTGGGCGGAAACCGGCTCCTTGCCGGGGGAAAGAATCTGGATGGGCTGGCCCAGGGCCAGGGAGCGGGATTTGTATTTTTCGAAGAGCTCCGGCGCGGCAGGATCCTGACTGTAGTGCCACAGCCGGTCCAGCACCTGGGCGGCCAGACGGTTCCGCAGGTCTGGGATGGGAGTCTCTCCGAAGACCGCGCCGGCGATGGATCGAAGCTCCTCCGGAAAATCCCCGGCGGGCAGCCGGGTGTTGATGCCAATGCCGATGATGACATAGCTGACGGCCCCGGTTTCCAAATCCAGCCCGGCCTCCGTCAAAATGCCGCAGACCTTCTTGCCGCCGATAAACAGATCATTGACCCATTTGATGCCCGGATGCACCTCCGCCAGGGATTCAATGGCCTCCGCCACCGACACGGCGGCGCAGGCCGTGAGGCAGGTGGCTTCTGCCGCCGCCGTTCCCGGGCGCAAAAGGAGGCTCAGGTACAGGCCGCTGCCGGCGGGGGAATAAAAGCTGCGGCCCAGGCGGCCCCGGCCGGCGGTCTGCTCCCCGGCCACCAGCGCCAGCCCCGCTGGCGCCTCCTCCAGGGCCATTTGCTTCAGCACGGTGTTGGTGGAGGTAATGGTGGGATACACCTGGAGCTGCAATTCCTCCTGGTTCAGATATCGCCGGATGCCCACCTCGGACAGCACATCGTGGGTCGGCAACAGTCGATGCCCCCGCCGGGGTTGGGATTCAATGGGATAGCCCTCCTGCCGCAGCTGCTCCACTGCCTTCCAAACGGCGGTGCGGCTGAGCCCCAGGGCCTCCGCTAATGCTCCACCGGACACAAATTCTCCCGCATGGGCCTGCAGCGCTTCGATGATTTTTTCCTTGGTCATGGTGCACCCTTTCCAATATATATCCTTTGGCAAGGGAACCCTGTTTCTTCGAAATCGGTGCTTCCCTTTTCCTGGACGAGAGAATATCAGGCTGCGGGGTCATTGTCAACCACAAGGCATGGGAAGGTTGACAACGCAGGGATCGGATGAGCTCTATCCGGCGACGCTTGACAAAACATGCGGAAAGGTACAAAATTGCCGAAAAACGGGGAGAAGGAGCGCGGGCGAAGGATGAATCTGCGGGAGAAGCTTCGGGCTGTGGGGGGCAGCTCCGGTGCGGGCCGAGATCGGGCGCCCGCCCAGGAGAACCGGGATTGCAAGCACCTGGCGGTTTTTCGCCCCCTGGCGGAGTTCCCGGGGGCTCTGGCGGTTCGCCGGGAAACAGTGGCGAAGATGAGCCAGGCAGAGCTGCCGGAGCGCTTCGATCCCCGGCGAATCTTGTACCTGGACACGGAAACTACCGGCCTGGGCGGCAGCGGTACCGTGGCCTTCCTGGTGGGGTTGGGATACTTGACGGAGCGGGGTTTCGAGGTGCATCAATTCCTGATGCGGGATTACGACGAGGAGCCCTATCTGCTGCGGCACGTAGCGGCGGGGCTGGATCGGTTCGACATGATTTGCACCTTCAATGGCCGCACCTTCGATGTGCCCCTGCTGGAGAGCCGTTTTCTGATGAACCGCATGGGACGGGAGTGCTTGGAAAAGCCCCATCTGGATTTGCTGCACGTAGCCCGGCGGCTGTGGAAGCTGCGGCTGGGGCGGTGTAACCTGGGACGGTTGGAAGAGGTGATTCTAGGGAAGCCTCGGGTGGATGACCTGCCGGGCAGCGAGGTGCCCCAGCGATATTTTGATTACCTGAAAACCCGGCAGGAATTTATGCTGCAGGACATTCTGGACCACAATGCCCAGGACATTGCCACCCTATGCGTCCTCTTGACCCACATGGCGGAGATGTACGACCATCCGGAGGGGATTGCCGCCAGCGAGGACGTCTATTCTCTGGGCCGGGCCCTGGAGAAATTCGATCACCCAGAGGAGGCACGGAGGTGCTATCGGTTAGCAACCCGGGGAAAAATGGGAGCGGAGGCTTCAGCGGCTCTGGCCCACAGCTATCGCCGGGCGGGGGATCGGGCCGAGGCGGCGGAAATCTGGCGGGAGATGATCCGGACCCATCGGGGCGGCGTCGGCCCCTATATCGAATTGGCTAAATATCAGGAGCACGGGCAGCGGGATCCGGGGGCTGCCCTGGAAACCACGGAGAAGGCTTTGATGCTGCTGAGCGAGGCGCGGCTGACCTCGGACGACACTGTACAAGGAGCGCAAAATGAGTTACAATACCGCCGGCAGCGCCTGAAGCGGAAGCTGGCAAAAGCAGACCCGCGAGAGGCGCCCCTGGAAAAAGAAGAGGAGATGGACTGATGGGACTGGGAACCATGTTCAAGGCCAACAAGGCCTATAAAGCGCAAAAGAATGGCAACAATCAGGAGGCCATCCGGCTGTATGAGGAATGCTTCGCCGAGGGGCTGGAGGATGCCCGGTATGTGCTGGCCTACGCGGTGCTGATCATTCGGGATGGGCAGTATCAAAAGGCGAAGGACTTCCTGGTTAAGCATCAGAAGGCTCCAGGGATGACGGCGGACCAGAAGACCTCCCTGATCGTGGATTATGCGGCCTGCTGCTTTCGCCTGGGGGAATTGGATAAGGCGGTTCGGAAGTTGGAGGAGCTGTATCGGAAAAATGCCAATGGGCTGATCTATCAAACCCTGGGATACCTTTACGTGGAGCAGTTTGATGCTCGCCGCAAGGCGGATTTCCTGGCCCGGGAGGCGGAGCCTCAGGAGCCGCAGGATCCGGCCCTGGCTCAGCTGGAGGCGGGGGAGGAAGGAAAGCCTGCCCCCCAGACTCCGGAGGAAAAATGGGAAGCGGGGCGGCAGAAGGCCCTGAAGTTTAACCAGGAGGCCGTGGAGTACGACGACGAGGATCCCATTTGCCTGGATAACCTGGGGCAGACCTGGTATCGGGTGATGGAGGATAAGGCGGAGGCGAAGCCCTGGTTCGACAAGGCTCACGCGGCCAAGCCGGAGCAGATCGACACCCTGTATTTCCTCAGTCGGTACGACCTGGACCAGGGGGACCGGGCTGCCGCGATTCAAAAGCTGGAAAGCGCGGCGGAGGGCCGTTTCTCCCCCCTGAATTACTGCACGAAGGACCAGGTGGAGGCCGAGATTCGGGCTCTGAAGGAGGCAAAGTAAGCAACCATGGAAGAAGCATTGGAAACGCGGCAGGAAACGGTGGAGCAGGAAGCTTCGGCCGGGGACAAGGACGGGAAGAAGGAAAAGAAATCATTGGGCAGAGAGATTTTGGAATGGGTGCTGACCATTCTGGTGGCGGTGGCTGCCGCGCTGGTGATTCGCTCCTTCCTGTTCGAGCCCATCCGGGTGGACGGAGCCAGCATGAATGATACCCTGGTGAACGGGGAGGTCATGTTTGTGTCCAAGCTGGATTATGCCAGCACCTGGCTGTCCTTACCCTGGCAGAGCGATGAGACGAAGGAAAGCATGCCTCGGCTGGCTACGGGGCTGGGCGCGCCGAAACAGTTCGATGTGGTCATCGCCCGCTATCCCGGCCGGGGGGATACAAATTTCGTCAAGCGGCTCATCGGCATGCCCGGGGATCGGGTCAAGATCGAGGGTGGTTACCTGTACGTCAACGATACCAAATATGACGAGCCCTATGTCAGCGACGAATATCGGGTCAATGGTGGTTCCAATGGGCTCAGCTTCGAGGAAGTGTATATCCCGAAGAAGGGGGACACCCTGACCCTGGAATATACCGACGAGAACCGAAACCGCATCGGCGTCTATGTTAACGGCGAAGGCTGGGGCTGGCGGGGCATTTCCTCGGAGGCGGTGGCCGCGGATGGGGATCGCCTGGCCTATCACAAGGATGGAAAGCTGCTGCTGAACAGCGAAGACATTACCGCGGACACGGAGAAGATTGTAAGCCTGGTGGGGAAGGAGTTCTCCCTGGAGCAGGATCTGTATTTCGTCATGGGGGATCACCGGAACAACTCCAACGACAGCCGGGCTCAGGGGCCCATCACCCGGGACATGATCGTGGGCCATGTACGGTTCGTATTCTTCCCCTTCAACGCCTGGCGGGGTGTGGAATAAGAAAATGGAAAACGGATGGATTGCTCAGCTGAATCGCGTCCTGAAGGAATATCAGGACGAGGTGCAAAAGCTACAAAAGGGAAAACGAATGTTTGACGGGGTCATGGGGCTGGGGAATCACCCAGGCAATGCCCCCTGCCACGAGATCATGGATCGCCAGGTGGAAGCCCTTTGCGGGCAGGCCACGGACGCGGTGGAGACCGAGGGTATCTCGGAACTGATTCTGCGAATCTTTCAAGCCCAGGGGGAATGGCAGGGGCCAGAGTACGCCCGGTTGATGCTGGCGGCGATTCAGCGGCACACCCTGCCCCTGATTTCTCGGCTTCCGGCAGAAGAGAAGGAAATGCTTCGGCGCTGGTATGAACAGGCCTATCCCCGGCGGAAGCGGTTGCCGGTCCAGGATCAGATTCTGGCCGCATTGAAGCAAGCATGAATGAGGGGCCGCGGCATCCTGCCGTGCCCCTCAAATTATTATAGGGGTGAGAGAGTATGAAAAATACGAAAGCCCATTCCTCCCTGCTGGGGTTGGTGGGAGGATATCTGCTGTATCTGGCCTGGAACCTGTATGACAGCATGGCCAAGGGAGAGAGTAGTATGGCGCCCTGGTTCAATATCCTGTCCATTATTTTCTTTGCCCTGGCGGGGATCGGCGTGGTCATCTATGCCTGGTGGGACTGGGATCGGGTCAATAAAAAGGAAGCGGCAGGCGAATCGGAGGAAGCGGAGAAGAACGGCGGGCTGAAAAAGGAATAAACCCTGGTATCGAAAGAAAGCTTCCGCCTTCGTGAAGGGGATAATTCGGAAACAGAAAATAGACAAGACAGAACAATTGACGCGCTGATGGAAGGATCCATCAGCGTTATTTTGTTGGAATGAATGGATTTTACGGCTTTGTTCCCAACGGGTCGAGAATTGATATGGATTGTTAAATTATGGATTAAGTATTGACAAAATGGGAAAAGAGGCATATAATTCAGCCATCCTGCCGCGAGGGTTCTTGCGGTAAATAAAAAAAGGAGTGTGTACCCCTACGAAGAAAATTGTTGCTCTGTTGCTCTGCGCCGTCATGCTGATGGCCAGCATGAGCGCTCTGGCCGAGAAGGTCGGCGTGTCCATGCCCACTAAGGATCTGCAGCGCTGGAATCAGGATGGCGCCAACATGGAAGCCCAGCTGATCGAAGCCGGCTACGAAGTAGATCTGCAGTTCGCCTCCAACGATGTGCAGACCCAGCTGTCCCAGGTTGAAAACATGATCGCCAACGGCGCGGAAGTGCTGGTGATCGCCGCCATCGAAGGCTCCTCCCTGGGCGAAGCCCTGGCCATGGCCAAGGAAAACGAGATCCCCGTCATCGCTTATGACCGTCTGCTGATGGAAAGCGACGCCGTGTCCTACTATGCCACCTTCGACAACTACAAGGTCGGCACCGTGCAGGGCACCTACGTGAAGGACGCGCTGGATCTGGAAAATGCTGCTGGCCCCTTCAATCTGGAAATCACCGCGGGCGACCCCGGCGACAACAATGCGGGCTACTTCTATCAGGGCGCGATCGACGTGCTGAAGCCCTACATTGACGCTGGCAAGCTGGTCATCAAGTCCGGCCAGATCGAGTTCACCGACGTGGCGACTCCCACCTGGGCGACCGAGACCGCGCAGACCCGTGCGGAAAACATCCTGTCCTCCTTCTACGCTGATGGTTCCAACGTGGATGTGTGGCTGTGCTCCAACGACTCCACCGCTCTGGGCGTGGAGAACGCGCTGGCTGCCAACTACAACGGCACCTATCCGATCATCACCGGTCAGGATTGCGACATCGCCAACACCAAGAACATGATCGCTGGCAAGCAGAGCATGTCCGTGTTTAAGGATACCCGGACCCTGGCGGCCCAGGTTGTGAAGATGGTTGGCCAGATCCTGAAGGGCGAAGAGGTTGATGTTAACGACATCGAGACCTACAACAACAACGTGATCACCGTGCCCTCCTTCCTGTGCGAGCCCGTGTTCGCGGATGTGAACAACTACAAGGAACTGCTGGTGGATTCCGGATACTACACCGAGGATCAGCTGCAGTAATTCTTCTCAGAGGATTCCATTTGGATGCAGGCGGTTTTTCCGCCTGCATCCTTTCCCGTATTTTCAGTTTTCCGGGGAGATATCTTTCCCCGGAAAACTGAAAACATGGAAGAGAAAAAGGCATATTTCCATGGAGTAAAATGAAGCGACGGGCTGCTATCGGCCTTGTCGCGAGAAGGACGGAGGAAAAGCCTATGGCGGATATTTTGCTGGGAATGAAAAGCATCACCAAGACCTTTCCCGGCGTAAAAGCCCTGGACAATGTCAACCTGGAGGTGGAACGGGGAGAGATCCATGCCCTGGTCGGGGAAAACGGCGCGGGGAAATCCACCTTGATGAACGTGCTGAGCGGAATCTACCCTTACGGCACCTATGAAGGGGATATCGTCTATGAGGGCGAGGTCTGCAAATTCAACAACATCAAGGATTCTGAGCGCAAAGGTATCGTCATCATTCACCAGGAGCTGGCCTTGATTCCCGAGATGACCATCGGGGAAAACATGTACCTGGGCAATGAGCGGGGAAAGAAATTCGCCATTGACTGGAATACCACCTATGCCGAGGCGGATAAATATCTGAAGATGGTCGGCCTGACGGAGAGCTCCAAGGTGCAGGTAAAGACCATTGGTACCGGAAAACAGCAATTGGTGGAAATTGCCAAGGCGCTGGCCAAACAGGCGCGGTTGCTGATTCTGGACGAACCCACCTCCTCCCTGAACGAAGAGGACTCCCGGGCGCTGCTGGATCTGATGCTGGAGTTTAAGAAGCAGGGGATGACCATGATCATTATCACCCATAAGCTCAATGAGGTGGCTTATGTGGCGGATAAGATTACGGTGATCCGGGATGGTACCACAATTGAGACCCTGGAAAATCATGGGCCGGAGCCCATCAGCGAGGAGCGGATCATCAAGGGCATGGTGGGCCGGGAAATGACCAATCGTTTCCCGAAGCGAGAAGGCGTCAAGATCGGCGACGTGATGATGGAAGTGGAAAACTGGACGGTTCATCATCCCCTGTACCCCGAGCGGAAGGTGGTGGACAATGTATCCATCAACGTTCGGAAGGGCGAGGTTGTCGGCATCTATGGCCTCATGGGCGCAGGGCGGACGGAGCTGGCCATGAGCATCTTTGGCCAGAGTTATGGGGTGAATTTCTCCGGCAAGCTGAAGATTGACGGCAAAGAAATTAAAATGAAGAAGAGCGAGGCGGATGCCATTCGGCATAAGATCGCCTACGTGACGGAGGATCGAAAGGGCAACGGCCTGGTGCTGTCTCAGAGCATCAAGGTGAATACTTCTCTGGCAAACCTGAACAGCATTTCCAGCCATACCGTTATCGACAAGGATAAGGAATATGCTGTGGCGGAGGAGTATCGGGAAAAGCTGAGCATCAAGACTCCTTCCGTAGAGCAGTTGGTGGGCAATCTGTCCGGCGGAAACCAGCAGAAGGTCTTGCTGGCCAAGTGGATGTTCGCGGAGCCGGACATTCTGATTCTGGACGAACCTACCCGCGGCATCGACGTGGGTGCAAAATATGAGATCTACTGCATCATCAACGATCTGGCGGCGGCGGGGAAATCCGTCATCATGATTTCCTCCGAGCTGCCGGAGGTGCTGGGCATGAGCGATCGAATCTACATCATGAACGCCAGCAAGATGATCGGCGAGATGAAGGCAGAGGAAGCCACCCAGGAAAACATCATGGCGGCGATTCTGCAGTCGGGAAGGGGTGCTTGATCCATGAATACGAATACGAGCTCCGTGGGCGCGTTCCTGAAAAAATACACAATGGTGCTGGCCCTGGTGGCGGTAGCCATCTTCTTCTCCATTACTACCCAGGGGAAGATTCTGTATCCCCAGAATTTGAATAACCTGATTTCTCAGAACGGATACGTGTTTGTCCTGGCGGCAGGCATGCTGCTGTGCATCCTGACGGGTGGAAATATCGACCTGGCGGTGGGCTCTGTGGTCTGCTTTGCCGGCGCCATTGGCGCAGTGATGATGCAGGCGGGGATCAACATGTGGCTGGCGGTGCTGGTTATGTTGGCCACCGGGCTGGCCATCGGCGCTTTCCAGGGGTATTGGATCGCCTGGGTTCGGGTGCCTCCCTTCATCGCGACTCTGGCGGGCATGTATGCCTTCCGGGGGCTGAGCAACGTGGTGCTGCAGGGATATGCGGTTTCCATTGACAACAAGAGCTTTCTGAATGTCTTCGGAGGCGGTGCTGACTGCTATGTGCCGGATTTTCTGGGGGGCGGAACGCTGAACCTGACCTGCCTGGTGGTCGGTATCGCGGTGGCGGCCATCTATCTGGTCATGACCCTGCGCAAGATCGCGGTGCAGAAGCGGATGGGCATTCACCAGTCCTCTGTAGCGAATTTCATCCAGCCCGCCATCATCAGCGTGCTGATTGTCTGGGCTACCTGGAAATTGGCCCAGTATAAGGGCATTCCCACTGTGCTGATCTGGATTTCCCTGGTGCTGTTGACCTATAACTATATTACGACCAACACATCCATCGGCCGTTATCTGTACGCTGTGGGTGGCAACGAAAAGGCTACTGCCCTGTCCGGCGTGAACACCAACAAGGTATACTTCTTTGCTTATGCAAACATGGGATTGTTGGCCGGGTTGGCGGGGATCCTGACGGTGGCCCGGGCGGCTTCCGCGCAGCCCACCTATGGCCAGGGCTACGAGATGGACGCCATCGCCTCCTGCTTTATCGGCGGCGCTTCCGCCTATGGCGGCACGGGAAAGATTTCCGGTGTCATTATTGGCGCTATCCTCATGGGCCTGATCAACCAGGGTATGAGCATCATGGGTATTGACGCCAACTATCAGCGGGTTGTGAAGGGCATTGTGCTGCTGCTGGCGGTGATGTTTGACGTACTCTCCAAGCGGGAGAAAAGGTAACGCGGGGAGGAGAAGAAACGAATGAATACGAAAAATGTGCTTGCAAGCCTGAAGAAAAACGCCATGCTGGTGGTGCTGGTGCTGGTATACATTTTCTTCATGATCACCACCCAGGGTGCCATCTTCAAGCCCCTGCAGTTTAACGCCTTGATTACCCAGAACGCCTATGTGTACATCCTGGCGGTGGGCATGCTGATGTGCATGCTGACCGGCGGTAACATCGACTTGAGCTGCGGCTCCTTCGTGTGTCTGTTGGGGGCGCTGGGGGGCGTGCTGATGGTGGTCAACAAGATGAACACCGGGGTCAGCATCCTGCTGATGCTGCTCATCGGCATTGGGTATGGCTGCCTGTTGGGATACTTGATTGCCTACGTACATATTCCCCCGTGGATTGCGACCCTGGCCGGTTATCTGGCCTTCCGGGGATTGGGGACTTCTATTTTGAGCGCTAATTCCAATACGGGATCCATTGCCCCCTTCCCCCAGGATTTTCTTGCCCTGTTTTCCGGCAAGCTGTTTTCTACGAAGCTGAATAAATTGAATGTGCCCTGCCTGGCCGCCGGCATTGCGGCGGCGGCAATCATCGTCATCGTCATGTTCTGGAGCCGTGCCTCCCGTGTCCGGAAAGGGTACGAGGTGGACTCCATGGGGTCTACCATCGCCAAGGCTGCGATTGCGGCGGCAGCGGTGCTGCTGGTGATGTGGAAACTGGCCTATGCAGGCGGCATTCCCACGGTGCTGGTTTGGGTGGTTGGCGTGGTGCTGATCTACAGCTTCATTACCAGCAAGACCACGGTGGGCCGCCACTTCTATGTGGTGGGCGGCAATATGGAAGCCGCTCGGCTCTCCGGCGTGAACACCAAGCGAATTATGTTCCTGGCTTACCTGAACATGGCTGTGTTGACGGTGATTTCCACCTGGACGGTGATGGCCCGGTTCCAGGCGGCGAACTCCACAGCGGGTACCAACTATGAGATGGATGCCATCTCCGCTTGCGTTGTAGGCGGCGTGTCCGCCTCCGGCGGTTCCGGCACGGTGCTGGGCATGGTGATTGGTGCGACGCTGATCGGTGTGATTAACCTGGGCATGAGCCTGATGAACATCGATGCCAATTACCAGAAGGTGGTCAAGGGCGTGGTGCTGCTGGGCGCGGTGGCCTTTGATATTCTATCCAATAAGAAAAAAAAATAATGGAGTAGTTATTACAACCTTATGCGCGGGATCAACTCCCGCGTTTTTTGTTTATAGATTGTTCTGAAAAAGAATTGTCAAGGAAAGAAAGCTGTGCTATACTCCGAAACGGATTATTGCGCCTTTTTATGACGACATTTCCCAGGGCAAAGGCCCGTTTTTCTCAACAAAGTGGGACCGGGGGTGACGGCATGAGACGAGAAGCAGACTGGCGGAAGGTTCTGCTCCAGTGTGTTTCGCTTGCCCTTTTATTTGTGCTCATATCGTTCAGCTTCGCGGACGTGCTGATGCCTTCCACCGGGAAGCAGACGAAAAAGAATGGCGGCCTGGTGATCGACTATTCCCACATGGATGATGGGTATGTCATGGTCAAGAGTGCGAAGGGAAAGAAAAAGCTGAAGGTTCGGGTCGTGATGGGGAAAGAGACCTTGACCTACGACCTGAACAACGACGGAGACTATGAGGTTTTCCCCCTGCAATATGGCAACGGAAAATACACCTTTACCCTGTATAAGAACGTCAGCGGGAAGAAATATTCCGAGGAAGGAAAGGTTTCCCTGACGGCGAAGATGCCTGACGAGCTGTCTGCCTTCCTCTATCCCAACCAGTATGTGGACTACAACGAGAAGACGGCGGCGGTGCTGGAGGCGGAGAAGCTATGCAAGGATATGAGCACCGAGAAGGAAAAATATAAGGCGATTTGCAACTATATGAAGAGTCATTTCGCCTATGACTATATCAAATCCGTCAGTGTCAAGGCGGGGCAGTTGCCCCAGATTGACGACGCCTGGAAAAAGCATATGGGCATCTGCCAGGATCTGAGCGCCATTATGGTGGCCATGCTGCGAACCCAGGGGATTCCCGCCCGGCTGATGATCGGGACGCTGAATGCCACGACCTATCACGCCTGGGTGACGGCGGTGGTGGACGGCAAGGAAGAGTTTTTTGACCCAACGGCGGCGCTGAACGCCGTCAGCAACGGAAGCTACACAGTAGAAAGATATTATTAAGCAAACCCAGGACCGTTTATTTTGGAAACAGACGGGGGGAGGAACAAGAACCATGGACAAGGAAAAGGAGCAGAACAGCGCCGTGCTGACGTCGGAGGAGCTGAGCGTCTTTTGCGACCAGATCGCCCTGATGCTGGAATCCGGCATGACCCTGCGGGACGGCATTGACATGCTGGCGGAGGACGAGGAAAAGCAGGGCGCCCGGGTGCGGCCCTATTCCCTGATGCGGGAGACCATTGAAGAGACGGGGTCCCTCTACATCGCCATGAAGGAGCGGGAGGACGAGTGGCCCCATTACATGATCGAGATGGTGGGCATCGGCGAGGAAACCGGCCGGTTGGAGGACATTATGCACAACCTTTCCGCCTATTATCTGCGGGAGGGAAAGATTAAGGACGCTGCCTCCAGCGCCGTGACCTATCCCCTGGTGCTGGGGGTGATGATGGTGGTCATCATCGCGGTGCTGCTATGGCGCGTGATGCCTGTGTTCCGCAGGGTGCTGGGCTCCCTGGGGGTGAACCCGGACGGAGCCTCCATGCGGCTGATGAACATCGGTTCCATCGCGGGATGGATTGTGCTGGCGATTATCGCGGTCATGATCATCGCGGTGGTGACGGTGGCTGTGCTGATGCGGACCAAGCATCGGGATAAGGTGCTGTCCCGGCTGCGGAACCTGCTGCCTCCGGTGCAAAGGATCAGCCAGAAGCTGTCCTCCTCCCGCATTGCGGGCATGCTCGGAATGATGTTGAACGGAGGCTTCCCCATTGAGAACGCCATCGACATGGCGGCTAATGCCCTGGATGATGAGCAGTCCATCGCCAAGGTGAAGGAGATCAAAGGGATGATGGATCAGGGCGAGCCCTTCGCAGACGCTATTACCGCTAGCGGCCTGTTTTCCGATTTCTACAACAGGATTTTGAAAATTGGCGCCGCCTCCGGCCATGAGCCCCAGGTGATGACCAGGATCGCGGAAGTGTATGAGGAGCAGGTGGAGGACGACCTGAG
The DNA here is from genome assembly GCA_017470145.1 of Clostridia bacterium. Classification (GTDB taxonomy): domain Bacteria; phylum Bacillota; class Clostridia; order Christensenellales; family Aristaeellaceae; genus Aristaeella. The sequence goes on along the minus strand of JAFUFB010000030.1, from coordinate 102,965 downwards.
CCGACTGATCTCCCTGATCGAGCCTGTGTTGGTGGCCCTGCTGAGCATCGTCATCGGCGCTATTCTGCTGAGCATGATGCTGCCCATGGCCGGTGTAATGAGCAGCCTGTAAAAATGATTTTGAATTTCAAGAAAGGAGCGAAAAAATGCGCATTGGAAAGAAAGATTTGGCCGCGGGCGTCGTTTTTGTCGCTCTGATCGTTGGTTTCGTAGTGCTGCTGAATTTCCTGATGTCTACCTCGGACAAGCAGGAAACCCAACTGGTGGAGGACGCGGTAAAGAACGCTGCCCTGACCTGCTATGCCGTGGAGGGGACCTATCCTGAATCGCTGGACTATCTGCGGGAGCACTACAAGCTGGCCTACAACATGGAGCGCTTCGTGGTAGAATACGATGCGTTTGCCTCCAACCTGATGCCGACCATTACCGTGCGGGAGAGGGGGGTGAAGGATATATGAGCGCCTGGAAGAAACAGCAGCCGCCCATGCGGATTCAGAATGTATTCATCTTCCTGCTGTTGGCGATTTTTGCCATCTCCGCCATTTTCCTGACCGCCCTGAGCGCCCAGGTGTATCGGGACACGGTGGATACCTCCAACCGGAACAACACCGCCCGGGTGGCGGCCGCCATCGTGCGAGGCGCGGCCCAGGGGGAGGACGCTGGCAATGTCTCCATCCGCCAGGAGGGGGGCGTGCCGGTGCTGGTTTTTACCAACGATTATGACGGTGAGATTTACCTCCGGAGGCTGTTCTGCGCAGGGGGATACCTGCGGGAGAGTTTTACCTCCGAGGAATGGGAATTTGAGGAGGAGATGGGGGAGCCCCTGATGGAGGTGACCTCCTTCGAGCCGAAAATACAAGACAATATGCTGACTGCCCGGGTGACAACCCCTGACGGCGGCCAGCAGGAGATCTATGTATACCTTCGGGCGGGAGGTGCGGTGGAATGAGAAAGAAGCATAGTACCGCGAACATCCTGCTGATTGAGCTGGTGCTGGTGATCCTGTTCTTCATGCTGTGCGTTTCCACCATCGTGGAGATGTTCGGCCTGGCCCGGGGCAAAAGCGCTACGGCCCGGGCCGGCAGCGAAGCCCTGCTGGTGGTAGAAAACCTGGAGGAGCGCCTGGCCGCCACAGCGGACGCGGCGGAGGAGCTGGAGAAGCTGGGCTTTATTCAGGATGGGGACCAATGGATCCTGCAGGAGGAGCATTATACCCTGCGGGCGGTGGCTCAGGAGGAAAGGATGGACGCGGGACAGCTGCGGACGGTGACCTTCTTCGCGGAGCAAAAAACAGGTCAGACCTTGTTTGAGCTGCCTGTGACTAATTATCTTCCCGGGGAGGTGAGCCCGTGAACAAACGGAAGGTAGCCGTAGGGCCGGGCGCGTCCTCGCTGATTCTGATCGCGGTGGTGCTGGCCCTGAGCGTATTGACGGTGCTGACCATGATCTCCGCCAGGAACGATGAAGCCCTGGCCCTGCGCAGCGCGGAGACCCGGCAGGAGGTCTATGGCCTTTTCGCGGAAGGGGAAAGATCCCTGGCAAAGCTGGACGCGGCCCTGGTAGCCAGCCTGGCGGAGGCCCCCGCGGGGGAGGAAGAATATCTGGCCCGGGTGGCGGAGCAGCTGCCGGAGGGCATGAAAATGAAGGGGGACATCGTCTCCTGGACGGAAAAGATCGGCGATCGGGCCTTGTCCTGTGCCGTGAAGGTGCTTGCTCCCGGCGCAGAGAAGCGCACCGCCTGGACTCTGCACCGCCTGGAGGCTGAGGACATTTGGGAAGAGGATGATTTCGGCGACTGGGAGGACGAGGACAGCTGGGAAGAGGATGATTTCGGTGACTGGGAGGACGAGGACCAGGAAGCCGAAGAAGATGAAATGAACGTAGAGAATGAGGGGGAAGAAGCCCAGTGAAAACTTTGGATGAACTGCTTCGGGACGCGATGCAAATGGAGGGCTCCGATGTTTTTATCATCCCCTTTTCGCCGGTTTCCACCAAGGCCAATGGCAAAATGGTTGCCATTACTGCGGAGAAGGTGACCCTGCCGGAAATTCAGGTATTGATCGACCGGGCCTATGAGCTGGCTAATCGGAACAAGAACAACCTGGAGCGGGACGGGGATGACGATTTCTCCTTCGCCATTCGGGATGTGAGCCGTTTCCGCTGCAACATCTATCGCCAGAGAGGTACCCTGGCGGCGGTTTTCCGGGTGGTGGCCTTCGGCCTGCCGGACCCGCAGAAGCGGCATATTCCCGATCTGGTGATGAAGCTGGCGGATCTGCATAGCGGCATGGTGCTGGTCACCGGCCCCGCGGGCACCGGCAAGAGCACCACCCTGGCCTGCATTCTGGATCGGATTAACTCCAGCCGCAGCGGACACATCATTACCATTGAAGACCCCATCGAATATCTGCACCCTCACAAGAAATGCCTGGTGAGCCAGCGGGAAGTGCCGGAGGATGCCACCAGCTTTGCCCGGGCGGTTCGGGCTGCCCTGCGGGAAGCGCCGGACGTGGTGATGCTGGGAGAGATGCGGGATGTGGAGACCATTTCCACCGCCATGACCGCGGCGGAGACGGGTCATCTGCTGTTTTCCACCCTGCATACTCTGGGGGCGGCCAAGACCATTGACCGGGTGATTGACGCCTTCCCTGCGGAGCAGCAGAACCAGGTGCGGACTCAGCTGAGCATGGTGCTGAAGGCTGTGGTTTCCCAGCGGCTGTTGCTTGGCACGGATGGATTCCTCTACCCGGTGTTCGAGGTGATGACGGTGAACCCCGCCATTCAGAACCTGATTCGGGAAGGGAAGACTCACCAGATCGACAACGCCATCTCCGGCGCCGGCGGCGAAATGATGTCCATGGACAGCGAGCTGGCCCGGCTGGCCCGGGAGGAAAAGATTACCAAAGAAATGGCTCGGGCCTACGCCCTGCACCCGGAAACCATGGAACGGCTGATGCGCTTTGGTGCCATGAGCAGATAAAAAGGCAATCCTTTCCCCTTCGCAAATTACTGGAGGGGAATCATGTTGTAAAGGAGAATGACCATGCAATACGGATACTTTGACGAACAGCACCGGGAGTATGTAATCACCAACCCCGACACCCCTGCCCCTTGGGCCAACTATCTGGGATCCCCGGAATATGGCGCGATTATCACCGTCAATGCCGGAGGCTACAGCTTCGTGCGCAGCGGCGCGGCGGGGCGCATCCTGCGCTACACCTTCAACCAGTTTGACGAGCCGGGGCGGTACCTGTACCTGCGGGACGAGGAGACCGGAGATTTCTGGTCCGCCAGCTGGAAGCCGGTGAAGAAGCCCCTGGGGGACTATCGGACGGAATGTCACCATGGCACGGCCTATACGGAATTCATCAGCGAATATGCGGGCATCCGCAGCCGGGCGCTGTACTATGTACCCCTGGGGTCCACCCACGAGGTTTGGAGCCTGGAGGTGGAGAACCTGTCTGGCCGGGATCGGAGGATCAGCGTGTTTGCCTACGCAGAGTTCACCACGGAGAGCTTCTACACCCAGGATTTGGTGAATATGCAGTACACCCAGTTCATCACCCGGACGGAATTCAAGGGGGATTTCATCCTGCAGCGGATCAACGAATTCTGTCACCGGAACCCGGACGGCAGCAACGGCAGCGAGCGCTTCCTGGGCCTGGCGGGGACCAAGGTATGCTCTTATACCGGGCGGCGGGAGCAGTTCCTGGGCCGGAATCGCTTCGACGCGCCCCAGGCGGTGGTGGACGGAAAATGCGACGACAGCCTGAACTATAATGGCAACCCCTGCGGCGCACTGCAGGGCAGTCTGTCCCTGGCGGCGGGGGAGAAGCGGCAGGTGGCCTTCCTGCTGGGCCAGAAGACGGAGAGCGAGGCTCGGGAACTGCTGGACCGCTATCAGGACACGGCGGCCACCGTGGAAAAGGAGAAGGCGGCCCTGATCGCCTACTGGCACGGGGAGCTGGAGAACCTGAAGGTAAACACCCCGGATCCCCGCTTCAACGCCATGGTCAACACCTGGAACGCCTTCCAATGCTTCATCACCTTCGTATGGAGCCGGGCGGCCAGCCTGATCTATTGCGGAGAGCGGAATGGATACGGATATCGGGACACGGTGCAGGATATCCAGGGCATTATTCACCTGGATCCGGAGCTGGCCCGCAAGCAGCTGACCTTTATGCTCAGCGCCCAGGTGCATCACGGCGCGGGGCTCCCCCTGGTGAAATACTCCCACAACCCCGGCCATGAGGACACGCCGGAGCAGGAGAGCTACGTTAAGGAGACGGGGCATCCCCATTACCGGGCGGACGACGCCCTATGGCTGTTCCCCACAGTATATAAATACATCGCGGAATCCGGCAATCTGGCCTATCTGGACGAGGAGATTCCCTTCGCGGACCATGATGTGGGCACCGTGCGGGAGCATCTGAAGCGGGCGATTGATTTCAGTATGCATCATCTGGGCACCCATGGCATGCCCGCCGGGCTCCATGCGGACTGGAACGACTGTCTGCGGCTGGGTGCTACGGGAGAGAGCACCTTCGTGGCCTTCCAGCTGTACTATGCCCTGAACATCATGCAGGAATTCTGCAAGGACGAGCCGGAATACGTGGCCTATCTGCAGGCGGAGGCAGAGAAGCTGCTGAAGATTATCAACGATACCTGCTTTGAGGAGGATCGGTTCATCCGGGGCTACACCGAGGCGGGCCAGATCATCGGCAGCAAGGGGGACAACGAGGCCGCCATGTGGCTGAACCCCCAGAGCTGGGCGGTGATTTCCGGCGGCGCCACGCCGGAACAGGCGGCCCGCATCATGGAGACGGCCCATGAGAAGCTGAACACCCCCTACGGGCTGGAGATCATGAGCCCGGCCTATCGGTTTGAAGCCTTCGATGGGGCGGCCATGATCCTCTTTAACCCCGGCACGAAGGAAAACGGCGGCATCTTCTGCCAGATTCAGGGCTGGGCCATCCTGGCGGAGGCCTTGCTGGGTCACGGCAACCGGGCCTTCGAATACTTCGCGGAGAGCAGCCCCGCCTCCTTCAACGAGGATGCGGATCGCCGGGTCATCGAGCCCTACGTTCATGGCCAGTTCATCGAAGGGCATGATAGCCCCTTTGCCGGCCGCAGCCATGTACATTGGCTGACGGGCACCGCCAGCACCGTGATGGTGGGCTGCGTGGAGGGCATTCTGGGCCTGCGACCCACGCCGGCGGGCATCCTGGTGAAGCCGGCCTTCCCTGCGGAATGGGATGGATTCACCATGGAGAAGAATTTCCGGGGTAAGAAGCTGAAGATCACCGTGGACAACAGCGCCCATCGGGAGGGAGAGCCTGCCCGGTATATCCTCAATGGCCAGGAGCGGCCGGTGGCCGTGATCCCCGCCGAGGAGCTGCTGGCGGAGAACGATCTGACCATCGTCATGTAAAAAAGAGGAGGCGCGAGGATTTCGCGCCTCTTTTCGCAGACAGGGGCGCTGCAGGGAAACATCCCTTGCAGCATAGAAAAGAGGTTTCATGCATGGAGATTTCCGTCATTGCGCAGATTGAAAACGCTTATACATCCAAATTCGGGGTGCCCCGGCAGAGCGGGCTGGTGGAGGAGGTCATCTCCCGCATCGTCTTCGCCCCGGATTATCGGGCGGCGGAGGCCCTGCGGGGCATCGAGGAATTCTCCCATCTGTGGCTGATCTGGGGATTCCACGAGGCCCAACGGGAGGGATGGAAGCCCACAGTGCGCCCGCCCCGGCTGGGAGGAAACCAGCGGATCGGGGTCTTTGCCACCCGATCTCCCTATCGGCCCAATCCCCTGGGGCTCAGCAGCGTGCGGCTGGTAGGGGTAGAGAAAACCCCGAATCGGGGAACGGTGTTGCTGGTGGCGGGAGCGGATCTGATGAACGGTACGCCGATTTATGACATCAAGCCCTACCTCCCCTCGGCGGACTGCCATCCGGAGGCCACGGGGGGCTTTACGGACAGCCATGAGAAACGGCGGGTGGCGGTCCAGATTCCGGAAGAGATGGGCCGGAGGCTGGCTCCGGAGGACCGGGCGGCGCTGGAGAAGGTGTTGGCGGAGGATCCCCGGCCGGCTTATCAGGAGGATCCGACCCGGGAATATGCCTTCGAGTTCGGGGGAAAGAACATCCGCTTCCGGGTGCGGGAGGGCTTGCTGGAAGTGACGGAGATCGGGGATTGAGACAATCGAAATAGGCTTCACAGCCCAGGGATGGGCTGTTTTTTATGTGTATTTGACTTGCAAAATCCGCAGGAAACAGGGATACTAATCGGGTACCTGCCAGCGCTGGAGGGCGCTGGACAGAAATTGAAGGAGGATGGAACCATGGATCGCGTATACAATTTTTCTCCCGGACCTTCCCAGCTGGCGCTGCCGGTGCTCGAAAAGGCACAGAAGGATTTGCTGATTTATGGAGATACCGGTATGTCCGTGATGGAGATGAGCCATCGCAGCAAAATGTATACGGACATCTATGATCAGGCTGTGGCGGATTTGAGGGACCTGATGGCTATTCCGGAGGAATACGAGGTGCTTTTCCTGCAAGGCGGCGCGACGCAACAGTTTTCCGCCATTCCGCTGAACCTAATGGTCAACAAAAAGGCGGATTACATCGATTCTGGCAACTTTGCTCATCTGGCGGCCGAGGAAAGCAAGCGCTATGGCCAGGTGAATGTGATCGCCTCCAGCCGGGAGGACACCTATGCCTATGTGCCGGAGGTTAAAGGTCTCAGCTTTACCGAAGGAGCGGACTATCTGCACATCACCCAGAACAACACCATTTATGGCACCCGCTTTGTGGAACTGCCGGAGAGCTCAGCGCCCCTGGTTTGCGATGCCAGCTCCATGATTCTGTCCGAGAAGATGGATGTGGCTAGGTACGGCGTTATTTACGCCGGGGCCCAGAAGAACATCGGCCCCAGCGGGCTGTGCGTACTGATCGTCCGGAAGGATCTGCTGGGCCATGCTATGGAGATTTGCCCCAAGCTGCTGAACTGGGAGGTTCAGGCGAAGGCGGGCAGCATGTACAACACTCCCAACACCTGGGGCATCTACATCGCTGGGCTCACCTTCCAGTGGTTGAAGGAGATGGGTGGCGTGGCCGAAATGGAAAAGATCAATATCGAAAAGGCGGCGCTGCTCTACGATTTCCTGGACAATAGTCAGCTGTTCAAGCCCACGGCCCAGGCGAAATATCGCTCCCGGATGAACGTCACCTTTGTCACCGGGGATGCGGAGAAGGACGCGGCTTTCGTCAAAGCGGCGGCTGGCGCGGGGCTGGTAAACCTGAAGGGGCATCGCTCCGTGGGCGGCATGCGGGCCAGCATCTACAACGCCATGCCGGTAGCGGGTGTGAAGAAGCTGGTAGAGTTCATGAAGCAGTTTGAGAAGGAGAACGCCTGATGTATAAGATTCAAACCCTGAACGCGATTTCGGATATCATTTATACCCAGCTGAAGGAAAACTACGCCATCAGCAAGGAGGAAACAGCGCCGGAGGCGATTCTGGTTCGCTCCGCCGCGATGCATGATCTGCCCTTTGGGCCGGAGCTGCTGGCTATTGGCCGGGCGGGGGCCGGGGTCAATAATATTCCCATCGACCGCTGCTCCCAGGCGGGCATCGTGGTGTTCAACACTCCCGGCGCTAACGCCAACGCCGTGGCGGAGCTGGTGGTCGCCGGGTTGCTGATGAGCGGCCGGAACATCGCCGGAGGTATCGACTGGGCCAAAACCCTGAAGGGCCAGGGCCCGGAGGTGGGCAAGCTGGTGGAAAAGGGCAAGGGCCAATTCGTGGGGCCGGAGATGCGGGGAAAGACCCTGGGCGTCATCGGCCTGGGAGCCATCGGCGCCCTGGTGGCCAACGCTGCCAGCCGGGGCCTGGGGATGAACGTCATCGGCTATGACCCCTTCATCTCGGTGGAAAGCGCCTGGAGCCTCAGCACCACCATTCATCGCGCGGGTTCTGCGGACGAAGTGCTGGCCCAGGCGGATTACATCACCTTCCATATCCCTCTGACGGACAAGACCCGGGGCTCCATCAATGGCGAGATGATCGCCAAGATGAAGGATGGCGCGGGCATCCTGAACTTCAGCCGGGGCGAGCTGGCGGACAGCGCAGCAGTGCTTGCCGCCCTGGAGAGCGGGAAGCTGCGCAGCTATGTGACGGATTTCCCCAGCGACGAGATGCTCTGCCAGGACAAGGTGGTCTGCATTCCACATTTGGGCGCCAGCACCCCGGAGAGCGAGGAAAACTGCGCCAGCATGGCCGCGGCGGAAATTCGGGACTATTTGGAGTCTGGCTCCATTCATAACAGCGTCAATTTCCCGGAGCTGCAGTTGGGCAAGCCCGAGGCGGCGCGGATCCTGGTGCTGCATGAAAACAAGCCGAACATGATCAGCCCCATCTCAGCGGCGGTTTCCCAGGAGGGGATCAACATTGAGAACCTGATCAATAAGAGCAAGAAGGATATGGCGGTCACGGTGATGGAAGTGCCGACCCTGCCCAGCCCGGCGGCCCTGGAGGCCATCCGCCAGATTGCTGGCGTGGTTCGGGTGCGGACCTTCGCGTAAGAAACAGATTTCTCGCCTCCAGTCGAAGGGCTGGAGGCTTTAAAATGTAACAAAGCAGCAAAAAAACGCGGCTCTGTTGACAAAAACGTAAAAGAATTGTAAAATCCAGGTTGATTTTTCCCTGCGGGGAAGGACTAAAGAAATGTGGAGGATCGAATTCATGAAGAAATTCTTCAGCCTTTTGCTGTGCCTGGTGTTGATGGGCTCCGTTGCCCTGGCGGAGACGACGCTGAACGGCGGCGAGAATCGTGGCATTTCCTTCGACAAGGCGGATGTGAACGACCCGGTGGATGATCTTTCGCCCACCACGGGCCGCTTCCTGTCCGAGCTGGCGGAGGATGTGCCGGACGGATTTACCGGCCAGGCGGTGACGGGGCGGTATATGCCCATTCTGGTGCAGATTGATAACGCGGACGGCGGCATTGGCTATGAAGGCAGCAAGGCCACCGGCAACCGGGCGCCTTGGGGCGTGCAGTACACGGACGTGATTTATGAAACCGCGCTATACAAGGCCGGGAACACCCGCCTTTCCTTCCTGTTCTCCGATATCATCCCCGACGAAGTAGGCCCCTGCCGTTCTGCCCGGCTGTTCCACGCCTGGCTGCGGGAGGAATGGGACTGCGGCTTCGCCTTCTATGGCCAGCAGGAATACACCGCCACCAACGTGCCCGCCGTGTTTAAGGAAACCGGCGCGGACAAGAAGGCCGATGGCCTGCTGCTGTTCAGCGGCACGGTGGGAACCAACCACCCCTGGAAGCAGTACTACGACACCTATTCCAAGAAGCAGCTGGCCAAGCCCCACCATGTGACCGCCAACGCCGCGGCCATGGTGAGCCTGATCCCCTACGACTTCGAGCCGGCGAACCATACCTGGCTGTTCACCACTCGGGAGCCGGAGGGCGACGACGCGGAAACCATCTACGTTAACTGGGCCAAGGGCGATCTTTCCGTGTACAACAGCATTCTGGAATGGGACGAGGATGACGAATGCTACTACCGCTACATGAAGGACACTAGCGGCAAGGATCATATCTACACCTCCCTGAAGACCAAGGTGGACGAGCCGGTGGAAGTGACCTTCAACAACATCATCGTCCAGTTCGTCGAGATGGAATGGGCCCGGACCGATGCGCCGAATCCCACCGTGCTGGGCACGGGCAACGCGGATTACTTCATGGGCGGCAAGCATATCGCTGGCGTCTGGAACCGGGACTCCCTGGCGGAGCGCACCGTGTTCTACGATGAGGATGGCGAAGAGATTCGCCTGCAGCCCGGCCGCACGCTGATCATCGTCATGGATTATCAGTTCGCCGATGAAGGCCGCTCCGTGAGCTATGAATAATGGATCTTTTTGGACCGGCTCCCGTTAGGGGGCCGGTTTTTTTGCGTGCCGGGAGACGGCCTTATCCCGCTTATACCGCAGATGGCGGCGCAGCTTCTGGTCGATTTGGGGAGAGCGCTTCTCCGGAGCGGCGGGGAGGGCAGAGCCCTCTGCGCCTCGCAGCTGGCGCAGGAGCCCTTCCCCCTCCAGATCCATCAGGGTATGGAACCACCGGGAGCGGAAGAAGACCTCCGTTTCCTGTAGCTGAGCGATGGCCGGGGCATGATCCGGGCAGCGGCGCAGCACCTCCCGGGCCTTGCGCCAATCTGCTACCGCTTGCAGGGCGATGGCCAGGGCCAGGGCCTCCTCGGGAAAGAGTCCCTCGAAGGAAAAAGCCTCCTCCGGGAGGGAGAGGGCGTCGAGAGAGAGAAGGGAAGCGATTTCAAAACGGGTTTTCATGGGGGAATTTCCTTTCTGCTTGTAAGATTTTGAAGGAATAAGAAAAAGCCCCGGAGCGAAGCTCCGCGGCGAAAACATATTCCTTTCAATGGTACAATTTTAGCACGGGAAGCGGGCCCTGAAAATCTGTCTTTTCCTGAACTTTCAGGTCAACCTGCGTCTGGATGGGTCAATCCTTGTCCAATTTGCGGAGGTGCTTTTTGCTTTTTGATTTCTTTTTCTCCCAATCCTCCGGGAATGAAGAAAAACGCTTAAAAATAGAAAGAAATTTGTAACAAATACTTGCAATTTTGGAAAAAATAGTTTAAACTTCAATAAGAAATGGTTACGAAAGGGTGTTTAATTTGGCAAAACGGATTCTTCTGGTGGACGATGAGCCCCTGATTCTGAAGGGCCTGAAATATACCCTGGAGCAGGAAGGATACGAGACGGACAGTGCCACAGACGGGGAGGAGGCGCTGCGTAAATTCGAGGATAGCGCCTATGACCTGATCCTGCTGGACGTGATGCTGCCCAAGAAGGATGGGATCGAGGTTTGCCAGCGGATTCGTGAAACCAGCGATGTGCCCATCATCATGCTGACGGCCAAGGGCGAGGATATGGACAAGATCCTGGGCCTGGAATATGGCGCGGACGATTATATGACCAAGCCCTTCAACATTCTGGAGGTGAAGGCCCGGATCAAGACGATTTTCCGCCGAGTTTCCGCCAGCATGCAGCAGCAGGAGCAGCGCATCATCCGGGTGCACGATATGGACGTGAACCTGATCAAGCGCAGCGTGGTCCTGGGGGGCAAGGATGTGAAGCTGACAGCCAAGGAATTCGACCTGCTGCAGCTGTTTGTGACCAATCGGGGTACGGTGTTCAGCCGGGAGCAAATGCTGGAGACCGTATGGAAATACGACTATGCCGGCGATGCCCGCACGGTGGATGTGCATATCCGACGCCTGAGGGAGAAGATTGAGCGGGACACGACGAAGCCAGAGTTCATCTTCACCAAGTGGGGGGTTGGTTACTATTTCACGGATCAGGACTGAGAAAGTTTCCTTCTGGGCCAGTATCAGGGTGAAAATCCTGCTGGCCTTTTTTGTCGTGGTTGGGATTTCCTTCCTGGTGGCGGCCACGAACCTGACGGGCCTGGTCAGTAATTATCTGACCGCCCAGCGCACCAGGGAGGATACCCAGGCGGCGGAAAGTCTGGCAGGGATCTTTGGCTCCCTGATGCAAACGGCGGACAGCGCGGCGCTGAATAACCGCCTGCAGGAATCCGCGGAGGGGCTGGATGGGCGGCTGCTGCTGCTGGATACGGACGGCAAGGTGCAGTTTGACAGCTTTAACGCCTTTTGTGGCCAGCGGCTGGCGGTGCCGGAGGTGGTCCGCGTGCTGGCGCTGGGGGAGATTAGCGCCTATGGCATGTATCGCCCGGGGCGGGACACGGTGGCCCGGATGAGCGGGGAAGCGGAAGCGGAATATGTGGCCTATGGGGCCCATGAGCTGCTGGGACCCCGGGGGCGCATCGGAGCGCTGCTGTATATCAGCCGGGTGCAGGGCATGATGGATTCCCTGCGATCGGTGCAGCTGCAGCTGATCACCACCTTTATCGTCATCGCGGTGGCAGCGCTGATCCTGGCCCTGTTCCTCAGCCGGGTGTTGACCACCCCCATCGTGAACCTGAGCAAATCTATGCGGAAGATGGGAAAGGGCGATCTGAGCGTCCGTGTGCCGGAAAAGGGCAGCGGCGAATTGCGCCAGCTGGCGGAGAATTACAATACCATGGCCGCCCAGCTGGAGAACATGGATCAATCCAGAAACCAGTTTGTATCCAACGCCAGCCACGAATTAAAGACCCCCCTGGCCACCATGAAGATCATGCTGGAAACCATGATCTATCAGCCGGACATGCCCGCGGAGGTGCGGCAGGAGTTCATGGCGGACATGAACCACGAGATTGACCGGCTGACGGGCATCATTACGGATCTATTGACCCTGACCCGCATGGACAACAAGAGCGACGCCATGAAGGTGGAGGAGATCGATTTGAGCGCCTTGACGGTGGAGACGGTTCGCCTGCTGACCCCGGTGGCCCGGAAACGGGGGCAGCATCTGGAGAGCAGCATCGCCCCGGACCTGTACCTGCAGGGGGATCGGAGCAAGCTGAACCAGGTGCTGTATAACCTGATCGACAACGCCATGAAGTACACCCAGGATGGGGGAGAGATTCGCGTATCCCTGCAGGCGGAGGCGGACCAGATGGTCTGGCAGGTGAAGGATAACGGCGTGGGCATCCCCGCGGAGGATCAGGAGCATATCTTCGACCGGTTCTATCGGGTGGATAAAGCTCGCAGCCGGGAGACTGGCGGCACGGGCCTGGGGCTGAGCATTGTTCGTCAGCTGGTAGGAATGCATGGGGGCCAGATTACGGTGGAGAGCCAGCCGGGACAGGGCAGCTGCTTCATTGTCCGGCTGCCAAGGCAGGAAGGAGGCGGGCAGGCCTCATGAAGGGAATCATGAAGGGAAGAAAAGGGCTATGCCTGATGATGGCGCTCATGATGCTGACTTTGGCAGGCTGCGCCGCTGGGCCGGGGAAGGACGAGGATCCCAGCCTGCCCACCCTGGCGCCGGCCGCGGTGGAAGGAGAGGCGCCGGACGGGGATCATCGGTCCGGGGAAGAAGGGCTTTGGACCCTTTACTTACCTGGAAAAAACGGGCTGAATCTGGTAGCCCAGCATGTGCCCTCCGTGCCTGGCATTCTGCGAACGGAGATGCTGGAGGCCATTGTTCGGGAGCTGCTGGCCTTTCCCAGCAACAACCAGGTGGATGCCCTGGGGGGCGAAACGGAATTAACCCTCTACGGGGAAAACCCGGTGGAATTCAGCGGTGGCGTAGCGACGGTGAACCTGGGTTCCGCCGCCCTGGGGCTGAGCTATCGCGCCTTCTATACCCTGAGTCTGGCCCTGGCGGCCACCCTGTGCGAAATTGACACGGTGCGATGCGTCAATGTGCTGGTGGCGGGGCGCAGCGTGGGCCTGGACACTACCGGCAGCCTACCCATGGGCAGCCTGATCTCCCATCCGGGGGAGAACCTGCCCGTGTTGTGGGAGCAGATGGAAGCGAAACGGGTCCCCGTGGGACAGAATGCGGCGGATACGCCCCTGACCTCCTATCTGACGCTGTATTATCCGCTGGAAAACGGCCAGGGGATCTCCTGCGAAAATCGGACGATGAACTTTGAGGGGCAAACGCCCCAGCAGATGGCGAAAACCATCCTGGATAACCTGAGTCATGGGGCCATGTACCTGACGGGGGTGCCGGATCTGCCGGATCTGATAAGCATGCTGGCCTATGATCCTCTGCCCAGCGACCTGGCGGACGGGGGGCGGATGATCACCCTGACCTTCCGGGAGGGGACGGAGGCCGCCTGGGAGGAGGCAGGGGTGGATGATGCCTGCATGGCCGCGGCCATTTGCTACAGTCTGACCACCTTTATCCCCGGCATGGCGGGGGTGGCTATCCGGATTGGAGACAGGCCCTTGACCACGGTGTCCAGTGAGAAATTTGGCACGGTGCCGGTGCTGGGTGGGCTGTTTCGCCGGGAACTGTTCGAACCCTTCCTCATGGGCCGGACGACGGTTTATTTTGCCCGGGGAGGCATGCTGGCCCCGGTGGAAAAAAGCGTGGATCGGGAATTGGCGGACAGCCCCCGGGAACAGCTGGCCGCCCTGATGGACGGCCCCGGCGCCCGGGAGCGGGCGGAGGGGCTGGAGGCCCCGCTGCCGGAGCTGGTGGGGGAAGAAGATATTCTGGGCATCTCCCAGGAGGGGGACGTGCTGCTGGTGAATCTGAGTGAAAGCTTCCGGGCGGAAATTCAGGCCTGGGGCCGAGAAAGGGAAACCCTGCTATGCTACAGCATGGTGAACACCCTTTGCGAAAACACCGGAGCCCGGCGGGTTTGCTTCTTCTTCGAGGGGGAGCAGGTGGAATCAATCGCCGGCGTCATTTACTGGGCGGGGTATTTCGACATGAACACGGGGCTCTGTGAAGAGAGCTTTGGATAAAAAGGAAGGGCGCCTTTCCCTGAGGGGAGGGCGCCCTTCCTTGCGTTTTGGGTTTCTTTACTTATTTTGCTCCAGATAGACCAGATATCCTTCGAAGAGCCGCATCTGCTGCTGGTTTTCTGGGGAGAGCTGGGGATGGGCATGGGATAGGAACAGGGGATCCTCATCCGTCAGGCCCAGGAGGAAATCCGCGGAGACATCGTACATCCGGCAGATTTCCACCAGCGTGGCATGGTCGGGAGAGCTGCGCTCCCCCTCCCAGGATTTCACCGTGCTCAAAGCGACATGCAGCTTCCGGGCCATGGCGGCCTGGGTGTCTCCCCGATCCTTCCGGATCTCCTTCAACCGTTCACCGATCATTTCTTTTCACCTTCTTATAAAAATATACTATGATTTGGAAGGTGCGGTAAAAAGGAAGAAGATAATTCGACAAACGCGACAAAAAGGTATAAGAAACTTATACCTTTTTGGCGCGCGAGATGTGGAGTTTTCAAGCAAGGGGGATCATCGAAGATTATTGCTCTCGGCGCAGCAGCTCCCAGTACCGGGTCAAATCCGGCGCGGCGGCCCCCAAGGCGGGCTTAATATCCTCCGCCCGGGCGCTGGCCACATGCTGATGGGCGGCGGCCTGCAGCCGGGATTCCATCAGGGGGTTCCAAGATAGATAGTGGCAGCCGCATTGGGGGCAATGCCCCTGGTGGAAGTCATCGATAAAGACGTGGCCGCAATCCCGGCATCGGCGGCCGAACATATAGGGGCGGAATTGATTCCGCAGCTGATCGGCCAGGGGCTGATCGATGTATCGCCGATCGATGGCCATGGTCCGCAGCCGGGCGGACCAGGCCCGCTGGCTCATGCAGAAGAGGGCGGCAAGCTTAGGATCGGTCCGATCCCCCCGGGCCAGATCCAGAATCGGCGGAGGACACAGAAAATTCCGTGCAAAGGTGTTGGCCTCGTCCTCCAGGGCCCGGGCTTGATCCGGGGAGAGGTGAGCCAGATTCCAGCAGTCAAAATGCCGCAGGAGCAAATGGCCGAATTCATGAAAAATGGAAAAGCGGATCCGCTCCGGGGAACGGACGGTGTCGTTATAGATGATGAGCTTTTGTTCCCCGAGGGAGAGGGTAAAGGCCTCCTCCCCCACGGTGTGGCGGATATAATGATCCGGATTCTGCTGCAACTCCTGGGCGATGGCGGAGAGGGAGAGCAGATGAAACCCCAGATCCCGCGCCAGGGCGAAGGGATCCGGCGGGAGAAAGCGCACCTCGGCGGAGATCAGCACCTGGCAGGCCAGGCGAACAGCGGGGCCTCGGCGCTCCTCCTCCGGCGGGGGGAGACGATCAGCCATGATCCACCGCCTCCTTTTTTTGGTACTGCAGGATGAAGGGCATCATGAGCTGAATCAGATTTTCCCGCTGGGCGGGATCCATATTCCGCAGGCCGCGAGTCAGCACCTGAATTTCGTCCTCCGCCGGATCCCCTCCGGCGCCGGAAAGCTCCTGGGGTGAAACCTCCAGGGCGGCGGCGATGGCCTCCAGCCGGCCGGGCCGAAGCTCCTCCAGCCGGAGCCCTTCATAGCGGACCACGGTTTGCACCGTGACCCCCAGGGCCTGAGCCAGGGTGCTCTGCGTCATCCCTCGCCGCTTCCGAATCATCCGCAGCCGATCTCCAAAGATTTGCTCCATGGAAATGCCTCCTTTTCCAGAAAAAGGACAAAAATATTGTTCTTTTGGGATTTTACCATATAAAGGGAAAAATTTCAAGAAATATTGTAAATAATGGACGAAATAACTTTAAAAAATTAAAATTTTACCGCTTGACAAACCAGAATTCATTCCAGTATAATTCGTCTAAAGCACAATGATTTTGTGCTATCGAAGGAGAGAGGAGTGGTTTCCGGATGAGTGAGGCGCTTCGCAGGGAGGCGGCGAGTCCCTTGAGCCGGGAGGATCAGGCACTGGCGGCGCAATGGGAAGAGGCGGCCCTGGCCCGGGCGGATAGCTATCTGTCCCAGGTTCGGCGGCTGGATCAGCGGATTGATCAAAAGCTGCGCTTTCGTGCCCAGCTGCGGGATCTTTCTTTGCGCATCACGGGAGATCCCTTTGCCCGGCCGGGCAGCGGGGCGGA
The DNA here is from genome assembly GCA_017470145.1 of Clostridia bacterium. GTDB lineage: Bacteria > Bacillota > Clostridia > Christensenellales > Aristaeellaceae > Aristaeella. The sequence continues at coordinate 86,421 of JAFUFB010000030.1, read as the reverse complement.
GGACAGCCGCATGGCCGCTCGGGATCGAATGATGGATCTGGACCAGGAGATCGACCGGGAGGTGGATCATCTGGTGAATTTGAAAAACGAGATTTGGGCCGTGCTGGATCGGATAGAGAACCCGGAGGTGGCCCTGATCTTGGACGATCTGTACCTGAACGGATGTACCGCTCGGGCCGCGGCGGAGCGCAGCGGATATAGCCTGCGATATCTCTACAAGCTGCGGCGATGGGGGCTGATGGAGGTGGATCGCATCCTGCGGGAGGAGGCGCCCATGCGGGCCTATGTTCGATAAACGATCGGGAAATTGCTTTTCTGCCAGGTTCAGGCTATAATGGGGGCCGGAGGCGCGGGAGAGGGAAGAAGCGATGGAAAGCAGGAGGCGCGGCAATGGCGGATAAAACATCTAAGAAATGGCTGGGGATCATTCTTTTCCTGGCGTGCCTTTGCGCCCTTTCCCTGGCGGCGGCGGAGTCCATCTCTCCCCTGCATCAGGTGCAAAATGGCTATCAGGATACGGTGAACAGCAATAAATCCGTGGTTCGGCTTTGGCAGGTGGAAACAGCGGCGGACAGCGTGACGGAGGAGGTCAACGGCATTGCCCAGGCCTGGGCGGAGGAGCTGGGGGCGGATCTGCCTGCTCAGAAGAATGCCGGAAAGAGCAACAGCCGCCTGGACGTGGAGATTCGGTACAGCCGTACGGGGCATCGCTGGCTCAGCTTCCTGATTCAGGCCAGGACCCAATATCATCAGGCCCTGACGGATCAGCGGATGACCACCCGGACCTACGATATGTCCACCGGGGAGCGGATTTTTCTTTCGGATATCTTCGATGAGGATGAGGCCACCTGGGCCTTCCTGGCGGAGGGGGTGCGGGAAGGCCTTCTGGCCTTCTGGCCGGAGGAGGAGCCGGAGGCGGAAAAGTTGGCAGCTCTCTGCAGCCGGGAGGCCCTGGAGCAGGCGGAGTTTACGCTGCACGGCATGAGCCTGGTGCTGCATTACCCGGCGGAGGCGCTCTACGAGGGGAAGCATACCCTGATGTCCGTCACCTTCTTTTATCCTCAGATTCAGGATATGATGACGGAGCAGGCCTATTTGGAGACGGATAATCTCAGTTATTACAACACCTGTGCCCTGACCTTTGACGACGGCCCCAGCGGCTCCAATACTCCCAAGGTGCTGAACAGCCTGATGGAAACCGGAGCTACGGCTACCTTCTTTGTCATCGGCAACCGGGTGGCGGATTACAGCTATCTGGTGCAGCGGGAAAACGACGAGGGCCACGCGGTGGCGGCCCACAACTGGCACCATGGGAACGTCACCAAATCCTCCGGCGCCGCCCTTCGGGCCATGCCGGGGAAGGTGAACCAGGCCATGATCAAATCCATTGGCATTCCCGTGCGATATGACCGGGTGCCCGGGGGCCGGTATCCCCAGATGATCAAGGCCAAGGTAGGCTGGTCTTACATTCAGTGGAGCCTGGATACCTACGACTGGCGGGGGCGGACGACCGCCCAGGTCATGAGCAAGGTGAAAAAGGCCATTCAGGACGGGGACATCATCCTTTGCCACGATATTAAAGATAACACGCCGGAAACCACCCGTCAGATGGTGAAATATCTGGAGGAAAACGGCTACCTGCTGCTGACTATCGACGAGCTTTTCGCCAAGGATGGGGTAACGCTGCAGCCGGACACGGTGTATTATCGCTGCCAGAATGGGGATACCTCTAAGCGAGATGATACCTGAGGATGGGCTGATTGCTTCCTATCTGTAGGATGCGTTGGAATTGCTTCATAAATCCATGGCTTTTTTTCGCTCCCCCGCGCCGCGGGGGAGCTTTCCTTCGTACTTGCTTAGAAAAACGAAAAGAGAACAATTCACCTCTTGTGTGAAAAGCGGGAGGAGAGTAAAATAGGCGGCACAAGCGCTTTAACGCTTTTAGAGATAAAAGCATAAAAGCTTAAAAGCGCGAAAGAATACGGTTAAGGGAGAGAGATTCATGGCAATCAAAATCATTCTGCTGGTCATCTTCTTCGGCGTGATGGTCTCCATCGGTTTCATCACCCGGAAAAACGCCACGGACGTCAATGGCTTCGTCCTGGGCGGGCGCAGCGTCGGCCCCTGGCTGACGGCCTTCGCCTATGGCACCAGTTATTTCTCCGCGGTTATTTTCGTGGGCTACGCCGGGCAGTTCGGCTGGAAATTCGGCATATCCTCCACCTGGGTGGGCATCGGGAACGCGATTTTGGGCTCCCTGCTGGCCTGGGTGGTGCTTGGCCGGCGGACCCGCATCATGACCCAGCATCTGCACAGCGCCACCATGCCGGACTTCTTCGCCCGCCGCTTTGGCTCCGAGGCGCTGAAGATCGTGGCCTCGATCGTTATCTTCATTTTCCTGATTCCCTACACCGCCTCCCTGTATAACGGGCTGAGCCGGCTGTTCGAAATGGCCTTTGGCATCCCCTACTTCTGGTGCGTGCTGGTGATGTCCGTGCTGACGGCGATCTATGTTATCGCCGGCGGATATATGGCCACCGCCATTAACGACTTTATTCAGGGCCTCATCATGATCGTGGGCATCGTGGCGGTCATCGCGGCGGTGCTGAGCAAGAACGGCGGCTTCATCGGCTCCCTGAACGGCCTGGCTGCCATCCAGGACGATCGAGTGTCCACCGTGCCGGGCATCTTCAATTCCTTCTTTGGGCCGGATCCCCTGAGCCTGCTGGGCGTGGTGATCCTGACCAGCTTGGGCACCTGGGGCCTGCCCCAGATGGTGGGCAAGTTCTACGCCATCAAGAGCGAGGGCGATATCCATAAGGGAACCATCATCTCCACCATCTTTGCCACCATCGTGGCGGGCGGATGCTATTTCCTGGGCGGTTTCGGCCGGCTGTTCTCCGATGTGGTGGGTGTGGCTGAAAACGGCAACCCGGTGGGCGGCTTCGACGCGGTGATTCCGGCCATGCTCTCTGGCCTGCCGGATTTGCTGATCGCTGTGGTGATCATCCTGGTGCTGTCCGCCTCCATGAGCACTCTGAGCTCCCTGGTGCTGACCTCCTCCTCCACCGTGACCCTGGACCTGCTGAAGGGCCATGTGATCAAGGACCTGGATGAGAAGAAGCAGCTGCTGATCATGCGCTCGCTGATCGTGGTTTTCATCGTGATTTCCGCCGTCATCGCCATCGTTCAGGTGAACTCCCCGGTGGCCTTCATTGCCCAGGCCATGGGCGTCAGCTGGGGCGCCATGGCCGGCGCCTTCCTGGCCCCCTTCCTGTATGGCCTGTACTGGAAGGGCACCAGCCGCATCGCCTGCTGGATCAACATCCTGTTCTCCTGCGTGTTCATGACCATTGACATGCTGAGCAACCTGGGGGTGCTGAGCGTGAACCTGGGCCTGCTGCAGAGCCCCATCAATGCCGGCGCCTTCTGCATGCTGGTGGGCCTGGTGTGCGTGCCGATTATTTCCCTGATCACTCCCAAGCCTGATCGGAAGATCGTGGACAACGCCTTCTCCTGCTATGAGAAGAAGGTGCTGGTGAAGCAGACCAACGCCCTGGAGGATTGAGCTCCTGATTGATTTTTATCCCTGCCAGATTTACTGGCAGGTTTTTTCATAAAGTGGGGAAATAATGAAAAATCAACAAAATGCAAGATAGCTGTCGAAAACAGCATGAGAAAAGAAAATTTGTAAAAAACGGTTGATTTTTTTTAAAATATTTGATATAATAGCTGTAACGACGGCGGAAGCCGAAATAGAATAGCAAAGGAGAATTCAAAAATGAAAAAGCTGTTATCTCTGGTACTGGCGCTGGCAATGTGTCTGACGATGGTTTCCTTCGCAGCCGCTGAGTCCGTGGAAGATGTAATCGCTCAGGCCCAGACCATGACCTTGGAAGAGCTCTTCCAGAAGGCAATCGAGGAATCCAATGGTAAGCGGTTCGATGCCGTAGGTAATTCCAGCCGCGGCAAGAGCGTGCTTCCCCTGTTCGTGGAAGCGCTGCAGAAGATCGACCCCAACTATACGCTGGACTATGAAGGCGGCTGGCAGCAGCCCAAGGAAAACAAGATCTTTGATCAGCTGACAGAAGATGTCAACGGCTCCAACCACGTCATGTCCATGACCCTGATCCAGGATGGCAACCAGATCCAGAGCAAGATGCTGGACACGGGCCTTTTGCTGAACTTTGTTCCGAAGGACTGGCTGGAGGCGGAAGGCGTCGCCAAGGAGAACAATGAAAATCCCCTGGCGCTGCAGACACTGAACAAGGTTTTCATGTTCAACAATCTGGGCGAAAAAACCTACACCAACATGTGGGATTTCGTTCGTGAAGGCGAAGCTCCGCTGTTCATGGGCGTGAACTCCGAACTGGTTGGCAAGAACTTCCTGTATATGATGACCAATGACAAGTACGCCACCATTGCGAAGGAAGCCTACGAAGCCTGGGATGGAAAGAACGAAGAAGACGACGCCCTGATCGAAGATATGAAGCAGGACGCTGAGGATCTGGGCTTGACGGGCGAAAATGTGCAGTATGGCCTGGCCTGGGTGTATCTGTGGTGCGAGAAGTATAATGAAGAGACCGATGATGGCCCCATCTGCAACACGTTGGTGACCACCTCTGCCAAGGATCAGGCGGGCCTGCTGGTTTACTCCAAGCTGCGCAGCGTGGAAGAAACGGCTGAGTCCTCTGTAAACAACATCACCGTGGCCGCTTATCAGGATGGCTATGTCGGAATCGGCGGATATGCCTATAAGCACTATCTGATGCTGACCAAGAGCAGCCCGCTGCCCTGGACTTCCTGCGCGCTGATTGCCTACATGACCACGACTCAGGAAGGCTTCGCTGCCTGGGGCAAGGACATGGGTGGCTACGCTCCCGTTCCCGCCTGCATGCAGGATCACAGCAACGATGGCGGCGAAGAGTTCCCGGCCAAGAATGACCGCGGCTACGACTGGTGGCTGAATGAGGGCAAACTGGTTGTGGAAGATCCGGCCTATTGCGCTTCTGTTTCCGGCGCTATGAGCGACTGGATTGACGGTATCGTAGCTGGCAAGTAAGCGCAGCTGAATCAAAACTGTAGAGTCTAGAAAAGATGCGGGTGGCGTGTCGGAGCAATGCCGGGCGTCACCCCTTTTCATTCTATCTCGAAGAAAGAGAAAGGGGGAAGGGTATGACCACCTCCGTTGTGAAAAAATCCAGCGGATTCCGCAGAACCTGGAACAGGTTTAAAACTTATATTACCAAGCCGCAAAACGCGATTTTGCTGGTGCTCGGAATTGTGCTGACCATTTCTACGATCTATCCCATGTTCACGATTGCCCGGGATACGGTTCGACTGCATCCCGGCAGCGTGGATACCCAGGAGAAAGCGCTTGAATCGCAGGTGGATGCGCTGGGAACGACGCTGACCACCTATAACTGGACGAATCTGTTTACAGATACGATTACGACGCGTGTAGGCCGAGAACGGGTGACCCGGAGCGTGGCTTCCATCTATCTGTGGACTCCGCTGATGAACTCTGTGCTGATCAGCATTTTCGCCTGCTTCGGCGCGATTCTTTATGGCGGTGTGTTTGCCTATCTGGTGACACGAACGAATTTAAGATTCAAAAAGTATTTGAGCTCCATTTTCATTTTCCCTTACATCATGCCCCAGTGGACGCTGGCGGTCATGTGGCAGAATCTGTTTAATTCCAACGCGGTTACGGGTGGAAACGACGGATTGTTTGTAGCGTTGTTTAACCTGTACATGCCCAAATGGTGGTGTGAAGGGCTGTTCCCCGTTTCGGTGGTGCTGGCCATTCACTATGCGCCTTTTGCCTATATTTTGATCGGCGGTATTTTCCGCAATATGGATGCAAACCTGGAGGAAGCGGCTACCATTCTGAACACTCCCCGGTGGAAGATTTTCCTGCGGGTAACGCTGCCGTTGGTCAAGCCGGCGATTCTCAGCACGATTCTGCTGGTTTTCTCCAGCGCCATGGGCTCTTATCCCATTCCTCACTACCTGAAACTCAGCACGCTAAGCACGCAATATGTAGGAATGAGCTCCAACCGCGCTGGGCAGGCCAGCATTCTGGCTGTAATCATGATGCTGTTCGGTTTCCTGATTTTGATCGTGAATCAGCGGACAACTTCGGGAAGAAAGAATTTCACCACGGTCACAGGCAAATCCGGCCAGAGCAGTGTGGTGAACCTTGGCGCGGCAAAGTATATCATTTCCTTCCTTTTTGTGCTGCTGACTCTGTTCACAGGAATTCTGCCCATTATTCTTTTCGCAGTCGAAACCTTCCTGCCCAATCCCGGCGACTATTCGTTCATTACCCATGGGATTGCAGGTCATACGACCACGAAATGGTGGCTGACGGCGGAAAATGTGACGGAAAACGGCATGTATGGGCAGAAGGGCATTCTTTACAACGCGGATATCTGGAATGCCTTTGCGGGCACCTTCTTTGTGGCGATTTGCTGCGCGCTGGCCGCTGGAACCATTGGAACGCTGATCGGCTATTGCGTCAGCAAAAATCGGCGCAGCAAGTGGGCGTCCTATGTTAACAACATGGCCTTCCTGCCTTATTTGATGCCCTCCCTGGCAGTGGGCGTTGCTTTCTTCATCTTCGGCTCCGGCGCGGGAATCTACAACACATTCTTGCTGCTGATTCTGGCTGGTACGGTGAAGTACATTCCCTTTGCCAGCCGCAGCGCGTTGAACTCCATGATGCAGCTGTCCGGAGAAATTGAGGAAGCGGCGATCATTCAGGACATCCCCTGGTGGAAGAGAATGACCCGGATCATTATCCCCATCCAGAAGACTTCCATTATCAGTGGTTTCCTGCTGCCCTTCATGACCTGCCTGCGGGAGCTGACGCTGTTTATGCTGCTTTGCGGTCAGGGAAAAATTATTACCACGATGCTGGGATATTTTGATGAGATGGGCTTATATGCCTTCTCCAGCGGCATTAACCTGATTTTGATCATTTTGATTCTCGTATTCAACACGATTGTGAATAAGCTGACAGGCGCAAGCATTGACTCCGGAATTGGCGGAGATTCCTGACGGAAATGAGAGGTACAGAAAATGGCTAGAATTGAATTGAACCATGTAACCAAGCGCTGGGGTGGTTTCTATGCGGTGGATGATCTGGATCTGCTGATTGAGGACAACGCTTTTGTAACCTTACTGGGCCCCTCAGGATGTGGAAAAACGACCACTTTGCGGATGATTGCCGGTCTGGAAACGCCTACCACCGGTCGAATCACGATTGATGACACAGTCGTCTTTGACAGCGATGCCGGAATCAATATTCCTGCCAACAAGCGCCGCGTGGGATTCCTTTTCCAGAACTACGCGCTTTGGCCCAATATGACGGTATATCAAAATATTGCCTTTGGCTTGAGCAACATTAAAGAAGCCGGTCTGTCTGTGAATGAAAATGGAGAGATCGTGCGGAATCCTTCGGCGGGTGGGCCGGAGCGGAAGCTGACGAAAGATGAGATTGATAAAATCGTGGCGCGCGTCAGTGCGATTGTAAAAATCCAGCCGTTTATGGATCGTTATCCAGGAGAGCTTTCGGGCGGACAGCAGCAGCGTGTCGCCATCGCCAGAACGCTGGCGCCAGGGCCGCGGGTGCTGTTCATGGATGAGCCGCTGTCCAATCTGGACGCGAAGCTGCGCCTGGAAATGCGCTCTGAGCTGCAGCGCTTGCATCTGTCCACGGGAAGCACCTTCGTGTATGTGACCCATGATCAGATGGAGGCAATGACGCTGGCTACACGGATCTGTCTGATTTCCAACGGCGTGTTGCAGCAGTATGATGAGCCGCTGACTGTATACAATCGGCCGAACAATACTTTCGTGGCGGATTTTGTAGGCAATCCGGCAATCAATTTCATGAATGCCAAGGGAGCTCAGCAGCCGGACGGAACATTCAGCCTGAGATTGCTGGACAAATATGAGGCCACCTTCCTCCCCAAGGAAAAAGTGGACAGTCAGGCATGGTTCAAGACCGTGAACGCGGAAATTGCGGAGTTTGAGGCCAAGGTGCGTCCGGCAGAGAAGACAAACAAGGATGAGCCTTTCAAATACCCTGTGGCGCGGGTATCTGATGAAGGCGTGAAGGAAGAGAAACCGGGCAGGGAAGATTGGGTGATTGGTGTGCGGCCTGAGTTCGTGCACATCAGCGAGGATGGACCGATAGAAGGGGAAATATTCTCTGCCATGCCTACAGGAATGGAAACCACGGTTCGCATCCGGGTAGGAAATTACCTGCTGACCGGCGTGGTATTCGGTGGCGTGATTTACAAGATTGGTCAAAAGGTGCATCTTTCCTTTGATGGAGACGGCGCTACTCTTTTCAGTCGGGAGAATGGACGTTTGATTGCCTGCGGTCAGCTTGCAATCAAATGATAGAGAAAAATTTCTCCCCCGGCCGGTGTAAGCTGGCTGGGGGAGAAGCTTTATTATCCCAACTACAATCATTCGGAAAGGGGGATGAGCAGATTGTTTCCATGGGTAATGAACGATACGGGACCGACTGCATCCTCCATCATCGTTTCCATGGCCGTGATGCTGCTGGCGGGGTTCCTCATGACCCGGGTGACCAAGAAGCTGCGGCTGCCCAATGTGACGGGATATATTCTGGCGGGGATTCTGATCGGCCCCTTCTGCCTGAATATGATTCCCGCCTCCTTTATCAAAAACACGGATTTCCTGTCGGACGTGGCCTTATCTTTCATCGCCTTCAGCACCGGCGAGTTTTTCAAGCTCTCCGCCATCCGGAAGAACGGGACCAAGGTGATCATCATCACCCTGTTTGAGGCCTTGATGGCCTCCCTGGTGGTGTTCATCGCGGTGTACTTTGTGCTGGGCATGGAGCTGGCCTTCTCCGTGGTGCTGGCGGCCCTGGCCTCGGCCACGGCGCCGGCCTCCACCATGATGACCATTCGGCAGACGGGGGCGAAGGGGGACTTTGTGGAGACCCTGCTGCAGGTGGTGGCCTTCGACGACATCGTGGGCCTGGTGGCCTTCTCCGCCGCCATCGCCGTGGCGGTGTCCAGCTATGCGGGGACGGGCTTTTCCCTGGGCACGCTGATGACCCCCATCCTGTCCAACCTGGGGGTGCTGATCCTGGGGGGCATCTTCGGTGTGCTGCTGAAATGGGGGCTGCACAACCGCTCCTCCAAGGACAATCGGCTCATCATCGCCATCGCCCTGATGTTTTCCTTCTGCGGGATCTGCGCCGTGCTGGGAATCTCCCCGCTGCTGGGCTGCATGGCCATGAGCACGGTATATATCAATCTGACGGGGGACGAGCGGCTCTTCCGCCAGCTGGGATATTTCTCCCCGCCCATTCTGCTGCTGTTCTTCGTCCGTTCCGGCATGAGCTTCGACCTGAACGCGGTCATCAGCAGCGGCGGCAGCATCGGCAGCGCGCCGCTGCTGGCGGTGGGCGTAGTGTATTTCATTACGCGCATCCTGGGCAAGTACGCTGGCGCCTTTGTGGGCTGCGCGGCGGTGGGGAAGGAGAAAAAGGTTCGGAATTATCTGGGGCTGGCCCTGGTGCCTCAGGCGGGGGTGGCCATTGGATTGGCAGCTCTGGGAGCGCGCACCCTGGGGGGCACCACGGGCCGGGCCTTGGAAACCATCATCCTGGCCTCCAGCATCCTTTACGAGCTGGCGGGGCCTGGGTTGGCGAAGCTGAGCCTGTATCTGTCCGGATCCTACAGCACGAAGCTGGAGGAGATCGTTCCCGTGGCGGAGACGGACGAAGCCGGCCAGCCCAAGACGGAGGCTCAGAAGCTGATTGAGCGGGTCAACGCCATTCAGCGGGAGCTGGCCGCCCGGCAGGAGACCAACGAGGAGGAACAGGTCTTTACGGAGGAAGCCATCCAGCATTATGACGAGATGTGGGGTGGGGGCCAGATGGCCCGGGGCCGCAGATATAAAGGAGGTCGTTATTTCAGATGATGAACGCGATGAATGATCCCATGGTAAGGCTGCTGGGGGCATGGGCCGGGGAAATCAACATCTGGTCCGTGTTGCTGCGGGTCTTTTTCTCCGCTGCCCTTTCCGCCATCATCGGTACGGAGCGCTCCAGCAAGCGGCACTCCGCGGGCCTGCGGACCTTCATGCTGGTGTCCCTGGCGGGCACCATCGCCATGATGGTGGATATGTGGCTGTATGAGCTGCTGAGGACGGGACTGTTCCTGCTGAGCGTGGCCACGGTGGTTTCCACCACCATGATCGCCACCAATTCCCTGTTCATCTCCTCCCGGAACCAGATTAAGGGCATCACCACTTCGGCGGGGCTGCTGGTGTGCTGCCTGCTGGGCATCAGCCTGGGGGCCGGGTTCTATACCCTGACGGCGGTAGCCGCGGTGGCCATGCTGTTCAGCCTCAGCCTGCTGCCGGCCCTGGAGGTGGTGCTGAAGGATCGGTCCAACCACTTTGAGGTGCATCTGGAGCTGACCAGCAGCCATCACCTGAAGGAGTTTGTGACCACCATCCGGGAGCTGGGCTTGAAGATCGACGACATCGAAACCAACCCGGCTTACGTGAATTCCGGCCTCAGCGTCTATTCTATCGCTATCTCCATTACCCGGAAGGAGCTGAAGAAGTTTAAAACCCACAAGGAGATCATCGACGCCCTGGCCACGCTGGAGTATGTATCCCATATTGAAGAGATTTAAGGAGAAAGCCGAATAAAAAACTCCCCCGCGAAGCCGGGGAAGCGAGAAAGGCGCCTCCCCCAAAGGGGAGGCGCCGCTTTATGATTCAATCTGTGAATTACATCATGCCGCGATACAGGGCCTTGATCTCTTCCACGCTGGTATCCCGGGGATTGCCGGGACGGCAGGCGTCCGCGAAAGCGGATTCGGACAGGAAATCTACATCCTCGTCCTTCAGAATGCCCTTCAGGTCCGCGGGGATGCCCACGTCGGCGGAGAGCTGCTTTACCGCCGCGATGGTGGCGGCGGCTGCCGCTTCATCGTCCATGGCGTCAATGCCATCCACGCCCATGGCCTTGCCGATGGCGCGATAGCGCTTGCCGGCGACGGGGGCGTTATATTCCAGCCCGCAGGGCAGCAGAATGGCGCAGGCGACGCCGTGAGGCGTGTCATACAGGGCGGAGAGGCCGTGGGCCATGCTGTGAACAATGCCCAGGCCTACGTTGGAGAAGCCCATGCCCGCGATGTACTGGCCCAGGGCCATGCCTTCGCGGCCGTCGGGGTCGTTCTGCACCGCCTGGCGCAGGCTGTGGCTGATGAGCCGGATGGCTTCCAGATGGAACATATCACTGATGGCGCAATGGCCTTTGGTGATGTAGCCTTCGATGGCATGGGTCAGGGCATCCATGCCCGTGGCTGCGGTGAGCCCCTTGGGCATGGTGGCCATCATGTCGGGATCCACTACGGCGATTTCAGGAATGTCGTTCACGTCCACGCAGACGAACTTCCGCTTCTTCTCTACGTCGGTGATGACATAGTTGATGGTCACTTCCGCGGCGGTGCCGGCGGTGGTGGGCACGGCGATGGTGAACACGGCGTGCTTTTTCGTGGGGGCGACGCCCTCCAGGCTACGGACGTCCGCGAATTCAGGATTGTTAATAATGATACCGATGGCCTTGGCGGTGTCCATGGCGCTGCCGCCGCCCACGGCCACGATGCAGTCCGCCTGGGCCGCCTGGAAGGCCGCCACGCCGCTCTGTACGTTCTCAATGGTGGGGTTGGGCTTGATGTCGCTGTAAACGGAATAGGCAAAGCCCGCCGCGTCCAGCAGATCGGTCACCTTCTTGGTGACGCCAAACTTCAGCAGATCCGGATCAGAGGCAACAAAAGCCTTCTGATATCCCCGGGCGGTCAGCTCCGGAACGATGTTCTCAATGGCCCCATGGCCATGGTAAGAAATCGGGTTCAACACAATGCGATCAGCCATAATAGAAAACCTCCTCATATTCAGTTCGACAACCGTCGGAAAACCTTTCCTATTAAACCACATTTTCCGCCAGAGCGCAAGCGGGAAAGAAAATCCCATCTTGACGGAAGGGGCTTGGCTGATGTATGCTCCTAAGGAAACGCTGATGAAAGCTCCTCCGCGGAGCGGGGGAGCGAGAAAACTCTTGTAAATCAACGAAGCAAGCAAAGTGCTTTACGCTGATTTTAATAAAGCAGTGCTTCTCGAAGGAAATGGATGATTTTTCAACGCCGGAGGACGGGCGGAGGGGTTTCGAAACGGAAATGTGCGGAGAAGCCTGAGGAAAATTGGGAACAGAAAACAGGAATCATAGAGGAGGGAAGGCAAATGGCAACCATTTATTTGATCGGGGATTCTACGGTGGATGATAATACGCCTCCTTTCCGGGGATGGGGCTGGGCTCTGCCGGAATTCGTCAAGGAAGGGGTGGCGGTGAAGAACCATGCCCTGAGCGGCCGCAGCAGCAAGAGCTTCTTCGAGGAGGGGCTTTTCGCCCCCGTGGAGGAGGCCATGGGAGAAGGGGATCTGCTGCTGATCCAGTTCGGCCATAACGACGAGAAGGACGATGCGGAGCGGCACACGGATCCGGAGAGCACCTTCCCGGAGATGCTGCTGTATTACATCCAGGCCGCCCGGCGCAAGGGGGTGCAGCCCGTGCTGATTACCCCGGTTTCCCGCCGCTTCTTCGCGTGGGCTACCAGCTTGCTGTACACCCATGGGGAATATCCTCTGGCGATTCGGAAGCTGGCGAAGCGGGAAAGCGTCCCCCTGTGCGATCTGGAGATGGACAGCCGCAAGCTGTATCTGGAACTGGGGGAGGAAGGCGCGGCGAAGCTGTTCGTCCAGCTGGCTCCCGGGGAGCATCCGGATTATCCTCAGGGTCATGATGACCGGACTCATTTCTGCGCCGAGGGCGCCAAGGCCATTGCCGGCCTGGTGGCGGAGGAATTGCGGCAAAATCCCCTGACCAAGGGTTATATGAAGTAAGGAATGGATCAATGTCCTCCCCTGAGGGGGAGAGGAGAAAAGGGCGAAGGCGATCGCCAGGAGGAGCAAGATGGAACAGAAGAACCGTGGAGATTTTACCCTGCCGGGAGAGGCGGGATATGAGAAGCTGACGCTGGAGCTGGCGAAGACCTGGGGGGCGGACGTGATTCGGGACAGCGATGGCACCAAGCTGTCCGACGAAATTGTGCAGGCGGGGTATGGCATCTATTCCACCATCTGCATCATTCGCCAGCATAATGAATTTGCCCTGACCCATCCCGACGCCCAGCAGCAGGTGTTCCTCTGCTCGGATCCGGTGGTGGCGACGGAGGAAACCTTGCGGGTTTCTCCGCTGGAGGGCTTCTTCGACCAGCAGTTCGAGATCAACGATACCCCGGAGGCCCTGGCCTATTGGCAGGTGTACGACCGGACTAGCAACCGCCTGCTCCCCCGGGAGCAGTGGGAATATGCCGAGGGCCAGGTGACGATCCGCGGCTGCGAAAAATGGCATGAGTATACCGTGTCCTTCCTGTGCTGGCGCATCTGGGAAGAGATCAATATGTACAACCACACCACCAACAATTGGCAAAGCGAGCATCTGCGCCAGCTGGATCCCCGGCATCCCCTGGCCTGGGAATATCTGCAGAAATGGCTGGAGGATTGGTGCATTGCCAACCCGGATACGACGGTGGTGCGGTTTACCTCCCTGTTCTATAATTTCGTGTGGATTTTTGGCAGCGACATGAAGCGGCGAAACCGGTTTACGGACTGGGCCAGCTATGATTTCACCGTCAGCCCCGCCGCCCTGGCTGCCTTCCAGGCAGAGTATGGCTATGCTCTGACGGCGGAGGATTTCATCCATCAGCGGAAGCTGCAGGTGACCCATATGCCCCCCACTAAGGCGAAGCGGGATTATATGGACTTCATCCAGCGCTTCGTGGCGGAAAAGGCGAAGACTCTGGTAGAAATCGTGCATCGCTATGGAAAAAAAGCCTATGTGTTCTATGATGACAGCTGGGTGGGGCTGGAGCCCTATGGCAAGCAGTTTGCAACCATCGGCTTCGATGGGCTGATCAAGTGCATCTTCTCTGGGTTCGAATGCCGGCTGTGTGCGGGGGCGGAGGCGCCTACCCACGAAATTCGGCTGCATCCTTATCTGTTCCCTGTAGGGCTGGGGGGCCTGCCCACCTTCTCGGAAGGCGGCCATCCGGAGAAGGATGCCCTGGCTTATTGGCGCTCCGCCCGCCGGGCATTGGCTCGTCAGCCGGTGGACCGCATCGGCCTGGGAGGATATCTGCATCTGACGGAAGGGTATCCGGCGTTTGTGGACGCCATTACCCGCATCGGGGATGAATTCCGGCGGATGAAGGCCCTGCATCAGGCGGGGGCGCCCTATACGCTGCCCCTGCGGGTGGGCGTGCTGCACACCTGGGGCAGCCTCCGGTCATGGACGTTGAGCGGGCATTTCCATGAGACTTATATGCACTCTCTGATTCATATCAATGAAGCCCTGTCCGGCCTGCCGGTGGAGGTTCGTTTCCTGAGCTTTGAGGAGGCGGAGCAGGGTGCGCTGCGGGACCTGGACGTGGTCATCAACGCGGGCCGCATGGGGGATGCCTGGAGCGGCGGCGAGGCATGGCGGAGCGATCGGCTGGTGGAGGCCCTGACGGAGTTCGCTTATCAGGGCGGCGTCTTCCTGGGGGTGAACGAGCCTTCCGCCACGGAGGGATACCAGTATACCTTCCGGATGGCGCCGGTGTTGGGCATAGATTTGGATCGGGGCGAGCGGGTTTGCCATGGCCGGTGGAGCTTTGATCTGCCGCAGGAGCAGCCTTTCCCGGTGAACCCGGAAGCCCTGGGCGCCAAGGATCATCTGTATCTGACGGACGGGAAGGCTCAGGTGCTGGCGGCCAAGGACGGTATCCCGCAGCTGACGGTGCATGCTTTTGGCCAGGGAGCGGGAGTCTATCTCAGCGACTTCCATTTCACCACGGAAAACGCCCGCATGCTGCTGGATATCCTGCTCTATGCCGCGGGGAAGGAAAAGGACGCGCTGTATCTGGCGGATCATCCCAGCGTGGAAACCGCCTATTATCCCGCCCAGAAAACCCTGCTGGTTTTCAATAACGCGGAGGAAAAGGTGGCCGTGAAGATTGTCCTGCCGGGCGGCAGCCTGCAGGTGGAGCTGGCGCCCCTGGAAACCCGGGAGCTTGAGATCGAAGCATGAGCAAGCTATTGTTTTTTGATATCGATGGCACCTTGATTGATGATCATCATCAGCTGCCGCCCACGGTGATTCCGACATTGAAACGGGCCAAGGAAAAGGGCTGCCAGCTGTTTATCAACACGGGCCGCACCCTGTGCAATATGGACGCCCGGCTGGCGGAGATTCCGCTGGATGGCAGGGTGACTGGGTGCGGCGCCCGGGTTACGCTGCGGGGGAGAACCCTGCGGGCGGTGGAATACGATTTGGCCACCTCCCTGCGCATTCGCCAGGCCCTTCGAAGCGTTCAGATGCCGGCGGTGTACGAATGTGACACGGGAATGTACTTTGATCCCGAGGGAGCTACCTGGCCGGCCATCGAGGGCTTTCGGGCCTTTTCGGACCGGATGGGGCTGACCCGGATCATTCGGGAGGACGATCCCGAGTTCCGGGCGGTGAAGATGTTCGTGTTCTCCGAGGAAATGAAGCAGGTGGAGGAGATGCTGGCGGCTCTGGTGAAGATGGGGTGCCCCTTTGAGGCCATCGATCGGGGCGGCGCGGGCTGGGAAGTGGTGCCTGCGGGATGCTCCAAAGCCGCGGGGATTGAGATTCTCCGAGAAGAGCTGGGGGTGACATTGGAGGATTGCTATGCCTTTGGGGATAGCAATAATGATCTATCCATGCTGACCCATGTGCCCCATAGCATCGCCATGGGCAACGCGCCGAAGGAGCTGCAAAGCCGCTGCTGGTATGTGGCCCCCAGGCCCGAGGAGGATGGCATCGCCCGGGCTCTGGAGCATCTGGGGTTGGCGTAAAAGGCGTCATTCCAAGAAACAGGCAAAAAGCCGACTGCGCTTTGATACGCAGTTGGCTTTTGTCGTTTTGGCTGTTTTACGTTTGGCTTCCAGCATGGTTTTCTGCTGAATGAGTGATCAACAATTCCCCATCGTAAGGAGCGAGGAGAAATTCTGTCTGATACTCTTTTTCTGACAACACACCATAAGCAGCAGATGGAAGGGAAACCTTCTTGGCCCTGTTTGTCGTGTTGACATAAAAAATTTGGTCAGGGGCGATCTGCCGGGCTTGTACCCCTTCCGGCGCGGTGGGCGGTGCTGAAAGCTCCAATTCCTCCGACAATTGGTCAATCATCCAGGAAAGCAGCTCTGCATTGCTTTCGGGAGCCAGGTAATAGGCCTTTCCTTTCCCAAAGAAATGGACGGAAACGCAGCATTGCCCATTTTCCAGGGCGGCGAAGGTGGTTGCATCCTGCAGCTCGATGCGCTCCACGTAATCCGCATGGAAAGAAAGGCTTTCGCTTCCCCTGGTGATTGTTCTGTTTGCAGGCTGAATGTCTCCCGCGCAATCTGGGCGTCCGGCGCGGTCGAAACCTGCCACCCGGATGCCAAAAACATCACTCAGCAAGCCGGGACGAGGTGTATCAAATACTTTGCCTGTTTCATCCAGCGTGGCGGAATAACCGGTCATGAGTACGGAGCCTCCCTCCAGGACGTAATTCCGGATGGTCTGGGCGGAAACGGGATCCATGATGATCTGTTCTGGAACAATCAATAGCTTGTATTTCTTTTTTAGATTTCGAAGATTGACCATGTTGTAATCCCGATTCTGATAGAACAAGGCCTTTTGCGCATACAGGATGGCCTGGGTATAGGGCAGGGCAAAATGCGTTGTGGAATATTCCGCCGCCCATAGGCTGTCCTGATGAAAAGCGACTGCAATTTCCGGATGGGGAAGGTAGGGGAAAGCATATTTTTCCAGCTTACGAAAATCTTTTGCGATCTGTGCGTATTCGAAATATACAGGATTTGGAACGGCATCATGCCCAAGCAATCCGTTATAAAACTGCTCCTCGCCGCCCAACATAGTTCGCCAGGTCCATCCCAGCAGCATTTGCAACCGATGCTGGAGGCATAGGAAGGCCTGCATCCGCACATATCCTTCAGGACCAGAATAGATGCTGTTAGCGCCGGAAATGAATTCCAGAAACCACATGGGTTTCTCCTGTTCGTTCAAACGCTCTTGAATGGTGGTAAAGGTATATTGCACCTGCTCGTTCATCACATAATCCGGGTAGTGGCCTACGCCGGGATAATCCACAAAACCATCCGTATACTTGAGTAAATCGAAACCGATATTCTTGTGGCCGGAATAATGATTGGAGGAGTGCGGAACCCCGGGAGCGCATTCCTCTACCAACTGAGATAACTGGACAAGAAATTCTCCAATGCCGTCGGAAAAAAAGCGACGCATATCCAACCAAGGTTCTGGCGCGCCCCGGGCGATGGTGGTCTCGGGGAATAATACATCCTCGAAGGAGCGCAATCGACGACACCAGCGCTGGGTGGACCAGGCTTTATTGAGCGCCTCAATGCTATCATATTTGTTTTTGAGCCAGCGCTGAAAGTGGGACAGCGATCCTTCCGAAAAGGACATCCAGCCGGCTCCCTGTTCATTGCACAGGCCAAAGCAAAACAGGGCCGGATGATGCTGATAGCGGGCGATCAGCGCTCGCGCAAAGCGGAAGGCGTAGCGCTGATAATCCGGGTCAGTCACATCCTCCATATAGCGACGAACTGCGGCGCAGGAATGTCCCGCTTTATCATGAATGCTGCACCCGGGGGCTTTCTCATGCACCCAGATAGGCGCGGGGCGCAAGGAGATATCCAAGACTACGCCGATTCCCGCTTCCGCGAATAAATCCATCACCTCATCGAACCAATCGAAGGTGTATATGCCATCCTCCGGTTCAAAACTGTCCCACATCAGGTGGCCCAGGCGAACTAACTCAAAGCCGGCCTCCTTCATCATGGCGATATCCACACGCCATCGTTCCGGCGTCCAATCGTGGGGATGGTAATTGGTTCCGATATACAATTTATCATAATTTACCATGAGAATGACCCCTTTGATTAAATCAGATTGATTTCGATGGCTTTCTCTTCAAAGCCTTGCACGCGTAGATGCAGCAGTATTTTTCCTTTTTCATGGCCTGCCCGAAGGATAACCAGCATGTGTCCGTTGTGAAGAGGCATTTCGTGGATATCGAAAGGAAGCACGGACCAGGCATTGCCGTTGTCGATCCGAATTTCACAGGGAGTGCCTTCTGCTTCCCATGTAAAGGCTCGATCTTCCAGTTCATAGCGAATACCATGTTTGTCCCTGATTTCCAGATCAATCAGTGCTACGCTGTGGCCATCGGCGGGCAATTCGCTTAGATCTGCGGTGACGATTAAGCTTTCTGCCTCGTGATCGGAATACAGGATATCTTCCGCGACTTTACATCCTCCGCGATATCCTTCCGCGCGCAATGTGCCAGGGATATAGGGCAGATAGAAGTGCACCATGCCATCCTCAAAATCGGAAAGATAAGCGGTGCGCACGGTCTGGTTGTTCTGGTACAACTTTACCATGTCACAATTGGTCATCACCGCTACGTGGAATACCTTTTCGAACTGGGTATAGTTCCAGTGCCTGCGCATTTGAGGGAAGCCCCACATTCCTCGGCATCCATCCCAGGGCTCAGTTTCATCATAGACTGCCAGCTTGAGAACGGGGGTGTTCATCCACTGGGCTGCACAATACCAGGCGCGAGTCTTGATATCGCCTGTGGAATCCAGCAAATTTCCGGTCCAGCCCCGCAGGGGCCAGAAGGGCGCCTCGCCCAAATAGTCAATGCCGGCCCAGACCAGGGCGCCGCATACATAGTCATGCTTCTTGACGATCTCATAGGGGGATTCCAGCTTCACTGTGACGCTATCCTGGAAGCGATCGTCATGCTTGTAATACATGCGTACCTCCGTTCCCAGGATCGGCTTCCGCATGCCGCTCTCCCGCAGCTTCTCGTAGTAGTGCTCCATATAATTGCAGGAAAACACATCCACAATGTCGGCATAGCGGCGGGCGATTGATAGACGTTTACCCAGGGGAGTGGTGTCATTGTATTCTGGCAGCACAAACATAATCAAGGCGGCTGTGACAGCGCGCGAGGGATCCATTTTGCGAGTCAGGGAACACATCTCCTCCAGACAGCGGAAAAACTGTTCGCTGTATTGTCCTCTCACCTCGTTCCCCACGCTCCAGAGCACCACGGAAGGGTGATTAAAATCCCTTCGAATCATGGCGGACAAATCCTGCTCATGCCATTGTTCATACAGGGCGTCGAAGTACATGCTGCTGCCGATCCACTTGTCGTAGAGCTCATCCACCACCAGGAAGCCCATTTCATCGCACAGGTCGTACACTTCCTCCGCCATGGGGTTATGGGAGGCGCGGATCGTATTCACGCCTAAGGATTTCAGCGTAGAAAGCCTACGCCGCCAGATTTCTACAGGAACTGCTGCGCCTACCGCTCCGCCATCATGATGCAGGTTGACGCCAAACATCTTCGTTTTCGTTCCATTTAAAACAAAACCATCCTCTTCGTCAAAGACGGCGGTACGGACGCCAAAACGGACTTCATGAGCATCCAACAGGGCGTCCTTTTCCTTCAAGGTGAATTCTGCGCGATACAGGGAGGGCTTTTCCAGGGTCCAGAGAAGGGGACTTTTCAATGCAAACTCTTTCTGAACAATGGCTTCCGCGTTGCTTTCCTCCTCATGAACCAGATTTCCTTCCTGGTCATAAAACGCCGCGTGCAAGGTCGTGCCTTCCTGGGGATTCTCGATTTCCGCGTGGAAGGAAACGCTGGCTTTGTCGCATCGAATCCCTGCCACATCCGGCACATCCCCGTTTGGACCATGGTTGAGGGGGGCTGCAACAATACGGATGCTGTCATGAGCGATATGGGTTTTCTCCTGAACCAGCAGCCATACCTTGCGATAAATTCCCGCGCCGGAATACCATCGATCCCCGCCGTTTGAAGTCCATACACCGCCAGAGGGGTCGCTATTATCCACCCGGACGGCTAATATATTTTCCTCCCCGAAACGCAATGCCTCCGTTAGGTCGCACAGAAAAGGCACATAGCCATAGGGCCGGGCGCCTACCTGTACATCATTTAAATAGACGGTGGAAAAATGCTGCACTCCGTCGAATAGTACGCGAATCTGCTTTCCCTGCCAGGCTGTATCTGGAGAGAAATGAAGCCGATAAACGCCAATATGTTCCCGCGGGAAGAAGCCCTGTCGATCAATGGCGTTTTCTTGCCGCGGCTGCTCGATTTGCCAGTCATGAGGCAGGTCAACAATGCGCCAGGCTTCATCAGAGTAAGAGGAACATACGGCTTGCGGATCCGCGGTCAGGCAAAACCGCCATCCATCCAGGAGGGGAATACGATGCTTTTCCATGAAATCGCTCCTTTTTTATTTGGTGTTTTGTAAGGATTGCCGATACTGCGTGGGAGACATGCGCTCTTGCTTCTTGAAGCATTGGGTGAAATAGCTTACGTCGTAAATGCCTACTTGGCGGGCAATGTCACCAATGGCTTGATTGCTGCTGCTTAAAAGCAATTTTGCTTTACGAATGCGCAGAATACTGACGTAATCGCTGAAATACATGCCTGTCTCTTCTTTGAAAAGTCGACCAATGTAAGCAGCGTTCGTTTTGGATTGAGCGCAGAATTGCTTGATGGAAAGGGCGCCTGTCAGGTTTTCGTTGATATAATGGATCATGCGATTGACAACGGGAGAATAGTCCTGGCGCTCTCTTTCCTGGGCAGATGACAGCAGGGAAACGGCTTCCTTTAGCGCTTGTTGGAGATGATCGGGCGTATAAGGTGGAGCCATTACAGGCAGCTTTACATCTTGGGAGATGGTTTCCTTGGCGGATTCAAGCATGGCTAAGCAGGTGATGGCGTAAAGATGACGGATGGTGGATTCACTGTTTTCGCCATGCCCCAGGGAAATCCGGACCCATTCGCTGACCTTCCTTTCCGGAGCCTGGGCGGAGAGCGCATCGTTCAGCGAGGATAACTGTTGAATGGACAGCATATTTTCTGAAATCTCATCATAGGCCAGGAAGCCTTTGCGGTTAGTCAGCCTGGCATATTCCTGTACGATCCTGGCATCCGTTAAACTCTTGTTCACTTCTCCGCTGCCGTTTGCGCAGGAGCCACAGGATATCACTAAACCAGGGAAAGCGGATGCGACAGGGGAGAGTAGTTGGGAGAGAATATCCCAGGTAATATCTCGTCCTCCTGTTAATAGGAAGCCCTCTCCCTCTTCTGACAATAGATAGGCAGGATATTGCACCTGGAGGGCGGAGACGAGGGCTCGCAGGCAGGCGTCGACGGATGACTTACCCCGGACGCATAGCGAAAAATATCGGCGCATGAGCACGTTATAGCCGGTAAACCGACTGTGCTCCACCAATTCATCCGTAGTGATGCGGCCATAAAGCCATCTTTCCAGAACATTGCGCTCAAACAGATTATGGAAGCTTTCAGCATCCTGATTGATATTTTCCACAGCCCGGTAAACCGTTTCTCGAAGCTCATTTAAATCCACGGGCTTCAGCAAATAGTTTTCCACATTCAGGCGAATGGCCTCTTGGGCGTATTCGAACTTACTGTGAGCGGATATGAGTACGCAGTGTATGCGGGGATAGCGAGAACGAATGGTTTTCAACATTTCCAAGCCGTTCATGCCAGGCATGAGGATATCCAGCAGAAGCAGGTCCACGGGATGATCGCGCATCAGCAGCATGGCCTCCTGGGCGCTTTGGGCGGAGAGAACATGTTTGAATCCAAACTCCGCCCAATCCAGCGCATTGGTCAGACCTTCCAGCACCGCGCTTTCATCGTCTACCAGCAGTACATCGTTCATTTTCTTCCCCCCTTTTGCCCCAGCATGATAGCATAACAAATCGGCCAAAAGCAATGAAAGATCAACCCTTTCTAAAAGGAATTGATAATTTTCCACAAAAAGTATAATTGTTCATATTTACGTATTTTCTTGCCAGATGTTACAATGCCGGTGAATCGAGGGAGAGGAGGCTTATGGATGACAGCAGTGACGAAGAAGAGTCGGGGGAGGACCCGAACCCTACAGGATAAGGATGGATGGAAACTGTTTTGGATGGCCATTCCCTTCATCCTTTACATTTTCATTTTTCACTACCTGCCGCTATGGGGCTGGTCCTTTGCATTTGTTTCCTACCGTCCGGGGCGTTCTCTGACGAATAGCCCCTTCGTAGGATGGGAAAACTTCACAACGCTGTTCGTGCAGCCCGTGATGCGAAACCGCCTGATGGAAGTGCTGCGAAACACGCTGGGCATGCAGTTGATTGGCTACCTATTTACGCCGCTGCCTATGTTTTTCGCGGTGTTTCTTAATGAAATGAAGTCCACCCGTTTCCGCAAGATCACCCAGACGGTAACCACCTTGCCAAACTTTATTTCCTGGGTCATTATTTACGCGCTGGCCTATGGCATGCTGGCGGTGGACACCGGCTTTATCAACAACATGCTCAAGGACATGGGGCTGATCGAAAACGGGATTTCTTTCCTGACCTCCAGCGACCATGTGTGGTTAAAAATGGCGCTGCTGAGCCTGTGGAAATCTCTAGGCTGGAACGCAATCGTTTATTTGGCGGCTGTGGCGGGTATTGATCATGAGGTGCTGGAAGCTGCCGAGGTGGATGGCGCAGGCCGGATGCGGCGCATCTGGAACATCGTTCTGCCCCAATTGATTCCGACTTATTTCGTGCTGTTGGTGATGGGCATTGGTAACTTCCTGAACACTGGAATGGAGCAACAGCAATTATTCAGCAATGCGATGACCAAGCCCTTCATAGAAACCTTGGATCTGTATGTGTATAACATGGGCATTGGCTCTGGCCTGATATCCTATTCTACCGCCGTGGGTATGATGAAGTCCGTGATTGCGGTGATCCTTTTTGCCAGCGCCAACTGGGCCAGTAAAAAGGTGCGCGGAACCAGCATGTTCTGATGGAAAGGGAGGGAAAATCAATGGAAGTTAATAAGGCTGCAAACATTCGCCCCCATAAAAAGCGGATGTCCCGGGAAGATAAAATCTTTCATACCATCAATTACACCGTCTTCTTCCTGCTGGGGCTAATTTGCATCTATCCCTTTTACTATTTGGTGATCAACACCATCAGCCGCAACGATTATGTGGATTTGGGTCTGGTCATGTATGCCCCGATAGGTGTTCATTTTCAGAATTATATCAACATCTTTAAGCTAAGCAATGTGATGAATTCCGTGTTCATCTCCGTTTTGCGAACAGTCCTGGGTACCTTCATTCCGCTGGTGTTTACCACGATCCTGGGTTATCTGTTTACCAAGGAGCACATGAAAGGCCGTAAATTCCTGTATCGGTTTACCATCATTACTATGTATTTCTCCGCGGGAATGATTCCGGTGTATATGAATATCCGCATGCTGGGGCTGCTGAACAATTTCTGGGTATACATCATTCCTGGGTTGATTAAGGTTTACAACGTGGTGCTCGTCAAAACCTTCATTGAATCCTTGCCAGCCGCGCTGGAAGAATCTGCGCAGATCGACGGCGCCAATTATTTCCACCGGTTTGTGCATATCGTTTTCCCACTGTCCACGCCCATCCTGGCAACCATAGCGCTGTTCAACGCGGTAGGCGCGTGGAATTCCTACCTGGATACGCTGCTCTACATTACCGATTCCCGGCTGTATACCATGCAGTTCCAGCTGTATGAATATCTTAACCAGGCGGCGGCGTTGGCGAAGAGCTTGAACAATCTGACAGATCTGAGCATGCTGGATGCGGCCACAAAGGTATCTACTACTGCTGTGCGTAACACCATGACTGTGATTACCATCGTGCCCATCATCTGTGTATATCCCTTTATCCAGCGCTATTATGTTCAGGGTGTAATGATTGGCGCGGTGAAAGGATGACTCAGTTTCCCAAGGGCAGTAGCCCTAAAAATATTTAAGGAGGGTTTCCCATGAAAAAGATCCTTGGTTTGGCCCTGGCGTTCTTGATGGCTTTTTCCTGCTTGAGCTTTGCTTCGGCGGATGAAACTGTGAAGATCACCTACTTTGGCAACAATGCTATGTCTGGCAGCGGTGAGCTGTCCGGCGGACTCGGAAAGTACTTCGCTGATCGTGGTCTTACCATCGAAGTTGTTCCCTATAGCACTGAAAAGCTGCAGGCACAATTGGCTTCGGGCGATCTGGCGGATGTCATGTGGCTGGAACAGCAAGAAATGCTGATTGCCGCTGAAAGCAATCTGATTCTGCCGCTGGACGAGTATCTGGATCAGCTGCCCGCGATCCAGGCAAATATCGACCTGTTTGAGCCGGCATTCAATTATGCGCGCCAGTTCAACAGCAATGACACCAACACGCTGTATTACATTGGCCGTGTAGGCGCCAGCTCCATGAACGTTATGGCTGATACGGAACGCCATGCGATCAAGATGAACTGGAAGGTGTATCAGGAGGCAGGTCACCCCACCTTCAGCACCCTGGAAGAAATCATCCCTGTGCTGCAGAAAATGAAGGAAGTCTATCCTCAGACGGCGGATGGCGTGCCGACCTATGGCATCAACCTTTTCTCCGACTTTGATACCAATTATTTCTGGAACATTGGCAGCATTTACAGCGTTACCGGCAAGGATACCACCTTCCTGCCCTATGGCATCGAATATGATACGCTGACGCAAACTGGTACCTCCATTTTTGCGGAGGGAAGCGAGTATTATCATGGCTTGAAGTTCTTCTATCAGATGAATCAGGCTGGCTTGGTGGATCCCGACTCTTTGTCCCAGACTCGTTCCGCAGCCTGGGCCAAGATCGACACAGGCGCAGCGCTGGCTGGATGGTCTGGCGATCCCGGCTGGGAAAACCAGGGCTATTATCCCGTGGTGTATGATGACTTTATCCCCTCTTATTCTGTGGCACAGGCGTTCCCCACGGGAGGCTACTGCATTTCTGCCAAGTGCCAGAATGTGGACGCAGCCTTGAAGCTGATCAATATTCTGGCGGATGAGCAATGCCTGCTGGAATTGGTAAGCGGGTATGAAGGCGAAGATATGCGCTGGGTTTATAATGAGAATGGTGTTCCTACCATTACAGCGGCCTTTGCGGATGCCCTCAATAATGGAACGGAGCTTTCCATTGATCCGGATAAGAACATCGAGTTCTGGAACATTATGCATCTGCTGTCCCCTGGTGTCATCAACAGCTACGGCGTTTCCTATAACTATACTCTGTGGCCTTCCTATTATGAGGTGACCTATAACACCGATTTGGCAAAGGACTGGACCGAAACCTATGGCTATCCCTATTTGAAAGCTCTGTTGGACGATAAGAATTGGACCATCGCCGCGCAGACGGAAGGCTTCTCCGCTTTCCTGACCGCAGATGACGATATTACCATCATGACCAAAGCCGCGCTGAAGGATATCATCGTTCCGGCCTCCTGGCGGATGATTTTCGCAGCGGACGAAGCGGAATTTGATGACATCTGGAATGAAATGAAGGACAAATGCGAATCTCTAGGGATTGATTTCCTGGTGCAGCAGAAGCTGGATGATATCGCGGCCGCTCGCGCTACCCTGGCTTCCCTGAGCGAATAAAATCTTCCATCCCTGTGCGGCCACCTGCATATGCGGGTGGCCGCCATTTTACAACACGAAGGATATGGGATATAATTTTCGCACCCACTTGGCTTTGGAGGCGAATGTATGAGGAAGAAACGATACAGAATTCGACCAGTCAGCAAAGCTTTTACGTTTTCTTTGCTTGTGGTCCTGTTCTTATTTGCGTTTATTGCCAGCTATTCCACATTTACCTATCAGAGGGAACGATTGCTGTTGCAATGTGAAAACGCGCTGCAGGATCTTTTTGATATATATTATCAAAAGGCTTATTCGTTTTCTGATATTTATGTCCCGATCTTTCAATCGGACGAGGACAAAGCGCTGGCGAAAGCCTACTTTGAAAGTGAGGATCCCTCCAGCCTCGGCTATGCGGAACGGCACAGCCTTGTCCGTCTCCTGGACGCCATGATGGGCCAGGATAACGACATCGAATTCATTCTGCTATATCATCCCGCCGCCAAGCAGCATTTTTATCTTACAGCAGGTGGGAGCCAGCTTCAGGTTTATCGGGGAGAACTGCCGGAGAAAATGTCAGCCGCGCCTGGGAGTATGCGCCTGCTTTCTGCCAATATCTGGGTTGATCCTGTCAGCGGATTGAGCCGCAATTCCTTTTATTTTCAGGGCGGAGCAGCTCCCGTGGGGGAAAAAGGGGGCGTTTTGATCGGCTATGGTACATCCATGCTGGATAAGCTGCTTCGGCGCTATCAGGTGTTGGATATGGCAGAGTTTTACCTGATCAATGAGGATGGCCTTGTGTATGATTCGACCAGTGCGTATGAAAACAATCAAACCAACATGGATTGGCTTTCTGACGCTTCATCCATTGTAAAAGATGGAAATGGCCAAAGATGGTATACGGGAAAAATCGCCAATGCCGGTCGGGTGTTCACGGCGGCGTATCGCGTGCCTTGGCGGCAGCTGTTTCTTCGAGCCAATGTGTATACGCCCTATATCTTGGCGATTCTGGCTGCCTTTGCCCTGTTCTCCTTTGCTTTGTATATGCTTTCCTCCAGGCATATCTTTCATCAGGTGCAGCGGATTCAGAAGGGGCTGGATATCATTGGTGAAAATCGACTGGATTATCGGCTAAGCATCGGGAGAGGCAACGATGAATTTGATGAGATTGCGGAGCACATCAACCGCATGACAGCGTTGCTGGAACACAGCATTCAGAAAGAATACGAACTGGTGAAACGCCAAACACAGGCGGAGTTGAACCAGATTCAAGCCCGGTTTGATCCCCACTTTTTGTACAACACGCTGGAGGTTGTCCGGGGAAAGCTGTTTCGCAGCGGAGATCTGGAGACTGCGGATTACATCGAAAAGCTATCCCGTATTTTCCGCAATTTAACGGACGCTGCGCCGGTTACAACCATCCGGGAGGAAATAGGGTTTTGCAGCCTGTATATGTCGCTTTTACAGCTGCGCTATCAGGACGCTGTGGAGATCTTCTACGATATCGACATTGATTTACAGGATGGCGGTATCTTAGCTCATCTCATTCAACCCGCGATAGAAAACTACTTTATGCATGCGTTGGAGGAAAGCAACCAGGAGCATACCTTGGAAATCGTTTGCGAGCATGAGGGGGAGGGCGGCGTTCGCATCCTTATCGCGGATAATGGGGTGGGAAGCAATGAGGAAAGAATACAGGAAATTAACGAACGCCTTCGGAACCCAGAAGCTGGCGGTGGCGGATATGGGCTCATGAGCATCGCCAAGCGTATCCGGCTGTTCTATGGGGAAGGCTGGGGCGTACGGTTGG
Organism: Clostridia bacterium; assembly: GCA_017470145.1. Classification (GTDB taxonomy): domain Bacteria; phylum Bacillota; class Clostridia; order Christensenellales; family Aristaeellaceae; genus Aristaeella. Next base: position 58,924 of record JAFUFB010000030.1, on the reverse strand, counting down.
AGCCGAATCACCCTTGTGGGCTGCGGGTGGTGATTACCATTCCGCGGATGAGCATTGAAGCGCATCAGGAAAGACTGGGTATAGAGCCTCGGAAAGGATGAAAATGATGGAATTGCATCTGTTGGAAAATCGCCACATCGGCGGCATGGTGTCCTTTGGTACCTGCTGGAATAGGGGAGAGGCAACCTCTGCCAACTTTGCTCTTCGAGGCAGCCAGGGAAACCCCGTGCCAGCCCAGCATGAAATTGTCGCATATTGGCCTGATGGCAGCGTGAAATGGGCGAGGCATACGGCCAATAGCGAGCAGATGGGCGATCAGGTCTCCATCATGACCGGAGAATCTTTTTTTCCAGATAGAGAGATTCGGGTGGAGGAACAGGAGAACGGCTGGAGCATAGATGCAGGGCGGATTCGGCTGTTCATCCCCAAAGCGGGCAGCCGGTTTCTTGCGCAGGAGGTGTATCTGGGTCATGAACTGCGGCTCCGCGGAATCAGTCCGGTGATGGAGCTGGAACGCCGAGTAGAAGCAGGGGAGAATGAAACCCTCACAATCTACCACTGCGAAAGCCGGGTGAATTCGGTGTCTATGGAAATCTTGGGGCCGGTGGCACTTGTGGTGAAATTCACTGGCGTGTATTGGGCGGCGCAAGAGCTGATGCCCTTCACCATTCGCATGACGGTGGGGCTGGATTGTGATGAAATAAAATGGGAAAATACCTTCTTTTACAATGGTGTGGAGAATCGGGATTATGTGCGTGGCTTTGGGCTACGCTTCGATGCGGCGCTGACGGGACAGGTCTGGAACAGGCATATTCAGTTCGGTGTCGATCAGGATGTTTTTCATGAGCAGGCACAGTATTTGTACAGCTATCATCCCCGTACCACGGTAGAAATGCGACAAGCACAAATGGAAGGCCAGATGTTGGAGCCGACGGAATTGATCGAAGCGGCTTCTCGGGATCTGCCCATCTGGAGCCGCTATACGCTTACCCAGTTTACGGCGGATTCTTTTCATATCGGCAAGCAGACAAAGCAAGAATGCTGCGTGATCGACGCGCACTGGGGTCGCCGTGCCCCTGGAGCAATGGCTGTGACAGGCGAGAATGGTGGCGTGCTCGTCGGCATGCGGGATTTCTGGCAACGCTTTCCTTCTGGACTGGAGGCGGAAAATTTGGCCGGACAGACAGCCTGCTGTATTGCCTGGTTCCGCTCTCCCCAGGCGCCAGCCATGGATTATCGGCATTATGACACCCGCAGCTATTGGCTTAGCAATTATGAGGGCTATCCGGATCCGGGCGCGTCAGCGGACGGTATTGCTACGACCAGCGAATGCTTCCTGAAGCTGACGAACCATTTCCCGATGGCCTCTGAGTTTGTCGACTTTATCAAACACACCCAGAAGCCGGCTGTGTATGTAGCGACTCCGGAGGTTTATCATGAAAAGCGGGCATTTGGATATTGGAGTTTACCCTGCGAAGATACGCCGGAGGAAAGGAAATTGGAAAAGCTACTTCATCAGGCGGTGGAGTATTATAAAGAGGAGATTGAGAATCGCCATTGGTATGGCCTGTATGATTATGGAGATGTAATGCATTCCTACGATGAGGTGAGACACTGCTGGAAATATGATTTCGGCGGATGTGCCTGGCAGAATACAGAGCTGGTGCCTACCTACTGGCTATGGCTGTATTTTCTTCGCACGGGGCGGGAGGATGTCTTCACCCTGGCGGAGGCCATGAGTCGCCATTGTTCCGAAACTGATGTATATCACTTCGGCCCGAAGAAAGGGATCGGCTCACGACACAATATTCGACATTGGGGCTGTTCTTGCAAGGAGCCGCGAGTATCCATGGCGGGACATCATCGGCCGCTGTACTACTTAACAGGCGATCGCCGTATCGGTGATTATTTTGATGAAGTGTTATCCGCACCGGAATCTATTGCCAACCTCTATTTCTTTTATGATACGGTGTTTCTGTACGGACCGCCTCAAAATCCGCCCAAGCTGTTGATTCGTACCGGCCCGGACTGGGCGGCCTTTGTGTCCGACTGGATGACTGGCTATGAACGCACCCTGAACGAAGCATACCGGCAAAAGATACTCAAGGGGCTGGAAGGAATTCAACGAGCCCCCATGCAATTGGCTTCTGGACCTTCCTTTGAATTCGATCCTGCTACTGGAGAGATGAAATATAGCAGTGAGTTTGTGGAGAACATTCACCTGACGCTTTGTATGGGCGGTCCTCAGGTATGGCTGGAGACGGCGGAGGCGATCGACTGCCCAGAGCTGAGCAAGCTGGCCGCGGATTATGGCCAGGTCTATCTGATGACGGACGAGGAACGCGGTAAGGTCTTTGGCAGCCTGGTGGATAAAAAGAGATTCGTGATGGATTATGTGGCAGCAGGATTAGCTGCATATGGGGCTGTTGGCCGTCAGGATCAGGAACTGGCCCGGCGGGCGTGGGAAACACTGATGATGGCCAGTCCTTGCCATCATAACAAAGAGGGGTTTATCAAAGAGGCATATGGGGTTTTGTTGGACGAAAAGGAGAAAAAGGATATTCCCTGGATTGCCACAAATTACGTATCCCAATGGTGCTTAAACGTTATCATGGCGCTGGAGTTTATCCGGGATTCGCTTCCACCGCAGGCCGAGTGGGATGAACGAGCGGCGAGGGAGCATAATATTCCTAAGTAAGGGGTGACTTCCCCTTATCCTTGCTTGAGCCATGATGGATGGAAAGTTAAGGGCAAAGTCAAAGTGAATACGGATGAAAGGGCTCGAAAAATGAAATATGTGGATCTTTCCGGTGAATGGCAATGCGAAATCCCGGGGCAATGTGTCTTGATTCATATGCCAGGTACATTGGAGGAAAATGGCATAGGTTTTCCAGATTCTGTACAGAACCAATGGCACCTGGAAAACGCCAGCGCCATTGGCCTATGGCGGGAGGATGATCCCATCATGACCCGCCTGACTCGCAAGTATACCTTTGAGGGAGAAGCCCAGTTTTTCCGCACATTGGCATGGGAGGTGCCCCGGGGAAAACGTGTGTTTCTGGAAAGCGAGCGGGCCAGGAGACTATCACTGTGGGTCAACGGTCAAAGCGTCTTGCCATGCGATGAGGGAAATCTGATTTCTCCATGGGTTTTTGAAATAACAGATCAGGTCACTGGACAGGATACGATCAGGATCATTTCGGATAACAGCTATTCAGGCTGGCCGCGGGAAGCCTTGATGAAATCCTCTGCTTGTGCGGATGAAACCCAGACCAACTGGAACGGTCTGTTGGGATATCTGAGACTGCGCCTAGAGGATCAGGTTTTTATCTCTGACGTTCACGTTTATCCTAAGGAAGCATCTATAGATATACGTGTCGTTTTGGATGCCGGGTGTTCTTGGGAAGGCGCTTTACAAGTGGCCTGTAAAGCGCTGGTACGGCTGGCAGCACAATCAGTGGCAGTTCAGGCGGGCAGAACCGAGATCTGGTTCAGAAATCTGCCTGTGCATCAGGAAATCCGGCACTGGGATATAGAGGAAGGCAATCTCTATACCCTGAGCGTGTATGCTCGGGATTTGAAGGAAAAAACAGTATCCTTTGGAATGCGTAACTATCAAGCGCGGAATGGCTGCTTCTGGTTGAATAATCGTAGGATTTTCCTGCGAAGCGAGGCAAATTGTGCGGTGTTTCCGGAAACGGGATATGCGCCAATGGATGTGGAGGCCTGGAAAGGGATCCTTTCCAGGTATCGGGCTTACGGCGTCAACTGTATACGATTCCACAGCCACTGCCCGCCGGAAGCAGCCTTCGTAGCAGCGGATGAATTGGGGTTGCTGATGCAGCCGGAGCTTTCCAACTGGGATCCGAAGAATACTTTTGCGGATGAAGAGGCCGTGCGCTATTATCGGAATGAGATGGTGGGCGCGCTTCGAATGTTGGCCAATCATCCTTCATTTATCATGATGACCCTGGGCAATGAACTGCGAGCGGACGCGGCTGGGCATGAACAGATGCATAGGTTGATTGGAATCGCTCGTGCTTATGACGCTACTCGGCTCTTTGCGGATGGATCAAATACCCACTTTGGCTTCCGTGGGCATGATGAGGAAAGTGATTTTTACACAGCCATGACCTATATAGATCAAGACCTGCGCGGTACATCCGGAGATATGCTGGGCTGGCTAAACCGGGCCTATCCCAATGGCTGTGTGAATTATGACGCGCCAATCAACGCCCTTCGCGCCAAAACGGATCAGCCAGTATATTCCTTTGAGGTGGGACAATATGAAACCTTGCCGGACTTTGATGAAATATCTGATTATCAGGGGGTGACCAAGCCGGATAACCTGATGGCCCTTTGTGAAAGGGCAAAGGAGAAAGGCTTCCAGTCCGAGTGGAAGCAAAGGGTTTCGGCCTCGGGGGAATTAGCCCTGCTGTGCTATCGGGCCGAGGTGGAAGCCGCGTTGCGTACGGCTGATTTTAGCGGCATTTCCCTGCTGGGGCTGCAGGATTTTCCAGGCCAGGGTACCGCCTTGGTTGGCATGATGAACGCGCATTTGCGGCCTAAGCCGCATGACTTTGCGAAGCCTGAACGATTCCGCGCTTTCTTCAGAGATGCGCTGCCTCTGGCCTTGTTTCCGAAATATACCTATACAAATCAGGAAACCATGAGCGTGAATGTTCGTATAGCTAATTATGGAAAGAAAGATCTCATGGGCGAAACCGAGTGGCAGATAGATGGCGGTGATTGGCGGTGGGAAGGGAAATCATCCGAAGTGGTGGCAAAACAGGGGCAATTAACGGATGGAGGTTGTATTAAAGTTTTGCTAACCCCGGTGAAAGTGGCCACAAAGTTCACATTGACAGTCAGATTCGCGGGGCTCCAGAACAGTTACGCATTTTGGGTATACCCGGAAAGGATAATAAGAAAGCCTGAAAGCGTGTATGAGTGTGTTTCCTTAGATGAAACCGCTTGCAGCATCCTGGAGGAAGGGGGCAGGGTGTATCTTTCTCCGGATTCTTCTCCGGAAGCGTTACCCGCCTCCATCGCCTGTCATTTCAGTACGGATTTTTGGAATGTATGCAGCTTTGTTCATCAGTCAGGAAGCATGGGACAATTCATAGATGTGAGCCATCCTTTGTTCCGGACTTTCCCGACGGACGCTCATACCGATTGGCAGTGGTGGCCTATGGCGACGCAAAGGGCAATTATCTTGCCTGATAAAATTGATACAGTGATTGCTGAAATGGATTCCTATGCCACGATGCGCCCTATGGCCATGATGTTTGAATGCCGATGTGGAAATGGGAAGTTGTTGGTATCCTCCATGGGGCTGCAACATCTTCAGCTGTATCCAGAAGCCCGGGCCTTACAGTGGTCAATATATGAATATATGGCGTCCTGCGAGTTTGAACCGAAGCAAACTCTGCCCATCGAATTCATCAGGTCTATTGTCAGTGAAGTATAAACTTGCTTTCATCTCTCAAGAGAAAATCAACCTGATTACTATTTGTAACGGCGGTGTGCAGGAGTGGCTGAAGGCTTGTTCATATGATCCCGTAGAGTTCAGCGCAGTATTATTGGAATATTCTGAGCTCCGTTTTCCAAGGGAAAAGGGGATTACTCTGCGGTTGCTGGCAGTGTGGATGGCTGTTATTGTTTTGGGTATTGAAAGCTACTCTGACCTTATGTTAAAATATGGCCAGAGAGGGGAGGTGTGCGCTATGCCAGACGGAAACCCAAAACGGAAGATATATGACAGTGTGTTCTGCGACCTCTTTCAGGATCCGAGGTATCAGTTGGAAGCATATCAGGCATTGCATCCAGAAGACACGAAAGCCACGGTGGATGATATCCAGAACGTAACGTTGGAAGCGATTTTCATGGATCAGATGTACAACGACTTGGGATTTACGATTGGATCTGTGCATATTCTCTTGTTGGAAGCAATGAGTACATGGTCGCGGAATATCACTATCCGCTCTTTGATGTACCTGGGTGAGTCCTATAATCGGTATCTGCATGATACGGACCAGGATTACTATGACGATAAGCCGGTAAATCTCCCGAAACCGGAGGTTTACATGCTTTATACAGGAGACCGAAAACACCAGGAAAAGGAATTATCATTAGCAGATGTATATTGGAATGGTGACCGCAGTATTTTAGACCTGAAGGTCAAAGTGATCTACGGGGATGAAAGCAACTCGATTCTTTCACAGTATGTGAAGTTTACGCAGATTTATAAACAGAAGGTCATGGAACTCGGAAAAACCAAGAAAGCTGTGATGACCACGCTGAGGGAATGTAAAGAAAAAGGTATTTTGAAGGATTATATCGAACTTCATGAGAAAGAGGTGATTGATATCATGATGGCGCTGTACGATAAAGATTCTTACATGAAGCTATTTGAACATCGCAAAGAAAAAGAAGGCGGAATTAAGATGCTGGCTGGTCTTGTGAAGGATGGATTGATTTCTCTGAAAGAAGCGGCTAAGCGTGCAAACATGACTGAAGATGATTTTAGCCAAGAAGCAGGATTGAAACCCGCAGGCTAAACATTGTGACCGTGGAACTATATTTTTTTCGTCCCCCAGTCAAATTTTATAATGTGCCCAGGATCATACTTTTGCTTAACAAATGCCTTTTTGTTTTCAGAAACTTTTAGCCTCTTGACAGCCCGCTTTGCTATGTCGATTCTATTTCAGTGATCCTGTCTTCCATGATTTGACACGTCTCGTTGCAGCTTACTTCTTTGTTATGGAGACATCCGTCCGGCGTTATCGCCTTCGTGCAATGTCAGCAGCCGCCCATCGGGATGGCGGAATGTGCCTGTCACGCCTGCTGGAAGGGTGATAGAATAGCTTTCTTCCGTGTAGGAAAAACGGATGTCGCCCTTGGGGGTAGCTGCCGTGCCGCGCAGATCGGGCAAATCCATGAGGCAGGGCGCGATCACCACCTGCCGCCAACCCACGCCCTCCTGCCGGATGCCCGCCACGCCCCGGATCAATTCCAGCATGGGCTGGGCACTCCAGGCGTGGTTTTCGCTGCGGGAATTGACGGGGGTTTCGGGGCAGGTTTTGCAGTCGAGGGCGATCAGGTCGATCCAGGGCTGCAGGGACTGCTTGCCGTATTCCTTGTACAAGCCCGTCTTTTCCAGTGCCCGGAACCACTCGTTGGCAGTGGAGAAGGTGACGGGCAGCACATCCGGATCGGAAGCGGCGGCGCGAATGCACCCTTCGTCTCCCAGGCCGCATAGCACGGCCCAGGCCTGGGCATGCTGGGTGAACTGGGGATACGCCGGGCCCTCCCGGTACATTTGCCGTTTCTCGTCCCAGCAAAGGGCCTGCACGGCATCGCAAACCTTGCCCTTTCGCGCCTGGTATTCCTGTGCCATGCCAGGCCTGCCGCTAAATTCGTTGATCTTCGCCGCTTGCTCCAAGGCGAAAGCGTACATGAGGGAAATGATGGTGCTTTCGCCCTCCTTCAGAGCCGTGGGAACACCTGCGAAATTATCCCAGGCGGGCTGCCAGTCCACAAAGGGCCAGAACCCCGGATGGCCCATGAGTCCCCGGTCGGTCAGGTGATTTTCAAAGTAGGTCAGGATGCGGTCACAGTCCGCCCGATAGGCCCGCAGGACGGAGGCGTCACCCGTGTGAGCATAGTACTCCCACACCATAAAGATGTAGTGCAGGGAGAAGGTGGAAATCACCTGCAGATAGGCCGTGGGATACTTGCCTGGCAGCAGGCCCCAGGGCAGGATGGACCGGTGGAAATCCTCCAAGGCCTTGCGGGCCATTTGGGTATCGTGGCTCAGGGTCAGATGGAACAGTACCTGCAGGCGGGTGTCCATGATGTACTGCAATTGCTCATAGTAAGGGCAGTCCATGTAGGTGGAGAGCATGCAATTTTGCAGCGTTTCCGCGCACATGCGCCACAGGTCGTGCACCCAGGAGGCGGAGGAGGAAATGTCGCTATCCTCCGTCAGGGGATAACCCGTGCGGCGGAAGGTGGGCAGATGCAGCGTCGCCCCCTGATCGCCTGTGGTTAGGCGGAGGCGAACAAAGCGGAAGGTACGCACGAAAAAGGGTTCATAGGTGATTTCCTGTCCGTTCAGCGTCACCAGGTCCTTGATGCCGATGATTTCGCCACGCTTCCAATCGTCCCGACGGAAATTCTCCCCGTTCTTCTGGAACTTTTCAAAATAGGTGATTTCCATTTGGGCCCCGTCGCCGCCGCTGACCCGGAAAGCGGGGTGCGTCACCTTCACCTGGCCCGCGTCCAGCACGGCCTCAAAGGCGGTATGGGGCGGGATTTGGATCTTGCCTTTTTGCAGCAGGCTGGTATCCGTCATGATCTCCCGGGCAAAGGCTTCCTCCCGCTCAAAGAGCATGGGGATGGGCCGGGGCTGTACGGGATAGCGCTTCGTCAGCCCAACCACCGGATAATAGTTATCGTGCTCCACGCTTTCCAGCCGAACGGCAGCAGGCCAGGAGCCACAGTCGGCGTTTTTCCAATCGACGGGGGTTTGGTGATAATCCACAATTTCCGAATACGGCCCCAGCCATTCCACAATTTTATCCTTTTGCAACTTCGCGCTTTCGTCCACAAGCACCCGCCAATCCGCCTTGCCGGTGGAGAGGTCGATCTCTCCTGCTTGCGCCCCAAAGGCAAAGCGATGCCGATGATCCGGTACGATCATGCGCACCAGCGAGGCGTTTTCGCTGCCCCGATCAATGGCAGCAGCAGGATCCAGGCAGATCACCTGGGCGGCGAAGCGGTTGACGCCGGGGATCAGATAGGGCGTCAGATCCACCTCATCGTAATACCAAACGTGCTGATCGCCCATGCAGGGGCCGGAGCACACGGGCCGCCCGTTGATCCACAGGCGGTAATGGGCGGCGGCGGTGAACTGCGCCGTCAGATGGCAATCCTTGGGCAGTTCGGCGTCCAGCCGGAAGTAAGCGAATTTCCCCGCGGGAGCGTGATGATCCACACCGATCCAGGCACAATTCATATGAAAACCTCATTTCTTTGGGATTTGGTTCAGTTTTTTGTTGATTTCGATGATGCGTTCCTTGGGCAGATCCGGCGCGCCCATGCGGATCAATTGCAGGAGACTGAATTGCAATGTGATGTTCCGTCTCGCCTCGGCGCTGATGCCCTCGCCGCTTTTCTGGGTTTTCCGGCCGGCTTCTTGTTCCTTCTGCTCCGTTTTTTTCGTGCGGGAGGCCGCCATTTCGGTAAGCAGAGGATTCACAAAGGCCGCCGCCTCCTGGGACTGCGTGATATCCTTCAGCAGATCCTTGACGGAGTAATATCCCTCGGGGGTCGTGATATCAAACCAGTTGAGCACCGTGCCCTGCTGGAAGCGGTAGGCGGGATCGGGCTCAGCCACATGATTGAACTGCGCCTGCTTGGAAAGATCGCCCGCCGATGCGACGACAGTATAGCTTCCTTCCGGCTGGGGCACGGTGAAATGGAAGAAATGATCGGGGCATTCCTTTCTGTATTCCGTCCCGTTCACCGTCAGCGTGACCTCGGGAAAATTGCTGTACACCACAAATTCCGCAGTGCCTCCGTCCCGGTTCACAAATTCCTTGGAGCACAGGTGCAGCATGGGTTTTTCCGTCAGCCAGGCCTGATAAGCGTAGAAAGCATCCTTGCGGGTCTTCCGGTCAAAAGTTACCAAGCCCTTGTTGTTTCTGCCCTTGGTGCCGCCCTCCTCCCGGGCATTGGCGGCGAAATCGAACATATTCCACACATGGGTGGCCCACAGATACCTCCGGGAAAACAGCTGTTTGATCAGGCTTTCGTGATAGATCATTTGATATTCGTTGCTGTAATCCCCGGGCTCGGGATGGGAGGAATGCCACAAGCTGTTTTCACAGCCGTATTCTGATACGCCTACGGGCAGATCGGGATGTAGGGCATGGAAACGGTCAAACCAAGGGCCGTTATCCTCCAGATGCCCGCCATACCAGCCGAAATAATGGTTGTAGGACAGCACGTCTGGCACGGAAAGCAGGGGATGATCTACGGGCAAAGTTGAAATGCAGGCCATGGTGGTCAACCGGGTGTCATCCATTTGGTGACAGATTTCCTTCAGCTCCTGATGGAAAGGCACGATGGTTTCCTGATCGCCATGGGCCATGGTGATCTCATTGCTCAGCCCCCATACGACAATGGAGGGATGATTATAATTCTGTTCGATCAGTTCCCGCATCTGCTGCCGGGCGTTATCTCGGGCATTATCCATGTGCTCGCTGATGTAGGGGATCTCCGTCCACACCACCAGGCCCAACTGGTCGCACAGGTCATAGGTGTGCTGATCATGCTGATAATGAGCCAGTCGCACGGTGGTAGCCCCCATGTCGTACACATGGCGCAGACTTTCTTCTATGTCGGCTGCCGTGATGGCGTTTCCTTTCCCCAACCAGTCCTGGTGCATGGCTACACCCCGGAGGGGATAGCTCTCGCCATTTAGGATGAAGCCCTCATCAGGATCAATCCGGAAGGAACGGATGCCAAAGGGGATTTCCAAGTAGTCTGCTAAGGTATCGCCATCAAAAAGGCTGGCCTTCAGTGTGTACAAATGCGGATTTTTCCGACCATGCCACAGGATAGGGGTTTCGATATGGAAGGTGACTTCGTTGCCTTCCAGTTTTGCGCCATCCAGTTCAAACACTGCTTGTCCGCCAGTAGTTTGAGCGGACACTTGCACGTCGGCGGAGCCATCGACATTCACCCGAGGCGTTACCCGCACACCGCAGCCACCTAAGGTATCCATATTGAAATGAACCCGAGACACTATGATCAATCGTGCCGCCCGATAAATGCCGCCATAGAAGGTGAAATCGGCATTCTGCGGGTACACCGTATCACAAAGCGCATTACTGACGGCGACTTCCAAATGGTTGGCGCCATTCTGCAGCAGATCGGTAACGTTGAAGCGGAAGCGGCTGAACCCACCATGGTGTTCGCCCACAAATTGGCCGTTCAGCGTGATCTTTGCGGAGTTCGCCGCGCCGTCAAATTCCAGGTACACGTCCTCCTGCGTCGTTTTTTTAGGGGCGGAAAAATCCTTATGATAGATGCATTCGCCACGCCAGAAATCACCGCCGCCGTCCTGGCCATCGATGGCGTTCCAGGTGTGGGGCAGCGTTACGATCACAGCAGTTTCGCCCGGCTTTTCAAAGCTCCAGTCCTCATGGAAGGGAATAATTGTTCGCATATTCTACGCTCCCTCATAGATGATTGATTGAAATTCTGATCTCCACAAACCGTTCTTTCAGGATGATTCCATCATTGAATTTTCCCCAAGGCGTAGAACACACGGCTTTTGCCTTCTACCCAGGCGTTTTCGGTAACGGTGAAGGAATCCTTCAGGCGGATATCCTCTGAAGAAGAACCGATTTGCACCTCAAATGCGCCCTTCTCGATTTTCCAGCGCATGTCTTCATCCAGGAAGGCCATCTGGCTGGGAGAAAGGGTAAAGCTGATCTTGTTTTCTTCGCCAGGCTGCAGTGTGACCCTCGCAAAGCCCTGCAGTTCCTTGGTGGGACGAGTCATGGAGGCGTGCACGTCCTTCACATACAATTGCACAACCTCCGTGCCTTCGCACTTTCCGGTGTTTTTCACCGTCAGGGAGATTTCGATCGGTGCAAAGGGCTTGGTTTCCTTTTTATCCAGTGTCAAAGCACTGTACTCAAAGCTGGTATAGCTCAAGCCGTGGCCGAAGCAGTAACGGGGCCGGTGGGAGCAGTCCACATAATCGTTAAAGCCGATGCTGGGGCCCTGGGTCCACATGGAGCCGTTGGGATGATTGTAATACACGGGGATCTGGCCCGCCCGCCGGGCGGTGGACAGGGGCATTTTCCCGGAGGGGTTCAGCTTGCCCAGCAGCGCGTCCACCACAGCCTCCGCGGCATAAACGGCGGGATTCCAGCATTCCAGGATGGCGTCCAGGTATTCGTCCGCCGTGTCACTGGAGATGGGCCGGCCATCAAAGTGCAGGCCGATCAAGGGCTTGCCCAGCTTCTTGGCTTCCCGGATGAAGGCGTCCTGACAGGCGGGTAGGTTGATGTCCGTGCCGTCCACGCCCTCGCCCATGGTGGCAATGGAGCCGGAGCCATTCTTGCCGCCCAGGGTTAGAAGAATCACATCCGCTTCCTTGGCCATCTCCAGCGCTTCGGTGAACAGGCTTTCGTCCGCCCCCGCCTTGTGATAGCCCTGGGCCCACAGGATGCGGCTATCCGGCATGGCTTCTTTCAGCGCTTCCACCAGATTGAGGCAATTCGGCTTCAGTTTCCGCAGCACCTCATGGAAACGCTCGTTTTCGTCGTCCTCCACGCCGGTGCCGGGCACATAGGATACCTGGTCTACTTCTCCGTTGCCCTTCACGCCGGCCATGGAGTTCTTCGCGGCCCGTTGCGCTTCTACCATGGAAAGATGGGTGTACCCGCCGAAATAATACCGGGCGTTTATCGCCGCGGGACCGAAAACCGCGATGGTCTTTTCCTTGCCGGTCAGGGGCAGGGCATCGTCGTTTTTCAGCAGCACCAGGGCTTCCCGGGCGCTCTGCTCTGCCAGGCGCTCATCCTCGTCGTGATGCACGGCTTTTTCCAGTTCCTCCCCGGTCAAGGAGAAGGGATGCTCAAACAGACCCATGCGGAACTTGGCCTCCAGCACCCGCAGGACCACGCTGTCCAGCAGGGAGATGTCCGCTTCGCCCTCCGCGAACTTCTGCTTGAGCTCATCAGCATAGGCCTTGGGCATGGGCAGCTCCACGTCTAGCCCGGCTTTCAGGCACCGCAAGCCTGCGTCGCCCATGGTTTCGCCAATGCCCTGGTATTCATAGGCGTTGCTGGCTCCACCGTAATCCGACACGGTGACGCCCTCAAAGCCCATTTCATCACGGAGAATCTCCGTCAAATAATGCTTGGAGGCATGGATGGGCAGGCCATTCAGGGAGCCGTAGCAGGGCATGACGCCCTTGAGCCCCGCCTCGGTGATGGCCGCCTGGAAGGGCTTGCCGTAGATTTCCTGGAGGAGTCGATCCCCCGCGTCCACATGGGCTCCGTGGATGCCGCCGGAGGAGTGATGGAAGCCGAAAAAGTGTTTGGCGGCGGCGTCTGGCGTGCGGCCGTCCGTGGTGGTTTCCTGGATGCCGTGGGTGTAGGCGGCGCCCATGGCGGCGGCCAGGGTGGGGTCCTCACCATAGGGCTCGCACTGACGGCCCATGCGGGAATCCCGGGAGATGTCCAGCACCGGGGCCAAAATCTGGGTGATGCCGAAGGCTGCCTCCTGGCGGGACACGGTTTCGCCGATCTTCCGTTCCAATTCAGGGTCAAAAGAGGATCCTCGGCTGACTCCGGAGGGGAAGGTGGTGGTGTCCTGCATCAGGGGCCCGCACAGGCCTTCCATGTGGAACACGGCGGGGATACCCAGGCGGCTGTTTTCCAGCACCAGGGTCTGCAGCTGCTGCTGCCATGCCGCGATTTCCTCCATGCTGTCGCAAGCGCGGAATTCCAGGGTGCTGACTTGGCCTATGCCGTTTTTGAAAAAGGGGGCCATTCGATCCTCGTAGCCCTTGAGGGCAAAGACACCCACAAGCTGGGCCATTTTTTCATCCAGGGTCATTTCCTGCAAAAGCAGCTCTGCTCGTTTCCGGGAAGAAAGGGATGTATCCATATGCTTCATCATGCTAATTTCCTCTTTTCTTTATCCAATGCGGATGGCCAGGAGAGCCATGCCTTCTTTGGCAGGCAGTGAAACCGTGGTTGCGCCGCTGGCAGATTCCTGAAGAACAGACTGGGTCATTTCCCAGGTATCGATCAGCTCAATGCGATAGGTCTTGTTTTCCGGCAAATTCAAGGTCTGCTTGCCATAGCATTGCAGGTCGCAGTACGTCAGGTATGCTTCCTCTCCGCAGTGGGCTTCCCAGGTATGTTCGCCTGCCAGGTGAAGGGAACGGTTTTGAAGATCCATGCGATGGATGCTCTTGCCAAAAAGAGACATGGCATGTCGCATTTCATCTGGCAGAGTGGCCAGAGCAGATTCAAGCTCCGCTTCCTCCATTTGCGCGATGGCAGAAAGTCCTCCGTAGGAAGGCGTCAGGGGCCCGGGCAAGCCTTCCATGATCTGTCGCAGGAAAGCAATGCGTCGGGGGCTTTCGCCTTTGAGCTTTCCGCCCCGAGCCCACCATAGAATCTCGTCATCGGATAAGAAGGTTTCCCCGTGGGTACAGTAGCCGCCGCTGGCATAGCATCGCCAAAAGCGGCGGGTCATTTCTTGGGCGGAGATGCTTCCCCAAAGATACTGAATATTTCCCTCATAGCAGCATTCATCAATCACCACTGGCTTTTGATATTCCCTGATCCATCGAGGAATTTCGGTCAGCGCTTTCGTTTGCAGGCTGGCATGAGTGATGTTGGGCCGCGTGTGATCCCAGAAGCACATGCAGTTGTGATTGGACAGCAGATGATGGTAGGGATCATGGCCTGCCACATACTCCTCGATTTCTTCCCAATCCGTTAGGGATTTAGCATCCATGTTGATATCGTATTCGTTGGCCAAAGACCACCAGATATAGGGCTTGGCAGAGAAGCGGCGGAGCAGATAATCCAGATAGTACAAATTATCTTTCTGCGGCATCTTGGCAAAGCCCCAGCGATCGTAGGGATGGAACAGAATCAGATCCACCTGGATACCCATTTCACCGATGCGATCCAGGATGCTTTCAAACCGCTGCCAGAAGGGAATGTTGGGCCTGCGGGTATCCCAGGAGCCATCCGTGTTTTTTCCAAAGGCGTAATAGGGTGGCTCGTTCTTGTTGTAATCGTAATCCTTGGGAAACACGCACATGCGTACCTTGTTGAAGGGGCCATTTTTCAGGCTGGCCAGGGTTTGCTCCACCAGGGCATCCTCCTGGGAGGCCAGGGCATATACCGTGGTGCCAAAGGGGATAAACAGCTGGCCGTCCTCATACTCGAAATGGGTATCCACTGCCTTCACCAGCCCATGCTGATCCCGTGCCTTCTGGCAGGTTTCTTCTCCCTCAGCCTCCACGCAGCCGGTCACCTTCCAATGCCAGGTTCCCGCCTGCCCGGGCAGGAAGCGAACGATATATCGCCCCTCGCCGTCATAAAAACCCTTCACTGTTTTGGTGATATCTCCACAGGTGAATTCTGCCTTCAGGTCGATCTGTGCCCAATCTTCTGACAGCGAGTCTCCCTGGAAAGTCAACTCGAAAGTTTCATATTGCCGCATATTCGTTTCCTCCTTTTGAAAAGGCCGCCGTCCCTAAGGGCGGCGGCGCTGTTTCCAACCGCGCTTCGCGCAGGTTGTTATTTCGTTTTGGGATTATTCCGCCACAAAGGCCAGGGTCTGCTCGATGGCGCCAAAGGGATCTACATTGTCAGCCTTGTAGTTCAGCACCATGTCGGCAGCGTAGCCTTCCGTGGTCAGGTCGCCAGCGGTTTCCAGGTGCAGCACGAAGGAGTAAGTAGCCATATCGATTTCGTAGGTGCCATTGTCGATATCCATGCGGTTACCCATGAAGTCAGCGTAGATCACAGCGGTGTTGTCATCCAGCAGGTCGCAGATCAGATCGGCGTTCACACCGTCCATGCCAGGCACGGGGATGGAGCCCTTCAGCTGATAGGCGACTTCCGCGCCCTTCACTTCCACCAGGCTCACTTCGTCGCCGTCGGTGGAAACGTAAGTGTAAGTGCCGTCCTCATTCTTGGTCACGGTGGCGCCGGGATCGCTGTCATCAGCGGGGGTCAGGGTGATCTCGGTCTGATCCTCATTCATGGAATAAGTGCCTTCCACGTACAGGACCACCAGATCATCATATTTGCCATTGACCTTCAGCTCCAGGGTGGCGGTATCGTCGTCGGGATCCACCAGGCTCAGCACGACCACGGCCTGCTCGCCTTCATATTCCTTGGCGAAAGCGGAATTTTCAGGATCTGTATCCAGGTCGTAAACGGCATTTGCGCCGCCAATACCGGTCAGGGTTTCCATGTCATTGTACAGGTGGGTTTCATCCAAGGCGCAGCGATCAATCTCGTTGCCGTCAAAATCATAGAAGATCACGGTGTAAGGCGCGGTGCCAGTGGGGATTTCAGCGCCTTCCTCCGCTGCTTCGGAAGTAGCCCGATCCGGCCAGCACTGGTAGGCCCGCTCCTCCGCGATGACCTCGTAGGTACCGGTGTATACGATCTGATTCAGGGCATAGCCGGCGTAGAACACGCGGCCAATGCCGGGCACTTCATCATAGAAGTGGAAGAAGTAGTCCATCCAGAAGCCTACATCATAGCCATAGGAATAATAGGTGTTGGCGAGGTTGGGAACGTCCTCCGCAAAGGACACGGAAACCAGGGACAGACTCAGCGCCAGGCAGAGCAGCAGGGAGATCAGCTTTTTCATGGAACATTTCCTCCTTCTCGTGGGAAAACGATGGTTTCCCCGTGTTGTTGCGCTTATTATGCCATGGGCGGAGAAGGAGCGCTTTATGTAATCCGATCAAAAACCCCGGAAATCCGACATCTTGAGGTTACTTCCTGGCCTGCCGCTGGTATTCCCGAGGCGTAAGGCCGAAATGCTTCTTGAATTGCTCCGTGAAATAGGAATAATTTCCGAAGCCTACGGTGTTGGCCACCATGGAGATGGTCACATCCTCCCGGCGCAGCAGCTCTCCGGCCAGGCGAATGCGCTTATCCTGAATATATTCCGAAACCGTCATGCCGTATTTCTTTTTGAAGAGCCGGGTCAGGTGATCTGCGCTGATATAGCTGTTCGCCGCCAAATCCCGCACGGAGAGCTCCTCCGCCAGATGGGCGTCAATATAGCTGACGGCGGTTTCCAGGGCGTTCAAGGTATCGCCCTTGGTTTCCTGGGACAGGGACCGGATATATTGTTGACCGTATTGCTTCATCTGTTCGTTCTGCCGCCGGGCTTCCACCTTCTCCTTCGCCTGCAGGAGCACCTCCGTCAGCTTCGGATAGCGAATGGGCTTCAGCAGGTATTCCAGGCAGTTGAGTCCCACAGCTGTGCGGGCATAGTCGAACTCATCATGGCAGGTGAGAATGATGCATTCCGTATTTTGGCTGTGCTCGTTGACATACTTGATGAGCTTCAGCCCGCTTTCTCCCGGCATCTCAATATCGCTGACCATGATGTCGATGTAGGTGTTTTTGATGATGTTCACGGCTTCCGTGTAGCCGTTGGCTGTCAACACCTTGTCAAAGCCCAACAGGCCCCAGTTGATCCCGTCCAGCATTCCCTGAATCGCTAATTGCTCATCATCCACGATCAGAATATTCATCGCTCTTCCTCCTCTTCTGCCCTCCGGCAAGGAATGATCAGATAGATCTGTGTCCCCTGATCCATCCCGCTGGAAAAATGGATCTCTCCTTCTTCGCCATAGAACAGTTCAATCCGGCGAACGCAGTTCCAGATGCCGATATGCTTCTGGCCTGCCTCGTCCACATAGGGCTCCCGAGCCTTCAGCTTTTCCAGCACTTCCGGCCGGATGCCACTGCCCGTGTCCGAAATGGCGATATGCAGCTTCGATTCTCCTTCTTCCTCCTCCGTCCGGGCGGTGACCACAATCTCAATCGGCCTGGTGGGATCCAGGGCATATTTGATGGCGTTCTCCACAAAGTTTTCGATCAGCAGCGGTGGGATCATGGCCTGCATGGCATCATCCTCGGCCTGGTACACATAGGAAAAGCGCCCGGGAAAACGGATGCGCTGGATGCGGATAAAGTTATCCACGAATTCCAGCTCCTGCTGGACGGAAACCAGGTTTTGTCCTCTCCGCAGCACATAGCGGAAGTAGTCCACCAGGCAGAGGGTGTAATCCTGGATTACGGCATAATTCTTCGATTCCGCCAGGGCATAGATCATGTTATAGGAATTCAGCAGCATATGAGGATTCACCTGGAGGCGCAGGTTATCCATTTCCGTCTCCAGCATTTTGACGTCTTTTTCGTAGGAGGCCTGAACCTCCTGCGCCATGATGTTGAATTCTTCGAACAGATGCAGGAATTCGTCACTGTTCCGTCCTGGCTGGGGAGGGATGCGATAGGATCTGTCATTCTTGACACCTTCCAGCGCTGTGTCCAGCGTGGATAGGGGATCCAGGATATCCAATTTCAACCGCTTGTACAGGATGGGGCAAAATAGCGCTGTCAACAGGGAAAGAATGATACCGATCCAAAAGGGGACAGGTAACATGGACAGGGAAAAATCGTAGTGAAAAACGGCCATGGCCTGGAATCGGTTGTCATTATCCTGCCAGGAAAAAAAATGCCCCGAGCGGGAAAGTGATTCATAGCTCTCTTCCACCGGAATGGTGATGCCGTTCGGGAACACCCGCCAGGCTTCCTGACCATCCCGGGATACATACATTTCTCCATGAAATTCCTCCTGCACGGAATTTACCAACGCGGAAAGGTCATTCGCTACCTGGCTTGGGAAGCCGTCCAGCGGGTCGATGGCTCCATTCTCGTATCGAATGGCCATTCGATCCAGGAACAGGGAGAAGGCGTTCTGACTGTTCATTTCGATCAGCTCCCGGCCTTGCAGCATAGAGATGATGGAAATGATCAGGCAGGTTAAGCTGACAGGCAGCACCAGGGTCAGCATCATGGCCATGATTCGGGGGCGCAGCCGGCGAAACAGCGCAAGATGTCGATATTTGTTCCAGAATGCCTTCTTCAGGGACGCAATCGCCTTCACAATCACTTCTTCCTTTCCTATGAGTATGCGAAACAGGTCGATTTTTGAACATTATACACCAAATAGAACAAGCTGAAAAGAAAAAAATAGCCTGCGCGGAACGCGCAGGCATAGGGGAGGGGCGGTCGAAAAACATTTCGCCCGGTCGCCAATATAGTCGCAACTCCACATGTGGAGTCGTCCAAATCTTTGATTTGGGTAACGACTCCCATGCGCAAGCTGTCCGCGCTTCAGCGCGGGTAACAGCGGACGCACTGTGGAGATTGCTCCTTATTGGCTCTGTGAGAAATCCGTGTAATTTCCGCCACTGGCGGTCACGGATTTCTCACCCCTTAACCCCACCTTGAATCACACCCTTTTCCATCTTATCCTGGAAGAAGGGGAAGGCGATGATGATGGGGGCGATGGCCGCGATGATGACCGCGAACTGGATCAGATAGCGGCTGTAATCCGGATTAGAGGAATTCAGGAAGTTGGCGTTTTCGCTGGTGATCTGCCGAATGACCAGCTGCAGGGGCCACAGGGCCTTTTTGTTCGGTACGTAGATGCTGGCCTGCAGCCAGGAGTTCCACTGGCCGATGCTCAGATTCAGGATGATCACGGCGCCCATGTTCATGGCCTGAGGCAGGGTGATTTCAAACAGGGTGGAAATATGCCCTGCGCCGTCGATGTGGCTGGCTTCGTACATTTCCTTGGGGATGGAATTAAAGGCGTTCATCATCATGATGCAGTACATGGAGTTGGTGCATCCCGGAATCACCAGGGCCCATACCGTGCCGACCCAGCCCAGGGCGCGAAGCACCATGTAGGAAGGCACCATGCCGCCGCCAAAGAGCATGGTGATCATCAAAGCCAAGGTCACGGGCTTCTTCATTTTCGTATCCCGGCTCAGGGCATAGCCCGTTACCGCGGAGAGCAGGAAGCCGATGGTGGTAAAGGCCACGGTGTATACGATTGTGTTGATGTAGCCGCTGACGATGCTGGCGTTCTGGAAGATCATCCGATAGCCTTCCACGGTAAATTTCCCGATGGGCCACAGCACCAGGCCTACATGGGCCAGGAGGGATTTGCCATCCGAGAAGGAGGACATCAGTACATGCCACATGGGGATAACGCTGCAGAGAGCCACCAGGGCGATGACCAAATACAGGATGATATCCACGACGCGGTCCGCGATGGTTTTGGTTTCCACCATGTTGTTTTCCCACTCTTGTTGTTTCCGTTGCTTCTTTGCCATGTCGATTTCCCTCCTCTCTTAAAACAGGCTGCTGCCGCCGACCTTGCGGGAAAGGGAATTGGACCCGACCAGCAAGATGGTGCTGACCACGGACTGGAACAGACCGGAGGCCGCGGACAAGGAGTAGTTGGACGTACCGCCGCCGAAGGCCTGGCGATAGGTGTAGGTATATACGGTATCGGATACATTGTAGGTGCTGGGCATATACAGCAGCAGGATGTTATCGTACCCGGCCACGAAGGCGGTGCCGATGCCGATAACGAACATCATCATGACCATGGGCAGGATGTTGGGCAGGGTGATCTTGAACAGCCGCTGCAACCGGGTGGCGCCATCGATGGCCGCCGCCTCGTGCAGATCGCCGCTGACCTGGGAGATGGCCGCCACATACATGATGGAGCCCCAGCCAACCCCCTGCCAGATGCCCATCATGGTGTAGATAATCCAGAACACGGGGGGCTTGTCATTGGCCAACCAGTTCTGGTTCTCTGCGCCTAACAGCCGGGCCAGCAGCAAGGTCAAGGGTCCATCCTTGGCCAGGAATTGGGTAAACAGGGAGCAAACGATGACCGCGGCCACGAAATTCGGCATGTAGGACATGGTTTGGGCAATCCGCTTGAATTTTTTGCTGTTGATCAAGCTCAGCATCAGGGCGAAGATGATGGGAGCCACGAATCCGACGGTACATTTCAGCAAGCCAATGACCACGGTATTTCGCAGCGCCTGCAGGAAATCTTCCCCGGAGAAGAGATCCACGAAGTGCTTCATTCCCACCCAGGGGCTGTGGAAGTACCCATCCACCACATTGTAGTCCTCAAAAGCCATGACGATGCCGAACATGGGCAGGTAATGCATCAGAACTTCATACACGATGATGGGAAGGAAAAGAAGATAAACAACCCAGTCGCGTTTCAGCTCGGTTTTCCAGCTGCGTCGTGCGGAGCCGGTCAGAGCGGCAGAATTCTTTGCCATGAAATTACACCTCCTCTTGAATCAGCCCGCATCAGCGGAAGGGATAATGATCGACATAATACTGGTAAATCTCGATGGCCTGATCTACCTTGTATTTGTTCAGCACAGTGCACCACTTGTCCCAATCCTTATCAAAGTTGGATTTTCCGGTGATAAAGTTGGCGCAGTTTTTGCCCATGTATTCCAGCACCTTGCTGTGAATATCCTCACAAGCCTTGGCGTCGGACTGGCTCATTTCGTTGGTGGTTCGGCTGCCCTGGAAGAAGCCGGTGTTGGGATATTTTGTCCATCGAGCCAAGGAGGTGGAGTAAGAGGCCGCGTAACCCAGATCCACGGTGGCGACCATCTGGAGTCCCGGACACTTGTTGAAGCCCACGGCAGTGTTCAATTGGCCGCTGTCGTTGGCCAGCACGCTGCTCTTCACATAGGTTCCATCTTCCACCACGGTGTAAGCGCCGTCTGCCAGGCCATGATCGGCATAGAAGGTATTGCTGCTGAATTCCGCGGCTTGCTCCGCGCTGAGACCCAGGGTCTTGATCAGCCCGCCTTCCTCCGTGTAGAAGTAATCCAGATAGCTGCACAGCGTCGCCAGATCCTTTTCCGCCGCCTTGGGCGTAATCATGATGCCACCCTTGGTGAGGCTGGAGCCCATCACGCAGTTGGGCACCACGAACTGGCACTCCTCCGGGCCGTAGCTGTCGTTGATGGGATAGGCAGCGCCGGCTACGAAGATTCCTTCGGTACAGCCGCCATCGTGCATGTCCAGGCGGCCGCCCAGTTCGCTCTGACCACCATTCCACATGCCGATCAGGCCCTGGCGAACGGAGGTAGAGTCGATCTGATAGAAGGCGTCGGCGGTGCGCTGGTTAAAGTCATGATCCAGCCAACCTACCTCATACCAGTGATGCATGCATTCCAGGTAGGTTTTGAAGGGGGTTTCATTGCCGCCAAAGTGCACCTTATTCTCCGCGTCCTGATAGAACATATTGACGCCGCCGCCGAAGCAGCTGAGCAAGCCGCCGGACCAGGTGTAGCCGGGATAGTACAGGCTGATGGCGTATTTCCCTTCAATTCCCAGGTCCGCCTGGGCCTTCAGGAAAATGTCGAACATCCATTCCCAGTCGGTGACAAAGAAGGGCTCTGTTCCATCCCACTCAGGGTCGATTTCCAGAGCTTTGGCTTTTTTGCTTTCGTCATACCAGCTGGGGAATATGACATCATCCTCCCAGCTGTCCACATCCTCCGGATTGGTAAAGCCGCCGGTGAAGGAGGCGCCTGTGGAGGGGTTGGAGCCGTATTTGGCTACCCAATCCCTGCGGTATTGGAAGCCCTGGAACAGGGGATCGTAGCCATCCAGCAACTGACTCAGCTGGTAGTAATGCTCGGTGCCATCCTCATCGGTGCTGACGCAGTTATACAGGTACTCGGTGTTGGAGTGCACCAGGGCCTTGTAATTGGGCATATATTGTTCTACATACTCCGTCAGTTCGATGGCATAGCCCTTTTCCACCATGACGCCGGGGGCTTCACTGATTACGGCGTCGATGATATCCGGCAGGTCTCCGGAGGCGATCATGGTGGTGTAGTTATTATCCTCGCTGCCGGGCGGGGGCTGAAGGAAGTTTAGCGCAATGGCCTTCTCCTCCGGACCCCAGCCGTGCTGAAGCGTGTACTGAATAGCGGGGTTCTGGGCGTAATTATCGTAATATTCTGAGGAAGTACCGGAGTAGATCCACCAGTCGAAGGTGGTTTCCGGGCTGGCGCTGCCGGCGCCGGGATTGCCGATGTTGCCATAGTAAAGCTGCATGCCCACCAGCATCACCACCACAGCTGTCATCAGCGCAATCCATTTGGTCCGAATCGACATGAATTTCCGTCTCCTTTCCCGTTCACCTGACGATCTCAAGAAGCCTCCTGGGGCTTTACGATGATTATTTTACCGTTTTTCACAATTAAATACTGTCCGGATTCCGATCAAAAATATAGGAAATCCGATCATCTCTTGATGATTCGAAAAGGTTTTGTTGCTCCCCCCGCTCCGCGGGGGGAGCTTTCATCAGCATTTAGTAGGAAATCCGATCATCTATCGGGTTTCGCTCCCCGCTCCGCGGGGGAGTTTTTATCAAATCTACTTTAGGATACAATAATCCGGGCCCGGTCCAGGTTCAGCACCTGGGTGAAGGGGTCCGCCTCCTCGCTCCGGTTGCTGGCGACGCGGACGGTGGCGAAGTAGGTCCCCGGCTGATCATAGGAAGCCATGGCTTCGGCGTGGGCGGTGTGGACTTCTCCCCGGGTGCCCCGCTCAAAGCTCAGCTGGCTTTCCCAAATGCTGTCACTCCGTGACATCTGGGAGGCATAGGTGCCATTCGGATCATCCACCTGTTTTTCACGGGAGGCAAACAGCACCTCTGTTACCACGCCGGCACTGATGGGCACCTCCACATCCACCGTGAAGCGGACGCATTCGCCCACCTTGACATGAGCACACTTTTCCCCATTGGCCTTCAGGGTGGGGATGGCCTGGAGGCCAAAACGCTTGCTCACATCCTGCTCGGGATGGATCTGGCCATCCTCTCCCAGGGTATAGGTGGTGCGGTTCAGGGGCTCAATCCCCTTTTCCACCCAGGCGGAAAGATCGATCAAAGCCTGGCGTAGGGCGCCTACATAATTCACCACCATGTAGTTTCCCAGGGCGCTTACATCCCCATGCATGCACCGCTCCATGAAATAGGTGCGGTGATCAGCGTCGGACCCCTTCGTCGCGATAATCTTGTTTCGCCACCAGTCGGCGCACCAGGGACAGGTGCTTTCGTCCATCAGGGCCTGGATGTTGATGACCTTGCCCTGAATGTCGCCATCCTGCCGCACGCCTACGCCAGTGAAGGGCACTGGGAAGGGCGCCCGTTGGGCCGTAAGCGGGTTTCCCTTTTCATCCCGGAATTGATCCCAGGCGTGGAAGGAGAGGTCCTCCGGCACCTGATGACGATAGTAGCTCTGGGCCGCAATATAATCTGAATTATCCAGCAGGATTTCGTCGCCGGGCTGCGCCTTGGCCAGCGTTTCTCCCACATCGCTGGTGCCGTAGGCGGAGCCAATGGTCACGATGCCGCCAGCCCGATCGGAATAGCGCATCATCTTGCCCATGAGCAGGTTCGCCCCCTTGGCTTCCCCGCTTTCAAAGATCATGGACAGGCCTTCCAGGTACAGATTGTCGCCCTGGGGCAGCTCCTCCAGCTCCAGATAGGCTCCGTTGCCGTCGGCCAGCTGTTTTTTCCAGGCGTCGTCCACGCCGTTGAGGCCGTCCTCCGCTTTGCGCTCCGTCGCCTTTTCCGGTAGATGTACGGATTTGACCCGGGTATGGAACACGATATGATCCTTGGAGGAGGAGCTTTCCGGATCGGAGCCGGCATAGCCCGGCTTGGTCCAGAAATCCGTGAAATAGCCGGGATCCATCCGCTTGACGCCGGGCAGGATAACAGGCAAGGACCCGGGGTCTCTTACGCCCTTGGCCTCCAGATACCAGGCCAGTGGCGGGAAACCCATTCGGGTCAATTCCCGCAGCATATCCGCTTCATCCTTGGTCAGCTCCTTGTACGGGTCGCCGGAGCCGCCGGCATCCAGAGCGTCCAGAATCTTGGGGAAGGCATTGCGCAGCACCCGCTGGCCCTGAACGTGCATGGTAATGGTATTCGGAAGGGAAACGGGCGAACCGATGACATAGGGCGCTGCCCCATCCCAGGCCCGGGTGTTTTCGATGCAGGCCATGGATTTGTATCCGCCGCCGCTGCCACCGTACACATAGCCATAGGGGCGCTGGTCGGTCTCATAAATTTCCATGGCCTTCTCCCGGGAATATTCGGCCGCGGCCGCGGAGGATTGCCAGGTCAAATGATCATCCCGCTGACCGCCAAATTGGGAATGGGATCCCATGTTGGTTTCGATGAAGTAAGCGCCGCAGTGCAGGGCGAAGCCAATCCGATCCTCCAGCCCCGTATGCCCCAGGGAGGCAATCTCCTCGTCCGGGCCGGGGAAGGGGGAAAGATACTGATGGAAACGATTTTCATATTTATCCTTTGGAGGAAAACAGAAAGCAAATTTCACATCCGTTCCTTCAAAATAGCCGTGCAGATAACGGAAGGGAATCGTGGAACCGTCCGGCAAATACCTTTCCTTCCATTCGTCCTGATCAATCACGGGATGCTGGAAACGGGGATCTGATTGGGGATCATAAATGGTTTTTGCCATGGTGCAACCTCCTCAAATTCGATTCAACTGTATCATAGCAAAGAAAGGCTGTTCTTTTCTTGACCTGATCCGACCAGGAATGACAGAAATCCGACATCTTTATGAGCTCGTCGGATTTGTGAAAAAAATGATCGGATTACGAAAAGACAGGGAAAGCAATTTCAATCATAATTTGGAATACAGGATGGGCGGAACGCATCCTGCGCTAAGGAGGGATGAAAGTGCTAGGAAAGAAATCAACCACGAATGAGGAGATGCTGCGCTCCGGAAATTATTGGCAGCTGGCCAGGAAGCTGTGCATCCCGGCCATTCTGATCATGCTGGTGACCGTGCTCTATCATATGGCGGATGTGTTTTTCATCGGCCAGATGGGAGATCCGAATAAGGTAGCCGCCGTGTCCCTGGCCAGCCCTCTGTTTTCTATCCTCTCGGGCCTGGGTGTATTGCTGGGCAACGGCGGCTGCACCGCCATTTCCCTGGCGTTGGGGCGGGGAGAATATGACCGCATTAAGAAGATCAGCGCCTTTGCGATCTGGGGCGCCATCCTGATCGGCGCTGTTTTTGCCGCCGTGGTGCTTGCGCTGATGAATCCTGTGTGCCGCCTGCTGGGGACGGACCAGAGCACCCAGACCTTTACCCAGGAGTATCTGCGCATCATCGCCATCGGCGCGCCAGTGATCATGCTGACCAATGTGGTGCCCGCCCTGATCCGGGCCGATGGCTCCACCACCGATTCCATGATCGGAAACATGATTGGCACCGTGCTGAATATCGCCCTGGACCCCCTGCTGATTTCCGTTTTCCAAATGGGCGTTTCCGGCGCGGCGGTGGCGACAGTGATAGCCAACGCGGTAGCCCTTTGCTATTACGCCTACTTCCTACATACGAAGGGGAAAATTTATTCGGCCTCTCCCAAGGATATATCCTTGAAAAAGGACGTGGTGGGAAAGGTGATCAGCCTGGGGCTGCCCCTGAGTATTTCTACCATATTAGCCAGTGTGTCCGGGGCGATAGCCAACAATCTGATGATGCAATACGGGTCCATTGCCGTGGCGGGTCAGAGCGTGGCCAGCCGCATCGGGCAGATGATCTCCATGACGGTGATGGGCGTATGCATGGGTATGCAGCCTGCCATTTCCTTTAATTACAGCGCCCGAAACATGAAGCGGCTGACGGAGATTTTGAAAAAGACCACCGGCCTGGCGGTGGTGGCTGGAACGATCTTATCCCTGCTGTGCCTGGTTTTCCGGGATCAGCTGCTGAATGCTTTTTTGAATGACCCGGAGGTGCTGGTGATTGGCCGGGTGTGCCTGCTGGCCTCCATCGTCATCGGGCCTTTCTATGGGTTCTACCAAATCTGTACCACCTATTTGCAGGCGTCGGGCAAATCCAAGCAGGCGATTTTCGTATCTCTGCTGGAAAAGGGAATTGTATATATTCCCATGCTGTTTATCTTGAATTGGCTGTTCCGCATGTATGGCATCGTCTTTGCGACCACAGTCACCACCGTGATTTCCGCTGTAGCGGCGCTTGCCTTCTGCTACAAGGATTACAGGAAAGAATTGAAAAACCTGACGAATTGGTAAGAAAGGATGAAGAGAGTGAACCCGCAGGAAATCTTAAAGCAAATGACATTGGAGGAGAAGGCTGCCTTCTGCTCTGGCCGGGATTTCTGGCATACCAAGGCCATCGAGCGCTTAGGTGTGCCTGGCGTAATGATGTGCGACGGCCCCCATGGATTGCGCAAGCAGGAGGGCGAGGGGGACCATCTGGGCATCAACAAGAGCATCGAAACGGTGTGCTATCCCTCCGCTGCCGCCCTGGCCTCCTCCTTTGATCGGGAGGTCATGCGGCAGCTGGGTGAAGCGCTGGGGCAGGAATGTCAGGCGGAAAACGTGGCCATGCTGCTGGGGCCGGGGCTCAACATCAAGCGCAGCCCCCTGTGCGGCCGGAATTTCGAGTATTTTTCGGAAGATCCCTACGTGGCCGGCGAAATGGGCGCGGCTTATGTGCAGGCCCTGCAAAGCAAGGGCATCGCGGCCTGTGCCAAGCACTTTGCCTGCAACGATCAGGAAACCCTGCGGATGAGCGGCTCCTCCAACCTGGATGAGCGCACCCTTCGGGAAATCTACCTGCCTGCCTTTGAAGCGGTGGTGAAAAAGGGAAAAACCCGCAGTCTCATGTGCGCCTACAATGCCATCAACGGCGTCTTCTGCGCGGAAAACAAAATGCTGCTTACTGATATTCTCCGGGAGGAGTGGCAGTCCGATGCCTTCGTGGTGACGGACTGGGGCGCTGTGAAGGATCGGGCAAAAGGTGTGGCCTCCGGCCTGGATCTGGAAATGCCTGGTGGGCCCAACGCCACCGGGGAGGAGATCCTCCAAGCCGTTAAGGATGGTACGCTGGATGAAAAGGATCTGGATCAAGCCGTCCTTCGCCTGCTGAAATTTGTGCAGGATTGCGTCCAGCAGCGTCAGCCGGACGCCAGGATCGACCGGGATGCCTGCCGAGCCCTGGCCCGGAAGCTGGCGGCGGAATGCGCCGTGTTGATGAAGAACGATGGCGCGCTGCCCCTCCAGGAAAATCAGTCTGTTGCCTTCATCGGCGAGTTTGCCGAAAAACCCCGGTATCAAGGCGCAGGTTCCAGCCATATCAACGTGCCGCACCCCGTCAGCGCCTGCGAAACGGCGAAGGGGATCCCCTATGTCCGGGGCTACGACTCCCACAGCGAGCAGACCGATGCCGTCCTGTTGACCCAGGCGGTGGAAATGGCGAAAAGCGTGGAGATCCCCGTGATCTTCGCTGGATTGCCCGAGGTCTTTGAAACCGAAGGTGCGGACCGGGATCATATGCGCCTGCCGGACAACCAGAATGAATTGATCGCCGCGATTGCTGCGGTCAATCCCAATACGGTGGTGGTGCTGCATGGCGGCTCTCCTGTGGAATTGCCTTGGCTCTCCCTGGTCAACGCTCTGCTGTGCGTGTATCTGGGCGGCGAGCAGGTTGGCGCGGCCACGGTGGATCTGTTGTATGGAAAAGTCAACCCCAGCGGTCATCTGGCGGAAACCTGGCCCCTGCGCTTGCAGGATAATCCCTCCTTCCTCAACTTCCCCGGAGAGGAAGGCGTCGTGACCTATGCCGAAGGCATCTTCGTGGGCTATCGCTATTATGATAAAAAGGAAATGCCGGTGAATTTCTGCTTCGGTCATGGCCTAAGCTATACGAAATTTGAATATAGCGATTTGAGACTGGAGAAGGCCAGCATCACCGATCAGGAGACCGTCACCGCCACCGTTACTGTGAAAAATGCCGGAGATCGTCCCGGCAAGGCCGTGGTTCAACTCTATGTGCGGGATAAGGAGAGCATGGTCCGCCGTCCCTTCCGGGAATTGAAAGCCTTTGAAAAGGTGGCCCTCCAGCCCGGCGAAAGCAGGGAGGTTTCCTTTGCGCTGGATAAGCGAGCCTTTGCCTATTGGGAACCCAAGTGCCACGATTTCTATGTAGAAAGCGGCGAATTTGTGATTGAAATCGGCGAAAGCAGCCGGGATATCCGCTGCCAGCAAACCCTCCAGGTGGAGGGCACCACGCTGCTTTCCTTCGCCGTTACTGAAAACACCACCATCGGCCAGCTGCTCAAGCATCCCAAGGGCCGGGTGATCATCGGGCAGATGATAGGCTCCTCAGCCATGGCGCATGAAGACCAGACCGATTCCATGGGCGAGGGCAGCGAGCGCATGATGCAGAGCATGATGATGGGCATCCCCCTGGGAGCCCTGGTGAGCTATGGCCGCCTGACGCCGGAGAAGCTGAAAGCGCTGATCGCGTCCTTGAACAGCTGAGAAACGTAATTTTCTCCTTGCGATCCTGAGGGTTTTCGCCTATAATGTGGAGCGTCAGAGTAGGGCCTGCTTCGTTAAGTGCCTCCGGAACGGGGAGTTGATCGGGGGACGAAGGCGAGGAAGCCGCGGTTGCAGGCCCGCACCCGCTGATTCCACATAATGAGGAATTTCATTTACCTCCTTATGCAGCATGTGTATGCTCTGAAAGGAGGTATTTTTATATGACGGCAAAACGTTCTGGCAGGCTCTACGCGCACCCCTTTTCTAAGGATTACTGGCGGGACGCGGTGGCGGAATTGAAGGACACCCGGGTGTTGGTTTTTGCGGCCCTGATGATTGCTCTGCGGTTGGCCCTGAAATCCGTCAAAATTCCCATCGCCCCGAATTTAGACATCAACAGTCAGCTGTTTGTGAACGCCCTGGGAGCTATGACTTTCGGGCCGGTGGTAGCCATCGTGGCGGCGGCGATTTCTGACACGCTGGGATGTCTGCTCTTTCCCAGCGGGCCCTATTTCTTTCCCTTCATTTTTACCGAAATTGCGGGATCGCTGATCTTCGCCCTGTTCCTGTATCGGGCGGATATCACCGTCAGACGCATCGTGCTCTGCCGTTTCTGCGTCAATTTCTTTGTGAACATCGTGCTGCAGACGCCGATCATGGCCCTGTATTATCAGATGATGCTGGGCAAGAGCTATACCTGGTTCAACCTGCCGCGGATCATTAAGAACCTGGTGCTGTTCCCCTTTGAGGCGGTGCTGCTGGCGCTGTTCCTGCGGTATGCCGTGCCTCCGCTGAGCAGATTGGGGTTTGTGAGGTCCAAGGTGGGAGAATTGAAGCTGGATAAGAAAAATATCCTGCTGCTGGTGGGACTGACGGCCATCAGCGCGCTTGCTACGTGGGCATATTTGACATTTAAGTGAGTAATTTGTTTTAAAAGTGGTGTAAAAGTGGGGATGCGATTCATGATTACACCAATCAACGTGCTACTGGTGGGAAATTCGAAAGAATTTGAAAAACCGCTTTACAAAAAGCTGTTTCTGTGCTATAGTAATCCCTGTTCGCGGGGCATTAGCGCAGCTGGTAGCGCACCACACTGGCAGTGTGGGGGTCAGCGGTTCGAATCCGCTATGCTCCACGGCCCTGGAAGCCTTGAGTTTCCAGGGCTTTTCTTATACCTTTTCAGAAAATCTGCATCCATGATATTTACCGTGACACTTTAGAATCTTCAGATGACACTTTAAAATCTTCCTGTGAGAATAGTCCGGACGGATATATGGCAAATCCAAAGTTGTACTTTGGATTTGCCAAAACATACTGCGAGATAGCAGACTCAGATATATCCAACCGGCAGCGCCACCAGGTTTTCCCTCAGGTACATTTTTCGAGCAACCAGGCAGATGATTGCGCCAAGTCCCCGCCGTTTATCCGGAATTCCGTCCAGCACATCAAATTCAGAAGCCATCCCAGATTGCGGCATGGTGGACATTTTGATCTCAATCGGATGAAGTACCTCTCCTTCCTGAATGATTAAATCTATTTCTCCCTCAACATCCACCAGATTGCCGTTTTTATTTCTTTTTTTCTGTCCTCCGCTTCAAGCATGAGCCCTCATTCTGTTAATCCCGAATATCATATCCTGCCTCTGCCAGCACATCCAGCGCCCTGCTGAAATTTTCCCGTTTCACCAGGATATAATCCGTATTGAATGTGGAAACCGCAAATATACCAATCTCGTTCTCTGCCAGGATTCCGGATATCCGCGCCAAGATCCCCGTCAGCGAAAAATCCAGCTTCCCCTCAATCCGGAATCCCTTCCAGCCATCCTCCCGCTCCAACGTGTGAGAGGGAACGTCCGCTGTCCTGCACACCAGCGAGATCTCTTCATCCGTCTTTCCCAGGAAGAATAGCTCAGTGGTTAAATCGATCTCCTCAAGGGATCGTGTCTTGCACACAGTCAGATCTGCATTCAGTTTCTTCAGTACCATACCGCTGATCCCTCACTCATACAATTCGGTTCTGCGAAGTGCTGTATAAGGCCGCTGGCCGCGCCTTTCCGATGCGCCGGGAAGATCAACCTCCGCCAGCAGCAACTCTTCCTTGTCGCTCCCCAGCGCCAGGGTTTCTCCGTCATACGGTTCTCCCGGCACGCCTCGCAGATTCCGCGAGCATGTTCATCCTCCAGACGCATGGCATATTCGTTTGCGTCCCTGCCAGGGTATTGAGGAAAGAAGGGAGACAGCTGAATCTCGGGAAAACAGACCAGCTCAGCACCATTCTCTGCTGCCCTGCGAATAAACTCCAGGGTTTTTCTGTAATTTTCCTCCCGATCTGAGCTGATCTGCATCTGGGCAAGAGCAATCTTCACGGTGCATCTCCTCCTTTTCATTACAGATCCCATGGGTATCATAGCAAGCATGGGGACTCCCGTCAATGAGATGAAAAGGCATTTACACTGATCGCTTACCAATTACCGTCAAATCTCACTATAATTTCGCCGATTTTTACTTCCAAGTCCGAATCGCAGGCACATCACTGCGTTTCTTTGAGGTGTCCATGGGATCCAGCAACTTCCCGGTTTGTGCGTTGATGTAGAGAAGATGCGCGCCGCTGCGGGCATAAGGATTGAATTCAACCTGAAATTCTTCTTTCCAGAAATCATTTGTGGTACTCATTTGACGTCCTCCCAGCCGAGATAACCCTGATACTTTTCGACGCCCTTATTCTTCTGCTGTTTCGGCACTGCGTCCCCTGTAATGCTGAGGATTTCTCCCGTCTGCGCGTCAATGGCAATTTTGGCGTATTCCAACTTTCCGTGATCATTGGTGGGATAATCTGGATCGTCCTCTTTCATTCTGGCTTTTCCGTTTTTACACCACCAGACTTCCACATGCCAGATGGGCTTCGTGGCGCCGGTAAAGCCCTCCGGATCATCCTTCACGTCCACCGCAGTATAGCCCAGCCGCATCTCCAGAATCTTCCGAATATGCCCGGCTTCTACCTCTTTCCGAAGCGTAT
Organism: Clostridia bacterium; assembly: GCA_017470145.1. Classification (GTDB taxonomy): domain Bacteria; phylum Bacillota; class Clostridia; order Christensenellales; family Aristaeellaceae; genus Aristaeella. The sequence continues at coordinate 26,863 of JAFUFB010000030.1, read as the reverse complement.
TTTGCACCTTGGAAAAGTCCATCAGCGGAATATCTTCTACGATGGTTTTCGATTGGAGGGGATAGTATATGAAGCGCATACCATTGTAGGCGTTCATCCCCATCAGGAGGTTCACCCAGGAAATGCGCTCCTTCCAGATGGGCAGGTCATAGGTCAGGTAAGAGCTCATATGCCAAAATAGCGGGATATCCGCCACCGTTTGATAAGCCAGATAGTCTACATAGCATTCCTGGGATTTCTTCGTCTTCGGGTCCGTGGCTACGTTGACCATCACATCGAAGGGATGCTCTATGTCAAAACCATTCTCCCCCTGGTTCACGCATTCCAGGGCCTCCATGATCTCCTGGGCCAATTCCCGAAGCGTTTTCCCCTCGAAATCCTCCAGCCGCATCTCCATATCCACTGGCGCGTAATAATGATTGGATTCAATCTTCATCTTGTCGAACTTCGGCTTGGATGGATCAGAGGCGCGTTCTGCTGAGATCCTTTTCCCGCTGTCCGACGTCCAGCCCTCCCCAGGCAGCAGGGAGACGTCAATTTCATTATCTTTCACTTGGTGTAGAAAAAGGATCGGCATCTTATCTACATCCGGCACGATGACAGGCGTATTGATCTCCACCGTCCGCCATTTGGTTTGGATGCTTTCCTGCCATCCATTCGGGTATTCCTCCGTGATTTGGTCATGCAGCTGGCTGATGGTATAGTATTGCTCCTTCTTCGCGGCATAGCTTACGCTTTGCAGCGTCAAGACCATAATAGCCGATAATAACGCAATTATCCGTTTCATTTTCTCCTCCGTGTAAATGGAGGGCACGGGTTTCCCATGCCCTCCGCAGCATTGCTTTACTGATTCATGGGTTTCACCAGCACGGCCTGACTCATATCCGCCATGCCATCTTCAATGGGAGCCAGATACAGCTCCGCCGGGATATTCTCCAGATAGGGGTAGAGGAACTCCGCCCATTCGTTGCCGTAGCCGTTCTGACCGGCATGCCCGGGGAAGATGATCCTGCCCTGTCCATCCACCAACTCCAGACTGCTGACCCAATCCTGGAACACATCCATGCCGCCATAGGGCCACATCACTTCGCCCGCTTCATTCTTCGGCCCTTCGCCGTTCTCTGCGATACAGGCAGCCAGGGAATCCGGATTCACCTTCAGATCCAGGGTGATATAGGTCATGAGGGGAGAGAAGGCTGCTTCCGATACCTTCGCCGTGACATCCGGTAGCACCTTTTCTTCTTCCGGATGAATGATATTCACCTGGGAAAGAATATCCTTTGCGTCATAGGTAAAGGTCACGATGCCCTTTTCCGGAAGCTTCAGGGATCCATCCACGTCATACTTTTCCGGATGATTCTTTTTGCTGTAGTCCGCCAGATTTTGTCTTTCCCCGATAGGCAGGCTGATCTCCACCGGCCCATTCAGGGAGAAGCCTTCATTGTCCAGCCGCCAAAATTCGGTGTGAATGATTTCGCCCGGGATTCCGCTTCCGGTCATCACGGAGCCGGAGTTGTTTGGCATGTTTACTGCCTTTCCGTTAATCCAGAGAGAATCAATCCACCAGCCTACCTGGTGCGCTGCCAGATCACCTTCCGCGTCGCCGTTCAGGGCTTCCAGATACATATCCGCGGTGAGTCCCTCTGGCAGGCCTTTGCCAAAGAACTCACCTGCCGTAATCCCATAGGGCGTATCCACATCCAGCATCCGATAGCTGTACTGCAGCAGCAGCGTGCGGCCATCGTAGCCAGCTTCCCGGACCGTAATCTCCACGTTATTGACCGTATCCTGATACAGATTGCGCTGCATCAGAGAATCCGCTGCCGGGGACGGCGTGGTCCCCAGCAGAAAGGACAGACTGTCAAATACACGCCATTGGGTGGCTGCCAGGGCCACAGCACAGACCATGACTGCCAGCGCAGCGGCAATGACGATGGTCCTGGAAGAAAACCGTCCAGCGGTCCGAATCACCTTTTTCGTTGAATCTTTCATTTGTGCCTCCTGCAATACAATGTTCTCCAGCGTTTTTTTCAGACGATAGTGAAAATGCTCCGGAACTTCAGGGGCGATCGATGCCAGCTTCTCTTTCAATTCCTGATCGTTCATCTTATTGCCTCCGTTTCGGTGAAAAGTGCGGTGCCGAGCTGCTTCCGCGCCCTGCGCATCCTGGTTTTGATCGTGCCGGGAGGAATCCCCAGCATCGCCGCGATCTCCGGAATAGAGTATCCCTCCATGTAGTACAGGGTGATCACCGCCCTGAGCTCAGGCTTCAGCTGGCGGACGGCGTCCATTAAGGGCTCCTCGGGTTCCTGCATCTCTACCTGGACGATATCCTCTCTCAGCGGATAGAAGCTCCATCTCTTGCGTTTTCGCAGTACGTCCTTGCAGTGGTTGGCGAGTATTCTGGTGACCCAGGGCTTGAACTGCCTGATGTCCTTCAGCGAATCTCTTTTCTCCCATGCTTTGACCATTCCTTCCTGAACCGCATCCTCTACGTCCTGCTCATGATCCAGATAGGACCAGGCGATGCGGTATAACAGCCTCTCAATCCGCTGGGCTTCGGCTTGGAATTCTTCGGCATTCACGACATCGTTTCCCCTTCTTCAATGATTTTGATCAGCGCGTCCACTGATCAGTATACCACCCTGCACAGCGCTGATTGCAAGGTTCATATATCAGACGAACAAGATCCCCAAAAGGTTTTCCGTCTCGAAAATTTCAGGAGGATTGTTCAGCGAAAGCTAAATCCGCCAAAAGTTCTATATTTTATCGATTTTGGCGGATTTAAAAGTGAGAAATGATCAGAGAGCAGCATGAACTCCATTGATTTATAAGGATTTATTGGATATACCATCTTTAATCGGACACGATAAACCCGCCAAAATCAACTAAAAAGATCTATTTTGGCGGGTTTGTTATCATGGGCGGAATCTAGTTGCACGTGCGGAATAGCTTTGTCTGTTTTACGATCCTGATCTGAGCCAGGGAGTGTCTGAATAGATTTTTGACAAATCCAAAGTGGAACTTTGGATTTGTCAAATTAACAGATTGATCAGAACTATTCGGGTTATTATATTGCGGAAGAAACAGGTATTAAGGTATCCTTACCGCCAGAGCAGGGAAGACAGCCAGACGATGGCGGGGATGGTCAGCAGGGAGAACAGGGTGGAGAGGACCACGGTTTCCACGGCGTAGGGATAATCCTTGCCATGAAGCTGGGCGTACACCGCCACGTTGGCTCCGACGGGGCAGGCGGTGGCCAGCAGCAGGGCCAGCTTCATATCGTGCCAGGATTCCGGGATCAGCGTCAGCAACAGCAGGGACAGGAGCGGAATCAGGACCAGCCGCGTGCAGGCCACTTGATAGATCCGCTTTTTCCGGAACATGCTCAGTACATCCGTCTGGGCCAGATACACCCCCACGGTGAACATGGACAGGGGCGTGTTGATGCCTGCCACGGTGCTCAGGCATCCGCTGAGGACGGTGGGCAGTTTGATCTGCGAGAAAAAGAGCAGCAAGCCAATCAGAATGGCGATGATGAAGGGGGCGCGAATCAGCTTCTTCAGCTGAAAGCCCTGGGAAATGGGCTGCCCGGTGAGGATGGAAACGCCGTAGGTCCACTGGCCGATGTTAAGAAAGGCGATAAAGCAGGCCACGTAGAACACCGCGCCTTGATCCAGGGAGGCCACGATCAGCGGGATGCCGAAAAAGCCGGGATTGGAAAAGGCCCCGGCGAAGGCCGCGATGGCGTCCTGCCGGAAAAGGAGACGGGCGATGAGGATGGACAGGAGCAGCAGCACTGCTGCGCCCAGGGCGCTATACACCATGCCCGTCAGCCTTTCCGGCGTTCGCTCCACTAAAAAGCCATTGATAATCACCGCGGGGAGGGCCAGATAAATCAGAATATTCCCCAGGGCCCGGCTGCCCTCCAGGGTAATTTTTTTGCCCTTGAACAGCAGATATCCCATGCCGGCCAGCAGGAACATCTGGGCGATTTGACGGATGAGGATCAGAATGGTATCCATATGGTAGTTCTTTGCTCCTTTGGTATTCGTTTTCGGTGGCTGCATGCCAGCCCATCGGGAAGATTTGGACAAATGGTTAGGAAAACATTGCTTGTAAGGGTTCTATCGTTTCCTCGCTCCGCGGGGGAGCTTTTTATGAGCGCTTGCGCATAGAGGTCATTTGATCAATTCCTTTAAAATATGAATCGCGGTGGCTTTGCCATCCTGGCCGATTTCCCCTACAGGGCCTACGCAGGAGGGGCAGCCCTGGCGGCAGCTGCAGTCCTGGGCGATCTGTAGGGCCTTTTCCAGCAGCAGCTCCCGCATGCCATAGGCCTTCTGGCTCAGGCCGATGCCCCCGGGGCAGTTATCATAGAGGATCAGGGTGGGCTCCCCGGTGATGGGGCTCTTGACCTGATACACCACGGCGATATCCTGGGGGGAGCACATCAGATACAGGGGCCCCACGATGCGCAGCAGATTGGCCACGCCCATCATGCCATTTTTCAGCGTGTCGCTGGGCAGGGAGGCAACCAGATCCGGCGGCAGGGTCCACCAAACGGCGGTGGTATGCATATCCGTCTCCGGCAGGCGCACATGGCCGAAGCCCAGGGTTTCATGGGTGTCGAAGCGAATTTTCTTAAACATGGTCACCAGGGCGGTCACCTTAATCTCTCCCAAGGCGGCCTTGTATCCCCGGGGTAGGGTTTCTTCCTTTTCAATATCCAGAAGGCTCAGGTTGATGTTCAGGTCCGCGTCGGTATAATACCCGGTTTCCACGGAGCGGATGAAGGCCTTGCAGGCGTCAAAATCCAGCTTTTCCACCTGGAATTGGCGGCCCTCGTGCATATAGATGGCGTTTTCATGCAGCAGCATGGGGGCGGTGAAGCGGTCCATCTCCCCCACCACCCGGTGATGGGCGGGATCGGTAATATCAATGATGATAAAATTCTCCGAGGCGGCGGACCGCAGGGAGATTTCACTGGCGGGGAAATCCTCCGCGGACCAGTGGTACTTATCCTCCACCCGATGGAGGATATTCTCCTCGTCCAGATAATCCAACAGCTCCTCCAGGCCGGGGGCGTTGCCGAAACCGTCTCCCTCCTGGAAGGGGAGCTCGAAGGCGGCGCATTTTACATGGCTCATGAGGATATACAGGTTATCCGGGTTCAGCAGCGCGTTTTCTGGACTCTGGTGCAGGAAATAATTGGGATGGGTGACGATGTACTGGTCGATGGCGGCGGAGGAGGCCACGAAGAAGACGATGCTGGCGCTTTGCCGCCGGCCGGCCCGGCCTGCCTGCTGCCAGGCGCTGGCGATGGTGCCAGGATAGCCGCAGAGGACGCAGGCGTCCAGGGCACCGATGTCGATGCCCAGCTCCAGAGCGTTGGTGGAAACCACGGCGTCCACTTGGCCAGCCCGCAGGCCCCGCTCGATCTCTCGCCGCTCCGTGGGCAGGTATCCGCCTCGATAGCCCCGGACCCGCCCGGCGTTTCCCAGGGGATCTCGGACCATGTCCTTCAAATAGCGGGTCAGCACCTCCACGGTCAGCCGGGAGCGAGCAAAGGTAATGGCCTGAATGCCGTTTTTCAGCAGCATGCCGCTGATGGAGCGGGTCACGGGGATAGCACCCTTGCGGATGCCCAGCTGCCGATTGATGACCGGGGGATTATAGAACACGAAATGCCGCTCCCCCATGGGGGCGCCGTTGTTATCGATCAGGGTCACGGGGCGGCCGATCAACGTCTCCGCCAGCTCCTGAGGGTTGGCGATGGTGGCGGAGCAGAGGATGAACTGGGGGTGGCTGCCGTAGAAATCGCACAGCCGCATCAAGCGCCGCAACACGTTGGCCAGGTTGCTGCCAAAGACGCCCCGATAGGTATGAATCTCGTCAATGACGATATAGCGCAGGTTTTCGAACAGCTTGACCCATTTGGTGTGATGGGGCAGGATGCCGGAATGCAGCATGTCCGGATTGGTGACGACGATGTGCCCTGCCTGGCGCACGGCCTTGCGGGCGGCGGCGGGGGTATCCCCGTCATAGGTGTAGGTTTTGATATCCACCCCCATCTCCTCGATCAGCTCATACAGCTCGCTGACCTGGTCCGCCGACAGGGCCTTGGTGGGGAAGAGATACAGGGCTCGGGCGTCCGGATTTTGCAGAATGGCGGAGAGCACGGGCAGGTTATAGCACATTGTTTTGCCGGAGGCGGTGGGGGTCACGACGGTGACATCCTCCCCCCGGGCTGTGGCCTCCACGGACTGGGCCTGATGGGTATAGAGGGCATGAATCCCCCTTTTGGCCAGCACGGGCTGAAGCCGGGGATCCAGGCAGGCAGGAAAATCCGCCGTCTGGGCAGGGCGGGGCGGGATGACCTCCCACCGGGTGACATTTTCCATAAAGGCGGGATCCTGCCGCAGCCGGTCCGCCAATTGCGTTACGTTCATCGGTCAGAAAATTCCTTTCCGGATTCGGGATGAATCCATGATAACACACTTCCCGCGGGTTCCACAACCAGGGAATTTCCGAACGTTAAGAAAATGTAATAATTGAACGTTCGAAAAATGGGCGGTTTTTGGTTGACAAGCAGGGGAGGGAACCGGTATACTTCTCCTCGGCACGGAGGCCCCGTGTACAATATTTTAAGCAGAGGAGACTGCACACATGAAGAATGTCATTCGTACCCTTTGTCTGGCGCTTTGCCTGGTGCTGGCGCTCGGTTCCGCCATGGCCGACAACATCCAGCTGGACAAGCTGACCTTCGAGTTCGTTCCCTCCAAGGACGCGGACGTGATCATCACTGGCACCAAGAACCTGCCGGATCTGGTCAAGGCCGAAATGGCGAACCAGGGTTACGATATCGGCGAAGTGGAAATCACCGTGGGTACCAACTATAACGCCACCGGCGAAGCCATGGCCGCTGGCTCCATCGATGTGGGCTGGCTGCCCGGCGGCACCTATGCCATCTATAGCGCCAACAAGGAAGTGGACGTCATCCTGACCGCCACCCGCGCCGGCCTGAGCAACGATGACGAAGATCCCGCCACCTGGAATGGCGACGCCAACAAGACCCTGCCCACCGATCAGCAGGTGACCTTCTACCGCGCCCTGATCTATGCCACTCCCTCCGAGTATGGCAAGAAGCTGGCTGAGAAGGTGAACGCTGGTGAAGCCCTGACCTGGGAAGAGCTGGCTAACGCGACTTGGGCCGTGGCTGCTACCTCTTCTTCCGCGGGTTACATCTATCCCACTATGTGGCTGATGGAAAAGTATGACGGCAAGAAGATCACCGACATCCAGGCCGAGGGCGGCAATGTGATCCAGCTGGGCTACGGCGATGCTTTCGCTCAGGCCGCGGCCGAGCAGGTGGACATCGTGTGCTGCTACGCCGATGGCCGTCGGGACTATGAAATCGCCTGGAACCTGCCCACTGATCAGCAGGACGAGACCGGCAAGCAGGGCATGGGCCGCGAGGATTCCATCTGGAACGAGATGAACGTCATCGGCGTGACCCAGGGCATCTACAACGACACCGTGGCCGTGACCACCGCCAAGGACGAAATCTACAACGAGCAGTTCATCACCGCCCTGCAGAACGCCCTGATCAACATCATCAACACGGACGAGGGCAAGGAAATCTTCTCCGTGTACAGCCACACCGGCTATGCCGTGGCTACCGACAGCGACTATGACGGCGCCCGCGAAGCGCTGACCGCTGTGCAGTAAAAATCAAAACCATGGGATATGGTCCCCGGCGGTGCTTTTCCGCCGGGGATTTTCAAAGAAAAAGCGCCAGACGCTGAAAGGAGCGAGGGGACGTTGATCGAATTCAAGCATGTTGACAAAGTATACCCCAATGGGACCAAGGGCCTGAGCGACATCAATCTGAGCATTGATCAGGGGGAATTTGTCGCCATTATTGGCCTTTCCGGGGCGGGAAAATCCACCTTGATCCGGACCATTAACCGCATGATCGATGTGACCGGGGGCCAATTGGTGGTGGACGGCACGGACGTCATGTCCCTGAGCGGCAAGGCTATGCGTCGCTATCGCCGGAAGATCGGCATGATTTTCCAATCCTATAACCTGGTGACCAGGACGACGGCCATCCGTAACGTGCTGACCTCCATGGTGCCGGACATGCCCTTCTGGAAAGTGCTGCTGGGAGCCTTCTCCGCGGAGCAGAAGCTGAAGGCCCTGGAAGCCCTGGACAAGGTGGGCATTCTGGACAAGGCCTACATCCGCTGCGACCAGCTCTCCGGCGGTCAGCAGCAGCGGGTTTCCCTGGCCCGGACCCTGAACCAGGATCCCACCATCATCCTGGCGGATGAGCCGGTGGCGGCCCTGGACCCGGTAACGGCCCACCAGGTCATGGCGGACTTTAAGCGGATCAACCAGGAGATGAACATCACCGTGCTCATCAACATCCATCATGTGGACCTGGCGTTGGCGTACTGCTCCCGGGTCATTGGCATCCGGGCGGGAAAAATCGTCTATGACGGCCCGACGCAGGATGTGACCCAGGAGATTCTGGACGAGATCTATGGCGGCGCTACCGTGCCCACCGCCGGCACCTGAGGAGGCGGAGCATGAGCAAAACAAAGCAAAAGGACGCCTCCGGCAAGAGCTTGACCGGCCGGGTCATCGGCGCGGTGGTCATGGCGGCGGCAGGCGTCTTCTGCGCTTTGGCCGCCCTGGGGGTGACCCCGGGAGCCATCGTGCTTTCGGCCCTGACGGTGTGCGCGGCGCTGCACGCCCTGCATACCCGGACCATGAAGCTGAAAAACGGCAAAAGCGTGGTGCAGCCCGGCTCCAATGGGCTGCTGATCGGCATGCTGCTGGTGGATATCGTCGCGGCCTCCGCCGTGCTGACGGGCTTTGATTTCGGCATCATCATGAAGCGTGGAAATCAGTTCTTCGTCATTCTGCAGCAGATTTTCCAGCCGGATTTCAATTACTTCCCCAAGGTGGTGGATCCCCTGCTGGATACCATCAAGATGTCCATCCTGGGCTCTGTCATCGGCGCCACCCTGGCGCTACCGGTGTCCGTCATCGCAAGCACCAATATTAACCGCAGCGGCGTGGCGGTGTGGGCCCAGCGGATTCTGCTGATGATCATCCGAACCCTGCCCACCCTAGTTATTGCCAAGTTCGCCGCCCTGATCTTCGGGCTGGGGACCTTCGCGGGAACCGTGGCCATCGTGATCTTCACCTTTGGCGTGGTTTCCAAGATGATGTATGAATCCATCGAAACCATCGACATGGGCGCCTTCGAGGCCATGGAATCCTTCGGCGCCAACAAGTTCCAGTCCTTCTGGAGCGCCTGCATGCCCCAGATCCTGCCCACCTATCTGAGCTATTGCCTCTACGCCCTGGAGATGAACATCCGGGCGGCGGCCATCCTGGGATACGTGGGGGCCGGCGGCCTGGGCCTGCTGATGGACGAGCGCATCGGCTGGCGGGATTACCGCGGCTTGGGCATGGTGCTGCTGGCCTTGTTTGTGGTGGTGCTGATCATTGAGCAGACCAGCCAATACCTGCGGAAGAAGCTGAGCTGAGGGAGGGAGAAAGAATGGAAAAACAAACGAAAGTACAGAACAATGCCCTCCCCCGGGATGCCAAAGTGGATATCCTGGCGACCTATTTGACCCGGCCCCGGCTATGGTGGCTGTACACCCTGATCGTGCTGATCATCTTTGCCCTCATCAGCTGGAGCGGCAGCACCGTCCAGTATAAGGGCCTGGCCAACAAGGGTGTGGAGGTGGCTAAGGGTATCTGGAACGGCCTTGTGAGCCCGGACCGCTCCCTGCTGTTCACCCTGAACGAGGAGGGCGCCATCGTCAGCCCCTTCATCAATGTGACCCCGGAGGGCGTGCCCTATCAGCTGCTGCAGACGGTGGCCATCGCCGTGCTGGGCACCCTGATCGGCGGCGTGCTGGCCATCCCCTTCAGCTTCCTGGCCTGCGATAAAATCGTGCCCAAATGGGTGGCACTGATTTTCAATGTGTTCATCCTGCTGATCCGCACCATTCCCTCCCTGGTCTGGGCCCTGGTGTGGATCCGGGTGACGGGGCCCAATGCTTTCTGCGGCGTGGTGACCCAGTCGGTGTGCTCCATCGGCATGATTTGCAAAATGTACATCACCGCCATTGAGGATATCGACACCCGCATCCTGGAGAGTCTGGACGCGACGGGATGCAACGGCTTCCAGAAGATTCGCTACGGCATGCTGCCCCAGATTATTCCCAATTTTATCTCCACTGTCATTTACCGCTTTGATATCAATGTCAAGGACGCCACCACCCTGGGTATCGTCGGCGCGGGCGGCATCGGCGCGGCGCTGATTCAATGCATTACTTCCAGCCGCTGGAGCATGGTGGGCTCCTATCTGTTCGGCATGATCCTGCTGATGATCGTGATTGAGCTGTTCTCCACCTATGTGCGCCAGAAGCTGGCCAGAGGATGAATATGAAAAGTAAGTGTACGATTTACTTTACCTCGGATACTCACGGATTTCTGTATAACACCAATTTTGTGGATGACCAGCCCCGACCGCTGGGGCTGCTGGGCATGCGTTTTCCCAAGGACGAAAACACGCTGATCATCGACGGGGGAGATACCATTCAGGGTTCTCCCCTGACCTATTTCTGCCGGGCGGAGGGGGAGGAAATGCCCATCGCTGCGGCGCTGAACGCCCGGGGATACGATTATGTGACCCTGGGAAATCATGACTTCAACCACGGCCCGGCGGATCTGCGGAGCTATCTGGAGGCCCTGGACGCCACCTGCCTGTGCGCCAACGTGGAGGGGGATCTGCCCCTGCGGGGGGCAACGGTCCACACCCTGGGCAATGGCCTGCGGGTGGGGTTGGTGGGCATCGTTACCTCCTGGGTCAATCGCTGGGAGAAGCCGGAAAACCTGCAGGGCCTGCGGGTGACGGATCCCCTGGAGGCAGCCCGGCGGGCCATTAAGGCCCTGGCGGGGCAGTATGACATCCTGGTGGGCATTTATCACGGGGGCATCGAGCGGGATCTGGAAACGGGAAGGCTGCTGTCCGAGACGGATGAAAACATTGCCTGCAAGCTGTGCGAGGAGCTTCCTTTTGATATTCTGCTGACGGGTCATCAGCATATCGCCCTGGCGGAAGGCAGCTGGCATGGGGTGCACCTGGTGCAGACTCCCTGCAACGCCCCGGCCTATATTCGAGCGGAGTTGGGGGAGGATGGAAAGTGGCGCTCCTGCCTGGTGGAGGTGTCGGCCGAGCAAAGCCTGACCCTGGCGGAGGCTGCCCTGCGGCAGCGGATGGAGGCCTGGCTGGATCGGCCCATTGGCCATCTTTCCCGGGCCATTTTCCCAGAGAACCGGCTGACCATGGCCCGGGAGGGCTCCGCCATCGCGGATTTCTTTAACCGGGTGCAGCTGTGGGCCACGGGGGCGGAGCTGTCCTGCTCCTCCCTGCCCAACGAGCTGCGGGGCTTCGACGCGGACGTCACCGTGCGGGACGTGGTGGCCAGCTATGTATACAGCAATACCCTGGCGGTGTTGGAGGTGACGGGGGAAACCCTGCGGCAGGCCCTGGAGCAATGCGCCAGCTATTTTGATTGGGACGAGGAGGGAAGGCTCTGCATCGCGGAGCCCTTCCTGCGGCCCAAGGAAGCTCATTTCAATTATGATTTCTTCGCCGGGCTGGAATACCGATTCGATCTATCACAGCCCCGGGGACAAAGGGTGAAAATGATGGCCCGGCAGGGGAAACCCATTCAGCCGGAGGATCGGTTCACCTTGGTGATGAATAACTATCGGGCCACTGGGTCCGGGGACTTTGAATGCTATGTGGGCTGCCCGGTGCTGCGCGAGGTACAGACGGAGGTCAGCGAGCTGATTATTCAATACCTGGCGGAGCACGATACGATTGAGATTCCCATACCTATGAAGATATGCTAAAGAACAACCTGCTGACCGTTTAGAGGTATGCGCGCGGGATTTCCCCTTCGCACGACCAGACAGAAAAAAACAACCCTCCCCGCAAGGGGAGGGTTGTTTTTAAAGAAGCTCGTCCAGCTTTTGCTTCTGCTCCAGAATCTGGGCCATCAGGGGACCGTAATCCGTGTCCGTCCGAGCTCGGAGCAGCTCTGTAATTTCCTGGATGGGCTCATACAGGGGCGTCAGGGACAGGTTGCCATAGATGCCCTTCAGGGCGTGGGCGATTTCGAAGGCCTTGTCCAGGTCCTTCTCCGCCATGGCGGCCTGCAGATCATCCACCCGGGTGTCCCCCTTCAGGGAGTCAAACAGCTTCAGGTAGAAGGCTTCCATGTTCATGCAGCGGTGCAGGCCTTCCTCCACGTTGGCGCCATAGGCTCTGAGGGAATCAAGCGTAATCAATGGTGATATCCTCCTTGGTCAGGAATTTCGTTCGGATAGTTCTTTCTCAATCAGCCGGTTAAACTCCTCCGGGGGCAGGGGCTTGGAGAAATAGTACCCCTGAATGATGTCGCATCCGGCGCCCTTCAGCAGCTGATATTGCTCCTCGGTTTCCACGCCCTCAGCGATGACCGGCACGGAGAGGAAGCGGGCGATATCCAGCATCAGCTCCACCATGCGGAAATCCTTCTCCGTCTTAGCGATGTTCCGGATAAAGCCCATGTCCAGCTTCAGGGCATCGATGGGCAGGGCGGTCAGCATATTCAGGGAGGAATAGCCGGAGCCAAAGTCGTCCATCTCCACCCGGAAGCCCATTTCCCGCAGGCGAGCCACGGTGTCGATAATCTGGCTGGAATGGTCCGTATAGGCGGATTCCGTAATCTCCAGTAGATATTCCTCCGGGGAAAGCCGATTTACCAGCATGATCTCCCGCAGTTCCTGCTCCAGGTTCGGGTCGAAGATATCCACCCGAGAGACGTTGACGGAGACGGGGATGGTGAGACCGTATTGATCCTTCCAGCGGTGAATCTGGACGGCGGCCTCCTGCCAGACATAATGGTCCAGCCGGGAGATGAGGCCGTTTTCCTCAAAGAGGGGGATGAATACCCCGGGGGAAATCATGCCATGGACCGGATGGAACCAGCGGATCAGGGCCTCTGCGCTGGCCAGCACGGGCCGATCCCCCTGGATGTGATACTTGGGCTGATAGAACACCTTGAACTGTTTTTCGCTCAGGGCGGCGTCCACTTCCCCGATGAGCCGCTCGGCGCAGAGCTCCTGGTCGTGGAGTCGGGTGTCATAATAGGCGCAGGCGGTAAGGTAATTCCCACGCAGCCGGCTGCAGGCCAGGTTCGCCCGGTCGAAGCGCTGCTCCAGGTCCACGGATTTATCCACGTTGGGATAGATGCCGGCCCGGATGGTAATCTTGGCGTGCCCCAGAGTGCCATCGATGGCGGCCAGGCTGCTCATGAGGGCGGATTCGTAATCCTCCCGGTGGGGGAGGTAGAGATAGAAGGTATCGGAATCGCTGCGGCAGGCCAGGCCGGAGGTGCCGTTCAGCAGCAGATGAATCTTCTCCGCCATGGCGCGCAGCAGCTCATCCCCCAGGGAGCGGCCGTATAGCTCGTTGATCAGGTGAAAGCGGTTCACGTTCAGCACGATGGCGTCCATGGGGGTCTCGGGCTCATATCGGTCGTGCTGGCGGGCATAGTGCAGGAAGAAATCCTTGTTGTACAAGCCGGTCAGCGGGTCATCCTCCGCCTCCCGGATGGTCATGCTGTCCTCCGCCAGCTCGATGGAGCGGTCGATGCGAGCCATGATGACCTCGGGCATGTCATAGGGCTTGGGGATGAAATCTGAGGCCCCCAGGTGCAGGCTTTCCACCTCCGCGTCCTTTTCGGAGGTCAGGACAATGATGGGAATCCGCCGCAGCTCGGCGTCGGTCTGCATGGTCCGCAGCACCTCGTAGCCATCCATTTCAGGCATCAGCAAATCCAGCAGCACCAGGCTCAAGGTCTCCTGATGCTTGCGAATCTGGCGGAGGGCCTCCCGACCGTTCTCCGCGTAGATGACGTCATGCTCCTGGCCCACGATCATGCCCAGCAGCTGGCGGTTGATGAGCTCGTCGTCCACCACCAGCACTTTGCGGCGAAGGCCTTGGCCATGTCTGAAAATCTCCTGCATTTTGATTCCTGCTCCTTTGAAAACGAAACGGAGGGGCAGCCCCTCCGAGGGGCTGCCCGCTCCGCGTATTTCTTAGAAACGCATGCGCTCTTCGATCCAGCTGCGAACCTCGCTCAGGGGCACGCGAACCTGCTCCATGGTGTCCCGGTCGCGAATGGTGACGGACTGGGTCTCCTCGGTTTCAAAGTCCACGCAGATGGAGAAGGGGGTGCCGATCTCGTCCTGGCGGCGATAGCGCTTGCCGATGGAGCCGGTTTCGTCATACTCTACAGGGAAGTACTTGGTCAGCTCGGCGTGAATCTCGCTGGCCAGGGCGCCCAGCTTGTTCTTCTGCAGGGGGAGCACCGCGGCCTTGTAGGGCGCCAGGGCGGGATGGAGATGCAGCACATTGCGGACATCGCCGCCCTCCAGCTCCTGCTCCTCATAGGCGTTGCACAGGAAGGCCAGCAGCATCCGATCCACCCCCAGGGAGGGCTCGATGCAGTAGGGGATGAATTTCTCATTGGTGGCGGGATCCAGATATTCCATGGTCTTGCCGGAATGATTCTGGTGCTGGGTCAGGTCGTAATCCGTCCGATCTGCCACGCCCCAGAGCTCGCCCCAGCCGAAGGGGAAGAGGAATTCGAAATCCGTCGTGGCCTTGGAATAGAAGGCCAGCTTCTCCGGCTCATGATCCCGCAGGCGCAGGCTTTCCTCCTTGATGCCCAGGGAAAGCAGCCAGTTCTTGCAGAAGGAGCGCCAGTAGTTGAACCACTCCAGATCCTCTCCAGGCTTGCAGAAGAACTCCAGCTCCATCTGTTCGAATTCGCGGACGCGGAAGATGAAGTTGCCGGGAGTAATCTCGTTCCGGAAGGATTTACCGATCTGAGCGATGCCCGCGGGCAGCTTTTTCCGGGTGGTCCGCATGACGTTCTGGAAGTTGACGAAGATGCCCTGGGCCGTTTCCGGCCGGAGGTAGATCTCGTTCTGGCTGTCCTCATTGACGCCGGCGAAGGTCTTGAACATCAGGTTGAACTGGCGAATGCCAGTGAAATCCTTCTTGCCGCAGACGGGACAAACGATGTCATGCTCGCTGATGTAGGCCTCCAGCTCGGCGTTGGTCCAGCCGTCGCCCGTTTCCTCGCCCTGGGTGAAATCCTCGATCAGCTTATCCGCCCGGAAGCGGGCCTTGCAGGCCTTGCAGTCCATCAGGGGATCGTTGAACCCGCCTACGTGGCCGCTGGCCACCCAGACCTCCCGGTTCATCAGAATCGCGGAATCCAGCCCGGTGTTGTACTTGCTTTCCTGGACGAACTTCTGCCACCAGGCCTTCTTGATGTTGTTCTTTAATTCCACCCCCAGGGGGCCGTAATCCCAGGTGTTGGCCAGGCCGCCGTAGATCTCGGAGCCTGCGAAAATAAAGCCTCTGCCCTTGCAGAGCGCTACCAGCTTATCCATCGTTAATTCCGCCATAATTGTCGATCCTCCAAATCGCGTCAGTAAATTAAGGAAAAACCTTGTCTATCTTATGATTGGGAAGCTTATTTGTCAAGGAGAAAGATTGAAAGGGCCGTTTTTTTGTGGTATGATGGCCCCCGGAATAATTCCGCATAGAAACGGGAGATGAATGGATTGAGCGAGGAAAAGAAAAAGAAGGGTCTCTTTGCCCGTCTGCGGGAGGGGCTGAGCAAAACCCGGGGGAACATGACCGAGAAGGTCGACGAGATGGTCCGGGACAATCGAAAGATCGACGATGATTTCTACGAGGAGCTGGAGGATATCCTGGTGATGGCGGATTGTGGCATGAAGGCCACAACGGTCATCATCGATGAGCTGAAGGCTCGGGTGAAGCAGCAGAACGTGAAGGATGCGGCCTCCGCCCGGGAGATCCTGAAGGCCATCATGGTGGAACAGATGGATATCCCCCGGCCGCCGCTGCAATGGCCCATGGTGATGCTGATGGTCGGGGTGAACGGCGTCGGGAAGACCACCACCATCGGCAAGCTGGCCCTGCGCTTCCAGAGCATCGGCCGCCGGGTCATGCTCTGCGCCGGGGATACCTTCCGGGCCGCGGCGGCGGAGCAGCTGACGGTCTGGGCTGAGCGGGCCCGGGTGCCCATCGTGAAGCACGACGAAGGGGCGGATCCCGCCGCGGTGGTGTACGACGGCATCCAGAGCGCCAAGGCCCAGAAGGCGGATCTGCTGATTGTGGACACGGCGGGCCGGCTGCATAACAAGAAGAACCTGATGGACGAGCTGAACAAGATGCGCCGTGTCATCGACCGGGAATTCCCGGAGGCGGATACCCGCTGCATCCTGGTGCTGGACGCAACCACCGGGCAAAACGGGCTGCAGCAGGCCCGGGCCTTTAAAGAGGTGGCGGAGATCGGCGGCATCATCCTGACCAAGCTGGACGGCACCGCCAAGGGCGGCATCGCCCTGGCCATTCGGCAGGAGCTGGAAGTGCCGGTGTGGTACATCGGCGTAGGCGAAGGGATTGACGATCTGCAGCCCTTCAGCGCGAAAGATTTTGTGGAAGCATTGTTCTGATTTTTCTTGACGAAAAAGCCATGGAGGAATATAATCTTCATATTGCGTTTATACGAAGGAGGATGCGATTGTCATGAAATCCAAGAAGAAGCGCGGCAGCAAAACGGGCTCCCTGGTCGCGCTGTGCATTGTGCTGGTTTGCACGATTGTGCTGGGTGTCCTGGGCGCCAATGGGTGGAGCATTCCGCCCCGCGGGCTGTATAAGGTGATGCCCTGGCTGCCCACCACTGATACTGAGAATTGGCCCTCTGTCCTGTCTCTGGGGCTGGACCTGCGGGGCGGCATGTACGTGGAATATTCCGCTAAGGCGCCGGAAGGCTCTGAGGCGGATTTCGGCGACCTGATGAACGGAACCATCTCCATCATCCAGCAGCGCCTGGCGGACAAGGGCTTCACGGAAGTCAACGTCCAGCAGATTGGTGGCGACGGCATCCGCGTGGAGATTCCGGATGTGCAGGATGATACCGTGCTGGATCTGATCGGTGCGGCCGCCAAGCTGGAGTTCCAGAACCCCAACGGCGAAGTGTTCATGACCGGCGACATGGTCAAGACCGCTACCTACTACTACTCCGAGGGCGACCATCAGGTGGCCTTCACCCTGACGGACGAAGGCGCCCAGATTTTCGGGGAAGTAACCTCCCAGAACATCGGCCGCTCCATCGCCATCTATCTGGACGGGGAAGAGCTGATCGCTCCCACCGTGCAGAGCGCCATCACCAACGGCTCCGGCGTCATTAACGGCATGGGTAGCGCCGAGCGCGCCACCACCATCGCCGCCAAGATCCAGTCCGGCGCCCTGCCCCTGGAGTTGACGCAGCAGAAGGTGGACAAGGTGTCCGCCACCCTGGGCCGCGACGCCCTGAGCTCCTCCGTCTTCGCCGCCTTGATCGGCATTCTGCTGGTCATGCTGCTGATGATCATCCGCTATCGCCTGAACGGCGTGGTGGCCAGCTGGGCGCTGACGATTTACACCATCGTGCTGTTCATGCTGATCGCCATCTTCCATATCCAGCTGACCCTGCCCGGCCTGGCCGGCGTGGTGCTGGGCATCGGCATGGCCGTGGACGCCAACGTCATTATCTTCGAGCGCTTTAACGAAGAAGTTCGCGCCGGCAAGAGCGTGAAGGTGGCTGTGCGGACGGGCTTCAAGAACGCCATGAGCGCCATTCTGGACTCCAACGTGACCACCCTGATCGCCGGCGTGGTGCTGCTGATCTACGGCACCGGCTCCATCCAGGGCTTCGCCAAGACCCTGCTGCTGGGCGTGGTGGTTTCCATGTTCTCCGCCATTCTGGTGACCCGCTTCCTGATGAACCGCTTTGTCAACATCGGCTGCGTGAAGGAGAGCCTGTACACCAAAGTCAGCGCTGAAAAGGAGGTGCAGGCGTAATGAAAATCAAGAATCGTTCCAAGACCTGCCTGATCGTCTCCTGCGCGATTATGGTACTGGCCCTGATCCTGACCATCTTCGGCCATGGCATCAACCTGGGCATCGATTTCGAAGGCGGCCTGTCCATGGAGTACGATCTCAAGCAGTCCGCCGTCAAGGGTGACCTGGAAGGCATCCTTAGCGACATGGGCATCGCTTCCTACACCGTGACCTATCAGGGTGCGGGGGAGAGCGAGGCTGTGATCCGCATCAAGGACGTGGCTCAGGATGACATTCAGAACATCCAGGCCCAGTTCGAGGAGAAGGTGGCTGAGAAGTATCCCGAAGCCGAGTCCGTGGGCGATGTGAACTACGTAGGCCCCGTGGCCGGCGCCACCCTGGTGCGCAACGCGGTGATCTCCGTGCTGCTGGCCTCTGCCCTGATGCTGATCTACATCGCCATCCGGTTCGATCTGAACAGCGGCCTGTCCGCCGTGTTCGGTCTGCTGCATGACGTGCTGATCATGCTGAGCTTCATGGTCATCTTCCGCAGCGTGATTCAGATGAACTCTTCCTTCATCGCTGCGGCCCTGACCATCGTGGGTTATTCCATCAACAACACCATCGTGATCTTCGACCGCATTCGTGAGAACGCGAAGAAGTATCCCACCATGCCTCGCGAAGAGGTGACCAACATCTCCATTCAGGAGAGCCTGGGCCGGACCCTGACCACCACCGCCACCACCCTGATCACCATCGTGGCGCTGTGCATCCTGGGCGTGGCCAGCATCCGCGAGTTCGCACTGCCGATCATCGTGGGTATCCTGAGCGGCGTTTACAGCGCCAACATGATCAACGGCTATGTATGGGCCTTCCTGGAGGAGCGCCGCCGCAGCCGCAAGGCGAAATAAGAATTCTTTGGGAGCGGGGGAGGCTGCGGAGCGCGGCCTCCCCTGCCTTTATTCTTAGCGTGCGGGAGTGAAACATCCCTTCACACCATGATAGAGGAATAACCTATGGCCGAATTCAGAAAGAGATATGCCGGGCCCCTGGCGGAGCTGCCGGGGCTGCCGGAGTGGGAGAGGGAATTGCTCTGCGCCCGGGGGATCAACACGCCGGAGAAGGCGGAGAAGTTCCTGCATCCCCAGCTCTCCGACCTGCACGATCCCCTGCGAATGCAGGATATGGATAAGACCCTGGCCCTGATCCGGGAGGCCATCGCCCGGAAGGATCGCATCATGGTCTATGGGGACTACGATGTGGACGGGGTCAGCGCTGTGACCATTCTGCTGGAAACTCTGAAGGAAGCGGGGGCGGTGGTTTCCTTCCGCATCCCCTCCCGCCATCAGGATGGATATGGGCTGAATGAGAAGGCCATTCGAGAGATGGCGGAGCTGAACATCTCGCTGCTGATTACCGTGGACTGCGGCATTTCCAACGTGGCGGAGGTGCGGCTGGCCAAGGAGCTGGGCATGAAGGTCATCGTGACGGATCATCACGAGATTCCCCCCACCCTGCCGCCGGCGGACGCGGTAATGGACCCCCTGCTGGGGGATTATCCCTTCCGACGCTTATGCGGCGCGGGGGTAGCCTTGAAAATCTGCCAGGCCTTGTTCGGGCTGGCTGGGGTGGAAAGACGAATCGAGATCGCTGCCCTGGCCACGGTGGCGGACATCGTGCCCCTGGTGGATGAAAACCGGGTCATCGTGCGAGAAGGGATGCTGCGCATGGCCCGGACGCCTCGACCGGGGCTGCGGGCCCTGATGGAGAACGCGGGGGTGCAGGCCCCCATCTGCTCCGATGACATCGCCTTCCGCCTGGCTCCTCGCATAAATGCGGCGGGCCGCCTGGGGGACGCCAGCCGGGGCGTAACGCTGCTGACCACGGGAAATCCGGAGAAGGCAAAGGAGATCGCTGCCTGCCTGGAGGAGAATAACCGGCAGCGGCAGGAGACGGAGCGGCGCATCCTGCAGGAGGCGACGAACCTTCTGTCAGATCAGGCGGATCTGGGTGCGGATCGGGCCCTGGTGCTCTCCGGCGAGGAGTGGAACGCGGGGCTGATCGGCCTGGTGGCGGGCAAGCTGTGCGAGAAGTATTATCTGCCCACGGTGGTGCTGAGCCGAAAGGAGGGCCAGGCGGTGGGCAGCTGCCGATCCATCCCCGGGGTAAATATTTTCGAAGCCCTGAGCGGATGTGCGGATTTGCTGATCCGCTTCGGTGGCCATGAGCAGGCGGCGGGGCTGACCATCGCGGAGGAGAAGATCCCGGAGTTTCGCCGACGGCTGAATCAGGTGGTTCGGGAAAGCTGCGAAGCGGAGTGCTTCCAGCGGGTCTGGGAATATGACAGCGAGCTGGAGCTTTCCCAGGTAACACTGGAGACCATCGAGGCCCTGGCGGAGCTGGAGCCTACGGGCTGCGGAAATCCAGCCCCGGTGTTCCTCTGCCGGGGGGCGGACCTGCAGGAGGCCCGGCGAGTAGGGAAGGATCAGAGCCATCTGAAGCTGACCCTACTGGAAGGGGAAGCCCTGCGGGGCGGCATCGGCTTTGGCCTGGGGGAGATAGCGGACCAGGGATGGACCCGGGTGGACGCGCTGTTCCGCCCCAGCCGGAACGAATTTAATGGCCGGGTGAACCCCCAGCTGCAGGTCCAAACCCTGCGGCCGGCGAGGTAGAATTGACTGGAGGAAGGAAAGGGGAGGTGACAAAATGAGCTTTGCGTCCTATGAGGCCATGCCCTTGAGCACGATGCTGGCCCGCATTCGGAAATATGACGCGGGGGAAGGCTATAAAATGGTGGAAAAGGCCTGGTATTTTGCGGAGAAGGCCCATGAAGGCCAGGTTCGCAAAAGCGGGGAGCCCTATTTTGTGCATCCCTGTTTTGTGGCCAGCATTCTGACCGACCTGATGATCGACCCGCCCACCATCGCCGCCGGGCTGTTGCACGACACGGTGGAGGATTGCGAGGGCATCACCCTGGATACCCTGCGGCATGATTTCGGCGAGGAAGTGGCGGAGCTGGTGGATGGTGTCACCAAGCTGAACAAGCTGGATTTCGCCAACCGGGAGGAGGCCCAGGCGGAGAGCGTGCGAAAGATGATCCTGGCCATGAGCCGGGATATCCGGGTAGTGCTGATCAAGCTGGCGGACCGGCTGCACAATATGTACACCCTGCGCTTTCAATCCCCGGACCGGCAGAAGGCCATCGCCCGGGAAACCCTGGATATCTATGCCCCCCTGGCCCATCGGCTGGGCGTCTATGCCATCAAGCAGGATCTGGAGGATCTGAGCCTGAAATACCTGGATCCAGACGGATACAACAACATCGTCCATCTGGTGGGCATGAAGCGGGCTGAACGGGAGGAGAGCATCCGCCTGGTCATTGATGAGCTCAGCGATAAGCTGGACGAGCAGGGGATTCATTTCGACATCGATGGCCGCTCCAAGCATTTCTACTCTATCTATCGCAAGATGGTGCTGCAGCACAAGACCTTCGACCAGATTTATGACCTGATCGCCATCCGGGTCATCGTGGACACGGTGCCGGATTGCTATGCCGTGCTGGGCATTGTGCACACCCTGTGGAACCAGGTGCCGGGCCGGTTTAAGGATTATATCTCCGTACCCAAGGCCAATATGTATCAGAGCCTGCATACCACCGTCATGGGCGGACGAAAGATTCCCTTCCCCTTCGAGGTGCAGATTCGCACCTGGGAGATGCATAAAATCGCGGAATACGGCATCGCGGCCCACTGGCGCTACAAGGAGGGCCGGGACAAGGGGGACGACCTGGACAATAAGCTGACCTGGGTCCGCCAGATTCTGGACTGGAGCAGCGACACCCGGGACAGCAAGGAATTTATGGACACCCTGAAGACGGATCTTTTCGACGACGAGGTGTTCCTCTTCACCCCCAAGGGTGACGTCATTTCCATGCCCAAGGGCTCCACGCCCCTGGACTTCGCTTATCGGATTCATTCCGCCGTGGGCAATAAGTGCGTCGGCGCCAAGGTGAATGGCAAGCTGGTGCCCCTGGAAACGGAGTTGGCCACGGGGGATCGGGTGGAGATCATGACCTCCGCCACCAGCAAGGGCCCCTCCTCAGACTGGATTCGCATCTGCAATACGCCCCAGGCCAAGGCCAAGATTCGGCAGTACCTGAAAAAGGAGCTGCGGCAGGAGAATCTGGCCCTGGGCAAGGAGATGATCGAGCACGAGTGCGCCCGTCGTGGGGTGAAGCTGAACGAGCTGACCAAGCCGGAATACTATGAATCCATGCTGAAGAAGTATGGCTTCAACGAGTTTGACGATATCTGCTGCGCCGTGGGCTATGGCGGCATGGCGGCCCAATATGTGGTCAGCCGGCTGATGGAGGAGCAGCGGGGACGGGAGGCTCCCGCCCTGCCGGAGATTCCGGAGGAATTGCCGGACAAGGTGGATGAAAAGCAGCTGAGTCAGCGCCGGGCCAACCATGGCATCGTCCTGACCGGAAACGAGGATCTGGACATCCCGATCCGCTTCGCCCGCTGCTGCAGCCCGGTGCCGGGGGACGAGATCGTAGGATACATTACCCGGGGCCGGGGGGTCACCATCCATAAGGCGGAATGCCCCAACGCCGCCAGCGCGGAGCCGGAGCGGCGGATCCTTGTGGAGTGGGCCACGGAGGGCGGCGGATCCTTCTACGCTTCCATCAAGATTCTGGTCTATGACCGGGTGAATATGCTGGGAGAAATCGCCTCCATCATCGGCGAAATGAATGTATCCATCAAGGCGGCTCAGGTCCAGACGGACGATAAGAGCCGAATCTCCACGGTGAAGCTGACCCTGGACGTGGCCTCCCGGGAACAGATGGATAAGGTGATCCAGGCCATTCGCAACAAGGCGGATGTGATTGATGTGTACCGGGTGACGGGCTAAGAATGCTGATGGAAGTTCTCCCGCAGAGCGGGGGAAGCAAGACGGTCACTTGGAGGCACAAAGGGGCCGACGGAGAAGTCCGCCGGAAGGAAGAAGAACATGGCATTGATCGATGATTATCTATCCACCATTCAGCCGGAGCTGATCAACACAGCCCGGCTTTTTGGCATACAGGAATTGCCGCCGGATCTGCGCCTGGAGGCCCGGGAAATGGGCGGAGAGTATATCATTACCTTCTCCCAGGGCGATACACAAACCACAGGTCAGGCCCCCATCCCTCTGGACGAAGACCCTCGCCTGCGGGAGCTGCACCAGAAGCGGGCGGCCCGGCGGTTGTGCAAGCAGACCCTGTATGATTTTTATCGCCAGCGGACGGGCGTGCATCCCCCCTGGGGCAGCCTGACGGGGGTGCGCCCCACCCATCTGATGCTGGAAGCCCTGGGTCAGGGGCTGTCGGAGGAGGCGGCCGTCCAGCGGCTGATGACGGATTTCGACGTCACCCGGGAAAAGGTGGAGTTGCTGGCCCAGGTGGCCCGGGTGCAGCGGAGCATGCCCGCCCCCGGGGATGAATGGATGGATGTGTATATCGGCATTCCATTCTGCACGACTCGGTGCGCCTACTGCTCCTTCTCCTCTGGGGAGATTGGCAATGGCAAATTGGTGGCCCCCTACATGACGGCGCTGGCCCGGGAAATGCGGGCAGGGCAGGAGATCCTGCGGGAAAGCGGCAGGCGGCTGCGGGCGGTGTACGTGGGGGGCGGCACCCCTACGGCCCTGCCGGAGAAGGAATTTGAACAGCTGATGGTGGGCATGATGGAGGCCTTTCCTGGGGCCATGGAATACACCGTGGAGGCGGGGCGGCCGGACACCATTACCCGGAGCAAGCTGCGGGCTATCCGGGAGGCGGGGGTCGGACGAATTTCCATCAACCCCCAGACCATGAACGACCAGACCTTGCGGGTCATTGGCCGGGCCCATACCGCCCAGCAGGTGCGGGAGGCCTATGCTTTGGCCCGGGAGGAGAGCATTCCGCATATCAACATGGACGTCATTGCTGGGCTCCCGGGGGAAGGTATTCCGGAGTTTACCCACACCATGGAGGAGGCCTTGCGCCTGCGGCCGGAGAGCCTGACGGTGCACACCCTGGCCATCAAGCGGTCCTCCCCCTTCGGGGAGCGGCAAACCGCTGTCCGCCTCAAGCAGCGCAGCGAAGCGGAGGCCCCCTCGGCCCAGCTGCCGGCGGCGGAAATCGCGGCGGAGATGGTGCGTCTGGGCCGGGATACCGCCGGCCAATTGGGCCTGCGGCCCTATTATCTGTACAAGCAAAAGTACATGGCCGGGAATCTGGAGAACACCGGCTACGCCCTGCCAGGGCATGAATGCGTGTACAATGTGGACATCATGGAGGAAACCTCCCATATTCTGGCTTTAGGCGCTGGGGGCATCTCCAAGCGAATTTATCCGGAGGAGGGGCATATCGGCCGGGCGCCGAATGTCAGCAATATCGAGAACTATGTAGCCCGGGTGGAGGAGATGATCCAGCGAAAGCGGGAGCTGTTTTTGACCTGAGGGTACCCGGAAGATAGGTTCCAATACGGAGCAGTTGAACATCAATGGAGGAAACGTCCGACTTTCATGTTGATTCCATTTTATCAGAGCGCGGAAGCGCTCTTTTTTTGACGGTAGAGCACAATAGTTTTTTTCTATTTCGACGGTGAGAAAGGAGGGATGTTTTTTCGCCGTATTTCAGAATTATGATTGACAGGTACATGCAACAATTGTATAATTAACTCGCCATTTGAGACATGCAAAGGGGGGATCCCCCTTTCTCTTTCTGTACCAGAAAGAGAAAGAAAGGATTGTCCACAGAAAAACAGGGAGGGATACGGATGAGCACCAGAGCCGAGCGTAAGCGGATGCACGGCACGGGCAAGGAGTATTGGGCCAAGCTGGGCCGGGATATCAAGCGGGATAAATGGCTTTTCCTGCTGCTGTTGCCGGGCTTGATTTATTTCATTGTATTTAAGTATTTGCCCATGTTCGGCATCGTTATTGCCTTTGAGAACTATGTGCCCTATTCCGGCGTCTTTGGCAGCCAGTGGGTGGGCTGGAAATGGTTTGAGTATTTCTTCAAATTCCCCTCCTGGACGCGGTATCTGTCCAACACGCTGGTGCTATCCCTGATGAACATCGTATTCTACTTCCCCGCGCCCATCATTCTGGCCCTGATGCTGAATGAGATGCTTTCCCTGCGATATAAAAAGCTGCTGCAGACACTGCTTTACGTTCCGCATTTCATCTCCATCGTTATCGTAGTTTCCATTACCTTCGTGATGTTCGGCTCCTCGGGCATTGTTTACAAGCTGACCAACAGCCTCCTGGGTCATCCTATTGATTATCTGGGCTCGCCCACGGCCTTCCGGTGGATGATCATCGGGCAGACCATCTGGAAGGAAACCGGATGGGGAACCATTATTTTCCTGGCGGCCCTGACCAATGTGGACACCCAGCTGTACGAGGCCGCCATGGTGGACGGCGCGGGCCGGCTGCGGCGGCTGTGGCATATCACGCTGCCCGCCATTCGCTCCACCATCGTGCTGATGCTGATCCTGCGGATGGGCTCCGTGCTGGATTCCGGATATGACCATCTGATTCTGATGGCCAACTCCCTGAACCGTTCCGCTTCCCAGACCCTGGACGTCTTTGTGTATCAGCAAGGTATCCAGCAGGGGCAATACAGCTACGCCGCGGCCATCGGCCTGATGAAATCCATCGTCAGCGTCACCCTGGTGGTGGGCTCCAATAAGATCGCCCACGCCCTGGGCGAGCAGGGCCTGTACTGAGAAAGGAGGCGGAAAAGATGTCGGAAGCGCGTGTCGAAACCTTGAATGGGAAAAAGATGAAGATCTCCAGCGGCCCGGTGGGTCAGAATGACTCCGTGGGCAGCCGGGTGTTTAACATCGTAAATTATCTGATCGTCTCCCTGATCGCTTTTACGACCATTTTACCCTTTATCTACATCATCGGCGCCTCCTTCGCTACGGAGTATGAGCTGGCCACTCGGCCAATGTTCATCATCCCGCGGGATGTGACGCTGGACGCCTATCGGTATATTTTCTCCTCCAACAAAATTCTGATGGCTTTTGGCAATTCCGTGTTCATCACGGTGGTGGGGACGCTGATTAACCTCTTCTTCACCGTTACCATGGCCTATGCCGTGTCCAAGCAGCGGCTGCGGGGGAGAAACTTCTTCCTGAACCTGGTCATCTTCTCCATGTTTTTCTCCGGGGGTATGATTCCCAGCTACATCGTCATCGCCAATATCCTCCAGCTGAAGGATACTTATTGGTCCGTGCTGCTGCCCGGCGCCATCAGCGCCTATAACATGATGATCGTGAAGAATTTCTTCCAGGGGATTCCCCAGGAATTGGAAGAATCCGCCTCCATCGATGGCTGCAACGATATTGGGATTCTGTGGAAGATCGTGCTGCCCCTGAGCTTGCCGGTGCTGGCCACCTTTGGTCTGTTCTACGCCGTAGGCCATTGGAACGCCTACTTCGGCGCTATGATCTACATGAGCGGCGCTCGGGATAAATGGCCTCTGCAGGTGCTGCTGCGGGAAATCATCATTCTGGCCAACGCTTCGGCGGGGGATCTGCAGAATATGGATCCCAACTTCGTTCAGCCGCCGGAACAGTCCATCAAAATGGCGGTCATCGTGGTCTCCACCGTGCCCATTATGTGCGTCTACCCCTTCCTGCAGAAGTATTTCGTGAAGGGCGTAATGGTGGGAGCGCTGAAGGGTTAAAATTTCGCGACCGCCTGTGGCGGAAATTTCGCGAAATTTTAACAGAGCCAACAAGGAGCAATCTGCCCAGTGGGCAGTTGCGACTATGTTGGCGACCGGAAGAAAATTTCGCGACCGCCTGTGGCGGAAATTTC
>JAFUFB010000029.1 GCA_017470145.1 Clostridia bacterium | reverse complement strand
GGAGAAATTGAAGTAGGAAAATCAAGGCAGTCGAATAACCGCCTACAGCACATCGGTTATGAACCAACCGATCAAAAACTCCAACAGGATGTTGGAGCACATGAATTTCCAAATCTCTTTAGCTTTCTTCCATGGGGACATCACATAGCTATCATAACCAAGTGCAAAACAGTCGATGAGGCTATATTCTATGTACGAAGATCCATCAAGGAAAGTTGGAGCCGCAGTACGCTTGGCAATTGCCTGCACGCAGATCTATACCACACACAAGGAGATGCCATAACAAACTATACCGACAGGCTTCCTTCTCCCCAGGGTGATCTGGCCGCTGATCTGATTAAAGGAAATTATGATCTTGGCTTTATCAGTCTGCCTGAGAAGTATGACGAGGAGAAGCTGGAAACCGCAATAGAGCATCAGATGACACGCTTTCTGCTTGAGCTTGGCAACGGATGGGCGTTTGTCGGCAGACAAAAGGAACTTGTGATCGCCGGAAAAACGCGCAGACTTGATTTGCTGTTCTATCATATCCATTATCGTTTCTATCTGGTCATCGAACTGAAGGTAAAACTTTTCGAGCCGGAATTTGCCGGAAAGCTGAACTTTTATGTAAACGCGGTCAATGACCTTATACGAACAGAGAATGATAATCCAACGATAGGGCTCCTTGTCTGCAGAGACATGAACCGAACTGAAGTTCAGTATGCTTTGCAGGGAATCGAAACACCCATAGGCGTAGCAACATATAGTAATGTTAAGCTGGAAGAAATCCAGGCGCAGCTTCCTACAGTGGATCAGATCAATGCCTGTATCGCAAGAGCGGAAGAAGAGATGGCAGCGGAATAATACACAAACGGTTTTGAATCCATCTCACGCCTCCCAGTTCTCGTGCAGCCACTGAACAGATTGCTTCAGCGCCGCAATGGTTTTTGTCTCCAAAACACACCTGGCGTTTCTGTTTTTAGCCCGTTTCAACCGATCAGTCAGATTAATCTCCCCATCACTCAGAGCCATGTGGTTCCGCGGCGGCGTTTCTGATCCGTCATGGATATGAAAGTGAATCAGATTTTCCTGATGTGCCATCAGGAATGGAATGTCCTTCTCTCCGATCGCTTTGGAGTGCCCGATATCCCAGGTCAAGCCGAACTTTGGGCTTTCCAGAAGGAATTCAATGGCTTTCTTCTCGTAATCCCTGAACCCGTCCGTGTTCTCTATGACGATCATCACATCGCTGTCACCGATCCACTCTTCGCACAGCAAGCGGAATCTGGCGAAGGATCGCATGTAGACATCGTAATCCCGCTCATACATCTGCACCTTCCTGTCTGGCAACGTGATGTGGATCCCGTGATTCATGTGCATGTTCAGGATCATCGGCTGACTGCGATCGCCGAAACGGTCACGCAGCGGCAGCAGTCCCTTCGCCGCGGCAATAGTCCGCCGCACGGTTTCCAGGTAGGCATCGGACACAAGCTGGTTGAAATCCGCGATGTTCAGGTTCTCATCCAGGTGGATTGTATAGTATATACCAGCCTGTTCCGCCAGATGCGCAAGCATTTCCGTCTGCTCCAGATGTTCCAATTGGTATTCCGGAAAATTCATGTTCAGCTCGATAAACTGTAGCCCCAGTTCACTGCATAAAGCCACATTATTTTCCAGCGTCCGATTTTCAATCAGGGTTGGCATTCCGAACTGCATGTACTTATCCTCCGTTTCTATTCCACCGTAAACTCAGTCCACTCCACATGATTGTAATGCATCACATCATCCGCCTTCTTCATTCCAAGCTTTTCATAGAACGGAATCGCGTTTTCGTTGGCGATCAGATACACCGCAATATCTTTTTCACCGCCTGCCAACTCATGAGCCTTCCTCATCAGCTGCTGGCCGATGCCTTGCTTTGTATAGTTTCGGTCTACACCCAGATCTGTCACATACAGCCAATAGGCAAAATCCGTCAAACCGAACAGCACGCCCACCAGCAAGCCTTCCTCATTGCGGGCGGTCAAGCTGATAGATACTGTCTTCACCAGCCGACCAATCCGTTCTGGGAAGCGTTCCTTTGGATACTGTGATCCCAGATCGGTATTTTTGAGGAATTCGATGTACTCCTCTGCTGAGATGCGTTCCTCCCGAATATGAAAGAGTTGTTCCTTTCTGCCCACTGTACTATGTCCCTTCAGATATTCGTCAAATTCTGGTGTCCGGCTCCAGTACTTGATACCCCAGTGCTCGAAGTCCCACTCTTCCATGTAATCGTTACATTCATAATCCACATACCAGATCAGCCCGTCCTGCACCACAAAATTGGTGGGGAAATAGTCGATGTTCAGCCCGGCTGTCCTGGCTTGCGCCGCCATCTCCCGGACCTGCGGCAGATATGCGGCCACAGTGGCGCCATCCCGCACGAGATCATGGATGGTCGGTCCTTCGATATATGCCTTGACGATGCGTTCCTGTTCCATATCGATCGCGAGCATTTCCGGAATGCGGATGCCTGCGCTGCGCAGCCGCTCATAGTCCCGCCGTTCAGCCTCGATCTTGTTGCCAAAGGCGTAGTAATCGCAGGGCTCGTGGTGAATCTGCTTCAGGACCACCCGACAGCCTTCGTGCTCCGCCAGATAGGAGTATCCGCCTTTACCGTGACCCAGCTGTCGCAGGATATGGTAAGGCTTTCTACACACCATCATCTGCTCTTCCATGTTCAGTCCTCCGTCTCATTCAGCTGCAGGCTGTCCCAGCTGCCCCGGCAGCACCTTCTTTTCCTTCGGAGGAAACTGCGCGTCATACGCCTCGAAATTCTCCGGGTTCTGTTCTGCCGCAAAATACCCTTCCGGAGGCGCATATTCTCCTGTAATCCCATTCAGATATCCGGGAATCAGCTCCTGACACAGGAAGAAGGAATCGTCCGCGCCTTCCGGCAGATCATGATAGCGGATGCCGTAGTTCCTGGCATAGGTGAAACCGCACTTGCCATAGAACAGGATATTGCCCTCGAAGCACAGCGCCGGGCACCCGATCTCCCTCGCTTTCTCCAGAGAAGCGTCCAGCAGCAGCTTGCCGTAACCCTGCCGCTTGTATTCCGGCGCAATGCAGATCGGCCCCATGGTCATGATGGGGATATCCCTTCCGTCGTCCGAGCGGATCACGGCGCGCATAAACATGTTCTGCCCAATGATCTGTCCGTCCTTCTCCATCACCAGATCCAGCTCCGGCACAAAGGCGGGATCGTTCCGCAGATGACGCAGCACGTAATGCTCTGTGCAGCCGGGGCGATAGACGTTCCAGAAGGATTCGCGCACCATGTTTTCCACGGTGCGGTAGTCGTTTTCTGTTTCTCTGCGAATGATGATGTTTTGAATGTTCATTTTTTCGATTGTCCTTTCATTTCTCTCTGATCCATCAGGATCACTGCAGACCAATAAAGCAAATATAGTCCAGTGCTCAGAAGGATCGCACCAATGATATCCGTCAGCCAGTGTACACCCGCCACCAGTCGGCCGGTAACCATAAACGCCGTGAACAATGCTGTCAGAATCAGTGTAATTCGTTTCCATGTTGTGCTCTTTACTCTTCGATTCACCTGGAAAACCAGTGTCGGCATCACGCTCAGCACCAACAGCGTAGTAGATGAGGGATAGGACGCCTCCTGAGCGCCGTCGATCAGAATAGGGCGATAGTTGATGGGAATCATTTCAAAGATCAGATACCCCAAAATCACCAGAATATAATAACTGCCCAGAAGCAGGATGTCCCGGTCCACCTTCAGCAGGCTTTTTCTTCGTATCAGCTGCGTCAGCCCCAATACACCGAAGCACATGCAAACGGCGATCGGAACCAGCCCCAGCCAGTCCGTAACCGTGTAAATCCACAGATGCACCCCTGTCAAATGATGAAACCAAGTGTTAACGGCAGCAAAGCCGATGTTTGTCCCGTTTACACCGGCCGGCTGAACATCAATGGTAAGAATCAGAATCGTCCAGAGAATAAAAACTGTCAGCAATGCAATACCCATTGCCATGATTATCTTTCCGTTGCTTTTCATTGTTTTCCTTTCAGATATTCCCGCTGGTAGCGGACAATATCGGCGCTTAATTTTCGGGCTTCTTTTTTGTCTGAGAAATACATAATGATATTACTCAGCAGGAACACCACAATAATACCAATGGCAATACCCGGTATCACCCATTTTTGCTCAGTGGGAATCGTATCAGAGCGCACAGCGATGAAAATGATCGCTGCTTCAACCAGTAGCAGGGTAACTACTTTACGGATGATCAGTCCCTTCATACTGATCTCCTTATCAGTATGGGTGATCAGGGTCGCCAGTGTTCCGATTAGCGCATACAATAATGGAGAGAAGAAAGCCTCATAACTGAAAACCCGGCTGCTGTCCAGCAGCTTCCCAAGAATAATCAGCAATACACTGATCAGCGTAACCTGCAGCGTATAAAGCCGTACGATCCGGATCAGAGGTTCCTTCAGCTTTTCCCTGATCATTCAGAATCTCCACCCTTCAGAATCTGTTTCAGTCCCGGAACATATTTTCTGGAAATGATGACTTCCTCACCGTTTTTCAGAATTGCGGTAAACCGACCGTTCAAGGCAGGACGGATGGAAGTAATCTTCATCAGGTTCACAAGCATGCTCTTCGAAGCCCGCAGAAAATGTCTGTTTCGCAGTAATTCTTCCAGTTCGTACAATTTCATTCGGATCTCAAAGCTGTCATGAGCTGTATACAGAAAAACCTGATCGTCCACTGATTCGGCATAAAACAGATCCATGACAGGGATCTCAAAGCGCTGCCCGTCTCGGCTGGCTGTCAGCTGCCCCTGACGTGATTTCACGAAAGAAATCAGTTCCTGAACCTCATCCGTGATCCAGTGATAACGGATCTCAACCATTTCAGGTTCGCTTTCCGGAACCTTCCTGACTTCCAGCTTCATCTGTCTGCTCCTTTTGTCTTTGCACATCAAACTGTGGAAAGTATATCAGTGCAGAAAGCAAACCGCAATCAACATATTTCTCAGACCCTCAGATGCTTCAGGTTCCGCAGGGAGTATCCGCCCAGCAGGACTGCACTGGCAGCCACCAGGATCGCCATCGCGGAAACAGGTCCGCCAAGAGCCCTGTACAGAGCCTCATCATTGGCAACAATGGACAGGGCATTGAAAACGCCATGGAAGATCATACAGGGAATCAGGCTCTTTCCCTTATAGAACAGAATCACCAGCGCGAAGCCGACAATCACGGCAAAAAGAATCTGGCCAACGGTCTCCGGAATGTCCTGTCCGTTGAGCAGATTCACAATATGGCCGATCCCGAAGGTAATGGATGAAATGACAATGGCCTGTGTCAGATTCCGCTTCTCAATCGCCCGAAACAG
The DNA here is from genome assembly GCA_017470145.1 of Clostridia bacterium. Classification (GTDB taxonomy): domain Bacteria; phylum Bacillota; class Clostridia; order Christensenellales; family Aristaeellaceae; genus Aristaeella. The sequence continues at coordinate 93,914 of JAFUFB010000029.1, read as the reverse complement.
GAATCCCCGGAAAACGAGTTCTTCCAGAAATCCGACACACAGCATACTGACCACATACAGGGCTGCCTCCGCAGGAGAAAAACGCAGAACCGGGCTGAAACAGACTTTATACAGGCAAACCAAAACCAGCGGCAGAAAAAACCAGGCAACCGCAAGCCGGTATCGCGGCAGAAACAGTCCATATTTTTCAGTCAAGCCAGTTCGTATCACCCACTGCAGCAAAACCGCCGCCATGGCAATGTGAAAAACAACAGAGCAAATCTTGAAGACTCCCAGTACTTCATTCAGTGTTTCTGCCAGTGTCGTCCCAGCGACATAAATTGCGATCCACACCAATGCAAAAGTCAGCTCGTTTTTTTCATACAGTTTCTTCATGGTACCCATCCCCCTTCCTTGAATGGACAGAGGATACATCAGAAATCATAGGAAAGGCAAGAAATCAAAGGGTGAAATGCAAAAAACGCCGGTAAAATGCATTTGCTGAGGAAAACAATGCCATCCCATACTTCACTTTATCATCATTACACCGGCTGCACCGTCAGGTTTCTCACCCACTTTTCCTTTTTCAGCCACAGGTGAGCGGTGATGATTTTGACAATATCCGTCAGCTTTAGCACGCCGTACATCAGCACCGGTCCCCAATCAGTCCATTGTGCAAGCATCAATATTCCAGGAATCACCACGATCAGGGTCACACAGCCATCCACCACCGCGCCCATGACCGTGTCGCCGCCTGCCCGGGCCACGGAAAACTGCACATTGGTATAAACCCATAGGGGCATATACAGAGAAACCAACAGAACCAGGTCACGGCAGATATCCTGTGCCACCTGGGAAAGATGACCAAACACCAGCGGAGCCAGCAGCGTTGCCAGTCCACCCATCAAGGTCATAAACAGTCCGAAAACGACAGCAGCGGACAGCATCCAGGTTTTCTGTTTCCGGGCCTCATCCAGCTTTCCCTGTCCCAGCGTTTTTCCAATAATGACAGCCGTGGCGGTATTAATCCCGCCAAAGGAAACGAACAGCAGGTTCACGATGGCCCAGCCCGCTGACATGCCGGAAACCACATCAGCGCCGCCCCTTCCGTTATAAACAGCGGTCGTAACGGTTTCAGAAATAACCCACAGCACCTCTGAAAACAGCATCAGCCATCCGCGACGCAAGATCTCGCCAAATAGTTTCCAGTCTGTGCACAGTTTTTCGCCATGCTTCCCCATAAACGGCTGCGGATAACGAAAAACAAAGAGGATATAAAGTACCATCTCAACAAACCGGGCAATAATGGTCGCATAAGCTGCGCCACGTACTTCCAGCCTCGGAGCCCCAAGATTGCCATAGATCAGTACCCAGTTCAATGCACAATTTACCAGCGTGCCAATAACGGAAATCACAAGAGGAGCACGAACCTGACCGATTTCCCGCATAGAGGTGGCCAGTACCACAGACACACAGAAAGGAATACCCATGAAGCCCATGAGCCGCATATATTCCTCACCGGCGTCCAGGATCGCCTCTGCTTCGGCGTTCCCAATGACCATCATGCCAAGAATTTGACGCGGAAAAACAAAGCAAACCAGCAGATACAGGGCGATAAAGCTGCCGATCAGCAGGAACTTGAACCGGAGGGCCTGCCGCATGCCCGCGCTGTTTTTCGCCCCGGAAAACTGGGTTATGTAAATGCCGCCCGCGGCGCAGATGGCGTTGGACAGCACCATGAATACAAACAGGATCTGTCCGGCTACGCTCACACCCGACATTTTCACATCCCCAAGCCCTGCCACCATGAAATTGTCCACCAGGGATACCAGGGACTGAATCAGTGATTGCAGCATCACAGGGATACCGATCATCAATGCCTGCCGGTAAAACGACAGGCTTCCAAAGTATCTTTTCACAAAACCTCCTGTCGGCAAAAGCCTTTATAGACCATATATCCTGACAAAATGTTGGCTGAACGCCTCAATCTGCCGGATTGCATCCTCTGTCTTTTCCGGTTCCCGGTCGCACAGATGAATCAGGGCGGAGATCGGGGCGGTGTAGGCAAAGGCGAGCATTGCCGGATCATCCTGCTTTAGCAGGCGCTGAGTCATCATGCCTGAAATCACATGGGTAAACATTTCAGTCAGGCCGGTCAGAAAATGTTTTGTTGCCAGTTTCTTTGCCCGTTCATCATGAAACTGCTCAATCGTCAGCAGTTTTCGTGTCATCATGACTTTTTCATCATGAATCGTGAAGTCCGCCATCCGCATCGTCATGGCTACCAGCCCATCCAAGGAATCCGGCACCGGAGGCAGATGCTCAGCGGAACCGAAATGTTCGTCATAATAGGCAATCATCTGATTAAGCAGTGCATCCCATATCTCTTCCTTGCTCTGAAAATGCTTGTAGATCCCGGATTTCACGATCCCGACTGATGCGGTGATTTCCAGGATATTCGTGCCTTCATATCCTTTCCTGGAAAACAACTCAAGTGCCGCAGACAGAATTCTTTCCTTCGTATCTTTCGCCATAAACACACCTCCAAACAGCAAAGTGACCTAAAATTCACCCTATATTATAGTGAACTTTGGGTCTCTGTCAATAGGGGTCGGGACTTTTTTGCAGCAGAAGGACAATTCTTTCTGCTCTTTTCCCATTAGCGCATAAAGGCTGCTGCCAGACGATGGTGGTTATCGCTCGTAATAAGATTTTATGAGATCAAGAACCTGCTCTTCAGATCCAGCAAGGATGAATCAGGTATAATTCTTTTCGTTGATATAGGCCATTCTTTTCTGATAGCCTGTGTTTGGTTCATTGCTTTCTTTCCACCTGCGCAGAAGCAGACGCTCCGAGTGAAATTCCAATCTCTTTACTTCATCTCAAAAGCAACCTGTTCAGCAGTAGATAGCATCGTCCCTCTACAGCTTGTATTGCATGAAGTTCCCGTTTTTCACGAAACCGAAATCTGTATATAGCAGAACCCCCATATCAGATGCTGTGATCTGCACAGCACCGCAGCCATATGATCGTGCTTCCTGCACTACGCGACGCAGCAATTCCTTTGCAATTCCTTTACGGCGATAATCCGGATCGGTATACATGCTGGACAGCAAACCGATCTTTCCGGTCGGGCAGCTGAAATACGGCGGTTTTTCCACATAAGACATACCGCTGGTGCCGATGATCCTTTCTCCATCCAGAGCCAGCCATGAAATAAAAGTGCCGTCAGCCATATGGCGGAGATAGTAATCCATCAACGACGGAGTAAGATCCAATTCTTCCATAGCTCCTTCTTCCCGCAACTGGGCAATGCGCAGGTGGATAAACGTATCCAGATCCTCTTCAGTCAATTTCCGATAGGTGATGCTCATCGCACGATTTCCTCCGTCAGATTCAATGGATAGAGATAGGAGATCATGTTATATTCCCGATTGCCCCATCTGTGAGTGCCGTCTTTGTATTCTTTACCGCCCATTTTTTCATAGAATTTCCGGGATTCATGGTTATCCTTCAGGCACCAGATGATCATTGATTTCTTTCCGGCTTTCCTGAAGCTGTCCATCGAGTTAATCATCAAATCCCTTCCGATCCCATGCCCCCGCTTTGAATACTTGACATATAAGGCAATGATCTCGCAGTCTGCTGCTCCATCGTCAGCCATTTCGTTCCACGCACAACCTAAAACTTCATCATTCTCAACAGCAACCGTATATTTCTGATATCTCTTGATCTCGATCTGATACCTTTGCTCTGCGCTCAAAGAATCCAGATAGTCATCGTCGATAATTCCCCTGTATGCGGTTTTCCAGTCTTCAACCACAATCTCAGAAATCTGCATGACATCTTCTTCTCTGGCCTGTCTGATAATCATTCTTCCCTCCACGTTTTCACTGTGCTGCTATCGCTTTGATTGCTCCCAGGCAATGGATTCTTACAACACGGTTTTCATCGGTTTCTGACAGCTGTTGAAGTAGTTCTACATAGGGTCTGACGTATTCCGGCCTGCGTTTTCCAAGAACCCGGAAGATCTCCGGCGCTTCCATTCTGACCTTATCATCCTTATCGTACAGCAGTTTTTCGAATACCGGCATATAGTTTGCATAGATGTCAGGTGTATTTGTAGCGATGTTTTCGGATGCCCAGATAAAGCTCAATCTGACCCCTGGATCTTCATCCAGAGAGAATCGAAACAGATTTACCCAGTACTGTTCTATTACATGAAAGTCACCGCGTCCAATTCTGCCAAGAGCATTCACTGCCCGTTCCCTTAACAACGCCACAGTGCTGTCGAAGAAAGATATAATATCAGGGACGGCTTTCTGCACTGACAACGAATACACAAGGCCCATCTCACCCAATAGCCAAAGGGCTTTTGCCTGGATTTTTAAAGACTCATGAGTAAGAAGCGTGGAAACATACGGGATGCTCTCTTCCCACATATCCTTGTTCTTTGTCAGCGTTCCCAGGTCCGCGTAAAGCTCCTTTTCGTTCAATTGATCACATCCTTCAATCAGATATTACCCGGCTGATAACATATTACGTGATCTTTTTGCTGGTAAAACTTGTCGGGATCACAATGGAAAGAGTGCTGTCTGGCAATCCCGCCAAACCATTCATATGGCAGATCCTCTTCTGTTTTTCCTTCGCAGATCTCTTTCACGCCATTTCGCATGCAGCGCAGCAAAGAAATGTCATCCACATCACGGGCATGCCCGTGAAGAATAATATCCGCACGATCCTCCAGGAACAGAATCCGATCCAGTTCTTTCAGGAAAGCTTTCATCGGCAGGCAACCGTCCAGCTGCATCCACAGATGATGATTGATGCTGTCACCGGTAAACAGGATTCGATCCTCCCGCAGCAACAGCAGAATTCCTCCGGGTGTATGCCCCGGCAAGGAAAATACTTCCAGTGTTCTGCCACCCAGGTCAATGACTTCACCAGGGTGAATGTCCCGGAATGGTGGCATCTTCAGACCATTTTCGTTGCATTGCTTCAGGAATTCCGGATCTTCTGTAAACATATGGGACAACGGCAGATCCGATGGATTCATATAGGCCTCGTCAAAATAGACATTGCCGAAAATATGATCCGGATGTCCGTGTGTGTTCACAACAATCAGCGGTTTATCCGTCAGTTTTCTCACTGCCTGATACAGATTGTTATACCCGTTCATGGTATCAATCACGCACGCGCGGTCTTTCCCGATCACCAAATAGCCAGTGGCTTCGTGAGCCTCGTCCATCAGATAGATGCCTTGCCGGACCTCGTTTATAAACAGCTCGTTTTCCATGTCTCTGATCCTTTCCCTGACGATTATGCTTATTTCAGAATCGGCTTCCAATCGTTCGCTGCGTCCAGAAACAGTTCTGTATATTCACCATCAGCCATGATCCGCATTAATCCGTCCATATGCCAGATCCAGTTCGACTTCAGAATGTACTCTTTTTCCATCCAGAAAACTCTCCCCTCGTCAGAAGAGATAATGTCTCCGGAAAACCGATCAGTCTTGAACAGAAAAACAACATATCTGGATCCGTCTTCATTAATCCATTCCTTAACGCCGCACAGGCATGGTTTCTCGATATCCAGTCCGGTCTCTTCTTTCATCTCGCGAATAACGGAATCGACAATTGGTTCATGCTCCTCTACATGACCGCCGGGGAAAATGATTCCATCAGCACCTTTCCCGACTTTCTCTTCCACCAATACTTTCGATCCGTTATAGATCATACAAAGGTTGGTTAGAATAACCCGTTCTGTCCGTTCCATCGTCTGCACCCCCGCTAACTGCTCTTTACTGGAAAGTAGAAGGATTATACCATTGATAGAGAGAAAGCGAAAGCAAAAAGAGCGCCGAAGCGCTCTATGGATCCGGATCACGCCTTCTTCAGCGGCACCCAGATGTAAACCGTACACTCATCAGACCCTTCTTCCGGGGGAAGATAGACCTCAATGTCATAATCCCCGGCCAGAGAATATCCTGTAAGCCCTGGCAACCATTCCGACCAGATCTTGGTGTTTGTATCCTGCAGGGTTTTCAGTGTGCAGGGGAACTGTGCCCAGAAGCTTCCGGGAATGACCCGGGTTTCGCATCTTTCCGGGATATCTTCCCAGGGGAAATACAGATCCGCTATCCAATAATCGAAGTCTTTCCCTTTCATATCCATGCAGACACCGAAGGTACCCATGATCGGGCGCTTCTCTCCCTGCGCCAGCCATTCATTCCAGAACTTGGGGATTTCCTGATAGCTTGTATCCGAGTTAAAAGGTCTTTTTGTGCCCACAATGGTAAACGGGGCCTTTTCCACAATACGGTATTCCAGCATATTTCCACCCTCCAGCGTGATTTTGATATGCAGCGACGCGAAGGAACGGAGCGGAGCTCCGGGCTCTCTCGCCTGAGATGGAGTGATGCCATGAAACCGCTGGAATGCTCCGATCCAGCCTTGCATCACAATCCCTCCTTGCGTTACTGCAGGGCAAGTATACCAGTCCTGCCGGATACTTTCCCGACATTTTGTGCTCACTTAAGCCGGGTCTTTACTCCCACCCCTCAATTCGGTTGCAGTTGTTGAGCTTTGCCAGACGTTTTACAGCGCCGCAGATGGCTGAATTCAGCTTCTTTGTCTGCCGGATACCAGATTCAGGCCAGAAGTGTTTCACCCGCAAAACCGCGCTGTTTCGATCCGCCACTGCTTCAATCCGGCCGATAAAGCGTTCGCCCCAGAGCACAGGAAGCGTATAATAACCGTACTTTCTCTTAACAATAGGCGTATAGATCTCCCAACTGTAACGAAAATCCCAAAGGGCTTCAACCAATGCCTTATCCCAGAACAGAGGATCGAGCGGTGCCAGGAATTCCAGTCGCGGCTTTTTGTCTATCGTTCCGGAAAGCACAGCCTGCAATAACGCATCATCTTCCGCACGATACCAGAAGAATGGTGATATACCTTCCACCTGGACTGATTTGATTTTCTCTCTTTCTTCCAGCTCCGAAAGAATCTGTTTTCTTTTTTCCGCATTTAACGGAATACCGAGAAACGCGGTGCTGTTTTTATCCCACAGCATTCCAACCGCACCAATCCGCCGCAAAACACGCCAGCATAACAATTCTGTTTCGTCTTTACATGGATTCAGCGCATCAAGGATCGCCGGATCCAGATGCCGTCGAGCCAGATCATAGAATTTGCGGGAACCGTTTTTATGATGAATGACCAGCGTTCCATCTGTGTAAAGCTGCTCCAGTACAGAGCGGGCTGCCTGGGATTTTTTGTGCCAGTTTCCGCTCCAGTGCATAGATGAATGCCAGAAGATTTCTCCCTCAATTGGCAATGTGTCACTGGAAACGGGACCATGCTCCTGAATATAAGCAAGTGCCTCCTCTTCAAGTTCGGCCAATCCCTGAAATGTTTTCCCTTGGGCTCGGCTTCGTTCCCGATACCCGGAAAAATACGGCCAGTCCTCTGCCGGAAAAATCGAAAGCTCCTTGTCCGCATAATCTACAAGCAAGCGATCCTGATACAGCAAATCTGAAAGCGTCTTTCTCGTAAATCCTATTACTCGGGATTGCAGGGTCAATTCCGCATTCTTTCCGCATACATCCACAGGATCATACTGAATACACCCGGCCTGACGGATATACTTGTATGCTCCGTCTTTTCCAATGAACCGATGAGCTCCAAGCAACCCCTGTTTGCTGAGAATAAACTGGCATGCCTGTTCTCGTGTGATCTTCAGCATTTTTAGCCCTCACCATACACAGAGAAGTACCGTTATAATCTCCCGTTTTCCGAATTCGGCAAATCGTGCAAAATTGGATAGAATTACGAAGAGAATAAAGCGTCATTACAACGCAAGTATCTTTCTGAGACATTCAGACACTGTCGCCATATCTGTCTCTGAAAGGCGACCGATCTTCTCTCCAAGCATCTTTTTATCTACAGTTACAATCTTGTCTGTCATTACGTAACTCAGATTGTGAAGTCCATTATAATCCGAAGGGGAGACAGGTACTCTTGATTCAATCTGAGAAGAGTCAAATGTTGTGAATAAGCAAAGAATGACAGAGTCGAAACCTGTGATATCATCGTTCTGAATAATAACGACAGGTCTGGCTTTCGAAGCATATTGCCGATCGCGGAGAGTCCAGATTTCGCCTCTTTTCACTTCAATGCCTCCATTGCGAGCTCTGTTGCAAAACGAGTTGCGTCCTCTTCAGACTGAAAAGCTTCAATTTCCATTCTACGGCTTCGCACCGGATATGGGAAACCATGGTAATCATTAAAGGAATAAATAAAAATACGCAATGCATCTGATGGCGTTGTCCCAATGCTTGCCGTTGTCTTTTGAAAAAGTTCGTATGCTTCATCTTCTACTCTTGTAACTGCTTGTCTCATAAGAACCCCTCCTTTTTAGCAAAATGATATCTTTTTGCTGCTATTTTGTCAAGTATGATTCAACGTGAAAGAGCAGAGAACTAAAAGGCGGTCGCTGAGCGTACGCCAGCAAGGCACGCGCTCTTATGCTGTTTTTGAATGTTAGAAGGCTATTAGAATTTCTAATTTTGGTGATAGGCCTGTAAAGTCTACAATGGAAGGTCATACCAAATATGGTATCGTGCAAGTAAAAACCACCACAATATGTGGTGGTCTGTGGCACACCCGGCGGGATTCGAACCCACGGCCTGCCGCTTAGGAGGCGGCCGCTCTATCCTACTGAGCTACGGATGCACGTCTTTGGGGAACGGGGCCATTATACGGAGGAATTCCCTTTTTGTCAATTGCAAACGGCCGCTTTTCCCTTGCCTTTTCAGCCTGCGAAGGCTATACTGCTTATGGTACACGGGATCATAAGGAGGGCTGGCGATGTCTTACTTTGGGCACTTCTACCTGGACAAGGAGAAGGACATCATCGTGGAGATGGACCGGGAGGGGGATGAAATCTCCTGGGTGCTCCGGACGCCGAATCACGGAACTGGAAATCTGATCACCAACCTGGCGGCCCTATGCCATCTGCCCCTGTCTCTGGATGAAAACGGGTTGAAAATCATCCGAGGGACGCTGCCCTGCTATGTGGATGGACAGAACCGAACCATCTATTTTTTTCGCCTGCTGGATACGAAAATCGCGAATATCTTTCCGGATGGAACCATCGAGCGCCGGGCATCCATCCCCGCCATCGCCAAAACGCTCATGAGTCAGACCAAGGATTATACCCTGGATTTCCGAAAAACAGTGATGAAAACCTGGATTCTGCGGGAATGCAAGTTCCGCACCGATCTGCATACCCATATGAACGCAAATCTGGAGCCAGATCTGCTGATCGCCCTCGGGATTCATCATCAGCTGCGCTATCCCCTATATTACATCCGAAAGCTGGGGCTGCGCTGCTCCCCGACGCAGGAGGCGCTGCTTGCCGCCCGGCGGGAAAAGGCCGCCGCGGCCTTCCGGGATTCACCGTTGCGCGGAAAATATCTGGATCGGAAGATCAATGACGCCACCTTCATCAATTTCGCTTCACTGATTCTGGAGAATCTGGAAAACGCCAAATGGAACCTGCCCCGCATTCGGGCCTCGCTGGCCGTCATGAAGGACGGGCAAGCGGTTTTCACCAACCTGGAAAAGGTCTATATATACAGATATGTATTCTGCAAGGGAACGACGGCAGAGGATCCCATCCCCCTGAAAAACACGGAAGCCATTCCGGATGAGGACATCGTTTGCTGGCTGCGCCAGATGGCCCAGGACCGGGACCATCCCGTCTATCGCCGGAACACCCTGCTGCAGGACAAGCTGCTGTGGATTGCGCGGAGCTATGCCCGATACGGCATCGATTACGCCGAGATTTCCGACACCACCCTGGTTAAGCCGGGGGAGGCACCTGAGATGCTCTCTCAGGTGCACGCTGTGATGCCCACGATCCGGGCTGAAACAGGTGTCACCCTCCGGTTCCTGGCAGCTATTCGCCGGACGCCCCTGACAATTCTGAAGGATCGCATCGCCCAGGCGGACACTGTGCGAGAGAACCTGCGCACGCTGCAGGCCATCGCCGGGGATCCCTTCGTGGCGGGCTGCGACATCGTGGGCGAGGAAATCAATGATATCCGGGATCTTTCTCCCCTGCTGCGGGAGATCACCGTCCTGGCCCAAGCCCATCCCACCTTCACGATTCGGGTGCACGCGGGGGAAAACGACAGTCTGCGAGAAAATGTGGCGAACACCATCCGCTGCATTCGGGCGGGGATGGCGCCGGGGCAATCCCTGCCCCAGATTCGGATCGGTCACGGGCTCTATACCACCAACCTGGCCTCCGCCAAGGGGCAGGCGTTACTGCGGGATCTGAAGGACAGCGGCGCTGTGCTGGAATTCCAGATCACCTCCAACGTGCGGCTGAACAACCTCAGCGCCATCGCTCGACATCCGCTGCGCCAGTACCTGGCGGCGGGGATCTCCTGCGTGCAGGGAACGGACGGCGGTGCGCTCTATGGCACGGACTCGCTGGACGAGCAGCTGGCGCTGGAAAAGCTGCTGAACCTGACCCACAGCGAGCTGATGGCCATGCGATCAGCGGAGGAGCGCGTGCGCTCCGCGGGGATCCGCGCTCTGACGGAAAAGGGCGCCGCCTTCCAGGCCCTTCGAGGCGCCACTCCTGTCCGGGAGTTCTATGAGGAACGGATTCGCGCCCAGGGCCCGGCGGAAAGCCTGTTGCTGGATCTGCCCTCCCTGCGGGACAGCGCAGCGGTTTTCGCGGATCAGATTCGGGAGCTGCCTCTGGACCGGGTGCCCGTCATTCTCATCGGCGGCTCCTTCAATAACGACCGGCACCTGACCCGTCCCCGAAAGGAGATCCGGGCGATGCTGGACCAGGTGCTGGAGACAGGCGACCCGAAAAAGATGTTCCTCGTCATCGGTCACAGCCTGGCGGGATACGAGCAGTACATCGCTCAGCGGAACCGGGGGCGCTTCGATCTGTATGCCTTCGTGCCTGCCCAAATCGGGGATTCAGAGGCCGCCCGATTGCAGAAATCCGGCGCGGGCATCCGGGTTTCCATTGAGCCCAGCCCCATGGGCGTCTACAAAAGCTTCGCCTATGAAATCTTCAAGCGCAGGCCCTCTGTGCTCCTGGCGCTGGATGGCAATTCCTCCGCGGCCAACATGATTCAGGAGGCGAAAAACGGCAAGCGCAGATGCCATATATTCGTCTTCGACCGGGCGCGGATGCTGAAGGAAAAGGCGAAGAACCTCCAGGGCTACGCTTCCCTCTTCCATGAAAACACCGACCTCGCCGGGCTGGTGTGCCGCGCGGTCGAAACCGCTTATCCGGAAAAATGGTACAAAGCGGATCAGGCTCTGTGAACCCGCTGATTGCGCCCAATCCCTGCGGGCAAAAAAGAACGGCTCCCCCACCGCGGGAAAGCCGTTCTTTTTTCTGTCTGTTTTTTTATTTCAAGGTACGGGGAGCGAAACCCACCTTTTTCTGCACCTTGCGCAGGGTCTTGATGGCGATGGAATTCGCCTTTTCCGCGCCAGACAGCAGCGTATCCAGCAGGAACTGCTTATCGGCGATGAGGCGCTTATACTCGCTCTGCAGAGGCTCCAGACTGGCGATGACCACATCCGCGGTCCGGGTCTTTAAATCGCCATACCCCTTTCCCTCCATATCAGCGCAGATGTCCTCCACGCTCTGGCCGCTGAGGGTGGACATGATGCTCAGCAGATTGCTGACGCCGGGCTTGTTCTCCGGGTCGAAGCGAATCTCGCCGTCTGAATCCGTCACAGCGCGCTTGATCTTCCGGCGAACTGTGTCCGGCTCGTCCAGCAGGGAGATGAAACATTCCTCGGGATCGCTCTTGCTCATCTTCCGGGTAGGATCCTGCAGGCTCATGACCCGGCCGCCTACCTTGGTGATCAAGGGTTCCGGCACAGTGAACACATCGCCGTAGACGCCGTTGAACCGCTGGGCGATATCCCGGGTGATCTCTAAATGCTGCTTCTGGTCCGCGCCCACGGGCACCGCATCCGCCTGATACAGCAGGATGTCCGCCGCCATTAGCACAGGATAGGTGAAGAGGCCAGCGTTGATGTTGTCCGCGTGCTTGGCGGATTTATCCTTGAACTGAGTCATCCGCTGCAGCTCGCCCATATAGGTAAAGCAATTCAGAATCCAGGCCAGCTCCGCGTGGGCGCTGACATGGCTCTGGCAATAGATGATGCACTTCTCCGGATCCAGCCCGCTGGCCAGATAGATGGCCGCCAGCTCCAGGCAGCGCCTTCTCAGATCCGCCGCGTTCTGGCGGACGGTGATGGCATGCTCGTCCACGATGCAGTAGATGCAATCATAAGCATCCTGCAGCTCCGGAAAATGCCGGAGGGCGCCAATGTAGTTACCGATGGTCAAGGTTCCGCTGGGCTGAATACCGGAAAAAATTCTTTTCTTTCTTTCTATGGTCTGTTCCATAACTCGCTCCTTGAATTATAATGCGCGCTTAATCGCCGCCAGCAGGTCATCATATTCTTCATACGCTGGCAGCTCGGGATGATCCTTCCGAATCTGCTCCGTGGAGCGGAAGAGGAAGCCCGCCTTGCTGACCTGGATCATGCCCAGATCGTTAAAGCTGTCACCGGCGGCGATGGTCTCAAAGCCTACGGACTGCAGGGCCTTCACCGTGCTCAGCTTGCTCTTCTCGCAGCGCATGCGGAAGCCCGTCACCTCGCCGCTTTCCGCCACCTCCAGCTCGTTGCAGAACAGGGTGGGCCAGCCCAGCTTTTTCATCAGCGGGGTGGCGAACTGGGTGAAGGTATCGCTGAGGATCAATACCTGAGTCTCCGCCCGCAGGGCGTCCAGGAACTCCCGAGCGCCGGGCATGGGATCGATCTTCGCGATGGTATCCTGAATCTCCTTCAGGCCCAGGCCATGCTCCTTCAAAATCGCCAGGCGAAAATTCATCAATTTATTGTAATCCGGCTCATCCCGGGTGGTCCGCTTCAATTCCGGAATCCCGGAAGCTTCGGAAAACGCGATCCAGATTTCAGGCACCAAGACGCCCTCCAGATCCAGACATACGATGTTCATCCATCTACCTCCCCTTTTCTCCCCTGCCGGGGCGAAAACTTGTGGCCTCAATTATAGTACGTTTCCCATCCCAGGTCAAACGAAAAAAACAAAAGAACCCTTGTATTCAAGGAAAAAAACGAATATAATGATGGCATTATTCCCTGAGAACAAAAATCCCGGTCCAGATTGGAAAGGAGCTACTTAGGATGAACAAGAAAACCATCGCCCTGATCGTTGCCCTCGTGCTATGTGCCGCGGCCCTCGCCTTCGTGGGCGTGCGGCTGAATCAGGAGAGCGTCGCTCGGCAGGAAACTGCCAATTTGTTGGAAGACGCGAAGAACGAGAGCGCCCGCCTGACGGAATCTCTCCAGGCCGCTCAGGAAGAAGTTTCCGGCCTGAATGCCAATCTGGAAACCGCACAGCAATCCCTCTCCGAGGTAACGGAAGCCCGGGACGCCGCGCTGACCCAGGCCCAGGGGCTCACGGAGAATCTGGAATCCGTCCAGAAGAACCTGACGGAAACGTCCAAGGCCAAGGAGGATACCGACGCGCAGAACGTGAAGTTGACCGCTGATCTGGAAGCTGCCCAGGTCTCCCTGACAGAAACCACCAAGGCCAAGGACGAAGCCCTCGCGCAGAACGCGGAGCTGACGGAGACCTTGAGCGCCGCACAGGAAAGCCTGGCGGAAGCGACCGCCTCTCTGGAAAGCGCCCTGAAGGAAAGCGCCGAATTAAAGGAAAATCTGAAGGCCTCCGAGGATACCCTGGCCCAGGAGCGGAAGGATAAAGCCCTGGTGGAATCCCTGAATCTCTCCCTGGCCGAATCCCTGCAAAAGGCGAAGGAGGCCATCTCCTCCGTTGTGGAGTCCGGCATCAGCGAAGGCACGGAATCCACCCTGAAGGAAACCCTGGCGGATGTGGAAACCGCTCTCTCCCAGGAAAAGGAAGATCATTCCGAGCTGGCCGAGCAGGTAGCTATCCTCACCGTCTCCCTGAAGGAAGCGGAAAGCAAGCTGGCCGCCGAAACCGAGGCCCTGGAAAAAGCTCAGGCGGATAACGAGGATCTGACTGCCAAGTTGGTGGCCGCGGAGGAATCCCTGGGGACGGAGATTGCCGCCCAGGCTGCGGAAACCGAGAAGGCCCTGGCGGAGGAGAAAAAGAACAGCGAAGCCCTGGCCGCCAATGTGAACACCCTTACCGAAGAAAACCAGGTGCTGACAGAAAACGTGGCTGCCCTGACAGAAGAGAAAGAGAACCTGACCACGACTCTGTCCGAGGAAAAGAAGGTCACCGAAACCCTGACCGCTAATGTAGCCGCCCTGACTGAGGAAAAGACAGCCCTGGCGGAGAACGTCAACGCACTGACCGAAAACGTAGCCGCCCTGACGGAAGAAAAGGCCGCTTTGACCGAGAATGTGGCCGCCCTGACGGAAGAAAAGGTCGCTTTGGCCGAGAATGTGGCCGCCCTGACGGAAGAAAAGGCTGCTTTGACCGAGAATGTGACCGCCCTGACGGAAGAAAAGGCTGCTTTGACCGAGAATGTGACCGCCCTGACGGAAGAAAAGGCCGCTTTGACCGAGAATGTGACCGCCCTGACGGAAGAAAAGACCTCTTTGACCGCTGCCCTGTCGGAGGAGAAGAAAGCCACCGAAACCCTGGCTGCCAACCTGACCGAAGAGCAGGCGAAGACCACGGATCTTACTTCTCAGGTTACCGCCCTGACAGATAAGACGGAGACTCTGGAACAGGCTGTGACCGACCTGCAGGGCATCGCCGTGCTGGACGCGCAGCTGCCCCTGGATGATCCGGATCCCGCACTGGCCTCCCGCAGCGAGGATCACGGCCCTTCCGTTACCTGGACCCGCATCCGTTTCGACGAGAATGGTTATCCCCAGCTGTGGCTGGAGGTTCGGCACGAGAAGAACATGGCTCACCTGCTGTTCTATCGGGAATATGTGGACGAAAACAACGAGCTGCAGACGGAGCTGTACTCCAACTACAACCTGAACGGACTTAACGACGCGGTTCGTTATCGCACGCTGAACAAGCCCGGCACCTATACCGTCGTGGTGGTGGATAAGGATCTGGACAAGACCAATTATGGCACCGTAGCTACCTTGGAGGATATCGATGGCAACGGCATTGTCGACACCTTGACCGACGCCAACCAGCAGATCTATCTTCTGGACGTTCCCAACGCCTTCTCCACCGTAACGGCGGAGGATGTCGCCGCCGCCGACGCCGAAGCGGAAGCCGCAGTCGAGAACGAACCTGAGTCTGAAACCGAAACCGAAACCGAATCCGAAGGCCCTAGCGCGAAAGTCGTCGTCGTCACCAAGAATGACGACTGATCCTTTCCCCTGGGTGAATCCCTGGCGAAGGGAACTGAACCTTCTGCTCTCCTCCCTCCCCGCCCGGCGAAAGCCGGCGCTTCGAAGGAGCCTGCGACCTGATTTCCTTTTCGCCGTGGATCTGCCCGCCTGCGTAGAAGCCCCGGTTTGCGAACAGTTCCTGCTTGCCGCCGCAGCGGCCGGCTGGCAGGGGACGGAAATACAGGGTTGGATCAACCTGTGCCGGGGGGACGGCGCTCTGCCGGAAGGGCTTTTCCCGCCGGATATGATAGGGGAAGCCGGCTGTCTGCGCTCCCTGATGGATCGTCATACGTTTCTCCGGCCCACCGAGGTCCAATGGATCGCGATGATCAAAGCCAGAGAGGAAGGCCCCGCCGCCTGGGAACAGGCCTGTCGCCTGATTCATCAGGATTGGGCCCGGCGCTTGCGGGAAAAGCCTGCCAATGATTCATGAAGGCTCCCCCGCGGGGCAGATACGAGAAAGGTCCCTGAAAATTAACTGAGAAAAATAGCTTTCCTGCTGATTGGAAGAAATCAGCGATTCCTTCCCAGGAGGTTGAACTGAAAAATGTTGATTCAGCACATCGGCCATGCCGAATTCCTGATCACCCTGGAGAGCGGATTCCGGGTGGTGACCGACCCCTATGACGCCTCCACCGGCTATCCGGTGCAAAAGATAGAGGCCGATGGGGTGCTGGTGTCCCATCATCACCATGACCATGACGCGGTGGAGAACGTGACGGGCCATCCCCAGATCATTGATTACGCGGGGCTGCATACCTTCGCCCCGGATGTAAAAGTCACCGGCATTCTGGCGGATCACGACGACGCAGAGGGAGCCAAGCGGGGCAAGACGCTGCTGTTCCTGTTGGAGGCGGAAGATCTGCGAGTCGCCCATTTGGGGGATCTGGGCTGCTTGCTGGACGCGGATCAATTGGAAGCCCTGGGCCAGGTGGATATCCTGATGCTCCCCGTAGGCGGGTTCTTTACCATCGACGCCGCCCAGGCCAAGGAAGTGATCGACCAACTGGATCCCCGGATCGTGATCCCCATGCACTATAAGACGGAATACAACGCCGATTGGCCCATTGGCCCGGTGGAGGATTTTACGGGGCTGTTTGACCCCGCCCAGGTTCGGAAGGGCGGTCAAGCCTTGCGGGTGACCCGCGGGGATCTGGCCTGCCAGCCCCGGATAGTCGTTCTGTAAGAAAAATCAATTGTGATTCCCCTGAACGGAAGGGGGGACGAAGGCCGGAGGGCTCCTCCGGCCTTCCCCCATGCCAGGGGAGAAAGGAAATTCATCTCGCCATGCCGGATGTAGCACAGCATCACGCCTTTGGGCAGCGGGTCAAGGCCGCTCTGCCGAAGGAGATTCAGCAATATCTCGCCGACGTCCCCTACACCTTCGCGCTCTACGGGCCGGATCCCTGGTTCATGCATCAGCCCTGGAAGCGCCGCCAGGGGCGGGGACGCCGCATGCACACCACCAAGACCGGCGCCTTCCTGACCGCCCTGGCTCATCAGGCGAAGGAGGGCACCGCCCCCCGGGAAACCTTCTCCTATCTGGCGGGCTTCCTGTGCCATTACGCCCTGGATTCCACCGCCCATCCCTACATCATATGGCAAAGCACGGAAACCTGGCCCACCAAGCGGGCCCATCGGGATCTGGAGCACGCCCTGGACGCATCCTTGCTGAAGCGGGAGGGCCGCTGGGGAGAGAAGCACCCCGTGACGGATTATCACTTTCCCCGGCTGCAGCTGCCGGAGGCCATGGCGTCGGATCTGGACGCCGTCTATGGCGCGGTGTATGGATGGCAGGGGGTACTGCCGGCCTTGAATCGCTGCTACCCCCTTTATCGCTGGCTGTTCCGGATGATGGAGGAGCCCCATTCCCTGCTGACATTGCTCAGCCGGTTGATTCCCACCGCCCGTCTCCGCTCCATCCCCTATGTCCGCTCCGCTTTTCTGGATCGGGATGTGGAGAATCTTTCCCACCAGCCCTGGCATCAGGCCTACGCCCGGGAAATGACCTCCACGGAGAGCTTCCCAGACCTGTTTGAGAAGGCGGTGGAGATGGCGGCGGGCCTGATTATCGACAGCTATGCCTTCGCCCTGCAGGGAACCATGACGGAAGCGGAGCTGGCACAGCGCATCGGCAACCGTTCCTATTTAAGCGGGCTGGACGTGGAGGATCCCCGCAACATGACCGTCCGTAGCTTGCGGCCTTCCGACTGAAGAGGATAGAAAATGGCGACAGATTTTACAAAGGGGAAGATCACCCCGGAGCTGATCAGATTCACCGTGCCCCTGGTGCTGGGCAACCTGTTTCAGCTGCTTTACAACGCCGTGGACAGCATGATCGTCGGCCGGTATGTGGGCAAGGAAGCCCTGGCCGCCGTGGGGACCTCCAATCCCCTGATGACCCTGGTGATTCTGTTCATCAATGGCATTACCCTGGGAGCAGGCATCCTCATCGGCGCTCATTACGGCGCCAGGGATTATGACACCCTGCGCCGCCAGATTTCCACCACCATGCTGGGCGGTCTTGGCTTCACGGCGGCCGTGTCCCTAATCTTCGTGGTTCTGGCCCGGCCCATCTTCACCCTGATGCAGGTGGACCCCTCCATTCTGGATTTGTCCGTCAGCTATATGCGGATTATTTTCTGCGGTCTGGTATTTACCTTCATCTACAATTGCCTGGCCAGCATCCTCCGGGCCCTGGGGGACAGCACCGGCCCGCTGGTATTCCTGGTGGTCAGCTCCGTGCTGAACGTGATTGGCGACTTACTGCTGGTGGTTTGGCTGCGGATGGGCAGCAACGGCGCTGCTATCTCTACCGTGGTCTGCGAGGCCATCAGCTGCGTGCTGTGCCTGATCTATCTGCAAAAGCGGGTGCCCCTGCTGCGGCTGGGCAAGGGCTGGCTGGTGTTCGACAAGAGCCTGTTCGGGGCGACAGTGGCCTATGGATGGACCTCCGCCATGCAACAGGCCACCGTGCAATTGGGCAAGATCTGCATCCAGTCCATCGTCAACACCATGGGGGTCTCCGTCATGGCGGCCTTCACCATCGTGAACCGCATGGATGATTTCGCCATGGTGCCCCAGCAGAACATCGGTCACGCCATGACCTCCTTCATGGCCATCAACCGGGGCGCGAAGAAGCCGGAACGGGTCAAGGAAGGGTTCCGCAAGGGCATGGGCATCGAACTGGCCTATGGCCTCATCATCTTCCTGATCTGCTTCATTTTCGCCCGGCCCATCGTCGGCCTCTCCACCCAGGATCCCCTGGTAATTGAGCATGGCGTGAAATACCTTCATCTGATCTCCTTCATGTACTTCCTGCCTGCCGTGACCAACGGGGTTCAGGGCTTCTTTCGGGGCATGGGAGATCTTCGGATTACCCTCATCAGCTCCATGACCAACATGGGCGTCCGAGTGGCCGCGGCTCTGATTCTGGTTTTCCTGATGCATCTGGAGATGGAAGCCCTGCCCCTCAGCTATCTGGCGGGATGGATCGGCATGCTGCTGGTGGAATTGCCCCTGCTTCGCCGAACCCTCTCCTCCGGAGAGATGGCCCTGGGGGATGGCGCTTAAAATCACTCAGGGACTTTTCTTAAATTTTTCACATTCATTGTTTTTCCCAGCGTTTTGTGCTATTCTTCCTTTAAAGCGCCTCCCGGGCTTTTCTTCCGTGGGCGTCGTTCTCTTATATATTCTCTTTGCAGGAGGCATCCATGCTTAGCAAATCCATTCCCTCCACGGTGTCCGCCTTTCTGGCTGCCCATGGCGCGGAACAGCTGGCCGCCAATGGTCTGGAAGATCTGGCAGCCCTGGTTCGCGTGTTTCAAGAGGCCGCCCCGGCAGCGGATTCCGATCCCCTTTCCCAGGATCATCTGGCCTATCTGACGGCCGTGCTCGACTGCCTGGAGGTGCTCAATGAGCAGCTCTACGAGCATTACCGCGCCCTGATCGACATCGTTCGCGAAGGCGTGTTCCGCGCCCCGCGGGAAAGGCTGCTGGCCTATCCCTCCTGGAATGGGCTGCGGCTGAAGGCGGTGGCCATGGGCTTCCTTCCGGAAGATCAGTATGGTCAGAATTTGCCCCAGCCCCATCTCGGCCGCTCGGAGGCCTATCTTCGCGTCAAGGAGGGTTCCCGCAAATGAAGCTGCTTTTTGTCTCCCCCCGCAGCGTCACCGTGCTTTTGACCGGCGAGGGGGATTATACCATGCCCTTCCCCGCGGAGCTGACGCTGAACGGCGTCTCCCTGGGGACTGAGGAGCGGAACGTTGTTTCCCTTTTCGATCTTTATCCGGACACGGATTACACCCTTTCCATGGTTCAGGAGGGGCAGTCCCAGGAGCTCTCCTTCCATACGGAGAAGGAAAGCGTCACCCTGGATGTGCGCCGCTTCGGCGCCCAGGGAAATGGGCAGACGGATGACACTCCCTGCCTCCAGGCGGCTATCATGTGCTGCCCCGAGGGCGGCCGGGTGCTGATTCCCGCCGGAACCTATCTGACCGGGCCTCTATTCCTGAAGAGCCATCTGACCCTGGAGCTGCAAAAGGGCGCTACCCTTTCCCTCCTGACCAATCAGAACCGCTTCCCCATCCTCCCCGGCGTCACCTTCCCTACCGGCGAAGGCGATGACCTGTTGCTGGGTTCCTGGGAAGGCAATCCCCTGGATTCCTTCGCCTCCGCCTTGACGGGCATCGGCGTGGAGGATGTGCGGATCATCGGCGAGGGCGTCATCGACGGCCGCTCCCAGGAGGGCATCTGGTGGGTCAATCCCAAGGGAAAGTACCGGGCCTATCGGGGCCATCTGCTGTATCTGAAGGGCTGCAAGGACATCACCGTCCAGGGCCTTACCTTCCGCAACAGCCCTGCCTGGAATATCCATCCCCTGTTCAGCGACAATCTGTCCTTCCTGAACATTACGGTGGAAGCCCCCTCCTACAGCCCCAACACCGATGGCTTCGATCCCCAGAGCTGCAACGGCGTCCGCATGTTCGGCGCCGTGTTCTCCGTAGGGGATGACTGCATCGCCATCAAGGCCGGGAAAATCTGGCAGGGCCAGAAGTACCATACTCCCACCCAGAATGTGGAGATCGCCTGGTGCGCCATGCTGGACGGCCACGGCGGCGTCACCATCGGCAGCGAGTGCGCCGGCGGGGTCCATCGCGTCCGGGTGCATCACTGCTGGATGCGGGGCAACGACCGTGGCCTGCGGATAAAGACCCGGCGGGGCCGGGGCCTGAACGCCGTGGTAGACGACATTCGCTTCGAGGATGTGCGGATGGAAGGGGTCAAGATGCCCCTGGTGGTCAACTGCATGTATTATTGCGACCCGGACGGCCACTCCCCCTATGTCCAGAGCCGGGAGCCCCAGCCCCTTGACGAAACCACGCCCACCGTCGGCGCCATCATCTTTGAGCGGGTGAAGGCCACAGGTTGCCGCGCCTGCGCCGGATATATTCTGGGCCTGCCGGAGCGGCCGGTTCAGCAGATCGTGGTGCGGGACAGCTTCTTCGAATTCCAGAAGGATGCCATCCCCCTGGTGCCCGCCATGGCTGATCATGTGCCCGCCATGCATAATCAGGGCATCATCGCCCAGTTTGTGGACGATCTGGAGGTCGTGGATGTGGACATGGAAAACATAAGCGGCGAAATGGTCCAGCGGCTGTGAGCGCTGTAGCTTGAGATAATAACTGTTTCTTCCTGCGAAGGGATGTTTCACTCCCCCGCGCAAAGGACGAAACGATGGCCATGAATTAAAATAGAAAGGAAAGTGGAACCCATGGATATTCGTTATTCCGCCAACCAGCGCGATTTTAAGCGCTATACCACCGAGGAAACCCGGAAGGAATTTCTGATCGAAAACCTGTTCCTGCCGGATCAGGTCCAGGCCACCTACAGCCATGTGGACCGCATGGTCACCATCGGCATCATGCCCGTGAATGAGAAGGTCTCCATCGACAATGGCATCGATATCTGGAAGAATTTCGGCACAGAGTATTTCCTGGAGCGCCGGGAATGCGGCATGTTCAACGTCGGCGGCGCCGGCAAGGTGTACGTGGATGATCAGGTGTACGCCCTGAACTATAAGGACTGCCTGTACATCACCAAGGGCGCCAAGGCCGTCCATTTTGAGAGCGACGATCCCGCCCATCCCGCCAAATTCTATCTGGTGTCCGCCCCCGCCCACTGCAGCTATGAAAACCGCCTGATCCGGATTGAGGACGCAGCCAAGCGACATATCGGCGCCCTGGAAACCAGCAATAAGCGGACCATCAACCAGTTCATTCATCCCTCCGTGCTGAAAACCTGCCAACTGTCCATGGGCATGACCGTGCTGGAGCCCGGCTCCGTCTGGAACACCATGCCCGCCCATACCCATGAGCGGCGGATGGAGGTTTATTTCTACTTCGAGGTGCCGGAGAACAACGTGGTCTTCCACATGATGGGCGAAGGCCAGGAAACCCGACACATCGTCATGCAGAACGAGCAGGCGGTCATCTCCCCCTCCTGGTCCATCCATTCCGGCGCCGGCACCAGCAATTATACCTTTATCTGGGCCATGGGCGGAGAAAACCAGGCCTTTGACGACATGGATGAGATTCCGACGACGGAATTGAGATAAAGTTTCTTTTCAAACAAACGACATATTTGAAGGAGGAAAAAGCACCATGAACATGAAGGACTTCAGCCTGGAAGGCAAAATTGCCTGGATCACCGGCGCTTCCTATGGCATCGGCTTCGCCATCGCGGAAGCTTACGCCGCCGCTGGCGCCACCATCGTTTTCAACGACATTAACCAGGAACTGGTGGATAAGGGCATCGCCGCCTATCAGGAAAAGGGCATCCCCGCCCACGGCTATGTCTGCGACGTCACCAATGAGGAAGCCGTCCAGGCCCTGGTGAAACAGATCGAGCAGGAAGTTGGCGTCATCGACATCCTGGTCAACAACGCCGGCATCATCCGCCGCATCCCCATGATCGAGATGAGCGCTGCGGATTTCCGCAAGGTCATCGATGTAGACCTGAACGCTCCCTTCATCTGCGCCAAGGCCGTGATCCCCTCCATGATTGAGAAGGGCCATGGCAAGATCATCAACATCTGCTCCATGATGAGCGAGCTGGGCCGGGAAACCGTGTCCGCCTACGCCGCCGCCAAGGGCGGACTGAAGATGCTGACCCGGAACATCTGCTCCGAGTACGGCGAAAAGAACATCCAGTGCAACGGCATTGGCCCGGGATACATCGCCACGCCCCAGACCGCGCCCCTACGGGAGCGGCAGGCTGACGGCTCCCGTCATCCCTTTGATCAATTCATCGTTTCCAAGACCCCTGCGGCCCGCTGGGGCAACCCGGAGGATCTGCAGGGCCCGGCGGTGTTCCTGGCCTCCGATGCCAGCAACTTCGTTAATGGTCACATCCTGTATGTGGACGGTGGTATTCTGGCCTACATTGGCAAGCAGCCCTGAGTTTTTCTTCCCCCTCCCTCCGGGAGGGGGTATTTTTTTGAGGAGATGGCAGTATCCTGACCTATATCGATAACAAGCCATAGGCGAAGTTTTTCATTCTCCCCTTCGGGGAGAATGTTTCACATTCGGGTTGCGTCAAATGTAATAGAAATGAAACATCTACTCATCTGTACAAACCTGCCCAAAAGATGTATAATCTTGCCCAGCAGTGGATAGATTTGTCCATTTTTGCCTAGATAACATTCTTTTTCGGAGGGGCGTGTGGAAAAGCGAAGGAGCCTGGGACAATATCGGGCCGTGGATCTGGCCCTATTCGCCCTGATGCTCCTCATTTTCGAGAGCATCATTCTCCTGGCTTCCACCCGCTGGTTCCCCGGTCAGCCCTATACCGTGTCCCTGGCGCCAGCCATCGTCGCCATCGTGCTGGTGCGCTGGGGGCCCTGGGCCGCGCTACACGCGGTGCTGGGCGGTCTGGTGGTCTGTGTGCAGTCCCAGGCCTCCCCAGCGCAATTTGCGATTTACTGCGTTGGGAATCTCTTCCCCCTGCTGCTCCTGCCCTGGCTCTCCGCCTGGCGGAAGCGGGAAGGCATATGGAGCTCTTCCGCCCAAGCCCTGGGCTTCGGTGCGGCGGTGCTCCTGCTGATGCAGGCGGGGCGCGCCCTGTTCACCCTGTGCTTCGGCGCCAATCCTGTGTTGGCCTTGGGCTGTTTCACCACCGAGGTGATTACCGATCTTTTCACCTTGGTGATCCTGTGGATCGTCCGCCGGCTGGACGGGGTGCTGGAGGATCAGGTTCATTATCTCAGACGGGTTCAGGCGGAAGAACAGACCCGGTTCTGATTTCTTTTCACGGTGTTACTACGAATTTGCCGCCCCTCGGCGGCGGATGAACGGAGGAATGTGCATGAAGCATTCGGCAGGGGATTATTTAATCCTGGACGAAGCCACGGGCCAGTGGCGGGAGGATCCGGAACAGGTGGTTCGGGACGATGTGGAAAAGCACTATTGGCTTCACGTCGGGCGCACCATTCTGAAGGACTGGCGTCTTTATCTGATGCTGGTGCCCACGATTCTGGTGTTCCTTTTCTGGCGTTACCTGCCCATGTACGAGCTGCTGGGCTCCTTCAAGGTGGATGACGCAGTCAAGCCCGTGGCGGAGCAATACTTTAAAGGCTTCTCCAACTTCAAGGGCCTGCTGCTGGGCTCCGGGACCTATTCCGGCCTGAGCACGGATTTTTGGCGCGCCATGCGGAATACCTTCCTGCTGAGCTTCTATGGCCTGCTGTTTGGTTTCCCCATGCCCATCATCCTGGCGCTGTTCTTCAATGAAATCCGCAGCGACCTGCTGCGCAGCGCCTATCAGGTCATGACCTATCTGCCGAAGTTCATGTCCACCGTCGTTATGACCTCCCTGGTAGTCATGCTGATCAAGCAGGGCTCCGCCGCCAGCAACACCCCGCCGGGCATCGTTTCCCAGGCCCTGGCCTCTCTGGGGCTCATTTCCCAGGATGCGGCGCAGAACGGCCTGCTGAACAATCCCCAGTATTTCCGGGCGATTTATCAAATCTCCGGCATCTGGGAGACGGCGGGCTATGACAGCATCGTCTTCTTCGCGGCCATCATCGCCATCTCCCCCACCAGCTACGAAGCCGCCCAGATCGACGGCGCCGGCAAGTGGGCCCAAATGAGATACGTGGTGCTGCCCTCCATACTGTCCACCATCGTCATCATGCTGATCACCCGAATCGGCTCCATGCTGAGCATCGGCTACGAGAAGGTCCTGCTGCTGAGCGAAGGCCGCATCGCCGCCTATCAGACGGCGGAAGTGGTTTCCACCTTCGCCTGGCGTATCAAGGGCAGCCAGAGCGGCCTGGCCTCCGCGGCGGAAATGATGAACAACGTGGTCGGCATGCTGCTGGTCATCGGCGCTAACACCATCGCCCGCAAGGCCTCCAACGTGAGTCTGTACTAAGGGAAGGGAGGGGAAAGGATCTATGAAACGCAAGCTTGAAATTTCCGAGCTGATCTTTAAAATCCTGGCTTACACCTTCTTGACGGTGTTCGCCCTGCTGTGCCTGTATCCCTTCCTGTACGCCATCGCCGCCTCCATCTCCGGTCGGCACGCGGTGGAGTATAAGGAGATCATCCTGTTGCCCAAGGCTGTCCAGTTCGACGCCTTCCGCTATATGTTCAACAGCAACGAGTTCTGGAATTCCTATTCCAACACGCTGTTCCTGACCATTTACGGTACCGTCTGGTCCCTGTTCGTAGCCATTCTGGGCGGCTACGCCCTGAGCAAGAAGCGGCTGCTGTTCCGGAAGTTCTTTAACTTCTTCCTGGTGTTCACCATGTGGTTCAGCGCCGGCATCGTGCCTCAGTATCTGAACTATATCGCCACCAAGCAGGTCTTCAGCAGCATGGGCATCATGGACGATAAGTGGCTGGTGGTCATCGCCATGGGTATGGCGGCCATGAACATCATCCTGCTGCGCAACGCCTTTGAGGGCGTGCCCTCCGAAATTGAGGAGGCCGCCATCGTGGACGGCGCCACCGAAATGCAGGTTCTGTCCAAGGTATTTATTCCCATGAGCAAATCCACCATCGCCACCGTGGCCCTGTTCTTTGCCATCAGCCGCTGGAACGGTTACTTCTGGGCCCGCCAGATGATCTCCAACACCAATGAGCAGCCCCTGCAGGTGTTCATTCGGAACAAGCTGGAGCAGTATACTGACCTGGAGCAGCTGGCCACCTGGACGGAGAATTACGCGGCGGATTCCGTCATCTTCGCCCTCATCGTCTGCTCCATTATCCCGATTCTGATCATTTACCCCTTCATTCAGAAATACTTCGCGAAGGGGACAAATGCGGGCGGCGTAAAAGAGTAATCTATGGTTTCTACACCTATGAAATGTTCAACAGGTGTTGGAATAATTTTTTAAGGAGGAATCCCACATGAAACGGATCCTGTCTCTGATTCTGTGTGCCGCGATGCTGATCTCCATGGTCGCCGTCGCGGGCGCGGAAAGCACCGTGACGCTGCGCATGGCCACTGGCTATAACAGCGCCAAGACCGGCATCACCTTCGACTCCGAAACCGCTGGCGAAGGCATCACCCTGGCCGACGGCAAAACCTACAACGCCGGCGACCTGAAGCCCACCTGGGTTGCGCTGGAAGAAATTCTGGACGTGAAGTTCGACAGCAAGTACCAGGGCAACAGCTCCAGCAAGGAGTTCGAGTACTGGGTAGACCGTCTGAACGAAGTGGACATGGTGTCCGGCCCCGCCACCACCCTGAACGAGTACGGCGAGAACGGCTCCCTGGTCAACCTGGCTGAATACTTCGATCAGCTGCCCAACTTCAAGGCTTATCTGGAAGCCAACCCCATCGTGCGGCTGTCCATCATGGGCAACACCACCACTGGCGCCATCTACTTCAGCCCCTATTTCGACGGCGTGGATGACATCGAGCGGATGCCCCTGATGCGCGTGGACTACGCGGCCAAGCTGCTGGACGGCGAAGGTGAATTCACCGCGGAAGCCGCCAGCACCACCGCTGCCCCCGTGTACACCCCCTACATGCCCACCAGCGGCAAGGTCGAGATTGAGACCCCCACCCTGGACGGCACTGCCACCGAAATCGTCACCAAGGATTATGACGCCTATGGCAACATCATCGCGAAGATGAACGAAGCCGGCGCCATCTCCGGCGTGGAAGCAGTCAATATGCTCCGTGAGTATATCGACAAGACCTACAATGGATACTATGGAACCACCCGTTCCAACCTGTTCGTTGGCCAGAACGCTGCCTGGGACGCGGACGAAATGGTCGCTCTGCTGCGCTGCGTGGTCGCCAATGCCCAGACCCTGAACGGCACCGATTCCATCCAGGGCCTGTTCTCCCGCGAGGATAACAACAACCAGCGCCGGGTGGATATGTTCCGTCTGGCCGGCCATCTGTTCGGCGTCCGCGGCATGGAATCCCGTCAGGATTACCTGTACTTCGGCACCGATGGCAGCCTGCAGGATGCCCGTCAGGATGCCGCCGCTTACGAAGCCCTGGCCAAGATGCATGACATCGCTGCTGAAGGTCTGATCTCCCAGGCGTTCATCGACTCCGCCGAAGAGAATTCCTCCACCTATCTGGAGAACGACAACGGCTTCATGTCCTATGACTACAACCAGACCCAGACCGTTATGAACGCCACCAAGCTGCAGGATGGCGAGAAGTACATGGCGATCATGGTGCCCGTGGCCAAGTGGTTCGACGGCACCTCTGAGGATGGCGTCTTCATGCGGTTTACCGAGTCCTGGCGTTCCGTCAAGACCGACGCATGGGCCATCTCCAAGGCTGGCGTGGAAGCCAACCCCGGCGCTCTCGACAAGGCCCTGGCCCTGATCGACTACGCCTACTCCGAAGAAGGCCAGATCCTGATGAGCTACGGCCCCGCCGCCTTCATCAAGGAAGGCGAAACCTTCCTCTTCAACGGCAAGGAAATGCCCGTCATCGCGGACGCCACCTATGCTGAGCTGTGGGAAAAGGCCAATGGTAACTACACCAACTATGCCCGTATGTATCTGGGCTCCACCCTGTCCTTCGTGAAGAGCCAGGCTTTCGAGTATCAGTGCACTCACGAAGTCGGCAAGGAAGGCGCCGGCTACATCTCCACCGCCATCGGTCTGGGCACCATCAAGCACCCGCTGCTGGAGGTTGCTGAGAATCCCTGGTACACCTCCATCCCCACCGTGCTGCCCAACAGCAAGACCGAAACCGACATGATCAACTCCTATGCGGAGCTGACCTCCAACGGCAAGTTCTCCTCCTCCAAGGGCGGCGAGAACCTGTTCGTGGATACCATCCTCTCCGGCCTGACCAAGTCTGCGGAAGAGCAGGCGGCGGAAGTTACCGGCGATTGGCATGGCAAGCAGTACCTGGCGCTGAAGGAAGCTGCCTGGAAGAAGCTGTTGACCTACTACGAGAGCCTGAAGTAATTCCAAGGAAAGATCTTCGGATCTCACAATCTATTTAGCGCTTTCCTCCCCCGCCCGCTTCTCTGCGGGCGGGGTGAGGAAAATCAAAGTCAGGGGGAATCGTCATGTATAAGAAGCAAATGAAGCTGCAGCGGGTCATCTGCCTATGCGCGTTGATCGTCGCCGCGCTTGTCTTCGTCTATTCTCTGGGGATGCTGACAGATCTGTATGACAGCCTCTATCCCATGATGAGGAACCCGGATAATCTGGAAGAGACCGACGTTCCCGGCTCCATCATCTATTATGATATGCAGCCCTTCAACCATCAGCTGCTCATCGCGTCCATCGCGCTGATTCTGCTGGCTACCCTGCTGTTTATTACGGGCACCAGCAGCCGAAGAAAGTACTATGTAGGCAATTATTTTGCCACCTGCGTCAATGTCATCGCGGAGGTCGCAGTCGCCATTTGGGCACATTTGCAGATCGCCGCCTTTAAGACCCAATTTGTCACCACTCTTGATTTTGACGCCCTGGAGATGTGGTCCTCCATCTGGGAGACGCCCAATCTCACGGCGAGTTCCACCTTCTGGTTCGACGCCCATTATCTGGTTTTCGCGCTGGTCCTGCTTGCGGCCGCGCTGCTGACTTTGAATGTAATCTGGAAAAGAAGGCTCATGCGGGGAGAACAGGCCCTGCTGGCCGGAAAGGCGGCATGAAAATGAACGAGGAATATACGCGGCTGGACCGCATGCGCTATACGAAGAATACCACCTCTTCCCGCCTGGCGATTCTGGCGATCGTCTTCGATGTGCTCTTCTTTATCAGTCTGTATAAGTCCGATGTGGGGAATTACTATTACACCATCCTCATCGGCGCTTCCATCATCTATAATCTGGTCTTCCTGCTGGCCACTTTCCTGGCCTCGGAGGGCGTGAAGAACTACCAGCGCAGCTATTCCTGGCTGCTGCTGGCCCTGGGCTGCGGGCAGATCATTCGGATCTTTATCTACCCCGTTCAGGCCCATCAGGCCGTGGTTTCCGGCGCCCAGGTCATGGGAGACGGACAGTTCATCCGCATGATCATCTATCTGGCCCTGTCCGCGGTTTGCCTGATCGCCAGCGGCGTCATCAATTGGCAAAAGAGCAAGGCGCTCACCGCTCATATTGCTTCTTTGGAAGCAGCGAATGCGTAAGGAGGAAGCAAAATGGCTGAGCTTCAACTGCAGCATCTGGATAAGATTTATGACAACAACGTGCAGGCGGTCTATGACTTTAACCTGGACGTGAAGGACGGCGAGCTGATCGTCCTGGTAGGCCCTTCCGGCTGCGGAAAATCCACCACCCTGCGGATGGTGGCCGGGCTGGAGGATATCTCCCGGGGCCATCTGCTCCTGGATGGCAAGGACATCACTCAGGCCCCCGCTAAGGATCGGGATATGGCCATGGTGTTCCAGAACTATGCCCTCTATGGCCACATGACCATCTATGAGAACATGGCCTTCTCCCTGACCCTGCGGAAGGAAGATCCCAATGTGATTCATAAGAAGGTGCTGGCCGCGGCTGAGATTCTGGACTTGACAGCCCAGCTGAACAAGAAGCCTAGCCAGCTTTCCGGCGGCCAGCGGCAGCGCGTGGCCATGGGCCGGGCCATCGTCCGGAACCCCAAGGTGTTCCTCTTCGACGAGCCCCTGTCCAACCTGGACGCCAAGCTGCGCAGCGCCACCCGGCGGGAGATTCTGCTGCTGCACAAACGCCTCAACGCCACCATCCTGTACGTCACCCATGATCAGACCGAGGCCCTGACCCTGGCGGACCGCATCGTCTGCATGTCCATGGGCCATGTGCAGCAGATCGGCACCCCCCTGGAGCTGTATGACCGACCCAACAACATCTTCGTGGCCACCTTCATCGGCCTGCCTCCCATGAACATGTTTGACACCGTGTTCGAAGAGGGCGTCCTGAAGGGCAAGGGCTTCCAGGTGCCCCTTTCCGACGAGCAAAAGGCCCTCCTGGCCCCCTATCAGCATAAGAAGATTACCCTGGGGGTTCGTCCGGAGGATATCGCCGAGGGCGGAGAGCTGCGCATCAAGGTGTCCACCAACGAGAATCTGGGCATGAACACCCTGGTTCACGGCGCTATGGGCGATGGCAACCATATTACCGCCAAGCTGCGGGGCTGGAGCGAGTACAAGCTCAACGATCTGGTTCCGATTCACTTTACCCGGATGCACTTCTTTGATCCGGAGACCACCAATGCCATCCGAAAGGAGGCGGAATAATCCATGGCTAAGAATCCTTCCGGCCTGCGTGAATTCGGCCGTAAGCGCCTGGTGGCGCTAAAGCGGAAGCCGGACATGATCCCCCTGATCGTGTTCCTCTTCGCCTTCCTGTATTATTCCTTCAACCTGACCCAGATTTCCAACACCACGGCCCTGATCAACGGGCCTCATATGGGGCTGACGGAATTCGCCACCATGCTCTTCTCAACCCTGAGCCTGGTGTGCTTCCTGAATTCCTTCCCCCATCGGAAGAAGGTCAATAAGCCCATGCTGATTCTGATGCTGATCATGGTCTGCGGGCTCATCTATTGCGACATCTATTACGGTGGGCGCATTACCACCGCCCTCACCCGGGAGGACAACCGCATTGATCCCACCGGAAAAAATGCCTTCGTCGCCAACGCCCAGCATGTGCTGAACGTGCATCAGTGGATCCTGGTCTGCGGTCTGGCCCTGACGGCGCTGCTGCCGGTGTACAAGCCGCTGCTGAAGAAGATCAACACCAACATCAACGTGGAATCCAGCGGAGACATGGCCGCCATCGATATTTCTCAGGAATAAGGGTATGGCGAAGAAAAAGAAGGTTTCCTCCCCGGCCCCGAAGCATGAGAAGCTGCCCTTTCCCCATGGTGCTTCCCTGGCGGACAAGCGGGAGATTCCCACAGCTGAAACGCCCACCGCTCCGGCGGAGCCGGATTATTACAAGCTGAAGCTCCAGGCGGTGGAGGATCTGGTCACCGCCAACCCGGAGAATTCTCCCCCGGTTTCCCGGCAGGAGTTGCGGAAGTATCACGCCGGGCCCAAGGTTCATGTGGCTGACTGGGTCAAGGCGATTCTGCTGAAGGTCTGGTTCGCCGGCGTCATCTGCTATTTCTTCATCTGGGGGCTCAGCACCCTGGCCTTGAATCAGTGGGATCTGATCTTCATCCTGGGCGTTGTTCTTGGGGGAGCCACGCACCTGCTGACCAATAATATTTATCGCTTCACCGCGAAGCAGGAAGGTGCCTATGACCGATGGATGATGTTCCCCGGCAAGAGCCTGGCCTTCCTCCCCGCTGACATTCTGTACGCCATGGTCCTCATTCTCTGTACGATCATGACCTACAACGGGATCAACCTGCTCCTGGCCGGCCCGGACAGCGCGGCACCGGCCCTGGGGGTGGAGCCCATCCTCTTTGGCGTCATCACCACCCTGTGGGATCTCCTGTTCCTGGGTGCCAAGCAGCTATGCATGCGCATCCTTTTTGACGCGAAACAGAAAGCCTGAAAGGAAGGACCAATCCTTTGTCAAACAACGGAACCTACGCCGCCCTGGACCAGTATGTCCATCGCCTGATCACCGAATCCTCCCCTTCCCATACCATCTGGAATGTGGAGAAGCTTCGCCAGGGGGTGCCCACCAACTGGAATTATATCGACGGCTGCATGATGACCGCCCTGCTCTCCCTGTACGAGATCACTGGTGAGCAGCGTTATTTCGACTTTGTGGAATCCTTCATCGACGCTTTTGTCAATGAGGACGGCTCCATCCGCACCTACAAGAGCGAGGGGCATGCCTTGGATGACATCAACGAGGGCCGGGTGCTCTTCGCCCTGTATGCCGCCACATGCAAGGAAAAGTACCGCAAGGCGGCGGATTTCCTCCGGGCGGAATTGGACGCCCAGCCCCGCACGGAGGAAGGCTCCTGGTGGCATAAGCAGATTTATCCCAACCAGGTTTGGCTGGATGGCATTTACATGGCCCAGCCCTTTGCCGCCCTGTATGAAAAAACCTTCGGCGCCGGGGATTACAGCGACATCCTGCGGCAGGTCGGCGTGGTCCGCCAGCATATGCGAGACGCGAAAACCGGCCTGTATTACCATGGCTACGACGCCTCCCGATCCGCCTTCTGGTGCGATCAGGACACCGGGCTCAGCCAGAACTTCTGGCTCCGAGCCATCGGCTGGTTCTCCGTGGCGCTGATCGACCTGTGCGAAATTCTGCCGGAGCAGGATTCCGTGCCCCTGAAGGAAGTTTTCTCCCAGCTGATGCGGGATCTGCTTCCCTTCGCTGATGAGGAAACCGGCATGTATTTCCAGGTAGTGGATCATCCGGAGGCGGAGGGCAATTACCTGGAAACCAGCGGCAGCTCCATGATCGCATACTCCATGCTGAAGGGCGCCCGCCTGGGGATTCTGGAACCCCTTTTCGCGGAGCAGGGACAGAAGACCTTCGACGGCATTGTCCGCACCAACCTTTCCTTCACGGGAGAGGAGCTGAACCTGAATCATATCTGCCTGGTGGCGGGCCTGGGCCCAGAAAAAGATCACCGCCGGGATGGCTCCATCGCCTATTACCTCTCCGAACCCATTGTGCAGAACGACGCCAAGGGCGTCGCCCCGCTGCTGATGTGCTACACGGAGATTAAGAGGAGGTAAACACCTATGGCTTACTTAACCCTGAAAAACGTGAACAAGATTTATCCCAACGGTTTCCATGCGGTGCATAACTTCAACCTGGAAATCGAGAAGGGCGAGTTCATCGTCTTCGTCGGCTCCTCCGGCTGCGGCAAGTCCACCACTCTGCGGATGATCGCCGGGCTGGAGGATATCTCCAGCGGTGAGTTCCTCATCGACGGCAAACGGGCCAACGAGATGGGCCCCCGGGAGCGGGAAATCGCCATGGTGTTCCAGAGCTATGCTCTCTATCCCCAGATGACGGTTTTCGACAACATCGCCTTCGGCCTCACCCTGCAGGGCGTGGACGAGGATATCATTGAGGAGCGGGTTAAGAAGACCGCGGCCATCCTGGGCCTCACGGATTATCTGGATCGCCTGCCCCGGGCCCTGTCCGGCGGTCAGCGCCAGCGGGTGGCCATCGGACGGGCCATTATCCGGAAGGTGGGTGTCTTCCTTATGGACGAACCCCTGTCCAACCTGGACGCCAAGCAGCGCGTCACCATGCGCTATGAGATCGCCCAGATTCATCAGGAAACCGGCGCCACCACCATTTATGTCACCCATGACCAGACGGAGGCCATGACCCTGGCGGATCGCATCGTCGTCATGAAGGCGGGATACATCCAGCAGGTGGGCACGCCCTATCAGCTGTATTACGAGCCGGAAAACATTTTCGTCGCCGGATTCATCGGCGAGCCGCCCATGAATTTCATCCGCGGCAAGGTGCAGGGCGGCGCCATCACCTTCGGCGAGAACAAGCTGGATCTGACCCGGAAGATGGGTGCCCAGGCCAAGGCCTATGAGGGCAAGGAAATCGTCCTGGGCTTCCGGCCGGAGCACATCTCCCTGCAGCCCCGAGAGGATGCCTATCAGATCGACAGCCAGGTGGAGTTGACGGAAATGCTGGGTGATAACACCAATATCTACATCACCGCCGGCCAGGATCAGGCCATCCTGAAGGTGGACAGCCATGATACCCCCGAAACGGATATCCCCCTCACCTTCTACGTCCCCTTGGAAAATGTCTACCTCTTCGACGCCGAAACCGAAAATCGGATTCATCTATAAGCCTACCACCAAAGACCGTCCCTGAAACACGGGGACGGTCTTTTTCATTTTCTATTTTCTATTTCACTCATTCGTAAATTGAGATATCCGCCTGATCACGAATCATTACAGGGATGATGTCGATGGGTGCGGGAACGGTTACCTGTTGTCCTCCAGCATAAATTTCCCCGGTGTACGCGTCTTTCCAAGTGGCCCCCTGGGGCAGATAGATGGTTCGAGTGGTTACGCCGGCCTCCATCACAGGAGCCACCAGCAGATCCGGGCCGAACATATAGCAATCCTCCGTCCGGGCGGCCTCCGGATCCTTGGGAAAATCATAGAACAGCGGGCGCATCACCGGCGCGCCGGTTTCATGGGCTTGGCGCATCAGCCGGCGAACATAAGGCCGGATTTTCTCCCGGATAAACAGATAACGAGCCAGCTTTGGCGTGTTTTCCTCTCCGAAGCTCCAAACCTCATTATCCTGGCCGGAGGTGAGCTGGCGCACCCCATTCCGGTATTCCTGCTCCCGTTCATACCAGGGGGAACGCTCCCCGTGCATCCGGAACACGGGCAGGAAACAGCCCCAGGCAAACCAGCGGAGCAGGAGCTCCTTAAAGGCGGGATCGCTGATATCTCCGCCCATGAATCCACCCAGATCGCAGGTCCACCAGGGAATTCCCGCCATGGACATGGATAGCCCGGCCTGCAGCTGTTCCCGCATGGCCCGGAAGGAGGAATGAACATCTCCAGACCAAGCCAGCACCGCGTATTTCTGGCTTCCTGCCCAGGCACAGCGAACCAGGGACAGAATGTCCTCCTGGCCCTCGGCCTTCATCCCATCATAGAAGCCCTTGGCATATCCCACTGGATATACATTGGAGCATTGCAGCGCAGGTCCTGCCCAGTAGCGATAATTGTCAAACTCATAGGAAGCGTATTCTGGCTCGGCCTCGTCCAGCCAGAAGCAGCGGATCCCCTTGTCATAATAGTTCTGTTTGCATTTTTCCCAGACGAATCGCTGGGCGCCTGGATGGGTTGCGTCGAAATAAACCGCGTCGCCCATCCAGGTGCTGACGTCATTGCCCCGGTCCGTCTTTACCAGGTAGCCACGATCCGCCATCTCTCCATAGTTTTCACTTTTCTCATCGATGGTGGGCCAGACGGAAACCACCGTCTCGATTCCCATATCCCGCAGCTCCCGAATCATGCCCTCCGGGTCCGGCCAGTCCAAGGGTTCAAACTTGAAATCCCCCTGGCGGGTCCAGTGGAAGAAATCCACCACGATGGCGTCCATGGGGAACCCCCGGCGCTTATGCTCCCGGGCAACAGCCATCAATTCCTCCTGGGTCCGATAGCGCAGCTTGCACTGCCAATATCCCATGCCGAATTCTGGCATCATGGGAGTGCGCCCGGTAGCCAGAGTATAGTGTTCTTCAATCTCCGCCGGGGTATCACCGCAGGTGACATAATAATCCATTTTGCGGGTGGATCGGGCGGTCCATTCCGTCCGGTTCGTGCCGAAAGTGACCGTGCCAATGGCTGGATTGTTCCAGAAGAAGCCATAGCCTCTGCTGCTGACGAAGAAGGGGACGCTGGCCTGGGAATTCCGATGACACAGCCCCAGCAGGGAGCCCTTCTTATTCAGCTGTCGATCCTGATATTGCCCCATGCCGAAGATCATTTCATCGTCAAAGGCTTCGAAACGGGCAGACAGGGCATAGTCCGTGGTGCCAGGAATGGGCTTCAGCTCCCGGGCTGGAAAGCGCAGGGAGGTACAATACCGGTTCAGCCGATTGCGATTCCGCCAGTATTCCTCCGTCAGCAGCTCGCCCCGCTGATTATAAAAGCTGATCCATCCTTCATGATTCACCTTGACGGTCAGCTTCCCGTTGCGGAAGGTAATCTCCGTTCCCTTCTGATGGTATTTGGCATAATCCTCCCCCCGATACCAGGGATCGGTGGTATCCACTTCCGCGAAGGTGATCTCCGGCTGTACCTCCGGCACCTTTTCTGTCAGCGCCCAGTCATGACCGTCCATCTCTGCCTCCATGGTCATGCGGACGCGGACGCTGTCCGGTCCCCATGGATCGATCCAAAGCTGGCTGGCTCCGCTGTGGATCAGCACCCGATTCCCCTGTCTTTCAAAACGCATTTGTGTTTCCTCCCCACGATACGATTATATTGACTTTATCTGAAGGAGACGATGAATTCGTCTTCTGTTTGCTTTGCAAGGATTCCCAGGCTCCATCCCCATGCGGGGGCGTTATTTCACGAAGCTCCGCAGCTGATCCCGCTGCTGATCGGTGAGCAACGCGTCGCCGGCTTCCTGCAACGCGTCGATATGGGTCATTTTACTGGCGCCCACCAGGGCGAAGGTGGGGAAGGGTTGACTGGTCAGATAGGCCAATGCAATTGCGCCGATGCTAATTCCCGTTTCCTGCTGAAGGGCTTTCATCCGCTGATAGCAGGCCAGGTTCTCCTCTGTCAAGAATTCGGTCTTCACATTCTCGGACAGCGCCTCTACGCCGTCCTGCTCCAGCTTTGTAAAGAATCCATGGGCCTGGGAGGAGAAACAGCAGCAGACCAAGCCTGCTTCTTTGTGCAGATGCCAGATTTCCTCATTCATGGTTACCAGGGTGGGATCCAATGATTTCTTTTGCGCTGCCAGGCTGAACTGGGGCTGATTGGCGATGATTTTCGTCAGTCCATGGTGCTCCGCATAAGCGTTCGCTTCCCGAATGCGGCCGGGCTGCCAGTTGGAGACGCCTACCATTCGTGTCCAACCATCGTCAATCAAGCTCTGCAGGGTTTCCATGATCTCCCCAACTGGGCGGTGCTCATCATCCCGGTGCAGCCAGTAAATCTCCACATGATCAGTCTGCAAATCGTTCAGGCTGTCCGCCATGTCTCCGCGAACCTCCTCCCGGCTGAGCCGGCTCTGGCGCATGGACCACAGGCGCGGGTGCCCGCCCTTAGTGCTGAGGAAAATTTGATCCCGCAGATGACGCGCGGACAGCCATCGGCCAATCACCTTCTCGCTCTCGCCATCCTTTGGGGTTACAAAATCCCCGTAGACCCGGGCGGTGTCAATAAAGTTACCTCCCAGAGCTACGAACCTGTCCATGAATTCCCAAGCCTGGTTTTCCGGGCATTTTCCGCCGAATTCGCTACTGCCAAGGCCAATCACGGATACTTGATAATTTCCGAAGGACTGCTTTCTCATAATGCTGCTATTCTCCTCTCCTCGATTTCCATTCATTCTCTCGGATTCTGCTTGCTGCGCCCATTATATCCGAACATGAATAGAAACACAAGGAGTGAAACACGGGGACGGTCTGAAACACGGGGACGGTCTTTTTCGTTTCATGAAACGAAAAAGACCGTCCCCGTGTTTCATCCTAAATGGTGCGCGGATACCTTTACTTGTATTGGTGCGTCCGCGGCGAAAGTAATTCCCTCTGCTTTCAGCGGCGTGGGGATCAGGGAGGTGACCACCCGCTCCCCTTCGTTGATGAACAGCTCGATGCTCTCCTTATCCATCAGCAGCCGCAGCGTCAACTGCCCTTCCCGCGGTTCCGCCTTCACATGCCGGGTATGCGCAATATCCCGAACAGAACCGCCATGGCTGCGATCGAAAACCAGCTCTCCCCGAGCCAGATCGCA
Organism: Clostridia bacterium; assembly: GCA_017470145.1. Lineage (GTDB taxonomy): Bacteria > Bacillota > Clostridia > Christensenellales > Aristaeellaceae > Aristaeella. The sequence continues at coordinate 56,646 of JAFUFB010000029.1, read as the reverse complement.
TCGAATCTGTATAAAGTGGCTTTCATCCCGGGCGACCCGCAGGGTAAACCTGCGGCAAGCTGAATTCGCCGTCTGCAGTTGAATTGTCATATCCATCAGCCGGCCCTGCACGCCCAGCAGGCTGATTTCCTCCTGGGCCACCGTGGCCTCCTGCAAAATCGTATCCTGCCACAGGGTTTCCATCTCCCTGACCGGCCGCTGGCAAAGCCTCCCCTCCCGCAGAAATAGCTCCCGCGGCACGCTCATCTGGGCGTACCAAGGGTGGCGCCGAGGCGCTTCTTTGCAGGTTTCCCAATTATCCATCCAGCCGATCATGATCCGCCGCCCGTCCGGGGCCTGCATCGTCTGGGGAGCATAAAAGGTCAGGCCGTGGTCCACCGGCTGGACGCTCTCCCGGGTGAAGCGGCATTCCTGATCATCGAAGGTTCCCAGGATGGCCATGGTGCCGTCTCCGGCATGGAATTCCTCCCGAGCTTGCATCTTCTGCGGGCTAACCATCAACACCTGCTTTCCCTCCAGCGGGAAGAAATCTGGGCATTCCCACATGTGGCCGTATTCGCCGCGGCTGGCGTCAATCTCTCCCTTGAATTGCCAATCCAATCCATCCTGGCTGGCAAACAGGACCGCCGTCCCCTTCTTTTCCACGTGCCGATTCCCCGCCACCATGCGGAAAGAACCATCCTCCGTCAGCCAAATCTTCGGATCCCGGAAATCAAACTCGCTGTATCCCTCCGGCAAATGGGCGTGCCGCACCACCGGGTTTAGCAGGCTCTTTTCAAAATTAACCCCATCTCCGAAGGCCACGCACTGAGCCTGGGTTTCCCGCCGGAAGGTCCCCGCTGGCTGCACTCCCGTATAGCACAGCATCAGCCGCCCGTCCGGCAGCGGCACCGCACTTCCGGAGAAGCATCCCCCCGCGTCCGCCGCCGTGTCCGGCGCCAGAGCACAAGGCTGATAGGTCCAGTGCAGCAGGTCGAAGCTGACCACATGGCCCCAATGCATGGGCCCCCATTGACGGGAAAAAGGATGGTATTGGTAGAACAGATGGTATTGCCCCCCATAGTAACAAAACCCGTTCGGATCGTTCATCCACCCCACCAAGGGGGTCAGATGGAATAGCGGCCGCTCCTGGGCGGAGATTTTCTGGGCCTGTTCTCTTTCGAATTCCCGTACCCGAACCAGGGGGAGAGGGTTAATGCTCATGGGGATACCTCCTCTATTTTCCTTGCATAAACCGGGGACCGGCAAACCGGCCCCCGGCGTGATTCATTATACCACGATTTTACTGTGCCGCCAGATAGCGATCATACACATTCTGATAGATCTCCAGCAGGGTGCTCATTCCACAGCGCTCCAGATAGCTCTTGTAGGCTTCCCATTCCTGGTCGGTGGGGCCGCCGTTCTTGATCCACAGGGCTTCCTGCTCAGAAACGGCCTTCTCGAAATCGGCGCGATAGTAGTCGATGTCATCCAGCTCCGCTTCCGTGAAGACGCAATCTTGAGGATAGAATGAATCGTCCTTCACGAACTGCATCCAGTAATCATAGGTATCCGCCAGACGCTCCTGGGCACGATCTTCCATGTAAAAATACTCATTGTAGTATTCGCTCAGAATCAGCTTCGGGCCAGCCACTTCCATCTGGGCCTTCAGCTCACCAGAGGACTTATTATACTTTTCGCGGGATTCCTCGTCCGTGATGGAGATCCACATGCCCTTCTCATCCTGGGCAGTGAAGTACACACCAATGGGGCCATACTGCAGCTGCATCACGTTTTCGCCTTCATACCACAGGTCGTAGAAGCTCAGCAGCTTGGCGGGATTCTTGCACTGGGCGGTGATGGACAGCTGGCCCGCGTTGGTAGCGCCGCCGGTCCGCAGGTTCACATTGCTGGTGCCGTCCGGGCCAGTCAGGATGGGCAGGTACACATAGTCCGCCGCGTGCTCACCCATGATCTCGTTGATTTCCCACCAGGTGCTGACGCCCACACGGCCGCCAGAGCACTTGGCAATCAGCTGGTTGGTGTCCTGAGAGAACATTTCCAGATCCATCAGCCCTTCTGCGAACCAGTCATGGAAATAGGTCAGGGCCGCGCGATAGTTATCGTCATCGGAGACGAAGTTCACCTTGCCATCCTTGTCCACCACCAGGTCCATGCACACGTCATTGATCCAGTTGGTGAAGCCGAAACCTGCATAGAACACGTTCTGTCCCCAGCACCACTCATCATAACCAGTGCTCATAGGAATGGTGGAACCCGCTTCGTTGCCATAATACTTGGCGGACATGTCGTTCTCTTTGAAAGCGGTCAGCACGGTGTGCAGCTCATCCAGGGTGGTGGGAACCTCCAAGCCCAGGTCATCCAGCCAAGCTTTGTTGATCATGGAGAACTGGGGCACGCTGAAGATGGAATAATCCTTCTCCTTACCGATGCCGGCGGTGCCCATCTGCTCACCTGCGGGCAGGCCATAAATCTTCCCGTCGTTCATGGTGATAGCAGCCTTCACAGCGGGATGGGATTCCAAAATCGCGGTCAGGTTGGGCATGATTTCGGGGGTAATGTAGGGGGTCAGATCGATGAAGGTGCCGGCAGAGCCATACCGCATCAGATCATAGTTGCTGAAGCCCACGGCCTGGAAGGCATCGATGGGATCCTTGCTGGCGGCATTGCCGCTGATGCGGGTGCCAACAACTTCACTCAGGCTGTCAGACCAGGTGTCCCACTTAATGGTAATGCCGGCCTGCTCCTGCATGGCGTTCAGCACTTCGCTGTTTTCGTATCCGCCGGACAGGGCGGATATGCCGCTGAGCACATTGAACTGAGTCTGTTCCTCCGCGGAAGCGAAGGACACCAGGGACAGCATCAAAGCCATCGCCAGGATGAGAGATACGAGCTTTTTCATGGGAAATCCTCCTATGTTAATATATTTTCAGCATCTTTTTGATGCCGAGGTACAAGGGGTGGGGTGGGCGGTCGTCGAATTTTAACCCTTCACTGCGCCGGCCATGAGGCCCTTTTCGAAGTACTTCTGCACGAAGGGATAGATAATCAGCATAGGAGCTGCGGCGATGATGATGGAGGAGAACTTGATCATTTCCGTCATCTTGTTCAGCTCCGCATAACCACCGTTAATCATGCTGGCCTGGGCAGCGGAAGCGGAAGACTTGATCAGGATGTTCCGCAGCACCAGGGGCAGCGGCGCCTGTTCATTGGTCATGTAAATCAGGGCGGTGAACCAATCATTCCAGTAGGCCACCATGGAGAACACCACCATCACGGAAAGGATCGGCATGCTCAGCGGAATAATCATGGAGAAGAAAATTCGAAAATGGTTCGCGCCATCAATGCTGGCCGCTTCCTTCAAGGATCCAGGGATGCTGGATTCGAAGTAGTTCCGGGCGATGATGGCGTTGCTGACCGCCACGCCGCCCGGCAGGAACATGGCCCAAATCGTCTGCATGATCCCTGTCTTCTGCACGATCAGGTAGGTGGGAATCAGGCCGCCACCGAAGTACATGGTAATGATAAAGAAGATACTGATAATCTTCTTGCCCGGCAAATCGCTGACAGACAGCGGATAAGCTACCAGGTAGATCATCGCTACGGAAAAAATGGTTCCCACCACGGTGTACAGGATGCTGTTTCCATAGCCCCGCACAATGTTCTGTTCCGCAAAAACAGCCTTATATCCGTCCAGCGTGAACTGGCTGGGCAGCACAAAGGTTTTTCCGGCGTAGACATCATAGGGATCCGAGAAGGAAGCCACCAGCACGTAATACAGCGGGTAGGCCACCAGGAGAAGGATCAGCACGGAGATCACGATCAGGATGATATCGCTGGTACGGTCGCTGAAGCCTCCCAGCTTACCCTGTTTCTTGTTCGCGACAACAGACATTTCTTTCCCCTCCCCTCTTACACAAAGCTGACTTCGCCATATTTCTTGGCGATGCGGTTCACGATCAACAGCAGCACGATATTGATGGCGGTATTGAAGAGGCCCACCGCGGTACCCAATTCGTACTTGGCGCTGACGATGCCCTGTTCATACACATAGATGGCGATGATATCGCTGGTCGCCCGGTTCAGATCCGTCTGCAGCAGGTAGGCCTTTTCGAAGCCAACGCTCATGAGACCGGATGCGCTCATGATCAGCTGCAGGATGATCATCGGCAGCAGGCAGGGCACATCGATGTGCAGAATCCGCTGGAAAACGCTGGCGCCATCCACCTTAGCCGCTTCATACAGCGCGGGATCCACGCTGGACAAGGTCGCCAGATAAATGATGGTTCCCCAGCCCGCTTCCTGCCAGATGCCGCTGGCCACGTAGATGGTCCGGAAAGCGGTGGATTCCGTCAGGAAATCAATGTTCGTCCCCGCGATCAGGTTGATCAGACCGCCGGAGGGGCTCAGAAAGATCCGCAGCATACCGCAAACCACCATGGTAGAAATGAAGTGCGGAGCGTAGATCACGGTTTGCACCGTGCGCTTCAGCTTCTTGAACCGCAGCTGGTTCAGCGCCAGGCTCAACAGAATCGGCACCGGAAAGCTCCACAGCAGGCTGAACAGGCTCAGCTTCACCGTATTCCACAGCATCCGGTCGAAGGTGGGCGCCCGGAAGAAGCGTTCGAACCATTTCCACCCCGCCCAGGGGCTCCCGGTAATTCCCAGCCCGGGATTATAATTCCGGAAGGCAATCTGGATCCCGTACATGGGCCCATACTTGTACACGATGGTCAACACCACCGGAATCAACAGGAGCACATACAGTTGCCAGCTGTCCTTCATGCGACGACCCAGGCTCTTCTTATGAACCTTCGGGGCCTTCGCGGTCGTTGAGGTCATGTCCATTCCCCCTTTTCATGAATTGATTCTCTTCCTGCTCATGAAACGTTTCATGAACTCTGCTCATAAAATACCATATTCATCCCTCCTCTGTCAATCCCCTTTTGGCAAAAAACGCAAAAAATATTTCCATCCTCTGTTTTCTTGAAGTGCCTGACTTGGATTAATTTCACTTTATCATAGAAAAGGCTTGACTTTATTTCATGAAAATGCTATTCTGCTTCATGAAATTATCAATTCGCAGGAGGGATACATTGTGGCAAAAGCAAAGAACGCCCCAACCATGGCGGATGTAGCCCGGGAAGCAGGCGTCGCTCTGGGAACCGTCTCCCGCGTCATCAATGGCCAGCAGGTCGGGGAGGAATTTCGCCGCAAGGTGGAGGAGGCCATCCAGCGCCTGGGTTATCAATATAATAACAGCGGCCGCGCGCTTCGGACGGATCGGACGAACACCATCGCCCTGATCATTCCCAACACCATCAACCCCTACTTCGCGCTCCTGGTGCATCATATTAACATCGAGCTGGAGAAACGGAATTACCGGATGCTGCTCTGCTTTACGGAATATGACCGGGATCGGGAAACGGAATTCATCCAGATGGTTCGGCAGAATCGGGCCGATGGGATCATCGCCTTGACCTATAATCCGAATCTAACCATCCCTGACGATATCCCCTTCGTCACTATTGACCGCTTCTTTTCCGTCTCCGTCCCCTGTATCGCGGCGGATAACTTTGGCGGAGGCCGAATTGCAGCGCAAAAGCTGGCTGAATTCGGCTGCCGAAAGGTGGCCTTCCTGCGGACGGGTTCTTCCCTGACCAATGAGCCCAGCAAGCGTAAGGATGGCTTTGTCAGTGCCTGTGTGGAGCTGGGGCTCTCCTTTGAGGTGCTGGCCCTGGAGGATGAAGCGCCCTATAGTCAATTTGAGGCCTTCCTGCAGGATCATGTCGTAGACGGAAAGCTATCCCTGGATGGTCTCTTTCTCGGAACCGACATGCTGGCCTGGCAAATCATTCAATCGCTGCAGCGGATGGGCTTCCGCGTGCCGGAGGATGTGCAGGTCATCGGCTTTGACGGCATCCGCATGTTCGGGAATCAATCCTATGTGGTTTCCACCATTGTGCAGCCGGTGCAGGATATTGCGGAGGCCTGCGTCAGCGCTGTGCTATCCCGCCATCTTTCCACCATTCCCTCGCTGATCTGCCTTCCCGTGCATTATGCCTCCGGCGGAACCACCAAAGAATAATCATATTTCAGATATATAGGAGAGTAAACACCATGTTTGACGTTGTTGCTTTGGGAGAATTGCTGATTGATTTCGCGCCGCAGGGGGCCAATGAATCTGGCTATCCCCTGCTGTCCGCCAATCCCGGAGGCGCTCCTGGGAATTTCCTGGCCGCCCTGACGAAATATGGCTGCTCCACCGCCATGATCAGCAAGGTAGGAGATGATCAGTTTGGCCGACTGCTCCTGGGTACGCTGAAGGAGGCCGGCATTAACGTTTCCGCCGTCCTGTCTGATCCCACCGTCTTTACCACCCTGGCCTTCGTAGCCCTGGATGAAAGCGGAAACCGGGATTTCAGCTTTGCCCGGAAGCCCGGCGCGGATACCTGCCTCCGGCCGGAGGAGGTTCCAGCGGATCTGATCTCCCAGGCCCGGGTTTTTCATTTCGGCACCCTGTCCCTGACGGACGAGCCCGTTGCATCCGCCACCCGGCGAGCTGTTCAGCTGGCGAAGGAAAACGGCGTCCTCATCAGCCTGGATCCCAACCTGCGCAAGCCCCTTTGGTCCTCGGAGCAAGCAGCCAAGGATGCCATCGAATGGAGCCTGCGCCAGGCGGATATCGTCAAGATCAGTGATGAAGAGATTGAATTCCTCTGGGGACTTTCCCCGGTGGAAGGCGCGGCAAAGCTGCTCTCCGAATACGGCGTGTCCCTGGTCTATGTCACTTTGGGTCCCAAGGGGTGCTACGCAGCCAACCAAACCTGCCATGTCCAAGTCGCCAGCCCCAGGGGCATTCATGTGGTTGATACCACCGGCGCCGGGGATATCTTCGGCGGAAGCGCCATGAGCCAATTCCTGAAAACTGAAAAATCCCCCTCTGAGCTAACAGAGGAGGATCTGCAGAAAATCGTTACCTTCGCCTGTACCGCCGCCAGCCTTTCCACCCAAAAGCACGGCGGCATTACCAGCGTACCCGACATGCCATGAAACAGAGGGACGGTCTTTTTCGTTTCATGTTCCATCCCTTCGGAGGAATAATCAGGTGATCATACCCATCTTCGTTATATCGCCGATTTCATACAGCCTATATTCAAAGAGCTCCCGGACAATCCGAGAGCTCCTTTTTTCACCCTCAGCCCAGGTGCGCCAGCACCACATTTCGAACCTTTCTCGTTACCGGGCCAGTACCGGTGTCCGCCACGTTCTGGTTCAGCAGCAGGGTCAATTTCTCCTGGGGGAAATTTGCAAAATAGGTGCCTAGCCAACCATCCCAGCCGTATTCCCCCTTCATCGCCAACCCAGGAACCTCGCCAGGCACGTCGCAGACCCGCATCAGCTTGCCATAGCCATACCCTTCCAGGCCGCCCCAGCGCCATTTCAGATCCACCTGACTGCTGGTCATCCACCGAACCGTCGCCTCAGAGAGGATCCGCTGGCCCTTGTATTCCCCACCCTGCAGCAGCATGGCAGCGAAATGCCGATAATCATCCAGGGTGGAAACCAAGCCTGCGCCGCCGGAGGCGAAAGCCGGCTCCCGGGTATAGTTCCCCACGTTCAGATGCTTGCATTCCATGACCTGGATTCCCTCCGGCGTCCGCTTCGCGCAGGTCACCAGTCGGGACAGCTTCTCCTCCGGCAGGCTGAAGCCTGTATCCTCCATCTCCAGAGGCGTGAAGATCTCCTCCCGCAGGAATTCGCTGTAGCTTTTTCCGCTGGCCACTTCTACCACCGCCCCCAGTACGTCCGCACAAGTAGAGTAGCGGAAAGCAGACCCCGGCTGGAAGGCCAGGGGCAGCTTCCCGATTTCATTGGCAAATTCCACAGTCGTATATCCCGGCTTCCCCTCATCCATGGCCTGCTGATTTGCATCGAACAGCTTGGCCGCATACTGTCCCGGGGCGTCCTCCATGGGATAGCACAGCCCCGCGCTCATGCCCATCAGATCCATCAGCTTTACAGGCCGCTGAGCGGGGATCAGCTCCCCATCCTTCCCCAGCACCTTTGATTCTGCGAACCCGGGCAGATACTTCTCCACCGGATCGTTCATGTCGATGATTCCCCGCTCCATCAGCAAGCACACCGCCGCGGAAGTAATGGGCTTGGACTGGCTGTACAGCCGAAAGATGGTATCCCGGCTAATCTCCTCCCCCGTTCCCGGATCCTTCCCCGCCTGGGTGTAGCAAATCACCTTATCCTTGTGCAGCACCATCACATTGGCGCAGGGCAGTTCCCCCGTGTCGATGGCCTCCTGCAGCACCCGATTCACTTTCTTTTCCAATTCTATTTCCCGGGACATTTCGATTGCTCTCCTTTTCCTCTCATTTCAAAACGCAGAAGCGGCTTCCCACGGCCTCGAAGGCCAGCATGATTAAAACCCCTCTGCTTTCATCCCCGCCATCATATCACAATCGATGATAGAAAGCAAAAAATGAAACGAAAAAGACCGTCCCTCTGTTTCAGTCCCTCTGTTTCAAAACAAAAACCCGGAACCATTTCTTTGGCCCGGGGTTTTGTATCCTTGGGGGTGATTAGCCCTGCTTCTGCTTGTGTTTGGGATTCTCGCAGATGACCATCACGCGGCCCTTCCGCTTAATAATCTTGCACTTTTCGCAGATCGGCTTCACAGACGGACGAACTTTCATGGGTCTTTACCTCCTTCATGGACTGCGGCTATTCCTGATTCAACAGAAAGAACCGCTCAGTTTTTGCTGCGCCAGGTGATCCGACCACGGGTCAGATCATAGGGCGAAAGTTCAATCGTTACTTTATCGCCGGGGTAGATCCGGATAAAGTTCATCCGCATCTTTCCGGAGATGTGCGCCAGGATCTGGTGGCCATTTTGCAGCTCCACCTGGAACATGGCGTTTGGCAAGGCTTCAACTACCTTACCTTCCATTTCGATCACGTCGCTCTTGGACAATAGATCAGCCCTCCTTGCACAGCGAACGTTCTTCCGCGAACCCGTGCTGTATCAGCGCCCTACGCAGGTCGCTGTCCTGAATCTTTCCGCCCTCCGGACGGATCGTTTCTAAGTTTACCACAATTGGTTTCGCGTGTAAATGCCTGGTTTTCTTTTTTTTCGGACGAGCCAGCGGATGGCAATCCCCATCCACGATGGTGACCAGATCCTGCCCCAGGGATTCCAGAATCAGGAAATACTTTCCCTTATCCCTTCCCTGGGTGCTTTGCACCACTCGTCCACTTTCCATCGGAAAAGGATCCTTCATCGCTTCATGCCTCCCCCAGATGAGAGACGCATGGATAACCCTTTGAATTCACGGGCGTGTTTTCCCAGCTGAATTCCGGCAAGGTCAGGATGTCGGGATAGCCGCTGGCGTTGATCGCGATGGTGTGCTCATAATGAGAACACAGCTTGTGATCCCGGGTGCGCACCGTCCATCCGTCATTGTCGTTGGTAATGTGCCAATCGCCTTGAACCACCATGGGCTCTACCGCGATGGTCATGCCCTGGCGAAGACGCAGGCCTCGCCCCGGCTCCCCATAATTGAACACGGATGGATCCTCATGCATTTCACGGCCGATGCCGTGGCCAGTATAATCCCGAATCACTGTGAAACCATTCGCCTGAGCGTGGCTGTCCACAGCATGGCCTACATCGCCCAGCCGTTTCCCAACCACGCACTGACGAATCCCCTCCCAGAAGCATTCCTCCGTGGCGATGATTAGCTTCCTCGCCTCTTCGGAAATCTGTCCGACCCCTACAGTGAAGGCGGAATCCGCCTGCCATCCGTTCAACACCAACGTACAGTCGATGGAGACGATATCGCCTTCCTTCAGCACCATTTTATCGCTGGGGATGCCATGCACGACCACGTCGTTGACGCTGGCACATATGGAGCAGGGATATCCTTCATAGCCTTTTTCCGAGGGAATACCGCCACCCTTCCGGATCAGCTGTTCCGCCAATACGTCCAGGTCCGCGGTGGTGACGCCGGGTTTGATCTGCGCGCGAACCTGCTGTTCCACTTCGTAGAGCAGCTTGCCCGCGTCCTTCATTTTCTGAATCTGTGCCGGGTTCTTTAAACTGATCATGCCTTCGCTCCCAGGGCGGTCAATATCGCTTTGGTGGTATTCTCCAAGCCCTGCGCGCCATCGATCTTCTTCAACAGGCCCTTCTGTTCGTAGTATCCAATCAGAGGAGCCGTCTGATCATGATAGACGGTCAATCTGTTCAGCACGGTCTCCGCCTTGTCATCGTTCCGCTGAATCAGCTCTTCCCCGCAGTTGGCGCAATGGGTTTCGCCCTTCAGCATGCTCAGATGATAGGTGGCGCCGCACTTCACGCATACCCGCCGCCCGCTCAGCCGATCCACCAGCACCTGATCCGCCACGTCCAGCTCAATCACGCTGTCGATGGTGGCAAAGGTATCCAGGGCTTCCGCCTGAGGCACGGTACGTGGGAAGCCATCCAGAATGTAGCCATTCTGGCAGTCTTCCATCTGCAGCCGTTCCTTCACGATGTCGATGATGACTTCGTCCGGAACCAGCTGGCCGGCGTCGATAAAGCTCTTCGCCTTCTTGCCGGTTTCTGTGCCTTCCTTCATGGCGCGGCGCAGAATATCACCGGTAGAAATCTGGGGAATGTTCAGCGCAGAACAAATCTTCTGCGCCTGGGTGCCCTTACCTGCACCGGGAGGTCCAAGGAAAATGATGTTCATCCTTCTGATCTCCTTTCATAAGAATAAGGGGCGAGGATGACCTCGCCCCTTACATCCTCAATTACATAAATCCAACGTTGTCCATATCCATGTCGATGCCGCGGATGCTCATCTCACCCTGCAGGGTGCGGATGGTCTCCAGGGACACGCTCACGGCGATCAGGATGGAGCTGGCCGCGAAAGGAACGCTGACGCCAGCCACCCGGAGCAGCAGCGTAGGCACCGCGCTCAGCACTGCCAGGAACAGGGCCGCGAACAGGTTCAGCCGGTTCACGATGTTCTGCAGATACTGACGGATGTTCTTGCCGCGCTGTCCAGGAATCACCGCACCCTGCTGCTGCAGCTGCTCAGCCTGCTGTTTGGGATCAAAGCTGATGCTGGAGTAGAAGAAGGTGAAGGCGACGATCAGCAGCGCGCTGATAATCATGTACCAGACGGATCCGGTGTACATGGTGGTGGCCCACCAGTAGGTGAAGGATCCAGGCTGGGGATTGGGATTAATCAGCTGGGCAATAGTGCCCGGGAAAGCCAGGAAGCTATAGGCGAAGATCAGGGGCAGCACGCCAACGGAGACCACTTTCAGGCTCATATGGGTGCTCTGTCCGCCGTAAACCCGACGGCCCTTCACCTGCTTGGAAATCTGCAGCGGAATTCTCCGCTCGCCCAGCTCCACAAAGGTGACAACCACAGTCATAACGATGGTGGTCACGATGATAACCAACAGATTGATCCAACCAGAGGTGGTTCCGGTGGTCGTCGCGGTGGTGAAACCGGAAACGATGCCGTTGAACAGGTTGGAAATGATGCCCACGAAGATCAGCAGGCTGACGCCGTTGCCGATTCCCTTTTCCGTGATGCGCTCGCCAATCCACATGGCCAGAGCGGTACCGCCGGCCATGGTTACGCCCACCAGGACGTAATTCAGCCAGCCGCTCTTAATGTAGCCCAGACCGCGAACCAGACCAATGGCCTGCAGCGCAGCCAGACCCACGGTGACATACCGGGTAATCCGGTTAATCTTCTGCCGGCCGTCCTCTTCCTTGGAGAGTCTCTCCAGGGCGGGGATCGCGATGGTCAGCAGCTGCATAATAATGCTGGCATTGATGTAGGGCGTAATACCCATGGCCATCACTGTCATCTGGCTGAAGTTGTTACCGGTCATCATGTTGACCAGCTCCAACAGAGGCAGATTGCTGGTTCCGTTGGAGGCCATAACCCGCGCGGCGTCAACGCCGGGCGCGGGAATCACGCCTACCAGCCGGTACAGCACCAGCATCAGAAAGGTATAAATGAGTTTCTTACGGATCTCGCCGATTTTCCACATCTTACGGATGTTTTCAATCATGTCAGATCACCTCGGCTTTCCCACCAACGGCCTCAATCTTTTCCTTCGCGCCGGCAGTGAACTTCTGAGCCTGCACAGTCAGTTTCTTGCTCAGATCGCCATTGCCCAGAATCTTCACGCCATCCAGGGTCTTCTTGATGATTCCGGCTTCCAGCAGCTTTTCTACCGTGACAGTATCTCCATCGTTAAAGATCTCCAGGCGCTCCACGTTCACCTCGGCATACTCGGTGCCGAAGATATTGGTGAAGCCGCGCTTGGGAACACGACGATACAGGGGCATCTGACCACCTTCGAATCCGGGCCGCTTGCCGCCGCCGCTGCGGGCCTTGGCGCCCTTGTGACCTTTACCGGAGGTCTTGCCCAGACCGGAACCGGTACCGCGGCCCAGCCGCTTCTGCGCGGTCGTGGACCCCTCAGCGGGATGCAGTTCATGCAGTTTCATGGGGTATTCCTCCTTTATTCGTCAACTTCCTCAACCTTCACCATGTGCTTCACGGCGAAGATCTGTCCGCGAATCGCGGCATTGTCAGGCTGAATCACGGTCTGTCCTACCTTGCGCAGGCCCAGAGCACGGACGTTGGCCTTGTGGTTGGGAAGGCTGGCGATCGGAGATTTCACCAGAGTAATCTTCAGTTTCATCTCTACGTCCTCCTTATCCCAGAATCTCTTCCACGGTCTTGCCGCGCATCTTGGCGACCTGCTCCGCGCTGCGGAGCTTCTTCAGCGCCTCTAAGGTGGCCTTCACCATGTTAATGGGATTGTTGGTTCCATAGCTCTTGGTCCGGATATCCTTGATGCCAGCCATTTCCAGCACAGCACGGGCCGCGCCGCCGGCGATCACGCCAGTTCCTTCCGGAGCGGGCATCAACACGGACTTGGCGGTGGAATAATATCCGGTCATTTCATGCGGGATGGTGGTCCCGTCGATCGGCACGTTCACCAGATGCTTCTTGGCGTCCTCACCGGCCTTGCGGATGGCTTCCGGAATTTCGGCAGCCTTGCCCATGCCGGCGCCCACGCGGCCATTTTCATCGCCCACCACGACCAGCGCGCTGAACCGCATGTTGCGGCCGCCCTTCACGGTCTTGGATACGCGGTTCACGGAAACCAGGCGCTCTTTGAACTCGCTCTCCTGTTCAAACCTTGGCATTTGCGTAGTCCTCCTTCATCAGAATTCAAGTCCGGCTTCCCGGGCGCCGTCAGCCACGGAGGCCACACGGCCGGTATAAACATACCCACCCCGGTCGAAGACCACGTTCTTGATGCCGGCCTGGACAGCGCGCTCACCCAGGAGCTTGCCGACCAGCTTCGCAGCACCCTTCTTGTCCACTTCTTCCAGCTGTCCCTTCAGGGCGGCATCCAGGGTGCTGGCGGAAACCAGCGTTACACCCTTGGTGTCGTCGATGATCTGAGCCTGGATGTGCTTGTTGCTGCGGTAGACGGACAGACGCGGCATTTCAGGGGTGCCGCTGATCTTTTTACGGACCCGCGCATGACGAATCACGCGAACTTCGTTCCGGTCACGTTTCTTGAACATTTGCAGTCACTCCCTCTCTTACTTCTTACCGGCCTTGCCTTCCTTGCGGCGGATGTGCTCATCGTGATACTTGATGCCCTTGCCCAGATAGGGTTCAGGCTTCCGGATCGCGCGAATGTCCGCGGCAAGGTTGCCGACCTGCTGCTTGTTGGCGCCCTTTACCAGAATGGTGGTCTGGTTCGGGGTCTCATAGGTGATTCCTTCCGGCGCTTCCAGCACAACAGGATGGCTAAAGCCGATGTTGATGGTCAGCGTCTTGCCCTCGACACTGGCGCGATAACCGGTACCCACCAGCTCCAGGGTCTTGGTGAAGCCGTCAGTCACGCCGACGACCATGTTATGAACCAGCGCCCGATACAGACCATGCATGGCCTTGTGGGGCTTGGCATCCGAGGGGCGTTCGAGGGTCAGAATATTGCCCTCCTGCTTCACGGTGATGACCGGATTCACCTGCTGGCACAGGGTTCCCTTGGGGCCCTTAACCGTCACCAGGTTGTTTTCATCCACCGTAACCGTCACGCCCGCGGGGACAGTGATCGGAAGCTTTCCGATTCGAGACATTTTGTCACACCTCCTATAGCGTGTCGGTTATTACCAGACGTAGGCCAGCACTTCGCCGCCCACATCGTTCTTCCGGGCTTCCTTGTCCGTCATCAGGCCCTTGCTGGTGCTGATGATGGCGATGCCCAGGCCGCCCAGAACCTTGGGCAGCTCGTCGCACTTGGCATAAACCCGCAGACCGGGCTTGCTGATCCGCTTCAGACCGGCGATGACGGGCTGCTGTTTGCCGTTGAGATACTTCAGGGTGATTTTGATCTCGCCCTGCAGGCCGTCGTCGATAAAATCAACAGCCTTTACATAGCCTTCGTTCAGCAAAATCTTCGCGATGGCCTTCTTGGTGTTGCTGGCGGGCACGGTCACAAAATCGTGACGAGCCACCTGTCCATTCCGAATGCGAGTGAGCAGATCGGCAATGGGATCATTGACTACCATGGTTTTGACCTCCTTGTAAAATCATCTCACAGACAGTTCGATTTCTCGCTTGTTCTGTGATCCGTAGGCGGTTCGAATCTGTATATTCGCCTTCCCACGAGTTACCAAAACCTAAGTATCTATCTAAAATAGATACTACCGCAACCTCAATCTTCGCATGGCTGCCTTGGGGCGGCGGCCCTGCTCGTTTCGGTTGATGCGCTTACCTTCCTTTCGCCTCCGGCGAACGCCCCACTGGGGCGACGGTCGGTTCGCTTACCAGCTGGCTTTCTTGACGCCAGGAATCTGGCCCTTGTACGCCAGCTCACGGAAGCAGATACGGCACACGCCATACTTCCGCAGCACGCTGTGAGGCCGTCCGCAGATGCGGCAACGGGTATAAGCGCGAGTGGAGTACTTGGCAGGACGAGACTGCTTGAGTTTCATGCTCAGCTTAGCCACTTTAAATTTCCTCCTTCAACCTGGTTCTTACGCCTGGGCAAAAGGCATGCCCAGCAGCTTCAGCAGTTCCATGCATTCCTCATCGGTCTTGGCGGTGGTAACGAAGATCATTTCCATACCACGGATCTTCTCTACCTTGTCATACTCGATTTCGGGGAACAGCAGCTGCTCACGGATGCCCAGCGCGTAGTTACCACGGCCGTCGAAGGCCTTGGTGCTCACGCCGCGGAAGTCACGCACGCGGGGCAGCGCGACGGAAACCAGCTTGTCCATGAACTCTTCCATCCGCTCGCCGCGCAGCGTCACCTTGGCGCCGACGTTCATGCCCTCACGAACCTTGAAGTTCGCGATGGACTTCTTCGCCTTGGTCACCATGGGCTTCTGACCCGCGATGGTGGTCAGCTCATTCACCGCCATCTCCATAGCCTTGGCATTGTCCTTGCAATCACCCAGGCCCATGTTGATCACGATCTTGCTCAGCTTCGGGATTTCCATAACATTCTTGTAGCCGAACTTCTGCTGCAAAGCAGGAACAGCCTCGGCCAGATATTTTTCCTTAATTCTGGTAGCCATTATGGCGCTCCTCCTTTATCAGTCAATCTCCGCGTTGCACTTCTTGCAAACGCGAACCATCTTGCGATGCTGCTTGCCATTGTCGTCCGCAACCAGGGTCACCTTGTGAGCCACGCGGGCGGGCTTGCCGCACTTGGGGCACACCAGCATGACGTTGCTGGCATCGATGGGCATTTCCTTGTGGATAATGCCGCCGGGCTGCATCTGATTCCGGGCCTTCTGGTGCTTGGTCACCACGTTGACGCCTTCGACAGTCACCCGGTTCAGCTTCGGGAACGCGGCGGAAATCTTCCCCTTCTTTCCCTTATCCTTGCCGGAGATGACGATGACGGTATCATTGGACTTTACATGCATTACCGTTCCGCCTCCTTACAGTACTTCGGGAGCCAGGGAGACGATCTTCATGAAATCCTTCTCACGCAGCTCGCGAGCCACAGGCCCAAAGATACGGGTCCCGCGGGGCATTTTCTGATCATTGATGATGACAGCGGCGTTATCGTCGAACTTGATGTAGCTGCCATCGGACCGACGCTTATTCTTGCGCATCCGGACGACCACCGCCTTCACGACGTCGCCCTTCTTCACCGTGCCGCCGGGAGTCGCGCTCTTGACGCTGGCAACGATCACATCACCGATGCTGCCGTCGCGACGGAAAGAGCCGCCCAGGACGCGGATGCACATGATTTCCTTGGCGCCGGAGTTATCGGCCACCTTAAGCCGGGTTTGCGGCTGAATCATTGTGATTTTCCTCCTAATTTACAATCTTGAGGAATCCATTCTTCCGATTAAGAAACCGGCAGGCATCTGTCTGCAAAGGCCCAGACAAACCGGTTTCTAATGGGAGAGCATCCCTCGGAAGACGCCTTACTTCGCCTTTTCGAGAATCTCGACCAGACGCCAGCGCTTATCCTTGCTCAGCGGACGAGTTTCCATCACGCGGATGGTATCGCCGATGCCGCACTCGTTGTTTTCGTCATGAACCTTCAGCTTACTGGTGCGGTTCATAATCTTGCCATACAGCGGATGACGGACGCGGGTCTTGATCTGGATGACGCAGGTCTTATCCATCTTGTCGCTGATCACGACGCCGATCCGGGTTTTACGCAGTCCTCTTTCTTCCATCTTTCAGCTGCCTCCTTCTTACTGTGCCTTCTGGCGCAGGATCGTCTTGCACCGTGCGATGTCGCGCTTGGTTTCGCTGATCTGCATGGTGTTCTGCAGCTGGCCTGTAGCAAGCTGGAAGCGAAGGCTGAACAGCTGGCTCTTCAGCTCCTTGACCTTTTCCTCCAGCTGCTCTGTGGTCATTGCAGTCAATTCGTTTGCCTTCATGCTTCTTCACCACCCGCTTCAGTCTTGGCCTCATTGGCCTTCATGATAAACTTGGTCTTCAGGGGCAGCTTGTGGCTGGCCAGACGGAGCGCCTCGCGGGCGGTTTCTTCCGGCACACCCTTGACCTCGAACAGTACGCGGCCGGGCTTAACCACTGCAACCCAGTATTCAGGAGCGCCTTTACCGGAACCCATGCGGGTTTCGGCGGGCTTAGCGGTGACAGGCTTGTCGGGGAAGATCTTGATCCACACCTGGCCGCCACGCTTGGTGTAACGGGTCAGGGCGATACGAGCAGCCTCGATCTGCTGACTGGTCACCCAGCAGGGCTCCATGGCCTGCAGGCCGTAATCTCCATAAGCCAGGAAATTACCGCGCTGGGCCTTTCCCTTCATGCGTCCGCGGAATACCTTGCGGCGCTTTACTCTCTTCGGCATCAGCATTGGTTACTTTCCCTCCTTCGCAATGGGAGCCTTCTTGGACTTGGGCAGGATCTGTCCCTTGTAGATCCAGACCTTTACGCCCAGGCGACCATAGGTGGTCTTCGCTTCGGCAAAGCCGTAGTCGATGTTGGCGCGCAGCGTCTGCAGCGGGGTGGAACCTTCATGATAGCGCTCGGTCCGAGCGATATCGGCGCCGCCCAGCCGGCCGCCCACGGCGGTCTTGATTCCCTTGACGCCGGGAACCTTCATGGCGCGCTGCTGGCTCTGCTTCATGGCCCGACGGAAGCTGATGCGCTTTTCCAGCTGCTGGGCGATGTTTTCCGCCACCAGCTGCGCGTCCGCGTCCGGCTGCTTGATTTCCATCACGTTGATGTGGGCGGGATGGCCCAGGAAATCGTTGATGGTCTTCTTCAGCTCTTCGATGCCGGCGCCGCCGCGGCCGATGATCATGCCGGGCTTCGCGGTGAAGATGTTCACGGTCATGGTCTGCGCGGTGCGCTCAATGTCAATGTGAGAAATACCGGTGGAGTAATACTTTTCCTTCAGCATCTTGCGAAGCTTGTAATCTTCCACCAGATTGTCTGCGAAATCCTTCTTCCCGGCGTACCAGCGGGTGCTCCAGTCATAGATGACACCAACGCGCGCGCCATGGGGATTTACCTTGTGACCCATGTTGAATCCTCCTTCGCCTTACTTCTGGTCAAGCACCACGCTGATATGGCTGGTGCGCTTGAGCATGGGAGATGCGCTGCCGCGAGAGCGGGCAACGTACCGCTTCAGGGTGGGGCCAGGATTGGCATACACCTCTGCGACATAAAGGTTCTGGCGGTTCAACTCCTGGTTGTTCACCGCGTTGGCGATGGCGCTGTTCAGCAGCTTCGCGACAACGGGGCTGGCAGCCTTGGGGGTGTACTGCAGAATGGCCAGGGCTTCGTCCACATTCTTGCCGCGGATCAGATCGATGACGATCTTCACCTTGCGGGGAGAGATGCGAACGTACTTGGCATGAGCCTGCGGCCGCTTGTCGGCATTCGCCTTACGGGCTGCCGCTTTTTCCTTAGAACGGGTAGCCATAGACTTTCAACTCCTCTCCTTATTTCCGATTGCTGTTCTTGTCGCCCGCGTGTCCACGGAAGGTGCGGGTGGGGGCGAACTCGCCCAGCTTGTGGCCAACCATGTCTTCAGTCACATAGACCGGCACATGCTTCCGTCCGTCATGAACGGCGATGGTGTGTCCCACGAAATCCGGGAAGATCGTGCTGGAGCGGCTCCAGGTCTTCACGACGCTCTTCTTACCGGAATTGTTCATCTCTGTAATGCGCTTCATCAGCGCGCCCTCTACATAGGGGCCCTTTTTAATGGAACGACTCATTTCCTCTCAGTAGCCTCCTTCCGATTACTTCTTGCCGGCGCGCTTGACGATCATCTTGTTGGAATACTTCTTGTGCTTCCGGGTCTTGTAACCCAGCGCGGGCTTGCCCCAAGGGGTCACAGGAGCGGGCATACCGACGGGGCTCTTGCCCTCGCCGCCGCCGTGCGGGTGATCATTGGGGTTCATAACAACGCCGCGGACGGTGGGACGGACGCCCATGTGACGAACCCGGCCGGCCTTCCCCAGGCGAACGTTCTCATGATCAGTGTTGCCAACAGTACCGATGGTGGCCTTCGCGTTCAGCGGCAGCTTCCGCATTTCGCCGCTGGGCAGACGCACCTGCGCGTATCCGTTTTCCTTCGCCATCAGCTGGGCGCTCATGCCCGCGCTGCGAACCAGCTGTCCGCCGCGGCCGGGCTTGATCTCCAGGTTGTGGATCAGGGTACCGACGGGGATGTTGCTGATGGGCAGGGCGTTACCGGGCTTGATGTCCGCGTTGTCGCTGGAGATCACGGTGTCGCCCACCTTCAGGCCCAGAGGCGCCAGGATGTAGCGCTTCTCGCCGTCGGCGTAGAACAGCAGAGCAATGAAGGCGCTGCGGTTCGGATCATACTCGATCGCGTTGACCTTGGCGGGGATGTCGATCTTATCCCGCTTGAAGTCGATGATACGATACTTGACTTTGTTGCCGCCGCCCTGATGACGCACGGTAATCTTGCCCTGGTTGTTGCGGCCGGCGTTCTTCTTGAGGTACTCGGTGAGGCTCTTCTCGGGCTTCTTCTTCGTAATCTCCTCGTAGGTCAGAACCGACATGAAGCGCCGGGCGGGCGAAGTCGGCTTGTAAACTCGAATAGCCATGTTTTCGTCTCCTCCCTGCTATTTACTCGCCCATGCCTTCGAAGAACTTGATGGGCTTGGAGTCCTTCTTCAGCGTGACATAGGCCTTCTTGGTCTCGGGCGTTCTGCCCTGGGTCCGTCCCTGCCGCTTGATCTTACCGATGGTCCGCAGGGTGTTCACCTTTTCCACCTTCACGCCGTCGTCCGCGAAAACGGTTTCGATGGCGGCCTTGATCTCGGCCTTGTTGGCGTGAACATCTACTTCGAAGACATAGCGCTTGTCGGCGATGCCTTCATACGCCTTTTCAGTGAGGACGGGGCGCTTGATGATATCATAGGCATTCTTCATTACGCGTACACCTCCTCG
Organism: Clostridia bacterium; assembly: GCA_017470145.1. Taxonomy (GTDB): domain Bacteria; phylum Bacillota; class Clostridia; order Christensenellales; family Aristaeellaceae; genus Aristaeella. The sequence goes on along the minus strand of JAFUFB010000029.1, from coordinate 36,667 downwards.
ACGGATTCCTTGGCGGCCTTGGTCAGCACGACCTTGCCAGCATTCAGGATGTCATACACATTCAGGGTGTTGACATAAGTGGTCTTCGCCTGGGCCAGGTTCGCGGTGGCGCGAACGACGTTCTCGTCCCGCTCCGGCAGAACCACCAGAGCCTTGCGGTCGGCGTTCAGCTTCTTCAGGGCTTCCGCCATCAGCTTGGTCTTGGCTTCCTTCAGGTTCAGCGCATCCACGACGATGATCTCGCCGGCGTTGAACTTCGCGGTCAGAGCGCTGCGAAACGCCAGCCGGCGAACCTTCTTGTTCACGCCTACGACGTAATCCCGGGGCTTGGGCGCGAACACCACGCCGCCGTGCTTGAACTGAGGCGCGCGGTTGCCATGGTGCCGAGCGTTACCGGTGCCCTTCTGGCGGTAGATCTTCCGGCCGCCCCCGCGAACCTCTCCGCGGGTCAGGGCGCTCTGGGTGCCCTGGCGCTGGGCTGCCAGGTAGGAACGGACGACCAGATGCATGGCGGCTTCGTTGATGGGAGCGGCGAAAATCGCGTCGCTCAGCTCCACCTCGCCAATGGTCGCTCCTTCCATATTATAAAGAGCAGTCTTAGCCATTGTACTTTCTCCTTCCCTTCACCTTAGGCCTTGACGGTGTCACGGATGATCAGCAGGCCTTCGTTGGGGCCGGGCACAGCGCCCTTGACCAGCAGCAGGTTGCGTTCCGCGTCCACCTGGACGACTTCCAGATTCTGCACCGTGACCCGATCCACACCATAGTGACCAGCCATGTGCTTGTTCTTGAACACCCGGCTCGGGTCGGAGTTCGCGCTCAGAGAGCCAACGCCGCGGTGATACTTGGAGCCGTGCGCCATGGGGCCGGTGTGCTGATTCCAGCGCTGAATGGCACCGGTGTAGCCATGGCCCTTGCTGGTGCCGGTAACGTCGATCTTGTCGCCGCTGGCGAACTGATCGGCCTTCAGCACGTCGCCCACTTTATAGCCGCTGCAGTCGTCGAACCGGAATTCCCGCAGATGACGCTTGGCATCCACACCGGCCTTCTTGAAATGGCCCAGCTCCGGCTTGTTCAGCAGCTTCTTGGCCCGAGTCTCGGTCAGATCGCCAAAACCGACCTGCACGGCGTCGTAGCCATCGCTTTCCTTGTTCTTCGTCTGCACCACAGTGCAGGGGCCCGCTTCAATCACGGTGACCGGGATCAGACGTCCGTCTTCCGCGAAGACCTGAGTCATACCGATCTTTTTACCCACGATCGCTTTCTTCATTCTTCTTTCCTCCCGCTTACAGCTTCATTTCGATTTCGACACCAGCAGGAAGATCCAGCTTCATCATGGCGTCCACCGTTTTGGGATTCGGGTTAATGATGTCGATCAAACGCTTGTGAGTCCGGCGCTCGAACTGTTCGCGGCTGTCCTTGTACTTGTGCACAGCGCGCAGGATGGTCACTACCTCACGCTCGGTGGGCAGCGGGATGGGGCCGGAGACACGGGCGCCAGTGCGCTTGGCGGTTTCCACGATCCGCTCGGCACTCTGATCGATCAATTTGTGCTCGTAGCTCTTCAGCTTGATACGAATTTTCTGGTTGGCCATTACCTTTTAACCTCCTCGATTTCGTTCTCGTTTTGCCGCTTTGGAGGGAGTTCGCAGGTGCTCCCCCGGGTTCGGCTTTTCGAGTCCGTCGCCCGATTGACGGGCTGGTCCAGGATAATTACCCGCCTGGCCTGGCGGCAACTTACCCCTTCATCCCTACACAGACAACAGTCGCATTATACACGACTTGGTCAAGCAAATCAATAGGGAAAACCCGGTTTTTTGAAAAAAATTTTGAAAAATTTTGGACTTGTCAATCCCCCAACTCGGCCATTTATCTTGCTTTTTGAAATTAGTTTAGTACACCGTTTCATGCGTGCCCATATTTTGAACAAATCGCGTTAATTTATGGGTTTTCCCGCTTTTCAGGAAGATTCATGTTTCTATTAACCCCTTATTTTTCAACACTTTCTCAGTACTCTTTTTGAACACTTCTTCAAGCGTATCCATATCCATTGTCTTTTTTTCTTCCTATTTCCGGCCTAAATTCCTCCTCCCCCATTATGCAGGGAATCCTCCCATCAACGTATAAAAAAAGAAGCTCCTCCCCATTCGGAAAACAGCCTCTCTTTTCCTTCCTCTTTATGTCTCTTCCAGCTCCGCCCAGGCTTCGTACAGCTGGTCAATCTTTTCCTTTTTCGCGTTATACTCCCGGGTAATCCGGGCCCCCTCCTCCGGGTCTTTATAGGTCTCGGGGTCGGAAAGCAGCTTTTCCATCCGCTCCGCCTCGGCCTCCGCCCCGGCGATTTCCTTCTCCAGGGCCTTCAGCCTCTCCTTCCGTTCCTTTTCCTTCCGCTGCTCTTCCCTGCTGCGCTTCTTTTCCTTGTCCGCGGCAGTCTTCGTCATCTGGGGCAGATCCCCGTCCGGCTCCTGATCCCGGCTCACCTTGGCGAAATAGTCGTCATAGTTCCCCAGGTATTCCTTCAGCCGCCCATCCTCCAGCACGCATACCTTCTGGGCGAAGCGATTGATGAAATACCGGTCATGGCTGATGGCGATGATCGTCCCGTCGAAGCCCTCCAGGGCTTCCTCCAGCACCTCCCGGCTGTCCATGTCCAGATGGTTGGTGGGCTCGTCCAGCAGCAGCACATTATCCTTCCGCAGCATCAGTTCCGTCAGGGCCACCCGTCCCTTCTCCCCGCCGCTGAGGGTGGAGATAGGGCTGAACACCTCGTCCCCCGTGAAGAGGAATTGGCCCAAGGCCCCCCGAACCTCGTACTGCTCTAGCCGCCGGAACTTATCCCACACCTCGTCCAGGATGGTCTTTCCCTCGTCCAGCCCCACCTGGTGCTGGTCGTAATATCCGATATCCACGCCAGCGCCCCAGCGAATCATGCCGGCGTCCGGCCTCTCCTGGGCGATAAGGCACTTAAACAAGGTGGATTTCCCAGTGCCGTTATCCCCGATCAGAGCGATGCGGTCCCCGGCCCGGACGTGCATTTTCAGATCCTGGAACAGGGTCCGATCCTGGTATCCCTTGCGCAGGCCCTCCGCGATTAGTACATCCTCCCCCGTGCGCCGCCGGGTTTCAAAATGGAAATGAATCGCCCCTTCCTCCTGGGGCTTCTCCAGCCGCTCTATTTTCTCCAGCCGCTTTTCCCGGCTCTCCGCCGCCTTGATGCTCTTTTCGCGATTGAAGCGGCGGTAAGTGGCGATGATGGCTTCCTCCCGGGCAATCTCCCGCTGCTGCATCTGCCAGGCCTTCATGCGAATTTCGTACACTTGGGTGCGCTTTTCCAGATACTCGGTATAGTTTCCGCTGTAGGTCTCAATGGCACCCATCAGCAGCTCCGCCATTCTGTCGCACACATGGTCCATAAAATAGCGGTCATGACTGATCACCAGTACCGCCCCCCGATAGCTCTGCAGATATTCCTCCAGCCAGGCGATGCTCTTCAAATCCAGGTGGTTGGTGGGCTCATCCAGCAGCAGCAGATCCGGATTGCTCAGCAGCATCCGCCCCAGACAGAGTCTGGTTCTTTCCCCGCCGGAAAGAATTCTCGTCCGCTGATCCTGATACTCCCGGAGGTTCAGCCCAGCCAGCACCCCCTGGACCTGGCTGCGCCATCCGTAGCCATTGCCGTCCTCAAAGGCCCGGGTCAGGCTGTCATATTTTCCGCCCAGCCGCCGCAGCAGCTCCGGATCGCCCGCCGCCTCGGCCATCTGGGCCTCCGTCTCCCGCATCTCCTGCTCCAGGGCGACGATGGGGTCGAACACGCTTTCCAGCACCCGCAGCACGGTCTCCTCCCCACTGAGCTCCCCCTGCTGGGCCAGGTATCCCAGCCGCAAGCCCTTCTGGATGCTGACGGTTCCCTCGTCTGCGGTCTCCTGCCCGGCGATGATCTTCATCAGCGTACTCTTGCCGCTGCCATTGACCCCCACCAGGCCCATGCGTTCTCCCTCCTGCAGGGTAAAGCTGGCGTCCTTCAGCACCTCATGGGTGCCGAAGCTCTTCTTCACCCCCTGCAGCGATAGTATGATCATCTTCTTTCTCCTGTCCGTACCTGATTAGTCGTGCGAAGGGATGTTTCACTCTGGGGCCCTTGGAAGACGTCGGCACTTAGCGGGTGGCGAGCGCTCGCGCGAAGTCAACCGCTTTGTGCCGCTACGTCTGGAACGGAGCGAGAGCGTGCCCCGGAGTGGAACTCCCGCGCGCTTACGACTAATCTGTCACTTGTCTGATGGTATATACTGGCCCTGTATGGTCCCTCAGGGCCACGTCCAGCTGTACATCCCGGCCAGGCTGAATCCCCTCCCGGGCCAGGGCCTGGATCGACACCTGCCGGGCCAGCTCCGGCGTGTTGTTTTCCCCGCTCAAATGCCCCAGCAGCACCGTGCCGGTACCAGCGGCGATCAAATGCACCAGGGCTTCGGAGCAGGCTTCGTTGCTCAGATGTCCGTGATCCCCTAAGATCCGGGTCTTCAACTGCATATTGTAGTGGGGATTAGCCCGCAGCATGTCCGGATCGTGGTTGCTCTCCAGCAGAATCAGATCGCTGCCAGCAATCTGGTCATACACGAATCGGGAAAAATGCCCCAAGTCCGTGGCCGTGGCGATGCTCAAGCTCCCGCCATACAGCCGGAAGCCCACCGGGTCCGCCGCGTCGTGAGGGATGGGAAAGGGCGCGACGCCGATCTCCCCTAAATAGAAATCCCGCCCCGCCTGAATCTCCTGCCGGAATTCCGGGGCAATCTTCCCGATTTTGCCGGCCATGGCCGCCCAGGTGCCGGAGGTGGCAAACAGGGGCAGATGATATTTCCGGGAGATGATCCCCGCGCCGTGGATATGATCGCTGTGCTCATGGGTAATCAGCACGCCGCTGAGGGTGGCCGGATCCACCCCGATGGACCGCAGCGCCTCCTCAATCTGCCGCCCCGGCTTTCCCGCGTCGATCAGCAGCCGCGTGTTGCCGTATTGGCAGAAAAGCGCGTTCCCGCTGGAGCCGGAAAACAGGGGGCAAAAATACATCTCGTTCATAAGTCCAAATGCTTCGCGACTCTTTCCTCCGGCGGGGGCGGCGTCATGTAGTCCGGGCCGAAGAGGATGGTCAGCACCTCTTGATATTTTTTCGGAATCAGGCAATCGATGCCCTCGAAGGGAATCTTGATCTTCTCGGCAAATTGCTCCGGATGCCAGACATGGGTCATCAGCTCGAAGGCCCCGTTGCTCATGTGCAGATCGTTGCCCGTCTTCACCTTCGTGGACACCTTTTCATACCGCTTAGCCTTCCATTGGTAGGAAAAGGGCAGCCCCATCAGATGGGTGACCCGCAGCAGAATCCGGTTTTTCAGCCCAAAACGACTGTAATCCACGTTCTTTTTCATCATGCCCTGCAGCAGGTGCAGATGCAGCAGATGCAGCTTTCTCCGCCAGCCCGCCGGCGGCAGCGGATCCAGGATAAACAGATCCGTAAAGGCCGCCGCCTTTTCTGGGTCTCGATTCATGACCCGAGGGGTCCAGGTATCCAGATAGGTCAGCTCGAAGCGCTGGTCGCACTCCAGGGGATAGACCTTCCGCAGCTTGGTGAACTCCTCCCGGGTCAGCAGCAGGTCCACATCATCGTCCCAGGGGATGAAGCCCTTGTGGCGCACAGCCCCCAGCAGCGTGCCGCACATCAGGTTGTACTGAATCCCGTGGCGGTTGCAGACGGCGGTAATATCGCGGAGCTGCTCCAGCAGCTCCGCGTGAATCTCATCTAAGGTCAGTTCTCTTTTCATCTTTTCCCGATTATCTCCATGGTCTTTTTCACGATGGCCTCCGCGTCCATGCCGTACACATGGCGCAGATAAGCCTGATCCCCTACCACTGTGGTAAAGCAATCCTCCAGCCCCAGGCGATGGACCCGGCTGCCGGCGCCGCTTTCGGCGATGACCTCGCAGACCGCGCTGCCGAAGCCCCCCACGATGTTATGCTCCTCCACGGTGATGATGTCCCGATGACGGGCGGCGATCTCCAGGATGGCCTCCCGATCCATGGGCTTCAGGCAGGGGAAGCTGACCACCTCGGCGGAAACGCCCATTTCCGCCAGCTGCTCCGCCGCCCGCTTCAGCTCCACCAGGATCCCTCCCGCGGACAGCAGGGCGATATCCTTCCCCTCCCGCAGGCGCACCGACTGGGGGAAGGTCCAATCAATGATCTTTTCCTCATGAGCATAGGGCTCGTTGCCCCGCCCCAGCCGCAGATAGCAGGTACCAGGGGTGGCGAACATCACCGGCACCGCCGCCTCCGTCTCCGCTGGATCGCCAGGGGTAAAGCAGGTGATCTCCGGAATCGCCCGCAGGATGGCCATATCCTCCGTGGCATGGTGACTCATGCCCAGGCTGCCGTACACAAATCCGCCGCCCACGCACACGATCTTCACATCCAGCCCGTGATAGGCGCAATCATTCCGAATCTGCTCCAAGGGCCGCAGGGTGGGAAAATTCCCGATGGAATAGACCACCACCTTCCGCCCCGTCATGGCCAGCCCGGCTGCCAGGCCCACCATGCTCTGCTCGGCGATGCCCGCGTTGATCAGCCGGTCCGGATACTGTTCCTTTACCGGGCGCAGCACCCCGAAACCCAGATCCCCCGTGATCAGCACCACCCTGGGATCCTGGGCCATCTCCCGCAGCAGCGCCCGCACAAACGCGTCTCTCATGGCCTTTGCGCCTCCAATTCCTGCAGCGCCGCCTCATATTCCTCGCCCTGGGGCGTCCGATAATGCCAGAGAATGTTGTTTTCCATAAAGCTGACGCCCTTGCCCTTGACGGTATGGGCCAGGATGACGGAGGGCTTACCGCTGCCAGCATTTTGCCAGGCCCAGTCGAAGGCCTCCCGCAGGGCGGGGATATCATGGCCGTCGCAGCTCCAGGCGTTCCAGCCAAAGTCCCGCCATTTCGCCTCGAAGGGCTCCAGCCGCAAGGTCTTCTCCACGAAATCCAGGCTTTGCATATGGTTGTAATCCACCACCGCCACCAGCCGGTCCAGCCCATACTGGGCCGCCTGCAGCGCCGCCTCCCAGACCGCGCCCTCGTCGCATTCCCCGTCCCCCAGCACCACGCAGGTCCGCCAGGTTTCTCCGTCCATCCGCGCTCCCAAGGCCAGCCCCGCCCCAATGGGCAGTCCATGGCCCAGAGCGCCGGTGGAAACCTCCACCCCCGGCACGCCCTTGTGGCTCACATGGCCGCTGAGCCGGGAGCCGTTGGCGTAATGCTCTTTCAGTTCCTCCACCGGGAAGAAGCCCCGCTCCGCCAGGGCGGAATAGACCGCGCTGCCCGCGTGGCCCTTGCTCAGGATCAACCGATCCCTCTCCGGCCATTTAGGCTCCTCCGGCCGTAGGCGCAGCACCCCGCTGTAGAGCACGGCGATGATCTCCGCGACGCTGAAGATGCTGCCGATATGGCTGCCCCGGCTCAGATGGGTCATCTCCAGCCCGTTTCGCCGGATCAGCCAGGCCAGGGTTTCCGCCTCCTCCGCCCGGGGCCGTTCCCCGCCGAAGGCGCTGTGAACCCGCGCTTCGTATTCGCCCATATCCTTACCTCTCCGCCGCAGCTTTCTCCGCTTTCTTGAACACGCCGGCAATAGTCTCCCAGAACAGCTGCCAATCCAGGCTAAAGCTCTGGCTTTTCGCGTATTCCACCCGCAGCTGATTCTTCTTGGGCAGCACCAGCCGCTCAAAATTGCCCACCGGATCCTCCTCGCCCACGATCTCGTCCTGGGCGATGTAGACGATGCTGGATCGGTCCGTCACTCCGGGGCGGACCCACATGATGCACTGCTGCTCCTTGGTGTACTGATTGGTGTACAAAAGCAGCTCCGGCCGGGGGCCCACAAAGCTCATGTCCCCTTTGATGATGTTGAACAGCTGGGGCAGCTCGTCCATCTTCAGCTTCCGCATGACGCGCCCCGCCCGGGTCACCCGGTCATCGTTCTTCGCGGTGGTGCCGCCGGTTTTGTCCGCCCCTACCACCATGCTGCGGAACTTGTAGATGTAAAAGGGCTGATTATGATATCCGCCCCGCACCGCCTTATAAATCACCGGGCCCGGGGAATCCAGCTTCACCCAGATGGCCAGGGGAATCATGAGGATCAGCCCAGGAATAAGCAGCACCAGGGCCAGCAGCAGATCGATGATCCGCTTGACCACCTTGCTATAAAACGGATGGCTCAGGGGCCCGTCCAGATAGGGCAGCCGCGGCAAATCTTTCTTACTCATTCTCCTCGCCCTTATCCCAATCCCAGCATTTCGCTCAGCCGGTTCAACTCATCCAGGCTGGCGTATTGCAGCACGATCTTGCCCCTCTTCGGCGTACCGGTCAGGGTGGCCCGCATGCCAGTCCGCTCCAGCAGGCGCTCCTGCAGTTCCTTCAGCTCCGGCTCCAGCTCCCGCTTCTTGGCCGCGGGCTTCTTGGCCGGGCTCTTAATCTGAGCGGCCAGGGCTTCCAGCTGGCGCACATTCAGGCCTTCCTCCGCCGCCTTCTTCCCCAGACGAATCTGATCCTCCGCCGTGGTCAACCCCGCCAGCACCCGGGCATGACCTGCGCTGAGCAGACCATCCCGGACCATGTCCGTAATCTCCTCCGGCAGGTTCAGCACCCGCAGCAGATTCGCCACCGCCGGGCGGCTCTTCCCCAGCCGGGCGGCCACCTTATCCTGGGTGTATCCGCATTGCTGCATCAGGGCGCGAATGCCCTGGGCCGCATCGATGGGGTTCAGATCCTCCCGCTGCAGATTTTCGATCAGGGCGATCTCCATCTGCCGGACGATGTCCAATTCCTTCACCAGGCAGGGCACCTTCTCCAGCCCCGCCTGCCGGCTGGCCCGGTAGCGCCGCTCCCCGGCGATAATCCGATAGCGGCCATTGCTGGAGGCCACCACGATCAGAGGCTGCAAAACGCCCTGATCCCGGATGCTCTCCGCCAGCATGGCGATGCTCTCTTCGTCAAAGGATTTTCGGGGCTGGTCCGGGTTGATGTCCAGATCCCCGATGGGTATTTCCTGCAGACCCGCGCTGTCCCACTCCTCCGTTTCCGCGAAAAGGGAGTCCAGCCCTCGGCCCAGGCCATGCGCCTTCTTTGCCATGGATCGCTCTCCTCCTTATGCTTTCTTGCGGTTGCGGGATATCACTTCTTTCGCCAGCGCGTGGTAAGCCAGGGCGCCGGAGCTCTTCGGATCGTAGATATGGATGGGCTCCCCATGGCTGGGGGCTTCCCCCAGGCGGACGTTCCGCGGAATGGTGGTGGCAAAAACTTCCTTTTTAAAGTGCTTCTTCACCTGCTCCACCACCTGCAGGCCCAAATTGGTCCGCCCGTCCAGCATGGTCAGCAGCACGCCCTCGATCTCCAGCCGAGGGTTCATGGTCTTCTTCACGCGACTGACGGTGTTCATCAGGCTGGTGACCCCTTCCAGCGCGTAATATTCGCACTGGATGGGAATCAGCACGGAGTCCGCCGCCGCCAGGGCGTTCAACGTCAGCAGGCTCAGGCTGGGGGGGCAGTCGATCATGATGTAATCAAACTCCTCCCGAAGGGGGGCCAGCAGGGTCTTCAGATAGTATTCCCGCTTCTCCTCCCCCACCAGCTCCACCTCCGCCCCGGCCAGGCGAATGTCGGAGCCGATAAGCTTCAGCTTTTTGACGCCGGTTTTCTGGACGCAATCCTCCATCTTGGCCCGGCCCATCAGGGCGTCGTAGATGGAATTATTCTCCTTCACCCGGCAGCCCAGGCCGCTGGTGGTGTTCCCCTGGGGGTCCAGATCCACCATCAGAGTCTTCTTCCCCATCTCTGCCAGCCAGGCGGATAAATTGACAGCGGTCGTCGTCTTTCCGACGCCGCCCTTTTGATTTGTAATCGCAATGATCTTGGCCATGGAAGCTTCCTTTCCCTTCCTGTTGATTTCGACAAAAATCAACAGGTTCTATCATACACCAACCTCCCCTGTTTTTCAAGGTTTCGGATTTTTCGTTTCCCGCCGCTCTTTTCAATCTGGAAAACTCATGTTATAATCTCCCAGCTCCCTTCGGAGCGATCTCTTTTTCCTGCTATGCATGAAAAATCAAAACAGTTTGCGAAACATGGCAGGGAATTTCAAACACCGCATCGAATAAAAAAGGTAGAACCGGTTTTCCCCGGCGAGGATTATCTCCCGAAATGACCGAGCGATGGAAGGAGCTATAATTTGGATTCCCAAAAAGCGACTTTGCCCGAGCAGCTGATCAGCCAGCTGTATGCCAAAGGGCAGGAACAGGGTTTTTTAACATATGAAGAGATCACCCAGACGCTGGGGGATCTTCATCTGGATTCCGAACAGCTGGAGCGCCTGCTGAGCACGATGGAGGAGCTGGGCGTTCCTGTGGGTTCGGAAACCTCTGCGCCCAAGCCGGAGACGGCCCCTGTCGATTCCTTCTCCGAGGAGGAATCCACGGAAGAAATGTCTCTTTCCGAGGCCGAGCTGGCCTATACGCAGGATTCTGTGCGCCTTTATTTAAAAGAGATTGGCAACCATCCTGTGCTGACGGCAGAACAGGAATACGATATCGCCAAGCGCGCCGCCGAAGGGGATGAAGAGGCGAAGAATACGCTGATCGTCTGCAATCTGCGGCTGGTGGTTTCCATCGCGAAGAAATATATCGGCCGCGGCCTCCCCCTGCTGGATCTGATTCAGAACGGGAATTTAGGCCTGATGAAGGCCGTGGAGAAGTTTGAATATGATAAAGGGTTCAAATTCTCCACCTATGCCACCTGGTGGATCAAGCAATCCGTCTCCCGCTCCTTGGCGGACAGTGGCCGCATGATTCGCCTGCCCGTCCATCTGGTGGAGGGGATCAATCGGCTGACCCGAACCCAGCGAGAGCTGTATCAGGAGCTGAACCGGGATCCCACCCCCGAGGAGCTGGCCCAGCGCATGGATGTTTCCGTCCAAACCGTGCTGAACTACATTAACGCCGGGGCGGATGCTGTTTCCATGGATAAGCCGGTGGGCGACGAAGAGGATACCAGCCTGGGGGATTTCCTGGAGGATAAGAACGCCCCCAACCCCGAAACCTCCGTGGCCGAGAGCATGATGCGGGAAAAGATCAACGAGATCATGGATGAGCTGCTGACGGATCGGGAAAAGCTGGTCATCACCATGCGCTACGGCCTCAATGGCGAGGATGAGCACACCCTGGAGGAGGTAGGCGCTATGCTGGGGGTCACGCGGGAGCGGGTCCGCCAGATTGAATCCAAGGTGCTGCGCCGGCTCAGCAGCAATCCCAAGTCCCGCGGCCTGAAGGAAGCGCTGTATATCTCCTGATCCCCTTCTCTTGGTCATCTTCCTATCATCAATCGATCTTCAGGGCTCCTTCGGGCCCTGTTTTCTTTTGCACAAAAGAATATGGAATACAAGGCATTGGGGGCATTTCCCAGCTTGATTTTTCTTCGTCCTTTCATTGACAATTCGGCCATTTCAGGGCATAATTATAAGCGGCTGTTTTCGGAACTGGATAGCATTCCTTCGCGGTGTCACCATTTCAGGATGTTGGTATCTGATTCCTTTTATCAAATTATATTGTAAAGGAGATGCGAAATCATGGCTTTCATTCCCAACCCCTTCAAGCTGGGTTTCGGCCTGATGCGCCTGCCCAAGACCCCGGAGGGCGCCATTGACGTGCCCCAGGTGTGCCAGATGGTGGATCAGTTCATCGCTGCTGGCGGAACCTATTTTGACACCGCCTTTGTCTATGACGCCGGGGCCAGTGAGGCCGCCTTCCGACAGGCGGTGGCGGATCGCTATCCTCGGCAGGCTTATACCCTGGCCACCAAGCTGCATGCCACCATGATGTGCCAGGATGAGCAGAGCGCCAAGCAGGAGTTCTACACCAGCCTGGAGCGCACCGGCGCCGGCTATATCGATTATTATCTGCTCCATGCCCTGCAGCGCTCCACCTGGCAAAAATACGACGAATACGGTCTGTGGGATTTCGTCCGGGAGCAGAAGGAAAAGGGTCTCATCAAGCATTGGGGCTTCTCCTTCCACGCGGATCCAGAGCTGCTGGAGCAGCTGCTGGAGGCCCATCCGGACGCGGAGTTTGTCCAGCTGCAGATCAATTATGCCGACTGGGAGAACCCAGGGGTAGCCTCCCGGCGCAATTGGGAAATCTGCCGCGTCCATGGCAAGCCCGTCATCATCATGGAGCCCGTCAAGGGCGGCATTCTGGCCGACCCCATTCCCACCGTTCGCCAGGTTTATGACCAGGCTGGCAGCCAGGCCTCTTATGCCAGCTGGGCCCTGCGATTCGCCGCGGGGCTGGAGAATGTGCATGCCGTGCTCAGCGGCATGAGCAATCTGGCCCAGATGGAGGATAATCTCAAAACCATGAGCCCCTTTACGCCCCTGTCAGAGGTGGAAATGGCGCTGATTCACCAAGCCCAGCAGGCTCTGGACGCGGATAAATCCATCCCCTGCACCGCCTGCCATTACTGCACCAAGGGCTGCCCTATGGAGATCCCGATTCCGGAAATATTCAATGTGGAGAATCGCAAGAAGGGCAGCCCCAAGTTCCGCACCGTGCGGGAATACGACATCGTTACTCAGGGCCGGGGCCGAGCCAGCAGCTGCATCGCCTGCGGCCAATGCGAAGCCGCCTGTCCCCAGCAGCTGCCCATCATTCGCCTGTTGGAGGATTGCAAAGCGGAGCTGGAGGCGTAAAAACGCGGATCAAAGCTCTTGGAGAGAGGGCAGCGTAAGCACCTAACTGAATAAAGCTCCTCCACGAAGCGGAGGTCCAAAAAGCTATCCCCTCCCAGAAAGGGAGGGGATAGCTTTTTATCTTCCTATGAATTAAACAGTTCCTTCACTCGGTCCATGAAGCCTTTCCGGCCCTCATATTCCTTGTCACTGGTGGTTCCGTCAAATTCCCGCAGCAGCTCCTTCTGCCGGTTGTTCAACCGCTTGGGAATTTCTACCTTTACCCGCATGATCAGATCCCCCTTGTTGCTGGAACGCAGCATGGGAATGCCTTCACCCTTGATGCGGAATTCCGTGCCGGGCTGGGTACCTTCGGGAATCTTGTACTTCACCGGGCCGTTCAGCGTCGGCACCTCCACCTCACCGCCCAGGGCAGCTGTCACAAAGCTAATGGGGAATTCCAGCATCAGGTTGTATCCATCCCGCTGGAAAACCTTGTGGGGCCGCACGTTCACCGTGATGAACAGGTCGCCATTGGGGCCGCCTCGCAGCCCAGGCTCGCCCTGATTGTTCATGATGATGGTTTGGCCATGGTCGATGCCCGCAGGCACCTTTACCGTCACGGTCCGCTTCTTGCGAACCCGGCCGCTGCCGCCGCACCCGGTGCATTTGTCCATCACTACCTTTCCGCTGCCGCCGCAGGAGGGGCAGGTCCGCACGGTGGTCATCCATCCGCTGGAGGACCGAATCTGGCCCGTGCCCTGGCAGGTGGCACAGGTCACTGGTTGGGTTCCCGGCTTGGCGCCGTTGCCCTTGCAGGTGTCGCAGACCTCGCTGCGGTTGATCTCGAAGCTCTTTTCACAGCCCTTGGCCGCCTCCTCGAAGGTGATCCGCAGCTCGTAGCGCAGATCATTGCCCTGCACCGGCCCCTGGGCCCGGGTGCGGCTGCCCATGCCACCGTTGAACAGCTGGTCGAAGATATCGCCGACGCCGCCCATGCCTCCCATGCCGCTGAAGTCGAACCCGCCGAAGGGATTTCCGCCGCCTCCGCCCATGCCGCCCATGGGGTCGTTGAAGCCAAACTGGTCGTACCGGGCCCGCTTGTCTGGGTCGCTCAGCACTTCGTTGGCCTCGTTCAGCTCCGCGAAACGCTTCACCGCTTCCTCGTCATTGGGGTGCAGGTCCGGATGGCATTCCTTGGCCTTCTTCCGATAGGCCCGCTTGATCTCGTCCTCCGTGGCGTTCTTGCTGACGCCCAGCACCTCGTAATAATCACGCTTGTCCGCCAAATTTCTTCACCTCAGTATCGGAATCAAGCCCGTTCCCGAAGGAGCGGGCTGATTTCGATTCGATTTTGTTATTCTACGCTGCCGTCCGCGTTGACGCTGCCGTCACTATTCATGCTGCCGGCTTCCGGCTGTCCACCCATGGGGCCCTGCTCCCCGGCCTGCTGCTGATACAGCTTGCCGAAGATCTGATATACCTTCTGGGTAAAGCCTTCCATGGCGTTCTTGATCTCGGAGGCGTTGTTCCCCTCCCGAATCTTCTTGAAGGCGTCGATCTCGCTCTGGACGGCGCTCTTGTCCTCGTCGGACAGCTTGTCGCCGTTGTCCCGCAGGGTCTTCTCCGTCTCGTAGATCAGGGAATCCGCCCGGTTCAGAGTCTCTACCTCTTCCTTGCGCTTCTTATCCTCTTCCGCGTACTGCTCGGCTTCCTTCACGCGCTGGTTGATCTCCTCCTCGCTCAGGTTGGTGCTGGCGGTAATGGTGATCTGCTGCTCGTGACCGGTGGCCTTGTCCTTGGCGGATACGTTCACGATGCCGTTATTGTCGATGCTGAAGGTAACCTCAATCTGCGGCACACCCCGGGGTGCGGGAGCGATGCCGGTCAGCTGGAATCGGCCCAGGCTCTTGTTGTCATAGGCCATCTGGCGCTCGCCCTGCAGCACGTTGATTTCCACGGTGGTCTGTCCATCCGCGGCGGTGGAGAACACCTGGCTCTTGCTGGTGGGGATGGTGGTGTTCCGGTCGATCAGGCGGGTAAAGATGTGTCCCTCCGTCTCCAAGCCCAGGCTCAGGGGCGTCACGTCCAGCAGCAGCACGTCCTTCACGTCGCCAGCCAGCACGCCGCCCTGGATGGCCGCGCCGATGGCCACGCACTCATCCGGGTTGATGCCCTTGAAGGGCTCCTTGCCGGTGATCTTCTTCACCGCGTCCTGCACGGCGGGAATCCGGGTGCTGCCACCTACCAGGATCACCTTGTTCACCTGGTCTACGGTCAGGCCCGCGTCCTTCAGGGCCTTGCGCATGGGCTCGATGGTGGCTTCCACCAGATCAGCGGTCAGCTCGTCGAACTTGGCCCGGGTCAGGGTCACGTCCAGATGCTTGGGGCCAGTAGCGTCGGCGGTGATGAAGGGCAGGTTGATGTTGGCGGTGGTGGTGCCGCTCAGCTCGATCTTCGCCTTCTCGGCGGCTTCCTTCAGCCGCTGGGCCGCGATCTTATCCTGCTTCAGGTCGATGCCGTTTTCCTTCTTGAACTGTTCAGCCACATAGTTGATGATCCGCTCGTCGAAATCGTCGCCGCCCAGGCGGGTATTACCGTTGGTGCTCAGCACTTCGAACACGCCGTCGCCGATGTCCAGGATGCTGACGTCGAAGGTGCCGCCGCCCAGGTCATACACCAGGATCTTCTGGTTCTCTTCCTTATCCAGGCCATAAGCCAGGGAGGCCGCAGTGGGCTCGTTGATGATGCGCTTTACATCCAGCCCGGCGATGCGGCCGGCGTCCTTGGTGGACTGGCGCTGGCTGTCGTTGAAGTAAGCCGGCACGGTGATGACCGCCTCGGTCACCTTCTCGCCCAGATAACTCTCGGCGGTTTCCTTCATTTTGCTCAGCACCATGGCGCTGATGTCCTGAGGCGTGTACTGCTTGCCGTCGATGCTGACCTTGTATCCGGTGCCCATTTCCCGCTTAATGGAGATGACCGTCCGGTCAGGGTTGGTCACGGCCTGGCGCTTGGCCACCTGCCCCACCAGGCGCTCGCCGTCCTTGGTGAAAGCCACCACGGAAGGGGTGGTTCTGCTGCCCTCGGCGTTGGCGATGACGACGGGCTGTCCGCCCTCCATCACGGCCACGCAGCTGTTGGTTGTACCCAGGTCAATACCGATAATCTTGCTCATAATCTTGTCCTCCGTTTATCTTTCAAAATTTGGAAAATATCCATCTATCCGGCCTTTCGGCCTTCCCTCAAGCCCGAAGGCTTTGTTGGCATTTTTTATTCCGGGACCACCTTGACCATGGCGTGCCGCAGCACCCGGTCGCCCATCTGGTATCCCTTCTGTAGCACCTGGCACACCGTGCCCGGAGCGCCTTCCTCCTCCGTCCCTTGGAGGATCGCGTTTTCCAGATTGGGGTCGAACTTCTCCCCCAGCCGGTCGATGGGCTTCACGTCCAGCTTGGCATAAACATCGTTCATCTGCTTCAGCACCAGCTCTACGCCGCTCTTCAGCCCTTCATCCGCCGACCCAGCCGCCGCTTCCGCCGCCCGCTCCAGGTTATCCAGCACCGGCAGCATGGCCGCCGCCACGTCTCGCTTGCCCTCGGCGAAGCTGTCCGCCCGGACGCTCTCATTCCTCCGGCGGAAGTTCTCAAAATCCGCCTGCACCCGCTGGGCCATGGCCAGATATTCTGCCGCCTTGGCCTCCGCCTTTTCCAACTCCGTAGGCTCCTGGGGCGCTGCCTTCTCTTCCGCTTCCGCCGCCGTCTCCGCGGCCTCGTTCACGGCTTCCTCCTGGGGAATTTCCTGCGGGTTTTCCTGTGGATTCATCTTTTTCTTTCCTCTTCTCTTTTTATTCATTGGTCTCATCCCCTCGGCTGAACAGGTCCGTCAACTGATGCCCCATGATGTTCAGGATGGACATGACCCGGGAATATTGCATTCTGGTGGGTCCGATGACCCCGATGGTCCCCTGCTGGCCAGACCGGGTGGAATAAGTCGCGGTAACAATGGAGCAGTCCACCATCTCCGGCACCCCCGTCTCCGGCCCGATGCGGACGGTGAAGGCCATCTCCCCATCCCCGGCGATGATGCTGGCCAGCTTGTCCCTGGTCTCCATCAGGCTCAGGAAGGTCCGGGCCTTCTCCACGTCGCTGTATTCTGGATAGCTCAGCATATTGCTGGTGCCCCCGATGGCCACATGGGGCCGGCTGGGGGATTCCTTCCGCTCGTTCAGGAAGCCATACAGCCCCTGGAGCAGCTCCTCGTTTTCCCGCATCCGCTGGATCATCCCGGGCAGAATCTCGCAGGCCTCGGCCAGGGTATGCCCCCGCAGCTCCTCCGTCAGCGCCCGGGAAATGGCGTACAGCGTGTCGCTGTCCATATCCCCGGGGAGGCGAATGGTACTGTCCCGCACGATGCCGGTGTCCGTCACGATGACCACCAGCGCCGCGTCCCGGGAGACGGGCACCAGCTGCACCGTCTGCATCCTTGGCTGCTTTCCCTTCGGGGGAAGCACCACCGCGGTGTATCTTGTCAGGGCGGAGATGACGCTGGCTGCGTGATCGATCACATCCTCCATCTGGTGCACCCGTCCGGTAAAATGTCGGCTCACCGTTTCCAGGCTGTCATCCCGGATGCGCCCGGTTTTCATCAGGCTGTCCACATACAGGCGATAGGCCTTTGCGCTGGGAATCCGCCCGGCGGAGACGTGGGGCTGATCCAGGTAACCCAGCTCCTCCAGGTCGCTCATCTCGTTCCGGATGGTGGCGGAGGAAAGGCCCATGTCGTATTTCTTACTGATCGTCCGGGAGCCTACCGGCACACCCGTCAGGATGTAATCATCGATGATGGCCTGCAGGATTTTCATCTTGCGATCGTCCATCTCCATACGCCCATCTCCTTCCCGCTCTGATGCGGGAGCCCTTCCTTCCTGGGGGATCTCCCCTTCCAGGCGGCTCCTCTTTCTCGTTTGTTAGCACTCAAGCGAATCGAGTGCTAACCAACACCGATAAGATAACACCATCCACCCCAGTTGTCAACACTTTTTTTACCTTTTTTTACCATTAATTTTAGCTCCCCCTTCCAAGGAGCTGTTTCCCTTGAAAAATCAACCCTTCTATGCCTGGATAGAAGGGTCGAAGGAAGGTCAAAACCCCGGCAAAGCGCCGGGGTCTGGAAAGGTGACATTCAGTTGGAGATGGGATTATACTCGATGGTCTCCTGATAGGCCTTATAGGTCGAGGTGCACAGCAGCTCCCGGCGGGTTTCCCGGCCGTTTTGCTGCCAAACCTTCCAGGTTTCTACCACGTAGCCCTTGCGCCCCGTGACGGTCTTTTTGCTCTCCCCCACCTTTAGGCTGGTGTTGATGACATAATTGGTCCCCTCCGGTTGGGGAATAGTGCGGGTGGTGACGCTCTCCAGGTCAATGGAGGTATCCACCCCCAGGCTCATGCCATATACGCTGACGGAAACCTTTCGATCCTTGTAGGCCGCGATGATGAAAATGGGCCAGTCCGTGTTGTTCTTGAATTTGAAATCCAGCCCCGGCCAGTTGACGGTGGCGTCGAATCCCTTTTCTACATAATTGGAGGGCCAGGCATGGGGGCTGCGATCCACGATTTCCAGATCCGCCCGGGCAACGGCGTTGAACAGGGTGCTGCTGGTCTGGCAAACGCCTCCGCCAATCTCGTCCCGGCTCTGGCCGCCGGAAATGGCCGCCGCCGGCTTGTATCCCTTCTCCGCAGTGCGCTCCCCCGTAGCTGCGTTGAAGCTAAAAATCTCCCCGGGCAGCACCGTGGTCCCGTTGATGGCCTGGGCGCTGAGATTGATATTGGTGTTCCGGTTATTGTTGTTCGTGGTGGATGTCGTATAGGAAGAGATGAGCCCGAAGCTGTTCATCAGCTCCGTCTTCGTGACGTCGGCGATGCGCTTTTCCGGGGTCAGGAAGATGGTGTTAATATAGTCCCCGGCGTTCAGCTTCTCCGCGATGCGGCTGTAGAGCTCCTCCGGGTCCAGATAAGCCCCGGGCACATCCTCCGTGAAGGTGAAGGTCTTGGTGCCGAAGTCGAAGGTGGCCACCATGCTGTTGACCGGATCCCGGTTCACATAGTTGGCGATGCCCTGGCTCATCTCCCGCAGAGCAGCGGCGTCAAAGGTCTTCTCCGAATACAGGCTGGCGGGAAAGCTCCGCAGGTCCGATGCCTTGTCCAGCCGCTCCTGGAAAGGGGTCTTCCCCGTCCCCCGCAGCCCTGCCGTGTTCCCCCGGCCCAGGGCCCAGGCCTTTTCCACCAGCTCCGCGACATTCCTCCGAATGGGCACCCGCTCCGGCGTCACGTGCCAGCTCTGGTTCCCGATCGTTACGGTCAGATCAAAATCCTGGGTGGATGAATCCGCCTGGGCCGTCAGGGCGGAGAGGGCTGCCTCCCGGGTCATCCCCCCGACCTGCAGATCGTCGATATAGACCCCGGGATAGATGGCGTCGGTATAGATCTCCTGAACGCAGGCCTGGAAGGTGCGGTATTCCTCCGCTGAATATTCCAGGATGTTCCCGTTGGCAAAGGCCAGATTGGGCAGGAAGCGGAAGCGGCTGCCCGTCACCTGGGGCAGCAGAATATATCCGCAGGCCAGAATACCCGCCAGGGAAAACAGAATGCAGGCCACCCAGCCGCCCTTGTGGCGCAGCTTTTTTTTCTTCTTTCGGGGATGCTTGGGAAAGGGCAGCGCAAGCTGATCGAAATCATCATAAAGGGAGAGGGAGGCTTCCCCCCTCTCTCCGATGATTTCTCCGTCCCCTTCGTATAGCTCGTATCGATTTCTTTTCGCCATTAGTCGTCCTTATGATTCATCTTATAGCTGAGAATATGCAGGGAGTCGCTGAGATGCACGTTTACCACCTGCATATCCCGAGGATAGTGCAAATCCACCGGCGCAAAGTTCCAGATGGCGCGGACGCCCTTTTCGTACAGCAGCTCCAGCGTCTCCTGAGCGTGCTCCGCTGGCAGGGCCAGCACGGCGATATCCGGCGCCAGCTCCTCTACCCGCCAGGCCATTTCCTCCACGGGATAGATGGGCAGCTCCTCCGTGGCGCATTTGCCCTTCTCCGGGTCCGCGTCGAACAGGGCCAGGGTCTGGAATCCCTCCCGGGCAAAGCTGGCATAGTTGGCGATGGCCCTGCCCATGCGACCCGCGCCGACGATGATCATGCGGTGCGCCTGATCCAAGCCCATGGTTTTACGGATGTGCTCCCGCAGCTCATGCACCTGGTATCCATAGCCCTGCCGGCCAAAGCCGCCAAAGCTGTTGATATCCTGCCGAATCTGGGAAGGGGTCAGTTGCATTCTTTCCCCCAGCTCCTGGGAAGAAATCTGCGCCACGCCTTCTATTTCCAGCTCCCGCAGATGCCGATTGTACGCAGGCAGTCTGCGAATAACAGCATCTGATACATATCCGGACATAACGATTCGCTCCTTTGGTGCCCCACCGGGATGTGATTCCGCTGCAAATCTTAACACAGATTTAAATATTTTGCAACATATTATTGGATCCCTCTGCTTTGGTCATACTGCCGCCACAGGGGGGCATAGATGGCTACCGCCTGCTCATGCTCTGCCAGGGTGCGGGAAAAATAGAGATCCCCGCTGGCGGGATCCTTGGCACAGAAGTAGAGGTAGTTTTCCGCCACATAGGTGGGATCCGGGTTCAGTGCGGCCTGGATCGCCGCAGAGGAGGGATTGCAGATGGGCCCCACCGGCAGGCCGGAGACCACATAGGTGTTGTAGGGATTGTTGGCATTTAAATCGCTGTCCGCCAGAGCCATTTTCCGTACGCCGGTGATATAATGGATGGTGACGTCGCTCTGCAGCTTCATCCCCGCCTTCAGCCGATTGTGGAACACGGCGCTGACCTTGGCGAAATCGTCCGCCCCAGCTTCCTTCTCGATCAGGCTGGCCAGGGTCAGGGTTTGATCCATGGTCAGGCCCAGCTCCTGGGCCCGTTCCTGGGTCTCCGCGGGGAAAACCGCCTCCGTCTGGCTCAGCAGCTTGCGAATGATGTCCTCCGCCGTGGCGGTGACATACATCTCGTAGGTGTCCGGGGCCAGGTATCCCTCCAGCACGTATTTTCGCTGGCTGGCATTTCCGCTGGAAAGCACCTCGTCCACATAGTAGTAATCCCGGAAATCCGCCCCTGTGCGGCATTTTGCCAGGAAGGCTTCGCTGCTGTCCAGCGCACCATTTTTCACCAGCTTGGCCGCGAATTCCTCGATAGTCTCCCCAGGGATGAGGGTAATGTTTCTCACGATGGGATTCCCATCCCCTGTGGTCAGCTGGTTGGCAATCTCCGTCATAGACATAGCCCGGTTCAGGCTGTATTGGCCGATCTGCAGCTTCTGCCCCATACCG
The DNA here is from genome assembly GCA_017470145.1 of Clostridia bacterium. Taxonomy (GTDB): domain Bacteria; phylum Bacillota; class Clostridia; order Christensenellales; family Aristaeellaceae; genus Aristaeella. Next base: position 15,527 of record JAFUFB010000029.1, on the reverse strand, counting down.
GCAAAGTCACAATAGTATTTGAAGACGCTCTTGCTGTGGATCAGCCCGGCGGCCTCCAGATTGTTGGCCACCCGAGTCAGGCTCTGGCCGCTTTCGATGGCGAAATAAATCTCGCTGGCGTCCTCCGCGTCCATGGGGCCAATGTATTCATCATATAGCTTCGTCCCCAAGGCCGTGGCCAGACCGATGACGATGACCGCCACCGTCAGCCCGACCAGCAGGGGGCGCACCACCCGCCAGAGGGCGCTGTACCAATAGGCCCCGTATTCCCGCTCCTTGTACAGACCGCGATAGGTAATATCCTCTTTCTGTCGATTTTTCAAGGTTTTCTCCTCATCCGGGCAGCTGAATATCCAGCCCCGTCGCCTCGGTCACGATTTTCATGATGTCCGCCATGGTCTGCTGCAAGCGCATCTCCGCCAGCAAAAATTGGCTCACCTCCGGCTTGGCGTACAGCAGGGTGCTGAGGGTGGTAAAGCGCTGCATCTCCTCCGGGTCGTTCTGCTGCCCGGCGATCATGTTCATCTGAATGGCCATCTGCATGCGGCGAAATTCCTTGATCAGGGCGGCCAGAGTTTCATCCGCCATGACGCTATCCTTCAGGGCGTGGTAGGTTTGATATTCTTCGCTGTGCTTGATTTCGTCAGCCAGCCGATAGGCGGTTGAATATTCCAATGTCTTTCCCTCCATCTAAAAAACTCGGGAGAGGACGCTGTCCTCTCCCGAATTCTATCATCATTTGTCTTAAACATCAAGGATGATGGGCAGGATCATGGGATTGCGCTTGATCTTCTCGAAGATGTAATTATGCACCTCATCCTTAATGATGTTCTTCAGGTTGGCCCAGTTATCCCCCGCCAGGCTATTGGAGCTGAGAATCTCCCGCACCAACTCCTGGGTGTTGTCGATGATGTCCTCATTCTCCCGGACGTAGATGAAACCGCGGCTGACGATGTCCGGCCCGCTGACCAGCTTTTCCTGATCCCGATCGATGACTACCACAATGGCCAGCAGCCCCTCCTGGCTCAGATGCTTCCGGTCCCGCAGCACCACGTTGCCCACGTCGCCGACCCCCAGGCCGTCCACCAGGATGCCCCCGGTGGGCACCTGCTCGCCCAGGGCCAGATAGTTCATGTTCATTTCAATGACCTGGCCCATTTCGGGAATGACGATGTTCTGGCTTTCCACGCCCATGCTTTCCGCCAGCACCGCGTGCTGCCACAGCATGCGATATTCCCCGTGAACGGGGATGAAGTATTTGGGCCGCACCAGGGCGTGCATCAGCTTCAGCTCCTCCTGGCAGGCGTGGCCGGAAACATGGACCTCCGCCAGGGTGCTGTAAACCACCTGGGCCCCCAGCCGATACAGCTGGTTAATGACCCGGGAGATGAATTTCTCGTTTCCGGGGATGGGAGTGGCGGATATGATGACCATGTCGCTCTGGCGAATCTGCAGCTTCCGGTGCTCCGCGTAGGCCATGCGGGTCAGCCCCGCCATGGGCTCGCCCTGGCTGCCCGTGGTCAGCACCAGCAGCTCATTATCCGGGAACTGATCCAGCACATCCATGTCGATCAGCCAGCCCTCGGGGATTTTCAATTCGCCGATGCTCATGGCCACGCGGCTGACGTTCACCATGCTGCGCCCAATAAAGCACACCCGTCGGCCATAGCGGATGGCGTTGTCGATCACCATCTGCATGCGGTGAATGTTGCTGGCAAACATGGCCACGATGACCCGGCCCTCCGCCTGGGCGAACATCTTGTCGAAGGTCTCCCCGATCTTCATTTCGCTCATGGTGTATCCAGAGCGCTCCACGTTGGTGGATTCGCACAGCAGGGCCATGACCCCCCGCTCACCATAGCGGGCCAGGGTCTGCAAGTCTGTCACATGCCCATCAATGGGGGTATAGTCGATTTTGAAGTCGCCGCTGACAATCACCGTCCCCGCCGGGCAGGTAATGGCGATGGCGCAGGCGCCGGCGATGGAGTGGCTTACGTGGATAAACTCGCAGGTAAAGCACCCCAGCTGAACCACATCCCGGGGCCGAACCACGTGCATAGGAATATGATCCACCCGGTATTCCTTCAACTTCAGGTCCACCAGGGCCATGGTCAGCTTCGTACCATAGATGTGGGAGGGAATTTGCTTCAGGATATAAGGGGTGGCGCCGATGTGATCCTCATGCCCGTGGGTAAACAAATATCCCCGCACATGATCCTTCTTGCTCAGCAGGTAGGACACATCCGGAATCACCAAGTCCACGCCCAGCATATCTTCCTTGGGGAAAACGCTGCCGCAGTCCACAATAATAATATCATCGCCATATTCAAAGACGGTCATGTTCTTGCCGATTTCATCCACGCCGCCTAAAGAAATAATCCGCAGCTTTCCGATTTCCTCAGTCTTTGGAGAAGTCACGGTAAGCCTCCTTTCACTCGATAAAAACATAAACTCAAGGCTGATTACATTGTCCCCGTCAGTCTCCATATTTCGCGGATATGTAGTTCATCTACAGTTCCATAGATAGTTTATCATGGATCTTATTCAATTGCCATATCACATTTGGTTATTTTTAAGTCTATTTTGTAGGAAATCCGTGAACATTTCATGAAAAAGCCCGCCCCCACAGGGGAGCAGGCCCTTTTCACGGTGAAAGCAGCCCTGAGAAGTGAAGCATTTACGTAGCGAACTACCCCCGCGGGGCAGAGAAATTGGATCAGCAAAAACACCCCCGCGGAGCAGGGGCGTGAAAAAATATGTAATGCAAACCGCTCCCCGTGGAGCGGGGGCGTGGAAAAAGCCTTCGCCATGCGCTTTAAGCATACAACGGATAGTTCACCATCAGGGCTTCCACCTGAGCCTTCACCTCCGGCACGGCGGCCTCCCCTTCCCGCAGGATGCGGGCAATCCAGGCGGCCACCTGGCGGAATTCCGCCTCCTTCAATCCCCGCGTGGTGGCTGCGGGAGTGCCGACCCGCAGGCCGCTGGTCACGAAGGGGCTGCGAGTCTCGTTGGGTACGGTATTCTTGTTGGTGGTGATGTTTGCGTCCTCCAGCAGGGCTTCCATCTGCTTGCCGGTCATCTCCGTGCCGGTGAAGTCCAGCAGCAGCAGGTGATTATCCGTGCCGCCGGAAACCATCCGAACCCCTTCCTGGCGGAACTGCTCCTCCATAGCTTTGGCGTTCAGGATGATCTGGTGCTGATATTCCTTGAATTCCGGCTTCAACGCCTCGCCGAAGCAAACCGCCTTGGCGGCGATGATGTGCTCCAGGGGGCCGCCCTGGGTGCCGGGGAAGATAGCCTTGTCGATGGCCTTGGCGTATTCCTCCTTGCAGAGGATCATACCGCCCCGGGGACCCCGCAGGGTCTTATGGGTGGTGGTGGTCACAAAGTCCGCGTAAGGCACGGGGCTGGGATGCTCTCCTGTGGCCACCAGGCCGGCGATGTGAGCCATGTCAATCATCAGCAGGGCGCCCACCTCGTCCGCGATCTCCTTCAGCTTCGCGAAGTCGATGATCCGGGGATAGGCACTGGCGCCGGAGACGATCATCTTCGGCTTGCATTCCAGGGCGATGCGGCGCACCTCATCGTAGTCGATGACCTCCGTGTCCGGGCTGACGCCGTAGGGCACAAAGTTGAAGTAGGCGCCGCTCATGTTGACGGGGCTGCCGTGGGTCAGATGCCCGCCGTTGGACAGGCTCAGACCCATCACGGTGTCCCCGGGCTTCAGCATGGCAAAATATACCGCCATGTTAGCCTGGGCGCCGCTGTGGGGCTGCACATTGGCGTGCTCCGCCCCGAAGAGCTGACAGGCCCGGTCCCGGGCCAGATTCTCCACAATATCCACGAACTGGCATCCGCCGTAATACCTTTTGCCCGGATAGCCCTCGGCGTATTTGTTCGTCAGGCAGGTTCCCATAGCTGCCATAACCGCCGGGGAGACGAAATTCTCGCTGGCAATCAGCTCAATATGGGTCCTTTGCCGGTTCAGCTCCAGCTCAATCGCTTCCGTCACTTCCGGGTCCGCCCCGCGGATGATGTCCAGTTCCATCTTTTTACTCCTCCTCGCTTTCCCGCGCTTCCCCGCGCGGCTAAAACTCAGTATAGCATACCAATACATCTCTCGCGACTGAAAAACAACAAAAAAACCGCCAATGCTCAGACCGGGCAACCCCGCAGCACACCCAGCTAACGCTTACTGCTGCTTCCGTCAGGACCTGACAGGGTTCACGCCGATGGATCGCACGGGACCCAATCGTCATCGCATTCGCGGCAGAAAGAAGTATACTGTTTTTTCTGCCAAAATGCAAGAGAAAATCTTGACCCATTTTCAATCTGCGCATAAAATAGAATGGTTGGCATATTCCTGGAAGGAAGACGAGGGAGGCAGGCATGAAGATCGGGTTTGATCATGACAAGTATACCCGGATGCAATCGGAACACATTCTGGAGCGGATCGAGAAATTTGGCGGCAAGCTGTATCTGGAGCTGGGGGGAAAGCTGTTTGACGATTTCCACGCCAGCCGGGTGCTGCCTGGGTTCCAGCCGGACAGCAAGATGCAGATGCTGCTGCGGCTGAAGGATCAGGAGGAGATCATCATCGTCCTCAACGCGGACGATATCGAGAAGAGCAAGGTCCGGGGTGATCTGGGCATTACCTATGACGCGGATACCCTCCGGCTCATCGACGCCTTCCGGGGCATCGGGCTATACGTAGGCTCCGTGGTGCTGACCCGGTACGCCGCTCAGCCCGCTGCCGTAGCCTTCGAGCAGCGGCTGAACGCCCTGGGGATCCATACCTTCCGCCATTATACCATCGAGGGCTACCCCTCCGATGTGGACCATATCGTGTCCGACGAGGGCTTCGGCCGCAATGAATATGTGGAAACTTCCCGGCCCCTGATTCTGGTCACCGCGCCAGGCCCTGGCTCCGGCAAGATGGCCACCTGCCTCAGCCAGGTGTATCAGGAAAACCGCCGGGGTGTCCGGGCAGGATACGCCAAGTTCGAAACCTTCCCCATCTGGAATCTCCCCCTGAAGCACCCGGTGAACGTGGCCTACGAGGCCGCCACTGCCGATCTTAGCGACGTGAACATGATCGACCCCTATCACCTGGAGGCTTATCAAGAAACCACGGTGAATTATAATCGGGATATCGAGATCTTCCCTGTGCTCAACGCCCTGTTCGAGCGGATGTGGGGCTATTCTCCCTACAAGAGCCCCACGGATATGGGGGTCAACATGGCGGGCTTCTGCATCTCGGACGACGAGGTCTGCCGGGAGGCCGCCCGGCGGGAGATTCTCCGCCGCTATTATTCTGCCCGCTGCAGCTATCTCCAGGGGCACGCCACCAAGGAGGAGAGCGAGAAGATCAATCTGTTGATGAAGAACATGGACATCAACGATGATCTCCGCCCCGTCATCGCCGCCGCCCGTGAAAAAGCGGAGCTCACCGGGCAGCCCGCCCTGGCCATTGAGCTGCCGGATGGGCAGATCGTTACCGGCAAGACCACCGATCTCTTAGGCCCCTCCGCCGCCGTGGTGCTCAACGCGGTGAAACGCCTGGGCGGCATCGATAAGCAGACCCTGCTCCTCTCCCGGAACGTGATTGAGCCCGTGCAGGAATTAAAGTGTAAATATCTGGGGAACCATAATCCCCGGCTCCATTCCGACGAGGTGCTGGTGGCCCTGTCCGTCTCCGCCGCCATGAACCCCACCGCCGCCAAGGCCCTCTCTATGCTGCCCCTGCTGAAGGGCTGCGAGGCCCATTCCACGGTGATTCTTCCCGCGGTGGACGATAATACCTTCCGTCGCCTGGGCCTGAACCTGACCTGCGATCCCGCTTATCAGACCCATAAGCTGTATCATAAATAGGCTCAAAGGAACTTTTTCCCTCCCCCAAACGATTTTTCCATAGAAAGGTTTATTGATCGATGAATAAGGAACCCATTCTTCTCATCATGGCTGCCGGCATGGGCAGCCGCTACGGCGGGCTGAAGCAGATGGACCCCGTAGGCCCCCATGGTGAAGCCATTTTGGATTACAGCGTCTTCGACGCCAAGCGCGCCGGCTTCAAGCGAGTCATCTTCCTGATTAAGCACGCCATCGAAGCGGATTTCAAGCGCCTGGTGGGGGATCGCATCGCCCAGCATATCCAGGTCTCCTACGCCTTCCAGGAGCTGGACGCCCTGCCGGAGGGCTACGCCGTGCCAGAGGGCCGGGTAAAGCCCTTTGGCACCGGCCACGCCGTCCTCTGCTGTAAGGATTTGATCGATGCCCCCTTCGCCGTCATCAACGCAGATGATTATTATGGCCCCCGGGCCTTCCAGCAGGCCTATGACGCCCTGATTCGCGCCCAGGATGACGATAAGCTGCGCTACATGATGGTGGCCTATTATCTGAAGAACACCCTGACCGAGAATGGCTATGTGGCCCGGGGTGTCTGCGAGGTGGATGATCAGGGCGCCCTGAAGGATATTCACGAACGGACCCATATCATCTCCAGCTGCGATGGCCCCCTGTATACCGAGGATGGGGAAACCTATCGTCTACTGCCCGCGGATAGCCCCGTCTCCATGAATATGTGGGGCTTTACTCCTTCCCTGCTGCGGGAGCTGGAAGCCCGCTTCCCCGCCTTCCTGGATGCCACCCTGCGAGAGAATCCCCTCAAGGGGGAATTCTTCCTTCCCTTCGTGGTCAATGAGCTGCTGCAGGAAGGCCGCGCCACGGTTCAGGTGCTGAGGAGCGAGGACCGCTGGTGGGGCGTGACCTATCAGGAAGATAAGCCCCAGGTCAAATCCGCCCTCCAAGCCCTCGCCGATCAAGGGCTTTATCCAGCTCCCCTGTGGGCTGATGAGTAATAGGCCATCCCCCGCGAAGCGGGAGAGCCAAAATCCAGAATAAGCACCCCCGCGAAGCGGGGGTGCCCTCAAAAATTGCTCGTAAAAACTCCCTCGCACAAAGCGGGGGAGCTTATTTATTCCCTTTTACCGATTCAGCGCTTCCTGCAGCACGGCCAGATTCTTCTCCATAATCCCCAGATAGCTGGCCCCATCGTTCACGTCCCCGATGGTAATCCCCTGCATGGAGTCCATCACCAGCAGCTTCTGATTTTTCTCCGCGGTGTTTTGAATAATCGTTTCCGCAATTTTGTGGTTCGTCCCCTCGATCGTCAGCACCGCCGGCAGTTGCAATTCCTGCACCTTCTGGGAGAGGAACACAATGGTCTGGAAGCTGGCTTCCGTTTCCGCCGAGCATCCGGAGAACGCCGCATAGTATTGTAGCCCATAATCATCCGTCAGATAGCGGAAGGGGAACCGATCTCCGAAGAGCACAGTGTCCACATTTCCCGCCGCCACCATCTCGCCATATTGCTGGTCCAGCCCCTGCAGCGCCGCGATATATTGCTCGGCGTTCTGCTCAAAAGTCTCCGCCTTCTCCGGCAGCAGATTGCTCAGCTCCTGGCAGATGATGGTCACGGCGGCTTCCGCGTTCCGCAGGCTCAGCCAAACGTGCTCGTCCGCCTCTTCCTCTTCTTCCTCCTCGTCCTCTTCCTCGTGTTCCGCTTCCATGCCCTCGACCATTTCTTCCAGCTTGACCGCGTCCCCCAGGGCATCGATTAAGTTAATCGCCCGCATCTCCGGGTTCGCTGTTTCCTGCAAGGTGTCCTCCACCCAGTCATCCGATTCCCCGCCCACGTAGATGAACAGATCGCAGGTGGCGATGTTCATGATATCCTTCGCGGTGGGCTGAAAATTGTGCAGATCCACGCCGCTGTCCAACAGCAGCGTGATCTCGAATCCCTCCTCTTCCCCGATGATCTCCCTTGTCCAGTCGTATAGGGGGAAGATGGTCGTCACAATGCGCACCGGCTTCTCCGCCGCCTGGGCTCCGGAGAAGAGAAAGGTAAATAGAAGGCAAGTGCATAGCAGCAGTGTCGTCAGCTTTTTCATCGGATACCTCCGTTGATATCAATCAAAGCTCATCGTCCCAGCTTCTTTACCGCTGGGCCCATCTCCCCGCCTGAACGGTTTCGGAATCCCAGTTCAGCCGGCCATATTTCCGCGTCAGCTCAAAAATCTGTCCCTGCAGCTCCTCCGTCAGGTATTTCCCGTTCAGCCGCCAGTGCCAGTTGTTCGGCAGGAAGGAGGGATCGTTGATCCTCGCTTCGTGCCCCAGCCCCAGGTGGTCCTGAATCAGAATCACGCAGGTTTCCGCCCGACACATGAGTCCCGCCCGGACGAACACCTCATGCATTTTCCCCTTGGCCTGTTTCTCCGCGCCAAAGTATTCCCGCACCAGGCGCTGTTCGCCTTCGCTGAGGCCGGCGAACCAGCCGTTGATGGGGTCGTTGTCATGGGTGCCGGGATAGACCACGCAGTGCTCCGGAATGTTGTGCACCAGGTAGTCGTTGCTGGCGCCCACGTCCTGCTCATCGAAGCCGAACTGCAGCACCTTCATGTTCGGGAATCCCGTTTCCCGAACCATCTGGCGCACGGAGTCAGTCATGAAGCCCAAATCCTCTACGATGACGGGCTTATACCCCATGTTTTGCCACATTTGATGGAACAGAGCCATCCCCGGGCCCTTCTCCCAGTGGCCGTGCAGGGCAATCTCCCCCGCCGGGATGGAGAAATACTCGTCCAAGCCTCGGAAATGGTCAATCCGCAGCAGGTCGCATTGCTGGAAGTTCATCCACAGTCGAGCCATCCACCATCCGAATTGATCCTCCTTATGCTTTTCCCATCGGTACAGAGGCGTCCCCCAGATCTGCCCCTCCGCGGAGAAAGCGTCCGGCGGGCATCCAGCCACAGCGCTCTGGCGGTTGTGCTCGTTCAGCTGGAACAGCTGGGAATGGGCCCAGACATCCGCGCTGTCGAAGGAAACGTAGATCGGAATATCCCCGATGATCTGAATATGCCTGGCGTTGGCATAGCTCTTCAGGGCATTCCATTGCTGGAAGAATTTGAACTGGGTGTATTTGTGGAACTCGATGTCGAAATACAGCAGCTGGTTGTAATAATCGATGGCATAACCCCAGTGCTTACTGATGTCCTCCGGCCAGTCCGGCCATTCCGCGTCCTGGAAGAAGCTCTTCAGTGCCATAAACAAGGCATAATCATCCAGCCACCAGCTGTTTTCCGCGATGAAGCGCTGGTAATCCCCGTTTTCCGCAATGTGGCTGCGCTCATATGCCTTCCGCAGCAGCGGGAAGCGGCGGGTGTAGATCTTTTCATAGTCCACGTGCTCCGGGTCACTGCCGAAGTCCACCGCATCCACTTCCTCCTGGGTCAGCACGCCCTCCTGAATCAGCGCGTCCAGGCTGATGTAATAGGGGCTACCCGCAAAGGCGGAGAAGGATTGGTAGGGCGAGTCGAAGGACTTGTGATGGTTCGGCGGGTTCAGGGGCAAAATCTGCCAATAGGTCTGCCCTGCCGCCTCCAGAAAGTCCACAAATCGATATGCCTCCTTGTCGAAGGCGCCAATGCCATAGGCGCTGGGCAAAGCCGAAACCGCCATCAATACTCCCGCCGCGCGTGCCATGTTCTTCTTTCCTCCTTAGAATTTGGTCTGCCAGAGAGAAAAATTCTGGGAAAAATCTGTAGAAACGAATTGGATGATGTTGATCAGGAAGGCCACCAGGGCCAGGATCACCACGACGCCCACGATGGTGGCGCCGAAGTCGCCAAATCCGGCGGCCATGCGGTATTTCCGTTGCTTCTCCGCCGCCAGCTCCTCCTCCGGGATCTCCTCCGGAGGAAAATCCTCCTCCGCCAGTTCGTCAAATCCGTCGTCGTAGGCCGCTTCCTCGTTCCATTCCTCCCCCGTCTCTTGGGCGGGGGCGAACTGGCGAGTGTAGCCGTCCTCCGGCTGCTGGTTTCGCTGAAAATATGCCATGGTGCTGCTCCTTTGATGCCTATAGGTTGCTTACGCCCAGGTCCCCTCCCGGAAAATGGGCACCGCCGTGCCATCGGGGCGGATGCCATCGATGGACAGGTCGTCCGCGCCGATCATGAAGTCCACATGGATGATGGAATCGTTGATCCCCTGGGCCTGAGCCTCCTCCATGGTCATGTCGTCGCCGCCGGGCAGCACTTCCTTGAAGCCCATGCCCAGAGCCACGTGGCAGCAGGCATTTTCGTCGAACAGGGTTTCGTAGAACAGGAATCCGCATTGGTTCACGGGGCTTTCCTTGGGCACCAGGGCCACCTCCCCCAGCATGCAGGAATTCTCGTCCATGGCGATCATCTTTTCCAGCAGGGCCTGGCCCTTCTCCGCCTGGCAGGATACAGCCTTGCCGCCCTCAAAGGTGATGGAGAAGTTTTCAATCAACTGGCTGTTCCAGGAAAGGGGCTTCACCGCCACCAGCTTGCCCTCGCATTTTCCGGCGATGGGGGAAGTAAAGATCTCCTCCGTCGGCATGTTGGGGATGTAGAAGGCGCCATTGGTGCTGTTGATGGCCCCGGCCCCTTCCCATTTGGCGCCAGGAATCAGGTCCACCGTAAAGTCCGTTCCGTTTTCGCTGTGATAGCGCAGGGAGGCGAATTGCTGCTCGTTCAGCCAGGCCGCCTTCTTTTCGATGAATTCGGTATGGGCCTTCCATTCCGCCACCGGGTCGTTCTCCTCCCGCACCCGTACGGTTTTCAAAATGGCCTTCCACAGCTGGTCCACCGCCGCTTCCTCCGAAGCCTCCGGGAAGCACTTCTTCGCCCATTTTACAGAGGGATAGGCCGCGATGACCCATTGATGCTTCCCGTCGATGGCGTTCCGATAGGGCTTCATCACGGTGGATCGGCTCTGCATCACGGCGGATAGCTTTTCCGGATCCACCCCCGCCAGAGCGTCCGGGTCGTCCGAGGAGATAAAGATGCGAACCGGCAGATCCTCCACCATCTGCTTCATCTTCGCCTCCTCCCAGGGCAGCACCTTCGCCAGGGCCTCCTGGTCGGCATAAAGATAATTCAACCGGGCCTGGGCGTCGCTGATCCATTCCACATTGACCTTCTTCGCCCCCGCCTTGTAGCATTCCTCTATTACCAGCGCGGCGAAAGCGTGCTGCTCAACCGACACCGCCAGCGTTACAATCTGCCCGGGCTGCACGTTCCCGCCCGTCCGAACAATCAGCTCCGCGTATTTCTGTAAAAGATTCTGAGAGATACCCATCTGTTTTTCCCACTCGCTTTCTTCTCTAATCATAGGATACCGATAGGTATTATACGTCCCAATTCCCCCTCCGTCAAATGAAACACGTGAAACACGGGGACGGTCTTTTTCGTTTCATGAAACGAAAAAGACCGTCCCTCCGTCTCATTGACAAAGCCACCCTCCCGCGATATACTCTCCCGCAGTGATCGCGTCCCGGCAGCTCGCGAAGCCGGGACCGGGGGAGGACCTGCGGGCCCTTCTTTCATTTTTGAGGAGGTATCCTTCCATGGCAGCACTGAAAAATTATCAAAGAACAAAGCTCGCCTGCTATCTTGGCTTTGTGACCCAGGCCATATCCGCCAATTTTGCGCCCCTGCTTTTTCTTACATTTTACAGAACCTATGGCATTTCCTATGCCGATCTGGCCCTGATTCCCCTGGTATTTTTTCTCACCCAGCTGATCGTGGATTTCATCAGCGCGAAGTTCGTGGACCGAATTGGGTATCGAAAGAGCGTCGTCCTGGCCCAGATCACCTCCGGAGCGGGGCTGCTGCTGCTCTCCTTCGTCCCCGATCTTTGTCCCCATCCCTTTGCGGGCATTCTGACCTGCGTCATGATCTACGCCGTCGGCAGCGGGCTCATCGAGGTGCTTTGCAGCCCTATCATTGAGGCCTGCCCCTTTGAAAATAAAGCCGGCATGATGAGCCTGCTGCATTCCTTCTATTGCTGGGGCTCCGTGGGCACGATTCTGGGATCCACCCTGTTCTTCCTGGCCTTTGGCACAGAGAATTGGCGAATCCTGGCCTGCCTCTGGGCCCTCATCCCGCTGTATAACATTTTCAATTTTGCCACCTGCCCCATCGAGTCCATCGTCAGCGAGGGCGAAAGCATGACCATCACCCAGCTGCTGAAGACGAAAATCTTCTGGCTGTTCATCGTTCTCATGGTATGCGCCGGGGCGTCGGAGCTATCCATGGCACAATGGGCCTCCGCCTTTGCGGAATCCTCCCTGGGGGTCAGCAAAACCACCGGCGACTTGCTGGGCGCTTGCGGCTTCGCGGTGTTCATGGGCCTCAGCCGGGTGTGGTACGGGAAGTATGGCGAAAAGGTGAATCTTTCTTCCTTTATGATCGCCTCCGGCCTCCTATGCCTCTGCAGCTATCTGCTGGCCGCCTTCGCCCGTTGGCCCGTCATGGGGCTCGTGGGCTGCATGCTGTGCGGCTTCTCCGTAGGCATTATGTGGCCCGGATCCATCAGCATCTCCTCCGCCCGGCTGCCCAAGGGCGGCACGGCCCTCTTCGCCCTGCTGGCCCTGGCGGGCGACCTGGGCGGAGCGGCGGGCCCCGCCATCGTGGGGAATGTTTCTCATCTCCTGGGGGAAAACATCCAGTCCGGTATTCTGGCGGGCATCTGCTTCCCCCTGGTGCTGGTCCTCAGCGTGCTGATGGTCAAAAGAAAGAGCAAATAATCAAGCGCTATCCCCTGGTAGCTTGTCAAAAGGCGGTATTTACTTCATCTCAAAGGTCATTTCCACGGTGGCGGTAAAATTCAGGCCATCTGCCAGAATCGAAGTCCCGACATCCTGCGCGGATGCTTCCGCCATCATTTTGGCGTTGAAAACCGGCCCGCCGGAGGTATAGGTCTCATGAATCGTAAGAACCTCCCCCAGGCTTTTTCCAGCCGCGGAGGCAACGATTTCCGCCCGGCGCTTCCCTTCCTGGATGGCCGCCGTCAAAGCTTCATCCCTGGCAGCCCCGGCCTTCGTGGTGGAAAAGCTCAGCCCGTCGCAGCTGTTCGCTCCGCTGGCCAGTGCCAGGTCGATGATTTCCCCCGCCCTTTCCAGTTCATGGATCACCACCGTCAGCGTGTTGTTGACCTCGTATCCAATCACGGGATATTCTCCGCTTTCCGTATATGCGCTATAATCCCGCCGGGTGCTTACATAGTAATAATTCGTGGAGATATCTTTCTCCTCAATGCCGGCACCCTTCAGCGCGGCGAGCAGCTGATCCACCAGCCGGGCGTTGGCCTGGGAAGCTTCCCCGGCTTCCTTGGCGGTGGAGCTGACCCCCAGGCTGATGCTGGCGGTGTCCGCCTCCGTCACGATCGTCGCACTTCCGGTCACCGTAATCGTCCCCGGTATACTTTCTGCAGACGCGGACAGCAGGAACACGGACAGGACAAGAGCGAACAAAGCAGTGATAAATGTTTTTTTCATGGGACTTTCCTCCTTGTTTTCAACCTTTTCTTTCGTGCGTAAAATCATTTTCCCCTGCAAACAGCAAATCATTCCTGTTCACGCCGCTTAAAACCATCCATCTGCACTTTGACCTCACGCAATATGGTGTGGACACCAGGTGCACGGAATTTTAATCTGCGGCAAACGATGAAAATCACCCCTTGACCGCCGTTTAATTACAGTGTTTCCCCCTGAATGACTCTGCAGCGTTTCTCACAAAACGCAATGCCGTAAGTCATGATCCGTTTATATCCTTCTCGCTGAAGGCTTTTGGTGTAGGCCTTCTTCCAAATCTGCTCCGAGCCTCGCTGCGCGTCAGGCAGCATTCTGGCGCTGTTCTTTGATATCTTGACTTCCACCACAAAAGCCAGATCCCAGCCCGTTCTGCGTTTCGCAACCAGATCAAAGCGGCCTTTTCCACTTCCCCTGTTGCTGTCGCATACAAAGTCAGTATTCAGCTGCATCAACGCCAGCAATACGCCGTGATAGAAGGCTTCTACAGATTCGTAATAGCTCATCGCGGAAAGGAATTCATCCGTCAGAATTTGTTCGATTCGCTCCGTATTCCCCTTTTCCATCGCCGCATAAAGGCCTTTTACATCGAAAGATTTGATGGATTCGTTGAACCAGCCACTGATCTGATCCTCAAAAATCTGCAGGACTTCTCTATTCGGAATCCGTGCCGTGACATTTCTCCCATCGAAGGCCGTCGCTGTCAAATACCCTGCGGACAGCATAACATTCAGCACATTTGCAGGATCGTCATATAGTTCGTTGTAAACGATATCATCACGGAATTTGAAACAGATTTCGCCCCCCTGCATCAGTCGATCCATTTTTTCCCTGGTTTCTGAATCCACCGGTTCCACCAGCTCTCGAATGATTGCGTTTTCGCTGGTGTTCGCCCAATGGGCTTGCGGTTTCCGCTCCGCGTTGGCGGACAGAGCTTCGATATGCTTAATGACGGACCATGGATTGTAGATGGTGCTCTCTCCGAATCGATACCCATCGTACCAGTCCTTTACCTGCTGATAGCGCTCCGGAAAGCCACTGTCCATCAACAGCTTTTTCACTTCTTCATCTGTAAAGCCGATGGCTTCGCTCAGATGATCAGATAGCACGGTGTTTACTTCTAGATTGTTCAGCCCAGTATATATTCCTTCCTTGGCAATGCGCAAGCAACCCGTCACAACTGCGAATTGCAGATTGACAGAATTGCTTTTCAGTACGTTCTGCAGCAGGGGGCCCACCATATTCACCATTTGTCTGTAATATCCGTTTTGATAGGCGCTTTCCAGGGGAACGTCGTACTCATCTATCAAAACCACAGCTTTTCGTCCAGAATCCTTCCGCAAAAATTCCGTTAATTTTTTTAGGGATCTCTTGTAATCGGCCCGGGAAGTTTTCTTTCCCCGCGGATCATATCCATCCAGAATCCTCCGAAAATAGCTCTTGTCCGTATCCGTCAGGGCGTCGCTGTTCAAAAGATATGATTTCTCGTTGTATTCATCCTGAATAACGCCTTCCAGAATTTCGATCGCGTCTTTCAGCTTCAGATCCTTCACTGTTTGCAGTGTTAAGTTGATGACCGGATAGCTGGTCATCTGCTGGATATACTTCTCCCCTGCGGCTAGAATATTCAGTCCCTGAAACAGTTCTCGGTTTTCAGCGTTCAGCTTTTCATCCCGAGTGTCTTCCACAAAATATCGGATCATGGAAAGCGTCAAGGTCTTTCCAAAACGGCGAGGGCGGAGAAAAAAAGTCGTTTCGTGCTCTCTGTTCAGCAGGGGAATCAGAATCCCCGTCTTATCCACATATCTGAATCCATCTTTGACGTTGCTCTTAAAATCTTCAGAAGCCGTCGTTGTCTTCTTTTCAGATTCCGGAAACACCAAAATCACCTCTTTCTCCAGCTTCTCCTTTGCTTTATCCGGCGGTGAAAAGATATTTTTAGAACTTCAACGCTAGTTTAGTCTTCCGCACACATTATATCGTTTCCTTTAACTAAAAGATTCCCAAATTTATGGACTATAACTCGGATCGGACCCTGAAGATTTGTCCAACGGAGGAGCTTTGGGCTGCTTTGGTGGACGTCCCCTACGTCTCTTCGGTTTTGCTTCAGCTGGAGGATTCTTGCGCGGTC
>JAFUFB010000028.1 GCA_017470145.1 Clostridia bacterium | reverse complement strand
TGATGAGGCCATATTCTGCAAGCGTTTGCTCCGCTTGTTTTTCCATAGAGTACTCAACTCAGGAATATATCGGATTTGTGCCAACAAGATCCCTTTCGGGGGCATTTCTATAGTTCATAAAGTTGGGAAAGTTTTATTTAAGGAAATCACGCTATTATTCAACCCACATAATCATAATAGATTTGGGCCAGGCCACCATGGGAGGTTTCTCTGTATTTCTCATCCATATCCCGGCCGGTGCGGTACATCGTATCCACCACCTCGTCGAATGAGATTTTCCGGGTAGAGTATAAGAAGCGGGAGAGATTCACGGCACTAATGGCACGCATGGCTGCCACGGCGTTTCTTTCGATGCAGGGGATCTGCACCAGGCCATCCACCGGATCGCAGGTAAGGCCCAGGTTATGCTCCATGGCGATCTCCGCGGCATATTCAATTTGATCCAGATTCAGGCCATAGAGGGAGGCCAGGGCTGCCGCAGTCATGGAGCAGGCGCTGCCGATTTCCGCCTGACATCCGCATTCCGCCCCGGAGATGCTGGCGTTGGTCCGGATGACATTGCCAATGAGCCCCGCCACCGCCAGGGCTTCCAAAATCTCCTCCTCTGGAAAGCCCCGATCCTGCTCCATATAATACAGCACCGCTGGAAGCACTCCGCAGCTGCCACAGGTAGGGGCCGTGACGACGATGTTCTCGTCCGCGTTCTCCTCGCTGACCGCATAAGCGTAGGCGGCGATCATTCGGTTCATGGTCACATCGGGCCCTTCATTGTAGCAGCGCTTTTCGAAGAGGGTTTTCGCCTTTCGGGACACACCCAGCCCGCCGGGCAAAATGCCTTCCGCCACCAGCCCGCGTTGGATGGAATCCTTCATGGCCTGCCACACCACCTGCAGCCAGGGGAGCAGGCTTTCTCCCTCGGCCTGATAGATGAACTGATTCAAGCTCCAGTTTTCTTTTCGGCAGGTTTCCAGCATTTCGGAAAAATTCCGCTGGGGATAGATTTCCCGTTCTTCCTCGGAATGTTCCCCCTCAAAGCGAATGGAGCCACCTCCAATGCTAAACACGCGGATGCTTCCTATCTGCTTTTTCCCCTGGAAGGCTTCAAACAGCATGGTGTTGGGATGGGGCAGATTCGTTTCCTCCCGATTCAGCCGCACCTCTGCCTTCGGCAGGGCGGAGCGGATCGCCTTCCCCGTGCCGTGCCCTTCCCCAGTAAAGGCCAGAGAGCCATAGAGGGTCACGCGGATGTGATCCGCCTGGGGATACCGATCACCAAAGATTTGTGCCGCGCGATAGGGGCCTACCGTGTGGGAGCTGGAGGGGCCGTGGCCAATCTTGTATACGCTTTTGATGCTTCTCATGATCTATGCTATCTTTCCGGAAGGAATTCCTTCCTGATTGCTTACTTCATTGATTTACAAGGGGTCTCATTCCCCCGCTCCGCGGGGGAGATTTTATCGTTTTTTTCAAGGGCTCCCCTGCTCCACAGGGGAGGTTTCATCAGCTTTTCCCTCGATGTCATCCATGCCCAGAAGGTTGCCCTCGATATCCGTCCGGATTCTGACGCCGGGCTTTCCCTCCCAGATCCGCCGAGAACCCACCTGGATCCAGGCTCTTTCTCCTTCCGCTTCCGCGACAAATTCCTGATCCCGGAAGCCGGCCTCATAACGGAAGGGCATGCCACTGCCCAGGGAGAACCAGACCTCATTCAAATGGGGCTGTACTCCCCAGCGGTGCGCCAGATAACCCAAGGCCGCGAGGAGCGTCGGGCCATAGGCCCGCTGAGCCTGGTTCGCCTGAGATGGAGGGATGGGCTGATGGGTCTGGGCATCCACCAGGGATGGCACGCCCGTGAAGGGATCCATTTGCTGGGCGAAGACCAGGCCATGAGCGATGAGGTTATGGAACAGCTTCTCCCCCAAGCGGGAGACCAGAGTATGATAGCCATAATTCTCCAGGGCGAAAATGACCCGCTGCCAGGTGAGTCCTTCCGGCTGGCCACTCCAATTATTCTCCGGCGCGTTTCGGAAGGCTGGATCGTTGGCCGCCACGCTGGGCAGCGGGAAAGGCGTCCAGAATTCCGAAGGATTCAAGAGATGCTCCATCACAAAGCGCCGCGCCATCTCCGGGGAGATGGATTTCCAATACATGCAGCGCAGGGGATTATGGGTCAAAATATCGATTTTTCTCCCCTGGCGATCCCGATCAAAGAGAGCGCCCCGCTGATCATCCCACAGTTGATCCCGCAGCGCTTTGGCAACAGTCTCAGCCTTCCTTCGCCACATTTCTGCGCTGGCTTCATCCCCCTGAATCAGACAGATTTGCCGCAAGGTGTCCCGGCTGGCAAAGCTCCAGGAGGTGATGTCCATGGACGCCATGGGCACGACATCATACCCTTCCGGCGGCGCATCCTCCGTCCACCAGCAGGGGGCGTCACCATAGCGCAAGGCGGCGTCCTCACCGGTGTCATAAACGCAAAAAGAGCGAAGCAGCCCATCCGGCTGGATACTTCGTGTACGCCATAAGCAGTCGTCAAACCGCTGCAGGCCATCTGCCAGCATTTCCAGCCAGGCGGCGTCCTCGCCCAGGAGATAGTATAAATTTAGGGCATGAAAGGGAAAACAAAAGCCTTGATACTTATTAAATTCCGGAATCAGGGCTTCCCCATCCCACCGAATGGAACCGGGCAGGCGACCATCCTCCCGCTGGAAGCGCAGGAACAGCTCCGTATTATTTTTCGCGGCCTCCAGATCATACAGGGCGAACATATCTCCACCCATGGGCTGGGTTTCCAGCCAGATCTTTTCGTATCCGCCGCCTTCCACCAGCACACGATGAGAGCCAAAGGACCTCAGGTTTTCCCGGGACTGGCGAAGGGCCTCCTCATACAGGCCTTGCAGCGCAGCATCACCGCACTGGAAACGGGCAAAGCTCGATGCTTTCATTTTGGATTTCCCCACATGCATTTGATAAGGGAAGCACTGATTTACAAGGGTTTTTCGCTTCCCCGCGACCCGGGGGAGCTTTCTTCAGCGTTTCCTTAGGGGAATGCAGATCAGCAGATCCTTAATATCCCCTGATCCATTCTACACGCTACATCCGCATATTTCAAGGCATCGTTTTCATGGGTCACCAGCAGCACCGCGGCGCCTGCCCGAGCCGATTCCCGCAGCACATCCAGCACCAGGATCGTATTTTCATCATCCAGGTCGCCAGTGGGTTCATCCGCCAGGATCACCGCCGGGCGGCTGACCAGCGCGCGAGCAATGGCCATGCGCCGGAGTTCCCCGCCAGAGAGCTCCCGAGGGCGACTGTCCGCCAGAGGCAGGATGCCCAGCCGATCCATCCAGGCCTGCGCCTGCCGCTCCGTTTCTCCGGAGATATGCCCGTAAAGCGTTGCCGGCAGCAGGATATTCTCCCGCACCGAGAGCGTCTCGATGGCGCTGCGGCTCTGGGGAATGACGCTGATCTTCTCATTCCGGAGCCGGCTCAGCGCCTGATCCTCCAGGGCGTACAAATCCGTATTCTCCAGGAAAACCTTCCCCTCCGAGGGCTGCAAAAGTCCTGCCAGCATGTGTAAGAGGGTGGTTTTCCCCGAGCCGCTGCGGCCCATCAGGACCGTGACCTGGCCCCCCTCCAGCGTCAGGTCCGTTCGCTGGACGGCTACGAAGAAATTCGCTTCCCCCGTCTTCCGAAAATAGCTCTTGGAAACGCCTTCCGCCCGCAAATTCATGTCAGTTTCCCTCCCGCAGAATCGTTCCCGGATCTACCCGGCTCAGCCGATGGGTGGCCCAGGCTGAGGCCAGGGAGCCCACCAGCACCGCTGCCGCCAGGGAGGCCGCCGCCAGCAGGGCCATGGTCGGGGCGGCGGGCATCAGATAAGGCAGGCCCAGGCTATGCTCAATGAGCCCCGCAAAGGGGAACAAAATCAGCGCTGCCAAGGCAACCCCCAGCACGCCGCCCATCAGGCTGCACAGCGCCGTTTCCCGCCACATGAGCCCCGCCAGCATCCGCCGGGAGGTGCCCAGCAGCCGCAGCACTGCGAATTCCCGTTTCCTTTCATTGGCCGAAAGCAGGAAGGCAATGAGCAGCAGCACCACCGCCAGGGCCCAGACCGCCACCACCAGCAGCCCAATGGTGCGGGATACACCCGAGAGGCTATCCGCGATACCGGTAAACATGGACTTGGTCCGGACCGCTTGCACCTTCTTGAATTTTCGCTGCAGATTGATGCTGTCCGCCACCTTCTGGGGATCCATACCTTCCTGGACCTTCAGATACACGGCGGAAACGACCTCCTCCGGATCCCCGGAAATCTTCAGATCGTGATTCAGTCCCCGGGCCGCCTCCAGCAGCGCCCGCAGGGTTTCCATAGAGCAATAGACGCAGGTATCCATGGCGGTACCTGTGGTTTCCAGCCGGGCCACCACGTGGCAGCGGGTTTCATAAAGGATGATGTTCTCCCCCACATCCGCGCTGATCTTGCTGCCCACCGCTACATCCATTTCTCCCAGCCGCTGAGCATAGCTGCGGGAAATCCAGGGCTGGACGGTAAAATCCGTGTCCTGATCGATGCCGATGACCTGCACGGCCACCGAGCAACAGCTGGCTCGCAGGGACGCCAGGAACAATTGGGGTGAAAGCTGGGCGACGCCGCTTTCCTTGGCCAGCTGCGGCAGGAGCTCCGCGTCCATATAAAAATAGCCCGTGGCCCCCTGCAGCAGGATTTCGTCCAGATTGACCTTGGATTTGGCAGACACCGGCACCACGATGACATCCGCCCCCAGCCGATTTTCCAGGCTGGACATGCCGCGGCGCAGGGACAGAGCCACCACGCTGCCGGCGAACATGCTCAAGGCCAAAAAGGCAGTGAGGGCAATCAAGGCCGCCGTGCGCCCCGGCTTTCGAGCCAGATTCCGCAGGGGCAATTTCCATGCTTTCATGTGTTTCTCCCCAGGATGGAAGGAAGCACTGATCGTTTCCAATCAGTGCATCCTCCAAATGGTTTTCTCTTTCTGCCCCTTCCGGGGAAGAATTTTCTTCATACGGATTCTCTCTGTCTCCCCCTCCGGGGGAGACAATTTACAATATGGTTCCTCTGTCTTCCCTTTCGGAGGAGAATTTTCCTAATACAGGTTCTCTCTGTCTCCCCGCCGGGGGAGACTTTCTTTATGGAATTCAGCGGTTCCGAATGGCGCCAATTCCAACGATCAGGGACAGAATAGCTGCCACAATGCCCGTCACTCGGGCCGCGGGCTGGGTCACCAGCCGGCAGGTCATCTCCGCCATGCCGCACACCGGCGCTAAGGTTCCCGGCGCCAGGATCAGCAGCACGGAAAGGATCAGCAGGACAATTGCGAAAATCACCCGCAGGACGCCCTTGGTCCAGGTCAGCCCGGAGCCCAGCAGCGCCAGGGCAATGCCCAGATAAAAGATCAGCTGACCCGCGCCTGCACACATGGCTTCCGAGCCATCCGCGTGGACGCAGGGATGCAGAAAGGTTTTCACGCCAATGGCGATAAACAGCCCCAGCAGGCCTACCACAATGGATAAATAGTTCTGTTGCTTTCTGCTCATACGTACTGCCTTCCTTCAATAAAGCCCTCGTTAATGACCTCCCGGGCTACCCGACCATGCTCCAGCACGATGGTGCGCTGGGCGGCTTCCGCCACCTCCGGGTCATGGGTTACGACGATGAGGGTGGTGCCCTCCTTATGCAATTGGGAGAACAGATTCAGGACGATGTTTTCGTTGGTTTCGTCCAGGTTGCCGGTGGGCTCGTCCGCCAGGATCAGCTCCGGATGGTTGATCAGGGCCCGGGCCACGCAAACCCGCTGCTGCTCGCCGCCGGAAAGCTGGCTGGGCAGATGGTGGGCCCGATCCCGCAGGCCTACCCGCTCCAGGGCCTCCAGGGCCTCCTTCTCATCCGGCATGGAATGATAATACTGGCTGACCATGATGTTTTCCACGGCGGTTAAGTAGTTCACCATATGGAACTGCTGGAAGATCAGGCCGATTTTGTCCCGACGGATGTTGGTCAGGGCCCGGCTGCTCTCCTTGGAGATGTCCACGCCGTCCAGCAGCACCTCCCCCAGGGAGGGCTTGTCCATGCAGCCGATGATGTTCATCATGGTGCTCTTGCCGGAGCCGGAAGGGCCCATGATGGCGACCCATTCGCCCTGATCCACATGGACGCTGACGTTGTCCAGGGCTTTCAGCTCGCCGTAGATTTTGGAAATGTTCTTTAATTCAAGTAGGCTCATCTGGCATACTCCTTCTTTTTTGTCAGTGGGAGGACCCCTTTACCCCCTGCCCCCTTTACGCCCGGGGCTTCCGCCCGTTTTTCTCTGAAAACAGTCCACTGGACTGTTTTCCGGGCGAGAAAAACCCCTAAAAGGGGGAAAGGGAAAGAGTGTGGGGTGGGGCTTCGCCCCGCCGCCCCTATCATTGGGGGCCGTCTTCTATATCTGCTTCGCTTACTCGCCTTTCAGCACCAGCGCCGGGTCAATGGCTACCGCCTGCCGGATGGGCAGGAGACAGCTGAGGGCGGAAATCACCATGGATACGAGGATGGTGACGGGGAGCAGCAGAGGCTGGAAGGTGATGGAGGATCCAAACACATTCACGCTAACCACCTGGGCAAAGGCAAAGCCCAGGGCCGTTCCCAGCACGCCGCCCAGCAGGCCAAGGAACATGCCCTCTCCCAGGAACTCCGTACGGATGCTGCCATCCGAAGCCCCCAGGGCTTTCCGCAGGCCGATTTCCCGGCGGCGCTCCGTCACCACGGCCATCATGGTGGTGCTGACGCAGATCATGGTCAGTACCAGAACCACCGCCGTCACCAGGAACACCAGGGCCTGCAGCTTGCCCAGCACAGCGGTTTCTGAATTGGTAATGCGCTTCACCAGCCGGGGCGTGACCCCCGCCTCCATGGCGTTGATTTGGTCCACATAGGAGGCCAGCTCCTCGGCCCCTGCGGAGACGCTCAGCTCCATGACGTCGTAGCGGTCCCGCTCCCCCGTCAAGGCCGCCATGTCCTCCTGGGACATGAAGATGTACCCTTCCTCCTTGCCGCCGGTGTCCAGAATGCCCGTCACCTGCATGCTCAGGGTGGCCCCCGTCAGGGCCGTAGCGTTCTCCGTCACCTGGGCGTTGTTGATGGCGTTCACCACTGCCTCGGAGGTAATGGTGGCGCCGGAAACGCCGTCCACATCCTCCCCAAAGGTCAGGGGCAGAGCCTTTCCCAGGAAGCGGCTGGTGAAGAACTCTTCCGCGCACTGGCCGCCATACTCCGGAGTCTGCAGACTGGCGTCCACCTCCAGGGAGGCGATGGTCAAATCATCCCCCAGGGTCAGGGTTACATACACCAGATTCTGATTGAAGCCCTCGGCGCTGCCTGCCAGGGTGGCCCCGGGGTTCAGCTCCCCGCCGGCCTCCGACAGGACGGCCGTGGGTTTATAGGTGATTTCAATGACGCTGTTCAGCTTCGCGCCGATGGTCTCCGCCACTTCCTTGCCCAGCAGCACCTGTCGCACCCCGCTGGGATACTCCCCTTCCACGACGAAATAAGGGCTGGTGGCCTTCACCTGGTCAAAATCCGTCCCCGCCGCCACGAAGGACAGCTGGCTGCGGACCATCTGGGCGTTCACGTAGCGGTAGGGCGTGGCTCCGATGACCTTCTCCGCGGGAATCAGGCTCAGGGCCGCCTCCACGTTTTCCCCGGTCAGGGGCTGATCATCAGCGGAAACCAGGATCATGTTCGCGCCATAATTTCTAAACTGCGCCTCCATCTGCCGGGGCACATCGTAATAGATGGTCACCAGGCCGGAAAGAATCGTAGCCCCGATGGCGATAGACAGCAGCGCGATCAGCATCCGGCTGCGCCGCCGCAACAGGCTGGCGGTAATCATCCGCAGGAACATTTTTCTCTTCGTCATGCTCAATGCCCCCCGTGCAATACTTCCGCCGGATCCAGCCGCAGCACCATGCGAATAGCCGGCAGGCTGCCCGCCATGGTGACCAGGCCGATCAGCGCCGCCACCACCGGAATCACCAGGGGCTTCATCTCGATGGTGGAGCCAAAGACGCTGTGGCCGATCAGCTGGGCAAAGCCGAAGCCCATAAAGTAACCTACCACCCCGCCCACCAGGGCCGTAATCAGGATTTCCGTCATCAGCACGCCGGTAATGGACCGGTCCCGGGCGCCGATGGCCTTCAGCAGGCCGATCTCCTGGGCCCGCTCCATGACGCTGGCCGTCACCAGGTTGGAAATGCCCAGGGCGGAGCCCACCAGGCTCAGGGCGGTGATCAGGATCATCAGCAGCTGGGTCTTATCCAGAATGGCGCCTTCGCTGTCCGCCACCTGGCGAACCGCGGAGGCTACGGACCCGGTGATCACTTCCGTAATCTGATAACACACCGCGCTGACATAGGCAGTGCAATACCAGGTTTCATAATCCTTGGAGGACAGGGCCTTGGGGTTCTGGGCCGCCCGCCGGGCCAGATCGTTATCCGGGGTGGTCAGGGCCGAAACCTCGATGGAGGCAATCTTTCCCTCCGTGTCATTCAGGGCCTGCACCAGATCCAGGGGCGCATAGATCTGTTCATCCTCGTCTCCGCCGGCATCGTATACCCCGGCGACGGTCACCTCCCGCTGGCTGGCGGAGCCCCGCAGGGTCAGGGTGTCCCCGGCATGGAGATTCTCCCGCTGGGCCACCAGGGCCCCCACCATGATGGTGTTCTCCGCATCCACCGTCTGCTCGTCAATCCAGGTACCCTCCGTCAGCTCCCACCAGCTGCGCAGGGAAGCCACGCCGGCGTCCAGACTTTCGCCTGTGGGCAGGTCCAGATGGTGGTTAAACCAGGTACCCACCACCTCCACCGTATTCTCGCTGGGCAGGATCGCCTCCGTCTGGCTGAAGGGGGCGAAATCCACAATGTTGAAGGCCCAGAAGATGGTCTTCAGCTTGCCCAGTTCATCCTCCCGCAGCCAGGCGCTGGTAATGGCGCCGCTTTCATCCTCCACGTCGTAGATATCCGAAAGGAGGGTGGAATCCTGGGGCTTTACCACAATATTGGCGCCGTAGGCCTTCAGCTCCTGGTTCACCTTGTCCCCCACATCCAGCATGACGTTGATCATGCTGGTGGCCAGGGAGGCCCCCAGGGCGATGGTAAAGGCGATGAGCAGCATCTTTCCCCGTTGGCGGAAAAGCGCGCCTTTGATCATCCGAAAAAGCATTTTTTCCGCCTCCTTACTTGAATTCCCGCTCCGCAGCCAGGATATCCTTCATCTCAAAAATCATGTATCCATCCGCGATGCTGTAGTTCAGGGGGATGGGGTTGCAGCCGCCCTTGAAGCCGATGGTGTTGATGTTCATCACCACGTCGCAGCGCTTGCAGATCACCTGCTCTCCCCGCTGGAAATATCCCGCTGTGCCGCACACGTCGCAGGCGTCCAGCCCCACGCCATAGGTGCCGGAGCCGGGCTTTTGCACCACGATCCAGCGGACGTCCACCTTGTTCTCCGTCACATACTCAAACCGGTGCAGATTGCCGTCGTTGACCTGGGTCAGGGCGATATAGATCCGCTGCTCCTCCAGGGGATTCTCCGTGCCGCGAATCTCATAGGTCTCCGGGGCGGAGAGGGTCACCTCCTGGTTGTTCAGGGCGTGGACCACCGTCATGTTCACCATGGCCAGGGCGAAGCAGGCCGCCACCACCAGGGCGATGCGCCGCTGATGCCGATTGATGGACTTCAGCTTCCGCAGCTGGGCGGGGTTGCTGTAGGGCTTGGTAATCCGGAGGCTCTTGGCGAAGAGGATCAGGGGGATGGCCAGGCTCAGCCCCGCGATCAGGATGGCGAAAAGCAGGGTGTTATTGGTGGCAAATTTGGCGATGGGGAACGCCCAAGGATACTTCCCGGAGCTGTAACGGGGCAGCCAGGTCAGCCACCGGGCCTTGCCCGTCCATTTGCTCAGGGCCATGCCGAAGCACCGGCCCGCGTTCACCAGCAGGGCCAGATTCATGACCCACAGGGTCACCCGAGTGGAATCCAGGGCCATGGCGCACAAGTACAGGAAGCGGACGAAAACCCACAGCAGAATCAGGGCCAGGGCCCAGCCTGCCAAGCGGGTAAAATATTCCGCGGACAGGAATCCCTTGCCCATGGTATCGAAATTGAAGGGATAGGCCATGACGTCTGGCAGCTCGTAGAACAGCAGCAGTGCTGTCAGCGTCGCCCCGGTGACGCCCACCATCCATCCGCCCACGCCGATGCCCGCGTCCGTATCGCTGCCATAGGCGGTCAGCTTCCGATGCCGCCGGCCAAAGACCACGGAGAAGATCATGAACAGAATCGTGAACACCATGGTGCACAGGAAGATGTAGAAATTCCATTCGTTGGTGGCGATGCGGCTGGTATTGTTCTTCGCCCAGGACATCCAAGCTGAAGCCGCCACGCCCACAGCCATGCCCACCAGGATGAACCGGTCCCCCTTCCGGCCAAAGGCCAGCTTACATAGGGACCAGAACAGGCAGATGAGCACGGAAACCATCAGCATGTCTTCCGTCACAATTTCAAGATACTTTAGCAAATCGTTTGCCTCCTGTAAGGATCAATCAGGCAAGAGTACTGTTTCGCTCTGTGCGCGCGGGAGTTCCCCTCCGGGGCACGCTCTCGCTCCGTTCCAGACGTAACGGTACAAAGACGCTGACTTCGGGCGCAAGGATTCGCACGCGCACCGCGGGCGCAAGCGCTTCGCGCACCGCGCGCGGCAGCGCCCTTGTCACCGTCTAAGTACCGACGTCTTCCAAGGGCCCCTGAGTGAAACATCCCTTCGCAGAGCGAAACGGCAGCAGCCCCGGTGTTGCCCGAACGCAACGGTTGTTAATTATAAACAACAAACCGTTGGCTCGTCAACCCCCCGCGGATTGCCGTGCCAACGGTTTAAAAAGGGAGATGACCCCCGGCTCCCGGAAGGGGAGCCGGAGGACTTTCTCTTCGATCAGCCGGCCCTTCCGCCGGCACGACGCTTCCGAATAATTACCACTCCTGCACGGTGTAGTCCCAGTGCACGAATTCCACTTCGATGGGATCGGCCCAGAAGCTGTGCTCCGGCACACCAGTCTCCTCGTCCACATGCAGCAGATAGCCGTTCTCAGAGGGGTTGTGGATGCGGAACTTCAGGGTGTAGGTGTCAGAGGTGGGCAGCTTGACGTTGGCGCCATAGTGGGCACCGTCATCAGCGCTCATGACCATGAAAGCGGCCCAGTCCACAGCCACTTCACCGGTGGTCTCGGACACGATTTGATACTCCACGGTCAGGTAGGGCACCCAGTCGCCCACGCCGAAGCCGTAGCCGTTCTCGTTCCAGTGGATATCAGCTTCCAGATGGATGTTGGTGTTTTCCTTGGTGGCATCGCCCAGCAGGTCAACGGGCTCCATGTCCACAGGCTGGAAATACACAGCCGCCACATGCAGGGGGGCAGCTTCCAGGTCAACTTCTTCCACATAGTCCGCGCTGTCCGGATCCACAGAGCCGTCCAGGGCGATGGGGAATTCTTCAAAACCGGCATCCTCCGCGAAAGCGGCGACGCAGCCCAGCATCATGGCCAGAGCCAACAGCATAGCGATGATCTTCTTCATGAGTAATTTTCCTCCTCTTTTTCAATCGGGTTCCCTTGTATGCCAATGACCAGATTCGACGCGGGGTTGAGCCTGGCCAGAGTCACCTTCTTCAGGCTTTCTTTGCCTTCTTTTCCTTCTTCGGAGCGGCCTTTCCGGTCAGATCCTTATAGATGGCGTCAATCTTGCCCCGATAGTGAGCCACTAGGAAGGTAATCAGCAGGATGATGGCCAGAATCAACTGGGGCACCAGGGTCTCCAGGTAGGGATAGATGCCCAGCACCTGCAGCACATCGTTCTCCGGAATGGCAGGCACGTTCATGGTCACATCGAAGACGCCGCCCTCCGCCAGCTCCTTGATGCCGCTGCCCAGGAAGCTGACGCACATGACCGCCATCAGGATGGAGGTCGCGGTGAAGAACACCTTAATGGGCAGCTTGATGGAAAGCTTGGTGATGGCCAGGTAAACGAACACCAGAATCACGCAGCCTACGCCGAACCCGGCCCAGACCATGGTGGGATTTCCTTCCGTCAGCATGGGCTGATAGAACAGCACCACCTCCGCGCCTTCCCGGAAAACGCTGAGGAAGGCGGTAAAGGCCAAGGCGAAGCTGGACCCCGTCTCCACGGAAGACTGCACCTTGTTGTCAATGTACCGGCTCCAGCTGGCGGCCTCCGCCTTGGAGATCATCCAGTTGGACACATAGAACAGCACGCACACGGCGATCAGGGCGGTAATGCCCTCGATGATCTCCTGAGCCATGCCGGCGGAGGCGAAGGCGCTCTTGGCCCAGGCCAGAATAGCCGCGGCGATGAAGCTGGCCACGATGCCCAGCCCGCCGCCGATATATACGTTCTTCAGGTTCTTGCCATTGCCGCTCTTGACCAGATAGGCGATGATGGCCGCGATGACCAGGATGGCCTCCAAGCCCTCCCGGACGATGATGCCGAAGCTGGCCCAGAAGGTCAGCATATTGCCGTTGCTGCCGGATTCCGTGGCCGCCTGCTCCGCGGCCGCCGCGGCGGCTTCCGCGGCCTTGGCTTCCTTCTCCGCCTCGTTCTTGGCGTCGATGGCCGTAGCCTTGGCGCTCAGCACGGTTTTCAGGCTCTTGATTTCCCGCTTAAACTTCTTGGACTGGAATTTGTTGGCCCCGTCCTTGGCCAGATCCTTCACCGCCTGGAACTGGCCGTCCGCCGCCTCCCGATCCTCAATGCTCAGGGCGCTGTAGATCTCGTGGCTCAGGCCGCTCTCTTCGTATACGGTATAGAAGGCGGTATTGGTGTTATCGATGGCCGCTTCGAAGTCCTTGCCGTTGTAGGCGGTGGCCGCCGTGTCCAGCAGTTCCTCCATAGCGCCGTAGGCTGCAGCCCAGTTGGCGTAATGCATCTTGGCGTTGGGGTCCCCCGCCAGATCCGCCCAGGGATCCGCGTCCACCCGATTGCCGTCGAACCAGTAGCTGGTTTCAGTAATGGGATCCCCGGCCTGGACAGCCAGCTTGTTGCCGTCCTCCCGGACCATGGTCTTCAGCTTCACCAGGGCGGTCCGGACTTCCTTTTGAACCTCCGGATCCTCGTTGCTCTTCTTTACCGCGGCCTTGCAGGTGGAAAACTGCAGCTCCACGGCGTTCTTCCGGGGGCCGGAAACATAGTTCATGGTGTTTCGCTCAAACCCCGTAATCTCGTATACCTGGAAATAGGAATCGCTGACATAGCCGTAGGCCTTGCCGGTTTCCCCGTTCATATAGGCCTGGAAGGCGGAATCCGCTAACCGGTCAATCCGGTCCGCGGCGTTCCCCCAGCGGGAGGCATCCAATTGGGCGTTGGATTCCTCTGAAAAATAGGTCAGGTCCTCCGCCCGGGCCGCCGCCGGCAAACAGCTGATCACCAGCGAAAACACCAGAGCCAGGGCCATCGCCCAGGAAAGGCTCCGCTTGAAACTCATGGTCCCCTGCATCTCCTTCGTATTCTCCAATCCCGACGGCCACCGGCATGTTACGCCCGGCTAACCATCGCCCGGCTATGTTAGCACCCCGCAACCTCCGTTGTCAAGAGGCAACACCAGAATTTGTAAAAAAAAGAACGGGCTCCTCCCGTTCCGGGAGGCTTCCCAACGGAGCCATTTGCTTCCCGGAGGACGAAAAAAACACGGCGTCTCCCGCCGTGTTTCTATGATATAAGTTCCCCGCTTCAGTCTTCCTTTTTCTCCTGCAGCAGGCTGTTCAGCAATTGGTAGAGGGAGAACGCTTCCTCATGACATAGACAAATGCACTTCCCGATTTGCTGGGGAATGTCCTTCACCTGATCCCGCAGGGCCCAGCCCTTCTCCGTCAGCCGCACGTTCACCACTCGCTCGTCCTCGGTGCTGCGGGCCCGGAGCACGTATCCTTCCTGCTCCATCCGCTTGATCAGGGGGGTGATGGTCCCGTTGTCCAGATACAGCCGCTTGCACAGATCCCCCACCGTGCTCTCCCCATATTCCCACAGGCAGAGGAACACGATGTACTGCGTATACGTCAGCCCCAGGGGCTTCAGATAGGGGGTATAGGAATTCACGATTCTGCGGGAGGCAGCATACAGCGGAAAGCAGAGCTGGCTTTCCAGCATCAGCTGGGGATAGGTCTCCACCGTGGTCATGGGTTCTCCATTCATTGGTATCGCTTCTCCTCTACGGACATTCCCGCGCCTGCTTTCCAGACGCGGGATCGATCAATTTTTCACCCTCTGTTTTCAGAAAAATTAAAGATTGCCCTTCACCCAGGAGGTCACCGCGGGCTGGGGCTTAAAGCCGATGGACTGGCTGACGAATTCGCCCTTCTTCAGCAGCACCAGGCAGGGCACGCTCTGCACCCGATATTCCGCCGCCAGATCGGCACAATCGTCCACGTCCACGCTGTAGAACTTAACCTGATCGTCCAGCTCTTCGCTGACTGCCTCGACCACCGGAGCCAGCATCTTGCAGGGGCCGCACCAGGTGGCGTTGAAATCAACCACGGCCACGTCCGCTGTCTTCGCTTCCGCCAGGAATTCCGCTTCGCCAATCTTCTTAACCATTTTGAGCGCTCCTTTTCAATTGGTCTAAATAGCCTACGGCGCTGAGGGCCGCGATGTTGCCCTCCCCCGCCGCCTTAATGTACTGATACGGCGTACCCACGATATCTCCGCAGGCGAAGAGGCCGGGCAGGTTGCTCTCCATCTTCCGGTTCACCTTCACATGGGCGCCTTCCGTCTCCAGCCCCGGCACCAGCTGCCCGGGGGCTACGGCATCCCGCAGCACGAAGACCCCTTCTACAGGATAACCCATTTCTGCCGTTTTGACAAGCATTTTCCCATCCTGATTTTCCAAGGCGGTCACTTTCTCCTCCAGGATGGTCACATTCTGGGGCAGCTGACCCACCTCTTTATACATGGGAAAATACAGCACTTCGGGGCAGATTTCGCTCAGGAAGGCGGCTTCCTCCTCTTCCTTGGCG
This sequence comes from Clostridia bacterium, assembly GCA_017470145.1. GTDB lineage: Bacteria > Bacillota > Clostridia > Christensenellales > Aristaeellaceae > Aristaeella. The sequence goes on along the minus strand of JAFUFB010000028.1, from coordinate 3,101 downwards.
CTGTAGCCCACCACGGCCACCTTCTTGCCCCGAACCAGGGCCGCGTCGCAGGTGGCACAGTAGCTGACCCCATGGCCCAGGGACTCCTCCTCGCCGGGCAGGGGCTTGCCCTGCACCACGCCGGTGGCCAAAATCACGGTGGTGGCCTCGATCATTTCCTCCCCGGCCTGCAGGGCGAAATAATCCCCCATGGCGTACACGGCGCTGACCCGCTCATCGGTAATCCCGATGCCCAGCTGATCCAGATGCCCCTGGAAGGCCTTGGCCAGATCCTCCCCCTTCACCGCGGGGAAGCCCAGGAAATTCTGAATCTCGTGGGCCCGGCTCAGCTTCTGGCTCAGGTCCTTGCTCCCCAGCAGGATCACCTTCTTGTTCCGGATGGTGGCAGTGATGGCCGCCTCCAGCCCGCCGGGCCCGGTGCCGATAATCGCGATATCATATCTGCTCATTTTCTTTTTCCTCATCCCCGCCCCGGGAATATTCCCGGCGCGATGCTTACAGCAGGCTCTCCACGCAGGCCTTGACGTCCTTCATGTCGGCGGTGGGCTCAAAGCGGGCCACTACTTCGCCCTGCCGGTTCACCACGAACTTGGTGAAGTTCCACTTGATGTCGGGATTGTCCTTGTAGTTCTTGTCGATCTTCTTCAGCATCATGCCCATGGCCAGGGCGGTGGGGCCCTTGCCGAAGCCTTCGAAGCCCTTCTGGCTCTTCAGATAGGCGAAGAGGGGCAGCTGGTTTTCGCCGTTCACGTCGCTCTTCTTCATCTGGGGGAACTGGGTGTTATACTTCAGGGTACAGAATTCGTGAATCTCGTCGTCCGTGCCCGGGGTCTGGCCGGCGAACTGGTTGCAGGGCACGTCGATAATCTCCAGGCCCTTGTCGTGATCCGCTTCGTAGATGGACTCCAGATCCTTATACTGGGGGGTAAAGCCGCAGCCAGTGGCGGTGTTGACGATCAGCAGCACCTTGCCTTCATAGTTCTTTAAAGAAATCTCTTCTCCCTTGGGGGTAGTCACAGCATAATCATACACATTCATGGTTTAAAACCCTCCTTCTGATCCGGTTTTCTCTCTGGAAACCTTTGATCAAATGTAATATACCATCATTGTTGCCACTTGTCAACATATTTGATCAAATATTTTTGATTTTTTGTTTGAAAAATGTCTGAACTTGAATTCCCCCATAAAAGGTGGTATAATTTCAACCTATCCCCCGAGGAATTCTCGGAGGTTTCAGAGCAGATGAACGGAACCAGGAGTGATTCTCCCTCCCGCGAAAACAAATATGGAGGTTACTCATAGATGAAATGGATGATTGTGACGGACTCCAGCTGCGATTTGAAGTCGCTGGATACCGGTTCTGATGAGATTGGTTTTGATACCGTGCCTTTTGTCATGAATATTCAGGATCAGGAATTCATTGACGATCTAACACTGGACGTCCCCCAAATGGTGGACGCCATGGAGGCCGCCGAAACAAGCCACAGCGCCTGCCCCTCCCCCGCTGCCTGGGAGGCCCTGTTCCAGAAGGCGGATCACATTATCGCCATGACCATCTCCAGCCGCCTTTCCGGCAGCTACAACAGCGCCATGGTAGGGAAATCTATGGCCCTGGAGGGGCATCCGGATAAGCAAATCGAGGTCATCGATTCCCTTTCCACCGGGCCCAAGCTGGTAATGATGGCTCAGCGGGCTTCCCAAATGCTTCGGGAGCAGGTTCCCTTCGAAGAGGTTTGTGATTCCTGCAAAACCCTGGCCGCCTCCGCCCGCACCATCTTTACCCTTTCCTCCTTCCACAACCTGGTGCAAAACGGTCGGGTCAGCAAAATTGCCGGCTTCCTGGCCGGAAAATTAGGGATCCGGGTCATCGGCGTCGGCAGCCCGGAAGGCGAAATTCAGCTGAAGGAGCTGATGCGGGGCGAACAGCGGACCTTGAAAAAGATCCTGAAGGACATGGAGGAAAATGGCTATGCCGGGGCGGATATGGCCATCAGCCACTGCATGAACGAACCCATGGCCCTGACACTAAAGGATATGATCCAGAACAAATGGCGAGAGGCGAAGGTTCAGATTTTGCCCACCCGGGGGCTGGATAGCTACTACGCGGAGCGCAGCGGGCTCATCATCTGTTATCCCAACGCCCCGGCTTAAGCGTCTGAAAAAACCTCGGAGCTCATCGCTCCGAGGTTTTCTTTGGTTCCAATCTATACGCAGGCCCCTGGCCTGCGTCTTTCGTTTGATGAGATCTTCTTCTCCCTCAACAGGGGTGATCCTTATTTCTCGTCCGCCAGGAAGCCATAGATCACGGCCGCCAGGATGCCGCCCACCAGCGGAGCCAGCAGGAACACCCAGATGCCGCTCAGGTTGCCAGCGATCAGGGCCGGGCCAAAGCTGCGGGCCGGGTTCACGGAGGTGCCGGTGAAGTTGATGCCCAGCAGATGAACCAGGGTCAGCGCGCCGCCGATCACCAGGCCAGCGATGTTGCTATTCTCCTTCTTGGAGGTGACGCCCAAGATGGCCAGCACGAAGATGCAGGTCAAAATGGCCTCGATCACAAAGGAGGTCAGAGCGCTGCCATTGTAGAGAGCATTGGTGCCCAGCTTGGTTGCATCCCCCACGATCCCCTGCAGCACAGCCGCGCCAGCGATGGCGCCCAGGAACTGAGCCACCACATAGCCGCAGAAATCCTTCACGCTCATCTTCTTGGAGCAGAGCATGGCGATGGACACGGCGGGGTTAATATGGCATCCGGATACATTGCCGATGGAATAGGCCATGGCAACAATCACCAGACCAAAGGCCAGGCTGGTCACGCCCAGGGAGCCGCCAGTCTGCCCGGCAACGCCGCAGGCCACCAGCACCAGCACAAAGGTGCCAATAAATTCCGCTACATACTTCTTTACATCTTTCATTTCAGGAAAAATCCTCCTTTTCCTACAATCCTTTGGAACCGACGGGCATTATACTACACTCCCCCGCCCCAGCGCAAGCGGTTTTCACGCATCGCCAGCGGCCTTTTCCGCCTTTTCCGCCGCTACTTCGGCGATGAACTGCAATGCCTTTTCCGCCTGAGCTTCGTCCGTTTTTCCCTGCTCAATATA
>JAFUFB010000027.1 GCA_017470145.1 Clostridia bacterium | reverse complement strand
CGCTAAAGAAAGCCATAAAAAAATTATTATGAAAATGAAAATTATGCTACATTTTCACTGAGTCTAAAAATGGCTGTGAGCCTTCCTACATAAGGCCTACAGCCATTTTTCTTTTCTCAAACTGTTAAAAACCGGATTATAGCCTATTTTTCGCTTTCACGCAACGGTAATTTCTCGGCGGATTTTCCAACTTCTTCAAAGCCCATCCCTTGGAGTAGGGGGCGTTCGTCCGCTTTGCGGCGGGGACAGATTTCCTTAAATTCACAAAAAGAACAAGGAGAGCGGGTTTCGGAGACGGAGGGGGAGATGGGAATTTCACCCGCCCGGATGCGGACGCACAGCTCCGCGGCCTTGGCGGCGGCGGCGGCCATCAGTTGATCCAGAATCTCGGGGGAAAGGGCCCAGCTGGCGGTCTTGGAGATGCTGCCGTCCTGATTGAACACCTTGGGCAGGGAGAAGGGGGAAATATCCCGATCCATGGCCCGAAGCACGTTTTCATCCGCCAGGGCCACGCCCTTGAACTGGACGTTTTTCAGCCGCTGGGCCTCGGCGGATTTGGGACTGTCGGCCTCCACCTCCTGATCCCGAATGGGGAAGTAGAGGGCGCCGGCAGGCAGGGCGCCGGGGCGGTGCCGGAGGGCGGAAAGCAGATAGATCATCAGCTGCAGCTGTTCGCCGCTGTCCATGCGGGCGGGCTCCAGCTTCTTTTCGCTGCTTTTTAAATCCACAATGCGCAGATAATCTCCCTCCGGGCCGCGATACAGATCCAGCCGGTCGATCTTTCCCTGCAGGGCCACCCGCTCGCCGGAGGGCAGGGAAAGAATCAGGGGCGGGGGGCTGCCGGGGGCGCCGAATTCGATCTCCGTACCCAGAATCTGGAAATCCCCATTGGCGGCGTATTTGGTCAGCACGGAGGCGGCGTGGCGGGCGCGGCGCAGGTATTCCTCCCCCTGCCACCGGCCCAGGGCGTCGGCTTCCAGGGGGCTTTCCAGCCAGGCTTCCGTCAGATGATTCAAAATTTCATCCATCAGCTGATCAATGCGCTCCTCCGACAGCCGGGGCCAGGAGGGATCCTGAATGGCGGCGTCGGTATACTCCTGCAGGGCTTGATGGAAAAAGTTGCCAGCATCCCCGGCGGTGAACTCGAATCCTCGGGGCAGCAGGGGCTTGATGCCATAGCGCAGGAAGAACTGATGGGGGCAGGCGGCATAGCATTCCAGCCGGCTGATGGACACCCGATCCCCATGGAAGAGCCGCAGGGCGACTTGCGGCGGGAGGGAGCGGGGCGGCGCTTTCTGCAGCATCCGGCGCAGCAGGGCCTGGGCGGCAGGGGAATAAGCCTCCTGGGTTAGGAGGCCCCGCAGGGCTTCCTGCCAGGGGAGGGGCAGATCCGGCTGATCCCCGGCGCGGATTTCCCGCAGCAGAGGCCCCAAGCCCTCCAGGGCCAGGGCGGGGGTCTCCGGGGCGAAGAACACCTCCGGCTGGGACAGGCCCCCTTCCTCCCGCAGGGCAGGAAAGAGGCGGCGCAGCTCGGAGACCGGCTCCCCCGGCAGCAGGGCGGCGCCCCCCTCGTCTCGCAGGCAGAAGCTGACCCACAGCTGCTTTTCCGGCAGGGACATGGTGCGCAGATAATCGGACCGGACGATCATGCTCATGCGGGCCTGATCCAGCCCGATGACCCGGCCTTCCTTTTCCTCCAGGGCATGGCGCTCCGGATCGGAAAGGAGGGAATCGTTTTTCGCCGACAGGGCGCCATCGTTCATACCTGGGAGAATCAGGGCCTCCGTTCGGCCAGGAAGCATATGGCCGATTTCCCCGATGGCGACACCCTCCTCCCGCTCCGGCAGGGCGGAGAGGGTGGCCCTTTCCAGGGCTCCCTGCATCAGCAGGGCAATCTCCTTCAGGGAGGCCCGACGAGACCCCAGCAGGGCGTGGAGCTGATCCAGCAGATTCATCAGCAGGGCCCAGACCTGGCGGTCCACAATGGCCTCGGCGAACTGCTCCTCCGCCAGCAGCCGCTGCTGCCGGGCTTCCAGCTGGGGATAAATCTGCTCCTCCTGCAGGAAGCGATAAAGGGCCTCCGCGCTCTTTTCTGCGGAGGAGGCGGCTCGCAGGGCGTCGTGCAGATGATCCAGGGGGGCCAAGAGCCTTTGGCGCAAGGCCTCCATCTCCTCGGCGTTTTCCCCCCGGGTAAAGGGCTTCCGCCAGCGGCCCCGGTCGATGCCCCAGGATTGGACATATTCCATGAGCTGGGCCCCTTCCTCCCGGGAGAGGGATCCAAAACCGCAGGTGGCGATTTCCAGCAGGGCATCGGTCTGAAGCCCTTGGGCAACGCAATCCAGGGCGCTGGAGAGCAGCCGGCTGACCCCGTGGCGGCTCAGATCCTGCTTCTGGCTGAAAAAGAAGGGGACCCCATGGCGGCGCAGGGCGGCCAGGAGCGTATCTGTGCTGCCATAGGACCGGGGCAGAGCGATGGCCATGCGGTTCCAGGGGATGCCTGCCTCCCGCCAGGCCCGCAGCCGCTCCAGGATGGACAAGGCTTCCGCCGTGGGATTGGCGGCGGCGTGCAGGGAGAGGGAAGGGGTGGGGTTGCCGGGGAAGCGGGCGTCGTTTTCAGAGAAGAGATACTGCTCCAGGAAGGCCAGGGGGATTTCCTGGGCGGGGCCGGGCGGGAGAAATTCCAGGGAGCAGGGATAGCCCTTTTCCTCCAGGGCGGCGGAAAGAGCCAGGGCGCTGTCCCGCTGGACCCGGAAGACTCGGGCGGAGGGGGAGGAGGCGTCCGTCATGGTCAGCAGGACCGTGATGGAGGCGCAGATTTCCGCCGCGGCCAGGGTCAGCTGCCGCAGATCCGGCCGCAGGGTGTCAAAGCCATAGATGTACAGATCCGCCCCCTGCCAAAGGCCGCTTTCCTTCAGCCGGGCGCACATGTCCTGCCAGAAAAGGGCAGGATCATCAAAACGATCCTGCAGGAGGGCGTCGTAGCTCCGCCAGATGCGGCTCAGATCCTGATATTTCGCCCGCTGGGCGCCGCTGCGGGCTTGGCTGGCCAGGGCCTCCAGGCTTTCCGGCGTCAGATTTTCCTCCCGCAGCTCCGCCAGGGTGCGATCCATCCGGGGCACCGCGCCGTACAGATCTCCCAGACGCTGATAATAGGTCAGGCTGGCGCTGCATTCATGCAGCGCCTGATGCAGCGCCATGGCGCGGCCCGCCTCGTCCAAGGGCTTCCGGCCGCTGGAGCCTGCCCGTTCCGCCACCAGGACCTTCAGCTTCGTGGGGCTGACCACGTCCAGATTCAGCAGGCCTTTGAGCCCCAGCCCGGTCATGAGATCCCGCTCCGCCTGCAGGGTATATTGCTCCGGCACAAAGAGCACCACGGGGCGGCCCTGCCGGCGGCTTTCCGCAATCTGGGAAAAGAGCCAGGGGCGCTGTTGCCGGCCGGGAATGCCCATCAATCGAATGGAATGCATGGCAATCTCCTTTGAAATATTACAAGAATTGTATCATTTTTAAGGACGAGGGACAATAATTGTTGCGAAAATGTTAGAGATTCGTTATAATCAAGTAAGATAACAAGGAGAAGGGAGATCAACGCAAATGAATCGAAAGACCATCATCGCTGGGCTGCTGGCCTGCTGCTTGCTGCTGCTTCTGGGCATCGCCGGGGCAGAGAGCGGGAGCGCGGAAAAGCTGGACGCCTTTTTGGCGCAGCAGGCGGAGGGACAGAAGGACCCCTGGGTCAAGGCCATTCTGCTCTCCGGCGCGCGGGATGTCGCCGCGGAGGAGGGCAAGGTTTCTTTCTATCTGCGGGGATATGATCCGGACCTGAAGGGCCTGGGTAGCTTTGCGAAGGCGGAGGACAAGGTGGCCTGGCGGAAAAAGGCCTTCGAGAATGTTTCCGCTTATCGGCTGCAGCTGGAAGTGGCTTATGGGGAGGATGGAGAGGTGACGAAGAAATCCGCCGCCGCCTTGATTACCAAGGTCAAGAACGCCGCCAGCAACGCCAAGGGCTCCCTGGCGAAAAAGGAATGGACGGACGCGGTGACGGATCTGCTGTTTCCCAGCCCTACGGCGGCCAAAAAGGTGGAGGCGGCTTCGTTGACCAACGCGGACGCGAGCTTTCAGGCAGCCATCGCGGCCCGGCCGGAGCTGTATCCCGGAGAAACGCCCTCGGACTGGGCGCCGCTGTTCTATGTGCAGAGAAACTGGCAATACAAGGTGAGCCAGGGGCCGGAACGAATCCAGCTGACCTGGGATGGCGCGGACCCCACCAAGCTGCTGAACCAGGCTTATGATCAATTGACGGGATACCTGGCAGGAAAGCCGGGAACGGAGCGGGACGCGGAATCCAGCCTGCCCGGCCTGTGGCGGGACGCTCTGAGCGAAGCCGCTATTAAGATGAAGAAAGGGCGACTGGTGCCCCAGGCGATGACCATCGATCTTGATGCCCTGATCGCCGGGACAGCGCCGGAGGGCTATCGGGACTACATTGCGGCCTACACCCCGGCGGCCACCTTCGACCAGCTGGTGGCGGGATATCGGCTGATGCCGGAGGAGGCAGCGCTGCCCCTGCCCAAAAACGGCGCGATTCATCAGGCGAAGAAGGGCCGGGGCGTGCTGATCAAGGTGCCGAAGGATGGCCGGAACACCTATGTTCAGCTGCGAGACGCGGATACCTTCGTGATTCAGGCGGAGGCCTTCATTACGCCGGGAAATAACGTCACCCTCAAGGTGCCGGAAGGCGTATACACCGTGCAATATGCCACCGGGGCCACCTGGTATGGCACGACGGAGACCTTTGGCGCCACGGGGAATTATCTGGCCAGCGATGAGTTCATCGTGGCGAAGAAAAAATGGAACCTCACCTCCGAAACCGAGCAGGAGGGGATTTTGCTGCACCCCATCGCGGCGGCGGACATGGCGCCCGCGGAGGATAAATCCATCCATGTTCCGGGCGCGATTGAAGCCCAGATTCCCCTGCAGGAGGAGTACCCCGCGACCCATCCGATGATCGCCGGGGAAAACGGCATGACGGGCCTGCCGGCTTCGGGGGAAAAATATACCCCCATCGTCATGGTGCTGGACAACGCAGAGGACGCTTATCCCCACTGGGGCGTAACCCAGGCGGACATCCTCTTCCAGGTGCCCAATGCTGGCCAGGGCGCCACCAAGCTGATGGCGCTGTACACCGACAGCTATCCTGCCCAGGCGGGGCCGGTGCGCTCCGGGCGATCCTCCATGCTGCCGGCGGCGTTGAGCTTCGACGCAGCCATCGCCTTCGCGGGCCCGCCCGCCATCAGCGGCACCGGCGGCCCGGCGGACCTGATGGAGCTGACGGATCAATTCCGCATGAGCCGAACCCATCGGGTGTACAACCTGCTGAGCGCCAATGGATTCGGCGAGCGGGTGAAGGGCATTGGATCCCACAACCTCTCCTGCCACATTGCGGAGATCCATGCTAACCTGGTGGAGAAGGGAGTGGAGTTCGAGGAGCGGCCTTTCCTGTTTACGGATGAACCCCGGCAGACGGGGGCGGTGGCCAATATCGTCCGCGTGCTGCACCGGGGAGAAAACGCCGAGAGCGGCTCCAATTCCGCCAGCCGAGCGGTGTTCAAGTACGACCCGGCGAAGGACTATTACACCCGGACCAATTCCAGCGGTGTGTATATCGACCGGGATAACGGCGAGGTGATCCCCTTCGCGAATGTCATCGTGCTGCGAGTGCGGATGAGCTATGACCGAAACTACATCTATCTGAACCACCATATGACGGGCTCCGGCACGGCGGAAATCTTCCAGAACGGAAGATATGTCCGCGGCGCCTGGGTGCGGGCCTCGGAGACGGGGCGGCTGGTGCTGGTGGACGAGGATGGCAGCGAGCTGCGGCTCCAACGGGGCAAGAGCTTCTTCGTTATTACCAATGATATTACGGATGTGATCTATACGGAATGAGATGAGCCCGAAAAATAATGCTTTTCAAACGGCCGTGGATATGATAAAATATCCGACGGGCTTTGTGCCCGGAAAGGAATGTTGAATCGAGAATGACCGCGAGTGAAAGGCTGGTCGAGTATCTTCATCTGACCGTGAACACGGCGGTGGTGGTTCACGATCCGGCCAACATGTTTTATCTGACGGAGGGCTACAGGGGCGAAGGCCTGGTGTACCTGACGGCGGAGAGAAGAGTCATCATTACCGATTTCCGATACACCGAGGCGGCGGAGAAAGACGCGCCGGGCTTTGAAATCGTGATGACGGATAAGGATCATCCGGCCGGGAAGCGGCTGGCCGAAATCTGCCAGCAGGACGAGATTAACGAAATTCGCTTCGAGAGCAACTACATCTCCGTGGACGAGCTGGAGCGCATGCGCACAGCGGTGGGGGAGGAAGTCAGCTTCGTGCCGCTGAAAAAGGCGCCCCAGCTGCTTCGGCAGATCAAGACCCCCGCGGAGATCGTGACCATGCGCAAGGCCGGCGCCATTACCAGCGAAGCCTTCGAGGCCGTGCTGGGGAAGATTCGGGTCGGCATGACGGAGCTGGAGCTGCGGCTGGAGCTGGAAAGCGCCATGTACCGCCTGGGGGCGGAAGCCCTGGCCTTCCATACCATCATCGCCAGCGGCGTCAACGGCAGCCTGCCTCACGCGGTTCCCGGGGCTCGCAAGCTGCAAAAAGGCGATATGATCACCATGGACTTTGGCGCCAAGGTGGGCGGTTATTGCAGCGACATGACGCGGACGGTGGCCCTGGGCGAGCCCTCCCCCGAGATGCGGAAGGTATACAACACCGTTTTCCGGGCCCAGGCCATGTGCGAGGCTGCGCTGGCCGCCGGGAAGAATTGCTTTGACATCGACAAGATCGCCCGGGATTACATCGACTCCCAGGGCTACGTCGGCCGGTTCGGCCATGGGCTGGGCCATTGCGTAGGCATCGACATCCACGAGGATCCCCGGCTCAGCGCCAGCTGCCATGACGTGCTGAAGGCGGGCATGGTGATTACCGTGGAGCCCGGGGTGTACATCCCCGGCCTGGGAGGCGTCCGCATTGAGAACACCTGCCTGGTAAAGGAGAACGGCTCCGAGCCCCTGACCACCGCCCGGAAGGAACTGGTGGTCCTGTAAAAATTTGTTTCCCATAAGTTATCTTATATTTATAGGAAGGTTTCAAAAAGAAACGAGGAGGAAGAACCATGATCACAGCTGGAGATTTCAAGAAGGGCATTACCATCGAATGGGACGGCGGCGTCTGGAACATCGTCGACTTCCAGCATGTTAAGCCCGGCAAGGGAGCGGCTTTCGTCCGGACGAAGATCAAGAATGTCATGACCGGCGCGGTCGTGGAGCGCAGCTTCAACCCGACCGATAAGATGCCCCGCGCCATCATCGAGACCAAGGAAATGCAGTACGTCTACAACGATGGCGACCTGTACTACTTCATGGACGTGGAAACCTATGAGCAGCTGCCCATGACCCACGACCAGGTGGAGGACGCGATTCCCTTCGTGAAGGAAGGCACCAACGTGACCATGCGGTTCTTCAAGGGCAGCGCCTTCTCCGTGGAAGCGCCGAACTTCGTCGTGCTGGAGGTGACGGACACCGAGCCCGGCTTCGCCGGAGATACCGCTTCCAACACCTATAAGCCCGCCACGCTGGAGACCGGCTTCAGCCTGCAGGTGCCGCTGTTCATCAACACCGGCGACAAGATTCAGATCGATACCCGTTCCGGCGAATATCTGAAGCGCGCGTAATTTGGAGGCGTAGCAATGAGCAAGCTGACGGACAAGATTTCCTATCTGCAGGGCCTGGCCGAGGGGATGAAGCTGAATCCGGAGAAGGATTCCAACCGCCTGATCCTGGGTATCCTGGAGGTGCTGGGCGAGGTGGGCGACAGCTTTGAAGCCCTGGCAGAAGCTCATGGCGAGCTGAGCGACTACGTGGACAGCATCGACGAGGACCTGGCGGACCTGGAGGCCGATCTCTTCGACGACGACGATGAGGACGCCTACGAGGAAGAGGAGGACTTCGAGGACGGCGAGGAAGACGGCTTTGGCGCGGCCCTGCTGTACGAATGCCCCCACTGCAAGGAAACGGTAGAGCTGGATCCGGAGGAGCTGGACCTGGAGGAGGAGCATCTGTGCCCCAACTGCGGCAAGGAGCTGTTTCCGGAGCTGCCGGAAGAAGTAGACTAAGCTTTGACATTCGAAAAAACAGCCGCGGGAGCGGCTGTTTTTTCGCAAAGACGGGGAGAATCCGATCCGCTTTCGTGGTTTAAAGTGCAAAGGAAAAACATTGTATTTCCCCTGTACCTCATTGACAGGGCGAAATCGGCTTTTTATAATTGGAAATGAGTTTTTTGCCGGAGAGTTCTTGGATTACATTTGTGAGGAGGACTTATTTCCATGAAGAAGACATTGGCTCTGGTTCTTTGTTTGATGATGGTTGCTCTGTGCGGTCTGGCCAGCGCGACGACCGTTGGCGTGATTCAGCTGGTGCAGCATCCCGCGCTGGACGCGGCGACCCAGGGCTTCATCGACGCCCTGAAGGAAGAAATTCCGGATGTAGAGGTTGATTCTCAGAACGCTTCCGGCGATTCCGCCACCTGCGCGCAGATCGCCAACACCTTCGTTTCTAACGACGTGGACCTGATCCTGGGCAATGCTACCCCCGCCCTGCAGGCTGCGGTGGCCGCCACGGCGGACATCCCGATCCTGGGCACCTCCATTACTGACTACGCCAGCGCCCTGAGCATTGACGGCATCGGCCAGGGAACGGCCACCGGCATCAACGTTTCCGGTACCACCGACCTGGCGCCCCTGGATGGCCAGGCGGATATCATCACCGAGCTGTTCCCCGAAGCGAAGACTGTTGGTCTGCTGTACTGCTCCGCGGAGCCCAACTCCGTTTACCAGATCGAGACCATCCGCGGCTTCCTGGAAGCCAAGGGCCTGGAGACCAAGGATTTCGCCTTCGCCGATTCCAACGATGTCGCTTCTGTGACCCAGAGCGCTGTGGGCGCGGTGGATGTGCTTTACATCCCCACGGATAACACCGCCGCTTCCGTAACCGAGACCATCGCGGGCGTCGTCATTCCTGGCAACCTGCCCGTGATCGCCGGCGAAGAAGGCATCGCCCAGGGCTGCGGCGTCGCGACCCTGACCATCAGCTACTACGATCTGGGCGTGGCCACTGGCAAGCAGGCCGCCAAGATCCTGAAGGGCGAAGTCAATGTCAGCGAGCTGGCCATTGAAGCCGCTCCCAACTTCACCAAGAAGTACAACGCCGCCAACGCGGAAGCGCTGGGCATCACCATTCCGGACGGATATGAAGTGATCGAATAATCGTCGGGAATCAAACATGGTTTTTTCAGGCCGGGGAAGAGGCGACTCTTCCCTGGCTTCGTTCCGTTTAAATACCCAAGGATAAGGAGAGTCTCCAAGTGGAATTGATAAAACTGGTCAACGCCCTGCCCGGCGCGGTGGCGCAGGGGCTGATTTGGGGCCTGATGGCCATCGGAGTGTATATTACCTTCCGCATTCTGGACGTGGCGGATCTGACGGTGGACGGTAGTCTGGCCACTGGCGGCGCGGTGGCAGCGATGCTGATCACCAGCGGCTATTCCGTGTGGGTGGCCTTGCTGGCTGCCTTCGTGGTAGGGTTGCTGGCGGGCCTATTGACGGGCTGCTTCCATACGCTGATGGGCATCCCCGCGATCCTGGCCGGCATTTTGACCCAGCTGGGGCTTTATTCCATCAACCTGCGCATCATGGGCGGGAAGGCGAACACGGCTATCAGCGCCAATAAGTTTTATCTGCTGGTGAGCCTCCGGAATGTGCGCTCTTGGGCGATTCAGAACCCGATTTTTGTGCTGATTCTGTTCACGGCGGTGGTGGTGCTGCTGCTGTATTGGTTCTTCGGCACGGAGCTGGGCTCCTCCCTGCGGGCCACGGGGGCGAATCAGAAGATGGCCCGGGCCCAGGGGATTAACACCAACCATAATATTCTGCTGGGGCTCATGCTCTCCAATGGCTTAGTGGCGCTGAGCGGCGCGCTGCTGGCGCAGTATCAGGGCTTCGCAGATGTGAATATGGGCCGGGGCGCCATCGTCATCGGCCTGGCAGCGGTCATCATCGGCGAGGTGGTTTTCGGAAAGCTGTTCCGGAATTTCGCCATGAAGCTGGTGGCGGTAACCATCGGCGCCATCGTCTACTATCTGGTGATCCAGGTGGTGTTGTGGCTGGGCTTGGACGCCAACGATCTGAAGCTGCTGACCGCCCTGGTGGTAGGCATTTTCCTGGGCGTGCCCTATTGGAAGAATCAGATTCTGAGCCGGACCAAAGGCAGCAAAGGAGGCCCTCGGAATGCTGAAAATTGATCAGATTTACAAGACCTTTAATCCTGGAACCATTACGGAAAAGGTGGCCCTGCAGGGGGTGAGCCTGGATCTGAAGGAAGGGGACTTTGTGACCGTTATCGGCGGCAACGGCGCCGGGAAATCCACCATGCTGAACGCCGTGGCCGGAGTTTTCCCCGTGGACCAGGGGCACATCATGATTGGCGGCGCGGACGTGACCCGGCTGCCGGAGCACAAGCGAGCCAAATATCTGGGCCGGGTGTTCCAGGATCCCATGACTGGGACCGCCGCTACCATGAACATTGAGGAGAACATGGCCCTGGCTTTCCGCCGGGGGAAGCCCCGGGGGCTGAGATGGGGCATCACCGCCAGCGAGCGGGACCAATATCGGGAGCATCTGAAGAGCCTGGGTCTGGGCCTGGAGGACCGGATGGCCAGCAAGGTGGGCCTCCTGTCCGGCGGACAGCGGCAGGCGCTGACGCTGCTGATGGCCACGCTGCAGGCGCCCAAGCTGCTGCTGCTGGACGAGCACACGGCGGCCCTGGACCCTAAGACGGCGGCGAAGGTGCTGGAGATTACTCAGAAGATCGTGGATGAGCAGCATCTGACCGCCATGATGGTGACCCATAACATGAAGGACGCCATCGCCATCGGCAATCGGCTGATCATGATGAATGAGGGCAAGATTGTGGTGGACGTTTCCGGGGAAGAGAAGAGCAAGCTGACCCGGAGAGATTTGATGGGCTTGTTTGAAAAGGCTGCTGGCAAGGAGCTGGATGGCGACCGGCTGTTGCTGAGCTAAGAGAATAGGAAAACAGCGGAGCGAAAGCTCCGCTGTTTTCATGCGCACCAGCCGTTCAGTGTCGACATCCGCCAAAGGCTCGGGAAGGCAATAGCCTCTCGCATGCCTTATTTCTTCAGAAAATCCTCCCGGACGGGGGTGAAGATATCCAGCAGGGTGCCCGCCTCCAGGCAAACCGTTCCGTGGACCAGGCCGCCGGGGACGACGATGCTGTCTCCTGGGTTCAGCTCCGTGCTTTCGTCCTCCACGGAATAACGGAATTTGCCGGAGAGCACATAGCTGCACTGCACGTGGGGATGGGTATGGGGCGCGCCTACGGCGCCAGCCTCAAAGCCGACCTCCACGGCCATCAGCTGGTCATTCCAGGCCAAAATTCGACGGGTGGTTCCGCCGCCCAGATCCAGCAGTTCGGTGTCCTGATGATGCTTGACGATGCCTTTCATTGGTTTTGTACTCCTTTTTTCTGTATTTATATTCTCCATCCGCCGTTGACGGAAATCACCTGGCCGGTGATATACGCGGCGGCGTCGCTGGCCAGGAAGAAGGCTGTTTCCGCTACCTCCTCCGGCGCACCCATCCGCCCCAGGGGAATTTCCTGGGCCAGATCCATCTTTTCTTCCGGGGATAGATGGTTGTTCATGGCCGTATCGATCATGCCAGGGGCAATGCAATTCACCCGCACCCCGGCGCCGGCGGCCTCCTTCGCCACCGACTGGGACAGCCCGATGATGGCGGCCTTGGAGGCGGAATAAACTGCCTCGCAGGAAGCACCCTCCTGCCCCCAGATAGAGGAGAGGGTCAGAATGACGCCGGACCGGCGCCAGAACATGCCGGGCAGGACGGCACGAATCAGGGCAAAGGTGCCGAAAAGATTGGTGTCCATGACGCGGGCGTATTCCTCATCCTGGGTGTCCATCAGCATTTTGTTCAAACTCACGCCGGCGCTGCAGACCAGCACATCGACGCCGCTGGAGGCCTGCTCGATGGCCGCTACCGCAGATTGAACCTGGGCGCTGTCGGAAACATCCAGGGGAATTGCCTTTGCGCCGGTCTCCTCCTGCAGGCGAAGGGCCTCCGCTTCGGAATGCAGGTAGGAAAAGAAAACCCGGTCCCCTGTGGCGGCGAATCGCCGAACCATGGCGGCGCCAATGCCTCTGGACCCACCGGTGATCAAAACATTTCTCATCTTTCCCCTCCGTTGACCTTAATTTACACTGTTCCATCGGCTTCGTCAAGAAAAGGGACGCAAAAATTCCTGAAATTTCTGCTTGACAGCAGGGGCGGGTTTTGCTATACTACTTCCCGCAGCAAAGAGCTGCTGTTGGGGAATGGTGTAACGGCAGCACCTACGACTCTGACTCGTATTGTCTAGGTTCGAATCCTAGTTCCCCAGCTTTTCTTTTTGGCTCCGTTGTCTAGAGGCCTAGGACGCCGCCCTCTCAAGGCGGAAACACGGGTTCGAATCCCGTCGGAGCTGCTTGAGCGATCAGGAAGGATCGCTTCTTTTTTTGCAATCATTCACAGAACGTTTACATGGGGATTCTTGCCCGGAGAAATAAAAAGGACTATAATAGCATCCATAGCGGCCGGGGATCCGGCGCTGAAAGGAGAAGGACCATGAAGAACAATCATTGGATGAAGATGATTACATCGCTGCTGCTGGCGTTGTTGCTGCTTGCGGGGAGTCTGCTGGGCGCCCTGGCGGAAGGGGCGGATGCGGCTGTGGTGGCGGATTTGACTGCCGAGGAAGAGGCGGAGCCCGTACTGCTGGCCTCGGTCAACGGGGATGAAATCTGGAGCAACAACGAGGATATGCAGGAGCTGATCAATTACTACCTCAGCTACTATTCCTCCTACGGATATGACACGAATGATGAATCCTTGCAGGCCTATCTGCAGGCCGCGGGCCTCCATTGGGCCATTGAAGGCATTCTGTATCAGCAGAAGGCCGCTGAGCTGAATGTGGCGGAGATGACGGAGGAGCAAAAGGCAGAGCTGGAAGCCTCCGCCCGGGAAGAGTGGGAAGAAGCCGTTTCCTATTACGCGGAATATCTGGGCGGCATCACGACGGAATCCACGGAGGAGGAGATCGCTGAGGCCCGGCTGACAGCCCTGTCCTACATTGAAGCCAGCTATGGCTACACGGAGGAATCCTACATCAGTGAATATGTAGAGGGCTCCAAGGAAAGCCAGATGCGCCAGAACGTGCAGAAGGCCGTGCTGGGCGAGATCGAAGTCACTGAGGACGAAGTTACCGCCTACTTCAATGACCTGGTGGAAGAGGATAAAGAAACCTACGAGGGCAACGTGCCCATGTATGAGTATTACACCCAGTACATGGGGTCCGATAGCTACTATGTGCCGGAAGGATATCGGGGAATCACCCATATCCTGCTGGAGGTGGACGCTGACCTGCTGAGCACCTATGCTGATCTGTCCGCCAAGCTGGAGGAGCAGCAGGAGGAAGAGACTGCGGACGAATCCACGGAAACCGCGGAGGAAGCGGTGGCCGAAGGAGAGAAAGAGACGGAAGCCCCCGTCACCCAGGAGCAGGTGGACGCGGCCAAGCAGGCGATTCTGGACAGCGTGCAGGCCCAGGTGGACGAGATCATGGCGAAATACGAGGCGGGGACGCCCTTTGGGGATCTGATCGCTGAATATGGCACGGATCCGGGCATGACCCAGGAGCCCAACAAGACCAATGGCTACGCGGTGCACGCGGAAAGCATTCTGTGGGATCCGGCCTTTACGGCGGGCGCCATGGCGCTGGAAAAGGTGGGCGACGTGAGCGAGCCGGTGCTGGGCTCCTATGGCATCCATCTGCTGCACTACACCCGGGATATCCCCGCGGGCGCCATTGAACTGACGGAGGAGATTCGGGAACAGCTGAAGGAAGAGCTGCTCAGCGAGAAGGAGACCACCGCGGTCAGCGCCATGGTGGAAGAATGGACCAACACGGCGGAAATCGTCTATACCGACGAAGGCCAGGCCATTCTGGACGCGGCGGAAGCGGATACTGAATCCGTGGAGACCACGGAAGCCACGGAAGAGACCCTGGCGGACGGGAACTAAGCATTCGGGATGATCAACTGTGAAATAACTTATCTGGAGATTGCCCCTCTCTCTGACCCGGCGCTGTTTGCCTGGTGGCTATCGCGAATGCCGAAGAGCAGGAGGGAGAAGGTAAGCTCCCTTCGACATGCGGAAAGCCAACGCCTGAGCCTGGGCGTTGGCATTCTGCTGTATCTGGCCCTGAAAAAACAGGGCGTTGACGGCGGGGACGTGGAGATTCGAGCAACGGAATATGGCCAGCCCTATTTGCCAGCACACCCGGAGATTCATTTCAGCCTGAGCCACTGCGCTCCCTGGGCCATGTGTGCCCTGGGCCCGGTTCCCCTGGGCTGCGATGTGGAACGAGTGGCCCGGGGCAATGAGAAGATTGCCAACCGGTTTTATCACCCGGCGGAACAGGCCTATTTGGCATCCATTCCCTCAGGAGAGGAATGGGATCGGGCCTTTGCGGAGATCTGGACTCGGAAGGAGAGCTATCTGAAGGCGACGGGCCGGGGGCTCAGCCTGGGGATGGACAGCTTCCAGACTATCGCGCCCCAGGAAGGAGTCTGGTATGAGGGACAGAGGCTGCTAGGGGAGTGCGCCGCGGCCTGCTGTGCTTTCAGCGAAAATCGGCCCCATTTTACCAGGAAGCAGGTCCTCCTGGGAGAGGACGGAAAAACGGTGGAAAAAGCATAAAAAACAGCTTCGGGCGGGACGGAAATTTGTCCCGTCCGAAGCTTTCTTTTTGGCCTGTTTTATGGTATAATCAAAAGGTCCGGAACGCTTTATTTTTCAAGGGGAAAGCCCTTCTCGAAAGGGGCGGGAAAAGCGCTTGAAAAAGGGGCGATTTTCAGGAGAAAATAGATTGAATTTTACGCGAGATTTGGGAAAGGACTATCATGGCTGAAGAATTGGATCTGGAAAAGGAAATGACGGTCACCTCGGATTACGGAGAGGATCAGATTCAGGTGCTGGAGGGGCTGGAAGCGGTCCGGAAGCGCCCGGGGATGTACATTGGCTCCACGGATGTCCGGGGCCTGCATCATCTGGTCTATGAAATCGTGGATAACTCCGTGGACGAAGCTCTGGCCGGCTATTGTCACGAAATTGACGTGACGCTGAAAAAGGATGGCAGCGTCGAGGTAAAGGATGATGGGCGCGGCTTCCCCGTGGGGATGCATCCGAAGATGCACCGGCCGGCGGTGGAGGTGTGCCTGACCATTCTGCACGCGGGCGGCAAGTTCGGCGGCGGGGGATACAAGGTGTCCGGCGGGCTGCATGGCGTGGGCGCCTCCGTGGTGAACGCCCTGAGTCAGCATTTCACCGTCACGGTCTATCAGAACGGCCAGATCTATCAGCAGGAATACTCCCGGGGGAAGTATCTGTACGACCTGAAGGTCATCGGGACGACGGATCGCACCGGGACCACCGTGCAATTCTGGCCCGACGTGAAGAGCGACGAGAACGCCGAGGGCATCTTCGAAACCGGGGATTTTGAGTACGAAACCCTGCGGAACCGCCTGCGGGAGATGGCTTTCCTGAACAAGGGGATTCGCATCGTCTTCCGGGACGAGCGGCCGGAGGAGCCGAAGGAGAACAACTTCTGCTACGAAGGCGGCCTGAAGGAATTTGTCCTTTTCTTGAACCAGAACAAGCAGACGCTGTTCCCGGAGCCGATTTACACCGAGGGCCTGAAGGATGGCATCCTGGTGGAAATGGCCATGCAGTATAACGACAGCTACGCCGAGAATGTGTATTCCTTCGCCAACAACATTGCCACGCCGGACGGCGGGACCCATCTGGTGGGCTTCAACACGGCTGTGACCCGGGCTATCAACGATTACGCCTTCCGGTATAAGCTGCTGAAGGAAAACGAGCCGAAGCTGAAGGGCGAGGATGTGCGAGAGAGCTTGACGGCCATCATCTCCATCAAGATGGAGGATCCCCAGTTTGAGAGCCAGACCAAGAGCAAGCTGGGCAGCGGCCAGGTTCGGGGCGTGGTGGACAGCCTGGTGAGTGAAGAGCTGACCACCTACCTGGAGGAAAATCCCTCCGTGGCCAAGGCCATCGTCAGCCGCTGCGTGGACGCACAACGAGCCCGGGAGGCGGCCCGGAAGGCCCGGGAGGCCACCCGCAGGAAGACGGTGCTGGAAAGCGCCTCCCTGCCCGGCAAGCTGGCGGACTGCAGCGAGCGAGATCCCGCCAAGTGCGAGATCTTCATGGTGGAGGGGGATTCCGCCGGTGGCAGCGCCAAGGGCGGGCGGGACAGCAAGACTCAGGCCATCCTGCCCCTGCGGGGCAAGATTTTGAACGTGGAGAAGGTGCGGCTGGACCGGGCCCTGGAGAATCAGGAGATTCGGGCCATGATCACCGCCTTTGGCTGCGGATTTGGCGACCAGTTTGACGAGAGCAAGCTGCGGTATCACCGCATCGTCTGCATGACGGACGCGGACGTGGACGGCGCCCATATCCGCATTCTGCTGCTGACCTTCTTCTATCGCTTCATGCGGCCCTTGGTGGAAAAAGGCTATGTCTACGCCGCCATGCCGCCCCTGTACAAGGTGACCAAGGGGAAAACCTCCCGCTACGTCTATGACGACGAGGAGCTGAATCGCCTGCTGGATGAGATTGGGCGGGATCCGAAGCCGGATATCCAGCGGTACAAGGGCTTGGGCGAAATGAGCGCTCAGCAGCTGTGGGATACCACCATGAATCCCGAAACCCGGATGATGATGCAAATCACGCCGGACGACGCCATGGAGGCGGATCGGCTGTTCACCCTGCTGATGGGGGATCAGGTGGAGCCCCGCAAGCTGTTTATCCAGGAGAATAGTGACTTGGTCAAGGACCTGGACGTGTAAGAATATAACGCATAGAAAAACCAGCGGCTGTATGTGCATTTTAGGGCTGATGGGGCGAAGCCCCATCCACTAAAAATTCCCCGTCCCCCGCCGAGGCGGGGGGGAGGGGTGTAGGGGAGAGGGGTCTCCCAAGCTGGACAATAAAGGTAGAAGCGAAGAAGAAAAGGACTAAAGAATGATTCAAGATAAGCTGATCCCTGTAAATCTCGAACAGGAGATGAAGAAAAGCTTCATCGCCTATGCCATGGCGGTCATCGTGGACCGCGCCCTGCCCGACGTCCGCGACGGGCTGAAGCCCGTTCACCGGCGAATCCTATACGACATGTCCGAAGAGCTGGGCATGACGCCGGACAAACCCACCCGCAAGAGCGCCCGCGTGGTGGGCGACGTGCTGGGTAAATTCCACCCCCATGGGGACTCCTCGGTGTACGACGCCATGGTGCGCCTGGCCCAGCCCTTTAACATCCGGTATCCCCTGGTGGAGGGCCAGGGTAATTTCGGCTCCGTGGACGGCGATGGTGCTGCCGCCATGCGGTACACGGAGGCCCGGCTGCAGAAGCTGACCATGCACCTGCTGGACGGCATCGACAAGGACACGGTGGATTTCTATCCCAACTTCGACGAAACGCTGCAGCAGCCCGCGGTGCTGCCGGCCCGTTTCCCCAACCTGCTGGTGAATGGCTCCAACGGCATCGCCGTGGGCATGGCCACCAATATTCCGCCCCACAACCTGACGGAGGTCATCAACGGCGTCATCTGCATGATCGACAACCCGGACTGCACCATTGACGACCTGATGCAGCACATCAAGGGCCCGGATTTCCCCACCGGCGGGCTGATCATGGGCCGCAGCGGCATCAAGGAAGCCTATTATACCGGCCATGGCCGGATCACGGTGCGGGCGAAGAGCAACATCGAGGAGATGGGGCCCAACCGCAGTCGCATCGTGGTGACGGAAATTCCCTACCAGGTGAACAAGGCGGTGCTGGTCAAGAAAATTGCCGACCTGGTGCATGAAAAGCGCCTGGAGGGCATCAGCGATATCCGGGATGAATCCAACGACCGGCAGGGCATGCGCATCGTTATCGAGCTGAAGAAGGATGTGCAGCCCCAGGTGGTGCTGAACACCCTGTATAAGCACACCTCCCTGCAGGAAAACTTCGGCGCCAACATGCTGGCCCTGGTGGACGGGAAGCCTCGCATCCTGAACCTGCGGGAGATGATCTATTACTACCTGGAACACCAGAAGGACGTTGTTACCCGCCGGACGAAATTCGACCTGAACAAGGCCCAGAACCGGGCTCACATCCTGGAAGGGCTGCTGAAGGCTCTGGACCACATCGACGAGATCGTGGCCATCATCCGGGCCAGCAAGGACACCCAGACGGCGAAGGAAGCCCTGATCCTGCGGTTTGAATTCAGCGACCGGCAGGCCCAGGCCATTCTGGATATGCGCCTGGCCAGGCTCACCGGCCTGGAGCGGGAAAGGCTGATGGAGGAATATCAGGAGCTGGAGAAGACCATCGCCCGCCTGCTGGAGATCCTGGGGGACGAACGGGAGCTGATGAATGTCATCAAGACAGAAATCACCGAGATTCGCGACAAGTTCGGAGACGAGCGGCGCAGCGAGCTGACCATCGTCGAGGACGAAATCGATATTGAGGATCTGATTCAGGAAGAGAACATGGTGGTCACCCTGACCCATGAGGGCTATGTGAAGCGGGTGCCCTCCAGCGTCTATCGGGCCCAGCATCGCGGCGGCCGGGGCGTCAGCGGCATGAACGTGAAGGAGACAGACTACACCGTGCAGATGTGCGTGGTGTCCACCCATCAGGAGATCATGTTCTTTACCAACCGGGGCCGGGTCTACAGCCTGAAGTGCTATCAGATTCCGGAAGCCGGCCGGCAGGCCCGGGGGACGGCCATTATCAACCTGCTGCAGATCGCCAGCGGGGAGAAGGTCTCCACCATGCTGCCCATGCCGAAGGAAAGCGACCAGGAGTTCAACCTGGTAATGGCCACCCGGGGCGCCATGATCAAGAAGACGGCCCTGGAGGAATTCCGGAACCTGCGGAAGAACGGCCTCATTGCCATCGCCCTGCGGGAGGAGGATGAGCTGATCGGCGTCCGGCTGAGCACGGGAGACGACGAAATGCTGCTGAGCAGCCGGAAGGGCATGTGCATCCGCTTTAATGAGCGGCATGTGCGGAACCTGGGCCGCAACAGCATCGGCGTCCGCTCCATGCGGTTGGCGGAGGACGACGAGGTGATCGATATCGCGGTCATCGAGCCGGAGACCACCATTCTGGCCATTACCACCGGCGGATACGGCAAGCGGACCGATCCCGAGGAATATCGGGAGCAGGGCCGGGGCGGCAAGGGCATCCGGGCCATGAATCTGACGGAAAAGACCGGGGATCTGGCGGCGCTGCTGTTCGTCCATGAGGAAGAGGATATCCTTTTGATTACAGACGACGGCACCATTATTCGGGCCCGGGCGGCGGATGTGCGCCTCTGCGGGCGGGCCACCCAGGGCGTTCGGATTATGAAGCTGGCGGAAGGCAGCCAGGTAGTGGCGGTCTGCCGGGCGGAGCCGGAAGAGGAAGAGCCGGCGGAGACGGAAGCCGCGGAAGAGAACCCGCAGGAAGCGGCAGAGGTTCCGGCGGAGCAGCCTGCTTCTGATCTGGACCTGAACTGGGAAGAGAAGGAAGGCTCCGGGGAGGAGGAAGGTTCGACCCTGTGAGACACTAATGGCGGAGAATAAGCATAAGATTGGCGGAGCGGCGAAAGCCGCTCCGTTTTTCATGGCAGGCTGGGGAAGAGCAGAAAAAAATATATAGTTAGCTATTGACAACTATAAGAAAATATGGTAAAGTCTGGTTGTTAGCAGAGACTAACATACAACCTCCATTCAACGGAATCCATTCTTCAAACGAGGAAAAGCCCTCTCCCCGGTCCGCATACCCGGGAAGAGGGCTTTTTCGCACGGAAATATACCAAACCCTCCCGGCCTCAGGGGCCGGGAGGGTCGGAAAAAGCTTCCGTTTTGATTACTGCACGCTGGCTGCGCCGGCCTCCATGGCCTGGCGGTTAATGGGCAGCAGATGCTCCTTCTTGGGGCCAAAGGTCTGCTTCAGGGCTTCCATAGCCGCGTCGATGGAAACGACGCCGGTCTTTTTCAAAATCGCCCCCAGCATGACCATGTTGGCCACCCGGGCATTGCCCAGGGATTCGGCGATGCCATTGCAATCCACGGGAATAGCGACCACATCCTCCCGATCCGGCGTAATGTCGATGAGGGAGGAATTGTACAGCATGACGCCGCCTTTTTCCATAGCGGGGGTGAACTTAATCATGCTGGGTTTGTTCATAATGACGGCGAAGGGGATCTCCGTCACCAGGGGAGAGCCGATGGGTTCATCGGAGATGACCACGGCGCAGTTGGCTTCGCCGCCCCGCATTTCGGGGCCATAGGAGGGCATCCAGGAAACGTTCATGCCCTCGTGCATGGCGGCCTTGGCCAGCAGCTGACCGATCAGCAGCACGCCCTGTCCGCCGAAGCCGGCAATCAGGAATTGAGCTTCCATGGAATTACTCTACCTCCTTTTTCACGCCCAGGGGATATTGGGGAATCATGTTGGCCTCCAGCCAGTTCAGCGCCTCCCGAGGCGTCATGCCCCAGTTGGTCGGGCAGGAGGACAGCACCTCCACCAGGGAGAAGCCCTTCTTGGCAATCTGGGTTTCAAAGGCCTTCTTGATGCACTTCTTGGCGTCCATGATATGCTTCACATCATGGACGGAGCAGCGGGCGATGTAAGCCGGGCCATCCAGGGTGGCCAGCATTTCGCTGACCCGGATGGGATAGCCGCACAGCGCCGGATCCCGCCCATAGGGGGAGGTGGTGGTCACCTGGCCGGGCAGGGTCGTGGGGGCCATCTGGCCACCGGTCATGCCGTAAATGGCGTTATTGACGAAGATGACGGTGATGTTCTCCCCTCGGGTGGCGGCATGGGTAATCTCCGCCGCGCCGATGGAAGCCAGGTCGCCGTCCCCCTGATAGGTGAAGACGATGTTATCCGGATTCACCCGCTTGCAGCCGGTGGCTACCGCCGGGGCCCGGCCGTGGGCGGCTTCCATCATGTCGGTGTTGAAATAATTGTAGGCGAACACGGCGCAGCCCACGGGGGCGATGCCGATGGTCTTGCCCTGGATGCCCAGCTCGTCAATGGCCTCCGCTACCAGGCGATGGATGATGCCATGGGTGCAGCCGGGGCAATAATGAAGGGGCGCGTCCGTCAGGATGCCGGTCTTCTCATATACAACAGCCATGATTTACTTCCCCTCCTTTGCCAGATTTTCAACCTGGGTAATGATCTCCCGCACGGTGGGCACGATGCCGCCGGTACGGCCAAAGAAATGCACGGGTTTCTTGCCCTCCACGGCCAGGCGGACGTCATCCACCATCTGGCCCATGCTCATTTCCACCGTCAGGAAGGCTTTGGCATGCGCCGCGGCCTGGGCGATGGGGGCGGCGGGGAAGGGCCAAAGGGTAATGGGCCGAATCAGGCCCGCCTTGATGCCTTCCTCCCGCAGCTTGCGCATGGCGGAGCGGGCGATACGGGCGGTGGTGCCGTAGGCGACCAGCACATAGTCGGCGTCCTCCGTCATTTCCTCCTGCCAGCGGCATTCCGTCTGTTCCATGACGGCGTACTTCTCATACAGATGGTTCACATGCTTTTCCAGCACGGCGGGATCGATATACAGGGAATTGATGATGGCCCGCTCCCGGTCGGAGGAGGGGGTCCAGCCCGTGGCCGCCCAGGTTTTGGGAGGCAGATCAGCGGGCTTTTGATAATCCGGCATCTCCACCGGCTCCATCATCTGGCCGATGAGGCCATCGCCCATGATCAGCACGGGATTGCGATACTTATCCGCCAGGTCAAAGGCGGTCTGGGTCAGCTCCACAGCCTCCTGCACGGAGGAAGGAGCCAGCACCAGCATCCGGTAATCCCCGTGGCCGCCGCCCCGGGTGGACTGATAATAGTCGCTCTGGGCGGGCTGAATGGACCCCAGGCCGGGGCCGCCGCGGACCATGTTGACGATGACGCAGGGCAGCTCGGCGCCGACGATGTAGCTGATGCCCTCCTGCTTCAGGGAGATTCCGGGAGAGGAGGAGGAGGTCATGACGCGGGCGCCCGCGCCGGCTGCGCCGTAGACCATGTTGATGGCGGCGACTTCGCTTTCCGCCTGCAGGAAGCAGCCTCCCTCGATCTTGGGCAGCCGCTTGGACATGTATTCGGGAATCTGGTTTTGAGGGGTAATGGGGTAGCCAAAGAAGAAGCGGCATCCCGCCTGGATGGCGGCTTCGGCAATGGCCTCATTTCCCTTCATGAGCATTTTTTGACCCATGGTTTCGCTTCCTCCTTTTACTTTTCGACCTTAATCACCGCGTCGGGGCACATGCGGGCGCAGAACGCGCAGCCGATGCACTTGCTTTGATCGGTGATGGCGATGGGATGATAGCCCTTGGAGTTGATCTCCTTGCTGAGGGCAAGGATCTTCTTCGGGCAAACGTCGGCGCAGAGACCGCAGCCTTTACAGGTTTCCTGGGCGATGGTCAACAGAGCCATGGCTGATTCGCCTCCTTCGTTGGGTTTAAAAGATATTATATAGGAAAATTCTATGGTCAGTCAATGAAAAAACATATTAGAAACATTCAAAAATGGGGCCCCGGATGGAAACATCCCTTCGCACATGCATTATAGAATCCCTTTCAGATACTCGCCCAGCAGCTGCCCGGCCATCTGATTCCAGGCGGCGTTGGGATGATTGCGGGCGCCGCAGTCCTCCGGGTGATAGTCCGGCAGGGCGAAGGTGTAAATTTCCTGCAGGCCCTTCTGCCGGGCTAGCTCCGCCGCCTCGTCCGCCACCTCGGGATGGCAGCCGGAATCGGGCTTGATCCAGACGATTTTCGCCTTCGGGTTATTGGCTCGAATCTTCTCCAGCAGGTCCAGGCAGCCCTGGACCAGGGGAGCATGATCCTGCTCGAAGGACTGCTTGTGGTTCATGCCGCCGGCGTCGTTGCTCAGCAGGCGGATGCAGACGATGTCCGCTGGCCAGGCGGAGAAATCGTAGGGCTTCTGGCAGCCCCGGGCTTCGGCCTCCGGGCCGAACATGACCCCGGCGATCTTTTCATAGCCTTCCGCCATGTTCCGGGCTTCGTCATGCAGATAGTTCCAGACGGTGCCATATCCGCTCTGGCTCAGGATGCGCCGCTCGGCGTTCAGCATCTGGCAGGCGTACCAGGAATAATTGCCCCGGGCGGAGAACCAGGGGGTGATCCATTCCTCATTCCCCAGGGGGGCCAAGGCGCCTTCCCCGCTGGTGAGGCTGTCGCCGATGAATTCGATGCGCAGATCATAGGAGGGCAGGTCCAGCAGCTCTCCTTCAAACCGCAGGGAATGGAGCTTCACTGTGCCCGCGGAGCTGTCCGGCATGCACTGGGTTTCCTTCATCAGGGTAATGGTCCGCTCCTTGTCTGCTTCCATGCCCAGAATCAGGGGATAAAAGCGGACGCCGGGCTCCACCGGGAAACGGACCACGGGGCAGCCGTCGGACAGGACGATCATATAAAAGATAGGGGATTTTTCCGGCGCCTCCAGCTCTACCCAGGCGTCGGAACCCCGGTGGCGGAATTCCAGGCCGCTGCCGGTCCAGTCCAGGCAAAGGGGATTTTGGGTCAGATCCATGCGGCCCAGCAGCCGCAGGCGGGGTGTATCGGGGGTAATGGCGATGGTTTGCATAGGGGTTCCTCCTGAAAAATGGAATACATCCATTATAAATGTCCGGGGGAGAAAATACAATGGGATTGCGCAAAGGGAAGGAAATAAGGTAGAATGGATCCCAGGGAGGGAGAAGCTTTGAAACGGATTTTCGTGATGCTGCTGGCGGGGATGCTGCTTTTCTGCGGCCTGGCCCTGGGAGAGAAGCCTGCGGGTCTGATCTCCCAGATCATGCAGGAGCAAATAGCCCTGGCGGGGCAGAAGGACCTGCAGGGGTGGGTGGATTCCACCCTGACAGAAGCCGCGGACGGCACGGGGGGATGGTATCTCATCGCCCTGCGCCGTCTGGAAAAAATGGCGGCGGATGGGGTCTGGCCGGGGAAGATCGCGGGGACAGACTTTCTGCGGGTCCGGGCCGCGCTGGAGGAAAAGGCCGAGAAGGAAGAGGGCAGCATCACCAAGCGGGAGCGCATGGCCCTGACGCTGCAGGCCCTGGGAAGTCAGAGCCCCTTTATCGAGGAAACCATCGCCGCGGCGGAGGGGGAGGTAACCCTGATGCCCCTGGTGTTCGCCCTGCACTTGATGAATAACGATCCGGAAATCTACGGCGCTCGGCGGGCGGAGATGGCGGACCGGATCATTGCCCTGCAGCTGGCGGATGGCGGCTGGGCCGTGATCGGGGAAATCTGCGACGTGGACTGCACCGCCATGGCTTTGCAGGCGTTGGCCCCCCTGGGGGCGAAGGCGGAGGTGCAGGATTCCATCCAGCGGGGCGTGCAGGTGTTGTCCGAGGTGCAGCAGGAAAACGGTGGCTTTCTGGGCATGGGGATGGAAAGCGCGGAGAGCTGCGCCCAGGCCCTGCTGGCCCTGTCCTGCCTGGGGATCGACGGAACAAAGGATGAACGCTTTGTAAAGCTTGGCGGCTCTGCGCTGGATGCCATGCTGCGGTTCCGCCTCCCGGGAGAGGGCTTTGCCCACAGCCTGGGGGTGGGGCGGAACGACACTGCCACGGTGCAGTGCTTTTACGCCCTGGTGGGGCTGGAGAATGAGTTGGCCGGCGGCAGCCCTTATTATGTGTTTGATTTTCAACCTCCTCGGCCTAGCGTCGCCTCCTGGGTGAAGCGGGTGCCCTTGCGGGCCTGGCTCCTGGCGGGGGCGGCGCTGCTGGTAGCGTCGGGATGGATTCTGGCCGCCGCGCGGAGAAAACGGAACTGGCGCAGCTATGCCTGCCCCCTGCTGATGGGACTGGCGCTGGCGGCCGTCATCATCGGGACGGAGATTCAGACCCCGGAGGGATATTACAGCGCGGCTCGGAGGTCGGAGGCGGACAGGAATCTGGAAACCCGGATTTCCATCCGCTGCGACAGCATCGCGGGGGAAAATGAGTATGCGCCGACGGATGGCATCCTGCTGGCGGAAACCACCATCCCTATGGCGGAGGGAGAAACCGCCTTTGATCAGCTACTGGAGGCCACCCGGGAGGCACGGATTCAGATGGAATACGACGGTACGGCGGCGGGAGCTTATGTGCGGGGCATCGGATACCTCTACGAGTACGCCTTTGGCAATCTCTCCGGATGGATGTACAAGGTGAATGGGGAGTTCGCCGACGTGGGCAGCACCCAGTACAGGTTGCAGGCGGGGGATCTGGTGGAATGGGTGTATACCCGGAATTTAGGGAAGGATCAATAAGCAGCGCAAGGAAGGAGGCAGCAAAATATGGGCCCAGTGCAAAGCCGGCATCCCGGCGCGGTGTGCGTCTATTTTCTGTGTGTGCTGCTTCCGGTGATTTTCGGGATCGATCCCCTTACGGCGGGAACCGGGCTGCTTTCCGGCGCGCTGCTGCTTTGGCTGCTGGCGGGACACTTTCCTGGCAAGGAATACCTGGGCTATCTGGGCATTGTGCTGTTCAGCGGCGTGATCAATCCGATGTTTAACCACAATGGAGAAACGCCCCTGTTTTTCCTGAACAGCAACCCGGTGACCCGGGAGGCGCTGCTGTATGGATGGGTCATGGGCATGCTGATCGCCGCGGCGCTGATCTGGAGTCGTTGCTTCCTGCTGATGATGGATACGGACCGGCTGCTGACAGTGATGAGCCGTCTGAGCCCGAAGGTATCCCTGATTTTGAGTATGGCCCTGCGGTATGTACCCCTGCTGCGCCGGCAGGCCCGGATGGCCCGGGAAGCCCAGGCGGGGCTGGGGCTGATCCGGGAGGAAAATGGGCTGGACCGGATGAAGGGTGCGGTGAGAATCTTTGACGGCATGGTGACCTGGGGGCTGGAGAACGGCATTACCCTGGCGGATAGCATGACGGCCCGGGGATATGGCATGGGGAAACGTACGCGATATGTGCTCTATCCCTGGGAAGGGCAGGATACCCTGCTGACGGCGGGGAGCCTGGGGATGATGCTGATCATCCTGGGGGCCAAATGGATGGGATGGATTGGATACAGCTGGTATCCCCGGCTGGTGACGCCGGCCTTCCGTTTGCCCGGAATAGCGGCCTATCTGCTCTTCGTCGCCCTGTGCCTGGCCGCGCCGGCCCTGGAACTTTGGGATCGCGCCCGGTGGAAAAGATTGATAAGTCAAGTGTAAGTGTTCAGCCGTATGCGCGCGGGAGTTCCCCTCCGGGGCACGCTCTCGCTCCGTTCCAGACGTAGCGGCACAAAGCGGCTGCCTTCGGGTGAACCCTCGCCACCCGCTAAGTGCCGACGTCTTCCAAGGGCCCCTGAGTGAAACATCCCTTCGCATGGCTGAACTGTTGCGATTACTAATTGGAGAAAAAGATGCCTATTCTTGATGTCCAGAATTTGAGCTTTACCTATGCCGGGGTGGCCCGGCCTACCCTGCGGGAGGTTTCTCTGTGCCTGCAGCCGGGGGATTTCGCAATCCTGACGGGAGAAACGGGCTGCGGAAAGACCACGCTGCTGCGGCTGCTGAAGCGGGAGCTGGCTCCCCAGGGAACCCAGGAGGGGGCCATCCTTTTCCAGGGGCAAAGCCTGGCGACCCTTTCCTCGCGGGAGTCTGCGGCCCGGATTGGTTTTGTGTTTCAGCGCCCGGAGGAGCAGATCGTCACTGATCGGGTTTGGCATGAGTTGGCCTTTGGGCTGGAGAATCTGGGCATTCCGGAAAAGGAGATGCGTCGCCGGGTGGCGGAGGTGGCCCAGTTCTTCGGCCTGGAGGATAGCTTTGACCGGCATCCGGATCAGCTGTCCGGCGGCAAGAAGCAGCTGATGAATCTGGCGGCGGTAACGGCGATGGAGCCGGAGCTGCTGATTCTGGACGAGCCCACCGCCCGGCTGGACCCCATCGCGGCGCGGAACTTCCTCTCGGCGGTGGAGCGACTAAACCGGGAAACGGGCATGACCATCCTGATGGCAGAGCATCGGCTGGAGGACAGCCTAAGCCGGGCGAACCAGCTGATCCTGATGGACAAGGGAAGGATTACGGCTGCTGGAGAGCCCAGACAGGTCTGCGCTGCGATCCCTCAGGGCAGCGCCCTGGAAGGGGCCCTGCCTGCGGCGACGAGAATCTGGCGCGGTCTGGGAGCGGCGGGAGAGTGCCCGCTGAACACCGGGGAAGGCCGGGCCTGGATCAGCAAATGGCTTCCGAAGCACGGAGAAGCATCCGAACGCCAAAAGCTTGAAGAGCAAAAAAACGCAAAAGCCCCCCCTGTCCCAGCCCTTTCTTTCCATCAGGTGTCCTTCCGCTTTTCCCGGGAGGGCCAGGATGTGCTGCGGTCCCTGGAGTTTGATCTGCTTCCGGGGGAAATCTTCGGCATCCTGGGCGGGAATGGCAGTGGAAAATCCACCCTGCTGCGGGCGGCTGCGGGGCTGATCAAGCCCTACAGCGGAAGGATTCGATTCTTCGGCAAGGAGCAGAAGGAATACCGGCATGGAACCCTGCGCCACGAGGGGGTGGCCATGATGCCCCAGGATGTGCAGACCCTGTTTCTGCGCCCCAGCGTAAGGGAGGAGCTGAAGGATTCCGGCCTCCGGGCGGAGGAGCTGCCCTTTGACATTCATCACCTGCTGGATCAGCATCCTTACGATCTATCCGGGGGCGAGCAGCAATTGGTGGGCTTGGCGAAGGTATTGGCGGTGAAACCCCGGCTCCTGCTGCTGGATGAGCCCACAGGCGGGCTGGACGCGTCCTGGCGAGGAAAGATTCAGGAGGTGCTGCGGGGGCTGCGGCAGGAAGGCATGACCATCCTGATGGTGACCCATGACGCAGAATTTGCGGCGGAGACCGCGGATCGGTGTGGCCTGCTGTTCCGGGGAAGATTGGAGGCGGTGGACGAGCCCCATGCCTTCTTCGCCCGGGGCAGCTATTACACTACCCCTGTCAGCCGCCTGGCGCCGGGATGCGTCACGGTGGCGGAGGCCGTCCAAACCCTGAAGCGGGAGGCGGGCCAATGAAGCGGGGATGGAGAAACACCCTGCGGTGGGGCATCCCCCTGGTGATGATGCCTTTGCTGGTGGTTTGGGGCGGATGGAAGATGGGGGATCGGTTCTATGCCTGGGGGATTCTGGGCATGGTGATCCTGACCCAGGCGCTGTTTGTGACGGGGTTTGAAAAGAAAACCGTGGGCTCCCGCCGCATGGTTATTGCCGCGGTGATGACCGCTCTGAGCGTGCTGGGGCGGGTGCTGTTCGCACCGATTCCAGGTTTTAAGCCCATTACGGCCATTGTGGTGATTACGGCTATCTGGATCGGCGGGGAGACAGGATTCCTGGTGGGGGCCCTGTCTGCCCTGATTTCCAATTTCTTTTCCGGCCAGGGCCCATGGACTCCTTTCCAGATGTTCGCCTGGGGCATGATCGGGTTGCTGGCGGGGCTGCTGGCCCAGCCGCTGAAGAAAAGCCGCCTGGCCCTTTCGGCCTATGGAGTTTTCGCCGGGGTGGCTTATTCCCTGTTTATGGATATCTGGACGGTGCTTTGGTACAACGGGGGCATTAACTGGCCCCTGTATGCCGCGGCGGTAGCGACTGCGCTGCCCTATATGATCAGCTATGCCCTCAGCAATGTGGTGTTTTTGCTGCTGTTGGGAAAGCCTTTCGGGGAAAAGCTGGAGCGGATCAAGATCAAATACGGCGTGTAGTGGAAGATGATGTATCAAGCGCTTTATGAAAACAACGAGAAAATACGCCCCGGCGAGACTATGCCGGGGCGATTGGATTCCTGGGGAGGAATCAGATTTTTTCCAGCACGGGGATTACGTCTAGCGGCGCGGGGACAGTAACCCATTGGCCGCCGGATAGGGTTTCCCCCGTGTCCACATTACGCCAGGTTCCCTGGGGCAGATAGATCTGGCGCTGCCGCTGGCCAGGCTCCATGACGGGAGCCACCAGGAAGCGGGGACCGAACATGTACTGATCCTGCAAAAGCGCGCAGTTTTCATCCCCGGGGAATTCATAGAACATGCCTCGGAGGAGGGGCGTGCCTGCCTCATGGGCTTGGCGCATCAGCTCCCGAATGTAATCCCGGAGGGCTTCCCGGCGGTTCAGATACTTGACCAGGATGGGATAGGCTTCCTCGCCAAAGCTCCAGACCTCGTTATCACTGCCGGAATTCAGCACACGGGTGCCGTCCTTCCGGTACACCGGCTCCGCGGGTTGACGATCTCCATGGAGACGCATGACGGGGCAATAGCAGCCCCACTGGAACCAGCGGATCAGCAGTTCCCGGAACTCCGGCTTCTGGGGATTGCCGGCGTGGAAACCACCGATGTCCGTGGTCCACCAGGGGATACCGGCCACGCCCATGCTAACGCCGGCGCAAACCTGGCGGCGAAGATAGCTCCAGTCGCTCATGATATCCCCGCTCCACACCAAGGCGCCGTAGCGTTGGCTGCCAGCCCAGGCGCAGCGGAGCAGATTGACGGGATTCTCCTGGCCCTCCCGCGCCATGCCCTCGTAGAACCCCCGGGCATAGCACTGGGGATAGATGTTTCCGATCTGTTGATTGGAGCCCAGGGCATAGCGATAGGCCTTGAAATCATAGGTGCCGTACTCCGGCTCTGCCTCATCCAGCCAGAAAAGGCGGACGCCCTGATCGTAATAATTTTGTTTGCACTTTTGCCAAACATACTCCCGGGCCCGGGGATTGGTGGCATCGTAGAACATGGAATCCTCCACGAAACGCATGCCAACTTGCTCGCCATACTCCGCTCGAACCAGCAGCCCTTGCTGCAGCATCTCCTCATAGTTTTCTGAGGTGAGGGCGATCTGGGGCCAGACGGAGACCATGAGCTCGATGCCCATCTCCTTCAGCTCTCGCACCATGGCGGCAGGATCCGGGAAAAATTCGGGATCAAAGCGATAATCCCCCATATGGGGCCAGTGGAAGAAGTCGCAAACGATGACGTCGATGGGCAGACCCCGGCGTTTATATTCCCGAGCGACGGAGAGCAGCTGTTCCTGATTCCAGTAGCGCAGCTTGCACTGCCAGAAGCCCAGGCCGTATTCCGGCATCATGGGTGCGAAGCCTGTGGCCTGGGCGTAATGCAGGCTGATTTCCGCAGGGGTATCCCCGGCGGTGATCCAATAATCCAGCTGCTTGGCGGAATCCGCCCGCCAGGTGGTTTTATTTCGCCCGAAGGAGACGGAGCCGATAGCGGGATTGTGCCAGAGAAAGCCGTAGCCCCGGCTGGACTGATACATGGGGACGCTGGCCTGGGAGTTCCGATGAGCTAATTCCAGGGTGCATCCCTTCCAATCCAGATATTCCTCCTGATATTGGCCCATGCCGTAGATGTGTTCCTCCTCCTGCCCCTGGAAGGTGGCGGTGAGGGTATAATCACCGCCCAGATGGGGCTCGAACTTCCGGGCTCGCAGCGTCAGGGCATTTTCCCCCTCCGTCTCCCGCAAAAGAATTTCGCCCTTGTGGTTTACAAAGGTGAGCACGGCGATGTTCTTCCATCCGCAGACCTCTGCCTTCGCGGTGATCTTGCCACAGCGAACCTCGGCGTGAAGCTCGTCCAGGATAAGGGCCTTCGCGCCTGGACAGGGAATGGGATCCAACAGAGCAAAGCGGTCATCCCGCACCTCTCCCTGCAGGGCGGAACGAACCCGCAGGCTGTCTGGTCCCCAGGGATCAATATACAGGGTTTCCCCGTGATTGCGAAAAATCAGCCGCTGTCCATCGATTTCAAAGTAGTTCATGATTTTTTTCCTTTCCATATCTATGTTCCCTGATGCTGACGGTCCAGGGTCTGCATATCGGGATAAATTCGATTATACAGATAGTACCACTTCATGAGCCCAATGGTGTAGTAGGGGCGGAAGGTCCGGCAGATCTGCGGATAAAATCCGCTATGGCCCGGTAGCGTGCGGAAGACATTCTGCTCTCCTTCCACGGGTAGAATCCAGTTTTCCGGATGTGCCTGATCCCCTACCAGCACGGTCATTTCCTCGCAGGCCAGGGTCAGGGGGCCATAACATAGAGCTACCACATTGGGATGCTGAGGATCCACGGCTTGGAAACGAAGCCGATAGGGCAGGGAGAGCACGACCTCGTCCCCATCCTTCCAGAGCCGATCCAGGGTGAGCCAGGTATTGGGAACGAGGGGCAGATCCAGCGCCTCCCCATTGACGCGAACCTGGTTGCTTTCTGTGGCCCAGGAGGGGACCCGGATGCGCAGCGTAAAATGGACGGGGGAGGGGGAACGGAGACGGAAATGGGCTTCAGGGGAGGCCGGAAAATCCCCTTCGCTGAAAAGGGTGACCGGGATGCCCTGGGCAGTGAAATCCACCGCGGCAGGAATCAGTTGGCTGATGTATAACCCCTCCGAATCATAATAAGCGATCATGTTGGCATATTCCGCAGTATCCTGAGGGAAGGTGCCGGTGCAACACTGCCAGACGAAATTCTGGCCCAAGTGTTGCAGGCGACGATCCTCATAGGACTTTAGGGCCCCATCCAGGAAATAGCTGGCGTAATAGAGCACTTGACCCTTGTCTGTAATGGGCGGCTGGCCCAGAACGCCGTTGATCAGGAGCTTTTCACACCAGTCGCCGTAGCGGGCATCCCCCGTTAGACGGATCAGATAATTGCAGAGCTTGAACACGGCCCAGCTGCAGCAGCTGACTTCGCAGCTGCCCCAGGCATCGGAGCGGGTGGAGAGAGCGCCGACAAAATTACGGTACACCAGCTTGTTTGTTTCGGTGAGCTCCCTGTCCCAGGTGGGCAATACCGCGTTTCCCAGATAGCCGGGATCCTCGCCGAAAAGCATCTCCCCGGGGCCGTAGCCACCGGTGGCGTAAATATGGTTTTCCGTCAGCTCCTTGTATCCCTTCTCAATGACCTTCAGATAATGGGGATCCTCCGTGACCAGATAAGCCCGGGCTGCGGAGGAAAGACTGTTGACATGGCTGTAGGCATGCCGGGGACCGATATCCTTTTCCCCGGCGGCCAACTTGTCCCATAGATAGGGATAGAGCCATTCTTCCGCCATTTCCCGGTACAGGGGATCGCCAAAAAGCTGCCAGGCCCGAAAGAGATTCTCCGGCAGGGTGTACCACTCAATCTGGCCCTTCATGGCGTCGCTTTGCAGCCCATCCCGGGGAATGTTGGGATCGAAGGTTTTATGGGCATATTCCGTGATTCGCAGCACCCAGGGACGAACCTCCTCCAGCCCCATGAACTCATAAAGATCCAGAAATCCTCCCAGGAGCTTTTCCCAGACGTAGGTGCCAACGTTCATGACCTCCTCATTTTTTTCAGCGCATTCGCACCAGCCGTGGAAGAGATCCAGCGCCTTCTGGCGGAGCCGTTTGTCTCCTGTGCTCCGATACCACTTGGCATAAGCGCCCAGGTACTGGCCGATGGAGGGGCCCCAGCCTACCATGCCCACAGCAGAGGAAGGGAGGCCTGCTTGCAGACGAACACGATGCAGGATATCCTCCACGGTGGGAACGCGTAGATAGGTCTCCAGGGTTTCATCCCGCTGGCGGCGGAAGGGACTGTCCAGCAGCGTGACATGGGCATAGTCCATGGAAGACAGTTTGTTTTCTATCATATGATCTCCTCTCAGGGTGCAGAAGAATATATCGGCACAGGAAGCAACCGATTATTTTAGCGAAAGAATTCCCGGTGCTGCGGCCCTTTGTTACTGAAAAAATTGTTCAGGGGGGGATTGCTTTCCAGGCGTTTAGAACCCGCTGGCGGGCGAAAAATCTTATCCCTTCACGGCCCCGATCATTACGCCCTTTTCGAAGTATTTCTGGATGAAAGGATAAACCAGTAGGATCGGGACGGTGGAAACGATCATGACGGCATACTTCACCTGATCTGCGCTGGACTGGGCGTATCCGCCCTGGACGCCGCCATTGCCGTTGGCAAAGGCTTCATTTTGCAGCAGAATGCGGCGCAGCACCATCTGCAGGGGCTGGATGTCTGTGTTTGAGGTATAGATCAGGGCGTTGAAGTAGTCATTCCAGTGGAACACAGCGTAATACAGGATTTCTACCGAGATGATGGCCTTGCTCAGGGGCAATACGATGCTCCAGAAGATTCGGAAATGATTGGCGCCATCCAGGGTGGCGGATTCATACAGATCGTTGGGAATGGTGTTCTGGATGAAGGTGCGGGCGATGATCAGATTATAGGTGTTAATCAGCACCATCACCAGCAGAATCCAAGGGGTATTGATGAGCCCCAGCCGATTGATTTGCATGTAGGTGGGGACCAGACCGCCAGAGAAATACATGGTGAAGACAAAATAGAGCATGATCGGATTCCGCAGGCGGAAATCCGGCCGGCTCAGGGCGTAGGCTGCGGGCATGGTGACGATCATGTTCAGCAGGGTGCCGCCCACTACATACAGAATGGTGTTGCGATAACCGATCAGAATACGGCTGTCCTGGAAAATCTGCTCAAAGCCATAGAAACGGATGTCTACGGGCCAAAGTACGACCTTACCTTGATTTACCAAATCCGAATTGCTGATGGAGGCGATGACCACGAACCACAGAGGATAGACGATAATCAGGAAGCACAGAATGCTCAGAACCACCACCAGAATATGAAAAATGATATCCGCGGCGTCCCGGTCCCGAATGCGGTTGCGGGTAGGAGTGAAGCTAAGTTCTTTCTTTGCCATGCTGATCCCCTCCTTACATCAGGCCGGAGCCGGTGACCCGCTTGCTGATGGTGTTGGCCAGCAGCAGGAAAATGAAATTCACGACATTTGTGAACAGACCTACGGCAGTGGCCATGGAAAACTGTGGCGCGCCGGTTTTTGGAGCCATGAGGCTGTACACATAGGTGGAGATAACCTCGGAGGATTTCAGATTCAGGGTGTTCTGCATCAGATAAATCTTATCGAAGCCCACGTTCAGGATGTTTCCCATATTCATGATGAGCAGAATCATGATGGTGGGTACCAGCGCAGGGAATTCGATGTGCATTACCCGCTGCCAGACATTGGCCCCGTCGATTTTTGCAGCGTCATACAGCTGGATGTCCACGGAGGACAGGGCGGCGATATAGATGATGGAATTCCATCCCATGCTTTGCCAGATGCCGCTGCCCACGTACATCCAGACGAAGTATTGCCGCTGGCCCAGGAGGTTTGCTTTTTCCGGCACGATATGCAGGAATTTCAGCAGATCGCTCAGCACACCGCCGTTCTTGGCGAAGAGCACATTCAGCATGGAGACCAGCACCACGGTGGAGATAAAGTAGGGAATATACACGGTGGTTTGCAGGGTTCGCTTCCACTTCTGCACCTTCAGCTGATTGATGATAATCGCCAGTACAATGGGCGCGGGGAAGGAAAACAGAATGGAACAGAAGGAGATGGTCAGGGTATTGACCAGGGTGGTGGAGAACATGGTGCTGGAGAAATATTGTTTAAAATACTCCAGGCCCACCCAGTCGCCGCCATAGATTCCCTTCGCGAAATCATATTTCCGAAAGGCCAGCTGTGCCCCGTACATAGGCATGTAACAGAAGATGAAAATGTAAATCACAGCAGGAAGCAGCATAATCCAGAGCTGCCAGTCCTGCTGCAGATACCATAGCACGGAGCGCCCTCCCGTTTTCATTCTTTTCGGCTTTGCCGTCGTGCTCATAAGACAACCTCCCTTGCATTTGTTCAACTCATCCCGGTAGGTTCGGGACAGGAACACAGAAGGCGGGATGCAGAGCCTTCTGCATCCCGCCCTGATTTTAGGTTTTACTGGGCTTTCCAGGCGTCATAGGCAGCCTGACGGATGGCGAGCACATCGCTCAAACCAGCGGCTTCCACGTCAGCCAGGTAATCCTCCCAGGTGTCCTCGACTTCCACTTCACCGGTGAGCCAGATGCCCCACCAGCTGTCCGTCACGTTGGTGATGGCAGCCTGCTTGGTGGCCAGGGTGTTCTGGTCATCTACGGTGTACTTCATCAGGAATT
Organism: Clostridia bacterium; assembly: GCA_017470145.1. Lineage (GTDB taxonomy): Bacteria > Bacillota > Clostridia > Christensenellales > Aristaeellaceae > Aristaeella. Next base: position 2,866 of record JAFUFB010000027.1, on the reverse strand, counting down.
GGGGATAATACTCATTGTCCATATCGATGCGGGCAATGGCTTCTTTGTACTGCTCGCGCTCGTTCAGGGCGAAAGCCATATCCTTGGCCATGTCAATAACGGTGGCGCGGCGGATGTACATGGGGCCGTTGTCAGCAAAGGTAGAGGTCCACTTCCAGGTTCCGTTATCGGTGTTGGCCTCGGCCGGCGGATCTTCTACCTTGTAGTGATCGTCGCCCACCTTGCTTACATTGCCTTCGGAGATGGAGCCGAAGAGCACCTGCACGGAGACTTCCGGATCATAGAAGCAATCCATGAACTTCACGGCGGCTTCCGGATTCTCGCACTTGGCGCTGATGGCGATCCGGTTGCTGGACATATTCAGACCGGAGAAGTCATAAGTCCAACGGGGTTCGCTGGTGGCCAGCTCGTCCACATCATCCACGAAGGGGCCGCAGGGCACGTACTGCTCGTACAGGACGGGGCCGAATTTATCGGTTTCTTCCCAGCCCAGCACCACGCCTACCAGGGCATTGCCATCGGCATCGCCGCGGCTGAGGGACTGGAACATGGAGTAGTCATTGGTGATGGCGTTCTCATTGATCAGGTGTTCGTTGTACAGATCCGCCAGATAAGTCATCATGGCTTTGTACCGCTCGTCCACCGCGTAGTTCTTGATCTGGCCGCCCTCGGCGAAATAGGCGTCGCTGCCCCAGTTCACCAGCTGGATGCCCCAGGAGCCGATCAGGTTGGTCAGAGAATAAGCGCCGCCGAACCAGCCGTTGAAGTCCATGGGAACTTCATCCGTGGCATCGCCATTGCCGTTGGCATCGTTATCGCGGAAAGCAATCAGCACATTTTTCAGCTCGCTCAGGGTGGTGGGAACGGAGAGACCCAGGTTGTCGAGCCAAACCTTGTTGATGAACATGACGCCGTTGCAGTCCGGCCACTTACCCTGGAACTTCGGGCCAGCATAGATATTGCCTTCAAAGGTCTTGGCCAGCGCCAGGGTGTCGGGCTCTTCTTCAAACATGGCCTTGATGTTGGGGGCGAATTGATCAATCAGATCAGTCAACTCCAGGAACAGGCCGTCATAGGTGGTGTAATCGCTGTCGCCGGTGGCGTTGATCAGGATATCCGGAATGTCCCCCGCGGCGAAACGGGTGGTCTTGATCTGATCCCAGTCGGTATAGATCTGTTCCCACTCAATATCGACGCCGGCTTTTTCCTCGATCTCCATCAGCCAGTTCATGTCATAGACGCTCTTGGTCAGCGGGTGGGCGATAAACAACCCCTTCAGCTTGACCTTGTCGCCTTCGGCGCTGGCAAAGCTCATCATGCCGAGAAGCATCGCCAGGGCCAGTACTAAAGCCAGTACCTTCTTCATAAAAACAGTCCTCCTTCTATTTTTGCTGTGACGCTTTTTGTCCTTTGCGTCCCGCTGAAGGTATTTTACCATGATGGTAAATGAAAAGACCATGGAAAAAACGGAAATTGAATGGAAAATTCGGAATGAATTTAACCGTATACAACAAGAAAAGAAACGGAGGATTTGCTTTCCCAAATTATGCAATCTTGGTAGTTGATTCTTTCCGAAAAATTGGTTATGATGGATTTGAAGCAGAAATGAACGGGATTTTTTGGAAAAAACATGTATTTTTCGGAAGGGGAGAACTGGATGAGTTTTACCGTTTTGCCGGTTATGGAGCGACGACAGGTGTTGCTATGCGGCACTAATGTGTATCCCGTGCCGGAGCCGCATCTGGATCGGGTGATGGATGTGCATGATTTGCTGTATATTTTCAGCGGTGAACAGCCGCTGGCCCAGGATGAGGAGAGCTTTTCCCTGCGCACAGGGGATCTGGTTTTGCTGCGGGCAGGCAGTCATCATTATGGTACTGCGCCCTGTTCGGTGAACATGCGATCCATCTTCATTCACTTTAACGCTCTGCCAGGGGATCGAAGCGCTCAGGCGCTGAGCGGGGAGGAAATTGACCGCCTGAATCGGGATAATTTCTTTGTCGTCCCCACGGTGGTTCATTGCGGGCAGAATAATCTGACCACCCGGCTGATTAACGCGATTATAGATCTGTATTGGTCTCACCGGCCCAACAAGGAAAGAAGATTAACCCTGATGCTGAATTTGCTGCTGGATGAGATCAGTGCCATTGGCCGGGCGGAGGATGTGGCACAGGAGGAATGGACGGTGGCCATCATCAATCTGTTCCGAAAGCATCCAGAGCGAAATTATTCCCTGGATGAGCTGAGCCAGATTGTGAACATGGGTGTGCGAAACATGTCCGCCCGGTTCCGGGAAATCGTCGGCAAGAGTATTCATCAGTATCAGATGGATCTGAAGCTGGAGATGGCATATATGGATTTGCGGTCTGGCAATCTGACGGTGGGGGAGGTAGCCGATCGTTATGGCTTTTCAGACGCCTTCTATTTCAGCAAGCAGTTTAAGAAGAAATTTGGCGTAAACCCGAAGCAGATTAAGAGCCGCGAGCCCAGTGCCAACATCAACCGCAGCCGGGTGACCTGATTGATCCGAATGTAGTGGACGCCTTCGTGGCCGCCCATGACCGGATGAAGGAGATTCAACAGCGTTTTGCGGACTGAGCGGGAACCGGGATCCACACGGATTATCGGGAAAGTTGGTGAAAGCAAGCCAGCTGGAAAGCATATCTGTGCGACGCAGCTTTCCTCTCTTAGATTTCCATGCCGGTTTACACAAAAAACTTCTCTATGATATAACCCGAGTTTGCCACTTCATGGAAAGAAAAAACGAAGCCTGAATGGCTCCGTTCCCATGGAGATACAAGAAAGTAGTTGAAATATAAGGGCTCAAGATTTTTGAGAAAACGTACCTACATTTACGTGCCTACTT
>JAFUFB010000007.1 GCA_017470145.1 Clostridia bacterium | reverse complement strand
TTCAGTTCCAACCGAAGTCTTCCCCGTCCGTCGCATGTCTCCGCTCGACTTGCATGTGTTAGGCACGCCGCCAGCGTTCGTCCTGAGCCAGGATCAAACTCTTATGTTTAATCCTTAAACAGTTCCTTCGGTTCGCCTCTCAGCTCCCCTCAGACCCCGTCTAAACTCTTCGGAATCTTCGCTGTCTTCCCCGAGCTCTCGCTCGGTTCCTTTCTTCTTGCGCGTTTCTCTTCTCTGTATCGTTTTCAAGGTTCGGTCCGCTCTTTCTCTCCCGGAGGTTTTGCCCCCCGCTCGAGCGAGCTTGCATAGGATAACAGAATTCCCCTCCTTTGTCAAGCGATTTTTCGAATTTTTTTGAAAAAAAGTGAGGAAAATCAAGGCTTCCGGACGTTTTGGATTTCAGTTTTTGAAAACGTTCGGTTTTTTTGCCATAAATTGTGGTGCCGAAATCCAAGCACCACAATTTTGTTCGTTTGGCTCATAAATTCCCCTCTTCCTAGAATCCAGACAAAGAAAAAAAACGGCAGGTTTCATCCCGTCGTCTCCTATTTTGCTTCTCCATCTGTATCCGTTCATCCGTTTGACAACATTCCAGCATCCAATACCATTGTCACGATGCCTCCCCCAAGGCAGCGATCCCCCTCATAGAGCACCAAGCTTTGGCCCGGTGTCACCGCCCGCTGCGGAACCAGACTGCGGACCCGCAGCCTGCCTGCTTCTTCCCAAACGACCTCCACCGGCTGATCCGCCTGCCGATAGCGATACTTGGCCGTGCAGAGGAAGGGCTGGCCGATTTCCGCAGGGGCTTCCCCCACCCAGGTTACGTCCTCCGCGACGCTGAGACTACTATATAATAGGGGATGATCCTCTCCCTGGGCTACCAACAGCCGATTTCGCTCCAAATCCTTCCCGATGACAAACCAGGATCTGCCGTCTCCCCGGCCACCGATGCCCAAGCCCCGGCGCTGCCCCAGGGTATAATACATGAGACCATCGTGCTGGCCCACGACCTCGCCATCCGTGGAAACCATGTCCCCCGGCTGGGCGGGAAGATATTCCGCCAGGAATTTCTTGAAATTTCGCTCCCCGATAAAGCAGACGCCAGTGGAGTCCTTCTTCTTGCTGACAGGCAAATGATGAGCTTCCGCGATTTCCCGCACCTGGGCCTTGGTCAGCCCTCCCACGGGGAACAGGGACTTCTTTAACTGCGCGTCATGCACCATATAGAGGAAATAGCTCTGATCCTTATTGGGGTCCAGCCCCCGCAGCAGATGGCCCGCCTCGTCCGAGCGGACAAAATGCCCCGTGGCCATGCGGGTGGCTCCCAGGCTCATGGCGAAATCCAGGAAGGCCCGGAACTTGATTTCCCGATTGCACAGCACATCCGGGTTCGGGGTCCGGCCTGCCTGATATTCCTTCAGGAAGTAGGCGAACACCCGGTCCCAGTATTCCTTGGCAAAATTCACGCTGTAATAGGGGATGCCGATCAGGTCGCAGACCTCCCGCACGTCCCGCCAATCCGTCTCGGCGGTACAGGTGCCGTTATCGTCCTGCTCCTCCCAGTTCTTCATGAACACGCCCACCACATCATAGCCCTGCTCCTTCAGGAGCAGGGCCGCCACGGAGGAATCCACCCCTCCGCTCATTCCAACTACAATTCTCTCGCCCACGATTCTCTCCCTTTCGAAACGCTTGCGATCCACACTCTCAGCAGCTATAATATTCTCAAAGTCATAAAATAGGAGGCGTCAGATAAAATGAAAACTTCCCGAATCATTCTTCATCTTCGTTCCCTCGGCTGGTCGGACAAGAAGATTAATGACTACATCCTTTGGCTTGCAACCGGAGAAGAACAATACAAATCCAAGGATGACAAGGAAAAGGAATAAATTCAACTTCTACTGGCACAGCCTTCCGGCTGTGCCTTTATTCTTCTTCCTCTAGCAATTTCCCCAACACAGCTTTACCAATCTGTTCCGCGATGACCTCCCGATCTCCTCGGGCGTCCACCACCACGTATCTTTCCGGATTCCGGCGAATCAGCTCATGATAGCCTTCCTCCACCCGGGCGTGGAATTCCTCCTTCTCGACCTCCATCCGGTCCAGCTGGCTGGCCTCGCTGCGCCTTTTCAGGCTGGTACGATGGTCCAGATCCAGGTACACCGTCAACAGGGGCAGGGTCTCCTCCACCGCCGGGGCGTTGATGGCCAGCACCTGATCCACCCCCAGCTGCCGTCCGCCGCCCTGATAGGCCACAGAGGAATCCAGGAAACGATCGCACAGCAGCACCTGCCCCGCCGCGATGGCGGGACGGATTTTCTCCCGAACGTGCTGGGCCCGGCCCGCCGCGTACAGCAGGGCCTCCGTGACCTCCGTCATTTCCATATTTTCCCGGCTCAGGAGAATCTCCCGAATCTTTTCCCCAATGGGCGTGCCGCCGGGCTCGCGGGAATGCACAACTTCGAAGCCAAACTTCTCCAGCGTCTCCGTTAGCTTCTCCATCTGAGTGCTCTTGCCGGAGCCGTCCAGCCCCTCCATGCTGAGGAAGGCCCCCCGGGGCTTTTCGACGCCCGGGCAGATGATCTCCGCCACCCGCCAGGCGTCCTCCGCCAGGAATTCCGCGCCGGAGGCCCGCAGCTCCTCCGGGCTGCCATAGCCATAGGTGACCCCCACCGTATGGGCGCCCACCCGGACGCCGCCCTCCATGTCGAACTTCCGGTCCCCCACCATCCAGATTTCCGCAGGGGCATCCGGCATCACCGCGCGGATCAGGTGTTCCTTCTCCGCCCGGCTATCCTTCGTGCAGGAAATCCGCTCCACGAACTTCATGAGGCCAAAATACTCCAGAATATCCCGGGTCGCCTGCTCCGGCTTTCCCGTGACGATGCCCATATGCACGCCCCGGCTCCGCAGGGCCCGCATCATGGCCCGGACGCCTGGATACACCTTGTTTTCGTACTTGCCTTTGACGATGTATCTTTCCCGATAGATCTCCTGGGCCTCATAGGCCTGGGCTTCCGTCATGCCCATCAGCTCCTGAAAGGACCAGACCAGAGGCGGGCCGATGAACTTCCGCAGGGTCCCGGCGTCGGGGGTAGGAAAGCCCATCCGCTCCGCCGCATATTTCGCGCAATTCCAGATGCCCTCCTCCGACTGGGTCAGGGTGCCATCCAGATCAAAAAATACCCACTTTTCGCTCATTTTAGCCTTCCACTCGAATCACATTTTCCACCTGGCAGATTTCCGGATTCAACGCCTTCACCACCCGGCGCACAGCGCTTTCCGGCGCGATATGCGTAATCACCACAAGGGTGGCCTTGCCGCCGGGGGCCGCCCCCTTCTGCATCATGGCAGAAACGGAGATGCCCTCCCCCGCCAGCAGGCCCGTCACCTCCGCCAGTACGCCGGGGGCGTCCTTGGCCTTCATGCGGATAAAATACTTGCTGTGCCAGTCGTCCGCCACGGGGGTGGGCTCCGCCTGCAGATAGGGCATGGGATGCACCGCATTTTGCGCCGCCTGGACGATATCTCCCAGGATAGCGCTGGCAGTCTGGATATCCCCAGCGCCCCGTCCCTCCAGCATCATATCCTTGAAGGCATGGCCGTACAGATACACCGCGTTGAGGGAGCCATCCACCCGAGCCAGGGGGTGATCCGCGGGCAGGAAGGCGGGATGCACCCGGGCTTCGATGGCATCCCCGTTATCCTTGCCAATGGCCAGCAGCTTCAGCACATAGCCCATCTCCCGGCCGAAGGCAATATCCTCGGCGGTGATCTTCGTAATGCCCTCCCGATAGATCTGCTCAAACCTGATCCGGCTGTGGAAGGCCAGGCTGCCCAGAATGCTTAGCTTATAGGCCGCATCCATGCCCTCCACGTCCGCCTCCGGGTTCGGCTCCGCCAGCCCCAGGCGCTGGGCGTCTTTCAGCACGGTTTCGTACTCCGCACCCTCCGCGGCCATCCGGGTCAGGATGTAATTGGTGGTGCCATTGACGATGCCCATCATCTGCTCAATGTGGTTGGCGATGAGAGGCGTCTGGATGGCGTTGATGATGGGAATGGCGCCGCCGACGCTGGCTTCGTAGTACAGGCCGGCGCCGGTCTTTTGAGCCATAGCCCGCAGCTCGTCGAAATGCAGGGAGAGGGCCATTTTATTGGCAGTGACCACGGATTTGCCATTTTCCAGGGCCCGCAGCATCATATCCGCAGCGGGATGCTCACCGCCCAGGAACTCGCAGACGATCTGGATTTCCGGATCCTCCAGGATGTCGTTGCGGTCGGTGGTCAGCACCGCGTCCGGCACCTCGTGGCCGCCATGGATTGTTTTGTCCAGCACCAGGGCTTTTTTCACCCGCAGGTGGAGGCCGGTGCGCTTTTCCACTTCATCGCCGTAGGTGCGGATCAGGTCCCAGACGCCGCCGCCAATGTTGCCCAGGCCCAGCAGACCAAGTACTACTTCTTTCATCTTTTCTCCCATCCTTTTCTCTTTCGATCAAATCAATCACTTCGCCTGATTCCGCTCGTAGATCGTCCTCAGCCCCTTCAGCGTCAGCAACCCATCCAGCTTATCTATCGCCCGGCTTTCCTCGGCGATCATCACCGCCATGCCCCCGGTCGCCACCACGAAGGCTTCCCGGCCCAGCTCCTGCTTGATCTTTCGAACGATGTTCTTCACCAGACCCACGTAGCCGTAATACATACCGCTTTGCAGGTTGGTCAGGGTGGTACGGCCGATGACGGATTCCGGCCGGATGAACTCGAACCGGGGCAGTTTGGCCGTACCCGTCACCAGAGCCTCGCTGCTCAGCTTAATGCCGGGGCAAATGAGCCCGCCCAGGAAGCTGCCGCCCTCGTCCACCACGCCGAAGGTGGTAGCCGTTCCGAAATCGATAAAGATGCAGGGCCCGCCGTACTCCTCATAGGCGGCCACGGCGTTGGCAATGCGGTCGCTGCCCAGCTCCCGGGGATTTTCATATCGGATGTTGATACCCGTCTTCACCCCCGGGGCCACAAACAGCGGCGTCTGGCCGAAGTAATTCTGCAGCATATGGTCCAGGGTAAAGTTGATGGTAGGCACCACGCTGGAAACCACGATGCCCTCGACGCTGGAGGTGGCCACCCCCTCATGGGCGAACATGGAGGACAGGCGGATGCCGTATTCATCGGAGGTGGAGTTAATATTGGTGGACATGCGCCAATACTTGTACATCTCCTTGCCGTCGAACAGCGCCGTCTTGATATTGGTGTTCCCCACATCCATGGCCAAGATCATTTTGCTTTCCCTCCCTGGTTGAAACATCCCTTCGCAGGAACAAGTTTCTCAAATCAACCGCGCTTTTTTCAGCGCGACGCAGGCGCCGCCGGTCACCAGGGCCGCCACCAGCATCTCCACCACGGCGTTGATCCCCACGGAGGTGATGATATACATAACGACCCCCTTGGCGGCGATGGTATCCCGCAGCTCCGGCGTTTGGCCGAAGAGCAGCACCAGCAGCCCCATAAAGAACAGCGTGTTGAAAAACGCGGCGGCAAACCCGGTAACCGCGCCCTTCACATACAGGGGCGCCCGGGTCCCGCTTAGCAGCCGATACACCAGGGCCGCCAGCAGCCCCACCGCCAGGCGAGACACAAACCGCTGCACAAACATGAGCAGCGGGCTGTAATTCACCAGCGCCGCCCCCAGGGCGCTGAAGCCAAACACCCCGAAGCACTGCAAAAAGCTGATGAGCCCGAAGGCCCCGCCAATGATCAATCCCCCGGGCACACCCATGGCGATGGCTGCGATGGCCACTGGGATCATGTTAAAGGTAATGCTGAGGCCGAAGGGCATAGGGATATTCACGAATGCCAAAACGACCAACACCGCCGCCAGCATGGCCAGCAGCGTCATCCGGGTAACTCTTGTGTTCCGCGTAGACTTAGACATGGTTTCCTCCGTTCGAGCTCCCTTTCCGGGATGCCCGTCGTAAAAATAGATTTTCCGCGCCTTTGGGAAATGTAAACCGCTTCGAATCAGGCGGAAAGCATTTTGCTCCCCATTTCCATGGATTCTTTCGCCCCCCGCTCCGCGGGGGAGCGAGAATCAGCATTTCCTTCCTACGGTCCGGGGCCGAAGCTCCCAGCCGAAAGCCGTGGAATGGGTTTATTATACATGGATTTCGGGGATTGTAAAGGGTCAAGCCCTTCCCGCCCGGCAAAAATCAAGGGGATCCGCACCTTCCACGGATCCCCTCTGATTCCATTGCGTTCAACGGTAGGGATGCCTGAAATCATCCCGTCCATCTCCTCCGGAAGGCCGCTCTCCCCTCGCGGGACGGAGCCTCCCTCCGCAGGTTTTACCCCTTGCTCAGAAATGATATTCCTTGCATACCGGCGCGTTCTGCCGGGCGGATTCCTCGTCGTACCAGATCAGGTTATTCTCCGTCTCCGGATCGAACAGCTGAATCAGCTGGGGCTGGGTGGTAAAGGAGATGGTCTGGCCCATGCTAACATCCGTTTCCAGATTCAGGGTCGAGATCACCGTCACCACCCGGTCATTGCCGCAGGCCAGATGCAGGTTCACTTCGTTGCCCAGCATTTCGGAAACCTCCACCTTGGCCTGCAGGTCGCCCTGGCCCACCAGGATATGGCAGGGGCGAATGCCCGCGATAATGGGGCCGGGCTTCTGGTTCTTCTGCTTCAGCACCTTCTGCTGGAAGTCAGAGAGCACGAATTTCGCGTTCTGAATCTGGGCCACGTATTGTCCATCCTCCACCAGCAACTTGCTGTTATGGAAGAAATTCATCACTGGCATGCCGATGAAGCCCGCCACGAAGGTGTTCACCGGCTTGTTGAACAGATCCTGCGGCGCCCCGATCTGATTGACATAGCCGTCCTTCATGATCACGATGCGGTCCCCCAGGGTCATGGCTTCCGTCTGGTCATGGGTGACGTACATGAAGGTGGTGTTGATGCTTTCCCGCAGCTTGATGATCTCCGCCCGCATCTGGTTCCGCAGCTTCGCGTCCAGGTTGGAAAGGGGCTCGTCCATCAGGAACACCTTGGGATCCCGCACCATGGCCCGGCCGATGGCCACGCGCTGGCGCTGACCGCCGGAAAGCGCCTTGGGCTTCCGCTCCAGGTACTGGGTGATATCCAGGATGGAGGCCACCTCCCGCACCTTCTTGTCGATCTGGTCCTGAGGAATCTTCTTCATCTTCATGGCAAAGGCCATGTTGTCATACACGGACATGTGGGGATACAGCGCGTAGTTCTGGAAAACCATGGCGATGTCCCGATCCTTGGGCGCGATATCGTTGCACAGCTTGCCGTCGATATACAATTCGCCGTCGGAGATATCCTCCAGCCCGGCCACCATGCGCAGCGTGGTGGATTTTCCGCAGCCAGAGGGCCCAACCAGGACGATGAATTCCTTGTCCTTGATGTGCAGATTCACGTCATGCACCGCCACCGTCTTGCCGCCATAAACCTTCTTCATATTCTTGATAATTACTTCTGCCATTTTTTCTCGTCCTGAACGCAGCGTTCCTCAAAGCGTTCTCGCGTCGCCCGGTCAAGGCGAACCGCCTTACGGCATGTCTCCACAATGCCGCACCGCGGACTCACGGACTCAATAACCTCCTTTTCTTCTTCCCGCGGCCGGCGATGTTGGTGGAGTCGCCGGACGCGATGTTCTTTCCTTCCAGGATGCGCCGATTTATCTCAACCAGCGCGGTTTCTTCTTTCGTTGCTTTTTTCGGGGCCCGCCCCGGGGGCTACAGCCCGTATTTCATCATTTCCCGCAGCGTCTTTTCGTCCGGATCGTCGTCCTCCGCCTTTCCGTCCGCCACCATGATGTTCGGATCATCCTCCATCCCCGGGGGAATCACGTCGCCGCAGATATCCACCTCCGGCAGGAAGGGCGTAAAGATCTTCAGCATCAGGTGGGTGGACAGGTAGACGATCAGCCCGAATCCGATCATCAGCCACAGGAAGGCCCACAGGGGCAAATAAGTCAGGGCGGCGTAGGTCCCCCAGAGGGGCAGCACATACAGCGCCAGGTTCACCACCAGCCAATGGGGCTTGGCGAAGGCGAAATACATCGCGTCCCGCAGCAGCTCTCCCAGCCCGCCGTTGAAGGCGGCGATCACCGGGAAGAGGTAGATGGCCAGCATGCCTTCCAGCACCAGGAGCCCAACCAGCACATACTCAAAGGCCGCTACGGCCCCTTGGAACTGGCGGCACCAGCTGATTTCCAGCAGCTGGAACAGCACCAGCGCCCCCAGGATCAAAAAGGCCAGGGTGGACTTTTTCCAGTTCTCCCGAAAGCCTTTCCAGAAGGTGGCTGCCACTTTGAAGTGCTTATCTCCCCGCTGCAGCTTCATCATCGTATAGTTCAGCGCCGTCAGACTGGCCCCGATCGTCACCACGGGGAGGCTGAACAGCACAAAGAGCAGGTTCGCCGTAATCAGAACATACAGCCGATTGAGGAAACGCCCGAACGCGCTTTCCTCGCTGAACAGCTTCATCAGAAAACGCATCCGCCCTCACTCCCTCTCAAACAGGTAATCCAGAAAGATTTCCACCTGATCCAGCCGGGAGGTATACGCGTTGATGCCCAGCGCCGCTCCTTCCGGGTAGGCGCAGTATTCCCCCGTGAGCGCCGTTCCCGCCAGATCGATGCCGATGGGCACGGGCTCCGTGCTGTAATCCTCCCGCAGCGGCGTGCAGTAAATGAACCGATCCTGATACTTCTCCCGTAAGGCCGCGGCCTGGGCCGTGCTCAAATCCATGAGCCGGCCCCCCGCGCCTACGACGATCAGATCCTCCGCCTCCGCGACCCAGACATCGTCCACCCCGCCGTCCAGCATGGAGATCAGCTTGTCATAATAGGTGTTCCCCACATTGGCCGGGGAGGAGGGCTTGCAGTAGGAGGCGCAGTCCAGCTCCACCACCCCCTGGGTCAGGTCGTACCCCGCCCGGGCCACAAAGCCCTCGTAGAAATCCGACCCCTTGCCCAGCTGGGCGTATGTATTGGAAAAAATACCGTAAAAATGAATATCCTTGGGAACCGTAAAGTAAGTCCAAAGCGCGTAGGACACAAAGGAAACCACCGCCGCGATGCCGATCAGCCACAGCCGATAGTATTGCCAGATGTACTTCATTTTATCCCGCGGGCTGTATCCCCGGAGCTTTTCCCGCTCTTCCCGGGCCCATTGCGGCAGCGTACGCACTTCTTACAACTCCCTCCTCCGTTCCTTACAGCTTTCCGCCAGAGGTCGCGATGCCCTCCACAAACTGCTTCTGGAAAATCAGATACAGCACGATCATGGGCAAGCTGGCCATGGTGGCCGCCGCCATCAGCTGCGGATAATTGCTGGAGAACTGCCCCTGCATCTTGGCCAGGCCAGCGGATAGGGTCGTGCTGGAGGCGTTGGAGCACACGATCATGGGCCACATCAGGTCCTTAAAGGCGAACACCGCGGTAAAAATACCCAGGGACACCATGGAGGACCGGGTCAGGGGCATCATGATTACCAGGAACTGCTGGCCGATGTTGCATCCGTCGATAGAGGCCGCTTCCTCCAGATCCCGGGGCAAGCCCTGATATCCGGTCTTCAGCAGGAAGGTACCGAAGGCGGTCACCGCGCCGGGGAAAACCAGGCCCGCGATGGTGTTCAGCCAGCCCAGACGGCTGACCATGATATACTGGGGAATGATGAAGATCTGGCTGGGCACCATCATCTGAATCAGAATCAGGCTGAACAGCAGGTTCTTCCCCGGGAAATTCAACCGCCCGAAGGCGTAACCCGCCATGGTGGCCGTCAGCACCGCGCAAATCACGCGGAACAGGATCATCAGCAGCGTGTTCTTGTACAGGTACAGGAAATTGTAGCTGGTCCAGACGGTGGAAAAGCTGTCAAAGCTCCAGGAGCTCGGAAAAAACACAAAGGGATCGATGGAGGTGGATTCCGCCTGGGTTTTGAAGGCCGTTAGCACCATCCACAGGAAGGGCACCAGCATGGAGAAGGAAAAGATGATCAGGAACACATGAATCAGGCCCTGCGTCACCGCTTTTTTCGCTCGATAACTTTCCATTCTGTTCACGCACTCCTTTCTTAATTATAGAAGACCCACTTCTTCTCCGCCCTCTGCAGCAGGAAGGTAATGAGCATAATGATCACCAGCATGGATACGACAATGGCCGCGCCGAAGCCCCGGTTGTTGTACGTAAACGCCTGGGTGTAGAAGTAATAGACCACCGTCTCCACGCTGGACAGGGCACGATTGGAGTTGTCCATGACCATGTAGATCAGGTCGAACTGCTGCAGCGCGCCGATGATCCGGGTCTGCAGGATGAAGAAAATCGTCGGACTCAGCAGGGGGATGGTGATCTTGAAGAACTGTTTCACCCCGGTGGCGCCGTCGATCTCCGCCGCCTCGTAGTAATCATGAGGTATTTCCTGCAAGCCGGAGATCAGCAGGATCATGTTGTAGCCCACGATGCTCCATACGCCGATGACACCGATGGAAATCCAGGCGATTCCCGGGTCGGAAATCCAGGCCGTCTGGGTGCCGAAGACGTTGTTGATCAGGCCGAACTGCTGGTTGTACAGGAATTTCCAAACCATGGCCACCGCGGCCGGCGCGGCCACCATGGGCAGGAAGAAGATGGTACGATAGCCGCTGCGGAAAGCGATTTTCCGGTTCAGGAACACCGCCAGCAGCAGGGCGAAGATGATGGAGAAGGGCACCTCGATCAGCGCGTACTTAAAGGTGTTTCCCAGGCTGCGCCAGAACTCGTTTCCGCCCAGGACGGAGGCGAAGTTCTGCAGTCCTACGAAGACATTCCCCATTCCGAAATCGCCGGTTTTGAAAAAGGACTGATAAATCGTGTTGAAAATCGGATAGAAGTTCAGCACAATGAGCCCGATCATGGTGGGCGCCACAAAGGCCAATCCCCATCGGGCCTGACTCTTTTCGCTGGGCGTCATTTTATGCTTTCCTTTCGCCATACGCCAAGCCTCCTTTTCGTTTGTCGTTCATTACTTGCGCGGGAGACGGCCCGGGGCTCCGCCCGTTTTCACTAAAAAGCCTCTCCCCGCGATGGAATACGCCGAGAGGCCGGAAGCGACAGCTTCCGGCCTCTCGCCCTCATAAATCCGATGTATTATTCCTGCGCCAGAAGGGCGTTCATCTCGCCCGCCAGGTTGTACAGCACACCGGTCATGGCGGAGGGATTGTTCCAGGCCTCCACCAGCTCCCGCTGATACTGGTCAGACCACCGGGAGGTGTACTTGCTGTAGGGACGGAACACCAGGGTTCCGTTGCTCTCCATCTCCAGGAAGGCGGAGATGTCCATGCCCGGGAAGGCATTGGCGAAGGCTTCGGAAGCGCCGATGTAGCCCGCCATGGTCACGCCCAGCTCGGACTGCTTCAGCTGCATCTCCTCGGAGGAGAACCATTCGATGAGGCTCCAGGCAGCGTCGGGATCCTTGGTGTTGGCCGCCGCGGCCCAGCCCAGGCCGTTGTAGATGGAAACCCGCTCGCCCTCGTCCGCCTGACCGTTGCCGTTCACATCCTCGTAAGGCAGCACGGCCCAGGCGTAATCCTCGGAGCCTTCATAGGTGTAGAAGGAGTTGATCATCCAGGAGCCCTGGGAGATCATGGCCACCTTCCGGTTGTTGAACAGGGTATCCGTTCCGTTCTCGGACACCAGCTGCTGGGGGGCCCAGGCCTTTTCCGTCAGGGTGCCGATGAATTCCATGGCCTTGATGGTGTTTTCGTTATCCCATCCGGAGGACTTGTGATCATCGGAGATCACGTAGCCGCCGAAATCGTAAATGATGTTGAAGTAGCCATCCTGGTCATTGGTGGTGTTGCAGGCCGCGCCATACACGTCTCCGCCGGAAGCTTCGGTAATGGCTTCCGCCGCGGCCTTGTAATCCTCCCAGGTCCAGGCGTCGGTGGGATAAGCCACGCCGTACTGGTCGAACAGCGCCTTGTTGTACAGCAGCGCGATGGTGTCATGGTCCTTCGCCACGGCGTAGTACTTGCCGTCCTTGCTGTACAGCTCGGTGATGCCCTCGTAGTAGTTTTCCAGGTTTACCTTGTCGCTGGCGGCGATGTAGTCCGTCAGGTCCAGCAGCTTCTGGGCGCCCATGTACATCTCAGCGTTGTTGCTGTGCATCCAGAAAACATCGGGCATCTGGCCGCCGGAGGCGCCGGCTTCCAGCAGCGTCCAGTAGTTATCCCAGTCCACGACCTGGATGTTCACCTTCACGCCACTCTGTTCGGTCCACAGATCCGCGATCTGCTGCAGGCCGGCCAGCTGGTTGTTGTCCCAGATTTTCACTTCCAGCACGTCCACGCTGAACCCGTCCGCCAGGGCGGCAGCCGCTGTGAACAGCATCACCGCAGCCAGCATCAGAGACACGAGTGTTTTCAGTTTCTTCATTGTGTTCTCCCTCCTTATGTAGATCTTGCCTCCCGCTTTCGCGGAAGAAATGAATCACTGATGTAGGAATGGTAGCAAATTCCTTCCAAAATGAGTATGGTCATATGTCGAGTGGATATGCAAATATGCGGGAATGTTAAAAATCTATCTTGTCCCTTTTGCGTTTTCGAGGGCTTCAGATGACCAAATATGCATACACAGGGCCATATCGCCCTGTGGTTTTTCCATAGACCGGATATACAGAATACCATATAATGAATCGATTATTATTTTACCGCACAATCCGTGGGGGATCCTGGCCCGATCCCGCCGGAAGGGAGGAGTTTCGCCATGACGGATACACCCATGATTGATGAACTTTCTATCTTCAAGGGGACCACGTATCACGGCATCGAGTATTCCCATACCCGGGATACCTCCCTGCATATGAAAACCTGCGGCTTTCAGCGCTGCATGCCAGGATATGCTTATCCCCGGGCCGCCCGGGAGGGATACCATCTGCATGTCGTGCTGGCCGGAAAAGGCGTGCTGCAGGTAGGCGACCGGAAATTCGCCATCCACGAAGGGCAGTTTTTCCTCCTCAAGGATCGGGAGGAGGTCTTTTATCAGGCGGACCTGGAGGCTCCCTGGCATTACGCCTGGGTGACCTTCAGCGGCGAGCTGGCGCCCCATTACATGCAGTGCGCCGGGTTCACTGACGGGGTCTACGTGCTGGATTGCCATGTGCCCATCATGGAATTCCTCACTATCGTCAAAAACATTCTGGAGCGGCCCCATCTGACCCCCTCCAGCGAAATCTACCGCGCCAGCCTGGCCCTGCGCTTCCTTTCCCTGGCCATTGAATCCTGGGAGCGGAGCAAGGAGGATTCCACTCAGGATAACGACATGACCACCGATGATTATGTGGATTATGCCGTACGCTTCATGGAGAGCAATTTTTCCAGCATCAAGGTCAGCGATGTGGCAGATTACATCGGCATCAACCGGACCTACCTGACCAGCATTTTTAAGAAGAAGATGCTGATGTCCCCCCAGGAATACCTGATGCAGATGAAGATGACCCGCAGCATGGATCTGTTGCGCCAGACCGACGCCCCCATCCATGTCATCGCCGAGGAGGTGGGCTATGAGGATCAGCTGGCCTTCTCCAAGATGTTCAAGAAGAAATACGGTCTCAGCCCCGAACAGTATCGCAAAAAGATCCGGGGGGAGCGCTCCTCCTGATCCCGCGAAAAAGAGCCGCCGGCCTTCCGCCAGCGGCTCTTTTCATAAGCAATCGATAATCAAAGCGCCCCCGCAGAGCGGGGAACAAAAATAATCGTCTCCTATCAACGGTGCATGGAAGAGACTTTCTATTTGGCAACAACCACCTTCTAGAATAGATTTTTTCGAAAATTTTGATCTGCCTACATTTTCGAATTCGAAAATCGTGATGATAAAATGATCAGCCTCGTTGAATAATTTCATACTTTCCCGTATCCAGATGCGCCTGAAGCTCCGCCCGATGGGGGCCATTTTCCCAAACCAGGCGCAGCTCCGCGCCCTCCGCCTCCGCCCTCACGCGGCTTTCCGCCCCGAAGGCGGGGTGGGTGCTCCGCAGCCGCAGCAGCTCCAGCTGTTTCCGCACGCAGGGATTCTCCAGCCGCCCCTCCGCCTCCGCCAAGCTCAGGTTCGTCCGGTTGATCTCCTTGTGCCCGCCCTCGCCAGCCCGCTCCATGGCGGCATAGTCGTTCTTCCCGCACAGCAGGTCCAGATACCAGACCTGGGGCTTTCCCGGCATGAAAAGCTGAATGGCCCGGGCCAGCTCCATCTTCTCCTCCGACTCGCCCAGGGCGCTGAAATAGGTGGCGTTCACCTGATAATACATGTTCTTGGCCCCGTGCAGGTTCTTCACATACCCGCCCCGGGCCACCGTCAGATCAATCAAGCCCTGAATCCGCTCGTCCGGCAGCAGCCCCTTCAGGTCCAGCAGAGGGATGCCGTCATGGCAGCCCAGCATATTGACCGTCCGGATGCCCTGCTCCTCCTGCTCCCGAGCCCAGGCCGCCAGGTAAGCCCCGGTGTGATTCTCAATGGCGTCCAGAATCAGCCCCGGAAGGAAGAAATCGTAGGTCATGTATCCCTGATCCGCGATCTTCCGGTACACCTGCTCCTCGTATCCCGCGTGAATCTCCGGCAGCAGCCGCAGCCCATATCCATCCGCCAGCTCCCTGACCCGGGCCAGGGTTTCCCAGGTTTCCGGCTCGTTCATGAAATTCCGCTTCCCCGGCGCCTTCGGCGCGTAGGCGAAGGCGTCCAGGCGAATGATCCGCGCGCCGTAGGAAGCCAGCTTCGCCAGGGTCTGGTCATAAAAGGCCCACACCTTTTCCGACCGAATGTTCAAATCCATCTGGCCCAGATAGCGGCGCTCCCCCGCCTCCTCCCAGACCTTCTGGTAGAAGGTGTTCCAGTAGGGCACCTCCCGCCCGTCCGGAAAGCGCACCATCAGGATGGGCAGCCCGGGCTTGCGGAAAAACATCTGGGACAGATATTGCTTCTCCGGCTGAATATACCCCTCCGGGGTCATTTCGCCCCGCCCCTGCCAGAATTGGTTCCAGTCGATGAAGAAATCCCGATATTCGGAATCCTCCCCCTTCCGCAGCAGGTCCTGAAACTGCGGAGACTGCACGGAGGCATGGTTCAGCACGAAATCCAGCTTCAGATCCAGCCCCAGGGCCTTCAGATCCGCCACATCCTGGGGCGAGGCCAGCTCCTCGTTCAGGTCATAATCCACGACGCAAAATCCCCGATCCAGATCGGAATGATACAGGCTGGGCAGCACGTACACCGACCCGAAGGCATCCTTCAGCTCCGGCCGGGACAGGAAGGCCACCGCCTCCGAGAGCCGGCTCCCCAAGCTGTCCGGGTACAGGTTCAGCATGGGCCGGTTGTTCATTTCCATCATGGTCACACCCCCATCAGTTCCCGATACTGATCGTAGGAGATCACCTCTCCGCTCTTGCTGACGATGATCTTCGCCTTGTGGGCCTGCCGCTTCAGCTTTTCCTGCTCAATTTCCAGCACCAGGGTGGTGAAGGGGCTGTCCACCCCCTTGTCCCGGGCCCGGGCCCGGCGATGGGCCAGGGTTTCCTCCGGCGTGGAGTTCAGCAAAATCGGCACGTCCACCCCCTTCACATAGTCGCTGTTGCCATGGGTCCATTCCAGAATCAGCACCTGGGTCTGGGAGAAGTCCACCTGGTCGAACCACTTTTCCTCCTCCGTCCGGCCCATGCGCTTCAAAGCCACCGGGCTCCGGCCTGCCTTGAAATCCGCCAGAATCCGGTTCACCAGGTCAAAATCAATCTCCTGGGGCGTGCCCAGATAGCCTTCCAGGGCGGCCCGGCCGCCCTCGGCATACACCCGTTCCCGCTCCGCGTCGTTTTGGGAGGGAATCCGGTGGGGATAATTATCCCCGCTCATGACATAGGCGCCGATCCCCTCCGCCTGCAGCCGCGTGCCCAGCAGGGAGGCTACCTCGCTCTTGCCCACGCCGCTGCCGCCGCATACGCAGACCACGGCCTTGCCCTCCGGCAGCAGGCCCCGCAGCAGGGGATAAATCCGCTCCGCCTTCTCCTCGTGCTGAGGCTCGATAGCGATCTTGTCCCCCGGCATATCTCCATGAATCAGATGCTCCAGATCCATTCCCATATTCCTCCTTTTTCCGCGATGATCCTTATTATATCCGGTTTTCCTCTGGCTTCCTATGGCAAAATGTCTTGATGATCGCCAAAAATCCCCGATTTCCTTCGGGGATTTTGATAGGCATGCCTCAGTTGTTCTCCAAATACTCAAAATATCCGGCCCGCAGGCTGGTCAGCAGCTCGTCATGATCGCCGCCGGGGGCGTATTGCTCGTTGATGGCGTCGATTTCGCTCTCCCGCAGCGGGGGCACGCAGTAGGGGCAGGCGTGCAGCTTGGCGAAGGGCGCCTCCTCCAGCTGGCTGTAGGCAAAGGGCTGGAAGGTAATGGCTTTGGCGCTGTAGCAGAAGGAGGAGCGGTGATAGTACTGCCCCTTGTTGGGATTGTAATACAGGGTCGTATCCCCGGCGGGGGTCTCGATCTGCCGGCCCTGCCAGTCCTCCCAGATGACGAACTTCACCTTGCTGCCGCTCTTCAGCTGGCTCCAGATCCACTTCATATTGACCCCCTCCGGGGTCTTGTTCCGCTGCACCCGAATGCACCCATGGCTGCATTTGGTGCCCAGCTTCGGCTCCGTGGTGCCATAATTCGGGGTGCCGTCGGCGTTGTTCACATGGGGCACCTCGTGAATCATGTCGCCGCTGTTGAAACGGATCGCCATGTCGCAGTACAGCCGGTCGCTGATCAGGGTGCCCACCTTGCTCATCAGCAGGAACTCCCCGGACCGGGTCTCGTTATAGGGCTGATACTTGCTGCCGTTCCACATGGCGATGCCCGTAGAGCACAGCAGGGTGGTCAACAGCTTCCCCTCCTGGAAAATGTACAGCCGCTGGGTCAGCTTGTCGCACACGATGCCCATGGTAGGATTGGGGGTCACCTGCTTCAAATAGCTGGTCTGGATATAGCCGCTGACCAGCAGATTCCAGGCCTCCACCTTCGTGGCATGGAAGGAGCTGGAGTAGCATTCCACCAGGCTCCAGCCGTTGTCCAGGGTCTCAATCACCCGGACGCCCTGGCTCTCGCAGGTCACCACCCCGATCTTCAGGCTATTCTCGTCCGGCTCCCGATACAGGTAGGTCTGCACCTTTTCCCCGCTCTTCTTCCCGATGTCCACCACCGTAATGGGGGCGGTCAGCATCTCCCAAACCGCGGCCTCGTCCGTGATGTCCATGGGCAGGGTCCAGTAATTGTTCTCCCCGGGGAGGGGATCATAGGCGCTGCCATAGGAGGGCGTAAAGCTGCCGCTATATACCGCAGGCGCGGCCGTGGCGGCGGGCAGCAGAATCTCCTCCCCCTCGTCGTCCAGCAGCACATCCTCCACGATTTCTTCAATGAACAGATCGTCCTCTTCCTCCCCCAGACCCGCCGCGGACAGCAGCAGCGCCAGGGCGCACAGCAGGGCGATTCCCTTTTTCCAGGTCATAGATGATTCCTTTCACGCGAAATAGCTGGCAGGCGGAGCGCCTTTCGTCGGCCTCCTCCTGTCAGCAGATATATAGCACAAATTGATTCATCCGGCAAGCCGGCGAGGATTTGTTTTCCAAACTGTTACATTTCCTCCCGCCCCTAGCAGCCTCCTCAAGCCTCCGCCTGGGACAGCATCAGCTTGATGCGGTTCAGCTGGTTCACCTCGCTGGCGCCGGGATCGTAGTCCACGGCGGCGATGTTCGCCTGAGGATAGGCGGCCTTCAGGGCCTTGATGACCCCCTTGCCCACCACGTGATTGGGCAGGCAGCCGAAGGGCTGAATGCACACGATGTTGGGCGTTCCGTTTTCCAGCAGCTCCGCCATCTCCCCGCAGAGGAACCAGCCCTCGCCATACTGATTGCCGATGGAAAGGAAGGGCCGGGCCAGATCCGCGATGTGCTCAATGGGCACCGGGGGCTGGAACCGCTGGGATTTCCGCAACGCCTCCGCCGCCGGCCGGCAGAAGGCCCGCAGCCCGGGAATCCCCAGGCCGCTGGTATATTTCCCCGTCCATCGGGTGCCCAGATACTCCGTCTTATACTGCTGGTTGTACAGCACATAGTACACGAAATCCATCAAATCCGGCACCACCGCCTCCGCGCCTTCCCGCTCCAACAGCTCCGCCAGATGGTTATTGGCCATGGGCATATATTTCACCAGGATTTCCCCCACGATGCCCACCCGGGGCTTCCGGGGAATCTCCCGCAGGGGCAAGGCGTCGAAATCCGCCACCAGATCCCGGCAGAGGGCGGCGTAAGGGTACTTCCGCTTTCCGCCCAGGGCCTCCTGGACGATCCCCTGCCATTTTTCGTGCATCCGGTCGGCGCTGCCCGCCTCCAGCTCATAGGGCCGCACCCGATAGACGCATTTCATCATCAGGTCCCCCAGCACCAAGGCCTTCCCCGCATCCACCAGGATGGGCAAGCCCGGCCGGAAGCCCTCGTTCTTCTCCATGCCGTTAAAGTTCAGGGAAATCACCGGAATCTGGGGCAGGCCTGCCTTCTCCAAAGCCCGACGGATAAAGCCCACATAATTGCTGGCCCGGCAGCAGCCCCCGGTCTGACTCATGATCAGCGCCAGGCGGTTCACGTCGTACTCCCCGCTGAGCACCGCCTCCATCATCTGCCCCACGGTAATGATGGAGGGATAGCAGGCGTCGTTGTTGACGAACTTCAATCCCATGTCCACCGCGGACCGGCCTTCGTTTTTCAGAAACACCAGATGATACCCATGCTTTTCGAAAACCGGCTTCAGCAGGGCGAAATGCATGGGGCTCATATCCGGCGCCAGGATGGTGTACCCCTCCTGGAACATTTTCCGGGTAAACTCCTGCCGAAGATAGGGCTGAGGTTCCCCGGCGGGCAAAATCCCCTGCTCCTGCCGCAGCCCCATGGCAGAAAGCAGGCTCCGCACCCGGATGCGGGCCGCTCCCAGGTTGTTAACCTCGTCGATCTTCAGCACGGTGTACAGCCGGCCGCTTTGCTCCAGGATCTCGCTGACCTGGTCCGTGGTCACCGCGTCCAACCCACACCCAAAGGAGTTCAGCTGGATCAGCTCCAGATCCTCCCGGGTGGCGGCGAACTGGGCGGCGGTGTACATCCGGGAATGGTACACCCACTGGTCGTTCACCCGCACGGGGCGCACCGGGGCGAAATCCGCCGGGATGCTATCCTCCGTCAGCACCGCCAGGCCGTATCCGGCGATCATCTCCGGAATGCCGTGATGAATCTCCGGGTCCATATGGTAAGGCCGCCCCGCCAGGATGATGCCCCGGCGCTCCTTTTCTTTCATCCAATCCAGGGCCCGCTGGCCCTCCGCCCGCACGTCCGCCTTGGCCCGGCGCTGTTCCTCCCAGGCCGCGTGCACCGCCCGGCGCACTTCCCCGGTGGGAATGCCCCATTCCTCCCGGCCCAGGCGCACCAGCCTGTCCGCGGTAATTTTCTCGCTGGTGAAGGCCAGGAAGGGTCGAATATAGCGCACCCGCCCCTCCGTTACATCTTCCACGTTGTTTTTCAAATTCTCCGGATAGGCGCAAACCATGGGACAGTTGTAATGGTTCTGGCTGCCCTCCACCTCCTGGTGCTCGTAGAACACGCTGGGATGGAAAATGGTCTGCACCCCTTGGTTAATCAGCCATTGCACATGCCCATGGGCCAGCTTCGCGGGGTAGCATTCGCTTTCCGAGGGGATGGATTCCATACCCAGGGCATAAATTTTCCGCGTGGATACCGGGGACAGGCGCACCGAGAATCCCAACTGGGTAAAGAAGGTATGCCAGAAGGGATAGTTTTCCCACATGTTCAGCACCCGGGGAATCCCGATCTCTCCCCGGGGCGCCTCCTCGATCTTCAGGGGTTCGTAATCGAACATCCGCTTCAGCTTGTAGGCCGCCACATTGGGGCCCTTATCCGCCGCCTCCGCGGTCTTCCCCAGGCCCCGCTCGCACCGGTTGCCGGTGATATGCCGCCGGCCCCCGGGGAAGGTGTTCACCGTCAGCATACAGTGGTTCTCGCACCGCTGGCAGTGGGTGGTAGCGGTTTTCCAGGTCAGCTTCAGCAGCTCCTCCAGGGGCGGCATTGCGCTTTCCTGCCCCGTGGAATGCTGCCGGGCGATCAGGGCCGCCCCGAAGGCGCCCATCATGCCGGAGATGTCCGGGCATACTGCCTCCACCCCGGAGATTTTTTCAAAGGCCCGCAGCACCGCCTCGTTGTGGAAGGTGCCGCCCTGCACCACCACCCGGCGGCCCAAATCCGCGGCATCCGCCAGCTTGATGACCTTAAAAAGGGCGTTCCGAATCACGGAATAGGCCAGCCCCGCGGAGATATCCTGCAGGTCCGCCCCCTCCTTCTGGGCCTGCTTCACATTGCTGTTCATAAACACGGTGCACCGGGTGCCCAGGTCCAGGGGATTTTTCGCGAACAGCGCCGCCTTGGCGAAAGCCGGGGCGGTGTAGCCCATGGACACGGCAAAGTTTTCCAGGAAGGACCCGCACCCGGAGGAGCAGGCCTCGTTCAGCAAAATATTATCCACGGAGCCGTTCTTCAGCTGGATGCACTTCATGTCCTGCCCGCCGATATCCAGCACGCAGTCCACCTCCGGGTCGAAGAACCGGGCGGCGGTGACATGGGCGATGGTCTCCACCTCCCCCTCGTCCAGAGAGAAGGCGGATTTCAGCAGCTCCTCGCCGTATCCCGTGGAGCAGCTCCGGGCAATGTAAGCCCCTTCGGGCATCTGATCCTTCAATTCCCCCAGGGCGTCCAGCGCCGTCTGGATGGGATTGCCCTGGTTGCCGGCGTAGAAGGACCACAGCAGCTCCCCCTCCGCCCCGATGAGGGCCAGCTTCGTGGTGGTGCTGCCGGCGTCAATGCCCAGAAAGCAAGGCCCCGCGTATTCCGCCAGCGTCCCCCGGTTCACCCGGGCCCGGTCGTGCCGGCGGCGGAAGACCCGGTAGGCCTCTTCATTTTCGAACAAGGGCTCTATCCGCTTCAGCTCAAAGGTCAGCATGACCCCCCGGCTCAGGGCGTCAATCAGGGCGTCCAGCTCCCGGGCCTCCCCCGCCCCCGCCTGCATGGCCGCCCCCAGGGCGGCGAACAGATGGCTGTTTTCCGGCAGGATGGCCGTTTCGTCGGTCAGCTTCAGGGTGCGGATAAAGCTGTTCCGCAGCTCCGGCAGAAAATGCAACGGCCCGCCCAGGAAGGCCACGTGGCCCCGAATAGGCTTGCCGCAGGCCAGGCCGGAGATGGTCTGATTCACCACCGCCTGAAACACGGAGGCCGCCAGATCCGCCCGGGTAGCCCCGTCGTTGATCAGGGGCTGAATGTCCGACTTCGCGAACACGCCGCACCGGGCAGCGATGGGATAAATCTCCTGGTAATGGGCCGCCTCCGCGTTGAGCCCCGGGGCGTCCGTCTGCATCAGAGCAGCCATCTGGTCGATGAAGCTGCCGGTGCCCCCGGCGCAAACCCCATTCATCCGCTCTTCCAGCCCGCCGGTGAAGTAGATGATCTTCGCGTCCTCGCCCCCCAGCTCGATGGCCACGTCCGTCTGGGGCGCCTGAGCCTTCAGGGCCTCCGCCACCGCGGCCACCTCCTGCACAAAGGGAATCTCCAGCGCCTTGCCCAGCCCCATGCCACCGCTGCCCGTAATGGCGCAGCGAACCCGGCAGGCCCCCAGGGCTTCCCGGGCCTGCCGCAGGATCTCCGCCAGGGTCTCCTGCGTGTGGGCGTGATGTCGCTCATAACGATGAAAAACCATGCCGCCCTTTTCGTCCAGCAGCACGGTTTTCACGGTGGTTGACCCTACATCTATTCCCAGCGTATAATCCCGCATACGGTTTCCGTTCCTGTCCTTTCTCTCCCGAACCCTTTTCTCCGCCCTCCGGCGGGCTTTGTTTTACAGCTCGTCCGCTGACACGATGCCGGGCATGAGCCGAATCTTGTCCAATAATTTTTCCGCCGCCATTCCACCCCGCAACTGCACCAGGCCGGAATAGCTGGCCTCCCCCTGATCCGTCAGGGCGTGAATCTTCAGGTTCACGATGGCCAGATGATTATCCTTGCAGCAGCGCAGCACATGGTCCAGGCTGGTCTTGTCGTTGTACAGCAGCTCCAGGGTGTATTCCGGCTGATGCCGAATATTCCCCCCGAACCAGCCGAACCATCCCTCCACCATCAGCACCAGGGCCGTCCCCAGGATGCCGATCTCGTAGTATCCGCTGCCGATGGCCAGGCCGATGATGCCCGTGGTCCAAAGCCCCGCCGCCGTGGTCAGCCCCTTGATGGTCAACTTCTTGGTCACCACGATGGTCCCCGCCAGGATGAAGCCCAAGCCGGAAATCACCTGGCTGGACAGCCGGGAAATGTCCGTGGGCAGCCGCAGGTCCAGATAAATGTATAACCCCGTCATGGCCGCCACCGTGGCCCCCAGGCACACCAGGATATGGGTCCGGAACCCGGCGGGCCGATTCTTGGCGGAGCGCTCCAGCCCCACCACCATGCCGCAAAGGATGGCCAGCACCATCTTCAGCCCGATGGCGGCCAGGTCGGAGCCCCGCACCCCGTTCAAAAACGAAAGCATCTTCCTTCCCCTCCCCTTACGCGATCAGTTCCTGCACGGAGTTGACACAGGGCAGCTCCGCCAGGGTCGTCAGCATGCCGGAGTGGGAATGATTCTCCCGGCTCAGCTGCAGGATAAACACCGCCGAGGGCAGCCGCCCGTTATGAACCTCCGTCCGCTCCACGTCGATGTCATAGATCTTCGCCTGCTCCGCCTCGATGGCCCGGCTGATCAGATCGATATCCTCCACGCTGTTAAATTCCACGCTGAGGGTAATGTTCCGCAAATGCCGCTTGTAAGCCGCCTCCAAGGGGGACATGACGTTCAGCACCAGGGTCACCACGCAGATGCTAGCCACCACCACCGCGTAAAATCCCATCCCCGCGGCGATGCCCAGGCACACCGTGGCAAACAGCCCCGTGGCCGTGGTCAGGCCCTTCACCTGCTGATGGGTGGATTTGATGATGATGCCCGCGCCCAGGAAGCCGATGCCAGCCACCACCTGGCTCACCAACCGGGCCGCGTCAAACTTTTCTCCCACCTGGATCAGAGCCTCCTGCCAGGGGCCCTGCAGCATTTGATATTCGTACAGCGTCAGCAGCGAAGCCATGGCCGCCCCCAGGCTGATGAGCATATAGGTGCGAAAGCCCGCCGCCCGATCCCGCTTGGATCGGCCGTATCCGATGACTCCCCCCGCCACCAGCGCCAGCAACAGCCGCAGCGCCGCGGCGGCGAAAGAAAAACTCCCTGTGCTTTCCAGTGCCATGAAAGCCCTCCTCCAAAGCAATAAACAGGGAGAATGTTATCAGATTGTGCTGAAAAATGCAATGCCCGGATCGGGCTGGCTGTCGCCAGATCACCGGTCCGGGCACGAAAAACATCTCATCTAACAAGCTCCCCCGCGAAGCGGGGGAGTGAAAAAAACATATGCCGAGAAAGCAAAACCCTTTGCTTTACTCCTTCTCCAACTCTTGCATGACCATGGGAATCTTCGCCGCTTCCTCTGCGTCCAGCGGCGGGAACTCCGGCGCCATGTCCTCCAGGGTCTTCAGGATAATCTCGCTCATCAGATAACGGGTGTACCATTTGTTGTCCGCCGGTAGTACGTACCAGGGCGCGTGCTCCGTGGCCGTGGCATTGATGGTTTCCTCAAACACCCGGTCATATTCCTCCCACAGGGCCCGCTCCTGCATGTCCCCCACGGAAAGCTTCCAGTGCTTCTCCGGCAGCTCCATCCGGTCCAGGAACCGCTGCTTCTGTTCCTCTTTGGAAACGTTCAGGAAGATCTTCACCATGCGGAAGCCATTCTCCCACAGGTATTCCTCCCAGTTGTTCAGCTGGCGATAGCGCCGGGCGAAGAAATCCTCCGTCTTGCATCGAGGGGTCAGCACATATCCCTTCTGCATCTGGTGCACCTGTACCACCAGCACATCCTCATAATGGCTGCGGTTGAAAACCCCGATGCTCCCCCGCTCGGGCATGGCCCGATTGATCCGCCACATGTAGTCGTGGGCCAGATCCGTCTTGTTGGGCACCTTGAAGGAGGTAATCTTCAGCGCCGCGGGATTCAGCTTGGAAAAAATCTTCTTGATCAGGCTGTCCTTCCCTGCCGCATCCCGAGCCTGCAGGGCGAAAATCAACCCCTCCTGCTTCGCGGCATATAGCTTTTCCTGCAGCTCCGCCGCCCGGAGCATGTTCTCCTCCGTCTTCGCCACCAGGTCGCTCTTCTGCACCTTGTATTCCCCGGCGCCCGTGGGCATCTCCTTCAACTTCAGAGGTTTTTTCCCGTCAAAACAGTAATCCTTCAGGGCCATTATGGTCAGCGCTCCTTATCGCATATTAGCCACATTATACACAGCCAGCCTTGATTTTGCAAGGGTCGTGCGCACATCACAATAGTAACAATATCCCTTGGGCGGCGGCTACGGCCAAACACGCAGCGATGGCCACCGTCAACAAGCTCTTCCCCCGCCAGGCCAAAATCACCGCCACCACCACGCCCACCGCGGCGGTCCGCAGATCCCCCGTGGAATAGAACACCTCTGGAAAGGTCATAGCCCCCAGCACCGCGTAGGGAATATAGGTCAGGAAGGACTGAATAAACCGGCTGTGAATCGGCCGGCGAAAGGCCGTCAGCGGCAGCATGCGGATCAGGTAGGTCACCACCGCCATCACCGCCACGTAGGGCACAAACGCGCTCCAGCTCATGGGTTGCCTCCTTCCTGCTCCGGATACCGGGCGGCGCCGATCCCGGCGGAAATCACCGCGCAGATGATAATCACGAATCCGCTGGAAACCTTGTTCAACCCCGGAATGTACCGGAAGCACAGGCTCATCCCCACGGACAGCAGCACCACGAAGCGCACCGGCTTCTTCGCCCGGGCGGGGGGCAGAATGATGGCCAGGAACATGCCATAGATGGCGATGCCCAGGGCCGTGCGCACAAAGGCGGGCAGCAGCGTCCCCGCCACGCCCCCCAACAGGGTGCCCAGGGCCCAGCCCAGGATCGGCGTAATCATCAGCCCGTAGAGGTACCGCTTGCCCACTTTCCCGGGCTGGGAGGAGGCCACGGCGAAAATCTCATCCGTGTTGGCGAAGGAAAAGATCAGCCGCTGCAAGGTCCCCATGCTGTCGTCCAGCTTCCGCCCCAGGCTCAGACCCATCAGCCCGTACCGCAGGTTGATGGTCAGCTGGGTCAGCGCCATCTCCACCAGGCTGGCGCCCCCCAGCATCAGGGGCAGGCCCGCCATCTGGCCAGCGCTGGTCACATTGGTGATGGAGATCAGCACCGCCTGCAGCCAGGTCAGTCCGTCCCCCACCGCCTTCATGCCGAAGGCGAAGGACACGCTCAAGTATCCCAACGCGATGGGAATTCCATGCTGAATTCCCTTTTTGAATTCCGAACTCATAAATCGATCCTTCTTACAGCCGGGTAACGCCGCTTGATGTCACCAGGGCATAGAAATTTTTCGCCTTCTCGCAGGGGGCGTCGCTCCAGGAGATGGCCTGTCGAATGGCCGCCTCCGCCCGCGCCGTGTCCTCCTCCGTCCGGGCGTGCAGCTCACACAGGGGCGTCTCCGGCGTCACCCGGTCCCCTACCCGAACCCGCAGCACGTATCCCACGGAATAATCGATCTGATCCTCCACCCGGGTCCGCCCGGCGCCCATGGTCTGGGCCGCCGTGCCCAGGGCCATGGTGTCCATCCCCGCCACGTAGCCTTCCCGGCCGCAGAGCACCGTCTTTTTCACCGGGGCCTGGGGCAGCAGCCCCACATCGTCGCATACCCGAGGATCTCCCCCCTGGGCCGCGATCATCTGCTTCAGCTTTTCCAGCCCCGCGCCGCTTTCCAGCGCCGCCGTCAGCTGGGCCACCGCCTGGGGGTGATCCTGCGCCAGCCCCGCTAACACCAGCATGTATCCCCCCAGGGTCAGGGAAACCTCTTTCAAATCCCCGCCAGCCCGGCCTGCCAGAATGTCGATGGCCTCCTTCACCTCCAGGGCGTTGCCCACGTGGGTGCCCAGGGGCTGATCCATGCCGCTGATCAGGGCCAGGGTAGGCTTCCCCGCCAGGGTCCCCACGTTGACCATCATCTGGGCCAGGTGGATGCTGTCCTCCAGCCGCTGCATCAAGGCGCCGGATCCAGTCTTCACATCCAGCACGATGGCGTCGGACCCCGCCGCCAGCTTCTTGCTCAGGATGGAAGAAACTATCAGGGGGATGGAATCCACCGTGGAGGTCACGTCCCGCAGGGCGTAGAGGGTCTTGTCCGCCGGGGCCAGTCGCCCCGTCTGGCCCACCACGGCCACGCCGATTTCCTTCACCTGGCGGATGAATTCCTCCTCCGTCAGGGAAACCCGCAGCCCCGGGATGGATTCCAGCTTGTCCAGCGTGCCGCCGGTATGCCCCAGGCCCCGGCCGCTCATCTTGGCCACCGGAGCGCCGCAGGCCGCCACCAAGGGCGCCAGCACCAGGGTCGTTGTGTCCCCCACCCCACCGGTCGAATGCTTGTCCACCTTGACGCCAGGAAGGGAGCTCAAGTCCGCCACGTCCCCCGTGTCCCGCATGGCCAGGGTCAGCTCCGTGGTCTCCTCGTCCGTCATGCCATTTAGCCGAATGGCCATCAGCAGGGCTGCCAGCTGATAATCCGGCACGCTCTTCTGGGCCGCCGCCTCCGCGAAAAACTGAATTTCCGCCGGGCTCAGCGCCTTCCCCAGCTTTTTCTTCTCAATAATCTCCAGCATGGTCATGGGGATTTCCTCCATTTACAACAATCGCCGGTGCCCCAGGGGCACCGGCGATCGAATTGTTTAAACTCAGTCCTCGTCCTCTTCTTCGGGCAGCTCCGCGTTGTGGTACACGTTCTGAACGTCGTCGCTCTCCTCCAGCAGATCCAGCATCTTCTGAATCTTCTCCAGGGTCTCAGGATCGTCCACCGCCACGGTGTTCTGCGGAATCTTCTGCACCTCGGCGCTCAGGAAGGTCAACCCCTGCTGCTCCAGCGCTTCGCGCACCTTACTGAACTCGTTGGGATCCGTCAGAATCTCCACCACGTCCTCATCCGGCCGCACATCCTCGGCGCCCGCGTCCAGGGCCATCATCATCAGGTCGTCCTCGTCCATGCCGGGGGCCCGCTCGATCACCAGCACGCCCCGGGTGTCGAACATGAAGCCCACGGAGCCCGTGGTTCCCAGGTTTCCGCCGTACTTGGCGAAGCAGTGCCGAATGTCGCTGGCCGTGCGGTTCCGGTTGTCGGAAATGGTGTCCACAATCACGGCCACGCCGCCGGGGGCGTATCCTTCGTAGGTAATCTCTTCGTACACCACGTTGCTCAGCTCGCCGCTGGCCTTCTTGATGGACCGCTGAATGTTATCGTTGGGCATGTTGTTGGCCTTGGCCTTGGCAATCACGTCCCGCAGCTTGCCGTTGGATTCCGGGTTCGCCCCGCCCTCGCGCACGGCGATGGCGATCTCCCGCCCGATCTTGGTAAAAATCGCGCCGCGCTGGGCGTCGGCCTTGCCCTTCTTCGCCTGAATATTATGCCATTTGGAATGTCCGGACATCGTTCTCCCTCCAAAACACTTGAAAAATCAAACAGGGGGATTATATCATTCCCTGCAAACCCGCGTCAAGCCTTGATTTCGCATCCGTGGCCTATGCAAGCTACCGTGTTACTATTCGTTGAAAATTGATCAAACAGTTTTTTCTATCAAAGCTGCTCCGACTTATTTTCCTCCATCTCCGCGGAAGGCGTTTCCTCCGTTCTGTTCTCCGTTCTGCGGAGACGATACCTTTCCGCCAAGTTGCCGAAGCCCAGGCTCAGGAACAGGCCCAGCAGCTTGGTCACGGCCTTGCGGGCCTCCGGGCCCAAATCCCGGGTGCCCATGGCTACCCCCGTCAGGGTCCGCAGCCGGCCCTCCAGGGCCTCGTTGAAATTGCTGGCTTTGGTGTTTTCCAGCAGGCCGAAGAGGGTATCCACCGCCTCCGCCCGCTCCTCCCGATCCGTCTTTTCCAAGAGGTCATGCAGGGTGTCGCTGATGGTTTCCGCGTTGGCATCGATCTTCTCCAGGGTTTCAAACCGGGGACCATAGACCTGCCAGGTCAGGGGATCATGCTGGGAGATACCGACGGCGTCGGATTTCACCACCGTGTAATCCCGATGATATTCCATCATCATGCCCACGATGCTGGTCTGGGGCACGAAGGAACGAATTTTCCCCACGATGCGCTGATAGCCCTCGCTTTGGAACACCTCCGGATCCATGCCCGGGCCGTCGAAGGAGTAAACCGCCTCCAACCGATCCTGCACCTCCGGGCTGCAGCAGGCCGCCGCGTAGGCCGCCAGGTTGCCGCCCTTGCTGTGGCCCACCAGGCGGATGGGCCGATCGTCCATCTCCGCAGCCCGCTCCAGATAGAACACCGCCGCCTCCTGGGCGGGCACAGCGCTCTGCCAGGACATGTTGAAATCCTCCCGCCAGCCCACGAAGGTGCCGTCGGTACCCCGAAAGCCGATGCACAGCGTGCCATCCGGCAGATCATAGCAGGTGGCGGAAAATTGCAGCGCCTGCTTTTCATCCGTCAGGGCGATGAAATGATGCATCCGGACGCCGCCGAAGCGGAAGGTATCCGCCATGGCCTCGAACTGGCTTTTTCGTCCCTCAAAGGCCGCCACCACCGTTTCCCGCACCAGGTCCAGCCGCTTGGCCTCCGCGATGGTCCAGCCCCGCTGGTCGTCAATGCCATGGAAGTTCAGATAGCACAGATTCGCCATCATCAGGGCGTCCACATCGTTCCAGGGGGACACCTCGAAGCCGAATTCCCCCCGCCAGACCATGTAATCCATCAGGTTTGCCATCGTTTTACGAAGCCTCCGTCGTCATCGCTTTCATCTTTTCCCAGTCCTCGCGGGTAATCAAACACTTTCTAGGCTTGCTGCCGTCCTTGGCGGAGACGATGCCCCGCTCCTCCATTTCGTCCGTCAGGCGGCCCGCCCGGGCATAGCCCACCTTCAGCCTGCGCTGCAGGGTGGAGGTGGAGATCTGGCCATCGGCGATAGCATATTCCACCGCCTGTTCAAACAGGTCCGCGTCCCCGGCGCCGCTATCCTGGGCGCCGCCGATCATATCCATGGAAGGGCCTTCCTCCTGGCCCTGGGTCAGCTGCTCCAGCTTGTCCAGCACGTCCGGATCATAGGCGCTGGGGTTGGCCTGGCGCACGTGATCCGCGATGCGGTTCACCTCCTCATCGGAGAGGAAGCAGCCCTGAATCCGGGTGGGGGCGAAGGAGCCGGTGGGCAAATAGAGCATATCGCCCCAGCCCAGCAGCTGCTCGCTGCCGTTCCGGTCCAGAATGGTCCGGGAATCCACATAGCTGGCGGTTTTAAAGGCGATTCGGCTGGGGATGTTGGCCTTGATGAGGCCGGTAATCACGTCCACCGAGGGGCGCTGGGTGGCCACGATCAGGTGAATACCCGCAGCCCGGGCCAGCTGGGTCAGGCGGCAGATATATTCTTCCACATCCTTCTTGCAGACCATCATCAGGTCCGCCAGCTCGTCAATGATAATCACGATCCGGGGCATGGGCTTCTCCCCGGGGCCCAGAATGCCGTTATAGCCCTCCAGATTCCGGACGCCCCGCTCCGAGAACTTATCGTAGCGCTCCATCATCTCCGCCACCGCCCAGGCCAGGGCGGCCGAGGCCTTGTGGGGATCATTCACCACCGGCAGCAGCAGATGGGGAATGCCGTTATAGCACTGCAGCTCCACCACCTTGGGGTCCACCAGGATCATCTTGACTTCCTCCGGACCCGCCCGGAACAGCAGGCTGTTGATAATCGTATTGATACAGACCGACTTACCGGATCCGGTGGCGCCGGCGATCAGCATATGGGGCATCTTCGCCAGGTCGCAGATGATGGGCACGCCGGCGATATCCTTGCCCAGGGCCACGGTCAGAATGGACTTGGCGTTCTGCATCTGGGGGCTTTCCAGCACCTCCCGCAGAGTTACTGTGGCCCGCTTGGGATTGGGCACCTCCACGCCCACCAGGGCCTTGCCCGGGATGGGGGCCTCAATGCGGACGGAGGTGGCCTGCATGCCATAGGCGATGTCCTTTTCCAGCTCCGCCACCTTGCCCACCTTGGTGCCCGGGGCCAGCTCCAGCTCGAACCGGGAGATGGCCGGGCCATGGGTCACATGAACCACCCGGGCCTGGACCTTGAAGCTGGCCAGGGTCGCCTCCAGCCGATGGGACCGCTCCTCATCCTCCTCGGAGGTATCCAGCACGCTGGCGTCCGGCTTTTTCAGGTCAGTAATCGGGGGCGCGTAATAGGGCGTAGGCTCCCAGAATTCCTCCTCCGGCTCTTCCTCCTTGGGGTCCACACGCTTTAATTCCGGCTTCCACGTGGGGTCGGCAATGGTGGGCTGCACCACGGGCACCCGCACCTGCTCCGCCTGGGGCTTTTCCTCCCGGGGCGGCCGCTCCGACCGGGCCCGGGGCGCTTCCGGCTCCTCCGGCTCCTCCCGGGCGGCGTTCTCCGCCGCGATGACCTTCGCCAGCCAGGGAGAGGTCGCCTTCGCGGTCTCCCGCTCCGGGGCCTTCAGCGTCTCCTGAGCGCGGGCGTTTTTCCGGACGGAGGGCGCCTCCGGGGGCTGCTCCTCCCATAGATCAGATGCTGCGGGTGTCTCCGGCTCCTCCGGAGGCATCGTCATCCGCTGCTGGGTCGCAGGCCTACGCCAGCGGTCCAGATCCTCCTCCACCTTCTGCTGCTCCGCCCGGACGCGGCTGTTGCGAACCACGCCGATGGGCATCTCCTGCGCCTGGGCTGCCGGGCGATCCGACGCCGGGCGCGAGCTCTGGGCCGCGTTCCGCAGGCGGCTTCCGCTGGGATAATCCATGCCCTCCCGCTGCTTCTGGGCTTGGGAAAGATCGCTAAGGCCATCCTCCTGATTTTTCCGGCCGCCAAAGATGCGGCTAGCCCAGGAGGATTCCTTCCCCTCGGAGGATGGATTTTGTGGATATTCATTGGCCGCGGCAGGCTCCTCTGCAGGCCCGTCGAAGATGCTGCTCTTCCGGCCCTTCTTCCCCGCCGCCTTTTGATCCGTCAACTGCTGCTGCCAATCCAGCACGCTTTCATCCGTCACGGCGGAATTGGCGCCGGTCCAGCTGGGGGCAGGCATCGGCTCTGGCCAGGGCTGGCGCAGGGAAGCATTGGCCGCCACGGCCTCCGCCTGGGCCGGCTGCTGCCAGCGGGCGGAATTCTGCCGGGCCGCCTGGGCCGCGGCCTGCTGCTGTTGCTGTTGTTGCAAAAGATAGGCCTGCTGCTGGGCATAGGCCATCTGCCGCTGGCGCTCCTGTTCCTGCTGGAAGGCGATCTGCCGCTCATCCTGGGCGGCCTGATCCTTCCCCAGGCGGTGGAAGGAGAAATGCCCTTTCCCCGTGGCCAGATCCCGCAGGCGGGCCGGGGTCAGCCCCAGGGCCATCAGGAGGCAGAAAACCAAGGCCAGGAACAACAAAAACGCACCTAAGATGGTTCCCACCAGGCTCCAGAAGGGAAAACCTAAAATGACGCCCAGGGCGCCGCCGCTGGCTCGCCGCTGATAGCTCTGGACATATCCCTGCAGGATGACCCCGCCCCAGCTGCCATCGGAAACCCGACTCAGGAAGGAGAGGAACTCCTCGCTGCCGAGCTTGGTCTCCAGCACGATAAACCCACACAGGGCCAGATAAGCCAGGGACGCATAGACAAAGGGCTTTACCGGGGCTTTTTTCTGGCTGGACCAGATCACCAGCACGCCGCCCCAGATAGGCAGCGCGGGCAGCGCCAGGGCCAGGCCGCCGGTCAGCCCATAGCAGACCCGGCGCAGGGCGTCAAAGACGTTTCCCTTCAACCCCAGGCCCACCGCCAGAAACATCATGACCCCCAGGGCCGCCAGGGCCAGGCCCCCCAGATAGCGCAGGGCCAGGGCGTCTGCGGAATACACCGGTTGTCTTTTATTGCTCTTCTGAGCCATTCCATTCCTCCATCGTGCTTTGTCTCTTCTTGTCTTCTTCGAAAGAGAATCTTTCGCGACTTTCTTTTCTCCGCCCCCTTCGGGGGCGGAGATTGGTTTGGGTTTCTCCCCCTCCAGGGGAGGATGTTTGTTTATGTTTCTCCCCCTTCGGGGGAGACGATTGATCTGATTTCTCCCCCCTCCGGGGGAGAAACCTCTTTCTAACTGCTTATTCCGAAAGGATCACGCTGCAGAGGATACCATCCTCGTTCGCCTGTAATTGCAGCCGATTTCCGCCGATTTCATAGTAGTCCCGGACCCCTGGCCCGGTGCGATAGGCCTCCGCCTCTTCCTCCCCCAGCTCCAGGGTATGATCCGGCTCTCCCAGGGCCTCCAGCCAGGCTTCCCGGGGCGTATCCCCGATCACCAGGCCAAAGAAGTTCCCCAGATCCATGCGGATCCCGTCCACGATGCTGTTTTCCCAGCTTTCGCTGAGGAAATCCGTCATCAGGAACACCTCCCGGAATTCCGCCCCCTCCAGGCTAAACAGCCGGCCCAAGGCGTACACGTCCGGATCAATCAGCAAATGGTGCTCCTCCGTCAGGGCCTGGAGGCTGTCTCCCAAGCCCGCCGGGATGCCCGGAAGCCGGCCCTTTTCCACCCAGGACCGCAGCTCCTCCACGCTGGCTCGCACCACTTCCGCCGCGGTGTCCGTGCCCTCCGCCATCCAGGGCGCCACACCCATGGCGGAAAGCAACCCTTCTTCGGAAAGATCCAGCTGATCCTTCACCACCCGCCAGGGAATCAGCACTGCGCCCGCCCGGTCGCTGAGGGTGCTCAGCTGATCGATCGGATAGAGATAGATGATCCCCCGCTCGTTGAGGAAAAAACGCTCCGGCAGGGGCGTCAGCTGGCTGTTCAGCAGATGGGCGCTGAGCTCCGGCGCCACCTCCCACTCCAGATATTCCTCAATGGCTTCCTGGGCGGCCTCCGGGTCCGTGAAGATTTCCTTCAGGCTCACCTCATGCCCATCCCGCAAATCGATATTCCCGCCAGTCCAGACAAAGCTATTCCGCGGTGTCGCTACCGCGCCTTCCGCCGCCAGGGCGAAGGAGAACACCGGGCCCAAAATCGTCCCCTTCCAGGAGACATTCAGACGCCCCCCGGAGATCAGCTGGCTCAGGCGCGTGACATATTCCCGCACCTGGCCGTCCGTCAAAATCTGTTCATTGATGGTTTGGGTCAGCTCCGCTTCCAGCAAGCCTTCCCGCAGAGCGGGATAAGACAGCACGCTTTCCCCCAGGGTCAGGCCTTTTTCCTCCAACCAGTCCAGGGAAGGGAGGGGCGCAGCCTCCGTCGCCGCCTCGGCGAAAGAAGCTCCCACGCTCCAAAGAAAAAGCGCCGACAGAGCGGCGCAGAAAAGCTGTTTCATCTTCATGCGGCATCCCTCCGTAATAGAGATATTTTACCGCATTTTTACATTTTCTTCAAGAGATTATTCAATTTCCGGCAATATTTGACACATTTTTGAAACATTTAATCGGCGGTAAACAGCTGAATGGATCGAACGATGTCGGAGAGATCTCTGGACAGCTCCTGAGGGATCGTTACGGCATAGATGCCATTCCCCGCCAGCTGAATATGCACCCGAACGGTATCCGCGTTTTCCATGCGGACGGAGTTTTGCCCGCACAGGGCTGGGCCGGCATGGTCACTGAAGTGGTAATCCCCCTTGCCCAGCAAGGTCATGGCCTCGGCGGGGTAGATGCTCTGCAGCATCAGGGGCGTCCCCTGCTCCGTTTGCCAATACAGCGTCAGGATTCGGCCCTGGCCCTCCTCATCGGCGGCGTCCTCGGCTTCGCCGGAGACAAAGACCATGCCGCTGCCGCTCATAAAGCTCATCACCGGCGCAGGGAAGGATTGGACCAGGGTTCTCAGCTCCCCCTCCGAGGTGACGCGTTGGGCCGGTGCTCCCGGCCAGGGGGCCTGGGTGGGCTGGGGCGCCTCCGCGGCGGATTGGGGCTGGGCGATAACCAGGGTAAAATAGAGCCCCGCCAGCACGACCACGGACAGCGCTGCCCCCAGGGCTTTACCTGACCATTTCCAGATTTTCTGATCCTGCCACCAATTGCTCTTCTTCATCATTTTTGAAAACGCTGATTTTTTCAAATCAGCGTGAAAGCTTTCTGCTTGCTTCTCCATAATTGAAGCTCCCCCGCTCCGCGGGGGAGCTTTAACTTTGAATTTTATTTTGCCCTCCCCCTCCGGGGGGGAGGGCTTTCATTCGCTTTGATTGCTTAGGAAGCCTCATACTGCTTCGCGCATTCCCGCAGGGCGTCGATGATGCCGATATGCTGCGGGCAGGCCGCTTCGCACTGGCCGCAGCCGATGCAGGCGGAGGCCTTGTTGCTCTTTTCGGTAATCTCGTCGTATCTGCGCTGGGCCCGATCCTTCTGCTCCCAGATCAGTTCCGTGTTTCTGGCAGAGAAGATATCAGGGATCCGGATCTTCATGGGGCAGCCCTCGGTGCAGTAATGGCAGGCCGTGCAGGGGATGGATTTCACATCCGCCAGGGCCGCCTGAGCCCGGGAGATGGTCTCCTTTTCCTGAGTGGACAGGGGCTGGAAGTCCTTCATATAGGACAGGTTATCCTCCATCTGGGCGATGTTGGACATGCCGCTGAGCACAGACAGAATGCCATCCATGGAGGCCACATAACGCACCGCCCAGGAGGCAAAGGAGGCGTCCGGATTTTCCGCCTTCAGAATTTCCTGCACCCGGCGAGGGGGATTGGCCAGGGTTCCGCCCTTGACCGGCTCCATTACCACGATGGGCTTCCCATGGCGGCGGGCGATGTCATAAATCGTGTGGCTGGCCACGTCCGGGTTCTCCCAGTCGGCATAATTGATCTGCAGCTGAACAAACTCCGCGTCCGGATGATCCGTCAGCAGCTTTTCCAGCAGCTGGGTAGACCCATGGAAGGAGAAGCCCCAGTGCTTCACCAGGCCCTTCGCCTTCGCTTCCTTGACAAAATCCCAGATGCCGTAGGCGTCGTAATCCCCGATATTGCCCTCACCGATGGCGTGCAACAGATAGAAGTCAAAATACTTCGCGCCGGTGCGCTCCAGGCTGATTTCCAGCTGGCGTTTCGCGTCCTCCGCGCTTTTGCAGCCATTGGCATGGACGTTCAGCTTCGTGGCCAGAGTATAGGATTCCCGAGGATAACGATCTACCAGCGCTTCCTTCGCCGCCTTTTCCGAGGCGCCATCAGCACCATAGACATAAGCCGTGTCAAAGTAGGTTTGCCCCGCCGCCAGGAAGAGATCGACCATCTTTTTCGTCTGCTCGATATCGATCTTTCCATCCTTCTCCGGCAGGCGCATCAAGCCAAAGCCCAGCTTGGGGGCATGCTCCTTAAAATAACGCTCCATTCTTCAGTTTCCTCCTCAAACCAGCCTGGGGGCCGCATCCCAATCCAAGCCAGAGATTCCGCAATCAATACATTGCGTCAAATTCTTTCTACATGATATAGCCCCGTTTGTCAAGAGAGATTTTCTTTTTAACAAATGAACAAAGAAAACTCTTGAAGCATTCAATCTTCAAGAGCTTTCTTTTGGCTCCCCAGGTAGGGCTCGAACCTACAACAACCCGGTTAACAGCCGGGTGCTCTGCCATTGAGCTACTGAGGAAAATGGAATCCGGCAGCGACCTACTCTCCCGGGCCGTCTCCAGCCAAGTACCATCGGCACTGAAGGGCTTAACTTCTGTGTTCGGTATGGGAACAGGTGTGACCCCTTCGTTATCACCACCGGAAAGGGTGAATGAAGTTTGGCGCGGTTCAGAGCCCGGCTGGCTCTTCCCCGCTATTCGGTTACTGAACAGTCGTCCTTTTCTTCCTCCGTTCAGTTCCTGCCATGCCCGATCCCCTTTCGCCGACTTACCAGCTTTTCCTATCGGGCCTGACCCAAGGCTATCAGTGTTTTACCGCTGCGTCCGCTGTTACCCGCGCTAAAGCGCGGACAGCTTCCACATGGGATTTGTTACCCAAATCATAGATTTGGACAAATCCTCAGCCTTGACAACCGCACAGCGAAGATTCGATTCAACTGACCTTGTTGACGTTTTCCAATTAGTCTCTCGGACCTGCTTAAAATCAAGCCCTCGACCTATTAGTATCATCAAGCTACATGCGTTACCGCACTTCCACCGATGACCTATCTACCCGGTCGTCTTCCGGGGGTCTTACTCCTTTCGGATGGGAGTCTTATTCTTGAGGTGGGCTTCACGCTTAGATGCCTTCAGCGTTTATCCCATCCGCATTTCGCTT
>JAFUFB010000026.1 GCA_017470145.1 Clostridia bacterium | reverse complement strand
TAAATATTATACCGCATTTATCCCTT
This sequence comes from Clostridia bacterium, assembly GCA_017470145.1. Lineage (GTDB taxonomy): Bacteria > Bacillota > Clostridia > Christensenellales > Aristaeellaceae > Aristaeella. The sequence continues at coordinate 51,608 of JAFUFB010000026.1, read as the reverse complement.
AATTGCAATAGAAAAATGCTGAAACACGTTGAAAATATTGGTGCCTCAGCATGTAAAGCTGCTCAAAAATTCTACTGATTCAGGCATGAGGGTTAATTATTCAGGAAGTTAAGATACATGTCATCCTTTCCTTTATTCTATCTAATGTGCTACGTGAATAAATAATTTATTGAGTTGTAAAGGTGCTGGAATACTTTATTAAGTATTCTTCTGAATTATAATACTCTTTTAAAGCCTTGTCAACAGCTTCTCAATTGATTAGAATATTTAAAATGACTTGTAGAGGAGGGCATTTGTATGGCTACTCTTTATGATCGAATTGATCATATACTAAAGCAAAAACACATGACCAAAAAAGAGCTTGCCAATAAAGCAGGAATGCCATATACGACATTAATGTCTGCCTATTATCGCGGAAAAGGGGCAATGTCCGCGGAGTATCTAAACAAAATCGCGAATGTGTTAGAAGTACCTCTTTCAGACTTAATGAATTGGGATGGTGAAGATACTATTCTTTCTGCAGGGGTGAAAGTGTTAGAATATGCTGAAATCTACGATTCTCAATTATATAGCTTGCTTATGAATTATGAAAAACTGAATGAAACCGGAAAAAGAAAAGTTTTTGAATACATCCTTGATCTAAGCAAGATAGAAGATTATCTACAGTCAGAGGAATAAGAAAAATCCCCTGAAGTGTAGTAGTCCTTCAGGGGAAAAATCATCGTTTGGGGGTTGTCTGTCGGTTGGTTCAATCTTGATTCAACTCTGCTTCAATCTGTGCAAGTTTTCTTCTGATTCCATCGGTCACAAAATTAGCAGCTCTGTCCTTCATTTCGTCATCAAGTTCTGAAATTGTGATTGCTTCGATGGCTGAAAGTCCATCTTCGATGTCGCTTAGAAAATCCTTAATTGTCGTGTTGCTCATGGTTCAAACCTTCCTTTCTTGATTTGGGTATGCTTTGGAATACTTAATTAAGTATCCAAACGCAATAATAATACTTTTTAACACACTTGTCAACACGTTTATTTTCATTTACAAAAATTCCCCAAATCGGGTATAATAAGATTAACGATTGACTTATGTTTGGTCGATACATAACCAATCGTTTTCGGGAGTTCTTTCCTTTTCAGTTTTGGGCGAACCTTCCAGCATGTCCCCGCTGGAAGGTTTTCTTTTGTCCATTCTGGGATTGCTACATCTCCAAAAACAAGAAAATCCTTTCAACTATTCGTAAAACCTTTGTTTCACGAATAGTTGAAAGGGCCATCATTGAGCGTCCCTGTCAATAATGGGGGATGAGATATCCCAGAAAATACTTGCCAGTGATTTTATGCAAGTTATACGTGTATAAGTCGGATTATTCATTCCATTTATACACTCCGATTTTTTCCGTTTATGCAATATTCATGTCAGGGGGTAACGTTTCGTTACTCCTCTATATATTGTGGTATGGATTCCAAATGCCACTATATATTGTCAATCAGCTTTTCAAGATGTTTCAGGCCTCTTTTATGAATAGCAAAGATAGAATCTTCTGACCCTTCCACGCTCCCAAAGATAGAAGGCCAGTCTTCCCCAGCAATATACTTCATAGTCAAAACCTTCTTTTCCTTTGGTAAGCGCAATTCCTGTATTTTGCTGGAAATCATGTCTTCCAGTGTCGGATAGAAATCTTTTTGACTTTGAATTGTTTTCCTTTGGTCTTCTATCATCCTCTGATAAAGCTTCTTTCCTCTTGCGGGAAAAGCAAAGTCGCTTTCCAATTCAGCATAGTTTTTTAAGTCTGTTTCTTCTGCTTCTATCAGCTCTTGAAGTCGCTCCAATTGGGTCAAGTATTCTTTCCCACTCATGATCCCATCCTCTAATCTTCTAAGAATTCCTCACCAGATATCACAATGGGTTTGATTAACTCATAATTGATTTTTTCGTTGAATATGCAATAACTCTTTCCGATTAGCTCAGCAGCTTTGATGCGATCCCTGGTAGGGGGTGAAATCGTTATCACTTCCTGTTCCCCGTTTCCTGATAGCTTCAGAATCTGCTCTTTCTTCTCGCCCCGCATAACAGCTGTCAAATACTCCATGACTTCTTTTGCGTCTGCCGTTTTCTCGCTGTGGATTCTTTCAAGCTGTTCATCTATATATACACGTATGTTAGCATTTGATAGCATGCGAGATGCATGTATTCGTGCTGTCTTCTCTTTGTATCCTGCTTTGATGGCTGCTTCTGTACCATTCAAGCAAATCAAATATTCATCTGCAAATCTCCGTTGCTTTGCATTCATCTTCTTGTTCCCCCTTCCAATACCTTATTAGCGTATGCTTCAAGTCTTCCCTCTGATTCCATGATATAGGATAGCTCCATCAATGCGTTATTACGGGCCTCTTTGATATCCTTGCATCCTATCTTCTCCTGAATATCTGACCAAGGTTTACCGCTGGAATAACGGCTTCTTAGAAGGTATTCATGATTCACATTCTGCAATTTCCCGATACTCACCAAAGGGGCTATTGATTTACACTTCCAGATGTAAAACTTGTTCTTATATAATTCCTGTAGGCTCTCAAGCTTTATCAAGCCATTCTCATAATGTGCACCTTTTTTCCCGCTGGAAGACTTGATTTTTGTTTGGGTGAAATCTGTAAACCCAATAGAATACAATCTTGCCTTGCATGTATCCACCGCCTGCAAGAATCGCTCAACCTTTTGTCTGTATATCCATATATCTGCTAAGTATTCCTCAGCAGCCAACATGCGCAAATCATCATCCATGGTGAAAGGCTCCTTCTCATTCATCCAGCAGTAGCTCAGAGAAAAACAATTCAGGGTCATTAAATACCAAGCGGGGGTTATACGGGAATGTAGCTCGATTATCCTGCTTTTCGTTCTCTATTGGTTCATCTATCGTCACATTATCAGGTTTCAAGTTGTACCTCCATAAAATTTGTGGGCTTGTCCATGAATCGAACAAGCCCACATCATTAGGTTTGTTGCATCAATATCTAAGTTGGATTCTACCTTCCAATTCACAAGGTTCTCCAATTTCCATGTTTACAATTGCTTTCCAGAGATTTCTACGTTGCTCCCCTGAAAACTTTTCCAGAATCAGCTGTTTCTGCTTTTTGATTTCGGTTTGGATATCTTCACGCTTCAGCAGCTCATCTATAATCTGCTTATACTTGATAGAAATACTTTCCTTATATCCGGCCTTCTTTACGGCAGCTAAAGCATGATCATACTGTGTAACCTCTGTGTCGTTGAAATACTGGAAAACCAATTCTTCAATAAATTCTTTTTCCTGATCCGTCATTGTGCTTTACCTCCCCAGTTTGTCGATAATCATTTCTTCATCAGTGGGAACATGCCCGTCATAAAGGGAAGTCAATTTCCCTTCCAGAACACTATACATCTTCCCGGCTTCTTCAATCCAATCAGGGCAAGAAAGGAAAGAATATGGAATGAATTCTTCAGCCGTGACAAGGTAGGAATTGTCAATTGTGTACGCTTCAAAACGATACCCAATAGGGCTACTGATAGCGTCATTGATTCTGTCAATCAATTCCAGATAATCACCGGCGATGGTATACGGGCCAAAGTATTCATCTACCAATTGAGTGATTTCATGGCTATACTGTAAATCGCTCGTAATACCCTTTTTTGCACTGATAACATCAAGAATCATCTTCATATTCTTGTATGAGCCTTTAAGGGGCGTGATGATGTTCCTGAAGTTCGCAGCATCCAAATCAAAGCCCAGCATGTCAATCACTTTTAGGGCGTTCTGAATGTCGGTAGAATGATCTTTTCCATCCTCAGGAACATGGATAGCAAAGTCTTCAAGAAATCTCTTTAGAATTTCTCTATACAACTTGTTCATGTTGTCGCATGTACTCTGTAATTCCTTATAGACTTCCTTTCGCTTTTCTTCCTTTGCATAGGGGGAAAGGCGCCAATCCGATAGAGACTGATTCAGTTGGTCAATCTTCTTCTTGAGTTCATCAGGCCACATAGAATTTAGTCCTCTTGCCTGAATTGCATACTTCTTGTAATCTTTCGTTTCCATGGTAATTTCATCCTTTCTTTTTCGTTTTAGTTATATAGTGTCTGCTTAACAAACCCTTAAAACACCGTCCTTAATAGTCGATCAAGATTTCCCTCTATCGTTTTGGGGGCAATGGGTTCAAGTTGATTTTCCGATTTTTCCAACATGTGAGTACCTTCCACCCATCCGCCATTAACTGTTCTGTGTCCAAACTCCACGTATTCAGAATATTCTTGACTGTTGTACACATCCATAGAATAACTATCCGCATTCTCCGTCACGGGTGTACTTGCCCAGCTATTTCTCAAGGTTCCGGTTATTACAGGGGTTTGAGGCTTCACAAGAGCAATCAACCGATTTCCTAATTCATTGGTATTGTTTCGGAAAAATTCCATTCTCTGCTCTCCATTCAAAGCGCTTATTTTGCTTTGAAAATCTTGAAGTTGAGAAAGATCAACTTTTATGCCCATACTAAATCACCTACCTTTCCGGAAATATTCACATCTTTTTGCATAAATACTCATGCAGTAAAGAAGTATTTCCTTCGTTTATTATACCAGAAAATGCTAACATCTGCAACTGTAACCGCTTTGTTTATAAGGCTTTTGAGCACATTTTGAAAAAATACCATAACAAATACTAACAAGTGAATAAAAGTTCAAAATATTCATCAGAATTTAACCGTCCTTGAATTCTGTAGATGTACACTGACAAGCTTTAGCAGCGCATGGCCCAATTTGGCCCCAGAATCAAAAATAAGGCCCTTCCAGCATCGGGAACGAGTTATTTCCTCACCCAATGTTAGAAGGGCCGTCAAAGGCCATTTTAGGGGCGTTTTCGTGTTACTAACGTGTTACTAACCGGTAGCATCTAACCAACCTGAATCAATCCGCTGTGCTTTGAACACTTTGAATTATAAGGGTTTTCAATTGGCCCAGATTGAATTAAATTACGCTGGCCTATTTTGCGGCCCTTGAATCCCCCGGGGAAAAAGGATATAATGAAGTCGCTGCTCTCCAGGGGGAGGGCAATGCGAAATTGAGTGTTTTTGAATGTAGGAGGCAGGATGGCCTATTCCTTTTTTGCTTATCTTTCCCGGCTGAAGCTGATCAATCGTTGGTCCCTCATGCGGAACACCCAGCCGGAAAACGACGCGGAGCATTCCCTGCAGGTGACCATGATTGCCCACGCCATCGCGGTGCTGGGCCGGGATCGGTACGGCCGGCAGGTGAATCCGGAACATGTGCTGACCCTGGCGGTGTATCATGACGCCACCGAGGTCATGACGGGAGATTTGCCCACGCCGGTAAAATATTATTCCGACGACCTGCGGGGGGCCTATCACCATTTGGAGGATCTCTCCGCTGACCGGCTGCTGAATCTGCTGCCGGAGGAGATGCGGCCGGCCTTCGCCCCCTGCCTGAAGCAGGAGAAGGGATATGATCGGGATATCGTCAAGGCGGCGGACAAGATCAGCGCCTACATCAAGTGTCTGGAGGAACAGCGGGCCGGCAATCGGGAGTTTGATTACGCCGCTAACAATATTCACCAGACGCTGGAAAGCATCGAGTATCCCGAGGTGAAGGATTTCCTGCTGGAATTCCTGCCTGCCTTTAGCATGACCCTGGATGAGCTGAATCATCCGACCACGTAAGAAATAATGGGAGGAAAAGATATTATGAAAAAACTGCTTTGCTGGCTGATGACCCTTTGCCTGATCCTGCCCACCATCGCCCTGGGCGAGGAAGAAGAGGATCTGATCATTGAGGAAGTGGTAGAAGAAGTGCTGCTGGAGTTGGATCTGGACAGCGATGACGTCTATGTGGATGAGGACACAGGAGAAACCTTCTATCTGACGGAGGAAGAACAGCAAAAGCTGGATGCCCTGATGGATGAGGAAGAGGAGGAAGAGGACGACGCGGGGATCGATCCGGATTCCCTGGATCTGAACCCCAATTTGCCGGAGAATGTGATTAACATTTTGCTGGTGGGCGTGGATACCCGCAGCAAGGATCCCCAGGAGATCATTGGCCGGGGAGATACCCAGATCATTGTATCCATCAATAAAGATACCGGCGCCATCAAGATGACCTCCATCCTGCGGGACAGCTTGGTGCCCATCCCGGGATACAAGAATCAGACCAAGATCAACAATGCCTTCCAGTATGGATGCAACAAGGTAAAGAAGGGTACCACCAAGGAAAAGGTGCGCAGCGGCGCTGCCCTGGCCATGCGGACCATTAATAAGAATTTCCAGATGAACATCGAAAACTACGTGGCCATTAACTTCAATGGCCTGGCTTCCATCATCGACTCCCTGGGGGGCATCGATATCGAGCTGACCAAGGGCGAAGCCTGGTACATCAATAAGTATCTGAAGGAGCATCCCCCGGCCTATGACAATAAGGCCAAGGGAGAGCGGACGCCCCTGGAGGTGGTGGCCGGCACGCAGCATCTGGACGGCGTGCAGGCGGTGATGTACGCCCGAACCCGGAGCCTGAAGGGCGAGAACGATTTTAACCGCACCGATCGCCAGCGCCATCTGCTGGATCTGCTGCTGCAAAAGGTGCTGGCGGAGTTCGATCCCCTGGATATGATCGATCTGGTGGGGACGGCGGCGGATTATTCCGACACCAACATGAATCTGCAGTTCATGGTGGAATTGGCCTTCTCCCTGCTGCCCACCCTCAGCAGCGCCGCGGGGGGCGAGTCCCTGTTCGAGCAGATGCGGGTGCCCATGGATCATTCCTACTCCTATACCACGGCCAACGGCTCCTCCGTCATTAAATATAATCTGACGAAGCACGCCCAGGCGATTCATGAATTTGTTTACGGAACCTATTATCCCGCGAAATAAGGAATGAAAGCGAAGGGAGAAATAGAATCATGCGGTTAAATATTGCCATTGACGGCCCGGTCGGGGCGGGAAAATCTTCCATAGCTGACGCGGCGGCCGCCCGTTTGGGCATTTTGCATCTGGACACCGGGGCCATGTATCGAGCCTTGGGGCTGAAAACCCTGCGGGAGGGTGTGGACCCGGCCCAGGAGGACGCGGTGGTTTCCCTGTGCCAGGGGCTGAACCTGGCCGTCCAGGTAGGGGAGAAGGGCCAGCGCACCCTGCTGGATGGGGAGGACGTCAGCAGCCAGATCCGGACCCCCGAGGTCAGCATGGCCGCCAGCACCGTCAGCCGCTATGCCCAGGTTCGGAAGCATATGGTGGCGCTGCAGCAGCAGCTGGCCGCCGCCCAGGATATGATCGTGGATGGGCGGGACATTTGCACCACGGTGCTGCCCCAAGCGCCGCTGAAAATCTACTTAACGGCCAGCAGCGAGGAGCGGGCCCGCCGCCGCTGGAAGGAAATGCAGGAAAAGGGGGAGCCGGACACCTTTGAGGAGGTGCTGGCTCAGGTCATCGCCCGGGATGAGCAGGATATGCATCGCCCCGTGGAGCCCCTGCGCCAGGCGGAGGACGCCACGCTGCTGGATTCCACCAACCTGACCTTCGATCAGGTGGTGGATCAAATTGTGAAGATGGCGGAGGCGGTACGAAATGGCGACTGAGGGAATTGTAAAGGAAGAAAAGGAAAAGAAATCCATACTGTATCCCGTGGCCAGAGGGTTTGCGGCGGTGCTGTTTAGCATATTTATGCCCGTTCGGTATCATGGGGCGGAAAAGCTGCGGCAGCTTTCCGGCGCCTGCGTGTTGATCTCCAATCACCTGCATGCCCTGGACCCCCTGATTCTGGCGAAGCCCGTGAAGCAGCAATGTATCTTCCTGGCCAAGAAGGAACTGGCGGTGAATCGGTTCATCCAATGGGTGCTGACGGATTTGCACTGCATTTTTGTGGATCGGCACAATACGGACATGGAGGCCATGCGGGCCTGCATGCGGGTGATCCGGAATGGACAGCCCCTGGTGATTTTTCCCGAGGGCACCCGGCACCATGAGGGCCAGATGGAACAGATTGAAAACGGCACCAGCCTCATTGTGCTGCGGGGGAAAGCGCCCTTGATCCCGATTTATCTGGATCGGCCACTGAAGTTTTTCCGCCGGGTGAACGCTTATGTGGGGGAGCCCATCGAATTCGAAGATTTGACGAAACAGGGCGTGAATGTGGAAACCTGCGAAAAGCTGAACCAGCGGATGCGGGAAACCTATCGGCAAATGGCGGCGAAATTCGGCAAGGCATAAGCAAACGGAACCGCATCGAAGGGAAGGAGCCGCAGAAGCCTGGCTGGAAAAATATTTTCATTTTTTTGATTTTCTTGCAGGAATTTTTGCAGGTAAGTCGAAAATAATACAATTAGAGCTATTTTTAGCGAGAGGATGGAGCCATGACCGTTGAGATCGCGGCGCACGCCGGGTTTTGCATGGGCGTTTCCCGAGCGGTGGAGGCGGCGGAGGCCGCGGCGCAGGATGGCGTCCCTTCCTGTACGCTGGGGGAGCTGATCCATAACCCGACGGTGGTGCAGGATCTGGCGGATAAGGGCTTGGCCCCGATTCGGGATCCGGCCGAGGCCGCTGGCCGGCGGGTGCTGATTCGCAGCCACGGGGTTTCGCCCGATGTGCTGGAAAGCCTGCAGGAAAAAGGCTGCGAGGTCATGGATCTGACGTGCCCCTTCGTTGCTCGGCTGCACAAGATCGTGGCCGAGGGCTCGGCGGATGGTTCCCCTGTCATCCTGGTAGGGGAAAAGGAGCATCCGGAGGTCCGGGGGACGGCAGGCTGGGCCAAAGGCCCGGTATACGTCGTGGCCGCCCCGGAGGAGGTAAAATGCCTGCCTCATTTTGAAAAGGCTTTGGCCGTGACGCAGACCACCTTTCCCCTGGAAAGGTGGGAGAAGGTGCTTCAAGCGCTGGAAGCGAAGGTAGACCAGCTGGAGCGCCATTGCACCATTTGCAGCGCCACGGAGGTGCGACAGCGGGAAGCGATGGAGCTGGCTTCCCGGGCCGACAGGATGATCGTTGTCGGAGGGCGCAACAGCGCCAACACGCGAAAGCTCTACGACCTATGCCGGGCCCGGTGCCCGGATACAATCCTGGTAGAGAGCGCGGCGGAGATACCGCACGCCTTTGCAAATAAAGATCCCGGGATGATTGGGATCACCGCCGGAGCGTCCACTCCGACGGACTCACTTAAGGAGGTTGTCACACGCATGAGCGAACTGGAGAACAAGGATCTGAACCCGACCCTCGAAGAGGAGAACAACGAAGACTTCATGCAGCAAGTCGAGGCCACGATGGTCCGCATCCGTCCCGGACAGACGGTTACCGGCAAGGTGGTCCAGATCACCGACGATGAGGTCAGTGTCAACATCGGCTACAAGGCGGATGGGCTGATCAAGCGCGAAGATCTGATGGAACAGGAAGTAAACCTGGGAGACGAGATTGAAGTCGAGGTCGTCAAGGTGAACGACGGTGAAGGCAACGTGCTGCTGAGCCAGCGCAACATCGTCAACCGCAAAGCGTGGGACGCTCTGATGGCGAAGAATGAAGCGGGCGAGTATGTAGAAGGCGTCGGTAAGGAAGCCGTCAAGGGCGGCCTGATTGCCAACGTGGACGGCATTCGCGCCTTTGTGCCGGCCAGCCAGCTGAGCCAGCGCTATGTCGAAAAGATCTCTGATTTCGTCGGCAAGGAAATGAAGCTGAAGATCATCGAGATCGACGAGCAGAAGAAGCGCATCGTCGCCAGCCGCAAGGCTGTGGTGGCGGAGGAAGCCGCGGCCAAGAAGAAGGAAGTTTGGGACAAGCTGGAAGAAGGCATCGTGATTCACGGTATCGTTCGCCGGCTGACCGACTTTGGCGCCTTTGTGGATCTGGGCGGCGTGGATGGCCTGATCCATATTACCGACCTGAGCTGGGGCCGCGTGAAGCATCCCAGCGATGTGGTGAAGCCCAATCAGGAAGTGGACGTGAAGATTCTGAGCCTGGATCGGGATCGGGATCGTATCCAGCTGGGCTACAAGCAGCTGCAGCCCCGGCCCTGGGATAACGCCTCCGAGAAGTATCCGGAAGGCAGCATCGTCGAGGGCAAGGTTGTCCGCATTACCGATTTCGGCGCGTTTGTAGAGCTGGAGCCCGGTCTGGATGGCCTGGTGCATATCAGCCAGTGCGCCCGCAACCGCATCGCCAAGGTGGAAGATGCCGTGCAGGTTGGCCAGATCGTGAATGTGAAGGTGCTGGGCGTTGATTCCGAAAAGAAGCGCATTAGCCTGAGCATCCGTCAGGCCCTGGAGGACGAAGAAGCCCTGAACGCCGAAGCGTCCGTCGAGCCCGAAGCGGAGTACGAAGTGGTCGCCACCGACGAGACCGTGGCGGAAGAGCTGGTCGAGGCGGTAGAAGCCGTGGAAGCTGCCGCGGAAGAAGCCACTGCGGAATAATATGATTAGATCCTTTCCCCTGCCTTTGGGCAGGGGATTTTTGATTTGTGTTCTACGCATGGAAAGTGTATAATGAGGGGAAAGTGCGACGGGAGAGGAGCAGCTTTATTCCTCATGAGAAAGAGTTGGATGGGCGTCTTTCTGGCGCTTTGGATGTTGGGCCTGGCCTGGGGGGCGGGGGCGGAGGTTCGGATGACGGCCTCGCCTTTGACGGCCGCTGTGGGGGGCATCGTGGATGTGACCGTAGAGGCGGGGGAAGGCGCGACTTCCGTGACCTATACCCTGAAGAATGGGAACGATGTCGTCTTCGCTGGAAAGGAAGATTTGCATTTCGTCGTTTCCTTCCGGCCCCGGCAGGAGGGGATCTATACCCTGGAGGCGGAAGTGCATTACGCTGAGGGGGTGGATGATCTCGCCAGCGTACAGGTCAGCGTGGTTGGCGCTGCGGAGGAAACTCAGGGGCCGGACATTATTTATAGCCAGAAGGACGGATGGTGGAAGGATAAGGCCTATTCCAAATCCGAGCTGGACAACGCGGGCTGCGCCATCTTCACCCTGAGCCACGCGCTGCAGCGGATGGGCTGGACGGGGGAGGATATCGCCCCGGAGAACCTGGCGGAGACTTATCGGAAATGCTACACCAAGAATGGGACTGCCAACGCTCGCCTGGTATATAACGCCAGCCAGGTTTATGGCTACACCACCAACAATAACCTGCTGAAGGACAAGACGACTCTGCGGGAAGGGCTGAAGAATGGGGATTTGTATTCCTTTGGCATCGTGATTGGCCATATTGCTCTGATGGCAGGGGTGGATGAAAGCGCGGGGAAGGTTCATATCGTGGACAGCGCTCCCAGCGCCACCTTTGAGCGGATTAAGAAGGGAAAGATTTATTACCTGCAGGACGGGGAGTACATCGAGGCCCAGGACCCCGGAGAGATTCCCGGCAGCCGGTACTACTTCGAAACCCAGTTCTATGGCGGGCTGGAATACTATCTGGATCTGGACTATTGCGCTCGCCGGGGCGGCAGGCTGATCCGGCCCACCTGGGTCTATTACCAGGGAGCGGAGGGGAAGATCGGTGCCACGATGGTGACGCTCAGCAGCGGCGAGAGCGAAATCACCGTGAATAAGAAGAACCAGGTAGTCCCCACCCGGGAGCTGAGCTGGGGGGATAATGGGACGCCCCGACTGGCTGTAGTAAATCAAAAGAAAGCGATCCGTCTGCTGAACGCGGCAGGAAAACGGATTGCCACCATTCCCAGCTGCTCTGTGATCCCCGTGCTGCGGGAAGAAGAGGGACAAGCTTACGTGATGTACAATGGGCAGCGTGGGTATGTCAACAACGAGGATGTGGAGCTGCTCGACCCTCTGGCGGGGGAGATTGCCTATGGGGTCATCAGTGTCAAGGGGAACACCAGCGGCCGGGCGACGGTAAAGCTGCGGTATGGCCCCTCCGAGAAGGAGCGGGTGGTGGACAACTGGAAAACCGGGACGAAGGTGACCCTGATCCGGAAAGAGAACGATTTCTGGCAGGTGGAGGCCAAGGGTCTTCGGCTGTGGGTGCAGGAAAACTACGTGACCGTGGAATAGCGAAGGGCAGAACTGGTGGGAGCATCCAAAGGTATTTGGTGTTTGGACGCAGATGTTCTTCATGAATCCTTTACGGGGGCGTTCCCTGTTGTTCAATAAAGAGAAAAGGAAGCAGTATCATGGGAAGAAAATCAACGAAGGAAAACAAGAGCATCTATCAGACCACGCGGGAGGAGCTGGGCCTGACCCGGGAGAAAGCGGCGGAGATTCTGCCGGGATTCTCGCCGGAGCGGATCGAGAAGATCGAGAACGAGCGGGTGCAGATTCGGCCGGAAGACGTAAAGATGATGGCGGAGGCCTACAAGGCGCCGGGACTGTGTAATTATTATTGCAGCCAGGAGTGCCCCATCGGCCGGGGACGGACGCCCCGGGTAGAAAGCAAGAACCTGGTGCAGATTGTGGTGGAAACCCTGAACGGCATCAACCGGTTGAGCCAGTATAAGGATCGTATGCTGGAGATCGCCGAGGATGGGGCGCTGTCCGCGGACGAATATGAGGACTTCGGCGAGATCAAGGAGACGCTGGATAAGCTGCAGGTCTCCGTTTCCACCATGCAGCTGTGGCTGGAGGAACAGATGGCCAAAGGCGAACTGGATGCGGACAGCTTTTAAGGAGACGCTGATGGAATTCCCCGCGTAGCGGAGAAAACTGTTATGGATGGGAGAGGAAGAATCAACAAAATGAGAAAGATCAAGCAAGGGATCATGGGGCTGATCATAGCCTTATCGATGGTGGTTGGCATGGGCGCGGCATCGGCGCAGGACGTACTGATGCCCGACGGGGCTCACATCCTGTCCCTGCCGGAGGAGATGGTTTTTCAGGAGCCGGCCTCGGATGAATCGGACCTGAGAGGCATTTTCCTGATGCCGCCGGAGCTGGAGATGTTGGTTTTCGCCTACGACTTGCCAGGGGTCAGCAGCCAGACGCTGGCGGAGGCCCTGACGGCGGCGGGGCGGGAAGCCCAGGTGCGGGAGATCGGCGGGACGGAATTCCTGGTTTTCCAGGACGTGGACGAGGCAGACGGCGCCCCCTGCGTGGGATACAGCTATCTGACAGGGGATCAGATGATCGAGATCACCTTCTTCTACAGCTCCCAGGCGGCCATGGATCTGACCCAGTCCATCATGGAGAGCTTCCGGTAAAAAAAAACAGCAATTCCCGGGACAATCACGGAGAGTAACGGATAAATGAGCTTTACACATCTGCATTTGCACACGGAATACAGCCTGCTGGACGGCGCCTGCCGCATTCCAGCCCTGGTGGAGCGGCTGAAGGCGCTGGGGATGACCTCCTGCGCCGTGACAGATCATGGCGTAATGTACGGCGCCATTGATTTTTATACCGCCCTGACGGAGGCGGGCATCAAGCCCATCATCGGCATGGAGGGCTATGTCTGCCGGGATCGAACGGATCATACCCCGGCGGGGCGGGAAAACAGCCATTTGATATTGCTGTGCGAAAACAACACGGGCTATGAAAACCTGATGAAGCTTTCCAGCGAGGCGTTCATCTCCGGATATTATTACAAGCCCCGGATGGATTACGACCTGATCCGGAAGCATCACGAGGGGCTCATCTGCCTCAGCGCCTGCCTCAGCGGCGATCTGCCGAAGATGATGCTGAACGGCCAGGTCGAGAGCGCTCATCAGTATGTGCGGGAGATGCAGGATATCTTTGGACCGGAGAATTTCTACATCGAGATCATGGATCATGGCCTGCGGGATGAAAAGACGGTGCTGCCCCGGCTGATTTCTCTGGCCCGGGAGATGAACGTGCCCCTGGTGGCCACCAACGACTGCCATTACCTGGAGCGGAAGGACGCGGACGCCCAGGAGGTGCTGATGTGCATCCAGACAGGGAAAACCCTGGAGGATGACCAGCGCATGCGCCAGGAGACCAAGGAGCTGTACGTCAAAAGCGAAGAGGAGATGCGCCAGCTGTTCAAGAACGTGCCGGACGCCATCGAGAACACCCAGGTCATTGCGGAGCGGTGCAATGTCTCCTTTGAGTTCGGCAAAACCCGGCTGCCCCAGTATCCGGTGCCGGCGGGGGAAACCGCGGAGCAGATGCTGCGCCGCCTGTGCCGGGAGGGCATTGAACGGCTGTACCCTGACGCGGGGCCGGAGGACGAGCCCTGGCAGCGGCTGGAATATGAGCTGAATACTATTATCCAGATGGGCTTTGTGGATTACTTCCTCATCGTCTGGGACTTCATCCATTACGCCAAATCCCAGGGCATCATGGTAGGCCCCGGCCGCGGCAGCGGCGCGGGCTCCATCGTGGCCTACAGCCTGGGCATCACCATGCTGGATCCCTTGAAATATCAGCTGCTGTTCGAGCGCTTCCTGAACCCGGAGCGGGTCACCATGCCGGATATCGACGTGGACTTCTGCTACGAGCGGCGGCAGGAGGTCATTGACTATGTGGCCCGGAAATACGGCGCGGATCATGTGAGCCAGATCATCACCTTCGGCACCATGGCGGCCAAGGGCGTGGTGCGGGACGTGGGCCGGGTGCTGGGCATGAGCTATCAGGAAACCGACGCCGTGGCCAAGGCCATTCCCTTCGAATTGAACATGACCCTGCAGAAGGCCCTGACCCTGAGCCCCCTGCTGCGCCAGATGGCGGAGGAAAAGCCGGAGGTGCGCCAGTTGCTGGATACCGCCATGACCCTGGAGGGTATGCCCCGGCACGCCTCCACCCACGCGGCGGGGGTGCTGATTACGGGGAAGCCCGTGGTAGAATTCGTCCCCCTGCAAAGGAACGACGAGGTCATCACCACCCAGTACCCCATGGGCACCATCGAGCGGCTGGGGCTGCTGAAGATGGACTTCCTGGGCCTGCGGACTCTGACGGTAATCCGGGATACCCTGGACCTGATGCGGGAGGTGGGCGTGGAGATGACCCCGGAGGCCATCCCCATGGACGACCCGGAGGTATACGACATGATCTGCCGGGGGGACACGGAGGGCGTGTTCCAATTGGAAGGCAGCGGCATGACCTCCTTCCTGACCAACATGAAGCCCAGTTGCTTTGAGGATATCATCGCCGCCATTTCCCTGTATCGCCCCGGCCCCATGGAATCCATCCCCCGGTATATCGCTGGGAAGCAGGATCCCTCCTCTGTACAGTACAAGACGGAGAAGCTGCGGCCCATTCTGGACGTGACCTATGGGTGCATGGTATACCAGGAGCAGGTGATGCAGATCGTTCGGGATCTGGCGGGATACAGCTATGGTCGCAGCGACCTGGTGCGCCGGGCCATGGCGAAAAAGAAGCATAAGATCATGGACCAGGAGCGGGAAATCTTTGTCCATGGAATGACGGATGAAAACGGCGAAATCAAGGTGCCGGGGTGCATCCGCAACGGCGTTCCGGAGAAGGTGGCCAACGAGATCTATGACGAAATGATCTCCTTCGCCAGCTATGCCTTCAACAAATCCCACGCCGCGGCCTATAGTGTCGTGGCTATGCAGACTGCCTGGCTGAAGCGGTACTACCCTGTGCAGTTCATGGCGGCTATGTTGAACAGTGTGTACGGCAACGCGGGGAAGATCGCGGGATACATCCAGTATTGCCGGGGGAGGGGGATTCCCGTGCTGCCGCCGGACGTAAACCGCAGCCGGTGGAAATTCACGGTGGACCTGGCCAACCCGGACCAGGCGGCCATCCGCTTCGGCCTGGGGGCGGTGAAGGCCGTGGGGGAGAACGCGGTGAAGGCTATCGTGCGGGAGCGGGAAAGGATGCCCTATCGGGATCTGTTCGATTTCTGCGCCCGGATCGATACTACGGAGTGCAACAAGCGAGTGGTGGAAAGCCTGATCCGCGCTGGCGCCTTCGACGGCATGGGGGCCCATCGACCCCAGATGCTGATGATCTACGAACGGGCGCTGGAATCCAACCAGAATTCCCGGAAGAAGAACGTGGAAGGGCAGGTGAGCCTGTTCGACATGTTCGGTGGGGACGCGGAGACGCCCCTGTTTGAGGACACGATGCATTACCCCGACGTGCCGGATTGCCCGGCCCGGACCAAGCTGCAGATGGAGAAGGAAGCCACCGGGGTTTACATGACCGGCCATCCCCTGGACGATTGGAAAGAGACCATGAAGCAGATGAGTTTCTCCACCGCCCAGATGGCGGAGATGGCGGACATGCCGGACAAGGGCATGAGCCTGGATGGGAAGAACGTGGAAATGGGGGGCATCCTGATCGCCGTCAACGGCAAATCCACCAAGAAGGGGGATTACATGGCCTTCGTCACCCTGGAGGACATGACGGGGCAGATCGAATGTCTAGTTTTCCCGAAGGTGTACGAAAGATACCAGGCCCTGCTGCAGGAGGACGCCATCGCGGTGCTCAGCGGGCGGCTGTCCGTCCGGGAGGAGGAGGATCCAAAGCTGATTGTAGAATCCATCTCCCGCATGGAAAACTGGCAGAAGAAGGATTCGCCGCGGCAAGATGCTTCCCGAACCCCGGCGCGGAAGAATGGAAAGACCGTTTCCCAAGTCGCCTCCGAGGCGAAGCAGAAGCTGTTTTTGCGGCTGGAGCGGAAGGACATGGACAAAGTCACCGCCCTGCTGGCTCTGGAGGCGGGGGAGGTGCCGGTGTATCTGCATATCCCCAGCGAGAAGATGACCTTCCTCTCCCCCCAGGAGAGCTGGTGCAACGGGAGCGAAGTCTGCCTGCGCCGCCTGCGGGAGGAGCTGGGGGCGGAAAACGTGGTGCTGAAGTGAGGAAAAAATGATCGCGCTGGAGAACGTTACCAAAAAATATGGCCGGACGGTGGCGCTGAATCAGGTGTCCTTCGAGGCCACGGAAGGCCGAATCACCGGGCTGCTGGGACGGAACGGGGCTGGGAAAACCACGGCCCTGAACCTGCTGACGGGCTATTTCCCCCCGGATGAGGGGCAAGTGCTGGTGGCGGGGATGGACATGATGGAGGAGCCCCGGGAGTGCAAACGGCATATCGGCTATCTGCCGGAGCAGCCACCGTTGTATGACGAAATGACCGTGACGGACTATCTGAAATTCGTCTGCGATCTGCGGGAGGTGCTGCCCCGAAGCCGGGAAAAGCACGTGGAGGAGATCCTGGACATTTGCGCCCTGCGGGAGGTGCGAGGGCGGGTTATTGGCCATCTGAGCAAGGGATATCGCCAGCGGATGGGCATTGCCCAGGCTCTGTGCGGCAATCCGGAGATCTTGATTCTGGACGAGCCCACCGTGGGGCTGGACCCCAAGCAGGTGGTGGAGATTCGAGAGCTGATCCGGGCCCTGGGGGAGGAGCATACCATCCTCTTCTCCAGCCATATCCTGTCGGAGGTGCAGCAGCTGTGCGACCGGGCCATCATCCTGCATGAGGGCCGGGTGATCCGAGCCTTTGACCTGAGGGAAGGGACGCAGGACGGGGTCATCCGGCTGCGGATCAGCGCCCTGGGGAAGGAAAAGGAGCTGACGCCCGCCCTGCGGAGCATCGGATGCGTGCAGAAGATCGAGACGCTGCCAGCCCCGGAGGCGGGGGTGGTTTCTCTGAGAATCATCGGGCGGGCCCGGGATGATCGGGGGCGCCTGGAGGACCAACTGTTTCATCTGCTGGCGGCGATGGATACCCCTCTGCGAGAGATGACCCCGGAAAAAGACGACCTGGAAGCCATCTTCTTGGACGCTATCAAATAAAGAAGTAAGATTATTACAGCTTGTTTCCCCGCTTCGCGGGGGTGTTTTATTGTTTCAAAGAAGGGCTTTGCCAATCGGGGCTATCAGCGGCAGCCTCTTTGACACTGATCGCCAAGAACAGACTATGTTTTCCGATTGAAACCTCGGTTAGTTTATGGTAAAATACATAATAAATTAAAACGTTTTTAGAGGTGCGGGATGAAAGCGGAGTTGTCACGCGATCGCGTATATGGTTTCCTGAAGGCTCGGGGGACGGAGATCCTGAACGAGCGGAATGAGCCGGTCCAGCTGCTGGGTTGGGGGCTGGGGAACTGGCTGCTGTGCGAAGGGTACATGTGGCAGCTGGGGGATTTTCCTGCCTTCGACCGTCCCCGGCGCATCGAGGAGAGCATCCGCCAGCTGACGGGGGAAAAATACGCTGAGCGTTTCTGGCGGCAGTTCCGGGAAAGCTATGTCACGGAGAAGGATCTGGAGATGATGGCCCGAATGGGGTATAACTCCCTGCGGGTGCCCATCAACAGCCGCCTCTTCCTGGAGGAGGAAGGGGAAGGGATTCAGTTCCGGGAGGAGGGCTTCCAGTATTTGGACTGGCTGCTGGACGCCTGCGAGAAGCATCGGCTATATGTTTGGATCGACCTGCATGGGGCTCCAGGAGGGCAGACCGGGGCGAACATCGACGATTCTCAGGAGGATCTCTGCGGCCTGCTGATGGAGGAGAAGTACTTTGAGCGGGGCGTGGCCCTGTGGGAGGAGATCGCCCGCCGGTATCATGACCGCTGGATCGTGGCGGGATACGATTTACTGAACGAGCCGCTGCGGCCGGTGCGTTTCCCGGGGGATGTGTCCCTGGAGAAATATGAACCCCGGCTGCGGGAATTTTATGACGCAGCGGTCAGTGCCATTCGCCGGAATGATACGCGTCATCTCATCGCCATCGAGGGGAAACACTGGGCCAGCGATCTGAGCCTGTTTGACCGGAAGTATGATTATCAGATGGTGCTGCACTTCCATCGGTATTGGTGCGCGCCGGAGCTGAAGGAGCTCCAGGATTACATCGACGCTGCCCAGCGGCTGAACGTGCCCCTGTGGCTGGGGGAGACGGGGGAGAATACCCTGGAATGGTATTCCGCCATGATCCCTCTGGCCCTGGACTTGGGCATCCATGTGACCATGTGGCCCTGGAAAAAGATGAACACGGATAATTCCCCCTGCTCCTACGCGCCGCCCCGGCAATGGGGGCTGATTCGGGCTTGGCTGGCGGGTGGAGCAAAGCCGGGGGAGGAAACCGCCCAGGGGATATTCGATGAGCTGCTGGAGAATATCCGGGCAGAGCGGTGCCGGATTCATGGCCGGATCGCTACCCAACTGACCCGGACGCCGGAATGTCAGGTTCGCGGAGTGGATTTCGACGAGCCGAAGCTGTGGCCGGAGAGCTGTCACGCGGAAGAGGTTTATTTCCCCGGTCTTTACCGGGAGGAGACGGGGATGGAGATCATCCAGCCAGAAGGTGGAGATAAAGGCGCCCCCTGGAGGACGACACTGTTGCGGCTGCATGCCGGGGAATGGGCGAAATACACCTTCCAGGACGCCACCAGCAGTTGCCTGGCGGAGGTGGGAGTTACGGCGGAGGAACCGGCCCGGGTGGCTGTCTATCAGGGTGAGCGCCTGGTGGGGGAATTCGAAATCAGCGCCTGCGGTCAGGAGCAAATTTTGTCGGGCATGCATCTGTACACGGAGGATCGAGCGACGCTGAAGGTGGTCGCCACGGAGGGGATGGTTTGCGTCCATCGGGTAGGCCTCCGGCTAGCGAGGGCAATATAAACGGTTCAGCTTTTCCCAAAATACAGGAGGAAAACCAGCATGGGTATTACTACACTGCGGGATGTGGCCCGGGAGGCGGGGGTTTCCGTTGCTACGGCTTCCAACGCCTTGAACAATCCATCCGTTGTCCGGCCGGAAACCAGGAAGCTGGTGCTGGAGGTAGCCGCCAAGCTGGCCTATATTCCCAACGTCAATGGACAGCGGCTTCGGGCCCGGGAATCCCGGACCATCGGTTTGTTCGTGCGCGCCATGACTGGTGAATACTATTGCGCCCTGGCGGACCAGATGTTCCGCGCCTGTCAGGAACAGGGATATGAGGTGCATATCTGCATGGTAGTGGACACCCGATCCATCCTGAAAAAGCTGGGAGATCGAACCCTGGACGGGGCAGTGATCTTCTGCGACGATTTGGAGGCGGACGCGGTGGAGCGGATGGAAGCCTATGGTATTCCGCTACTGTTTCTGGGCCTGGAGCGGGAAGGGGAGCGTACCTCTTGCATCTTGTATGAATCCGAGACCCACGGGCGTATGGCAGCGGATTACCTGCTGGGATTGGGCAAGAAACGCCTGTTGCATATCTTCGGCCTCCCGGGTAACCTGGATTCGGAGAAACGCTGGATCGGCTTCCGGGAGGAATTGCGGAATCGGGGGATGAAAAACGCCAAGATCCCCGTGCTGTATGGCCTGTTTGAGCGGGCCTCCGCCTATCGGGAGATGCGGAAATATCTGCTGGAGGGGCATCAACCGCCGGACGCGATCTTTGCTGCTAATGATCTGAGCGCCATTGGCTGCATGGCGGCGCTGAGTGAGATGGGATATCGAGTGCCGGAGGATGTGAGCGTGCTGGGCTGCGACGATATTACTCTGTGCGAATATATCACCCCAGCGCTGACTACCATTCGGACCAATTTCTGGGACACAGGCACCCTGGCGGCGGATGAGGTGATCCGACTGATTCGGGGCGAGGAGGGCCGCACTATTCGCCAGAGCGGAAATCTGGTGATCCGGAAATCCTGCAAACTATCCTGAAATACGCTGATCTCATTGGCAGACCACTAAAAAAGCTCTCCCATGGAGCGGGAGAGTTTTTTTATATCAAATCAAAGATGGCGAACGCTGCCTCGCTCCACCAGGGACACGGGGAGAATTATATCCCCATCTCTTCTTTTTGTTTCATCAGGAAATTGCGCAGCTGATCCTTATTCGGCAGCTGGAGCATATAGGTCGCAATGAATAGCTGTTCGTCCATTCCGTTGAGGACATACTCCACCATTTTCGGCCCTTTTTCAGTGCAGAGCAGAATGCCGATGGGTGGGTTGTCGCCTTCGACCATCTCGCAGTCCTTATAGTAGGATACATATGAATTCAGCTGGCCGAAGTATTCGTACCGGAATTTGTCCACCTTGAGTTCGATAATGACATTGCAGTGAAGCAGCCTGTTGTAGAGTACCAGATCAGCAAAGTAATAGTCACCATCAATCACAATTCGTTTCTGCCTAGCTTCAAAGCAGAACCCTTTGCCCATCTCCAGAAGAAACTCCTGTAGATGATCCATGATGGCCTGTTCAAAATCGGATTCAGCAACGGTCTCATTTGCATTAAGCCCCAAGAACTCGAATACATAGGGCGATTTGATCGGCATCAGCGCGTTCTTCTGATCAGAAGCAAGCTCTTGTAAGAGCTTTTCGGGATCCTTGCTGATTCCTGAGCGGAAGAAGAGTTGGCTCCCGATCTGACGATCCAGTTCCCGAACGCTCCAGCCACACCGGATGGTCTCCAGTTCATAGAAGAATCGCTCCAGAGGATCGTCAATCGGCAGAATCTTCCGAATATGTGTGAAGGAAAGCTTTGTGATGAGGACTTCAGGATCAAGTTCGAATTTGCGACTCACTGAGTCGCAAATCGCATTTGGATTTTCGATGACTGTCGGCAATACATTTTCCGGCAATGCAGGCGCAGCAGGATGACTTTCGGAGGTAATGGTCTTTAATCTGCGACTCACTGAATCGCAGATTTGAGGATAACGCTGGTAGAAAATCCGGCATGTGTTCAGCATTTGGCGATCTAGGCCCTTGATGGAAATGCTCTCTGCCAGGCTTTGCAGAAGATTTGTGCCATAGGCTGCACGATCATTGCCATGCTGCTCATACTCGACGATGTAATACCCAATGATCCAGTTTCGTACTGTCAGCAATTGATTGACTGCGCCTTTTGCGGCGGTCGATGTTGCCTCGTGGATCAGACTGACATTTTGCGCTAATGCTTCAAAATTATTTTTCATGCGATTAATCCTTATTCCGGTGAAGGGCATAGCTAACACGCGTTGTCCAACCGGGACTATGGTCACTTGATTCGCTTTTTCAGCGCCGTCACCAGGATTGCTGCTTCCTCATCCGTCAACGTAACGCCTTTGCCCATTTTCTCGTGGTCGGGAGCCCAGTCGCGGATGTCATATTTTGGTTCGCCACCATTCCAGCTGACCAGATTCAATTCTTTGTGCCAGCCAGCATTTGAGGTGGACAGGACAGCAACGGTTTCCTTGATCTCATAGGTGAAGTCCTTAGGCATGGTTTCTTCCTCCTGTTTCTGGGTCGGTGAGTGGTAAATTCTATGGTGTTCGCTTTACCGGATAGTCCTTGGTTAATCAATCGGGATTGCCAGCAACTGCGGTCAGCAGTTGATGATCCCGGATGAACTTTCCGACGGTGTTACGGTTAACCTTGAAGATTTTTGCGATCTGCGCCTGGGAGACACCCTGACGCAGCAGTTCAGCAATCACATTCTCCTTGTCGGACAACTTGGTATGGCTGGACTTTCGGCCTTTGGGCCTCCCTAATACTACACCCTCTGCCTTCTTTCGCGCAAGTGCCTCTTTAGCTCGTCTGTCACTTGCGCAATCTTCTTATTCTGTGTATTATTCATGTTGGTACCCCTCCAGTTCTTTGATGTCGCCAGCTTCCCGGTCAGCGACCTACATTGTACTGTTGGGGTGCTTCCTTTTCAACCCGCCTCCTTTCGGGTTCGGTTTGTATTATACAGGAAGCTATTCAAGGCTTTTATGCTTGCGGAAAAGGGGAGAAGCTGATATCATAACGGGTACAGAGAGATGGAAGCGCAAGGGGGAGAAGAAAGGATGGAGAGGACGGAACAGCCGACGATTTCCATTGGATATGATCAGTTTGATCAAATTCGGGACGCCCATGTCTTCTATGTCGATAAAACCGATTTCATCTCTGAATGGTGGTACGCAAAGGATAAAGTAACCCTGATCGCCCGGCCCCGGCGGTTTGGGAAGACGCTGAATATGTCCATGATGAACTGTTTCTTTTCGCAGCACTATCATGGTCGGTCAGATTGGTTTGAAGGGCTGAAGGTTTGGGAGGACGAAGCGCTTCGCAAAGAACAGGGCACATGGCCGGCCCTGTTTATCACCTTCGCCAATGTGAAGCAAGCGAATTGGGAAAATAGCCGGAAAATGCTAAATGAGATCCTGATGAAAGCCGGAATGCCCTATGATGAAATGCTGGAGGACCAGGAAGCCGTATGGAGCCTGATGCTGGCCACGGGATACCTGAAGGTGGTCTATGAGACAGCCGAGGGGAGTTCTCTGCGGAAGAACGGCCAATTCTACCACGTAACCGTGACCAACAAAGAGACCAGAAATATGCTGGAAGGCATGGTCAAAGGATGGTTCCGAGGAGACGGATATATGCCCCCCTTCCTGCGCACGATGCTAAAGGGCGACGCAAAGAACATGGGGAAATACCTGAACGCCATCATGATGGATACCATCAGCTATTTTGATTCAGGGACACAGCCCTCCAGCAGGGAACCGGAGAATTTCTATCATGGGCTGGTATTGGGACTGATCGCGGAAAAGGCGGAGGATTATGTGATCCGATCCAACCGGGAAAGCGGATTCGGGCGATATGATGTGGTCATGGAGCCGAAGAGGCCGACGGAGCCAGCAGTGATATTGGAATTCAAGGTGTTCGATCCGGAAGACGAGGAGCGGACATTGGAGGACACGGCGGCCAGCGCCCTAAGGCAAATCGAAGAAATGAAATACGACGCGGAGCTGCTGGCCAGGGGCATTCCCGCGGAGAACATTCGGAAATACGGCATTGCGTTCGAAGGAAAGAAATGCATCGTAAGGATGCCCGAAAAATAAGGAAACGCAGCCGCTCTTGCGATGTTTTGTAAATACGCAACTATTTTATGAGTTGATCAGCAGAAGTTTACGCGAAGGGGATGCCTTCCCGGAGAAACCGATGCAGAGCATGTCCGGATGGGACGATGAAAAAACAACGGAATGGATAGCAACGAAAGAGGCCGCCTCCCGAGAGGGGAGGCGGCCTTGATGATGGTTAGCCTTTCAGGGCTTTTCGGGTGGATTGATTAGTCCGCCAGGAAAGCTTCCAGCTGGGCGTTGGCTTCGTCCACGATCTTCTGGATGCCAGCGTCATTCAGCTTCTGAATCAGCTCGGGCAGCTCGGTATCCACATCCGCAGCACCGGTGAACAGACGCAGCGCATACTGATCCTTGATGTTGACGATGGTGGCGAACTCGGTGTCCAGGCTGGACTTGTCGAAGGTGAAGCCATAGATGGGCAGCTTCTTGGCGCCGGCATAGAAAGCGGCGAAACGCTCCTGGAAGTCAGCACCCTGGCCTTCCTGCGGGGGCAGGATGGTCACATTGCCCAGACCGTTGGTCCAGGGAGAATAGGTGGCACGGGCGTCAGCGTTGAACACGACTTCGCCATTGTCATTCAGGGTGTAGTGCACGCCTTCAATACCATAGTTCATGAGGGTCATAACATAGGCATCGGTGTTCAGGATGTTCAGGAACTTCATGGCTTCCACCGGATGTGCGCTGTTGGCGGAGATGGCCATCATGGCGCCCTGGACGGAGGTGTTGTCGATGTAGGGGCTGTCGGTGCTCATGATGTAAGCTACCTGGATGCCGCGCTGGGCGGAGGTGGTCACTTCATAGCCATAGAGAGAAACTTCGGTGGAGATCAGATAACGTGCAGTGTTCTGGGCATTGCGCCAGGCATCCGTCGCGGTCTCGCCGATGGCGATGGCGGGATCGATGTAGCCAGCCAGATAATATTCATGCATCTGCTTGGCATACTTCTCGAACTCGGGGGTAGAATACTTGCTGACGAAAGCGTTGCCATTGGGGCCGGGCTGGGCGGCGTCTTCGGCGTTCATGTAATAGCTGAGGACGGAGTTGCCATCGCCGGCGACGGCGGGGGTCAGGTTCACGTTGCGCTCGGCCACGGCGCCTTCAAAGATGAAGGGATAGAAGGTTTCGCCGGTTTCGGCTTCTTCGCCCGCCTTGACGGTGGCGAAGATATCGCCCCAGCCATAGAAGCCAGCCTTCTCCACATCCTCCAGGGTGTAACCATACTTCTCCAGCAGGGTTACGTTCACATCCCAGGTGTTCATCTGGGCGAAATCCTTGAAGCCAGGAACGGCGTAGATGCCTTCGCCATCGATGCCATCGGTGACCGCGCCTTCCAGCAGGATGGCGGGCAGGGCTTCGGCCAGCTCCTTGCCGTATTCCGCCAGCAGATTGTCATCGGGATCATCCAGGCGGACGAAGGCGCCCTTCTGGGCATAGGGAGCATACTCATTGGAGGTCCAGGAGCAGGTGAACATGATGTCATATTCATCGCTGCCGCTGTTGACGGCGTTCAGGGCCAGGTCATTAAAGTTGGACCAGGTGCCCCAAACGGGCTTAACGGTGACGCCGATTTTCTCCGCCAGGTAGGCGTTTAGCTGTTCCAGGACAGCGGCGTCATCCGTGACGTTGTTGCCTTCCAGCAGGATGGTGATCTCCACCGGCGAATCAGCCATGGCGGGGATGGCGGCCAGCAGCATCATTGCGGCCAGCAGCAGGGACAGGAATTTCTTCATGGGTTTTCCCTCCTATGAAAATAATGTATTTGTAAGCAGCAGCAAAACAACTGCTGTTCTTACCCTTTGACTGACCCTATCGTCAGTCCAGCAATGACGTAGCGCTGGAAGAAGGGGTAGGCGCAGGCGATGGGGAGAACGATGAACACCACGACGGCCATGCGCATGGTCTGGGTGGGAAGGGTTTTGGCGGCCTCGGCGCCCACTGCGCCAAGCATGGAGGAGTTCCGGGCCAGGAATTCGGCGTTCCGCTGCATCTCCATCAGCAGATACTGCAGGGGATAGAGGGAACGATCTGTCACATACAGCAGGCACAGGAACCATTCATTCCAGAAGGCCAGGGAAGTCAAAAGCGCGATGGTGGCGATGCCGGGCTTCACAATAGGCAGGATGATGCGGAGAAGGGTGTTATACTCCCCGCTGCCATCGATGGTAGCGGCTTCCACCAGATCGAAAGGAACGGAGGTCTGGAAGAAGGTCCGCATGACAATAATGTTAAAGGGATTCACCAACAGGGGCACGATCAGGGCGGCATAGTTATTGCTGAGGCCCAGCAGATTCCGGCAGATGATATAGGTCGGAATCAGGCCGCCGCCGAAGATCATGGTAAAGAAATTCAGAAAGCTGAAGAAGCCCCGCAGCTTGTAATCCTTCCGATAAAGGGGATAGGCATAGAGGACGCACATGGCGACGCTGAGCACCGTACCCACGATGGTGATCAGGAAGGAATTGAAATAGCTGCGCCAGAGCTGATCGCCCATCTTGAACACCTGTTCATAGGCGCTGAGGGACCAGGCGGTGGGCGTAAAGGAATAACCGATGGTTCGGATGCTATCCTCCGAAGAGAAGGAAATAATGATAACAAAGAGGAAAGGAATGATGCAGGCCAGGGCGAACAGGCCCAGAATGACATGGAACAGGGCCTCTGTTCGGCGGGAAATCTGATTGAGCCGGAAGGAATGGTTCCCCTTGACGGTTCGGGTGTTTGCTTTCACAGTCATGGAAAAACCTCCTTTCTCAGAACAGGGCACTGTCAGCGTCCACCTTGCGGACGATGGTGTTGGCCGCCATGATGCAGATGAAACCGACCAGATTTTGCAGGAAGCCGGCGGCGGTGGACATGCCCACATTACCGGTGGTGGTGTAGGCGCGGTACACATAGGTATCCACCACCTGCGTCACCGGATACAGCGCTGAGGAATTCATGGGCACCGACCAGAACAGACCAAAGTCCGCATTGAAGATTTTCCCCACATTCATGATCAGCAGAATGATGATCATGGGCCGGAGATGGGGCAGGGTCACGTGGATCATCTGCTGCCATTTGGTGGCCCCATCCACGGCTGCGGCTTCATACTGGGAGCGGTCGATGCCGGTGATGGCGGACAGATAGAGCACGGTGGAATATCCGGTGTTTTTCCACATGCTGCACAGGGTCAGGATAAAGGGCCAATAGCCCGGAGAATTGTACCAGTCGATGACCTCCCCGCCGGCCCGCCTCTGGGCCTGGGTGATCATGCCGTTGGTGGGATCCAGGAAGGCGAAAAGGAAATAGGCCACCACCACCCAGCTGAGGAAATAAGGGAAGAACATCATGGTCTGATAGGTCTTGGCGACGAATTTCCGCGTCAGCTCGCTCATCATGATGGCGAAGGTGACGGAGATGATCAGGCCCAGGAAAATCCACAGGACGTTATAGCCCAGGGTATTGCGGATCATGACGAGGCTGTCTGCGCTGAAGAGAAAGCTGAAATTCTTCAACCCCACCCATTCGCTGTGGAGCAGATTCCTGGGGAAGGGAATCTTCCGGGAGGGCAGCCGATAATTCAGGAAGGACATCATGATGCCGAACATGGGCAGATAACGAATCAGGAGCAGCCAGATGGTCACGGGCAGCATCATGGTGGTCAGCCAGAAGCCTTTCTTCAGCCGAGCGGAGGAGACCAGAGGCCGGGATTTCGGAGCTGTTTTGGTATAATCTTGCATCAAGGGAAATCTTTCTCCTTTCCTTTTCTCTTGTCGAAGGGAACGCCGATGCACGCAAATCAGCGCGAAAGCATGCTGCTTGCACGGATGGTCGGCCATGGGTTTCCCTAATCTGATAGATGGATTTTAGCAAATCAATGAAGGGTTGTAATTATCCACCTTTGCGAAATCTTGTCTTCAATTGGGAAGCTTAAGGAAAGTGTGATTGATTCAAAAATCAGCAAAAAGCGCTTGGCTTGCGACGTTGATCTACAAGCTATATCCTGCTCCCGTCGCTCCGCGAGGGAGCTTTAAGCGACATTTTCTTAAAACGTTTCAAAATCGAAGAAGAAATATAAATAGGAAAGGCAATTTCCTCCGATGGAAAGCACCAAAAGAAGACAAAAAAAGGCAAAATAATATCTTCTCATCCAGCGGGTTTGCATGTAAAATATGGAAAAGCGATTTCAACGCTTTGAATTGGGATTGCAAAGCACGAAAAAAGGGAGCGAAGACAGGACATGCGCTACGGATATTTTGACGACCAGGCTCGGGAATATGTGCTGGATCGGGTGGACGCGCCCCAATCCATGACCAATTATCTGGGGACGCAGCGGATGGGCGCGGTGATTTCTCATCAGGCGGGCGGATACGCCTGGCTGGACAGCCCCCAGCATCATCGAATTACCCGCTTCCGGCCCAACGGCGTCCCCATGGACTGGCCGGGGCACTATGTTTACCTGCGGGACGCAGAGAGCGGCAAATACTGGTCCCTGAGCTGGCAGCCTACGGGGCTGCCGCTGGACGAAGCGAAATACGAGGCGCGGCACGGGCTGAGCTATTCCACCTTTCGGTGCGAATACGAGGGGATCGACGCCAAGCAGACCCTGTTCATCCCCCGGGAGGCGGATATCAGCATCGACCCGGTGGAGATTTTTGACGTCCGGATTCGGAATACCACCGACCGGGAGCGAAGCATCGACGTCTGCGGATACGTGGAGTTCTCCTTCCATGAAATCGACATGGACAACCAGAACTTCCAAATGAGCTTATACGCCGCCGGATCCCATTACGAAAAGGATGCGGTGCTGTGCGAGCTGCACTACGAGCCCGGCGCTTACCAGTTCTTCGCCGGCAACTTTTCCCCGGACAGCTTCGACGGGGTGCGGGAGGCCTTCATCGGCCCCTACCGCACGGAGCGGAACCCCTTAGGGCTGGAGAAGGGGCAGCTGAGCGGCAGCACGGAGCTGGGAGGCAACCCGGTGGGCGCCCTTATGAAGCGGGTGACCCTGGCCCCCGGCGCGGAGGCGCGGGTCTTGTTCTATCTGGGCACCGGCCAGGGCGACGCGGCGGAGCAGGCCCGGACCCGGTACGACGAGGCGGGGACGGACCGAGCCTTCGCGGAGCTGAGGTCCTTCTGGGATGAAAAGCTGGGCGGGCTGCAGATTCAGACCCCCCACGAGAATATGAACCGATCTCTGAACATCTGGAACCTCTACCAGAGCGAGGTGAACGTGCTGTTCTCCCGGTTCTCCTCCTTCATTGAGGTAGGCGGGCGCACGGGCCTGGGATACCGGGACACCGCCCAGGACGCCATGTGCATCCCCCACGCGGAGCCGGGCATGTGCGAAAAGCGAATTTTGCAGCTGCTGCACGGCCAGATGCGGGAAGGATATGGGCTGCACCTGTTCGACCCGGCGGTGCTGGAAAAGGGCGAGGACATCGGCACCAAGACGCCCACAGTCATCCCCGAGGCGGACAAGAAGGGGATGCTGCATGGCATCAAGGACGCCTGCGCAGACGACGCGCTGTGGCTGATTCCCGCCATTGTGGAAAACGTGCGGGAGAGCGGCGAGCTTTCCTTCTTTGACCGGGTGGTGCCCTTCGCGGACGAAGGGGAGGACACCGTGTGGAACCACATGAAGGCGGCGCTGGACTTTTCCTACCGCCAGGTGGGTCGGCACGGGCTGACCCTGGGGCTGCGGGCGGACTGGAACGACTGCCTGAACCTGGGAGGCGGAGAGAGCGCCATGGTGGCCTTCCTGCTGGTTTGGGCAACGAACCACTTCCTGGACGCGGCGAAGGCCCTGGGCCGGGAGGAGGACGTCCGGCGGTACGCCGGGCTGAAGGACGGCATGGAGCGGAACTGCCGGGACGAGCTGTGGGACGGAGAATGGTTCCTGCGGGGCTATACCGCCGACGGCGGCGCCATCGGATCCTGGGAGGCCAAGGAGGGCAAGGTCCATCTGGAGAGCAACACCTGGGCGGTGGTTTCCGGCACGGCAACCCATGACCAGGGCATCAGCTGCATGAACGCGGTGGATCATTGGCTCTACACCCCCTATGGCCTGATGCTGAACGCGCCCTCCTTTACGGAGATCGACGACCGGGTGGGCTTCGTGACCCGGGTTTATCCCGGCGTGAAGGAAAACGGCGCGGTGTTCAGCCATCCCAACCCCTGGGCCTGGGTGGCGGAATGTATGCTGGGCCGGGGCAGCCGGGCCATGAAATTCTACGACGCGCTGCTGCCGGAAAATCAGAATGACATCATGGAGATTCGGCAGGCGGAGCCCTACTCCTACTGCCAGTTCATCATGGGGCGGGACCATACCGCCTTCGGCCGGGCAAGGCATCCCTTCATGACCGGGTCCTCCGGATGGGCTTACTACGCGGCGACCCGCTACATGCTGGGCATCCGGCCGGAATTCGATCAGCTGAAGGTGGACCCCTGCATCCCGGCGGAATGGGAGGGATTCGAAGCCACCCGCAAATGGCGGGGGGCGGAATACCGCATCCAGGTTAAGAACCCGAACCACGTGGAAAAGGGCGTAAAGCAGGTAAAGGTGGACGGAAAGACGGCGGAACATATTCCGGTGTTTACCGAGGGTGTTCATCAGATCGAGGTCGTTATGGGATAAGACGGGGGACGAACATTCCCAGTTTTCACAATGAAGAATGAAATCGGGCGGCGGGGGAAAGAAAATCCTCCCGGTCGTCCGGGGAGAAGGAGAAGAAAAGAAAATGGTAGCTTTCGGAACAGGCGGATGGCGCGCCATCATCGGGGACGAGTTTACCAGGGATAATATCCGGATCATCGCGGCGGCGCTGGCTCGGCGGATGAAGCGGGAAGGCTGCGCGGAGCAGGGCGTTTGCGTGGGATACGACCGGCGGTTCCTGAGCCGGGAGGCCTGTATCTGGTTCTGCGAGGTGATGACGGGAGAGGGCGTACACGTCCGGTTCGTGATCCTTTCCTGCCCGACGCCCCTGGTGATGTACACGGTGAAGACCCTGGGGCTGCCCTACGGCGCCATGGTTACCGCCAGCCATAACCCGGCGGTATACAACGGCATCAAGCTGTTCACCGCCGGTGGACGGGACGCTTCCGAGGAGTATACCGGGGCCATCCAGGAGGAAGCCAACAGCCTGGATCCGGCAGGGATTCAGTCCCTGAGCTTTGAAGAAGCCCAGCAAAAGGGCCTCCTGGAGCTGATCGATCCCCGGGATGATTATCTGGACTCCATCCTGGCCCAGGTGGACACGGAGGCCATTCGCCGGCGGCGGATGCGGGTGGTGCTGGACCCCATGTTCGGCGTCAGCCTGACGGGTCTGCTGACCATCCTTTACACCGCCCGGTGCGATGTGGACGTGATCAACGACCGGCACGATGCTTTCTTCGGCCGGCATCTGCCCGCCCCGAACCCGGACACCCTGGTGGACCTTCAATACGCGGTGAAGGAACATAACGCGGACGTGGGCATCGCCACGGACGGAGACGCGGACCGGCTGGGCATTATCGACGAGAACGGAAGATACGTCAACGCCAACGAGATTCTGGCGCTGCTGTATTACTACCTGCTGGAGCACAAGGGTTGGCGGGGGGCCGTGGTGCGGAACATCGCCACCACCCACCTGCTGGATCGAATCGCCGCGGCCTATGGCCAGGAGTGCATCGAGGTGCCGGTGGGATTCAAGCACATCTCCGCGGGCATGGACGCCCATGACGCCCTGATCGGCGGGGAGTCCTCCGGCGGCCTGACCGTGCGGGGCCACATCTCCGGCAAGGACGGCCTGTACGCCGCCAGCCTGCTGGTGGAGATGATCAGCGTAACGGGCAAGCCCTTGAGCGTGCTGGTGCAGGAAATGTACGACCGGTTTGGCGAGATGCGGATGGCGGAATACGACTGGGCGCTGACGGAGGAGAGCAAGGCGCGGATTCATCACCTGACCATGGTGGAAAAGCAGCTGCCGGAGCTGCCCCTGAAGGTGGAGAAGGTCAGCTACACTGACGGCTGCAAGGTGTATCTGGAGGGCGGATGGGTCATCGTCCGGTTCTCCGGCACGGAGCCCCGGGTCCGGATCTTCGCGGAGGCGGCCACGGAGGAGGCAGCGAAGGACCTGGTACGCCGGATGGCGGAGTTCGCGGGATTGGAGTGGAATCATTAAGCCATGAGTAAACGGGCAGCGGAAGGAAATCAGACGAAGCGCGGTGCGCGGAGATTCGGGGGCAAAAGCCTACGGGTCCGCGTCGTGATGCTGGTCATGCTTTGCTATCTGCTGCCCGCGTTCATTTTAGGCGCCTACACTCGGATGGTGCTGCTGCCCGCCATGCAGCGGAACACGGAGACAGCCATTACCAGCAGCGCGGGCAACGCGGTGGAAAAGACGGAGAAACGGATTGAATCCGTGGTGGACCTGGCCCGGGCCGCTACTTACGATGGTACGCTGACGGAAATCTGGAGCCAATGGGAGGCGGACAGGCTGGGGGACACGGAATTCCTGCGGCGGAGCCGGGCATACCTGGAGCAGAAATACAGCCGGGACCAGCTGATTCAATACGCCATCTTCTATCCCCTGAAGCGGCCTGATCTGATGGCCTCCGCGGGCACGGACCGAAACGAGACTGCCGTCACCATGGAAGCGGTTCGGGACCGAATGCTGGAGATGAGCGAGGAGCTGGACACGCAGACCCTGTTCATGCAGATCGAGGAGGAGATGTATCTGGCGCGGAACCTGCTGAACCTGCGGATGGAGCGGTTCGGCATGCTGGCGCTGAAAATCGACCCGGAGCGGGTGATGGAACCCTTGATGACCATGGCCCAGGATCTGGGCGGCGCGGTAGCCATCGGGCTGGATCAATACGGCGAAGGGGCGGCGGCCTGGGCGGAGGCGTCCCAGGGGCTGACGGACGACAGACGCGGGAAGCGACTGGACTACGTTTCCCGCAGCCTGGACAAGGACTATGACCTACGGGTTCGGCTGACGCTGGACCGGACGGAGATTTACCGGAACTACTACCTGTACCGGCGGCTGACGATGGCGATCTTCCTGGCGCTGATTCCGCTGCTGATCATCATCATGCGATACACCCGGCGGAGGATGATCCGGCCCATCGAGATGATGGCCGATGCGGCCCGACGGATTGAGGCTGGGGAGCTGGGCGTGACCGTGCCCATGCGGGGAGAGGACGAGCTGGGCCGGCTGGGAAATTCCTTTTCCCGAATGAGCCTGCGGATTGAGGAGCTGATCAACCGCACCTATAAGGAAGAGATCGAGCTGAAGAATGCTCAAATTCTAGCGCTGCAAAGCCGCATCAATCCACACTTCATCAACAACGCTCTGGAGGATATCAACTGGATGGCCCGCATCGAGGGAGCGGAATCCGTCTCCTCCATGGTGACCTCTCTGTCCGTGTTGCTGAACGCGGCCATGAGCCGGGACAACCGGCGGGTCGTCAGCCTGCGGGAGGAGATGAACGTAGCGGAGGCTTACATCTACTTCGCGGTGCAGCGATTCGGCAGCAACCTGGAGATCCGAAAGGAGATCAATGATGACGCCCTGGAATGCACGTTGCCGCTGATGACGGTGCAGCCGCTGATGGAAAATTCCGTGGAGCACGGCATCGCTCCGGCGGGCAACGGGAGGATTACGATCCGGGCCCGGCGAGAGGCGGGCGCGCTGCGGCTGGAGATTGCCAATACGGGCAAGCCCATGGACCTGCAGGACTGGGAGAAGATCAACACCGCGCTGCGAGGCGAGAACGCCGGGCCGCATTTGGGTTTGGCCAACATTGTCAATCGGCTGCGGCTGATCTACGGGGATCAGGTGCAAATCTCGGTGGACGCAGAGGAGGAGACGGTGGTTCGAATCCTGGTGCCACAGAAGGACGCGCGGGAAGGGGAGGACACATGAGACGGATACTGGCGATGATCTTGGCTGCGAGCCTGCTGATTGGCGGCGCGGCGGCAGAGGGGCTCACCCTGCGGACGGTCAGCTGCTTCAGCGGCAGCACGCCAGCAGCGATGGCCTACGTGGATATCCTGCGGGAATACGAGGAGGAGAGCGGATACCGGGTGGAGGATCAATCCTCCAACAGCAATGAGGCCTGGAAAACGGCGGTGCTGAATGATTTCGCCGCGGGGAATGAGCCGGACATCCTTTTTTTCTTCGCCGCGGGGGCGGATTCGGCGCCCATTCTGAGCCGGGTGGTGCCCCTGGAGGAGATTCGGGCGGCCTATCCGGAGCTGGCGTTGAAGGAGGAGGACGCCCTGCGGGAGGAGGACGGGAAGGTGTATGCCGTGCCCACCCGGGGATACTGGGAGGCGCTGATTCTGCGGACGGATGTCTTTCAAGCCTGCGGCGCCCCCCTGCCCACGGACTGGGAAAGCTTCCGGGAGGCGATTCGCATTTTCCAGGAGCGGGAGATTATTCCCATCTCCGCCTCCCTGTCGGACATCCCTCACTACGTGGCGGAAATGGCGCTGCTGGCGACGGCCACGCCGGCGGAGCAGCAGGCCCGGCCGAAGACCCTGGCGGAGGTTCCGGAGAGCTGGGAGCAATCCATGGAGGTGATCCGGGAGCTATACGAAATGGGGGCCTTCGCGGATAACGCCCTGGCCACCAATGATGACGCGGCGCTGGAGCTCTTCGTGGAAGGGAAGGCGGCCATGCGGATGGACGGCAGCTGGATGGTGGACGCCTTGCCGGAGGAGATGATGGACGACCTCATGGTGATCGCCATGCCCCGACGGGACGGAAACGGCAGCGCGGAAGGATACGTGGGGGGCCTCTCCATGGGCTTTTACCTGACCCGGAAGGCCTGGAACAATCCGGAGCGGCGGGAGGCGGCGGTGCAGCTGCTGGCGGCGCTGACCCGGGAGGATAGCTTGCGGCGCCTGGAATTCAGCACCATCTCCGGAAAGCTGCAGGACTCTGTCTGGCAGATGGAGGAGGATCGGGAGATCCTGAGCCCGCTGCAGGACGCCATGAACCGGCAAGCCCGGGAGACCTGGCTGATGGAATGCGTGCCCGCGGTGGCAGAGGGAAGCATGACGGCCCAGGAATGCTGGGAGACCGTCATGGCCCTACGGCCCTTTGAGAACTGAGAAGATTCATGCTGATTTGGAAAACGCTGTTTCCCTGAAAGAGGAGGTTGCAGAAATGTATCGAGTAATCCTGGTGGACGATGAACGGCTGATCATCCAGGGGCTGACCAAGGTGCTGCCCTGGGAAAAGCTGGGATGCCAGGTGATCGACGTGGCCTATGACGGCGCGTCGGGGCTGGAGAAAATTCGGGAACAGAAGCCGGACATTGTGATGACGGATATTCGCATGCCGAACATGGATGGGCTGACCATGCTGGCGGCCATCCACAGCGAATTTCCGGAAATTCAGATGGCGGTGTTGACGGCCTACCGCGATTTTGATTACGCCCAGCGGGCCATGCACATCGGCGTATGCCGATTCCTGCTGAAGCCCAGCAAGATGGACGAATTGGAGGAAGCCTTCCGGTTTATGGTGGGGCAGCTGCAGAAACGGGAGGCGGAGAAGAAGCTGGAGGATCTGGAGGAGGAGCCCACCGTCCAGGCGGCAGGGAACCACCTGGTGACGGCGGCGCTGGACTACATGCGGGCCCACTGCACGGAGCCCCACCTGAGCCTGACGGAGGTTGCTTCCCACGTATATGTCAGCCAATGGCACCTGTCCAAGCTGCTGAACCGGGAAACAAACCAAAGTTTCTTCGAGCTGCTGGGGAACATGCGAATTGAGCGGGCGAAGCAGCTGCTGAAGGACCCCTCTCTGCGAATTCACCAGGTGGCGGAGGCCACAGGATACGCGGATGTGGCCCATTTTTCCAAGAGCTTTAAGAAATATACCGGACAAACCCCTGGAGATTATCGGAACCACCCGGACCTGTGAACACCTGCCGGAGGGAAGCCATAAAAGCCATAAAAGCCATAAAAGCTCCGATAGAGCTCTTGACAGCCGGGGACAGGAATGCTATCATGCTTTCGGCAAAGCTAAGGCTTTGACTAACAGGACGCGTTTTCTTGAAGCTTCTTCAGGGCAGGGTGTAAATCCCGACCGGCGGTATAGCCCGCGAACCTCCTTCCTCCTTTGGTGGGAAGAGGCCGATTCCGGTGGAATTCCGGAGCCGACAGTATAGTCTGGATGAAAGAAGAGCCACGGCGATACATCTTTCGTATTTCCGCCCCTGATCAGCTTTTCAGCTTCAGGGGCGTATCCATTATTACGGAGGTTTTGAACCATGGCTGCTACAACTCAGAAACGACGTGTCTTTTCCACCTTCAACCTGACGCGGATGGCGGTGTTGACCGCGCTGGCGACGATCCTGTATCTGACGCTGGAAATTCCCGTCATTCCCCCGATGTACAAGCTGGACTTCAGCAACGTGCCGGTGCTGCTGGGCGCCTTCGCCATGGGCATTGAGCCCGGGTTGCTGATTCTGGTGATGAAGAACGTGATCCATGTGCTGATTAAGGGCCTGGGCAGCACCATGGGGATTGGGAATCTGGCGGATCTGGTAACCACCACCGCGTATCTGATCCCTGCCTGCCTGCTTTATCGACGGCAAAAGACCCGGAAGGGCGCGCTGAAGGGGATGATCCTGGGGTCTATCTGCCAGGTGATCGTGGCGGTGCTGGTAAACTGGCTGGTAATGATCCCCTTCTATCAGAATGCCTTCCACATGTCCATCGAGTCGATTGTGGGCATGGCGACGCAGGTGCTGCCCTTTGTGGACACGGAAGCGGAATTCTATTTCCTGGCCTGCGCTCCCTTCAATCTGCTGAAGGTGGCGGTGCTATCGCTGATTACCTTCCTGATCTACAAGCCGCTGTCCCCGCTGCTGCATGAAAAGGTATAAGGGGATCACGGCAATTCAAGGGGCTGAAAGGAACAGCTCAACGCAAGGAAAGGATAAGAAGACCCATGAGAACACACAGCGCGGAGGAAACCCGGCAGGCTGGCGCGCGCCTGGCGGAAGAGCTGCAGGCGGGGGATGTGATCCTGCTGGAGGGACCCTTGGGCGCTGGGAAGAGCGAATTGGCCCGGGGCGTGGCGCTGGGGCTGGGAGTGCGGGAAACCGTGACCAGCCCCAGCTTTACCATCCTGAACGTATACACCAGCGGGCGGCTGCCTCTGTACCATTTTGACTGGTATCGGCTGGAGAGCGCCGAAGAGCTATACGAGCTGGGCATGGAGGAATATCTGGGAGGCGACGGGGTGGCCCTGGTGGAATGGCCAGGGAAGTGCCCGGAGGCCCTGCCGGCGGATTTTGCCATGATCGACATTGCGCCGGCCGGGGACAATGACCGGGAGCTGCGGGTGCACAGGCATGGGAACTTTCGGGTGCTTACCAGCTTGGTTGACTGAGCGTGCGGGAGTTCCCCTCCGGGGCACGGCTCGCCGGCCCGGGGCTGCCGCCCGTTCTCCGCTGAAAACTGTCCACTGGACAGTTTTCCGGGCGTTCCGAACCCCCGTTCCAGACGTAGCGGCACAAAGCGGCTGCCTTCGCGCGAGCGCTCGCCATCCGCTAAGTGCCGACGTCTTCCAAGGGCCCCGGAGTGAAACGTCCCTTCGCTTGAAGGGGCGCAACAATAGGGAGAAAGGATAGAGAAGAAGATGAAGCTGCTGGCGGTGGATACCTCGGGGCCGGTTTGCGGCGTAGCGGTGATGGATGGCCCACGGGTAGCCAGTGAATACACGGCGCAGAACAAGAATACCCACAGCGCCAGCCTGATGCCCATGGTGGAAAGATGCCTGGAGAGCGGCGGATATACCCTGGGAGAAATGGATGCGCTGGCGGTGGTGGTGGGCCCCGGCAGCTTTACCGGCGTCCGCATCGGCGTGGCCACTGTGAAGGGCCTGGCCCATGGCAGCGGCAAGCCCGTGATCCCCGTGGACGCCTTAGAGGCCCTGGCGGCCAGCGCCAATCGGAAAAACTGGCCCGGGGTGGTATGCCCCCTGCAGGACGCCCGGGCTGGCCAGGTATACGCCGCCGCCTTCCAGGAGGGGCAGCGGCTGATGGCGGACGAGGCGCTGAAATTAGAGGATTTCCTGGAAAGGGTTCGCCAGATGAAGCCGGAAGGCCCCTGGTTTTTCCTGGGGGACGGGATGACCGTTCATTGGGAGAAGATTCAGGCTATTCTGGGGCCCGGGGCGGAATTCGCGGAGGGGCCCTTTGCCTTCCTGCGGCCCGCGGCGGCAGGGTCCCTGGCCCTGGAAAGGGAGCCCATGGATTATCGCAACCTGAAGGAATTCTATCTGCGGCCGCCGAACGCGGAGAAGAATAAGAAGCTGCTGGAGGCCATGCGCAGTGAGTAACATTGTGATTCGGCGCATGCAGTATCGGGATGTGGCCCAGGTGGCAGCCATCGAGGCGGCCACCTTTCCGAAACCCTGGAGCGAGGACAGCTTTCGGCGGGAAGTAGAGAAAAACCCGGTGGCTCGATACCTGGTGGCGGATCGGGCGGGCGAAATCCTGGGATACGCGGGGGCCTGGGTGGTGATGGACGAATGCCATATCACCAACATCGCCGTGGCGGAAGCAGCCCAGGGACAGGGCGTCGGCCGCCGGCTGATGGAGGCCCTGATGCAATACGTCAGCAACCTGGGGGCCGCCTGGGCGGATCTGGAGGTGCGGGTCAGCAACCTCCGGGCCCAGCACCTTTACGCCAGCGTGGGGTTCATCTCCATCGGCAAGCGCAAACGGTATTACGAGGATAACGGGGAGGATGCCTTCCTGATGGTCTGCGAACAGATGCCCCCGGTGGAGGAGGACTTTGCCGAGGAGCCGGTGGAACCAGCGGAAAACGAAAAAGGCGAAGCATAGGGAAACGCTGGTGGACAGGCGAAGCAGGCTCTCTGAGAAAGAGAATCAACCCAAACCGAGGTGAACGGATACAATGAGGAAATGGATCGGCGCTTTTCTGGCGGCGCTGGCGCTTTGCTGCTTCTCCGGGGCAGCCCTGGGGGAGGAGGCGCCGGACATTACGCAGCAGTGCGTTTTTCGGACCTGCTCCACCCAATGGCGGCCGGCCCAGATGACGGACGGGAAATACACCTCCTATTGGGAGAGCAACAAGATACGTCATCCTTGGATTGCTGTCACCAGCGAGACTCCCATCCACGGGCTGTATCTTTGCTTCCGTCAGGTGCCCGCTTCCTTTGAGATCCAGACCTTGACGCAGCCCTCGGAGGAGGGGGAGGAGCCGGAATGGGTGACGCTGATGCCCGGAGATACCCGCTTCCAACACAGCTTTTACGAGCTGGAGGGGGTCACCTCCCTGCGAATCTATTCCACCCAGGAAAGCAGCCACAAGCTGGGCTTCAACGAGGTTTTCCTCTTCGGCGAGGGGGAGATTCCGGGCTGGGTACAGCGATGGGAGCCCACGGAGGAGAAGGCGGATATCCTGTTCTTCTCCGCCCATCCGGACGATGAGCTGATCTTTCTGGGAGGCGCCATTCCTACCTACGCCGCGGAGAAGGGAAAGCGGGTGGTGGTGGCCTATCTATCCTGGAGCAATACCACCCGACGGAGCGAGGCGCTGAACGGGCTTTGGACCCTGGGGGTGCGGCATTATCCGGAATTCGGCGGCTTCCGGGATGCCTACAGCAACAACGCCAAGGACGCCTATAAGGCCCTGGGGAAGGATAAGGTGCTTTCCTGGGTGACGGAGCTATATCGAAAGCATCAGCCGGAGGTGGTGGTGACCCACGACCTGAACGGCGAATATGGCCATGGGCAGCATAAGATGATGGCGGACGCGGCGATCCAGGGATATGACCTGGCAGCGGATCCGGAGAAATATTCAGATTCGGCGCAGAAATATGGCCCCTGGCAGGTGAAAAAATTATACCTGCACCTTTATGGAGACGAGACAAACCAGACCCAGTTCGACTGGAACATCCCCCTGGAGAGCCTGGGCGGCAAGACGGGCATCGAGATCGCCAGCGAGGCCTACGCCCTGCATAAGACCCAGGAGGGGGCGAAGGTGAAAATCAAGGGGAAATGGACCCTGCTGAGCGTGGAGGTGACGGGGGAAGCCTTTCCCAACACCACCTTTGGGCTATATGCCTCCCAGGTCGGTCCCGACGAAACTCACACAGACTTCCTGGAGCATATCGAAGAGAATCCCCCGCGAATCTTGTATACGGAGACGATCGGCGAATGAAGAAAATCGGATTGCTGCTATTGGTCCTGGCGTTGGCGCTGGGCTTCGGTGGGCTGGCTGCGGCGGAGGATGACGCGATCGAGATTTCTTCCGCGTGCACCTTTAACCTGGCGGGGGTGAAAAATCTCAGGAGCCTGACGGACCGGAAGTTTACCACCTATTCCGAGAGCAAGTCCGTGAAAAATCCCACCCTGACCATCACCAGCAAGGAACCCATTTACGGGCTGTATCTTTGCTTCCGGAGCATGCCGGAGGAATATGAAATTCAGGTAAAGCAGGGCGACGCCTGGGAAAAGGTGCAGGATGGCAGCGATTATGTCCATGCCTTTTACGCCCTGGAGGGGGTCACCGACGTCCGCGTCTACGCCCTGGGGGAAAAGAAGCAGACCATGGGCTTCAACGAGGTTTATACCTTTGGCGCGGGCCGGATTCCCGACTGGGTACAAAGGTGGAACCCTACGCCGGAGCAGAGCGACGTGCTGTTCTTGGTAGCCCATCCGGAGGAGGAGCTGCTGTACTATGGCGGCGCCATTCCTTACTACGCGGCGGAGCAGGGGCGGACGGTGGCTGTGGCCTTGATGAGCTATGCCAACACCAGCCGGCGCAGCGAGTTTTTGAACGGGCTGTGGTCCATGGGCTATCGGGATTACCCCATCATGGAGGGATTTAAGACCGCCAAGGTCAGCGGGATCAAGGCGGCCTACAAGACCATCAGCACCAAAAACGGGGAAGAAACCCTGATTTCCTGGATCAAGGGCGTCTTTGAAGCCACCCGCCCCCAGGTGGTGGTGGGGCCGGACGAGCAGGGCGAGGGCAAGAACGGGCAGCGAATGATGCTTGCGGACGCCTGCGTCAAGGCCTTCAACGACGCGGAAAAGAGCTGGACACCCCAGAAGCTGTACCTGCACCTATACGGGGCGGTGGAGGATCAGATTGTCTTCGACTGGAATCAGCCCTTGGAACAGCTGGGAGGCAGGACGGGCATGGGCCTGGCCTATTATGCCTATCTGTTTCATAAAACCCAGGATGATCAGAAGCAGAGCGTCTATGACCAGGGCATCAAATATGCCAACAATACCTTTGGGCTGGCGGCCTCCCTGGTGGGGAAGGACAAGGATCGCCAGGATTTTCTGGAAAACATTCCCGCGGCGGATCTGACGGAAAAGCG
This sequence comes from Clostridia bacterium, assembly GCA_017470145.1. GTDB lineage: Bacteria > Bacillota > Clostridia > Christensenellales > Aristaeellaceae > Aristaeella. Next base: position 10,572 of record JAFUFB010000026.1, on the reverse strand, counting down.
GGCCTGGGAAGCGGAGCCCGGATGGACCCTGGCGGAGGCGCCGGGATTGCCGGTCCTAAACGAGAAGGGGTTCCTGGACAAAGGAGAATTCATCTGGAGCGATGACGCCCGGGGGCATTACGTCTTCATCAACGAAACCACCAAACTGGTAATTACCCGGAAGTTTGACGGCAGTCTGCCCCTGACCTGGTTCGAGACGGAAATCTGGTGCGACCTGGAAGCCGGGACGAGGATGGTCAACATGGAATACACCCCGGAGAAGGAGGTGGGCAAGAAAAGCAGAGTGGACGCGGCATTGAACGCCACGGCCAATCATCTTGTGTTCGCCTGCAATGGGGATTATTATACCTACCGGGTGGGCAGCAAGAACGGCCATCCCGTCGGGGTAGAGATTCGGGACGGACAGGTGTATTATGACGATCGATATGATCATGTGGAAAGCAAGTTCTTCCCCAATCTGGACACGCTGGCATTTTACGAGGATGGATCGCTGGATGTGCACGCCAGCGTAGAGCTCAGCGCCCAGGATTATCTGGATCGTGGGGCTTACATGGTGCACAGCTTCGGGCCTTACCTGATTCGGGAGGGGCAACTGAGCGCCTGGGTGCAGGATCCCACCCGCAGCCGGGCCAAGAATCCCCGGCACGCCTTCGGCATGATCGAGCCGGGACATTATGTGGACATCATGTGCGAAGGGCGGCTGGGCAGCCGCAGCGAAGGAGTCACCATGCCTCAGCTGGCCTTCCTGTGCCAGGCGGCGGGGCTGAAGGAGGCCTGCGATCTGGATGGCGGGCAGACGGCCGTGGTGGTCTTCATGGGGAAACAGCTGAACCAAATTGGAAAATACGACGGGAAAACCGCCGCGAGGGCGACCTGCGAGGTGCTGGGCATTGGCTTCAGCGACCAGGTAGGCACCTGGGAGATACAGTAAACCATCCCTGTGCCAGTGGAAAAAGAAATTTTCACTCTCACACAGAGAAGACAATCCATACAGAACCTACGAAAAGGAGAAAGAAACCATGCCCTGCACAACTGTACTGGTAGGCCGGAAGGCCAGCAACGACGGATCCACCATGATCGCGAGAACCGACGACGGCCATTTCGACGTCAAGAAGCTGATTGTGGTGGAGCCCAAGGATCAACCCCGGAAGTATAAAACGGTGAATTCCCACGCGGAGGTAGTGCTGCCGGACAATCCCATGCGCTATACCACCTGCCCCAATGTGGACAAGAAGGATGGCCTCTGGCCCGCCACGGGCATCAACGCGGTGAACGTGGGCATGACGGCCACCGAGACCATCACCTCCAATCCCCGGGTGCTGGCGGCGGACCCCCTGGTGGAGCTCAAGAAAGCGGAAAAGCGGGGGGAGAAAGAGATTCCCGGCGGCATTGGGGAGGAGGATTTTGTGACCCTGGTGCTGCCCTACATCCACAGCGCCCGGGAGGGCGTCACCCGACTGGGAGCCCTGCTGGAGCAGTACGGCACCTATGAATCCAACGGCATCGCCTTCAACGATGACCAGGAGGTCTGGTGGCTGGAAACCATCGGCGGACACCACTGGATGGCTAAGAAGGTGCCGGAGGAGGCGGTGGTCATCGCCCCCAACCAATTCGGCATGGACAGCTATGACCTGGAGGACGCCTTCGGCGCCCAGGAGGCGCATATTTGCTCCGCGGATCTGCGGGAGTTCATCCGGGAGAATCACCTGGACCTGAACCAGGATGGCGTCTTCAATCCCCGGAATATCTTCGGCTCCCATTCCGACATCGACCATGTGTACAACACGCCCCGGGCCTGGTTCATGGGGCGGTTCCTGACCCCCACCACCCACCGCTGGGAGGGGCCGGAGGCGGAGTTCACCCCCGAGAGCGACAATATCCCCTGGTGCCTGAAGCCGGAGCGGAAGCTGGCGGCGGAGGATGTAAAATACCTGCTGTCCAGCCATTACCAGGGCACGCCCTACAATCCCTACACCAATCAGAACACCGGCAAGCGGGGCATCTATCGCTCCATCGGCATCAACCGCACCGGCGTCACCTCCATCTGCCAGATTCGGCCCGACGCGCCGGAGGCGGTGAAGGGGATCGAATGGATCTGCTTTGGGTCCACCACCTTCAGCGCCATGCTGCCAGTGTATCCCCAGGTGGCGAAGATGCCGGCCTATTTGAGCCAGGTGACCACGGATGTATCCACCGACAATTTCTACTGGGGCAGCCGGCTCATCGACACCCTGGCGGATCACAACTACGCCGCGGCCATCCAGCAGATCGAGCGGTATCAGAACGCCGTGGCCACCAAGGGCCGGCAGCTGATTCGGGAATACGATGGGAAGATTCGGGAGATGGGGGATCTGCGCCTGGCGGCGGAAGCCAACGAGAAGCTGGCGAAGATGGCGCGGAAGCAGACCACGGACACCCTGAACAAGGTGGTTCAGATCGCCAGCGAAAAGATGAAGAACGGATACAACCTGGCGGATAATTAAAGGAAAGCCCTCCCCTCAAAAGGGGAGGGCTATTGCGCAACGATGGGAGGACAGCTGATCATGGACGCGGCGATTCTGTTGAAGGCCTGCGAGCAGGCGGGGATCGATTTCTACACCGGGGTGCCGGATTCCTTTCTGAAGGGCCTGTGCGATGAATTGTACGCCCGGTATGGCACCCAGGGCTCCCGGCACACCGTGGCCCACAACGAGGGCGGCGCCATCGGCCTATGCGCGGGGCATTATTTGGCCACCGGGCGGCCGGCGCTATGCTACATGCAGAACAGTGGATTAGGCAACGCGGTGAATCCCCTTGCCTCCCTGATGGACCGCCAGGTCTATGGAATGCCCTGTCTGTTGGTCATCGGATGGCGGGGCGAGCCGGGCACGAAGGATGAGCCCCAGCATGTGACCCAAGGGCAGATCACCCTGGGGCAGCTGGAGCTGATGGAAATCCCCTATGAAATTCTGAACCCGGAGGATGGGGAAGAAGCATTCCAGACGAAATTTGCCCGCCTACGGGAAGCCTTGGCGGCGGGGAGAATCGCGGCCCTGGTGATTCGCAAGGGGGCCTTAAAAAGCGTCCAGCGGCCAGCCTATGGCAACGATTACGCCATGACCCGGGAGGCAGCGGTGGCAATACTGCTGTCCGCCGGCGGAGAAGGGGACATATATGTATGCACCACCGGGAAATTATCCCGGGAGGTGTTCGAAATCCGGGAGGCCCGGGGAGAAGGGCATGAAAGGGATTTCCTGACCGTGGGCTCCATGGGCCATGCCTCCATGATTGCGCTGCAGATCGCCCGGGAGAAGCCGGAGCGGCGAGTCTGGTGCCTGGACGGGGATGGAGCGGCGATGATGCACCTGGGGGCTCTGCCCCTGATCGGGGAGAAGGCGCCGGGAAACCTGATCCATGTGGTGATCAACAATGGCGCCCACGAGACCGTGGGGGGCATGCCGGTCTGCTCCGGGGGGCTGAACCTGACGGGCCTGGCGAAGGCGGCGGGATATCCGCGGGTCTTTACGGCGGAGGGCCCTGAAAGCCTGCGGGAAATCCTGACGGCAGTGAAGGAAGCGCAGGGACCAATTTTGCTGGAGATCCGATGCGCCAATGGCGCCCGGGCGGACCTGGGCCGGCCTACCACCACCCCCATTCAGAATCGGGACGCGCTGATGGCCTATCTGGCGGAGCGACGGTAAGCGGGTTCCTCCGGTTCGCTTTCCCCCTGGGACAGAATGAACGTGGGGACACGGAAACGCTCCATGTCCACATGGGTTTCATCCCGAAATTCGACGCCTTCGGCCCGCAGCAGCGCTACCTGCTGATTGGCGCCGCCGAAGGCAAAGGCGGGGGACACCTGTCCATCCTGCTTTACCACCCGATGGCAGGGGATGACGCCGGGTTCCGGATTCACATGGAGGGCATAGCCCACCACCCGGGAGAGGCGCCGATTGCCCAGGGCCTCCGCTACCTGACCATAGGAGGCCACCATGCCCTCGGGAATCTTGCGTACAATGGAATATACCATGTCAAAAGTGGTCATTAGCTTACTCCTCTTCTTTCAGGCGAAAATTGCTTCCAGCCTTATGATACCCCCTTCCGGATGATTTGTCATCCGGGTTTTTTGCCTGGGAAATCAGCGCAAAAATTAATTTTATAAAATTTTTTTCACATAATTGACAGGGGGGGGAAAGCTATGGTTTAATTGGGAAGTTGCGGGCAAGAGCAGGGCGCAGGCGCTGCAAGTGTCGGTCCCGACGTCATTCTGTTTCTGGGAGGTTAGAACATGCGGAAGCTGATTGAATTTCGGAACATCGTCAAAAGCTTTGACGGACAGGTAGTGCTCAAGGGAGTAAATTTAAATATTTACGAAAATGAGTTTGTTACGCTGCTGGGGCCCTCCGGCTGCGGAAAGACCACGCTGCTGCGCATATTGGGCGGCTTTTTGGAACAGGACGAGGGCACGGTGATTTTCGACGGGCAGTGCATCGACAAGGTGCCGGCCTATAAGCGGGAAATCAACACCGTGTTCCAGCGATACGCCCTTTTTCCCCATCTGAATGTATATGAGAATATCGCCTTCGGCCTGCGGATCAAGAAGATGGGCAACGATATCATCGCCCAGAAGGTGAACCGCATGCTGAGCCTGGTGAACCTGACGGGATATGAAAAGCGGAACGTGACCAAGCTTTCCGGCGGACAGCAGCAGCGGGTAGCCATCGCCCGGGCCCTGGTCAACGAGCCCAACGTGCTGCTGCTGGACGAGCCCCTGGGGGCCCTGGATCTAAAGCTGCGCAAGGAGATGCAGCGGGAGCTGAAGCGGATTCAGCAGGAGGTGGGCATCACCTTCATCTTCGTCACCCATGACCAGGAGGAAGCCCTGACCATGAGCGACAAGATCGTGGTCATGAACGCGGGGGAGATCGAGCAGATCGGCACGCCCCTGGAGATCTACAACGAGCCAGCCAACGCCTACGTGGCCCGGTTCATCGGCGAAAGCAATATCGTGGATGGGGTCATGCTGGACGATTATAAGGTCCGCTTCGATGACAAGAATTTCGAGTGCGTGGATTTCGGCTTCCGCAAGGAGGAGCCGGTGGATGTGCTGATTCGCCCGGAGGATCTGGCGGTGGTGAAGCCCAAGGACGGGGTGCTGCGGGGCGAGGTAAAGAACGTCATTTTCAAGGGCGTGCATTATGAGCTAATGGTGGAGACCAAGACGGGCACGAAGAAGACCGTCCAAATGCACGTGGTGACCCAGCACGACCTGACCAACGCCCAGGCGGGGGAGAAGATCAGCGCCAACGACTTCTATGTGGACTCCGACGACCTGGAAAACAAAGAAATGACGGATCAGGACTTTATCTCCATCGCCAACGCCCAGGCCTGGGATGAGGAGGATCGGGATATTTCCCTGACCCGGGTAAGCCATAACATTGAAAAACGACCGGGGATTTATACCATCACCTTTGGCACGGAAAAGGGCACGGAGGTGACGGTGAACGTGCACGTGATCCACCCGGAATACGTGGAGGACGCCCGGCACAACATCGGCATCAGCGCCCTGGATTTCTTCATCACCCCCGACGAGATTCGGGATTCCATGGCCATCTCTACCGACCTGAAAACCTGGGCCAGCGCGGAAGCCTGGAACCTGCAGGATGATTCCCCGGTCGAGATTACGGACGTGCGGTTCGATTTCGACCCGGCGGACGTGAAGGAAGGCTCCTATGATATCACCTTCGCCACCCGGGGCCGGGTCTACAAGGTGGAAACCACCGCCCGACTGGAGGTGGGGGACCGGGTGGGGCTGGACTTCGGCCCGGAGGATATCCATGTCATGCATAAGGAAGTGACGGACGTATGAAATCCTTTTTTCGGATGAGCTATCCCTACCTGGTGTGGATCGCCCTGTTCATCGTCGCGCCCATGATCATGATCCTGCTGTATGCCACCACCCGGTCCAGCAACGGGGTCATTACCTTCAGCTTTACCCTGGACAATTTTGCGCGGTTCTTCAGCGATCCTACCTTCCTGAAGGTGCTCTGGACCTCCCTGCGCATCGCGCTGATTACCACCGTTTTCTGCATCCTCATCGGTTATCCGGCGGCGCTGTTCATCGCCAATTTGCCGGAGAAGCGGCAGACCTTTATGATCCTGCTGCTGACGCTGCCCATGTGGATCAATATGCTGCTGAAAACCTATGCCTGGCGGGGCATTCTGATGAATTTTGACCTGGAGAGCGAGGTCAAGGTGTTCATCGGCATGGTGTATGACTTCCTGCCCTATATGATCATTCAGATTCACACCGCCATCGCCAAACTGGACCGGAATCTGCTCATCGCCAGCTACGACCTGGGGGCCAACCGGTGGAAGACCTTCCTGAAGGTGACCCTGCCCCTGAGCGTGCCGGGCATCATCAGCGGCATTACCCTGGTTTTCCTGCCGGCGGTGTCCAGCTTCGTGATTCCCAAGCTGCTGGGCGGCGGAAATTACGTGCTGATCGGTAATCTGATCGAGACTTATTTCCTGGTGGCGGGGGATTGGAACTTCGGCAGCGCCATTTCCCTGATCATGGCTCTGATTATCATCGCGTCCATGTATCTGACCAAGAAGCTGGACCGCAGCACGGTAGAGGAGGGATAACGAGATGGAAAGGAAAAAATCTGTCTGGAATTTCTTTACCTCCGGCTATTTACTGCTGGTGCTGGCGTTCATCTATCTGCCGATTCTCTACGTGGTGGTGTTCTCCTTTAACGACAGCAAATCCATGATCTCCTTCGCCGGGTTCTCCACCCGGTGGTATGAGGAGATGTTCCAGAACCGGGAGATGCTGGAGAGCATCTGGTATACCGTGCTGGTGGCCCTGATTGCCACCGGGGTTTCCACCGTGGTGGGCACCGTGGCAGCCATTGGTCTCAGCAAGGCCAAGCCCCTGGTGCGCACCATCGCCCTGGAGCTGAACAACCTGCCAGTGCTGAATCCGGACATCGTGACGGCCATCTCCCTGATGCTGCTGTTCCTCTCCGCCAAGATTCAGCGATCCATCGTGACCCTGACCCTGGCCCATATCACCTTCTGCATCCCCTACGTGATCCTCTCCGTTATGCCCAAGCTGCGGCAGCTGGATGACAACGTGGCGGAGGCGGCTCTGGACCTGGGGGCCAGCCCCTGGCAGGCCCTGCGGAAGGTCATTATCCCCCAGATCTATCCCGCCATCTTCTCCGGCGCGCTGATCGCCTTCAGCATGAGCTTCGACGATTTTGTGATCTCCTTCTTCACCGCCGGCGTGGATGTGCAGAATATTTCCATGTATGTTTACTCCATGAAGCGCTTCAATCCCAGCGTGAACGCGCTGTCCACCCTGATCGTTATCGCGGTGACCCTGGTGCTGGTGCTGGCTAACGTGATTCCCGCTCTTCGAGAGAGGAAGAATAAAAAAGAGGAAATCTGAGACCGGGAAGAAAACAACCTGGATCGGATTTCAAACAAAGGAGGTATTTACCCATGAAAAAGCTGCTTGTTTTACTCCTGGCGCTGGCGATGGTCCTGCCCACCATAAGCCTGGCAGAAGGCTTCGACCCCGCGGAATTCGCCGGCTCCACCCTGAACGTGTACAACTGGGGCGAGTACGTGGATATGTCCGTGATCCGGGCCTTCGAGAAGGAATACAATGTCCGGGTGAATTATAAAACCTATGAGTCCAACGAGTATCTGTGGCTGCAGCTGCAGTCCGAGGACGCCTGGGATGTCATCGTGCCCAGCGATTACATGATCGAGCGGCTCATCGCGGCCGGCAAGCTGCAGCCCCTGGACAAGTCCATCGTGGATAACCTGGACAACCTGGCGGAGGGCGTGCAGAACCTGCCTTACGATCCGGACAACACCTATTCCGTGCCCTATTTCTGGCAGACGGTGGGCATCGTGTACGACACGACGAAGATTGACCCGGAGGATATGGAGGCCCAGGGCTGGAACGCCTTCCAGAACGCGGACTACGCCGGGCATGCCTATATGTATGATTCCTCCCGGGACGCCTTCATGATCGCGGAAAAGTCCCTGGGATACTCCGCCAACACCACGGACGAGGAGGAGATCATGGCCGCCTACGAATGGCTGCGGACCATGCATCAGAATCTGAAGCCCTCCTATGTGACGGACGAGGTCATCGACAGCATGGCGGAAGGCCTGAAGTGGATGGCCCTGGTGTATAGCGGCGACGCGGCTTACATCCTGTCTGAAAACGAGGATATGGCCTATTGCACGCCGGAGCAGGGAACCAACCTCGCCGTGGACGCCATGGTGATCCCTGCCAACGCCAAGAACCCGAAGCTGGCCAATGTGTTCATCAAGTATATGCTGGAATACGACGCCAGCGAAGCCAATTCCCTGGAGGTGGGTTACACCTCCGCCAACGCGGAGGTGCTGGAGGCCCTCAGCGGCCCCGGCGGCGATTATGAAGGCAACGACGCCTATTTGCCCCGGGCGGGATACGAAAAGGACGAAATGTATGTGGACCTGCCCGCGGAGTGGCAGAGCCGTCAGCCGGACCTTTGGGCCAAGGTGATGGCGGAATAAAACAGAACATTGCTGGGGCAGGAAGAATTTCCTGCCCCTTTGTGCTACCCCCGGTTCTGCGCTACCTCCGGGGTATTCCGTCCCGGGTAACGGCTCTCGCCAAACGCAACCTCAATCGTCGCAACTCCCCACTGGGGAGATCGCTCGTTTCGGTTGAGCTCACAACTGATGAAATTTCCGCCACTGGCGGTCATCAGTTGTGAGCCTGTTGATTTTTCGCTGGTTTTTTCCCGGATGGTCGCTTGCGATGGGGTCTCGCACCGTGCGATAATAGGCGCGGAGCCCGGAAGGAAAGGGGAGGATGTTGATGGGTCAGGAAACTGTGTTAATTCTAAATTTTGGCGGACAGTATACGCAGCTGATCGCCCGCAGAGTGCGGCAGCTGCATGTTTATTCCCAGGTGCTGCCATACACGGCCACCATGGACCAGATCAGGGAGATTGCGCCCAAGGGGATCATCTTCAGCGGCGGGCCTTCCAGCGTGCTGGATCCGGAGGCGCCTCGGGTGCCCATGGAGATTTTTGAATTGGGCATCCCGATTCTGGGCATCTGCTATGGCATGCAGCTGATGGGCCATCTGCTGGGAGGCCGGGTGGCGCCGGCGGAGAAGCGAGAGTACGGCCTGGTGCAGGTTCGGATGAACCACCTATGCCCCATTCTGCGGGACACGGAGGCCAACAATCCCTGCTGGATGAGCCATACCTATCAGGTGATGGAGCTGCCGGAAGGCTTTGGCACCGTGGCGGGGACGGACACCTGTCCCATCGCCGCCATGGCCAATGAGGAGAAAAAATTTTATGGCGTGCAGTTCCATCCCGAGGTGACCCATACCCAGCATGGCATGAGCATCCTGGAGCATTTCCTGATGGATGTCTGCGGATGCGCCGGCACATGGAACATGGGAGATTATGCCCAGCAGCAGATTCAGCTGTTGCGGGAGGCCATTGGAAAGGATACAGTGCTGCTGGGCCTCTCCGGCGGGGTGGACAGCGCGGTGGCCGCGGCACTGCTGGCCAAGGCCATTGGGGATCAGCTGACCTGCGTTTTTGTGGACCACGGCTTCCTGCGAAAAGGGGAATTTGAGCAGGTGCGGGCGGTGTTTACGGACACCTTCCCGGTAAAGCTGGTGGCGGTGGACGCCAGACAGCATTTCATGGAGAAGCTGGCAGGGGTGACGGATCCGGAAACCAAGCGGAAGATCATTGGCCGGGAATTCGTGGAAGTGTTTAAGGAAGAATCCCGGAAGCTGGGGAAGCTGGATCATTTTGCCCAGGGAACCATCTATCCGGACGTCATCGAGAGCGGCGGCGCTCAGGGGGCCCATGTCATCAAGAGCCACCACAACGTGGGCGGCCTGCCGGCGGAGCTGGGCTTTACCACCCTGATCGAGCCCCTGCGGATGCTGTTCAAGGACGAGGTGCGGGAGCTGGGCATCGCCCTGGGCCTGCCGGAAAGCCTGGTGTGGCGGCAGCCCTTCCCGGGGCCGGGATTGGCCATTCGGGTCATGGGGGACTTGACGGAGGAAAAGGTACAGATCGTCCGGGAGAGTGACGCCATTCTTCGGGAGGAGATCGCCAAGGCAGGACTGGACCGGGAGATCGCCCAGTATTTCACCGTACTGACCGGCGTCCGCAGCGTCGGCGTCATGGGGGATGAACGTACCTATGATTACGCTGTGGCCATCCGTGCCGTCACGACGGACGACTTCATGACCGCGGACTGGTATCCCATTCCCTATGAGCTGCTGGGCCAGATCAGCCGTCGCATCGTCAACGAGGTAAAGCAGGTGAACCGTGTCCTGCTGGACGTGACCACCAAGCCCCCGGCCTCGGTGGAGTGGGAATAGTCAATTCTTAACATCCTGTCCCTGGGACTGTTGATTTTCAACAGGTTCCGGGGACTTTTCCTTTTCTCTGGCTACAAAATGGCTACATTTTTCTGAATTTCCTGTAGCCGCCATTTTGTCCAGATTCCCCATCACATCATCTCGTTTAACTGCTTGGCAACTTCTTG